>QHWT01000055.1:0-111201 GCA_003222675.1 Acidobacteriota bacterium | reverse complement strand
ATTCCCAGTCGACCATGCGGCCGCCGGCCATCTGCTGAAGAGTGTCCTTGATGTCGGTGATGCGGGCTTCACGATCAGCATCGTCTGGTGAGCCGCCAGGCCTCGTGGCCATCGTCGAACCTCCTTCTCAGTCCCCCACCATACAAATAGTCGACGAACCGATGACCACTCCAAAGTGCCGCTTTGCGAACGCACGTCCCGAACCGGATTTGAGATAGCCCTCGAAGTGTCTCACCGCCTGCTCGTCAGGAAGCTCCATCGAAACGACGACTCGCCACGGCCGATAGCGAGTCGCGTGGCCCAAGGGACCGGCGTTATGCCACTCGAGCCTCTCGTCAACGTCGCTCGCCACGCCGACGTAATGTCGCTCGGGCTCGCTTTCACTGCGGAGGATATAAACGAACCGACGTCCGATGCCGCGCGTGGCTGAAACGCGTCGCATGTTTCGCGCCAGCGCCAATCGCGAAGGATTCTCCATGACCCGTCGTTTGGGCAGCGTGGAGTACGCAGAATGGGCGTACCGAGTGGCTTAGAGAGCAGGCAGAAAGCTCGACGAACAATAGGAGGTCCGCCTTCGCTCGCTCCGCGAGCTCCGGCGAGACAGCCTCTGCGCACTGGATGTTCGCGAGAGGCTAGTCGGGCGAGGCACACACGCCTGCTCGCCTGCCCAGCCTTCGCTCACGCGCCAGCGTGAGGGAAGGCTGGCTCACCAGTCTGGACAACTTTCGACCCTGGGTCCTGATTTAGCCAGTACTTCCTGGCGACGCTGCTGTTGACGATGGCGACGGGCAACGAGTCGGGCGTGTCCGACCGGTTGAAATACCGGCCTTTGACCAGCGGAATCCTGAGTGTCTCGAAATAGCCGGTGGTCACGGGGACCATGCCCGCATTCGGAAACTCCCCGACTGATGTAGACACGCCCGCCGCTTGTTCTCGGAAGCGGTCATCTCCGATCTCACCTCGCCCCGCATCTCGAGACGGTGAAGCGCGGGGTACGGCGAACCCTGGCTCGTCTTCAGACCGTCCTTTCGCATCGCGGGCTGACCTTTCATCGGTCAGGTCGAACCCAAGTCTCTGAGACGTGCGACGGCGCTTCTGTGGATTGATCGCAATAACTCGGCACTGGACGGCGCTTTCAGAACTGGGCGGCTTCCGTTGACCCCTCTAACGCCTTCGTCGACGCCGCGCCGCCCGCGATCACGTCGGTGACGCGATCGAAGTAGCCGGTGCCGACTTCGCGCTGATGCCGGGTGGCGGTGTAGCCGACGGTTTCCGCTGCGAACTCCTGCTCCTGCAGCTCCGAGTACGCCGCCATGCCGCGCTCGCGATATCCCCGGGCGAGATCGAACATGCCGTAGTTCAGCGCGTGGAAGCCGGCGAGCGTGACGAACTGGAATCGGTAGCCCATGGCGCCAAGCTCGCGCTGGAACGTCGCGATCGTCGATGGATCCAGGAACCTCCGCCAGTTGAATGACGGCGAACAGTTGTAGGCCAGCAGCTTGTCCGGGAATTCGCGATGCACGCCTTCGGCGAACCTCTTCGCCTCGTCGAGGTCCGGCGTCGACGTCTCGCACCACAGCATGTCCGCGTACGGCGCATAAGCCACGGCGCGCGCAATAGCGCATTCGATTCCGCACCTGAGGCGATGGAAGCCCTCCGGTGTGCGCTCCGGACACACGATGAACGGATGGTCGCGTGGATCGACGTCGGACGTCAGGAGCTTGGCGCTGTCCGCATCGGTGCGCGCGATGACGATCGTCGGCACTTCCATGACATCTGCGGCCAGGCGTGCGGCGACCAGTGTGCGGATGAACTGGCCAGTGGGCACGAGCACCTTGCCGCCGAGATGCCCGCATTTTTTTTCCGAGGCGAGCTGGTCCTCGAAGTGGACGCCCGCCGCGCCCGCCTCAATCATGCTCTTCATCAGCTCGAACGCGTTCAGCGGGCCGCCGAACCCGGCCTCCGCGTCCGCGATGATCGGCACGAACCAGTCGCGGCCGGCCCGTCCTTCGGCGCATTCGATCTGATCTGCGCGCTGCAGCGCCCGATTGATGCGCCGCACGACGGTGGGCACACTGTCGGCCGGGTAGAGGCTCTGGTCCGGATACGTATGGCCCGCGGTGTTCGCGTCTGCGGCCACCTGCCATCCCGAGAGATAGATCGCCTTCAGTCCGGCGCGGACCATCTGGACGGCCTGGCTGCCGGTGAGTGCGCCTAAAGCATTGACGTAGTCTTCCGTGTGCAGCAGGTCCCACAATCGCCGGGCACCGCGCTCCGCGAGGGTGTATTGGATCCGCAGCGACCCTCGCAGCCGCTCGACCTCCGCTTCGCCATACGGGCGCGTGATGCCGGCCCAGCGATCGGTCTCATACATGATGGTTTCCGCGACGGATTCAGCGGGCATGATCCCTTCCTCTCTGGAGCAGGTTGTTTGCGGCAAGCGTGAGGAACTCGTGGAGTGTCCTTCGATCGTCCACGCGGTTTCCGAATAATGGCTGACCGCTTCCATTTCGGACCACTCTCGACCTCTTTGACAGCGGGTCAGCATCCTGCGGGCCGAACGGGCCGAAATCAGGGGATTTATGGCGTAAAAGCGGCGCACGGTTGTCGACCTCCGGCTGTCAACCCGTCAACGTTGTCAAAACGGCTCAGCTCTTGCTCTCGGCAGGGCGGGGGATCGATGTCGCAAATCGCGGCTCTGGGAGGGCGGGTGCGTGCGCTGCGGCAGCGGGGGCGTATCACGCAGGCGCAGCTCGCGTTGCAGCTGGGAATCTCGCCGAGCTATCTCAACTTGATCGAGCAGAATCGCCGGCCGCTGCCTGCGATGCTGCTGATCAAGCTCTCCGACATCCTTCAGATCGATCTGAAGACGTTTTCGACCGACGCTGACATCCGCCGGACCGGGGAGCTGATCGAGGTATTTGCCGATCCGCTGTTCGATGAAGACGACGTGACCACTCAGGAGGTGCGGGACCTGGTCGCGACATCTCCGGTGCTGTCACGGGCCATCGTCAGGCTGTTCGATGCGTATCGCAGCGCGGCGCGATCGAGAGACAGCCTGGCGGCGCGCCTCTCCGACGGACAGGACCTGGCGTCCGAGGAGACGCTCCGCCTGCCGACCGAGGAGGTCAGCGATCTGATTCAGCACCACGCGAACTTCTTTCCCGTCCTCGAGGAAGGATCGGCGCGCGTCTCGCGCGACGGCCGGCTCGACACCGGCGACATGGCCGAGCAGCTCACGCGGTATCTGGAGTCGCATTGCGGCGTCAGGGTGAAGTTGGACCAGGCGGATGCGATGGGTGGCGCGACCCGCCGCTACGATCCCGCTCGACGCGAGCTCACGCTGTCGGAGGTGCTGCGGCGGGGCAGCCGCAACTTTCAGCTCGCCTACCAGATCGGCCTGCTCACCCAGTCCGACGCGATCGACGGCATCGCAGCGGATCCGCTGCTGACGAGCGACGAATCGCGCGCGCTCTGCCGCGTGGCGCTCGCCAATTACTTCGCGGCAGCGGTGCTCATGCCGTACGACGCGTTCCTCGCGGCCGCGCAGGCGGAGCGATACGACCTGGAACTGCTGGGACACCGCTTCCGGGTCAAGTTCGAGCAGACGTGTCATCGGCTGACCACGCTCCGGAAACCGGGGCACGAAGGCGTGCCGTTTCACATGGTGCGCGTCGATATCGCCGGCAACATCTCGAAGCGGTTCAGCGCGTCGGGGCTGCGCTTCGCCCGCTACAGCGGGGCGTGCCCTCGCTGGGTGGTGTTCGCGGCGTTCCTCACGCCGGGCGAGATTCGGACGCAGTTGTCCGAGATGCCTGACGGGACGCGGCACTTCTGGGTGGCGCGCACGGTCCGGAAAGCGCGCGGCGGGTATCACGCGCCGCGGACCGAGTTCGCCCTGGGGCTCGGGTGCGAGGTGCGGCATGCCGCCAGGATGATTTACGCGGAGGGCATGAACCTCCATACGCGCGAGGCGATCGTCCCTGTAGGCGTGACCTGCCGGGCGTGCGAGCGGATGGACTGCGAGCAGCGCGCGTTCCCGGCATTGCAGCACCGCCTGAAAATCAACGAGCACGTGCGAGGCTTGTCCTTTTACGTCCCTGTCGATCGCTGTTGAAGGGAGAATTGCCACGCTCGCTCGTCGAGCATCGGGTGTCGCCAGACGATCATTAAAAGACGTCACCCCTCCGACTAGCTCACCGGTAGATGCGTTGAGTCAATCGTTTCTGAGCGCAATCATCGGATCGACGCGAGTTGCACGCCGCGCGGGGAGGTAGCACGCCGCGAACGCGACAAACATCAGCAGGCTCACAACTCCAGCAATTGTGACTGGATCGTGCGTGCTGACGCCGAACAGCATGCTCGCGATAAGGCGCGTGAGCCCCAGGGCGGCCCCGAGGCCCATGGCGAGACCTGCCAGTGCCATTTTCGCGCCATCCCGAAGCACCATCCGCAAGACCTCCCACCGCTCGGCCCCGAGCGCCATACGGATGGCGATTTCATGCGTTCGCTCCCCAACGAGATGCGAGATAACGCCATAGATGCCGACGCAGGCCATGAGCAGCGCAAGGGCGGCAAACACTCCGAGCACGATCATCGTAAAGCGGCGTCTGGCCAACCCGGCCGAAATGGCTCCTTCCATGGCTTGCTCACCATACATGACGTATTGGCCGTTGATCTCTTGCAGCACCCGGCGAATCGGCCCAACCTGCGCAAGCGGAGCATCAGTCGTCCTGAACACCAGGGCAATGTCTCTGACCGCGAGAGGTAAGAAATGATCCGGGATCTGGTAGACCGAGAGATAACATTGCTCGCGATACGGTGACGCCACACTCTCGTCGAGGCCCCACTGTTTCACGTGTCCAACAACGCCGACGATTTCTGGGCTGATGTTCAGGATGTCAACGTTGATACGATGTCCAACAGGATCTCGATCACCAAAATGTCGCCTGGCGAACTGGCTGTCGATCACCACCACTGGCGACGAATGCTCGTTATCTTGTGATCCAAGAAAGCGCCCCCGCTCCAGTGGAATTCCCATCACCTTCAGATAGCTCGCCTCGACGAAATAAGAAAGCGCCCAGTTCATCTCCGCTGGTCTCGATGGCTTTACTTCGCCCTCCGGCCAGAAGGGCAGGGCACTGTAGGCGCCTGTCATCGGCACGGCACCCGCACTGAGTGAAGCGCCCTGAATGCCTGGTGTGGTCTCGAACCTCTGGTTCATCTGCCGCCACACTGCGCGAACCTGGTCCGGACTGGCGTTTGAGACGGGAGACGATACTCGTGCCACCAGGAGCTGATCGGAGTTGAATCCTGGATCCATGCGCAGGGCCGTGGCCAGGCTGCGAGTCATCAATCCCGCTCCAACCAACAGCACCAGGGCGAGCGCGATTTCAACGACCACGAAAATGCCTTGGGTCCGATGGGGGATGCCACCGGAACGCGGCTCCCGTGCTCTCAGATCGAGGCGCGAAGCTTTGAGTGCTGGAACCAACCCGAACAGAACTCCGATGACCACGGACGCGAGGGTCGTGACGAACAGCACGCGTTCGTCAACTCGGATCTCCTCAGCGCGAGGCAGCCAGATCGCCGGCAGCAGCGCGAGCGACGCCTCGGTTCCCCAAAAGGCGGTAAGGCTGCCAAGGACGCCGCCTGCCAGCGCCAACACCGCACTTTCGGTCAGAAATTGCCGGACAATGCGGCTCCGGCTCGCCCCCAGCGCAGTCCGAATCGCGACTTCGGCTGCGCGGCGGTTCGAGCGCGCGAGCAAGAGGTTCGCGACATTGACACCGGCGATCAGGAGCACAAATAGCACTGCCCCGACCAGTAAGAGCAGCAGTGATTTGACAGGGCCAACCAGGTCCGACTTGAGTGGAACCAGCGTGACACCTGTCCCGTTATTCGCCTCGGGATAGGCGTCGGCCAGGCCGCGTGCAAGCGCCTGCAAATCGCTGTCTGCTTGTTCCAGACTGACGCGTGGCTTTAGGCGACCGACGACGTCCATCGCCATCGACACCTTGCGATTGCGAAACTCGGGCGCATTCCAGGAGCCGATTGGCGCATATACATCGCTGTGCTGAAAGTTCCTGGCATCGAACTGAAACGTGGCGGGGATCACGCCGATGATGACGTAGGCGGTCCCGCTGAGCGTCAGCGTCTGACCCAGCGCGGTCGCTGAAGAGCCGAACCTCCTTGCCAGAAGCTCTCACTGATCAGCACCACCGGCGTCACACCCAGCTGATCGTCAGCGTCAGAGAAGGTGCGGCCAACAATCGGCTGCACCCCAAGCAACCGGAAAAAACTGGCGGAGACCATCTCCGCACGTACGCGCTCAGGCTGCCCCAGCCCTATCAGATTGAGATCGTCTGGCCGGAACGCGGCAAGATCGCAGAACGACTGGTTGTTGCGTACCCAGTCGAGGAAGTTGGGATAGGAAGATGAGCCCTTCAGTGTATCGGCCGTCCGCGAGTAGACAGCGACGAGGCGATCCGGCTCCGGATACGGGAGCGGATTCAGCAGGACGCCGTTCACGATTGAAAAAACGGCCGTGTTGGCGCCAATGCCCAGCCCGAGCGTCGCGACAGCGATCAACGTGAACACAGGATCCTTGATTAATCGCCGGAACGAGTACTTCAGGTCCTGCCGCACGGCCCGAAGCCACGTAAACGACCGAATCTCGCGGTGGATTTTCTTCGTCTGCGTGATCCCGCCAAAGTCACGGACCGCCGCGAATCGCGCGTCCTGTGGAAGTTCGATAGCGCGATTGGCCGGTTCTGTAAATTATTGCCCGTGGTCAACTCGCCGAGACCATGAGTCCGGACGAACTCGCTGTGGCGCCGTTCAATGCGCGGGCGCGGTAATTCCGGGGCTGTGCAGGTTTGCGCAAAATCCCCCGTTACGACGCATCGCGTGAGGCATCGTCGGGTCGCGTCATGCGGCGCATTGTCCAACGTCAGCTCACCGACTCGTCAGGTCTTCTTCAAGGCCCCGTCCTCTCCGCCGAGTACGCGGTGGTCCAGGACCGGTGGAAGGACGTGGGACTGGTGCGGCCACAGAACCTATGGACACGCCGCCGCGAGCATCCGCACTGACTTGACGCCTAGAAACGGCAATCCGTTCAGATCTCCTTCGACCTTGGTCGTGCTCTCGCGTTTCTTCGTGTCGCCCTCTGTGGTACGCACTTTCGACTCGTTCTTTACCGTGAGTTTGCCGTCCCCCTGGTCCGCCGCCTTGCCTTGAACTTCGACGCGATGGCCGACGTGCTTCTCGAGCTCCTTCCGTTGGTCGTCCTTGGCGATCAGGATGTACGAGCCGAGTGCGCCGTCCTTTCCGGCGGCGTGCGTCAGCGAGAACTCTCCTTCGGGCGTTCGCGTGACGCACCCGGTGACCGCGACCTTCTTCCCTTCATCGACAGAAATCTTCGTTTTCGATTTCTTGATTGTCCCCTGAGCGATCGCTGGCGCGCCGATACCGACCAGAGCCATGAGCGCTGCGCAGAGTAGAGTTCGCACGGTGTCCTCCTCAGCATGCTCGAGGCGCTCGAGCTGCACTCTTGGATCGAGAGAAGCGAACCCCGTGCCGTCGGCGATCCCAGAGCATCCCTCCACTCGGCTGGCGCGGACGAGCTTTCCTAGGCTTATGACGCCGTTCTTCGACGATAGATAATTGAGCATGGTCAGCATCCTGATCGCAACGCGAGCGGCCGTGCTGATTGCCCGGCAGAGGTCCAGATGGGCGGTCGACGAACACCTGCGCGGACGGTCGTCCGAATGTGTGGCGGTTGACCCGCGCGACTCGGCGCGAGCGTACTGCGGAACTGCGGGGGCCGGTTTGTTCCGAAGCGGCGACAGCGGCCGGAACTGGGAAGCTGTCGGACCGGGCATCGACCACCCCACGATCACGGCTGTGGCCGTGGGTTATGCCGATGCGGCTGACGCATTCGGGACTGTATATGCCGGCACCGAACCAAGCGCGGTGTATCGCTCCGAGACCGGCGGGCAGAGCTGGGTAGACCTCGCCGGCCTGCGCGCGCTGCCTTCAGCCGTCACCTGGAGTTTTCCCCCACGACCAGGCACGCATCACGTTCGGTGGATCGAAGCCGATGTAACCGTCGCTGACCGCGTATTCGTCGCGATCGAGGCCGGCGCTCTCGTGCGCACGTTCGACTGCGGACGAACCTGGCACGATCGCGTCCGCGGAGGTCCGTACGACACGCACACGGCGGCAACGCACCCGCTTGCACCCGGCCGCATCTACTCGGCCGCTGGCGACGGGTACTTTGAAAGCAGCGATGCCGGGGAATCCTGGAGATCGCCCGAGAATGGGTTGCGACACGGCTACCTCGTAGCCGTTGCCGTGGATCCGGCGGATCCCGATACGGTGGTCGTGTCTGCTACGGGCGGCCCGGGGACGGCGTATCGAGCGCAGTGGGCCGAGGCCTACGTGTATCGGAGAGCCGGGCTGGAGCGATGGGAGCAGGCGATGCGCGGACTGCCGGAAGCGAAGGGCACTACGGCAAGCCGCTTCGCCACTCATCCCAGCGAATCAGGCGTCATCTACGCTGCCAACAACCGCGGCCTCTTCCGATCAGACGATGCAGGACGGAGCTGGAAGGCCTTGGATATCAGCTGGCCACAACCGGGGCTTGCAGAGGGCATCGAGGCGCTTGCCTGTCTTCCCGAGTGAATAGGCGTGCGCATTCGGCGTCCAGCACCAGCGAATGACTGAATCCCAGTGAATGACGCCGCGGATTCGCTCGTCATCACGCAGCAGATCGTCGATCACTTCCATCGAGTGCCGGCAGTGGATGGATGGGACCATGCCCGGCATAGGCCTGTGTCGCGCCGCGATCGGTGGTACTCGGCCTGCTGAACAGATCGCTGGTTCCGATTTCGAACGACTGACGAGGTGAGTGTGCGGGCACCCGGCTATAATTCATCGGCCGGACGGACCGGTCACTGTCGCGGGAGGGCGTCGTTGAAGTTCGCTTTCTTAACCGTCACTTATTCGGGCCAGTTCTATGACGGACCGGCTCTCACGCTCCTCGAGCAACTCCGGAAAGCGCGGGAGCTGGGGTTCGGCGGCATCTCCGTCGAAGCGAAGCGTCCCGTCGCCTCGCCGCTCGACTTGACGCCGCAGGACCGGCGGGCGATCCGCACTGGCGCGGCTGCCGAGCACGTCGAGCTCTGCGCCGTGGAAAGCATGTCGAACTTCGCCAGCCCACTCATGGAGGAGCGCGAGAACAACCTGGCGATGATGCGCCTCGTCATCGACCTCGCCTCGGATCTCGAGGTCGGCATCGTCAAGGTGTTCGCCGCCTGGCCAGGCGTCGTCAACGATGAAGACGAGACAGCCTTCTATGCACCGTATGAACGGGGGAACTACTACAAGTCTCTGTATCCCGCCGACCTTCGGCGATGGCGCCGCGTCGTGTCGGGATTGCGCGAAGCGGCGGACTACGCGGCCGAGCGCGGAATCAAGCTCGCGCTGCAGAATCACGCGCCGGTGCTGCGGCCCGGCTACGAAGACACGCTGGCGATCTTGCGCGCGGTGGATCGCGCCAACGTCGGTCTCTGCCTGGATGCGCCGCTGTTCCACGAACGGCAGAGCGACGGGTACATGCGCGAAGCCGTCCGCGCGTGTGGCGATCGCATCCTGCTCACACATTTCGGCGCATGGAATTTTTTGGAGACCGCGGCGGGCGAGATCGTCCAGGAGCCGGCGCCTTCGGTCGGCGGTCCCATCAACTACAAGCAGTTCCTGAAGGAGCTGCAACAGACAGGGTACCACGGCTATCTCGTCTCCGAGTACTGCTTGCCGTGTGTGAAGGACCACCGGATTGCGGGGCTCGACGAGATCGATCTGGCGAACACACGGGCGCTCGCGTACATGAAGAGCCTCGTGATGGCGCCGCAGATCGCCTGAGAAGTCCGCGCTCGGCAACGTTCGCGCGTCATATCTGCGGCGTCCTTTGTGACGCCGCACCATAGTGCGCGCGGAGGCGCGCGGCGGAACGCAATCGACCTCGCAGGGCCTTTCGCGCCGCCGCCGCATCGTAAGCCTTACGGGTGTACCCGCGCCACGAACGTTGCCCAGTTTGTCAGAACGGTACGGGCGACGTTTGGCACGTACTCGTTCGCGACCCAGACATCTCCATTCTCGTCCGCAACTGCGGCCGAGTAGTCGCCCCATCGCGCGGCGCGGAACCCGAACGGCGCGTACCCGCTGAAGTCGTCGAGCGGAACAGCGCCCGCACGCGAGATGAACAAGGGACCCGCGCCGCTCGCGTCAACCCGCGCATACGCCGCGCTCGGGAACAGGTCCGGGCCGATCACGCTCACGCCGATCACCCCCCTGCCGGCCGCGTTCACTCCAACGGACGGGAACACTACGTTGTCGTTGTTCAGGGTGAGGTAGCCCTGATTAACGACCGTTCCAGACACCGCGGCTCCGCTGACCGTCGGCTGGACGATGAACCAGGCAGCGCCGACGCGAACCGGCCCGTTCTTCGTCTTCACGACGGTGCTCAGGCTCGTCCAGAGCCGGCCCGCCGCGTAGACGACCTGCTGCAGTCTGTCGTCGTTCGACTCAATCAGCTCCGGATGGTTCTTGAACAGCGAGCCGTCGCGGAAAATGCTCGGTCCGTTCGCGAGCAGATCGAGGAGCGGCGCCGGCCCTGGCCGCTGTTGCATCGATGGGCCGAAGCCATACACCTGCGTCGCGACCGTCGCTCTGGTGAGAACCGCGGTCGCAAGATTATCCGTGCCGGTCAGCGCCCACACCGTCAACCGGTTGTCGAGCGTGTTGGTCGGATCGAGAGAGCTCATGAAGAGCTCCGTATTTTCGGCAAACGTGCCGCCGGGAGGCACCGTAGCCGGCTGAATCGTGAACGCCACGGTATCGTCCGACTGCAGTATCGGCGCGAACCGGCGCGCGGTGATTGCGCCGCCGCTCATCAACATCGCCTTCGGAATCGCGTAGACCTGCGCGCCGCGGAATCTGAACGTCGCCAACGAGAAAGCGTTCGTCGTCACGTAGAACGCGTTCGCGTCCGCGCCGATGAGCGGCTGATCGCCAAAGCAGGGACACGTCCCGAAGATCGCGATGCCGTCGTTCGTCGTGTTGATCTTGAACACGTTCCAAAGACCGGTCGGATTGTTCGTCTGACTCACGGCGATGAGCAGCGCCGACGTGCCGTCGAACGCGCCTGTCGTCGGCACCACCCCGAGCGTCAGCTCGGTGAGAAAGAAGCGGCCGCTCGGCCAGTCATAGTAGACGCGCGGATCACTAAGGAATGGTCCGCTCGCGCCGGTGGCCAGATCGAGGTCGGGGGCGAGGCCGAAGAAGCGGCTCAATGCAGACAGGTTCAGCCGCGCCCGCGTCGTCGCGTTGTAAACGGCGACCGCATTGTTCACCGCCTCGACGACGAAGTTGTTGCCGACCGCGAGCCCCTGATCGGGCGGCGTGGCCGAGAGATTGATACCCGTCGGCAAGAGGGTCGGCGCAAAACGCTGATCGAAGTGCGTGATCCCTCTGAAGCCGAAAATCGTTTCCGCGGCGATCGCGGTGCCCTCCGGCGTGGGGACGTGATCCGCCGGCACCCGCGCCGGGCTCATCGCGCCAGAAATCTGCGGCTTCGAGAACGCCGCGTCGATTTGCGGTTCCTCTCTGACGCCGAGATATCCATCGTCAGCGCGCGGAGCGGTGCCTGTGATTGCGGCAGTACCGATGAAGGTTGCGGTCGTTCGGGTGCCGTGAACTGTGGTCTGCGGCGCCTGGCCTTTGACTACACCGGTCGCGACAAGGCACAAGCCCCCCAGCAGCAAGGCGCGTGCGTGCTTCATGCTCTCCTCCCCCTTTTGCGTGACGGAACCGCGGACGTGAAGTTCTTTCGGGACCTGGGCGACCGGAAGAGGCACCAGTCCCTCGCCTGGAAATATCGACCTCCGGAACCGAGGTAGCTCCGGGCAGGACGCGTCGGAGCGCGTGAGCTTACCACAAGCCTGGCGTCAGCTCGGATGCCGTCAGCATCCCGCGCCGAGGGCCCGTGCGCTATATGGGCAGCACGTCGGTTCGCAGCACGATTTTCGCCCAGGCTTCCGCGTGCGGATGAAGGCGCTCGCCACTCTGCCGTCCACACTTGGCGCGATCAGCGAGAAAGGAGGCACGACCCAGCTGATGGGTCTTTCATGCGACAGTTGCTCGGCCCGTTGACGAAGGCCGTGCTTCGCGAACACTACGACGACCTCGCGCGGATGGAGGACATCCTTCGGGACAGCGATCTGGATTGGACAGTCGTGCGACCACCACGGCTGACCGAGGGACGCCTGACAGGAATCTACCGGATCGCGCACTGGAAGAACCTTCGGCGCGGCCTCTTCATTTCACACGTCGACGTCGCCGACTACATGCTTCGCGTGCTCGAGCAACCGGAGACGATCAAACCCACGATCGGAATCGCTTACTAGACGTGAATCGATTCCACAGTGAAGAACCGAGGATGGCCAAATCAAGCACTTAGGCTGTGGAAGTTCGATGATGCGATTGGCCGGTTCTGTATGACCCGGCGGCATTGATCGCTGCAGTCAAGGTACGGTCAGTGAGTACGAACTTCGTGCGATCTTTCGATTTCCGTTCAATGTGCTCTTTGTCGGTGTCCTCTTATTGCTTGTTGCGTGGGTGCTTAGCCGTGTAATTCGAACCAGACGGAGGATGGAATCTGCGTTCACGGCGCCGTGAATGGCAGCCGCCTGGTCTGGTTGGCGCTCTCGAAGACCGATCTCGTCCGACGTTCTGCTCTCAATCATCTTGCTTTCATGGCGCTGAACCTCCCGCTTAGATCTGCTCCGCTATCGAGCTGTAGATGCCATACGCCTTGCATCGCCCTTTCAGTCGGCGCAATTTCGGCCCTAAACGTGACGAACGAGTTGGTACTTAACTGTCTGTGCCATTCCGCCTTTGACAACCGCAGGTGACGAGCGTACTTTCATTTCATTCTCTCGTGGCAATCAATCGCCACCCCTCCACGACGGTCCAGGATCGCGTGGAGCACGCTTCGAGGTCGTGGCCCCAGGGCGACAGCAAGAAGCACTCTCACCGGAACGGTCGGATAACGTCGCAGCCGATTTGAGGAAACCCGAGACGGCCTGAGGCCACTCGAGGCCACGGCACACAACGCGACTCGCGCTCGATTGCGGTTCGACTACATCGTCAGCCGCACCGAAGCGCACCATCGCGGGCCGGGAAATCAACACAGAAGGCCCTGCGAGCGATTTCCTCGACACTTGAGACCTCGCCGCAGCGCCACGTGGGACATCGACGCGCACGGAAACATCTCCTGTGCGTTGACGCTCCTCGTGAGCCGACCAGCGCGGACGAAATCCGCCGGCGCGACCAGGATAGACCTAGTCGAGCGCCATCGCGCTCAGACCGGGCCGTTCACTCGCGGCGGCACCCTCACCGGCTCGTCACTCTTCACGTCAAGTTCGGCGTCGCATCGACGTGCGACGCCACAACGTCGCGGAGGACGCCATGAGAAAGCACGCGTACTCGGATCGGGAGCGTGCTCGGGACGAAAGTCAGCTTGCAGTCGCACCGCCGCCGGCGATTGGTGCACTGCCGAATCGACTGTTAACGGCATTCGAGGTTGCCGAATTCATCGGCTGCCACGAGGAGATCGGTCGGCGCGCATACCTGCGCGGGCTGCTGACGTCACAGCGCTTCGGCGTGAGAGGAAGGAGGTTTCATCCCGCAGACGTCCTCGATTGGATCAACCGCGGCGCACCGACACGAGTTTCGTAACCAACAAAGGAGCGGACATGGAGGGCTTATGACCATCAGACGAAGATGTACGGAACGAAACTGCAAAGACGGCAGGCGCTGCCTCGCGCACCTGCGGTTCGACGTGATGTGGCGAGGCAAGCGATACCGAATGCCGGTGAACGAGTACGCAATTCCACGGATGGAGCCCGGCAAGCAGCGTCCCATCGAGTCGATGGAAGAGGCTCGCGACTGGGAACGACTGTTCATTGGCGAGATCAAAGCGGGTCGAGACCCGCATCGTGTACCGAACCCATCGAGCAACATCAGCACGGAGCTCGATGACGTTGCGGCATTCCTCGATGCGTATCTGGAGCGCTGCGTGATGCCGGCCTGCGAAGCATCAACTCCGTGCGGAGCCAGGCCGCAGTGCTGAAGCAGCATTTCGGATCACTGCCCCTCTCCGCGCTGGAAGATCCGGACGAGATCAACCGGGCCGATGGCGTCGACATTCGCATCATCCAGTTGATGCTCGGACACGCGAGCATTCAGCAGACGCAGCGGTACTCGAACGTGACGGACGAAGAACTGCGAAAAGGCCTGGAGGTGAGCTGGATCAATCAGGGCCGACCGCTTCGGCTCGCATCGCAAGCCTGAATCGGTCTCGTTTCTCTGCCAGATTGTCTCCGATTTGTCCCCGGCAGGTTGAAAAAGTGGCTCGCCGCACTGGACGATTTCTGCAACTGGTTAGTCCGTGAGGCCGCGTAAGACGCGGATCTTCCAAGGTTCGCGGTTCACCCTCATCAGCCACCCGCCCGGTCTGCGGCTGACTGAGTTCAGGTGAGGATACACACGGCGCGATTGAGGACGACCTGTGAACGACATCCTTCGCTTCCCGTCGGCGGTGAAACGCGACCCTGCGATCGATGCCTGGCTGGGCGCGCAACGCGATGATCTGCGGCCGCTCGCAGAAACCTGGTTCGTGCGCATGCGGCAACGTGGCGGCGACGTGCGCGAACTGATGCACGACGGATGTCCGACCGCCTGTGTCGGCGACGCAGCGTTTGGCTACGTCAACGCGTTCAGCGATCACGTCGACGTCGGCTTCTTCTTTGGTGCGTTGCTGAAGGACCCGGCTCGCCTGCTGGAGGGAACGGGCAAGCGCGGGCGTCACGTGAAGCTCCGGCCGGGTTGTGAAGTGGATTCCGCAGCCCTGGCACAACTCGTCGACGCCGCGTACGTCGACATTAGGGCGCGACTGCGGAAGTGAGCGCCGCGTCGCTATTCGCGAACGTCACGTCACCACAGCCGGCCGGTGCTCGCATCCGGCGCTGCTCGTGGTCGACGAATCGGCTTCTCCCGATCAGCCGCACCGGCGCCATGCTGTTCTTTCAGCTCATGACGCGCCGCTACGAGCGCGCTTCCACCATGCTCACGTCCAACAAGGGCTTCGAGGAGTGGGGCGAGATCTTTGGTGACGACGTGATGGCGGCCGCCCTCATCGACCGCTTTGTCCACCATTGCCACTCCGTGACGATCCGCGGCAACAGCTGCCGCATGCAGCACACCGAGCTCTGGCAAACCCTCCACGCGAACCGGAACCGGGAGCCGCCGCCACCGGGCTCGTCAGGAGGTCACGACGAACTCAGGCTCGTCCCCTCGCCGATCTGTCAGATTTTCACCCGCCGGAACTGGTCAGATTTTGGACCGCGTTGAGAGCAACTGCGCACCGGGTTCGTGCTGATCCTCCCGCAGGGCCGGTGATCGAATCCCACGAAGGCGCCTCCAATCCCACCTGGGTGTATGGGACAGAATCGCAATTGGCTGGTGGCTGCAGCCTGAGAACGTCAGCCCACTAACGCGTGCGCCGTGTCAGCACCTTGCGCGGTTTGCGCTTATCGTCGTGTGCCGAATTTGTATACATACTTCGGACAGTTGATCCCTGGGGCCGGCCTCCGTGTGGTGATGAGGTGGCTCTACCCCGCAGGTGGCTTCGCCGCCTACGACCCGATTGAAGAACGACTGAAAGCTGCGCGAACTGCCACGTTGCACGATGTCCCGGGCGGCGAATTAGCCCAATGCGTTCGACCGGAGCCCGCGGCGTTCGCCCTGATCTAGCACAAGGAGCACACGAACATGAAGCCAAAGAACACGATCTGCCTCTGGTTCGACAAGGACGCGCAGGAGGCCGCCCGCTTCTACGCCGCCACCTTTCCGGATAGTGCAGTGACCGCTGTTCACAAGGCGCCTGGCGACTACCCGGGCGGCAAGGAAGGCAATGTGCTGACGGTGGAGTTCACCGTTCTGGGCATTCCCTGTCTCGGTCTCAACGGCGGCCCGGAGTTCAGGCACAGTGAGGCCTTTTCCTTCCAGATCGCGACGGACAATCAGGAAGAGACGGACCGCTACTGGAACGCGATCGTCGGCAATGGCGGCAAGGAGAGCCAGTGCGGTTGGTGCAAGGACCGCTGGGGCCTCTCATGGCAGATCACCCCGCGCGCGCTAACCGAGGCGCTTGCGGCTGGCGGCGGTGAGGCAAAGCGTGCGTTCGAGGCAATGATGCCGATGAAGAAGATCGACATCGCCACCATCGAGGCAGCGCGGCGGGGCTGACGTGGACACGACCGGTTGCAGCCGTCTGATCTCAGCCCTGGGACGCCGGGCCCTCAGGGGAAGAGTTCCGCCTGTGCTGCCCCACTCTGCTTTGGCGAGCGAAGTCATGGATATTCCTCTCATCGCCGGATGGCACATCACCCTAGTCGGCAGCCCGTGGCTGATCTGCGCATTCGCACTGTCGGCCATCGCCGTCGTCGTCCTCGTCGTAAGAGTGGTGCTCGCAAAATAGAGAGAATAGAGGTTCGGCGCGTGGCCTTGTGGAAGCGCGGTAATGGATGGACGTCGTCGTGCGCGGGCACTGCTATCGCGAGGCGCTCGACACGACCGACTAGCGGGTGGCCACACGCCTGCAGCGTGAGCGCATCGTAGAAATCGAGAGCCGCGCATCCGTTTGGACCGCGAACAGCAAGGGATACGGCGGCACTGGACGTCGTCGCCGCGCTCACGGCGTATGCGCAGCAGCGGCGAGCGCAGGTGTCGCCGCGTATGGCGGCATACTGGCTCGAGAACTCGCGTCCGCTCGCCGCATTTTTCGGCAAGACCAAGCTCCGCAACATCGCCAGCGCGGACATCGCGGCCTATCAGAACGCTCGCACCGACGCCGGACGCCGAGGACGAAAACGGCTGCGTGTCGGGCGTTGGTTAGAGTCCCGAGTCCGCCATCATTTGGCTCGCTTGGGCATCTCACACGCAAAGTGTCGCTTCGCGAACCGACGGCCCGATCCGGACTTGAGATAACGTTCGAATCGCACGGCCGCGGCCTCGTCCGGGAACTCCAGTGACACGACCACTCGCCAGGGCCGGTGGTCGAGTGTGTGGCCGTCCGGGCCTGGTTGTGCGATTGCAGTCGTTCCTCTACGTTGCTGCTGATTCCGACGTACTGGCACTCAGGGTCGGCGTCGCTGCGCAGGATGTAGACGAACCGCCGGCCGATGCCTGCATGTTGAACGCTGGTGGCATATCGCGCGCCAGCGGGAATCCTCAGGAATTCGACGCGACTATGCTTTTCGAGACACCAAGGTACGCAGCAGGGGCGCCGCGAATCGATTTGGCGGAATGCAGAAACTGAAATTGACGACGGACTGCGCGTAGGCTGGATGAGGCCTCAAGAGCGGTGCGACTCTGCTTTGCAGGCTTCCGCCGCCGCGGCCACAGAGACGGCTATCGGACGGACGGGATACCCGCATCTCGCTCCCCTGGTCGCCGCGTCTTCGTCACCAGCGGCGGTCGAGGAGGGGAGCAGGGACAAAGCGCCGCGGTATACTGGACGCGGATCGTCTCGATCGCGCGTGCCTCACATAGCAAAACCTGTCCCGCTGCCACCGCCTGGTTTCGACGACTTGTCGATCGACGAGAAGATCGACTATCTGCAGTCGTTGTGGGTCCGAATCGCGGCAAGTCCCGAGGCGGTTCCGATCCCGGAATGGCACCGCGAAATCCTCGACCAACGGCTGAAGGATCTCGAGGCCAATCCTGAGTCCGGCGACAGCTGGGATCTGGTCGAGGAAAGACTACGCAGGAAGCTGGACAGCCGGCATTAGTGAATGGCCGGCGAGTCATCGTTCGGCAGCTTGCGGAAGCCGATCTCGAGCAGGCCGCCAGCTGGTACGACGATGAGCGACCTGGTCTTGGTGCGCGCTTTCTGGCGGACGTCCAGCAGCTGTTCACGCGCATTCGGGAAACGCCGCAGCAGTTCCCCGTCGTCGATCGTCAGATCCGTCGAGCTCCACGACTTCCCGTACGCCGTGTACTTCCGGGAGACAGACGACTCGGTGGTCGTTCTAGCAGTGTTGCATCTGCGACGAAGACCCGGCCTGTGGCGCGTCCGGTCGTGAGGAGCCGTCGCTCCGAAATTCAGAGTAGGCCAGCGCTTCGGCGCGTCCAGGCTTCGCTCGCTCACTTCGCTCGCTCGCCGGTTGCGCGGCCTTGACCCGCGGCGCGCGCTGGCCGAGAGCCGGCAACTATCGGAGCGACGGCATACCGGCGCCGTGCCACGAGCGTCGGCTACTGTGCTGGCGGCGCATCTTGGTAGGGGAAATCGTTTCTGTTAACGCATTGCGCGCCCGATGCGTTGGAGAGCGTCCGCGAAGTCTGCCTCTTCGATGGCAAAGCCGCCCGTAGGTCCAGCGATTGCGCGCAGGCTGTTCAGCATGGCGTCGTCGCGATAACGCTCCGACAGGGCGGGAGCACCACTACGGGTCACTTGGTGTCCGCGCCGGAGGCCTCGCGGACTCAAGGCGAAGACGGTGATCGCGAACCGCTGTGCCGTGCGTGGGAGGCCGGCGACGGTCACATCGGCTGGAATGACAAAGTCACCGTTGCTGATGTAGAGCATCGCCGCGCGTCCGATTGTCTCCCTCGGCAGGGCGTTCAGCATTTCAACTGCCGCAGTCCCCGCAAATTTTGCCCGATACCGCACCTCGTCATTCGTTTCGGATCCAACGCCGTCGGTCAGCTCGAATCCGCCATACGACACCTTCGGAATTGCCGGATCGAGCAGCGCTCGGTTGCTGCTGAGCGTGATCGAAAGATCTGAAGGTCCCGAGGAGCGCACGGCAAACGAGTCCCCGTCCCTTATCAGGTGCGTTGCGATTGACGTGAGCAGGTTCTTCACCAAGCCCATGTCTCGAAAGTTGATGTGTAGGTCGTCCACGAAGATGAGCCAGGTGACTGGCGCCTCGGTAACCGGGCGCCCGCGTGAGGGCGCGAGGCTTCCAGTAACCACGAGGATGCCGAACACCAACACTCGGGCGGCTCTCAAATCGGCCACCCAGCTTTGACGCATGAAACCAGCGGCCGGCCGTTCGTGTCCGTCAAGCCGCACGCCGCCGCACCCGTCTCGAGAACTCCAAGCCGCTGGAGGCCGTGTTCGACAAGACGAAGCTCCGCCACATCACGAGGGCGCACATCTCTGACTACCAGAACGCGCGCACTGACGTCCGGACGCGCGCCGAAAACGATCAACGAGCTGTCAATCCGCCGCGTGAGTCTCCGCCGAAATGCCGCTTGGCAAAGGCTCGTCCTGAACCAGACTTGAGGTTGCGCTCGAAACGAAGCGCGCTATCCTCGTCGGGGAACTCGACCGTCACGAGTACGCGCCAGGTCGGTGGCGCACGGTGTGACCGCACGGTCCGTTGTTGTGCCACTCGAGCCCTTCGTTGACATCGCTGGCGATGCCCACAAGTGATGGTCCGGTTCGCTGTCACTGCGCAGGATGCCAAGCAGCCCCCTGCATTTGGCCCGCCCGTCGAATCGTGCGTACAATTGGCCCGCGTGACAGGACGCACCCCGTCCGCGGGAAGGGCTGAGCCCACCTGACCTAGGCTTCGTCAAAATCTGCGATCTTCTTTCAGCCCGTCGAGCGGACGCGGGCGATATCCGAAAGGAGATCGTCATGTCCGTTCCCCCTCGCCGTCGTCTGCCGGAGCGTCCGTCGCTCGAGCAACTCCGGAAGCAAGCCAAGGAACATCTCGACAGACTTAGCGCCGCCGATCCATCGGTGAACCTGGCCGCGGCGCAGCACGCGCTCGCGCGCGAGTACGGTTTCGAGAGTTGGCCGAAGCTGGTATATCACGTCGAATCCATGCAGCCGGCAAACCGCATGCTGCAACCAGCCGAGCTGAAGTCCGATCAAAAACTCATCTGGTCGCCCGGACGCGGCATCGATGTGTGGGCGCTCATTCAGGCCTGTGCGTCGGGCCATCTCAAAGCCGTACGAGCGCTGATTGCAAGAGATCCGTCGCTGGCGCGGTCGCACTACGACTATCGCAAGCCGCTCTACTTCGCCGTGCGCGAGAATCGCATCGAGGTCGTTCGCTTCCTGCTCGAGCACGATCGCAACCCGCTGGATCTCTGGGTGGACGATGATCCTCTCGAGATTGCACGCGATCGCGGCTACACGGAGATGGAACAGCTGCTGACGGACACCCTGGAAACGAGGTTCAATGCCTCCTTGAAGGGGGAACCGGTCGCGTTGGCGCTCCGGGATCACGATCTGAGCCGGATGCGCGAGCTACTCGATGCCGAGCCGGAGCTCGTCGCCAAAGGCGATAGGCGATCCAACCAGCCGATCCACTGGGCCACGATGACGCGACAGCCCGACGCGATCGACGAGCTGCTGCGGCGCGCCGCGGATATCAACGCGCAGAGAATGGACGGCGCTCGACCCATTCACCTGACGAACGGCGATTACTTCTACCGCGGCTGGCGCGATGTGCCAAGTAATTGGCCGGTGGCTCCCGCACGCGTCATGGCGCACCTCAAGGCGCGCGGCGCGTTCATCGATCTGCCGACCGCGTGTCACACCGGCGACATCGAGCGCGTGCGCGAATTGCTCCAGCAGGATCGGTCGCTGGCAAACAAGATTGGAGAGCACGAGGGTTACTACCTCGGCGCCGGCGCGCCGCTGTCAAATGCCGCCGCGGTCGGCCGCATGGACATCGTGCAGTTGCTTCTCGATCACGGCGCCGACCCCAATCTGCCCGAGGAGCAGTTCGCGCCCGAGGGCAAGGCGCTCTACTCGGCGGTCTATCACGGACACTACGAGATCGCGAACCTCCTCCTCGAGCGCGGCGCCTTTCCGAATCCGCCTGTCGAAAGCTCGGGTGACGCGCTGTGGGTGTCGCGGGAATGGCGTCCCGACAAGCGCATGGAGCAGTTGCTCCTGTCGTACGGAGCCACGCCGCTGCAGGAACACCGGGAGGAAGACTGGTCAACGGTCGCGCACAACTGGCTGCGCATCTCCCCGCTCCATGAGGCGGCGCGCAAGGGCGATGTGCGGGAGGCGAAGAAACTGCTCGAGTCTGGCGCCGATCTGACGGCGCGTGACGAACACCTGCGTTCGACGCCGCTCGCCTGGGCGGCCAAGTACGGCCAGCTCGAGATGGTCAAGTTCCTGCTCCGACGAGGGGCGCCGAAGAGCCTGCCCGACGATCCGGCATGGGCGACGCCACTCGCGTGGGCCATGAGGCGCGGGCACGACAAGATCGCACGACTGCTCGCCTAGCCGACGGTGCGGATAGTGCGCCCGTTCGACAGGAAACGAACCGGAGATCGAAGCTTCGTACCGGGATGTTGTCGCAGGCGAGACCGCGCAGGCCGTCCGAGGGGTCGATATAAATCTCGGACAGCCGATCGAAGTGCGGTGATCGTGTGAGATCGGCGCTGTGTACAGACGCTGGATCGCGCGCCAAGTAGTCGAAGCCGCTGTTGGGACAAGTTCTAAGAGGAACGTCGGAACAAGTTCTAATCTGAGAACTGGCCCTTCCGCACACTATTGATACACGTCATTTGTCCTTCCTGAGAAATAGGTAACACGGTATTCCGGGCCGGACATATGGGTGACACTTTGCCCCTTCGCAGGAGGGGGCATGCCTTGGAAGGAGTGTCACGTCTTGGACGAACGGCTGCGGTTTGTCGCCTTGTCCGGTCGTTATCTACAGCTCCGAAGTGGCGCTTCGTGAAAGCCCGACCCGAACCAGATTTCAGATACTTCTCAAAGCGAGCGGCTCCTCGTTCGTTCCGGAATTCCATCGACACCACGACGGACCATGGGCGATGGTGAACCGTATGGCCGCACGGCCCGTCGTTGTGCCAGTCGAGGCGCTCGCGCACGTCATTAGTGATTCCGATATAGTGCCGCGCTGGATCGGCGTCACTTCGAAGGATATAGACGATTCGCTTGTCGGCTCCGTCGTTCTCTTCACTCGGCGCGAAGCGCATCAGTCGGCGACAGTCGCATCCCGCGGCGCGCCGGGCCGTAGCTTGCCGCGAGCGCTGTGAGGATCAAGGCCGCGGCCACCACGCTGAAGCTGGTCACATCGCGGGGCGCAACGCCTGCCAGAAACATGCTCAGGAAGGGTGTGGCCAACGAAGCGACGATCAGCCCCGCTGCCACGCCGACGATGGCAATCGCGAGTCCGTCCCTCAACAGCAGACGCATCACACTCGATGGGGTGGCTCCCAGCGCCACGCGCACCCCGATCTCTGGAATCCGTCGCGTCACCGTGTATGCGACGAGCCCGTACAGTCCGGCTATCGTGAGTGCCCACCCCACCAGGCCGAGGCCAGCCAGCACCATCGCCGCCGCTTGGGCAGGAAACAGCGCGACAGCCATGACCGAGCTCAGTGGACGCACGCGCACGGGGACTCGTGAGTCGACGCCAGTCAAGATGTCTTGAAGCCCTTGCGCAAAGCCACTCCCACCACTCTCGGTACGGACATGAACCGTCATGTTGCCGACGCCCGATCCGAACGGCCAATAAACCTGTGGGCGAATCTCCTCACCTAAGGTCAGGTAATGGCTGTCGGCCACTACCGCAACGATCTCAGCCCATGGTTCAGGATTTCCATCCGACGCAGGCCGGCGCACTCGCTGGCCTAGCGCGCTTTGACCTGCGAAAAGACGGCGAGCGAAGGTTTCATTGACGATCGCAACGCGAGGCCTATCTTCTCTGTCGGTTTCGCTAAACTCCCGCCCGGAGCGAAGCGGAATGCCCATCACACGGAAGTAGTCGGGCAGAATCCAATTGCTATTGACGGTAACCGCCCGGTCCTTGCTGCCGACATCGACCAGCAAGCTATTGACGATGGAGCCCATACTGAGCGGCACCACGATGGCTCCCGAGACGGCAACCACGTTCGGCACGTTATTCAGCCGGTCAATCGCCGCCCGATAGTAGGCGCCGACTTCCGCAGCCGTGAGTTGCGGCGAGCGCGTGTCGGCTTCGACGGTCACGACATGCGCCATATCGAACCCCGGATCGATCTGGCTGGCACCCCAAAGGCTCCGGACAAAGAGCGTTGTCGCCACCAGCAACACCGTCGACATGGCGATCTGCACGGTAATCAGTGTGCCGCGCAGCGACCAGCGCCGGAAGCCAACGGCACGCGGCGCGCTGCCCGTGCCCCTGACCACGGAAACCCGAAATGCCTGCAACAGCGGCGCAACGCCGATCACCATCGCCGTCAGGGCCACCATCGCCGCAAGGTAGCCAAACAGGTGCAGATCGACCGGCACCTCCACCTCGAACGGCACGGGAAACGGCAGCGGCACTGCGACCAGAAGTCGCGCCAGCCAAATGCTCGCCACACCGCCCAGCCCGACGCCGATGATCGCCAGTAGAAGACCCTCTGCCAGGAGCAGTCGCGCCAGCCGCAACCGTCCACAGCCGATGCTGAGGCGAATAGCGATCTCGCGCTGGCGCGCCACGGCTCTGGCCACCAGCAGTCCCGCGATGTTCACGCATGCAATGACCGCGAGCAGTAGCACGAGGACAACGATCAATGATGCGAACAGCACGATCACGCGCATCACTTGATCTTCACTGCTGAGAAACAGGCCCAACGAGTGGAACGGAAACGTTTGCACCCGGCCGAAGCCACGGTTCTCGACCGGATACGCCTCCTGTAGGCCCGTGGCCCGCGCCGTGACACGCGAGCGAAACTCCGCCAGGCTCTGTCCTGGCCCAAGCAAGCCAAGGAGCTCGTACTCCGCGTCACCACGCCTGGTGGTGGCTGGCCGTGCCGCGGCAACGACGGCGCAATGCCCAGTCCCCAGATCGAACGAAATCCGCGAGGCAAGACACCGATGACGGTGTACGGGTGGCCCGTGAGAACGAGGGTGCGCCCGATGACGTGTGGATCGCGTCCGAGTTGCCGCTCCCAGAACGCATGGGTCACTAACACGGTGTCCGGCGTTTCCCGTACCGTTTCGCTGGTGAACACGCGGCCCTGGGTCACCTGGATGCCGAGCATCGTGAAGTAGTGAGGACTCACCGCCTGACCAAAGAGCCGGATAGATTCGTCTCGCTGTTGCCACATCAGCTCATCGACTCGGTGGCCGACGCACGACACGCTGGGCGTCTGGTCACAGATGTCGTGCAGGTTCGGCCAGGAGATGCGGTTGCCATTGCCGACCCAAAAACGGACCAGCGCATCAGGGCGTGTCACAGTGACGGGCTGAAGGATGACACCGTTCACAACATTGAATAACGCGGTTCCGAAGCCGGTGCTGAGACCGAGTGACAAACAGGCCACGGCAAGAAGCGCCTTGCTGCGGCTTAGACCGCGCCACGCATAGTGGAGGTCCTGCAAGACGCCTTCGATTGCGGCGGGAAACCAGACGTGGTGGGCCGCTTCTCGAGCAAGGGTAGTGTTGCCCATTTGGAGGTTTGTCGCACGCCGCACTTCCTCCGGAGGAAGGCCCGCGTGGCGCTGTTCCTGTTCCGCCAAGTCGCGATGAAACACGAGTTCTTCAGCGAGCTCCCGCTCTCGGCGCCCGCGATGAAGCAGATACTTGAGTCTCCGAAATAGGCGCATGCGGTCGAGCCTATCTATTACACGGTACGCAACACGCGCTGGATAGCTGTGACGACCAAATCGAACTCACGGGTCTGCGCCGCGAGATGTTTTCGACCGGCTGCTGTCAGCCTGTAATAGCGTGCGCGCCGGTTGTTCTCCGAGGCGCCCCATTCGTCGCTCACCCAGCCGTTCAACAGGAGCCGCTGCAGCGCGGTGTATAGAGAGCTCTCGCCGAGTTCGAGCACGTCTCCGGAAGATGCGCGGATGTACTGTGCAATCGCGTAGCCATGGCGTTGTCCTCCGGCCAGAGATTTGAGAATCAGCAGATCGACTGTGCCGCTGAGTAGGTCTGGTGGTACGCGGTCATTCGCTCCCATCGTGTGATGAGGGAAGCATGACGTAGCGCGAATTCAATGTCAAGCCCCCTCGCGGTACGAGGGGAAGCGCACATGCCCGGTGCGTCAGTGTCAGGGACGGAATCACAACCCGCTGGTCAAGAGGATTGGCTGGTGAGGCACGATTTGTCCGCCTTCGCGCTCTGCGCTTCGGCGGGATCTCATCAAGTCAGCGATGCATCCCGCCGTAGCCGCGCGTGCGTTCATGCACGGACAATCAATGATCGAGTCGCCAGCGACAATGGTACTGCGGCAGGTGGCGATCCCGGTCGTAGGGCGGGTCTTCGCGACCAGGGATGAGATCGTCTGGAAAGTCGATTCGCCAGGACTCCCGCGTTTTTTCGTCGGCGTAGTACTTCAGGTACAGTTCCGGCTTGTCGTATCCGAGCACGTCGATGTGCCACGCCGAGATCTCATCGACGTCGAGCGCGGGCATTTCTTGCGGCAGCAGTTCGCGCAACAGTTGAGTGTAGAGTTCGCGGTCGCTTAAATGATCGGTCTGATCCAGGAACACGCGCAGTCTCGCAAGCCCTTCGATGATGCTCCAACGCGCCTTGCGCAGCGCGACGTCGTCCAGATCATCCGGCTCGAGCAGCTTCACGCCGATCGCCTTCAACTCTCTGGTCAGGTCGGTGCTACTGGCCGTCTCGAAGGCGACGACGTTCTGCCAGAACTGCTCCTGAACGTCCGGCGTCAGGCCGTCGGACTCGTAGGCGACAGTGCGACCGTCGGCGACGGCCGCCGCCTGTGCTTTCAGGCGCTCGATCAGTTCGTCAGGTCCGTTGCCGCGATCGTTTGTCGGCATGACGACGACGATGACATCGTCGTCGAACGGAAGTCAATGAGTGCTATTCAACGCGGTCTGCTGGCTGCGGCCGCGGTGGAGCGATTATCATCTGCAGCGACGCGCAGATGACCAGCATCTCACGACAGCGCAGCCGGCGCTCCGCTCAGTACCCACTGGCATCCATCGCGCCATACGGGCCAGACAACACGTTCGCAACGAAACTCGTCGTCTCGGTGCTCGAGCGGCCCGGCCAACGCGAGCCCGCCGCGATGCGCACCTGGACGACGCACGCGGTCGACGTGCGGCACGATCCGACGATTGCTGCCGGCGTTGCTGACTTTCTCCGTGAGTACGGCGTGAAGCACGCGGTCACGTCCGACCGCATCATGGGATGTCTGCATCAGGAAGGCATCGACTACCCCATGGGCCGGAACTGCCCGCGGTGTCCGTTCTGGGCGGGCATCGATCGATTCACACAAGAGCCGAGACGAGTGCCGGCGCCGACGCTGTCGCCATCGCAGATTCTGACGACGCTGTCTCGAGATGCGTCAATCCAGCCTGCGGAGGCGCTCGCCTCCGCGGAGTCTCATCGGGAGGCGCTCATCGAACCGCTCCTCTCGGCTCTCGATCGGGGCGTCGCAAATCCGGCCAGCGCTTCGATCCGGGAGGCGAATCTCTTCTCGTATGCGCTCTATCTGTTGGCGAAGTGGCGTGAGCCGCGCGCGTATCAGTATGTCATTCGGTGGTTGTCGCTGCCGGAAGAGAAGCCGTTCGAGATCGGCGGCGATATCGTCACCCAGGATGGCGCGCGGATCCTCGCGGCCGTGTGTGACGGAGACCTAACGCCGATCAAGAACCTCATTCTGAATCGCGATGCCGACCAGTACGGCCGGGGCGCCGGGGTGACCGCCCTCGCCCTTCTCGCGGCCTGGGCGGAAATCCCGCGCGAACCTGTCGTCGAGTATTTTCTGTGGCTCGCCGAAGAGGGGCTCGAACGGGAGCCGAATCAAGTGTGGGATAGCCTGGTCGCCGAATCTGCCGACATCGAGGCGTTGGTTGTGTTCCCCGCGCTTCGTCGAGCCTATCGCGATGGACTCGCCGATCCGCAATCCATGGCGCCTGAGGAGTTGGTGAAAGTCGAATCAGCGCCGCCTGGACGAATGCTCGAAGCCGTGCGAGAGCGTCAGCCGCCCATTGATGACGTCGCAGTCGCGACTTCCTGGTGGGCTGCCTTCGGAAAAGACTCCGCGCACGATGCCGTGGAAGAGGATTGGAACAACGAAAGACGCCTCCTCGAACCGGAGGAGCCGTACCGAGCTCCAACGAAAGTGGGCCGAAATGAGCCTTGCCCTTGCGGGAGCGGAAAGAAATTCAAAAGGTGCTGCGGAAGGTGATCCGCTGGTCCCGCGACACACGCTGGCACCGAGCGCAATCAGGTCACTTGGCCCCCGGGCCACGGCTTCGTGAAGTCGAACTGAACAAAGCGTCGAATCCGGTGAAAATCCCGTTCGTTGTCGGTCACGAGCACGCAGCCGGCTTCTCGGCACGAGAGCGCGAGCAAGACGTCATTCGCGAAGGCTTTCGAGAGGCGGGCAATTTCCAGTCCTTCCTGTCTCGCCATTTCTGCGAGCAAATCTCCGGACCTGTGCCAGACGTCGGCCGATGGCGTGATTGTTCGACTCGCTCGCTGAAAGACCTTGAGGACGTTCCGTTCCAACATCTTTCTATCCCGGCGCCGTTTCACGCCAGCCCGTAGCTCCTGGGCGACGATCACACTGAAATGCTCAAAAGGCGAAAAGGCGCGATGGAACCGCTGGAGTTCCTCGCTGACCACCGGATCGCGAAAGGCGTTGATGAAGAGTTGAGTATCGAGAACGTACTTGCGCGAGCCTCGAGTCACCGCTCAGCGTCTGGGGGTGTGATTTCGATCCCGAGCATCGCCCGCGTTCCGTCGATGAGTTCGCGCTGAAAGACGGCAAGATCGAGCGCGCGCTCGATCGTTTCCGTCGCAGTCGCAGCGCCGAGCGCACGCTTGGCCGCTCGCAACTTCGACAGCGGCAGCCGATAGGTGCGGGAGACTCGTTCTTCCCGACGGGGCGCGCGCTTGGGACGGGCGGCACTGGGCACGTCCAAGTGTATTGACAGAAATGGAATTCTGTCAATACACAAATACCGGGCACGAATACCGGGCCTCGCCTTGATTGTTCACTGCACTCCCCAGACGCCGAGCGGGACATGGCGTCGACACGGCGCCTGCTCGACCCCGGGACCACACGTCGTCGTCGATGTCACTGGGGCTCGCGGTTAGACGAGCGGACGGAGCAGGCGGTTCAGGATCCGTGCGGTTCGATGCGCATCGGCAACGGCGCGGTGCCTCGGCATGGCCACGCCATCAGGAGCCAGCTCGCGTGCGGTCTCCTCGAAGCTCTTTGTACCGACGATGCGCGCAGCGAGCTTCTTGACGTCGAGGCAAGGGATGGTGAGCTTAGGGAGGCCGTGAGCCTCCAGATCCAGATCGAGCTGCCAGAAATCGTAGCGACTCCAGGTCGCCAGGACGACTCGCTCCAACGGTTGTGACCACTCCAGGAACAGCCGCAGCGCTTCCGGAAAGGTGGGAGCGACGTCGACATTCTCCTGGCAGATGCCGGTGAGCTCGCGACAGAACCTGGAGAGGTGAGGGAGTCGCCGTGGTCGGACGAACGTCTGAAACTCGGGCCACCTTGATTCGGCACGATCGAGCAGCAACAGCACGGCGCCGATTTCGATGGTCTCCTTTTTCCGGCTGAACACCGCCTTCTTCCAGCAAGTCGCCTCGACGTCGACCACAATGATGCGACGCTTGCCGGCGATGACCGCCCTCACCACATCATCGACGGCAAGCGTTGCACGCTGGGTCATTTCACGACACTGTCCGCCATGGCTCTCGAGCCACGAAAACCGGCTGGTCCCTCCACGCGGTCACAGAGCAACGGCATGAGCCGATCGTTCGGTTTGATCCGCTCCGAACAGGGTTCGTGTTGAACGCGAAGTTAAACACCGACTGCCGTTCCGGAAATTGCCGACCTGGTATCGGCAGTCGCGTCCGATCGACGTCGTGCCTCGCAGTTGATGTCCGTCTCCGACGAAGTTGAAAATATTTCAAAGAGGTCTTTCCTCCAGCGACGCATCGGGCCGTGACCGCTCCGCCTACGAACGAGCTCATACAGCGGATGACGGCCGCCGCACCAAAGCATCGCTGCGAGATTCTGCCGCCAAGTGAGCGACATTGGCATTGGGATTCGAGGTGTGTTCGAGTTTCAGGTGGCCGCGCAGCAGCTGGATGGTGCACAAGTCGTCCCCCGCCTCAAGTAATGTGTGGCGTACGAGTGGGCGGAGCACCTGCGCTGTGATCGGCTTGTCAGCGCGCCACCGGCGATCGTGCCCGGAAACACCAACGTCGTTGGCTTCATCCACGGCCAACACACACGCAGCGTCTCGAGGAGCGTCGGGCTGAGCGGCACATACTGAAGCGGTCGAGATGCTGCGCGCAGCCGCGGCAACGGACTTTCTGTGCGACTCGCTGTTCGCGCGCGATCCCAACCTCGATCCGATCCGGCAGGATCGACAGTTCCAGGCATCCATCGCGCAGCTGCAAGCGTCTGACTCGCTGCGGCGCGCACTGTTTCCTCAAACGTCGTGAGCCTGAAAGCATGACGCCGCTGCTGCAGCGGTATTATGGATGTCTGCGTGGCAGATAGACACGTCGACAACGCGTCCCGCGGTGGTTTTCGCGCGCTCTACGACTGGCTGACCGGCTCCACGGCGGCTACTCGCGGCTCGAAGGCCGCGAGCGGCAGCGGCGTCGGCCGCGAGACGATGCCCGAGCGCATCGGCCGCTTCAAGATTGAACGCAAGCTCGGCGAAGGCGGCATGGGTGTCGTCTTTGCCGCGCGCGACGATCGTCTCGGGCGCACGATCGCCATTAAAACGCTCTCAGCGCCTGCCAACGACGAGAGCGCGCACAAGCGCGTGTGGCGCGAGGCACGCGCGGCGGCGAGCGTCAATCACCCGAACATCTGCCAGATCTACGAGGTCGGCGAACAGGACGGCCGGCTGTTCATCGCGATGGAACTGCTCGAGGGGGAATCGCTCGCCGAGCGGTTGCGCCGCGGGCCGATGAGCCCGGACCAGGCTGTCTCGATCGCGCTGAGCATGCTGGCGGCACTCTCCGCATTGCACGCCCGCGGGATCGTCCATCGCGATCTGAAGCCATCGAACGTGTTCCTGACCGTCCATGGAGTGAAACTACTGGACTTCGGCCTTGCCCGGCCGCAGGTGGACGGCTCGGCCAGCATCGACGCCGAGGTGACCCGGACGGGAATGGTCATGGGCACGCCGCGCTACATGGCACCCGAGCAAGCGGCAGGCGAAGGCGTCGATGCGCGTACCGACCTGTTCGCCGCGGGCACGATCCTCTTTGAGATGCTTGCGGGCCGCCCCGCGTTTGGCGGCCGCGACCTGATCGAAGTCCTGCACGCGACCCGTTACGAGCAGCCGCCGGCGCTGACCGGATCTCCCGCCGTGTCCGCCGTCGATCGGGTGATTCGCCAGGCGATGGCCAAGGAGCCGGCGGACCGGCCCGTATCGGCGGACGCGATGGCCGACAGTCTTCGCGCGATTCGCGGCCTCCAGACGGGCGCGACGCCGGCGCTGGCCCAGGCGCTGACGCGGATCGTCGTGCTGCCGTTTCGCATGCTTCGGCCCGATCCGGAAACGGATTTCCTCTCTTTCAGCCTGCCGGACGCGATCGCGACGTCGCTCTCCGGCAACTCGTCGTTGATCGTCCGCTCCAGCGCCGTGGCCGCGCGTTTCGTCGCCGACACGCCGGATCTCAAGGCGCTGGCGGCCGGAGCCGACGTCGACCGGGTCGTCATGGGAACGCTGTTGCGGTCCGGCGATCAACTGCGTGCATCGGCACAGCTCGTTGAGGCGCCGGGTGGAACGCTCGTCACGTCGCACACCGTCCAGTCGTCGCTCGGCGATCTGTTCAGCCTGCAGGACGACATCGCACGGCGCGTGTCGGACGCACTGTCCCACCCACTCTCGATCGGCACCCCCAGTCCGACGCCCAACGCTCCCCATGACGCGCGCGCCTACGAGCTGTATCTCCGCGCGAACGATGCCGCCCGGACATATGACGGCCTTCGAGCTGCGCGCGATCTCTATCAGCAGTGCCTCGAGCTCGATAGCCGCTTCGCACGCGCGTGGGCGCATCTCGGGCGCTGCCATCGTGTCATCGGCAAGTACATCGAGGCGGCGCCCGACAGTGCCCTGCGCGCCGAGGAAGCGTTCCGGCGCGCGCTGGCGCTGAACCCGCGATTGTCGGTCGCGCACAAGTTCTACGCCAACCTGGAAGCCGACAGCGGTCAGGCGCAAAGCGCGCTGGTGCGGCTGCTCGGCGAAGCGAGCCGCCACGGCAACGATCCCGAGCTGTTCGCCGGCCTGGTTCACGCCTGCCGATACTGCGGGCTCTACGAGCAGTCGGTCGCCGCGCACGCCGAGGCCCGCCGCCTCGATCCCAACGTTCCGACGAGCGTCGAGCAAACCCTGCTGATGGCGGGCGACATCGATCGGCTGTTGGCGATTGTGCCTCCGCGCGTGATCGCGGGGGCCGACGATGGAATTCGGGTCATCGGATTGGGACTGACGGGCCGTCGCGACGAGGCGCGTCGCAAGCTGCTCGAAATGCGGCAGGCATCGCGCATTCCGCTGTTCCAGTCATGGATCGAATATCTGACCGCCTGGCTCGATCGCCGGGCGCAAGAGATGATCGATCGTGCGGCAGAGTTCGGCGGCTTCAAGATTCGCATCGACCCCGAGGGGATTTTTCAGGAGGGCTGGCTACTGTGCGACGTCGGTGAGTTCGAAACCGGAATCGAGTATCTGCGGCGAGCAGTCGCCAAGGGGTACTTCGTTGCGCCGACGCTCTCCAGCTGGCCGCAGTTCGACAGTCTGCGTAATGTCCCCGCCTTCCGCGAGATGCTGGAAGAAGCCGAAGCCGGCCGGCAACGGGCGCTCGCCGCCTTCCGCGAGGCCGGTGGAGATCGTCTCATCGGATCCTGAAGACGGCCACCGAAGCAGTCGCCGCACAGTCGCACCTATTCGCGCGCAGGTGGAGCAACCGTCGCCACTACCGTTTCGGATTGCAGTTTTTGGCGTGTGCGACCCGTGCGGTGCGATTCGAGGCACCGGTCATGCGGGCGGAATCCAGCCGGCGGGAGCTGGGGTCAACGGTTCACGACTTTACGTGATAGCCACGCCCGATCTCACCTAGGCACACAACCCCGGCGAGGACACCGAACTCGCCAAGATTAAGGAGTAACGCCGTACTGGCAGTTGGCCGATCCTCCGGCGTTCGTCGCTACCTAGAGACTACTCGCGGGTAATCCGACGCTCAGGCGGTTCGATTCCCGTCCGGTTCGCCAACTTCAACCTGCTGATTCCACACGATCGGAATCTCGATCCCAAATAGCTAATCGAACCATGGCAACGCGACGCTGCTGCGCTTCAATGCGTAGATCATGTGCGCGCTCGTTTTAGCGGGCCGCAGTGTCGGGCAGGCGAACTCTCATGTTTGCGAGCGCAAATGCCCACCCGTCGGCGAGTTCGGCGATCCGTTTATCGGTCGGCCGATAGGCGTGCGATGCCTGCGTCTCGATTCGAATGAGCACCGGCTTGTCGCATCCCTGCGCCGCCTGGAGCGTCGCGGCGAACTTGAACGAATGGCTCGGGACGACACGATCGTCATGATCCGCTGTTGTGATGAGCGTTGCCGGATAGCACGCGCCGGGCGTTACGTTGTGCAGCGGCGAGTACTTGTACAAGTAGGCAAACTCCGTCGCGTTGTCCGCGGAACCGTATTCAGCCGTTCCCACCACACCGCCGGTGAAGCGGTGAAACCGCAGCATGTCCAACACAGCGACGCCCGGGAGAGCCACGGCGAACAGATCGGGGCGCTGCTCCATCACAGCGCCGACGAGCAGCCCGCCGTTCGATCCGCCCATGATGCCCAGCGTCTGAGGCGACGCGTACTTCTCCCGTACGAGATACTCCGCCGCCGCGATGAAATCGTCGAACACGTTCTGCTTCTTCTCGAACATGCCCGCCTCGTGCCATGTGTGACCGTATTCGCCGCCGCCGCGGATGTTTGCCGTCGCGTAGACGCCGCCGCGCTCCAGAAAGGCAATCACCTCGGGGCGGAACTGCGGGGCGTCAGAGAGACCGAACCCGCCAAACCCGTACAGCATGGCCGGGTTTGCGCCGTCCTTCCTCAGCCCCTTGTGATGGGCGATGAAGAGCGGAACGCGTGTGCCGTCCTTTGACACGACGAACACACGCTCCGTTCGGTAGCGTGTGGGGTCGAAGGTCACCGTCGGCGCCTCGAACGGATTGCTGTTGCCGGTGGCGAGGTCGAAACGGAATACGGTGACGGGGTACAGCGGCGACGTAAACGTGTAGAAGATCTCTGGTCGTCCATAGCGTCCGAACGGACCCGCGATCGACCCGAGACCGGGAGTGGCGATCCGTCCCGCCGCCGTTCCATCGAGATTATGGAAACGCACGTCGCCGGCCACGTCGACGAGCGCAGTCACGGCGATTGTTCCGCCGACGAGCTGTGCAGTCTCAATCGCGTTCTTCGTCTCCGGCACGATCGTCTTCCAGTTGGATGGATCCGGCCGATCGATTGGCACCGCGACCACTTTCCTGTTCGGAGCGTCACGATCCGTCAGCATGTACAACGTCCCGTTCACGAGGCCGAGCGGCTTGTACAAGGCCGTGTGGCCGAGATACAGCGCTCGTGCAGGAGCATCGAGCTCGGGCGCGAGCGGATTGACGAGATCCTTGACGATCAGCTCGTTCCTGCTGATGCTCCTCTGCGTTTGAAAGAAGACGTACCGTCCGGTTTCGTCGATATCGACGTCGATGAAGAGCATCGGCTCTTCGGGACGGTCGTAGATCAAGCGATCGGCCGACTGTGGTGTTCCGATCGCGTGGTAGTAGATCTTCTTGTCGCGGAGGACATCCTCGAGCGCCTTGCCGGGTCGAGGTTCGGGGTACCGCCCGTAGAAAAAGCCCCTGCCGTCTCTGGTCCACGCAACGCTGAGGGACCTCACCCAGTGAATCACGTCGGGCAGCTCCCTGCCTGTGCCGAGCTCACGGACGTAATACGTCGACCAGTCCGAGCCGCCTTGAGACTGACCGTACGCGAAGTGCCGTCCGTCGGGCGACGGGACAAAACCTGAGAGGGCAATCGAACCGTCCGATGACAGCCTGTTCGGATCGAGCACCACGGTTTCCGGGCTGTTCAGCGTCTCACGCATGAAGACGGGAGACTGCCGCTGCAGTCCGGTGTTCCGGCTGTAGAACCAGTGCCCGCCTTCGTATCGCGGCGGTGTCACCTTCGGATAGTTCCACAGCTCGGTGATGCGCGCCTTCAACGCGTCCCGCTGCGGCAGTGCGTTGAGGTAGCCGAACGCGAGGGCGTTCTCGGCGTCGATCCACTGTTTCAATTCAGGCGAATTGAGATCTTCCATCCACCGGTACGGGTCGGCCACTTTCGTCCCGAAGTAGTTGTCGATGACGTCGGCGCGCCGCGCCGACGGGTAATTGAGGGAAGGCTTTTGCGCCACCAGGCTACTCCCGAATGCGATGCCGATCAGAAACGCCGCTTCCGTCAGTCGTTGCACATTCATGCGGAGCTCACGTTCGCTCTGTCGAAGATGTGTGTCTCCGCTTTTGCGGATCGCCGTCCGCGAGCCACGCGAGTACCGCTATTCGCGCGAACTCCACTCTTTGCCAAAGCGCCGGCCCGGCAAGTCGCCCTCCTCGGCACGAGACCGGACAGTGTCAGCTGGGAGCTTGAGAAGCGCGGCAGCCTCCTCGAGGGTGAGCACTTCGTCGGTGAGCGCGATAGGAGTGTTTGTCACCTCAACTCGGCCCACGGAAACGGGACCCGCGCCCGACGTCAACCGATCTGCAAGCAGTTCGCTGACCAGGTGCTGTTTATGGCGGCCAGTCACGTCAGCGAGACGGTCGAGGGCTGCTGCCTGATCTTTCGGCAACCTGACGAATAGCGGAGTCCGATTGATCGCCCCATCCACAACAGATATCATAAGCTATCTTTTGATATCAAGTGAGAATTTATGGGTGTCGGGCCATCGAAAAGCGCCTCAATCCGCCTGCGTCTGGACGGAAGGTGTCGAGCGTGCGCAGCCACAGCACAATCTGGTTCCAAGTGGCGAAGGTTAGGTTCACCAGCCTGAATAGTTCGCACGCCGAGCTCGCGACGAATGGGGCCGCTGGCTTGTTCAGCGCGCTCGCGCTGCTGCTGGCCGCCTTATGGACTTTACGCCCTGATGGGTTTGGCGTAACGCAGCGGCACCGTCAGATCGGCATCGGCCGGTCGGTGGTGACCGGCGGTCTTCGCGCGCGGATGCGGGACCGTTGGATTGCGTCGGATTGCAAGAGATCGGTTGTTGACGTAATACGCATATATCTGCATATAGTTAGGCGTGCGGCGGAAGCATGGCAGTCTAGTGCCTCTGGAAACCGCGATCTGCGCGGCCGCGGCCGCCTTGCGACGCCGAGGGGTCAACGAATTTCACGGATACGAGCTCGCCAAACAGCTGACGGACATCAGCGACTCGAGGCTGCTCACCGCCTATGGCACCTTGTATCGGGCGTTGGGCCGTCTCGAAGCAATGGGCCTGCTGGAGAGTCGTCGTGAAGATCCGGCGATCGCGGCAAAGGAAAATCGCCCCGGCCGTCGCTTGTATACCCTGACGGCACTCGCCGAATCAGTGGTACGGGAGTCGTCGCCGTCACGCCGGCGGGTGCCCATCCGCCGACGCCGCGGAGAGGCTCCTGCATGACACGCGTCGCTGCGTTCGTCGCCGCGTGTGTGCGCCGGTGGACGCGCATATATACCTGGCGGTTGCCGCCCGCCGTTCGCGAGGCACGGTGCCGCGAAATCGAGTCGGATCTGTGGGAGGGCGCACACGACCCCGAGGTGACCCAGGCGGAACTCGCCATTCAAATGGTCATGCGGTTGACGTTGGGGATCGCCGACGATGTCGCATGGCGCGTCGCGCAGGTGCGCCTCGCGAAATCCATGACGCTTCGCACGGCACCGGCGGCAGCGATTCTGTCCATGCTGCTCCTGCTCGCTGCCGTTGGTCCTCTGACCCCGAACGTGCCCGGTCTGCCTGCGCCACCGACAGGCGCGCGGCAGACGCAGACGGCGCTCCCTGATCCACCGCCGCCACCACCGCCGCCGGCTGCTCTAACTCCGAGCGAGCCGATTTTTCAATACGGTCGCACATCCTACACAGTCGCGACCGATGGGCCACCGCCGGTTGCAATAAAGGAGGTGCAACCCATTTATCCGCCAGTGGCGGTGGCGGCCCGACTCGAAGGGCAAGTCCTTGTGCGAGCGAGGATCAATGAAGACGGGCGCGTCACGGATGCGGAGGTCGCGCCGGACGGCGTTCTGGGCCAGTCGGCGATTCAGGCAATCCGACGGTGGGAATTTGCCGCTGCTGCCAGCACGACGCTGCATCCGGCCCTGCTCACGGTACGCGTCAGCTTCGGGCGCTCGCAATGAAGCCGGTCTCGTTCGCGAAGGCTCGCGTGTTCGCAACGGACTCCGGAGTTTCCCGATAAAGATCTGATGACCATTGTGTGCCGTCTTTTTGATTATCGCCGTTATGCGCATATATCTGCTTACCGTGCTCGCGCCGGAATTTCAATTGGGTATTGCGCGTCTTCAGGTTCCCTTTCAGTGGCCTCGATGAGGAGGATGTCATGACACCTCGAACGCTGAGCATCTCGTCAGCCGCCATTGCCGTCGGCATCGCCGCCGCCAGCCTGATCTCCCTTAGGACCGCCGATGCAGTTTCGGCCCTGCCACAACCACCGCGAGACCCGCGGCCGAATCAGACCCGTCCGGCCACAGCCGCAGAGAAGCAGCTGGAGGCGAATGTCCGCTCGACACCGCAGGACTGGCGAGGCGCACAAGAACTGGCCAGGCTCCAGGAAAGCCGCGGCGCTCTTGCGGAAGCGGAAGCGACGTTGCGGAGGAGCGCAGAAGCCGCGCCGAGTGAAACAACACGGTGGCAGGCGCTCGCTGCGCTTTACAATCGGCGTGGGCAGTTCGAACGCGCAGTCGAGACACTGGAAGACGCGGCTGAACGCGAAGCGTCGAACGCTCCACTCCACCATCTCGTTGCGACGTTCTATTTCGCGAAGCTCTCGGACGCCGCGCTCAGGCGCCACGATCGCATGTCGTACATCGCCCGTGGACTTGCTGCCGAGGACCGCGCACTCGCCGCTGACCCGGACTTTCGTGACGCGATGGTCTACAAAAGCCTCCTCCTCCGGGCTGAGGCGCAAATTGAATCCGATGCCGTGCGTCGAGGAGCCCTCATTCAGCAGGCGGATGTCGTTCGATCGCGGGCAGCGACGTCGGGATCAACCGCGACCGCGACATCTTCGGAGTGGGAGAGTGTCACTGCGTATCCCGCCCCGCCACCACCCCCGCCGGTCACGGGTGCTGCCGACATCGAGTGGGTCTACGGCGAGACGTCGTTTGCGGCAGCGGACGGAATGAGCACTCCGAAGAAGGTGAAGGACGTGCGTCCGGTTTATCCCCCGATGGTGATGCGCCTGGGCATTCAGGGACGCGTCGTGGTTGAAGCGGCGATAGACGGACGAGGTGTCGTCGTCGCCACGCGAGTGGTCGAGTCCATTCCATGGCTTACACAGCCGACGATCCATGCTGTGAGGCAGTGGCGCTTCGACCCGGCAACGATTCCGAGCGCGGCCGCGCCCGTCGTGATCAGGGCGGAAGCACGATTCTTTGCTGAGAAATGATGCATACAGGTGCGGTGGGGCCAGCGACTTCCAGTCACCGGCGCCCCTTCCGCTGATACCATCCGGCGCACTATGACCCTTCGTCAATGGCTGCGCGGCGTGATGGGTCGACCACCTAAAGAGCGCGAGCAGTCTGTTCGCGATACCAGCTTGCGACACGAGCTCGAGGTGTTGTCGCAGGACCTCCGCTACACCGTCCGGGTGATCCGTCGCACGGGTCCCCTGTCAGTTGCCGTCGTGCTGACACTCATCGTTGGTCTCGCCATCAATTCAGTGGCCTTTTCCGTACTCAACGGTCTGCTGTTCCGTCCCGCGAGCCTCTATCCTGACAGCTCCGTACAAATCTATGCGCGGCTGTCAGGACAATGGCACCGCGAATCGCATGGTCCGCAGACCATGGTCACGCTCGAGGACTTCTACGCGATCCGAGGCGCGACGCGCACCTTGTCCGCGGTGACAGCGTCCCGCTGGGTCTCCTTCATGCTTGGCGACGGCGACGATTTCGCGCTGCGCGGCAAGTTCGTGTCCTGCAATTTCCTCTCGGCGCATCTCGGACCGATCCGGCTCGGACGGGGATTGCTCGAAGCCGACTGTTCGGCACCCGGCGGTGAACCTGTCGTCGTGCTGACCGAACGCGCTTGGGATCTGTATTTCTCCAGGGATCACGACGTCATCGGACGAATGCTCCGCTTGAACGGCAGCCTGCTGACCGTCGTTGGCGTCGCACCGGATGATTACGGCCCGGTCGCGGCGATGCTATACGTTCCCTACACGATGCAACCGATCCTGCAGGGACCGACGGATTATTTCCGCGATGCGCCGGGGCGTCATGCGTGGCTGAATCTTTCAGGTCGGCTTGCGCCAGGACACACGATCAGCGAGGCACAGGCCGAACTGAACATCATCGCGAAGTCCTTGGACCGCCTGCATCCCGGTCAAGTGACCGGCATGCTCGTCACCGACGGCGCGATTATCCACGAACCCAACACGGCTCGCACGATGCCGCTGCTGGTCGCGCTCTGCCTGGGAACGGGCATGCTCATCCTGCTGCAGGTCTGCGCCAACGTGACCATACTCCTCCTCGCCCGCGCCATGTCGCGTCGTAATGAGATGGCAGTGCGATTGTCGCTGGGAGCAAGCCGCTCCCGACTGCGGCGACAGTTGTTGACCGAGACTGTCGCTCTCGCAGGCTGCGCGGCGCTCGGAAGTATCGCGCTGGCGTACTATTTGCCGCAGCACGTCGCGCAGCTCCTGACGGATTTTCCGCTGCTGAACGCATTCGCGCCAGACTGGCGCGTGCTTGCATTCACCCTCGGCCTGGCGTTGCTGGCCGGGTGCGTCGCGGGTGTCTCGCCCGCGCTGGAAGCGCTGCGAGTCGATCTGGTCACGGCATTGAAGCCGGCCGGCTACGGGGGCGGTTCCACGGTCAGCTCCACGCTGCGAGGAACGCTCATCGCGAACCAGCTGTCGATTAGCCTCGCTCTGCTCATCGTAATTGGTGTGATCGTCCGCGCACAGGGCCGCCTGGCCAGCATCACGCCCGACTACGACGCCAATGCCGTGATTGTGACGGACGTGGACCTGTCGCACTTCGGCTACTCGGGTCCGTCCGCCCGCGCGTTCTACGACCGGCTCATTCCACGTCTTCAGGCATTTCCAGGCGTGCGCGCCGTGGCCCTCGCCAGCCCGCCTCCGTTTCGCGGTATCCCGCGCACGTCCTTCTCACTCGACACGGCCACGTACCGCACAATCGTGACGTCCTTCCGGTGCGTGTCGCCGGAATACTTCTCGACAACCGGACTGCGACTGCGGTCGGGTCGCCTGTTTAGCGATCTGCAGGCGCGTACACCCGCGCCAGTGATGCCCATTGTCGTGTCGGAGTCGTTCGCACGAACGTTCTTTCCCGGTGCGGACGCCGTAGGCCGGCATATCCGTTTCGGCAACGACGACCCGGCGCAAATCATCGGCGTCGTCAACGACACGTCGAGCACACGACCGACGGAACCCGACGAGCCGATGATCTACCAACCCATCTATAGGGCGGATGTCGCGAGCATCGCGCCGCTTCTCCAATTCGACGGCAACGCCCGGCCGCTGATGCAGGCCATCCGCGCGCAGGTGCAGCTGATCGATCAGAAGTTGTCCGCGCGTCCGGAAACAATCGCGATGATGCTTGCGCGCGAGGCCAGCCGGTACAATGCCGTGCTCGGCATCACGGCCATTCCCGCGACGCTGGCGCTGTTCCTGTCAGTGATTGCAATCTACGGCTTCATGGCGTTCGCCGCTGCTCAGCGGACCCACGAAATCGGCGTGCGTGTTGCGCTCGGCGCGAGCCGCCGCCAAATCATCGCACTGTTTTTCTGGTCGCTGCGCTGGCCGTTCGTGGTGGGCATTGTGGGTGGAAGCCTTTGCGCGGCGATCGGCGTCACGATCCTGAAATCGACGAACGTCCTCACCAACACGTCTTCAGTCGAACCATTTACGTACGGCGTGTCGATTGCGCTGCTGCTCTTCACGGCGAGCGTCGCCACCTTGATGCCCGCTATTCGCGCGGCTCGCAACGAGCCGTGGTCTACTTTGAGAGGGCACTGAGTCTGGCATCGAAACAAGAGGAAGCCGAGGTCTACGCAGTCCATCGACACGCGGCGGGCCAACGCGGTTGGTGCGGCATGATTCACGTTCGGGAGTACGGCACGTCGGGGCCGTTCGTTGCGGTGCTGCACGGCGGCCCCGGCGCTCCGCGGTACATGGCGCCGGTGGCGCGACGACTCGGTGACGCCTTTCGTGTCCTGGAACCACTTCAGCGAGGAAGCGACCAGGAGGCCCTCACAGTAGCTCGTCACGTTGCCGACCTTCACGAAGTGATCGCGTCCTGCTGCGGCGGCAGTCGCGTGGTGCTCCTCGGGCACTCATGGGGTGCGATGCTGGCTCTCGCGTATGCCGCGGAACATGGTGACCGCGTCGCGGCAGTCGTGTTGATCGGCTCTGGCACGTTCACCGTTGCGGCGCGCCAGCGGTTTCGCGCGATTCTCGATGCGCGCACCGACGAATCAGTGCGGCACCGACTCCGGGCCCTGGACCTGGAGTGCCCCGATCCGGACGCGCGGCTGGCACGACGCGCGCGCCTGATGCTGCCGCTGTACTCTTACGACATCGGTTCCAGCGATCCCGGCTTCGAGGGCTGCGACGCACGGGCGCACCAGCAAACATGGGACGACATGATGCGGCTGCAGGAGGAAGGCGTCTATCCCCGCGCGTTCGAGACCATTCGCGCACCGGTCCTCATGCTGCACGGCGCCGCGGATCCGCATCCCGGCGCGATGATCTACGCAAGCCTGGAACCCTGGATTCCGCAGATCGAATACGTCGAGTGGGAACACTGCGGCCACTATCCATGGCTTGAACCGGCAGTCCGCGACGAGTTCTTTCGCACCCTGATCAAATGGCTCCAGCAGCAGACCGATACCTAGCTGATCATGCACGAGCTATCGTCAGCGCAACATTCCTCGATACTGTCGGACCACCGGCCTAACGGGAGAGGCCCCGAACCAGTCGACATGCTGCCAGGCGTCAACGTGTCCGGGCTCGAGTCCGACGGCCGCGATCAGTTCTTCTGCGGCGGCGGGCGCAACGGCAAGGTAAGGGCGGTGCGAAGGCCGTCGAACCGCGGGCGCTCCAGTTCTTGAGGCGGCTTTGAGACGTCGCTGTGCGCATTCGAACAGCGAAAAGGCCGCGATGCGGGTTGCGCCTCTGAACACGTCGATTTCTGAAGGCTGGTCGCACGGCACAAGCCTTGCCGCGGGTTCGACCAACTTGGCCCACGCGAGACGCCACCGTTGCGAATCTTCTGCTCGCGGCTGCGGCCGGACGCCAGCACGAGCTGGCACTTCGCCTCGCCCTCGGTGCCGGCCGGCGCCGCATCGTCCAGCAACTCGTGGTCGAGGGGCTGCTGCTCGCGGCGGCCGGTGCAGCGCTGGGCCTGCTGTTTTGATTCTGGGCCGCCGACCTGCTCGTGCAGCTCCTCTCCACGAGCTATGAAAGCGTCGTGCTGGCCATCTCGCCTGACCGGCGGGTGTTCGCCTTCAGCGCGCTCGCCGCCGTGGCCTCGACGGCCGCTTTCACGCTCGCGCCGATCGCGCGCGCATCGCGGATCGATCCCGGCCCGATCCTCGAAGCGATCGGGAGGCACACCGTCGGCGTGCGACGCGCTCGCCTTGCGCGGGCGCTCATGGTCGTGCAGGTCGCGTTGCTGACGCTGCTGGCGGGGTCCGCACTGTTCGTGCGCAATCTCCGCGGGATTCTCGCGACGGACATCGGCTTCAATCGCGAGAACCTGCTCGTCGTCACCGTCGACTCCTTGTCGCCCGTGAGCGCACGCGGTCGCGGACGCGCCGACGCGACGGTGACGTCGTACTACTCCGAACTGTTGCGCCGCCTCCGCGACACGCCGGGGGTCCGGTCGGCGATCCTGTCGTTCAAGCCGCCGATCAGTAACGAGGAGGGTCTCTGGTGGGCACGCATCGCCGCCGAAGGTGCCCCGCAGCCCGCATGCGGGAGCGACCAGATTGCCCGTGCGCATTGTTTGACAGCGGCACGCGTACGAACGCAGTTCTGTAACACGCGGTATTGACTCCGGGGGCACAATACGTGGCACCTCCCTTGGTTGGACCCGGTGCCCGCCGGCGATTACCTGCAGGAGCCGCCCATGACCGCTCTGAGATTTGCGATCCGGCAGCTGACGGGGAGCCCCGGGTTCACGGCGGTTGCCGTGATCACGCTGGCTGCGGGCATCGGTCTGAACACCGCGATGTTCAGCGTGCTGAATACGTTCCTGTTGCGGCCGCTGCCGATCGACGAATCCGAGCGCGTGTTCCGCCTCGATCGCGTCAGCGCACAGGACCCCGAAGGGTCCCACCGCGGCCCCAACTACCTCGAAATCGAGCGTCGAACGCGAGACGTCGCGGAACTCGCGGCCTACCTCCACTGGGGCTACACGATCGCGGAGCCTGGGCGCTCAGCGCGCTACATCGAGTGTCTGCGTGTCTCCGCGCGCTTCTTCGACGTGTTCCGGATTCAGTCGGCGCTCGGGCGCGCGTTCCGGCCCGACCAGGATGCCGAGGGTCACAACGGCGTCATCATCCTGAGCGACTCGTTCTGGCGATCCCGCTACAACGCCGATCCGAACGTCGTTGGACGAATCGTGCGACTCGATCGCGAACAGGTCGAGATCGTCGGTGTGCTGCCGGCGAGCGCCGAGGTGCGGCCGTTGTTCGGCGTCGTTGACGTGTATCGCCCTCTCGGCTTGACGGAAGAGGAGCGCAGCTTCCGTTCGGAGACGCTCTTCCGAATCCTGGGGCGGTATCGGCCGGGCGTCAGCGCGGCTGAGGCACAGGCGCGCTTCGAGGTCGTCGCAGGCCAACTGGCAGCCGATCGCCCGCAGGAGAACAGCGGCCTCGCTCTGCGTGCGGCGCCCATCCAGAGCACGGTCCAGAACAATGCCGGCACCACGATCATGTTGCTGCTCGTTGGCCTGTCCGGCTTCGTCCTGCTCATCGCGTGCGCGAATCTGGCGAATCTGCTGATGGTGCGCGCGGTGATGCGTTCGCGCGAGTTCGCGATGCGGGCGGCGCTCGGTGCGTCGACCAGCCAACTCGTGCGGCCGGTGGCGATCGAATCGCTGCTGCTCGCGGCCGCGGGTGGAGTATCGAGCTGGCTGCTGTCGATATGGATCACGGACTGGCTCGCACGTCAGTTGAGCGGCGACGGTCCACCGCTCGCGTTCCCGGTCGACTGGCGCGTGCTGGCGTTCGGCAGTCTCGGGGCGGTCATCACAGCGCTGCTTGTGGGTGTCGCGCCTGCCTGGGTGGTGTCACGCATCAACGCGAACGAAGTGCTCAAGAGCGGCGCGCGCGGAATGACTGGCGGCCCCTCTCACAGCCGCTTTCGGACCGCGTTGATCGTCACACAGGTGGCGCTCACGCTCGTGCTGCTCGCCGGCGCATCGACGTTCGGCTATGGCATTCGGCGTTTGCTGACGCCGGATGTCGGCTGGAGTCCAGCGCCGCTGCTGGCCGGCAGGCTTCTCCTGGCGGGCCATGACAATGAGCGCGAGCGGCTGATCTTCTTCCGTCGGCTGCAGAAGCGGCTGGCAGTGCTCCCGGGCGTGCGAACCGCGTCCGTCGACGTCGACCTGCCGCTCTTCGGATTCCTCCCTGGCCAGCGCGCGTACGTCGTCGAAGGGCGCGAGCGACCGGCGCCAGGGAAGGAGGCGACGGCGCTGACCAACCTGGTTTCTCCAGAGTACTTCGATACCGTGGGCACGCGCATCGTGCTTGGCCGCGGGTTTCTTCCGACCGACAGGCGCGATTCACACCGTGTCGCGGTCATCAATGAAGCGATGGCGAATGCGCTGTTCCCTCGAGAGGATGCGATCGGCCATCGCCTCGGACGTGTCGACAAGGATCCCGAGTGGGCCGAGATCGTCGGGATCGCGCGCGACGTTCGTTTTGTCAGCCTCGAGGCGCCGCCGACGGCGTTCCAGGTCTACAAGCCACTGGAGCAGGAGCCCTGGGGCTTTGTGATGGCGACCGTCCGCGCGGCGGACGGCGTCTCCACTGCGGCTCTCGCGGAGCCGTTTCGCCGTGCCGTCGCCGAGCTCGATCCGGATGTGGCGATCCTGAACCTGCAGCCCGTGCCTGCGCTGATCGCCAAAGACAACCGCCCCCTCGTGGTCGTGAATCAGCTGCTGGCCGGATTCGCAGCGCTCGGCCTGTTTCTCGCGGCGCTGGGACTCTACGGCGTCATCGCCCGTCTCGTGACGCAGCGGGCGCCCGAGATCGGCATCCGCATCGCACTCGGCGCGACGTTCGGTCAGGTCGTGTCCCTCATTGTCGGAGCCGGCTTCAGGATGATGCTGTTCGGCGTCGCGGCCGGCCTGTTCGGAGCCGTCGCGCTCACCCGCATCATCAATTCGCGGCTGCCTGGCCTGGCCTCGAACAACGCGGTTACGGTTTCGATCGCCGCCGCGCTGCTGACCACCGTTGCCGCCCTCGCCTGTTACGTTCCCGCGCGCCGCGCCGCGCGGGTTGATCCACTGGCCGCGATCCGATCGGAGTGACCATCCAGTGGCTCGGAGCTGCAAAGACCCGATGAGAGCCACAGGCCCGCGGCGCGGCGGCCACGATTGGTCTCGAGCACAACTGTGTTGCACCCGACGCCGACGCGACCCTCAAGCCAGAGTCAACAGCTGAGCCGATAACACGTTCGAGTGTCTGACGATGCACACGATACGGCGCGTGCTCTTGTTATTGCCGACGGCGCTCACCCTGTCGATGTTTATGGCACACGCATATCGTCAACCGAAATGGGGTGAACGGGCTGAGACGAGGTTTCCTCCCGAGGCGCCCGTCTCTTGTCTGCTGACAGCCACTTTCTTGAGCCTAGCTTAGGCTGCGTGAAGGAGATATAACCGAATGTTGTGGATCCCCTGAATGACTGGTTCCCAGCCTGGTGGGCCTCAGGGACACGCGGCTTCAGCAGCGGGAACTCGTCTACTACGACGCGCTCCTGTATCTCGGACCGCCATCGTCGATGACCGTTTCGCGGCTCTCAGCGACGTTATGCACGTGTCCCTTCAACGTGATCTTCAGTCGATCTGCTTCGGGCTCCAGGACAATTGCGTCGATCAGGCCGCGGATGGTGTCGGGCGCCGGCTCGACTATCCTCGGGCGCCTGGCAAGGGGTCACGTTTTCCCGAGACGTGCCGGCCCGTGGTAACGCAATGCGGACTCCGGAGTGCGCAGTTCCGAAGGGGCCCGCTTGGACCTCGCCGACCGCTGGCGGGGCACTACTGACGTTCGGGATCAAGCTGGCAAGGACACGTCGCGCTTCCATCTCAACACCGGCCGACGCTCAGAACGTGCGGATGATGCCGCCGCTCGACCCGGCGAACCGCGAATTGACGACGTTGTTGTAGATGGATCCGAACGTGAGCGAGACGCCAAGCGCGAGGTTGAACCGATAGTCGGTCGCGAGCTGCCGCCGCTGCACCAGGATCTCCTCGGTCGTCAGCCCGCGCGCTGGCAGGAAGACCTGATCGCGAATGCGCGAGGCGCTCCCCGACACCGTCAACGACAGGCCGCGGACGATACGAAAATCGAGGGTGCCGTTGAGGACGACGCGATACTTGGCCGCGTCGCGCAGGAAGTTCGCCGCTTCGAGCGCGAGGCCCGTCTGACCCCATGGCTGCTTCATGTCGAACGATACCGTGACGGTATGGTCCATCAGCGCTTCCGACGTCCGGCCGAAGATCGTCTCCTCCTCGTAGTGGAACCCGTTCGCCCCAATCGCATAGCTGAACGTGAGCTGGCGCCGCGTCGATTCGGCGTACGGAAAGATGTTGTACTCGACGGCGGGCGCGATGCGCAGCGTCAGGTCCTGATTGACGAAGGTCGACGCGGTGGCCGAGCCGCCGATCCCCCACGCCCAGTTCGAACCGAGGCTGCCGACGACGACCCCCGTGACGTCGAAGCTGCGCGTCGTGTTCGAGAAGCGGCCGCCGTCGCCGAGCGCGAAGCGGGTGCCGTTGTAGCTTCCGTTCGTGCCGATCCGAATCTTCCAGTCCTCGGTCGTTCGCTCGGCGGAGAACGACCCGAAGAACGAGCGAGCCTTGATCGATTGTTCGCTGTTCAGGCTGCCGCTGAGGCGCGTGTGTAGCACCCAGAAGTTCCACGGATCGTCCGCGGGACTCGCAGCGCTGCGGCGCCCGGCGGCCAGCCGATGGACGACCGTGAGATCATCGGCGAGTTGGGTGGCAGCCACGTAGCGCGCCAGAACCAGCTGGAGCCGGCGGGCGAAGGCACGGCGCACCTCCTCCTCCGTATCCGTCGTGGCGGCGACGTAGCGCAGCCGCTCAGTCGCGCCGGCGAACTGCCGGAGACCGATAAAGTCGATCGTGTACGCGGTCCCTCCGCCGCCCGTCGGCTCGGTCGTGACGAGCACGTGGACCTCGGCGTCCTGTCGGTCGCGGACGTAGTTGACGTACGTCATCTCCGTGCGCAGGTAATCGAAATCGCAAACCGCGCAATCGAGGAACACGCGCAGCGCCTCGGGATTGGCTTCCTGTCCCGCCGCGCTGCCGGGAAAGCACGCGAGCGGGCACGCGGCCACGAAGGGGAGCAGGCGCCGGCAGAAGATCCGCGCACGTCGCTTGCGCCCGCCCACCCCCGCTGATATGCTCCGCACCGCCATCGGAGCCGCGGCGAAGCCGGTCGCTGCGGCGCGGCGGATCCGCCCAAGAAAAGGAGGACGGATAATGAAACGTTGTCTCGTATTTGTCATCTTCGGCGCCTTCCTGCTGGCGCTTCCGGCAGCGCAGCTCGTCTCCGGCAAGGGCCACGTGCCGAGCGGCAAGGTGCAGGTCTGCCACAAGGCTCGTACGCTGACCATCAGCCAGGGGTCGCTCGCCGATCATCAGGGCCACGGCGACGGCCAGTTGCCGGCCTGCGACTTCAACAACGTCTTCCATACAGGGGACGCGTGTCCGGCGGACGCCAACGGCGACGGCAAGGCCGACCTGGCCAAGCCGCGAGCGGACGCAGACGGCAGGACTCCGGGGTGCCCCGCGGGGACCTTCTGACAAGGCGGTGCCGGGGGACACGCGACTTCGCGGCTCCCGGCCCGTCCCTCTCCTCTCCTGCTGGTCAATCGAGTTGGAAGCTGAACGACGCCCAGTGGCTCTCCCAGTCCACGACCTCGCAGTCCGCTTCCGGCCGGCCGGTGCACGGCAGCATGTGGACCAGCCGAACCACCCACAAGCCGGCGCGGCCGAGCCTGAACCGCGCGACCCCTTCCGCGTTGGTGCGCGCCCTGATCGCGGAGACCGGCCCCTGTCCCTGGCGATTGAGCGCGGTCACCTGCCTGCCTGCGAGCGGGCGGCCTTCGAAGAGCACCTGGACGTCCAGCGTGTCGCCGGGATGGAGGGTGTAAGGGTTCTGGAGCAGCACGATTTCGAGCTGCTGTCCGAGCACACGGCGATAGAGATCGCCACCCGCCGGCCTGCCGACCTGGACCAGCGACTTCAGCGATCGCGCGTAGCGCTCCCGTTCGACGGTCCTGCCCGCGCGTTCCGGCGGCCGCACGTCGAGCCCTTCGTCTTGAACATACTTGAGAAACTCCGCGCGCGGAAACTCGGTGTCGATGAAGTAGTGCTCCATTGCCACGAGCACGGGCCCGCGGCGATCCAGCGTGCGTGAGAGGATCGGCTGGATGAACGGCCGTTCACGTTCGGGCGGCAGCGCGGCGAGCAGATCGATGCGGGCGTCAGGCGTCACCAGCTCGAAGCGCCGCGTCATACGCCGGAGGAGCGGCACCTCTTCTCCCGAATTGAGTTCCGTCCCGACGAACTGCCGCACGACGAGCGTCTCCCGCTCGTCGAGCACGAATCGATCGGGCAACAGCCACATGTCGTGCGAATAAGCCAGGGCGGCCGGATACACGAGACACGTCAGCGCGGCGATCCGCGCGCGGCGTCGGACGTTCATCGCGAGGCGCCTCCTTTGTTGTAGAAGCCCGGTCAGCGTAGCACGTGCGGCTTACCGCCGCGAGTCGACCGACCGTGTCCAGCCGCCGAACGGGCCACCCAATCTGGCGTGCGCGCGGACACGCGGAGGACAGAAAGATCACGGACATGGGTACCGGGCTGCGACGAATGAAGGCTTCAGCGATTCTTGTCGCGTGCGCGACCGCGATTCTGGCGCCGGGTCGCGAGCGGAACGGAGCGACCGACGAAGCGGGAGCGAGTGGAGGGAGCCTAAGCGAGGCGGCGGAGCGGACCGCCGCGAGCGGCGGCGCCGAGCGCCAAACAAGAAGCGCCGGCAGCATGCAGGCGCCGGACCCGGCCGCCGCTTCCTCGCCGCGCCACCCTCTGGATCCGTTGTCGGCTGCAGAAGTGACAGCTGCGATCGCGGCGCTCGCGAAGGCCGGACGCGTGGACGAGTTCGCGCTGTATCCGCTCGTCACGCTCGAGGAGCCACCGAAGGCCCTTGTCCTCGCCTGGACGCCCGGCCAGACGATCTCGAGACGGGCATTCATCATTGCAAAGCAGGGCCGCTCCACCTTCGAGGCGGTGGTCGATGTCTCACACGGCGAAGTGATCTCCTGGCGGCGTGTGGACGGCATGCAGCCTGGCATCCTTCCCTCAGAGGAATGGACGGCCGCAGGCCGCATCGTCTTTGCGAGCCAGGACTGGCAGTCGGCGGTGAGGAAGCGCGGGATCGAGAGCTACGAGCACATCGTCTGCGTGCCGTTCGCTGCCGGGGACGAAGCCGGCGGCCTCGACGAGCGACTCGCCAACGTCGTCTGCTTCGACTCGTCGGACACGCGGAATTTCTGGAGCCGGCCGATCGAAGGGCTGATTGCGGTCGTCGATCTGAACGATCACCGTCTCGTGCGGCTCGTCGACACCGGCGTCGTTCCCATTCCCCGCGGGCCCGCGGATTTCACCGCAGCGACGGCCGGTCCCGTGCCGGAGCCGCGCAGCGGCATCGCGATCGAGCAGCGACCCGGGCCGGGCTTTCGACTGGAGGGTCAGACCGTGACGTGGGCAGCCTGGCAGTTCCATGTCCGCGTTGATCCCCGGCTGGGCCTGGTCGTGTCGATGGTGCGGTTTCTCGATCGCGGCACGGCGAGGTCGGTTCTGTACCAAGGCTCGATGTCTGAACTGTTCGTTCCGTACATGGATCCCGGCTCCGGCTGGTCCTTCAGGGCGTATCTCGATGCGGGTGAGGACGGCCTTGGAAAGCTGGCGGCGCCGCTCGAACCCGGTCGCGACTGCCCGTCGAACGCGGTGTTCTTCGACGCCGTGTTCGCCGACGACTGGGGAGAGCCGTACACCCGCGAACGGGCCGCCTGCCTGTTCGAGCGCAGCGCCGGAGACGTGACGTGGCGCCACTTCGAGGCCGTGAACCAGCAGAGCGACGTCGCTCCGCGGACCGATCTCGTGCTGCGCAGTGTTTCCGCCGTCGCCAACTACGATTACGTCTTCGACTGGGCTTTCCGCCAGGATGGGACGATTGCCGTTTCCGTCGGCGCGACCGGCATCGCGCAGGTCAAAGCCGTCAGCAGCGGAACCGCGCGCGAGTCGACGGCGGCGCGACCGGCATACGGGCGGATGGTCGCACCCCACACGTCCGCGATCAACCACGATCACTTCTTCTGCTTCCGTCTCGATCTGGACGTCGATGGTCCGCAGAACAGCTTCCGGATTGATCGACTGAAGACCACGCGGCTCGATCCGGGCAGCCCGCGGCAGAGCGTGTGGACCCTCGAGGGACACACGGCCGCGCGAGAGCAGGACGCACGGCTGCGGATGGAGATGGAACGGCCCGCGCTCTGGCGCGTGATCAATCCCGCCGTCATCGGGCCGCTCGGTTACCCGGTCAGCTATGAACTCCGGCCGGGCATGAACGCGGTGTCGTTGCTCGCCCCCGGAGACCCCCTGCGCCGCCGCGCGGGCTTCACGAACTTCCATCTCTGGGTCACGCCCTATCGAGCGGACGAGCGGTACGCGGCCGGCACGTATCCGTTCCGGCGGGCGCACGACGACGGGCTGCCGGCGTGGACCAGTGCGAACCGCGGCCTCGAACGCACGGATCTGGTGCTCTGGTACACGATCGGGTTCCACCACGTCCCCAGGGCGGAAGACTGGCCCGTCGTGCCGGTCATGCGGCAGGAATTCGAGCTCCGGCCGTTCGACTTCTTCGAGCGCAATCCGACCGCGGGTCCGCCCCGATAAGGACGCGATCTCGTTAAGGGTCGGGCTTCAGCCGGACGCACGCCATCGCCTGCCCCCACGCGAAGATCTCGTGGACGATGTCGTGCAGTAGGTGTTCCTGGCGGCACTCAGCGGCCTCGCGGGATTTCCAGGGCAGTCGTCCTTGCGGGCGTGGGTGATCGGCATTGCGCGGCACAAGGTGGAAGACGTCTATCGGCGCCTGTTGCGCGCGCCTCACGCCGCAGTGTTTGCCGACGTGCCCGGCCTCGACGATGCCTCGCCACCCAGGCGGCTGATCACAGGAGCTATAGCGCCAGTGCGGCTCACGCGCGTTGCCGCGAGTTTGCTCGAGAAGTAGCATCGGATCCCCGCCTTCGCAACGAGAGCCCTGAGAAGTACGAGTCGTACGGCGATCCGGTCCCCGACGAATGGACCAAGGTCAAGATCGAGGTGCGCGGCGCACAGGCGCGGCTCTACGTCCCCGACGAGCCACAACCGACGCTCATCGTCAATGACTTGAAAACCGGCGCGAACGCCAAGGGTGCGGTGGCATTGTGGATAGACCTTGGCACGGTGGCCCACTTTCGCAATCTCACCGTGACGCGCGAGTCCGCTTCAAGCCGGCAACCGGGGCTCAGTGCCCGGGACAAACGTCAAGACTGCAGAGTGAACTTTACACAACAGCATCGCGCGACGAACATCGACGATCCAACTGATTGGGTTGACGTGCGGCGGAGCGCAACGATTTATCTGCGTTCTCGCGTTGGCGGCTGTGAGTCGCGCAGACGCTCGGGAAAGCGACCGGCAGAGCCCGCGGTAGTACCGGCCGCCCGGATTGTTGTAGCTCGCCCGCTCGGCGCTGAGCTCTATTCCAAACATACGAGGCGGAGGATCAGATGGAAGGTTTGGCCTTTCGAACATCGACGCTAGCGGCAACGATCCTCTTCGCCGGGTGCCTTTCTACGGCGGGCCAGGAATACGCTGGGCGCGAGAAGCTACGGGCGCCAAGCGCTGCTTCGCAGAGGCGAAGGTGTCGCGTTCCAGCCGCTGCGCTGGGTTCATCGAGCGAAACTTTGCCGAGCACGAATAGATGACGAATGACTCCGATTGACAATCCGCTTTGCGTTCAGCTCTTTGCGATGAAGGTACTCTCCGGTTCGACCGGATGCTCAACAGAGGCAAATTGTTCACAACGCTGATCGTCGTAAGTTATTGATGGATTGGCTCCTCAGGTAGGACTCGAACCTACAACCCTCCGGTTAACAGCCGGATGCTCTGCCATTGAGCTACTGAGGAACACGTACGCAGAACGCGCGGTCTGAAGGAACTTCCAGTTTAACGGATAGCCCTCGCCAGCGCAACCGTGCGGTTCTCGCGTATGCTCTCCTGAACAGCACTCTACGATGTCCGACTGGAACCTCTTCGACGCCCTCGAAGACCTCAGTCCGGAGGAGTTGCGGCCACGCCTGCACTCCCTCCAGGCGATTCTCGCGCGCGCGCCGGTGCCGATCGCGGTCGCGCATGACCCCGAATGCCGGCACATTTCCGCGAACCGCGCGCTCGCGGCCATGCTGCAGGTCCCGCTCGACGCCAACATCTCGCTGACTCCGCCGCCCGGCCAGCAACCCCTGTATCGCATCCAGCGCAATGGGCGCGACGTACCCCCCGCGGACCTGCCGATGCAATACGCCATCGCGCACCGAACGTCGGTGAGCAACGAGATCGAGATGGTCCGCACCGACGGCGCGGTGATCTACGTGCAGAACGACGTCGAGCCGCTCTACGATGGGCACGGCAACATCTACGGCTGCGTCAGCGTGCTCATGGATCTCACCCATCGCAAAGTGGCGGAGACCGCGCTTCGGGACGCCGATCGACGCAAGGACGAATTCCTGGCGACGCTTTCGCACGAACTGCGCAACCCGCTCGCGCCCATCCGCACCGCCATCGAGCTCATGCGCATCGCGCACGACGATCCCGCCGTCGTCGAGAAGGCGCGCGCGACGACGGAGCGGCAGCTGTTGCAGCTGGTGCGAATCACCGACGACCTGCTCGATGTCGCACGGATTACGCAGAGCAAGATCGAGCTGCGCCCGGAGCGGATCGATCTGCGATCGGTCGTGCACGGGGCGATCGAGGCGACGCGCCCGATGATCGACGCGCAACGGCATACGCTCGTCGCCGATCTTCCGCCGCAGCCGCTCTGGACCGACGCGGATCCCGCGAGACTCGGACAGGCGTTCTCGAACCTGTTGAACAACGCCGCGAAGTACACCGAGCGGGGCGGCCGCATTCACGTCCGCGCCGACGCCAGTGGCTCGGAGGTTACGATCATCGTTGCGGACACGGGCATCGGCATCGCCGCCGACATGCTGCCGCGCATCTTCGACATGTTCGCGCAGGTTCGGGACTATCGCGATCGGACGCAGGGGGGCCTCGGCATCGGCCTGACGCTCGCGCGGCGGCTCGTCGAGCTGCACGGCGGCTCGATCGAAGCGTCGAGCGACGGCCCGGGGCTGGGCAGCCGTTTCCTCGTGCGCCTGCGCCTGGCAACCGTCCACCCGCCGGCAACGGCGGCGCACGCGCCGGAAGAAGTGCCGGCGGTGCTCGCGCGCGTCCTCATCGCGGAAGACAATCAGGACGCCGCGGAGATGATGCGCCTGATGCTCACCTTCAAGGGGCACTTCGTGAAGGTGGCGGTGGACGGTATGCAGGCAGTCGAGATCGCGCAGGCGTTCAGACCGCACGTCGCGTTTCTCGACATCGGCATGCCGCGGATGGACGGTCACGATGCTGCGCGTCGAATCCGGGATCACCTCGGGCGACACGTGATGCTCGTGGCGCTGACGGGCTGGGGTCAGGACGAAGACAAGCAGCGCTCGCTCGAATCAGGCTTCGATCATCACCTTACCAAGCCGCCGGAACCCGACGTACTCGACAAGCTGATCGCCGAGCGCCTCGCAGTCATCGAAGAGTGACGCGCAGCGGTGCTACGTGCTGGCCGCTCGCGAGCGAGTGTTCGCCAGGGCTCCCTCGATGTGCGCTGAGTGGTGACGACAGTGCCATGAATACATGGTGACGGATTCTTCGATCGTCACTGTTCCCCACTCTGCGTGCTGGAAGGCGCGGCGCAGCATCTCGGCGGGCAGCGCGCGAAGAAACGCAATCATTCGGCGGTGTAGCGCGTCGACGAGCGCGACCGACACGTCGACCGGCGCTGATTTCGCTTCAGGCAACTCGGCCCAGAGATCTTCGTGATAGGTCTTCACGGTCGGCCGATCTTCGGTCGCGGCGAGCTTCATGCGCACGTACGCGTTCATATGACTGTCCGCCACGTGGTGCACCACCTGGCGGATCGTCCATCCACCGGGGCGATACGGTGTGTCGAGCTGCGCGTCGCTCAGTCCGTTCACGAGCGAGCGAAGACGCGCGGGCAGCGCCTCGATGATGGCGAGATGCTCGGCGAGTTCCTTCGCGTCCACCGCCGCGGGATGCCGCGGCAACCGGCCGACGGGATAGCGCAACTGTTCGAGATCGGTAGTCATGTGCGCACTCTAGCCCTTCCGTCCAGTAGTCAGCTTGCGGATTCTTACGATACTCTCCGCCCATCAGGCTACACGACTCGCGGCGATCTTGCTGCTGACGATCGACCGGGTCGATCTTCCCGCGGCCATGCGACTCACTGATCCGAAAGCGGAACGTCGCAAAACGACTCTATCAATCTTCTCGACCATGGCCTCTTTTCCCACCGCCACCCGGCGCGCCAATTCACAATTGGCCTGAATGAGATCTTCATGACCGGCCCTGGCGCCGTCCGGGCGCTCGCGCGTCATGTCCCGTACGTCTCGCTCAACAATCGCCTGTCTCCGCCAGCGGCTGCCCTATGCCGCTAAACGGCTTTGGCGTCGAGCTCGATCTTGAGCGATCCACGGAGCGCGTTCGAGACCGGGCACTTCGATTCCGCTTCGCGCGCGACTTCTGCGAACTGCTCCTTCGGAATGCCGGACAGGCCGCGGGCCGTGACCGAGAGCTTCGATGTCGTGATCGTGATGCCGGCGTCAGTCTTGTCGGCCGACACCGTCGCCGTCACATCGGTCTTGCTGATCTGGCCCCCCTTGCGTCCAACCGTCGCGTTGAGCGCCATCGCGAAGCACGCCGCGTGGGCCGCCGCGATCAACTCCTCCGGGCTCGTCTGTCCCTCCGCGTCGCCCACACGCCGCGGGAAGGACACCGGCAGCGTGAACGCGCCGCTTCCGGCCTTCGCCTGTCCCTTGCCTTCCATCAGCGAGCCTTCCCAGTTGACGGTCACATTGCGCGAAAACGTCGCCATCGCGATCTCCTTATTTGATGATTGAGTGATTCCGATTTGGTGATTGGGGTGATTTCTGATTTGGTGATTGGGGTTCCATGATCCAATGTCTGTGACTCGGTAAATCACAAAATCAGCGGATCACCAAATCACCAAGTCGCCAAATCACCACATCACCAAATCTGCTCTATGTTTTCCCATGGGCCGTGATGCCAAGCTGTACACCGGCGCCGATGACGCCGAGCGCGAGCCACGTGACGAGCACCCAGTGCTGGCCCGGCGCGGGATCCATCGGGTAGGCGAGCCACACGTTGTTGTGCGCGGCGGCATCCACCGCCAGGTGGTTCCCCCTCAGCGCCAATCCGCCGACGATGGCGGTCCATGCGCCGCCGAACGCCGTGGCGCCGACGATCACGTAGCGCTGCAGTGCGAGCGCGCCGAGCGCTCCAGCGACCGAAAACAGAATAACGATGAACGCGTGCGGCTCGCGGTGCAGCGATGCCCAGATGAGACTCGCGGCAAGCGCGCCGATCCCCGCGCCGACGAGCGCCACACCAACGAAATATGCGGCGATCAGAATCAGCGCGCCGACGATGCCGCCGCTGAGCGCGGCGACAATCATCCACACCGTGTGCTCCGTGCCCATCGCGGAGCTCGCGACCAGCGCGCCCAGGATGAACCCGTAGATGCCGAGGACGATGCGGAAGACGCGGTAGCCGGCGAAGCACGAGATCAGGCCCCCGGCGAGGAGCACGATCGCGGCTGGTGTCTGGAACGAAGCCGGCAGCATGAAACTGCGATTATAGTCGGTGGAACGACATGCGCCGCCGATTCAACGTGACGGGCCTCATCACCGCCGCCGCCGGTCTGGCGCTGCTCGCGTGGGTGGTGGAGTACGTCGGCGTCGCGCAGATCGCCTCGGACTTTCGCCAGGTAGGATGGGGATTGATCGCGATCATCGCGATTGGCGGCCTGGGGTTTCTGATGCGCGCGCTCGCCTGGCGATTGTGCCTCGAACCGCCGCACCGGCTCGCGTTGTCCGATGCGTTTTCTGCAGTGATCTGCGGCGATACCATCGGCAACCTGACGCCGCTCGGACCGCTGGTGGGGGAACCCGCAAAGGCCGCCTTCGTGCGGGGACGCGTGGCGCTCGGGCCGGCCGTCACGGCACTCGCAATTGAGAACGTGCTCTACACGTTGTCGGCCGCGGCGATGATCGCCGTCGGCATGGTCGCCTTGCTGTTCCGCTTCGAACTGCCTGCCGCGATCAGGGACGTCGGCGAGATCGCGATCGCGGCGACGATCGTATTATTCGCCGTCGCGCTCTGGCTGCTCTGGCGTCAGCCGGCGCTCATCAGCCGCGCGCTCGGCGTCATCTCTCGTTCCCACCGCACATCGCCGCTGCACCGGCACGCGGTGCGTGTCCGGGAGCTCGAGGAACAGATCTACACGTTCGCCTCGCGCCATCGCACGGCGCTGCCGGCCATCGCGTCGATGGAAGCCGGCTTCCATGCGCTGGGCGTCGCCGAAATCTTCCTGACGTTGTGGCTCCTCTACGGCGCGCCGCCCGCGCTCCTCACCGCGTTCATTCTCGAAACGACGAACCGGCTGATCACGGTCGTGTTCAAATTCGTTCCGCTGCGGCTCGGCGTCGACGAAGCGGCGACGGCGCTGTTCACCCAAGTCCTCGGCCTTGGGGCAAACACCGGCGTCACGCTGGGCATCGTCCGCAAGGCGCGCGTGCTCGCCTGGACGATTGCCGGTGGGATCCTGCTGACACGCGAGGGGCTGGTGCCGCGCGCCCCCGAGGTGCCGGAGGGTCAGCAATAACGGCCACAGAACACATCGACCAACACAGACCAGTTCAGTGTTCTTCTGTGTCGTTCTGTGGCGTGGGGCATGAAGCGTGCAATTGCACAACCCAGGATGACCCGAAACGTGCAGTAAAATCAGCTTGTACGACTGTGATGGAAACGCCAGCCGTACGACGTGCGTCAAAAGTACGACAGTGAGGGGCGGCGCGAAGTTCACGCTCCTGAGGTCTGAACCCGCCGGCTCGGGCCGGCAGACTCGAGGGTTGTAGTGAACGCCATCGTGCTGGCCGCCGGCAACGGCGATCGATTTCACAACCGAACGCGCGATTCCAAGCTGCTCCATCCCTTTCTCGGACAACCGCTGCTCTTGCGCACGCTGGACACGGTGCGTGACGCAGGCGTCGATGCGATTACGGTCGTACTGGGCTATCAAGCCGACCGCGTCCGCGCGCTTGTGGAGGGGGCGGCGACACCCGGCGTCAAGATTTCCTTCGCGCTGAATCCAGACTGGCGGCTCGAGAACGGCGTGTCCGTGCTCGCCGCCCGCCGCTCAATCGACACGGAGCGCTTCGCGGTCCTCATGGGCGATCACGTGTTCGAGCCTGAGGTCCTTCGCCGCTTGCTGCAGTTCTCGATGCGGAGTGACGAGTCCGTGCTCGCCGTCGACGCGCGGCCGGTGGCCCCGGCCGTCGCAGCCGAAGCCACGAAGGTCCGCCGCGACGACTCCCGCATCGTCGCGATTGGCAAAGACCTCGCCGATTACGATGCGCTCGATACGGGGATGTTCGTGTGCTCGCCGCTGCTGTTCGAGGCGCTGGAAGCATCGCGTGCGCAAGGCGACACCACACTGAGCGGCGGGATCGGTCAACTCGCCGCCCGAGGCCTGATGCGCGCCGTCGAGGTCGGCAATGCCACATGGCGCGACATCGACACGGTGTCGGACCTCGAAGCCGCCGAATCCGTGCTGGCCGCAACCTCCGAACGCGCATGACGCCGGAACGACGCCGGGCACTCATTTCGCTTGGGGCCCTCACCGTCGGGTGCGTGCTGTTTCTCGCCACGCTGTATTACATCGATTTTCAACTCGTGTTCGCGGCGGGCCGGAGGCTCGGCCTGGCGTTCGCGCTGGCGCTGGTCGCAAGCGGACTCTGGCATCTGGCGCGCACGTGGGCGTGGGCGTGGTGCTTCAAGCGCCCGCGGCGGGTGCCGTTCGCGCGACTCGCGCGCGTGCGACTCGCGGCGGAAGCCTTCAGCTATCTGACGCTGCGCGGCATTGCTGGTGAGCCACTGAAGATCGTGCTCCTCAACGACGAAGTGGATGCGCGCGAAGCAACCGTCGCGGTGGCGCTCGAACGTCTGGCTTATTTAATCGGGACGACATTGATCGTGGGCGTCGGCTCCCTGGCCGCGCTCGGAGCGCTACCGTTGTCGCGGACGTGGTTCCGGGTGTTTCGCGCCTTTGCCATTGCGTCGGGCGTAATCGCGTTCTTCACGGCCCTCGTGCTCACCGGGCGGGGAACATATGTAGCCAGCGCGCTGGGGCGCATCGATGGCGCGTTTGGCACACGGCTCGGAGACGGCCGCGTCGCGCGATTCGCGACCGACGTCGAGCGGCAGCTTCTGGATCTGGTGCGGGGCACTAGTGCGCGACTCGCAGTGCTGGTCGCGGCCACGATTGCGGCGTACGTGTGCATGTCGGCGGAGGCATGGCTGATTCTGCGGGCGATGAACATTCCGATTTCGCTGACTGGCGCGATGACGATCGAGACGTTCTCGCGCGTCGCGAGCTTCGCGTCCGCATTCATCCCCGCGAACCTCGGCGCGCTCGAAGCATCGAGCCTTGCCGCGGTTGCGGCGGTTGGCGCATCCGCCGGCGGCGCCCCGCTCGCGCTCGCGCGAAGGCTTCGAGGGATCTTCTGGGCCGGTGTCGGCCTCGCGATTTATCCGCGGCGCGACCGGCGCAGCCCTGCGGCCGGGCGAGCCGCGATCCAACAGAGTCAAGAGCCGAGGCGCCCTACCCTCCTTTACCTGCCGCTCGATCCCGCGGTACGCGTGTCGCCGTTCGCCCGAATCGCGGGGCTGCCGATTGCCGAGCGTGTCCTGCGATCCGCGCTTCGCGCCCATTACGGGCGCGTGATCGTGCTGATCGATGATGCCATCGAGCCCGGTATGCGTCGACTGGCGCGCGAGATCCGCGGGCATCTCCAATTGGTGCGCGCCTCAGCATGGCGCGACGCGGTTGGCGCGCTCGCGCCCGATGAAGCCGTCACCGTAATCGGTGCGGGCACGGTCGTATCACCGGCACTCCTCGAAGCAGCCGCGCACCTTGCGGTCGCCCGCGGTGCGCGCGACGTGCCTGCCGGTCCTTCATGGCCAGCATCCGGACTCCTCCGGTTGCAAGCGGCCGAGGTATTGGATCCTGAAGGGCTCGCCGAACATCTGCACACGCGTCTCGTCTCGCATGTGCCGCTACCGTCAGGTGACGACGTGTCGAATGAGCTCGGACGACTCACGCTGCGCGTGCACGACGATGCGGATCTGATGCCGGCGGAACAAACAATGCGCCTCGCGAGCTATAAGAACACCGACAACATGCTCGCGCGATTCAACCGCCGGATGTCGCTGCCGATCAGCATCGCCCTTATTCCGACGTCGCTGACCGCAAACCAGTTCTCGGTCGCTCTGGTGGCAATCGGATTCTATTCAGCGTGGCTTTTCAGCCTTGGAGGTTACGGCGCGAGCGTGCTCGCCGCATTCCTGAGCCTCGCGGCGAGCGTCCTCGATGGATGCGACGGGGAAATCGCGCGGCTCAAGTACCAGGAGTCCGCGCTGGGCTGCTGGATCGAAACAGTCGGCGACTACTCGTACTACATCGCGATTTTCATCGGGATGACCCTCGGTGCCGTGCGATTTACGGGCCTGCCGATCTTCTACTGGTTCGGCGCGGCGGCGCTCGCGGGCACGCTCGTGACCTTCGCGCTGCTCATCTTCCTGAGGAGCCGCATCACGGCGGGACAGCCGCAGAAGCTGCACGCGATCGGACGCGAGCGGTTCATGGCGGAACCGTCGTTGTGGTCGCGCGTCATCTGGCGATTGTCGTTCTGCGCGACGCGCTCGGCCATGCCGTACGGCATCATGGCGCTCGCGCTGCTGGGGCTCGTTCCGCTCGTCGTCGTCCTGGCAGCGATCGGATCCAACGTCTACTGGATCAGCGTGGTGTTGAAGCTGAAGCATCTCTTGAGCAGCGACCAGACGGAAACAGTGGCGGCCTGAACGGCTCAGGAGTCATGGCTTAACACCTGACGGCGGTTCAGGTTTAAAGCCTCGAGTCTTTAAGCCGGTAAGAGGCATTAGCCATCAGCCTGAAGCCAGTCAGACCTCGCGGCGTCCTTCCATCGCTTTGTGCATGGTGAACTCGTCGGCGTACTCGAGGTCGCTGCCGACCGGCACCCCCATTGCGATGCGCGTGACGCGCACGCCGAGCGGCTTTAGGAGCTTCGCGAGATAAATCGCGGTCGCCTCTCCCTCGACATTGGGATTCGTCGCCAGGATCACTTCCTCCACCCCGCCGTTTCCCACGCGCGTCAGCAGACCCTTGATCTTCAGATCATCGGGGCCGACGCCGTGCAGCGGCGACAGCGCGCCCATCAGCACATGGTACAAGCCGTGGAAGTCGCGCGTTTTCTCGATCGCGGCCACGTTTTCCGGTTCCTCGACGACGCAGATCACGCGCGCGTCGCGCCCGGGATGCGTGCAGTAGTAGCAGGGATCGGTGTCGGTGATGTTGCTGCAGACGGAACAGTAGGTGACGCGATCCTTCACCTCGCGCATCGCGTCGGCGAGGCGCTCCACTTCCTCGCGCGGAGTCTTGAGCACGTGGAACGCGAGCCGCTGCGCGCTTTTCGCGCCGATCCCGGGAAGGCGCTGAAGCTGCTCGATCAGCTTCGTCAGCGGATCAGGACGAGCCATGTCTGGTTAAAAGGGCCGATGTCAATCCAAGTGGTAAATGCCAAATGCCAAAAAGCCATGGAAATTTTCGGCATTCGGCTTTTGGGATTGGCATTGAGGCTGTGTTTGTCGCCAGCCAGCTAGAACAGGCCGGGGATCTTCATGCCGCCCATCATTCCGCTCATCTGCTTCTGCATGGCTTCGTCCGCCTTGCGCTGAGCGTCGTTGATCGCCGCCAGGATGAGGTCCTGAAGCATCGCGACATCGTCTTTCGACACGGCCTCAGGATCAATCGTGAGCGACAGCACCTGCTTCGCGCCGTTGACGACGACCGTGACCATGCCGCCGCCGGCGGTCCCCTCGACCTTCATTTCCGCCATCTGCTTCTGCAGACGCTCCTGCATCTGCTGCGCCTGCTTCATCATTTGTTGAATGTTCATTAGCGTGATCCTAGTCGTGCCGGGTGCAAAGTGCTATGTGCCACGTGCCGGATGCTGTCTGGTGCGCGGCCACTCGCCGGCCCATTGGGATCAGGCACCTCAGCACCGGGCACCAACGCGCACCCGGCACTCAGCACCTTAGCACTCTGGCACCGAGCACCGACGCCTACATCTTCTCGACGTCTTTGATCTCGGCGGCGAAGACATCGAGAAGCGTCTGAACACCAGAGTCCGCCATCGCCTGCTGTTTCAGCGCCTGCTGGCGATCCGCGGCCTGTGGCGCCGGTGTGGTGTCTCGGTCGGTATCGCGTGACGGCGCAGCACCGGAGGGGGCGCCTTCGGCGGAGACGACGCTCATTCGCCGCCCGGCGAGCTGCGAGGCTGTCGATTCGAGCCACGCGCGTGACTGCTCGAGCTGCGACTGCAGGGCCCGGTGCTGCGGCGTGAACACGAACACGACCTTGTCTGCTTCGATGTCGATGCGATGCGCCTGCGCCACGACGGCTCCGTAAAAGAACCGCTTCGTCTTGCGGATCTCCTCGAGGAACGCGTTCTTCAGATCGGCGGGATCGACCGGCTTCAGCTCGCCTGATTCGTTCGCAGCGGCGCCGCTCGCCTGCTGCACTTTGACGGGCATCGGCGTGGCGGCCCGTTTCGCTTCGACCGCCCTCACTGTGGTAACCCGTGCGGCCCCGGCCACAGGAACGGGCGCTGGTCCGCGCGGCGTTTCTGTCGCGGGGCCTGACATAGCTCGGGGCGCGCCCGACCTGAAGGTCGGGCCTACTGCTGCACCCGCGCTGCCGCCTTTCATCTGCTCGATCAAATCGGTCAGCGGCACCAGCCTGCGCAGATGAATCCAGCGGAGCAATGCCATTTCGAGGTGATACCGCGGCTGCATCGAGCTGCGGATGTCGAGCTCCGCCTTCGTGAGCACGTCGAAGGCGCGCATCAGATCTTCGCCGGAAAATTGCTTCGCGAGCGCCAGCAGCGGCTCGCGCTCGGCCTCGGCCGCGATCTCCGGGTCGGAGGCGCGCGACGGATCGACGGTCAAGACGAGCAGGTCGCGCGCGAGCCGCGCCAGCTCCCGAATGACAAGGCGCAGATCGTAGCCGGATTCGGACGCGCGGCCGGCGAGCTCGAACACCGCCGTCGCATCCTCGCGTGCGATCGCGTCCGCCACCTCGATGAGCAAATCACGACGCACCAGGCCGAGTACTGTCGTCACGTCATCGGCGGTAATGGTGTCGCCGGCAAACGCGATCACCTGGTCGAACGCGCTCTGCGCGTCGCGCATCGAGCCGTCGCCCGCGCGCGCGACGAGCATCAACGCCGCCTCGTCCACGTCGATCTTCTCAGCGTCCGCGATCTTCCGGAGCTGATCGGCGATCTGCTTCACGCCGATCGTCTTCAGCTCGAACACCTGCGAGCGCGACTGGATTGTCGCCGGCACTTTCTCGATCTCCGTCGTCGCCATCATGAAGACGACGTGCGGCGGCGGCTCCTCGATCGACTTGAGGAGCGCGTCGAACGCCTGGTTCGAGAGACGGTGCACTTCGTCGATGATGAAAATCTTATAGCGGTTGCGGACGGGCGCCATGCCGAGGCCGGCGATGATCACCTCGCGGACCTTGTCGACCTGCGTGTTGGTGGCGGCGTCGATCTCGAGGACGTCGATGTCGCGTCCCTGTGCGATCTCGACGCACGCGTCGCAGACACCGCACGGATCCGCCGTGGGACCCTGCTCGCAGTTCAGCGCGCGCGCGAGAATGCGCGCGGTGGTGGTCTTGCCGACGCCGCGCGGCCCCGAGAAGACGAACGACTGCGCGATACGCTTCGCGCGGATCGCGTTACGAAGCGTCTCGGTCACGCCGCGCTGGCCGATCACGTCATCGAAACGCTGCGGGCGCCACTTGCGCGCGAGAACTTGGTACGACAATGGAGTTGTAGCCTGAAGTCTGGAGTCTGAAGCCAGGGGCCTGAGCGGGATGCGCCCGACCGCGATCCGGAGGGCCTGCGGCACAGCACAGGGTCTACTTAGCGCTGCTGCCTTCCGGCCCTGACGCGGTTCGTAGGCTGAACTTGCACAGGTTCCGGACCGCGGTCCGGCGCATCCCCAATCTGATCAGTGTACCTGTCGCGTGAAGCCCAATCAAGCTGAGCCCGGATCACACCGGATACTCGATGCCGAGGACCCGGTCTCCCTCGGCGCTGATGAAGCTGACGATTGCGCGGCGGTGGCGCGTGTGCGCCTCGCGCATGAGCGTGGCGAATGCCGGGGACGCGCGGAGCGGATGGAGCCACGGGTCGCGCACGAACGCCGGCACGCAGAAAAAGCCCTCGCGAACGGCCTCTTCGAGAAACGAGAGCGCTTCATCGGTCGCGCGGAGACGCGCCAAGTGGCGAGCAACGTGGTACCGCCCTTCGGGATCGCGGAATCGCGCCAGCTGACGAATCGTGTCGGCGCTCTCGGCGCGCTGTCCTTTGAGCATCTGGAGCAGCGTGCCGTCATATAGGTCACATGTGTCTCGCCACCATCGATGAGCTCCAGCGAGGCCTGCCCTTCTCGAAGACGGTGCCTCGGCAGGTGGTCGGAACGCTCGCCCAGCCTGCCGTTGCAGCGATCCGCGCGATCGATCCAGAGCAGCCGGTCGGAGATATCCGGACGATGATGCAGGTGCTCGACGCGGGACTGACGTCGCAGCGCTTCAGCGCGCTGCTGCTCGGAGTCTTTGCAGGAGTCGCGCTGCTCTCTCGCCGCAGTCGGAATCTACAGCGTGCTCTCTTACATCGTCCCCGGACGCAGCCGCGAGATCGGGATCAGAACCGCGCTTGGCGCGCGGACAGCCGACGTTCTTCGTCTGGTGATCGTCGAGGGTATGTCGCCGACGCTCGTCGGCATCGCGGCCGGAACGATCGCCGCGCTGGCGTCGGCGAGGGTCATGGAAACGTTCGTCTTTGGTGTGAGCGCATCAGCTCCGCTGACGCTTGCTGCAGTCGCGGCCACGCTGGCCCGTGTTGCCTTGATGGCAAGCCTGGTGCCGGCGTACCGTGCCTTACGGCTCGACCCGGTGAAAGTGTTGCGCGCGGACTAGGGATTAAGCGTGTCCTTGCGACTCGAATGCGGGCATCTCATCGAGCAAGGTCGATCAGGACGATATCAGAGTTTTCCCGCACTCTGTCGAACACGATCTGCTTGCCGTCGGCGGTCACATCGAAAGACTGCGTGGCCGCGGAGTTGTTGAAGTGGCTCAGTTGGCGCGATTTTTTCGTCGCCATGTCGAGCAGCCAGAAGTCCTGCGCCGGAAACGGTCCTTGCGCGTACACGAGCGCCAGGCCATTTGGAACGAATCGATAGCGGTTTCCTTCAACCCGAAGCCGGATTACAGGCAATTCGACATTCGTACCGTCCGCTCGAATGGCCAATAGAGGCGCATCGACGCTGACGTTGGCTCCGGTGTACACAATCAGATCTCCGGACGGCGACCACACCGGATCGCGGGCAGTGCCGGCGATCAGTCTGACAGGCGTGCCGTGGTTCAGGGGAATCTTGAACAGCCCAGGTCCACGATCGTCGATGCCGCCCGCAATGATCCACTTGCTATCGGGCGACCAGCAGACCGATCCCCGAACGTCAATCGGCCCCGCGAGCGATTGAAGATCGCCGCCATCTGCGGATAGGACGTGGAGGCGCAATTTTCCGTCGCGCCTCAGGATCACGGCCAGCTGGTGTCCATCCGCCGAGACCGCCGGCGGTTCGAACAACGCCTCGTCAGATCCCTTCAAGATCTCGACAGCCTTGCCGTCCTCGAAACGCCACAGGCCGTCACCAGTGCCCTGCGAGGACAAGTAAAACAGCGACTGCCCGGCCAGCCGTGGCGCGAGGGCCCGCACCGTCGGCAGCACTATCGGTTTCGCGTCTCCATCCTCCGCAGGGTGATCCAGAATCGGCACGGTCCACAGGCTCGCAGTTGGATTGGCCACCGACGCCACAAGACGACGATGGTCGGCGCTGCCGGCAATCGACAGGTACTGCTCGGTTCCGTACGCGACACGGCGCGTCGCTCGGCTGTTTGTATCGAGCGCCCACAACCATGGGCCCGAGCCCTCATGATCCTTCGCGATGTAAAGGACGTGACGATCGTCAGTCGGTGTCGGGAAACCCACATACGTGTTGTGATAAGTGAGACGTTCCGGTTGCCCGCCGTTGGCTGCAATCCTCCACAAGTCCATTTGCCACGTGTCTTGAATGCCGCGTGCAAAGTAAATCCATCGACCATCGGGAGACCATGCCTGATGATGGTTGTGTCCTCCCACAATCGGATCGACAAAAATCTGTTTGGCGCCGACGCCGGTACGATCCGCGACGAACATCGGGTCTCCCGGGGCGTCGGTGTGATACACCATCCGCGCGCCATCGGAGGACCACACCACTTCAACCGCCCGGTCAACCAGGAAAGGCCAGAGAAACCGATATTTCGCGTCGGTCTCACCGTCGGCATGTGGCTCTTCCGAGTCAGGTTCAAGAAGCCGCCCGAGCCCACCTGCGTCAGCCAGACATCGAGCGGCCCATCGCGATCGGAAAGAAATGCGGCAAATTTGCCGTCCGGCGATAGCGCCGCCTGGGCCTCGTCGCCTTCAAAATTCGTCAACCGAGTGAAAGTCGCGTTGGACAACGGGTTGTCTGGAGCAGGATTGAGGCGCCTCACAGCCCACCCCGCCAGAGCCGACGCGAGCGCGATCAGAACGATCGCGGACCATCGACCCCACCGTGACTGTGCGGCGCCAACGGCTGGGTGTCCCAGCCCCATCGCCGGCGCTTTCCCGCTCAACGCGTCGTCGAGCTCGGCGCGCGCATCGGCGATATCCCGCAGACGCCGTTTCGGGTCTTTCTCCAGGCAGCGCTGCAGGAGGCGCGCGACCATTGGCGGCGTTGTCGCGGGAAGCGCTGCCCAGTCCGGCTCGCGTTCGAGGCTCGCCACAATCGTGTCCGAGACCGTCTCGCCCTGAAACGCCAGATGGCGGGTGAGCATTTCGTACAACACACAGCCAAATGCCCAGATGTCCGTGCGCTTGTCGACCGCCTGCCCTCGCGCCTGCTCCGGACTCATGTAGGCCGCGGTACCGAGGATGCTCCCTTCCTGCGTGCCGCCTTCGGTCACCATCGGCGATTGCAACTCGCCGGTCGCGGCCTTCGCGAGGCCGAGGTCCAGCACCTTCACCACGCCGCCGGGGGTGACTTTGATATTCGCCGGTTTGAGATCTCGGTGAATGATTCCTTTCTCGTGCGCGGCGTCGAGAGCATCGGCGATCTGACACGCGATCGTGAGCGCGTCTGTCACTGGCATCGGTCCGCGCTGGATCCGATCGGCCACCGTCTCGCCTTCCACCAATTCGAGCACCAGCGCCCGAACGCCACCGGCTGCTGCTTCGAGGCCGTAGATGGCGCCGATGTTCGGATGATTGAGGGCGGCGAGCATTCGTGCTTCCCGCTCGAAGCGTGCCAGCCGTTCCGGGTCCGTCGTGAACTGCCGCGGGAGAATCTTGATCGCCACGTCGCGGCCCAGGGTCGTGTCGCGTGCGCGATACACCTCGCCCCTGCCGCCGCCGGCGAGCAATCTCTCGATGCGATACGGACCGACCGACGAGCCTGGCGCGAGGCGCGGCACGGGAGGCGCGACGAGTTCGGCGACGAGCGCGCCAAGCGGCGCGTCGATCATTCCGACCGGCGGCTCCGCCAGCAAGGACTCGACCTCGCGCCGCAGCGTGGAATCGTGCGCGCACGCGCGCGCGAGAAACGCGTCGCGCTCGGCTGGCGTCCGCTCGCGAGCCTCGTGAAACAGCATTTCGATCTCGCGCAGGCGCTCAGGCGTCACGTCCAGCCTCGCGGGTCAATTCCTGCTGCAGCCACGCCCGGGCGAACTCCCAGTCGCGCAGCACGGTTTTCGACGAGACCTGGAGCGCCACGGCGGTCTCGTCGACGGTCAACCCGCCGAAGAATCGCAGCTCGACGACGCGGCTCTTGCGATCGTCCAGAGCGGCGAGCGCCTGCAGCGCATCGTCCAGCCGAATCACGTCCGCATCGGGCGCAACGCCGCCGAGCGCCGCTTCGTCGAACGTCACGCGAACCGCGCCACCGCCCCGCTTATCCGCACCTCGCGATCGAGCGAGGTCGACGAGCACGCGGCGCATCAACCGCGCCGACATCGCCAGAAAATGCGTCCGGTTCTGCCAGTCGACGTGTTGCACGTCGACCAGGCGCAAATAGGCTTCGTTGACCAATTCGGTCGCTTGCACGCTGCTGTTCGCATGCTCGCCGTACAAGCACCGGCGGGCGATGCGCCGCAATTCGTCGTGGACGAGCGGCATCAACGCATCCAGGGCCGTCTCGTCTCCCTGGCGCCAGGCTCTGAGGAGCACGGTCACCTCGTGGGTCGGGCCCAAAACGGCTGCATTTTAACCGGGTTTCACGTCGTGTCCGTTTCGGCTGTCCCTTTCCGCCTCTCGGGGCGGTAGGCGATATGTCGAAGCGGATAACGGGCCTGACCGCAATGGGGTCGGAGCGACCCCAGGCCCCATCACCACTGAACGGAGAAACACTATGACGCAGCTACGTACTTCGGTCACCCTCGTAGCCCTATTGGCGTGCAGCTCGATTGCTGCAAGGGCTGACGTCGTTCTCGACTGGAACGCAATCGCGGTGTCTACATTGGTCAGTCAAGGGCAGAGTCCGTTCGCTCAGGCACGCTTCCTGGCGATCACGCAGCTCGCCGTGTTCGAAGCCGTCAACGCGATCACCGGCGACTACAAGCCGTACCTCGGAAGTGTCGCCGCGCCAGCGGGCGCATCGGCCGACGCCGCGGCAGTTGCCGCTGCGTACCACGTGCTTAAGAACTACTTCCCGCTGGCGCCGAATCTCGATGCCGCCTATACAGCGTCGTTGGCCGTGATCCCCAACGGCTCAGCCAAGAGCGGCGGCATTGCGACGGGTCAGGCCGCGGCTGCCCAAATGATCGCGCTACGCCTCAACGACGGCTCGTCACCGCCGCAGTTCTACTCGCCCGCGCCGATCGACCCCGGCGTGTGGCAGCTCACGCCAAGTTGCCCTGCCGCCGGTGGAATCGCTTTTCAGTGGCAAAACATGACGCCGTTCGGTGTTCCGAGCGTTGCCGGCAGCCAGGAGTGGATCGCGCAGTTTGCCCCGGGTCCGCCCCCGGCGCTCACCAGCGAGAGATACGCACGGGACTACAACGAGGTGAAGAGGGTCGGCAACGTCAGTAGCGATCCTACCGAGCGGCCGCAGGATCGAGCCGATGTGGCGCGGTTCTACGCCGTGTCCTCTCCGAGCTTTGTGTTCAACCTGGCCGCGAGGCAGGTCGCCGCCGCGGAGGGCAGCTCGCTTTCGGAGAACGCGCGGGCCTTCGCCCTGCTCAACATGGCCAGCAACGACAGCCTCGTCGCGTCGTTCTGGACGAAGTATCACTACAAGCTGTGGCGGCCCGAGACGGCTATTCGCGAGGGCAACCTCGATGGCAACGCAACAACCGACGCCGACTTCACCTTTATGCCGTACATTCTCACGCCGTGTTTCCCGAGCTATCCGTCGAATCACGCCAGCGGAAGCAACAGCGCCGCCGAGATCCTGAGGCGTGTCTACGGTGCTGGCGGCCATGCCATCACCATGGCGAACCCCGCCGTGCCAGGGTTGACCTTCCACTACACCAGGTTCAACCAGATCACGGGCGATATCAACGACGCGCGCGTCTACGGAGGCATCCATTTTCGCTTCGATCAGGATGCCGGCGCCGATCTCGGGCGCGACGTCGCGACGTATGTTTACAAGCACAACCTCCGCCGCGCGAAGCATTCCGACAACGACGACGAAGGCGACAACGATGACGAGCACGACAGCCGCTCGCACCATCGCGATTAAGGATGCGGCCGCCCAACGAGTGTAGGCCGGGTCCATAGGGACCGTGCGCGGCGAATCTGCTAGCATGGATTCGAGCGCACGGGACGCTCCCAGTCCGCGGAAAGGGCCAAGCCCTCCCGTTTCGTCGACACCGAGAGGCAAGCACTTCCTCGCCTGATGCTGCGGACCACAGGCCGGCAGCCCGCTCTTGCGGGCGAGGAGGTCGCTCTGCCGACGCGTCCGCTGCCGAACGATCCGTCCCTCGAGCATCTCCGAAAAGAAGCCAAGCGTCTACGTAGCGCTGTCCGCGCCGGCGACGCTGCGGCCATCGCGCAGGCACGCGAGTTTCATCCGCGCCAGGCCAAAGCGATAACGCACTTTTCCCTGACCGACGCGCAGTTGGCGATCGCGCGCCGGTACGGGTTCGCCAGCTGGCCGAAGCTCAAGGCCCATCTCACCGCGATCGAACCCTCCACGTGGCACACGCCGCCGCCTCAGTCCGGTGCGGCGCCGCTCGATGAGGTGTTCGTTCGGCTCGCGTGCCTCGTGTACGGAGCATGGCACCGATCGAATATCGCGAAAGCGGAGCGGCTGATCCGGGAGAATCCCGGCGTTGCGAGCGCCACGATCTACACGGCCGCGGCCGCCGGCGACGTCGAAGCCGTCGGCGTCGCGATCGATCGCGAATCCGCTCTGGTCAACACGAAAGGCGGCCCGTTCAACTGGCAACCGTTGCTCTACGCGTGCTACTCGCGGCTCGACGATGCGCCTCCGAAACGCTCTTCGCTCGAAACCTCGCGCCTGCTCCTCGAACGTGGCGCCGATCCAAACGCAGGCTTCATGTGGAACGGCACGTATCCCTTCACCGCCCTCACCGGCGCCTTCGGAAGAGGCGAGGACAACATGAACGAGCTGCCGCACCCGCGATGCGACGCGCTGGCGCGGCTGCTCCTCGACGCCGGCGCCGATCCGAACGATACGCAGACGCTGTACAACCGCCACTTCGAGCCGAACGACGACCATCTGAGGCTCCTGTTTTCGTACGGTATGGGGCATGATCGCGGCGGCCCGTGGATCCGCCTGGCCGATCCGACTTTCAGCCTGTCGAAAATGCTCGCCGAGCAATTGTGCTGGGCCGCGCAACACGGCTTTGCCGATCGAGTCAGGCTGCTCGTCGAGCACGGCGTCGACGTCAACGCGCCCAGCCCGCGGGACCGCCGCACCGCGTACGAGCACGCCGTCCTGAACGGCCATCCTGGGATTGCCGAGTACCTCGCGCAGCGTGGCGCCTCGCGAATCGAGCTCGGTCGCGACGATCGGTTCGCCCTCGCGTGTATCGCGGGACGTCGCGACGAGATGCGGACCATGCTCGCAGACGATTCGATGCTCCTCGATCGCCTGGGATACGAAGGTCGCGTCGCGCTGCTGCATCGCGCCGTCGAGGCGAGGCGCCCGGAGGGCGTGAAGCTGCTCGTCGAGCTCGGCGCCGACGTCAACGGCATGATTGCGAACACCGGTCTCGACCGCGGCGCGCTCCACAACGCCGCCGGCGGCGGCGATCTCGACATGGTGAAGGTCTTGATCGCGCTCGGCGCCGATCCCGCGCTGCGCGATTACGCGTTTCACTCCACGCCGATCGGATGGGCGCGGTACGGCCAGCACGAGGCCGTCGTCGAGTATCTGGCGCGGTTCGCGACGATCTTCGACGCGGTCAGGTGCGACGCGTGGATGCAGATGGCGACCCGCTCGTGTTCTATCTGCATCCCGAGATGTCACGCTTCGACGAAATCATCGGTTTACTGACTGCGCACGGGACGCACTTGGACGCGCCGAACCGGCAGGGAAAGACACTTCTCGGCCTGGCGACTGCCCGGGGCTGGATGGACTTCGCGGATGTCCTGCGCACATACGGCGCCGGCACGCCGCGCAACAACTAGAGCGGCGTGGACCGGAACGCAGGTGGACTCAGGCCTTGGCGGACGGGTGCGCCCTGTCGCGCAGCCGGACTCTGGCACGAACTGTTTGCGCCCTCTCGCGGCGATGAATTCGCGCGCGCTACGATCCATTCCTCGGAGGCATAACCCCGAAGGATCGGCGATGGCGACGTTCGTTAACGTCATCGAGGCCGGCTCGTTCTCGGGTGGCGCACGCCGTATGAGGCGGGAACAGCCCGCGGCCTCGAAGTCGATCGCGCAACTCGAGTCCAAGCTGGGAGTTCGGTTGTTCGTGCGCACGACACGCGGTTTGAGCGCGCACTGGCCGAACGCGGTTCTTGAGCTCAAAAGCCAAGCGTCTCGTCGGCCGAGGGGCCGTAGGTGGCCGGTACCGGTTCGTTATTCAACCGCAGATAGACGCCGAGCTGTGCCCGGTGGTGAACGAGATGGTTGATGAACATCTCGCGATAGGCGAGGAACCGCGTCCCATTGAAAATCGCCTTCCCCTGAACCGACAGCTGCCACGGCTCGGTCCAGGCGTGTTCGGGCACATCTGGGAGCGCACGCCGGACCTGCGCGGTGCCTTCATCGAACGCGCGAACGAGTTGGGCCGCCGACTCAAACGGCAGCGGGGCGTAGCGACGTTGAGCGAAGTCCAGGCCGGGCTCCGTCAGGATCGTCAGCCCGAAGCCACCGAGTTGGGCGATGTGAGGGGCGAGCCTGCCGAGCGGCATGGACTTGGGGTGCGGCACGAAATCGCCTCTCCCGGCCGGCACGCGTTCGAGCATCGTCCGTGTCTTCTTCACTTCTTCGTCGAATTCCGACAGGAGCAGGTCGTTGATGCGCATACGTCCTCTCTAGATGTCCTTCGACATCATCTCGCGTCTCTTGCCAGACCTTTGTCTCCCCACTCGATGCGGTCGCTGACGGGCCAGACGGGTGTGCGGCGCGTGTGACGGTAGGGGCGAGACTCCTTTGCAATCGGCGGAATGTCACGGCCTTCCGGGTTCGGATGTACCAGTCCTTCGGACTTCTGCCCGTCGACATCCAAGCTGTATGGCGCTACCGTCTCTCCTACGACGTACCGCTCGATCGAGGGAATTCCTCGCGTCGAGCCAAACGAATCTCCAGCATTCCAATTTGCGGGCTAACGTTGCGGCTCACCGGCGACCGCTCGCAGTCGTGTGGTCGTCCGGTGCAGCCGCAGGTTAGGCTGTCGTCGGCCGGCGAATGCCGTAGATTTGAACGTTCGTGCCGTCCATGACGTCGTTGCGTTCGAAACACTCGCCGATTTTTTCGGCCACGCGAATCGACGCGATATTATCGGGCTGTATGATACTGATGATGTGATCCGTCCTGACGTTCTCCCATGCCCAATTGAGTGCGGCCAAAGCCGCTTCGGTGGCAAAACCGTTGCCCCATCGAGTGCGCCCAATGATCCATCCGAGTTCGATGCCCGGCCAGCCCTCAGGGTTCCAAAGGCCGACCCGTCCGATCACCTGAGCGTTTGCCTTCTCCACGACCGCCCACTGACCGTAGCCACGGAGATGCCAGTGCCCGATCATCATGGCGATGACTCGCCAGGCATGGGTAATCCCTCCCGGAGGCGCGCCATGGAGGATATACTTGATGACCTCCGGATCCTTATGGATTTCCAGCAACGGCTCCGCATCCGATGCCTGAAGCGGCCGGAGCGAGAGTCGTGGTGTGTCAACGATCACCATATCGGAATGCGTTCGCGACGCCGCTGACCCTACGTTCAACGTCCCGCCAGCACGTCGGATATGGCAGCCTAACGTCGTGCGTTTCAGCCGCGGCGGCTCATGATCGCACTGGCCGCGGACGGCTGCAAACGCCTGTTAGGGTGGGCACCTCGAGCTTCGGGGCCCCACGTATCACACTCCCATCACAACAATGCATCACCTTACTTATTGTGAGGTCTGCGCAGTGCGCGCATGGAGCCGTTAAGCGAGCGCTAGGATGATGGACCTCGGGTTCCGTGCGCGCACGCCGGCGATTCATGAGCGCGGGCGCACTGACGCGCTTCAGCGCGCCGCCGCTTCGCGCTGCCGGTCGCGAACGTACGCGCCGACCTCAGCGACCGTTCCCGGCCAGATGCCGTTCGCCGGATCCTTCAGATACGCACAAAGCTGCTCGAGCGCACGCAGATCCGTCGTCTGATACGCCTTCCGCCCGATCTCGTGGCCGGCGAAGATCACCCAGCGTCCGTCGGCAGCTGCCGCATCGACTATCGTCTTCATCTGAAGGAAATCCATGTCGTCGAACGCGGTTCCCATGGCCTGCGCAAGGTCGGCCAGCGCCGGATCGTTCGGCGACTCGTCCATGTAGCCGCGGCCCGCGAGGAACCGCTCGGCGATCAGCGGAACGTAGCTCTTCACGTTCCGGTCGCGTCCGACGAACTTCTGACCGCACGGATAGGCGAAGGTGGTCGGCTTCACGCCGAGCAGCTTCTCGATCCGGCCATTCGCTTCATCGAGCTGCTGCGCCATGGACTCCAGCGTGTACGTCTCCAGCGCGTTGCCGGACGAGAACGCATAGTTCCCCGAGCAGGGATGTGTCAACGAGTGGTTGGCAATCTCGTGCCCATCGAGGACGGCCTGCTTCCATCCATCCAGCCGCTTTTCGACGCCTCCAGGCGTCACGAAGAACGTGACCTTGACGCCCATCTTTTTCAGCAGTGCGAGCCCCTCGTCCACCTGACTCGTACGCGCATCGTCGAAGCTCAGACTGACAGCGGCGCGCTTCCCGGTGGGCCAATGAAAGGCAACGGGTGTCTGGCCGGGCCGCTCTGCCAGCGCCTCGTGGCCAGCAAAGCCCAGCGCGCAACAGATTCCAAGCAGGAAGAATCGCCGCCGTCCCACCGTATGCATTTGTCTTCCCTCGTGGTCGCGCATTATTGATCATCAGGCCGCAGGCGGAGAGGGCAACGCGTCATGACCAGTGAAACGGCATTTGAAATGGCAGCGTCGAGCGTCCGCTTCGGCGCCGGCGTGACACGCGAAGTCGGAGCGGATCTCAAGGAGCTTGGCGCCCGGCGCGTGCTTCTCGTCACGGATCCGATCGTGCGCGACTTGCCGCCCGTTCGGATCGCGATGGAGTCGCTGCACGAGAACGGGATTGCCGCGGTTGTGTACGACCGGGTCCGCGTGGAGCCCACCGACGCCTCGTTCCTCGACGCGATTGGCTTCGCGCGTGAGCGCGCGTTCGACGCCTTCGTCGCGGTCGGCGGCGGATCCACGATCGACACGGCGAAGGCGGTGAACCTCTACACGAGCTGCCCTGCCGACTTCCTCGATTACGTCAATCCGCCGATCGGCAAGGGCCGGCCCGTGCCCGGCCCGCTGAAGCCGCTGATGGCGATTCCGACGACCGCCGGCACCGGCAGTGAAACAACCGGAGTGGCGATCTTCGATCTCGAGAGCCTCCACGCGAAGACCGGCATCGCACACCGCCGTCTGAAGCCGACACTCGGCTACCTCGATCCGGAGAACACGCGCACGATGCCGTCTGCCGTCGCGGCGTCAACGGGCCTCGACATCCTGAGCCATGCCATCGAGTCCTACACGGCCATGCCGTTCACGGACCGGCCGCGGCCGGAACGCCCGAACCTCCGGCCGGCGTATCAGGGCTCGAACCCGATCAGCGACGTCTGGTCCTTGCAGGCTTTACGGATGGTGGCGCAGTTTCTTGTTCGCGCCGTCGAGGATCCCGGCGATGACGAAGCGCGCGCGAACATGCTGCTGGCCGCGACATACGCGGGCATCGGCTTCGGCAACGCCGGCGTGCACCTCCCGCACGGTATGTCGTATCCGGTGTCCGGACACGTCAGGGATTACCGCGCACCCGGCTACGCGGTCGATCATCCACTCGTGCCGCACGGAGTATCGGTAATTCTCAATGCGCCGGCGGTCTTCCGTTTCACCGCGTCGGCGAATCCGGCGCGGCATCTGCAGACGGCCGAAGCGCTTGGCGTCGATGTGTCACGCGCGCGCGCGAAGGACGCCGGAAAGATCCTTGCGGACAGGATCACGTGGTTCATGAAGCGCCTGAAGGTTCCCGACGGACTACGGGCGGTCGGCTATTCGAGGTCGGACATCCCCACGCTTGTGCAGGGCACGCTTCCGCAGCATCGGGTGACCAAACTGGCGCCGCGGTCGGCCGGCCCGGAGGAGCTCAGCACGCTGTTCGACGATGCGATGGTTGCGTACTGACCGTTCTGCAGTCGCGCTGAATCAGCCCTCCTCGTAATCGATGGTGTTCGCCTCGGCGTGCATTCCAAGGCCATGACCGGGATGCTCGACGAGGCTGATGTGGAATAACTTTACCTTACAAAGTTACTTACGTCAATCCGTTCCGCCGCGATTGCTTCCTGCTGCGCACGTCGGCTCGCTACAAAGCCCGACGACGGAACGCGCGTACCGCGGCGGGTCTTACGGTGCTGACGCGACAAGCCGCTTGACAACCCGAACTCATGGTCATAAACTTTGCGATGTAAAGTTACCGCCGACGTAAATCACAGGGGCCCGCCATGAAGACTCTCCGCGCGACACACCTGGGCATGTGCTTCGGCGTGCGCGACGCGATCGCGCTGGCGCTCGCCGAGGCCGATGCCGCGCCGCTCACCATCCTCGGCGACCTGGTGCACAACCCCACGGTCGTCGGCGAGATGCGCGCCAGGGGGATCGCGACGGCGAACGACGTGTCGCAGGTCAAGACCCACACCTTAATGGTGACGGCGCATGGCACGTCGCAGCGCGCGCTGGCCGAAACCCGCGCGCGCGGCCTCAACGTTGTCGAGGCCACCTGCCCGCTCGTCCATGTCGCACACCGCGCGGTCGCCGCTCTCGTTCGCGACGGCTACCACGTGGTGATCGTCGGGCAGCGCGATCACGTGGAAGTGCGCGGGCTCACCGGCGACCTGGACCACTTCGATGTCGTGCTGCACGAGGACGACGTGACGCGGCTGTCCGAGCATCCGCGCATCGGCGTCGCCGCGCAGACGACGCAGTCGATCGCGCGCGTGCGGCACCTCGTCGCGCTCATACGTCGCCGGTTTCCTCAATCTGACGTCCGGTTCATCGACACCGTGTGCAAGCCCACCAAGGAACGCCAGGACGCCGCCGTCGAAATGGCGCGCGAGTGCGACGTCGTCGTCGTGATCGGCGGCGCGGCCAGCAACAACACGCGAGAACTGGTGAAGACGTGCAGCAGCTACTGCGCGCGCGTCCACCACGTCCAGACGGACGCCGACCTGCGGCCGGACTGGTTCCTCGACACGGACGTCGTCGGAATCACCGCGGGGACATCGACGCCAGACGACGTGATCGAGCGCGTCGAGCAGCGGATCCGGCAATTGGCTGAAGGGGAGCGGCGCGGCGCGACCGGCATCGCCGAGTACATTCGATGAATCGCCCGCTGACGGAGCGGGTCCGCTGGGCGGTCGTCGTCGCCTTCGCCGCCGCGATGGCGTGGGTCGAGTCGGCGTGCGTGTATTACCTTCGCCTGCTGGTCGATCGCGTGCAGCCCTACCAGCCGGATCCATTGCCGATTGTCGGCGCGCTCGGGAACGTCGAACTGCTGCGCGAGGCAGCGACGCTGATGATGCTGCTCACGACCGGCATGCTGGCGGGGCGCACCTGGCAGCGGCGCATTGGCTACATGGCGATTGCCTTCGGCGTGTGGGACATCCTGTACTACGTCTTCCTGTGGATCATGTCGGACTGGCCGGCATCCCTCCTGGATTGGGACATCCTCTTTTTGCTGCCCCTGCCGTGGTGGGGTCCGGTGCTCGCGCCGGTGAGCATCGCGCTGCTGATGATCGCCTGGGGAACGCTGGCGACCCAATGGCCGGATCGTGCGGCGGCCGCGGAGCTGACGCCCGCGTTGTGGGTCTCGAGCTCGATCGGGATCGCCCTGGCGCTCGGAGTCTTCATGGCGGATGCGCTGATCGCGCTGCCTGATGGACGGGACGCGGTCACGCGCGTGCTGCCGACGTCGTTCAATTGGCCGCTACTCGCCGTGGCGTTGCTGTTGATGGCCGCGCCTGTGGCCAATCTCGGATGGCGGAGGCTGGGGCAAGGCTGAACGCCTCGCCCCGCCGTCCCTACTTCTTGCCGCCACAAGGTTCGCGAGCTGCTCCACCGGCGTCGCGCCGGGGATCGTGACGCGGTTGCCGCCCGGGGAGTACGCGACGGCTGCCTGCAGCTCCGTCATCAGCTGCGCCTGGAGCTGGACACCGGGCAGCAGCGCCGCGAGCTGCGCCTGAAGGATTCTGAGTTTGGCGGTAACCGCAGTAGCGGATGAACGCGCGCGCGATGCCGATCCGCTGTCGCTGGTCGCCGGAAATGCTGGGTGGTGCCGACCGTCCGGTTGACGAACTTCCGCCAACCACCGTCCGCAGCGTGTGCCGCACTGGCTCCTGCTGCGTCGTCGTCCATTCAAACAGTGCCGCCAGCGACCTCAACGACTTTCAGAAGCGGTTCACGGCTTTCTGGACAATCGGCGCGAGGTGCTCTTGAGGGTCCGACACGCTCCATGCGGGTTTACCGCTTTTTGAACAAGCGGGTAGGACAGTGCCGACGTTCGCTACCTCGGTGCCCTAACCTTGCCACCCTGGCTTCTCCTCATCCGTAGAACTCACTGAGGAGCAACCATTTGAATGTTGTGGCCCGATGCCTGTCACGTCGGAGGTCGCCAGTTCGCTTCTTGATTGACGAGGGCGAGCGACAAGGACATCATCCCCGCTTCTGCATCGGAGGCAACATATGGACAAAGAACTGCGCTGCGTGGACGTGATGCCGGAGTCGGGTTGTCGCGAGGTGATTCGAGGAAAGGACGAGAACGAAGTCATGAGCAAGGCCGCGGAACACGCCCGAACGGCTCACGACATTCGTCACATGACACCGGAGATCGAAAACAAAGTCCGGGAAGCGATTCACGACGAGCGCTGAACGGCGCTGCGACTGGCTGCCGTCACGACTGGCTGTAGCGGCGCTAGGAGTGTCTTCCGAGGCCGCGATCCGGTGCGCATCTTCGCGATGCGGACCCTCAGTCCGTAGGAGTGCACGATGGGCCGGCTGCACTTCGCTGTGTCAGCCGGCCTCTTTTTTGCGGGGAACGGTTGCGTCTCGGACAGCCAGCAGCCCGCGGTAGAACTCAGGGACGGCTGCTGCGCAAGATCGCGTTACTCAGGACGAATTTGATGTAGATGGGTGGGGCGCCGGTCAATTCGATCCGATCTGAAGTTCCAGCGCAGATACCGATGTGGTGACGATAGAGTCGCATCACACGGGCGACGGGCTGAAGATAGGCGCGATTGTTACCCTTCGGCGTCGGAATGATCACCGCGTTGTTCTGCCAGCGTGTTCCGCAAAAGTCCGCGGCCGTAGCAATTTTCAGCACGTCGCCATGCCGCTGATGGTTGTTGAGGATACGCTTGTAGGACACACCTGCCGCCCACGACGCGAGCACGTCGCCGCGATCGCGCCCGGGAACAACAAAATGGCATTCCGTCATCGCGAGCGGAATATCTCGCGCGCCCAGATTGTCGCGAATGGTGCGAATCTTGGCGTCGGTCAGCTGCCACGCCGTCATCATCTGATCCCAGGTGGCATCCGGGTCGCGCCGATACAACTCGCCCCTTAGCACTGGCCCATCATGGCCTTGGTCGTCCTGGCCCAGCCGGCGTAGAAGCCCAGATGGGTCAAAGCCTCGGTGATCTGAGCGCGGGTCAGACCGCTCTCGACCCCGCGGCGGATGTAGAAATTGATCTGGTCGTCATCGCCCATCGCGGCCAGCGCGGCGATGGTGACCAGGCTGCGATCCCGCAGACTGAGATCGCACCGCCGCCACAAATCACCGAACACGACGTCGTTGGTGAGCTGCACGAACTTCGGTGCGACGGCCGGCAATTCGTCGTCAGTGCTTTGGCCTGTGCCGCGTCGGAGACGGGAGCTGGAAGTCGCGGGCCCACGGCACGCAGCGCGGCGGTGTCGACCTTCCGCGCGCTGTACACCTGCTCGTAGACCTCCAGTGCCGAGACCGCGCTCGGCCATCCGCAGTAAATCGCCAGATGCGCCAAGACGCCCGAGGCCTCGGTAAGGCTGTACCCCGTTGGCGAGGGCCCGACCCAAGTGGCCGGCAAGCTGCGTCGTCTTTCCGGTCGCGATCGAGACGGCGATAGTGACCAGGCTGCGGTCGTGTGGCGACAATTCGGGCCGCCTCCAGACGTCACCGAAAAGCACCTCGTCGGTGAGTCTCGCTGGACCGGGCGCGATTCTTTGTTGAAGTTCTCCCGACGGTCTGGTGGTGCCTTGCTCGTTCGCCAGCTGAGACTGCTGCTCGGACTCGACCTTGCGTTGCGCTGACCTTTGCGCCTGTCCCTCCGGACGCGTGATGTCCATCGTCTGAGCCTCCGTCGACGCCGACGGGAGCAGCGCTATTGTCGTGAGCATCGCTGTGAACAGATTCATTGCTGCCCTCCGATGACCGCCACCCTGCCGTCCGGGTCAGAGTTCCTGCCGCGTCGGCCGGAAGAGAATCTCGTTGATGTCCACGTCTTCAGGCTGACCAATCGCGAAGGCCACAGCGCGCGCGAACGAGTCGGCCGGAATCGCGTACTGCTCGTAGAACTCGCCAATGCCCTTCGCGATATCTGCCTCGGTAATGCTGTTCGGCAACTCCGTCGCGACCGCGCCTGGCGAGATGATCGTCGTACGAAGATTCCACGGCTTCACTTCCTGCCGGAGTCCTTCGGAGATCACGCGTACCGCACTCTTCGTCGCCGCGTACACGGCGCTCCCCGGGCCGACCCTATGACCGGCGACTGACGAGACGTTGATGAAGTGCCCGGACTTCTGCCGCTGCATGTGAGGCAGTGCCGCGGCAATGCCGTACAACACGCCCTTGATGTTGATGTCAATGGTGCGGTCCCAGTCGTCGACTTTCCGTCGCTCCAGCGGCGAATGCGGCGTGACGCCCGCGTTATTGAGGATCACGTCGACGCGGCCGTACTGCTCGACCGCGGAATCGACGAGCGCTTGGACCTGCGCGGCGTCCGTAACGTCGGTGACGATTGCGGACGCCTTGCCGCCTGTTCGGGTGAGCGGTCCGCGAGGTACCGCGCCGTCGCTTCGCCCAGGCCACTGCTGGCGCCGGTGATCACGACAATCTTTCCGGAAATGTTCGTTTTGTCCGCGTGCATCGCGCGGCTCTACTTTCTTGGGCGCAGGGTGCGAAGGTAATTGACGATGTTCCAGATGTCCTCGTCCGGAATGCGTCCATCGAATCCCGGCATCATGGTCTGCGGCAGCCCGCGCTTGATGACGAAGAAGATGTCGCCGGCGCTCGACCCGTGATCCCATTGATCGTCGGTCAGATCGGGCGGCTGCTTGCCTCGCTGTTCCTCGATGATGGAGAGCGTCGTCCCGGCCTTGACGGCTCCCTGCGCCAGATTCCCATGACAGGCGGCGCAATTAACGTCGTAGAGCCGCTTCCCCGCGGCGATCGACTCCGTTGTGGATGCCGCGGGGTTTCTCAGACTCGCGGCCGGCGGACTGCTAACCTTCTGACCGGCACTCGGCGCGGGAGCAGCCACCGCCGGCGACGTCGATGTTGCGGGTCTGGCACTCACGACTTTTCTAATCATGCCGTCGCTCTTGGTGAGGACGTAGAGCTCGCCGTCGTTGTCGACCGCAAACCTCAGGTCCACACGGCCGCGGCCCGCAACCATTCCCATCCCGGGGAGCGCCCCGCCCCGGCCGCCGCGCTCGTGATACTTCTCTTCGGCGAGTCGACGCAGGCCCGCGTCCATCTCGTAAATCGGTGCGACGGTCGTCGCGTTCCCGTCATCGGCCGCGAGCACGTCGGTACGATTGGCGTACCAGATCCGGCCGGTGGTGATGTCGCCGAAGACGAGCTTGTCTCTGAGCGCCGGAATCAGTGTGCCGCGGTAGATGAAGCCGTTCGCAATCGCGTCGCCGCCCGAGTCGCGGTTGTGCGGATACTCAATCACCGCGTACGCCGGTTTGACCAGGCCGCGCGTCACGGTGTTCGAGATCTGCACGGGAATCATGTCGTCCTCCGGCAACGGCCCCATCCCGTTCGTCGGCGACATGCTCTGAGTGCCTTCACGCAGCGGGTAGCCGTAGTTGGCCCCCTTGTGGATGACGACGACGGTCTCCCAGGTGACGAGCCCGATATTGAATGCGAGCAGCGTCGGCGTAGCGGGGCGGGCAGGATCTACGTCCCAGATCAGCCGATGAGGATTGCGGAGACCGTAGGCCCAGATCTCCTTGCGCGCGCCGTCGACTGTGGTGAACGGATTGTCGTTCGGGATACGGTAGCGCCCGTTCTCGCTGACGGTGCTCGTGGTCGTGTGCTCGCGCAGGTCGGGAACGATGCGGAGGATCTTGCCGACGAGGGTGTCGAGTCGCTGCGGGTTCAGGCGGCGGCTGTCGCGCTGCTCGCCGGACTGCGCGTCCCCGGCCCCGAGATACATGACCCGCCAATCGGGATCGCCAGGTCGCGCGACCGGGTTGAACGTCATCTCGCCCAACGGATGGGCCGCGAGTGGATACTGCACCCGCAGGAGCTCTCGCGCCGTTCCCTCGAACGTGGAGTTCGTGGGGTTGCGATCCGTCCATTCGATGAGCACGACTTCGCGATCGACCTGCCCGTTGACCGTCGGCGTCTGAATGGCCGGCGTGGTCGCGTACCCAGATAGATCAAGGCCTGACACGATGCCGGCTCGCGGCGTAGCAGGCGCGGCAATGGCCGGTTCTTCCATGTGAAGTGTGTAGAAGACGCCGTTGTGGGCGTGGTCGGGATCAAACAGAAAGTTCGTCAGCCCGGTCGCAAAATTCAGTTTGAACGAGAATCGCTGGAACAGCCCGGGCCGTCCTTCCGCGCCGTTGAAGTCGAGGTACGTTGTGAACTGTTTCGTCTGCTTGTCGAGGATGTAAAGGCGCCCGTTGAGGTCATTAACGAAGAAGCGGCGCCCGCCAGGCTCGTCCCGAAGGTAATTCACTCGCGCGAGCTGCGCGCGCGTGTTGGTGTTCGTGTTGTCCGCCGTGATCGGCAGCGCGGCGTAGTCCTGTAATTCCAGTGCGAGCCGCGGCGTGGACTGGGCGGCGAAGAGCCGCACAAGTGTGACGCCCAGCAACAGGGCGCCCGTGACGGTCACCGCGTTCTTCACTTTGCAGCCTTTCGCTTGCTGACCTGCTCGTCGATCCACTGCAAGATCAGATCGGCAATCTGCAGGTTGTTTTTGTCCTGCATGATCATGTGGCTGTTGCCGCGGATGCCACGGTCCGGCGGGTTGAGCATGTCTGCCTGACCGCCGGCACTCCGGATGCGCCCGATAAGTGCCTGACACGCCTCGAAGCGGTTCTGCCAGGAGGGCAGCGTCGGAATACCTGTCGCGGTGTCGCGGTGATCACCGAAGACGACCAATATCGGCACCTTCGCCAAGGTGGCGATCTGCTCGGGGGTGTACCTGGCCGGGCAGCTACCAGGCTCGACGAGCACGAGACCTTTCGTGGCGGCGGGATTGATCAGCGCCGCTTCGAGCGGAAACGATCCGGATTGCGAGTGTCCCATCAACACCGCGCCATTCAGTTGGCTGGCGAGATCTGACAACGCCTTGAGTGTTGGGTTGGGTGTGGGGACGCCGCCAAAGCTGACGTCGGGCACACCTTGCTTCGCCAATTCGTCGACGGCGGATACCGGGAACTGATTGTCAGGATAGGCGGCGCCGGCTTGCGGACCGAACCGGAAGTTGGGCCAGGCACCCTCGTCGCTGAATCGCAACCAGACAGGTTGGTTGGCCGGCGGCGTCGAGCCCGCGCGCACGTTGTTGAAGACGGCTTGATTGAAGCCCGAGCGCCCGCGCCCGACCTGGTCCGGAATGTACACGGGATGGCCCTTGCGTACGAAGTACTCGTCCCACCCCATTCGACCGTCCGGCGTCGTCTCCCAGGACTTGCCAGTCAGAGTCGCGCCATGCACCATCACGACCGGAAGGTTACCGTCGCCGCCCTGCGGCACCATGTATCGCACGTACATCTGGTTGACGGCGATGTGACCCCCGGGACCGAGGTTGCCCAACTCACCTTGCGTCTGTTCGACCTTCTCGCCGCCGACGAAGAAGCTGCCTTGTGCCTTCAGCACCAAGGGCGTATCAGGAGTCTGAACATCTTTGAGTACCTGCGCCATCATGTCGCCCGTCGTGCCGATGACGGCCGCAACCGTGACACCGACCAGGATGGCCGGGCACGCTATCGAGAATCTCTGTCTTATCACGTGCAATCTCCTCTCGGGTGCCGTTGACGGCAAGTGAATCCCCGGTTTCGCTACTCGGGAATCGTGAGGGTGTACAGCTTCGGGCTGAAGTTGCAAACGCCGATGGCGCGCACCCGTCCGTCGGCGAGGACTCTCTCGAGCGCGCGGTAGCCTTGCGCGAGCGCGGATTCGACGGCGGTGACCGTTTGCTCCGGTGAGCTCCGATATACGCCGAGACCAAGCGCGGGCATGTGAGCGCCGTTATTCAGCGTGATGTTGTACGAAGACAAGGTCAGTCCTCCCTTCGTCAGCAACCACAGTACCGCGCAGCGGCAGCCGTTTCTTGCCCATTCCTCCAAGAATGGGATGTCGATCACGCGCTCGCCTCGCAGGTTTAGGCAAGCATTGCCTTCGCGCTGGTTGTACTATTGCCAACATGATGCTGACTCCTCGCCAAGCGCGTGACCGTACGCGACGTGTCCGCGACGACGATGGGCGTGAATTCCGCCGTGGCCGCAGACCGGACCGCTCCGCACCAATAGCGACCGGTACATCCCTTAACGACATCAGCCTCGCGGGGCCTGGCGCACTGGTACTGCGAAGGCTGGCCAACCTGGTCGCGCGCTACGCTCCGCACGATGGTGTGTTTCCGCTCCGCCTCCCGGGAACCTATGCCATCCGCCGATCGCGGATCACGACCGAGCCCACGTACTCCACGGCAGGTCCGGCCCTCTGCGTCGTCGCGCAAGGTGCCAAGGTCGTAATGCTGGGCCGTGAAGTGCTCGAATACGATCCGGCGCATGTGCTCGTCTTCGCGGTGGATCTGCCGATCTGGAGCCAAGTGACTCGAGCCAGTCGGAAGGATCCGTATCTCGGTTTCATGCTGGACCTGGATCCCGCGCGTGTGGCAGAACTCGCCGTGCGGGTGTACCCGCGTGGCGTTCCCAAGGCGCCTGACAATCGCGGCCTCTACGTCGGGCGCGCGACCGACGGCATCGTCGATGCCGTGACGCGCTTGCTCGACCTGATGGCCCAGGCGGAGGATGCGGACCTGCTCGGATCGCTGATGGTCGATGAAATTCTGATTCGTCTGCTGCGCACTCCGATTGGCCCTCGTGTCGCGCAGATCGGTCAGCCGAAGTCGGGAGTGCAGCGAGTGGCCGAAGCCGTGTCTTGGATCCGCGCCCACTTCGCGCAGCCCGTCACGGTCGAGGAGATGGCGGCCTCGGTCCACATGAGCGCGTCGTCCTTCCACCAGCGCTTCAAAGCCGTGACCTCGATGAGCCCGCTCCAATACCAGAAAGTGCTCCGGCTGCACGAAGCCCGGCGGCTGATGCTTTTTCAGAAGATGGACACGAGCGACGCGTGCCACCGCGTCGGCTACCTGAGTGCTTCGCAGTTCAGCAGGGAGTACGGGCGTTTCTTCGGAAGTGCCCCAACCAAAGATATCGCCAGGCTGCGGGAGGAGGGATTGGCGCCTCGCGACGCTGCGCGCTAAATCAATGGCGCTCGTCAGTCGCATCGCGTCCTCGCGGCACATCACCCTCGCGCGCGTAAGTGATCTCCGAACATCGAGGGACGTATCACAATGACGGAGGATCGTGACTAGAAGAGGGCCGCAAGTATATGATTCGGAAGACGGAGAGATGTCCGAGTGGTTGAAGGAGCACGCTTGGAAAGCGATTCCGCCCGCGCGTGCTGACGCACATAGAGACCACCCACGCATTTCCACTCAACGACTTTCAGCAACAACAATGTGCATCGGGGTGTCCCCGTAAATCACGGTGTTTGCCCAGAGTTTCAGGGGTATGTGACACAGTTCTGACACAGAACCGATTCCCACTTGCCCCTCTGTTTGTTCGCGAAACAAGTCGCACGGATTACGTTCGGCACGAGTTCACGCGGCACAACGAACATCCAGTGGACGGCGAGGATGACCAATCCCTTGAGCGCTGGTGGTGCGTGGCGCACCGTTCGGGTCGACGGTGGTGCGGCCAACCCCAGGCAACGGCGCTGCCGCTCCGCGCGAGGCGGGGAGTTGGAATTGCCCTTCTCGCGATCGGTCATTACTGGAGGTTGGCGGGAATGGATTCAGTCTGGTGTCGACCGGCACAAGCAGGACGACGCGTGACGAACGGTCAGCGGTGGTCGGCGCGGAGGATCTCGAGGAGCGCGCCGGCCTCTTTCAAGTCGGCGGTGTCGAACCCTTCGGTGAACCACGCGCAGATCGGCCCCAATGTGTCGCGCGCCGCGGCGTGCTTGCCTTGCTTCCGATACAGTCGGCTCAGACTGATCGCGGCGCGCAATTCGAACGATTTGGCGTTCTGGCGGCGCGCAATCATGATGCCCTGGTGGAAACACGCTTCGGCTGCGGCGGCGTCGATCTGTAACTCGCCGTTAAGCCGATGCAGTTCCGCCTCCATATATCCTTCGTGCGTCCGCTCGGTGACGGCGAGCGCTTCGGCGATTGCGGTGCGCGCCTCCTCGGTGTCTCCAGTCGCCGCGCAAGCTTCGGCCAGCAAGGCCAGGAAATACGGCACCAGGCATCCTGCGGTCGCCGTCTTCCAGCGAGCAATCGCTTCGCGCAATTGGCCGATCCCTTCGCCGGCCTGGCCCAGCTCGACCAACGCCCAGGCCCGCAACGCGGTGGCCCATGGTAACCAGGTCGGCAGATCCATGTTCGTAGCGAGTGCAATAGCGGCCTCCGCTTGCTGACGAGTCCGCCGCGCGTCCCGACGATGCTGGTGAAGCAGGGCACTGAAGACCAGCGCGCACACTTCGCTGTAGGCATGATCGATTTCGCGCGCCAGCGCAATCGCTTCGTCGCCCGTCCGGACGGCCCGATCCGGGTAACCAACAATCCAGAGATTCTTCGCCAGCCCATAGCGGCACGCCACTCCCGGGTCCCACCCGCTATACAGAGTGGCCAGCGCGTGATGCTGACGGCGATCGTAAATGGCGATTGCTTGTTCGTTGTGTGCGATGGAGCCCACGATGTCGCCGGTCAGCCAGAGCGTGTTTCCGAGCGAATTGTGGGCGAGCAGCAGAAATGCGCGGTCTTCGAGCTTGTTTGCCAGGGCGAGCAGTTGCTCGGCCAACTCCCGGCACGTCTGGTAGTCCCCGCGCGCTATCCAATACTGATAGAGACCAAACATCACCGTGAACAGCTGTGGTGTTTCGCCGACCTGTCGACACAGGTTCTGCGCCCGAACGTAGACCGTTTCCACCTCAGCGGCTCCAATCCCTTTGGTGGCCATCAATGCCGGCCCCAACGCGGTTTGCAGGCGCAGCTCGTGCTGCGCTCGCTGACCCGTCTCCGGCAACATCGCCAGTGCGCCGAGGCCGCGCCGCGCGAGGACGACGGCCTCTTTGTTCGCGGACAAACGGGCGGCGTGCTGCGCGGCGAGGAGGAAGCAGTCGACCGCGCGCTCGAAATCGCGCGCCGCCTCGAACAGCATGGCGAGCGCGGAGGCAATCGCGGCGCGCTCGCTGCCGTAGTGAGCCAACAGCGCTTCCGCGACCGCGGTACTGAGCGACGCTTTTCGCGTCGGCTGCAGCGACGCGTAGAGGGCGTTCTGATAGAGCACGTGCACGAACCGGTATCGCATCGTGAAGGTGCGATCGGGTAACTCCGCCTCGCCAACGAGGGCCACCAAACCATGGATGGACTCCAGCACGTCCAACCGTTCCTCGACGTCCGCGGCGTTCGTCCCAAGGACCGCCGAGAGCACAGCCGAATCGAACTCGCAGCCCTCGACGCTGGCCGTGACCAGCAGGGCACGGTCCTCGTTTCCCAGCTGACTGATCTTCTTCTCGACCATGCTGCGAACCGACTCGGGCAGCTCGCGGTCGACATCCGCCAGCTGACCGACCATGACCCAGCGGCCGGCCTGCTCGGCCAGCACACCGCGCTGGCGCAAAAACTGCGCGAGATCGGCCATGAAGAGCGGGTTCCCTTCCGTCCGATCATGGATGCGCGCCGAGAACTCCGCTGGAAAATGATGCTCGGGAAATCGCCGCGCGAGATAGCGATCCACATCGCCGCGCGACAGAAACGGCATCGCAATCTCGCCGCAGATGCCATGTCCCGTCAGCTCGAGCTTGACGCGAACAAACGGGTGATCGGCGGCGTACAAGTCGGCGGGACGATAGGCGGCCACAATCAGAATCCGTTGTGAGACCCAACGGGCCGCGGCGTACGCCACGAGGTCCACCGTGGACGCATCGGCCCAGTGCACATCGTCGAGAAACAACACGACCGGCCGGCGGTCCGACATTTCCTTCGCGAACGCCACGAACTCTCGCTTCAGCCGCTCCGGCAAAGGCACTTTGCCCGCGGCTGCGCGATCTCCGGCGCGATGATCGGCCGGCGGAGCGATCTGCGCGTACCACGCCGGCGCAGCGGCGCTCATAAGGCGTAACACCGATTCGTCGGCGTCTCGCAGCAACGTGTCGAGCGCTTCCAGCACCGGCAGATAGGCTTCGCTTCCCGCCAGACGCTCGGAGCAGCGTCCGCGGGCGACATAACAATCCGTTCCAGAACGCTCGAGGCCGCGCAGGAACAATTCGACGACGGTGGTTTTGCCGATGCCCGGTTCACCACTCACGCAGACCAGCCGTCCGTGGCCGGCGGCGGCCGACTCGAAGGCGGATCGCAGATCGGCCAGCTCCTGCTGGCGGCCGACGATGAGCTTTTCTTCAGCGCCCGGAGACACGACGAACGCGCCATCAACCGCGGCGTGCCGGAACCTCGGCACGTAACTCCCTTTGGGAATGTCGATGACGATCGGATCGTGCCGTCCCTCGGTTGCGTAGTATTGACGAAGGTGCTCACGAACTCTGCGCATCTGGGCACGGACGATCGAATCGGCTTTGGGATCGAACGAGTCCTCTTTGCCAAGAACGGCCATGGCCAGCAGGTACTCCTTCAGCTCGTCGCCGCGGCCCGAGATGGTCTCGTGCACTGTAAACCGCAGAAGGTCGCGAAGACTGCCGGCGGTCTTGAAGACCCGGCTGCACAACACTTTTTCGACGGAGGCGGCGATGAGGCTCGTGACCGCGACTGGACGCGATTGTGAGTTCGGGTCCGGGTTGACGCCTCCCATGGCAGCAGCATTATAGGACCGGCGGCATCCGTCACCCCGCCGTCACCCCGCCGTCACTCCCGCGCGAATGGCCGGACCACCAGACTCGCCGGTGGAGGTTGCCATGAAAAAGAGATTGGTCTGCCGGCTCGGGGCGATTGCTGCCGCGACACTTTTCGGTTGCCCAGCGAACGAAGGCCTGCGGGCCGCGGCGCCTGGCGCGATGGTGATGCCGGGATGCACGGTCGCGGCACTCTCGGCGCTCAACATCCCGAACGTCACCATTCGCTCCGCGACCGACGTGGTGGCGGCGGGATTGGATCCCGAGTCCTGCGACGTCATCGGATCGGTCGCGACCGATGGTGAAGGTGCCGGGCCGGGCGCGGCCACGTTTCGAGTCAAACTGCCCGTTCAGTGGAACAACAAATTGCTCGCGAGCGGACCGGGCGGCGTCGGCGGCAGCCTGGATCCGTCCATGAACCTCGTGGATTTTGCGAGCGCGCTTCGTAAGGGCTACGCCTTCGTGACGACCGATTCCGGCCACCAGAGTGCGCCCACTGACGCGAGCTGGTCGTTGATCTCACCTGGCGTGCCGAACACACCGGCGTTGATCGATTTCTTCTATCGCGCCCAGCATCAGGTCGCCGTCGCGACGAAAGAGCTGGTCAAGAGCTTTTATGGCGCGTTCTCGATCGAGCATTCGTATTTCGACGGCTGTTCGAACGGTGGACGTCAGGCGCTTGTGGAGGCCACGCGTTACCCGGAGGATTACGACGGGATCATCGCCGGTGCTCCGCTCATGGATCGCCTGGCCGCAAACACGGCCGCCTACAAGAACGCGAAGGCTTTCCTCACCGCCTTCATTCCACCTGCCGCGCTTTCGGTCATCGATGCCGCTGTCAGGGACAACTGCGACGGCGCCGATGGCGCCATCGACGGACTGATTCAGAACCCCGCCAGATGTTCCTTCGATCCGGACAGGCTGGTTCCGCAGACCTTGACGCAGGCGCAGGCGGACGCGCTCGCGATCTTCATTCGCGAGGTTCACGACGATCGCGGCAGGCTGCTGCAGCAAGGCTCACCGGTCAGCGACCTCAATGCTGCGGGCGGCTTCGTGCCTTGGGCCGAGTCGATTCGTCCGGTGGATCTGGTCTCCGCTCAGCCCTGGGGTGCGGCGGCACCGATTAGCTGGCGGCTGGCGGATTCGAGCATCAGGTACTTCGTGATGCGCGATCCGAACTTCAATGCCAATCTCAATTGGCCTGAAACCGACGGCGTCGTCGCCACGGATGCCGCCAGGCTCTACGACAAAAGAACTAGACTCGGTGACGCCGATCGCGCGGAACAACTGGTCCCGTACTTGAGGCGCGGCAACAAGGTGCTCCTATATCACGGTTACAGCGATCCCGGGCTATCCCCATTTGGCACGGTCTCGTTCTATCAAGATCTGGCCGAACTATTTGGCGGTTACCGTCACGTGGAAGAGCACGCGCGGTTGTTCATGGCGCCCGGTCAGCTGCATTGCGGCGGTGGACCTGGGCCCAACAGCTTCGACACGCTCACCGCGCTCGAAAATTGGGTCGAACACGGCGTCGCACCCGAGGGGATCGTCGCCACCAAGTATGTGAACGACAATCCCGCCGGCGGAGTCGTCCGAACAATGCCGCTCTGCAAGTTTCCGGAGACAGCTCGCTACGATGGCGTCGGCGATCCTTACGTTGCCGCGAGCTGGCGCTGCTCCCCGGGCGATCGATCGTTGCTGCACGTCGGCCCGAATGGGATTCAGGCCGGGCTCAATCGTCGAGCGCGCGAACCACATCGCAGATAGTGTCGGGAGGCATGATGGCCGCGATCGCCGGCGTTCAGGTTGGCGCCTTCATCCTGTGCGGTGCGTGCTTGTTCATGGTCGGCTTCGACTGGCAGGCGATGGGCTACGTCGCGCCCGCGATCGTGGGGGATCTCAACATCCCGAACTCGGCGCTGGGACCCGTCTTCGGCGCCGCGAACGTCGGGTTCTCGATCGGCGCCGTGCTGGCCGGCATGCTGGCTGACAAGATCGGCCGCCGGCCGGTGTTGATCGGAGCGACGGTGTGGTTCGCGGTTGCCACGCTGTTCGTGGCCGGCGCGGCGTCCGTGCGGGACATGCTGGCGCTTCGCTTCCTGTCAGGAATCGGTTTTGGTTCGGTCGTCCCGACCGTGACGGCGCTCGCTGGCGAATACAGTTCACCGCAAACACGAATCACGACCATCATGGTCATGACGACGCTGGGAATGAATGGCGGCGCGATGACCGGCGGTCTCGCGTCCGCCTGGCTGATTCCCAGGTTCGGGTGGCCCGCGGTGTTTTACGTCGGCGGTGCCGCGGCGCTCTGCATCGGCGCGCTGATGTTCTTGCGGCTGCCGGAATCGATGCCGTTCCTGGTTCTCCGCACCGCAACGGCGGATAGCCGCAAAGGCGTCCCTCTCGGCGATCTCTTTCGAGAGGGACGCGCAGCGGCGACCACTCTGCTCTGGATCCTGAATTTCATGAACCTGCTGATCGTCCATCTCGTCGCAAGCTGGCTGCCGACGGTGGTGCGAGAGGCGGGCTATTCGATCTCCGCGGCGGTGCTGATTGCGACTGTGTTTCAGATCGGCGGCGTGATCGGCACATTCACGCTCGCCTGGCTGATCGGCCGGCGCGGTCTCGTTCCCGTGCTCATCGTCTCATTGACGGTGACATGTGGAGCGGTCGCATTGATTGGCCAACCCGGGTTGTCGGCTGCCGCATTGATTGCAGCGGTTTTCGTCGCCGGGTCGTGCGTGATCGGAAGCCAGATTGGCATCAACGCGCTGGCCGCGACGTTCTATCCGACGTCGATGCGTTCTTCCGGCGTTGGCTGGGGACTGGGAATCGGGCGAGCAGGCGCGATCGTCGGGCCGGTGATCGGCGGGGAGCTCATACGGCTTCAGTGGCCGACCAATCAGATTTTTCTCGCCGCCGCGATGCCTGCCGCGATCTCGAGCATGGCGATGTTCTCGATGCGGCGGGCTCTCGTCCGTGATGGTTGAGCGTACAGGCTACGGCATAGACACGGTCGCGGCATCGCTCCTCGCGCGACGCGTAATTCCCGTTTCGACGGAGATCATGATCGTCCAGGCTCTTCCCTCGGCTATCGAGAGAGTTGTCGGATGCCCATCGGAGCAGTGGATTCCCGACGACGCCCATCGTCATACGCATCAACACGCTTGGAAAGCGAAGCGTGCGAGCGACACCAAGCCGCTCCGAAGCGCGTCATCGCCTACGCTTTGAGCGACTTGGCTTTCCAACTTCATCATTCCGTGTGCGTCCGTAAACCTCCATGTTCATCGAGCTTTTGGGGGCGACGTATCACAGTCCGTATCACAATGGGCGCTCCCACTTCGCGGCGCGCCTTCGTCTACCCCGCTACTTCTCCAAGCTAAGGCGTCTTGAAGCGAATACGTAGCTCTCGCGCCGCGTCGTCAAACTCCCAGGTGCAGCTCGCGGACTGACACAGAAACGTCAGCACTGTCCGGGTATCCGCGGAGGTGAAGTTCACGGTCGCCGGCGGGCGATCAACCTGCCCTTCGATACGAACGGCGATACCGAGCGCGGTGCCGAGCGCGCGGAACACGTCGGGAACCGCCACATCCTTGAGGGCAATTGAGACGGTCGGCGGAAGGCCGGAACCCGGGTGGTTTTCCGCGGCGGTGATCCTGACGGTTGTGCCGTCGCGCCGCCAACCGCACGCAGCTGTATCGCAGATTGCATCGAGCGCAACGCGTAGACGAATGTTCGAGAGAGTGAGCGTTACCGGCAGCAACACCGTTGACGGAACCTCCACCTGAAGTCCAGCTGCCTTTGTCAGCACGCGGAGCACGTCGCCGGCCGGGCTGTTCGTGAACTGAAACGAAACGCGTGTGTCCAGCGGATCCGCGGGCCGCCGGCTCGTCTCTACTGCGATCACTGACGTCCGAGGCTGTTGGGGATCGGCTTGGGCCGCGGACGACTGGGCAGCAGACGCGGGTGCCATCAACGACAGAACGCAGCCGGCCGCAGCCAGTGCCTGGTGGTGTGTCCTCATAGTCACCTCTCGGATGGCGGAAACGCGATTACATACTCGCCCCGAACGGGCGATCCTGTCGACGGTCCGAATACGAATCGACTGCCGTCTGCTCGTGTCACCACGATTAGCGAACTCGTTCCGGAGATCTCCAGGTCCGCCGGCGTCCGACGTCTATGCGGTGCTGGGGGCGGGGCCGTGCCCCAGCGAAGCGCAACCGCCAGCGCGATGAGCGCCGCAGCGGCCGCGACGGCAACTACTCGAGGCCTCCTGCGCTGTGGGCGACTGTCCGGCCCGGCAGAAAGCGCCCCCGCGATGAGCGCGCGCACACGATCCTCCGGGGGCCGCAGCGCGGCCCGAAGCCGTCGGTCCACATCGGTTGACGGATCGTCGTCATGCATCGCTTACTCCTGCATCAGCTGCGACAGTCGCGCGCGTGCGCGGTGCAGCCGCATCTTGACCGCTGCAACGGACGTGCGCGTGATCTTCGCGATCTGGTCGAGCGGCAGCTCCCCTGCCGCCCGGAGCAGCAGTAAATCTCGGTCGGACTTGCGCAGGTGCGCCATCGCCCGTATGACCTCCCGCAGCTCCGTCCGTCGCTCGTACGTGTCGATAGCGGAAGCGCCCGAGCGAATCGCGACAACCGCGTCCAGCGGCATCAGCAGCGCCCGACGCGCGGCAGCCCTGGCGGCGCGACGTCTGGCAATCGCGAACACGAATGCCTCCGGCGACTCAGGCGGCCCAAGCCTACGCCAGCGGACCACAAGGGCGGAGAGGGCGTCCTGCGCGACGTCCTCGGCGGTGCTTCGGCACCCGGTACGGCCGGTGGCATACGCCAGGAGGCGGGGCGCGACCTCCGCGATCACCGTCTCGAGGTCCACAGGGGGTATGTACCTGGCAAAGCAGCATGGTAACAACCGGCGTCGGTACGAGGGCGCCGGAACCCGGCACCGAACCTCCCTCATGCCACCGGTTACCATACTGCCGCATGATCAGCATCTTCGTTGCGGTCTTCAACGAGGAGGAGGCCGACACGTACGAACGAGTACTGTCTAAGGCGGCACATGCGCGCAGTGTGGTACGAGAAGCAGGGTCCAGCCCGAGAGGTTCTGAAGGTCGGGTTCATGCCCGATCCGAGTCCGGGTCCAGGAGAAGTTCGGATTCGGATCGCTGCATCCGGCATCAACCCGGGCGACACCAAAAAGCGGCAGAACACCTTTGGCTATGGAATGCCGTACCCACGCGTCATTCCGCATAGCGACGGTGCGGGGATCGTCGACTTAGTCGGCGAAGGCGTCTCAGACGACTGGCTGGGCCGCCGCGTGTGGTGTTACGGCGCGCAGTCGTATCGGCCGTTTGGCACTGCAGCCGAGTACACCGTCGTGCCCACCGCGCTAGCTGCTCCTCTTCCCGATGCCGTGTCGTTCGAGCAGGGAGCGTGTCTCGGGATACCGGGGATTACGGCGCATCGCGCTGTTCACGTGGCAGGTGCTGTGGAACGCCGCACGGTTCTCGTGCAAGGAGCGGCAGGTGCGGTGGGTCAGTGCGCCGTGCAGCTTGCTCGTCGTGCTGGGGCGACCGTCGTCGCGACAGTGCGTTCATCTGCGGACGAAGAAATCGCGAGCTGTGCCGGCGCGCATCACGTTGTGCGTGTGGGCGCCGAGTTGATCGACCGCGTGCGAACGCTCGCGCCCCGCGGCGTCGACCATGTCATCGAAGTGGCGTTCGGCGCGAACGTGACAACCGATTTGGAGGTGCTCGCCGTCGGCGGATCCATTGGGACGTACGCGACGGATGCCGATATGCCCACGATCCCGTTCTGGCCGCTTCTGTTCAAGAACATCCGAGTGTACTTCGTCGGTAGCGATGACTTTCCGCCTGAGGCGAAGATCGCCGCGGCGCACGCTCTGAACGAGGCCCTTGCCAACGGATGGAACGGTTTCCAGGTCGGCGAGCGTTTTCCGCTCGAGGAGACGGCCATCGCGCACGAACGAGTGGAATCGCCGGTACGCCGCGGACGCATTGTCGTGGTTCTGTAGCCGAATACCGCGGCTACGGCAGGCGCCAAATGCTATTCCGCGAATCACTCGAAGCCGTACGCGATTTCCGGCCCCGCATCGCCGTCGTACGCGAGCTGTCCCATTAGCAATGCGAACGGCTCCTGCGCGCGTAACTGAATACGACGATCTTCGCTGTGGTTACCGTTGTTTCTGCCGCACCCACAGGCGGTCCCGCGTCGCTGGGATCACGTTTCGCTAGTGCGCAGGAGTGATTTGCGGCGAGTCGAACTGGGCGCCGTTTCTTCCGTCACGTGACATTCGTGAATCGGCGTTTCACAATTCCGAGCTGTTTGATCTTCGACTCCAGCGTCGACGGCGGAATTCCGAGTCTGGCCGCGGCCCCGCGAGCGCCGGCCACCTTCCCGCGACTCTTCGCCAGGGCCGACTCGATCATGTCCTTTTCCTGACCGTGCAGTGTCAGCGGGAGCGGATCCGACCCGTCCGGGCGAAGCGGCCCCTGGTCCGACAGCCACGCCTCGTCGATTGAAAACGTATCGCCGGTGCAGAGGATCACCGACCGCTCGACGATGTTCTGCAACTCACGAATATTGCCGGGCCACCGGTATCGTTCGCAGAGTTCCAACGTGCGTTTCTCGATCTGACGAATTCTCTTCGCCATCTTTTCTGCAAATCGCTTGACGAAGTATTCGACGAGCATCGGAATGTCTTCCGGCCGTTTGCGCAGCGGCGGCACGTGAATGGGAAAGACGTTCAAGCGGTAGAACAGATCCGATCGGAATGTTCCCGCAGCGATCGCCGCCGACAGGTCGCGGTTGGTGGCGGCGATTATCCGAACGTCCACCGGAATGGCGCGGCTGCCTCCCACGCGCTCGATCTGGCGCTCCTGCAGGACGCGCAGGAGCGCGACCTGCGTATCCATCGGAATCTCGCCGATTTCGTCGAGGAAGATCGTGCCGGAATGCGCCAGTTCGAAACGTCCGCGGCGCTGCTGCACCGCGCCCGTAAACGCGCCTTTCTCGTGCCCGAATAGTTCAGAGGCAATCAACGACGGAGGGGTAGCAGCGCAGTTCAGGCTGACAAATGCGCGATCGGCGCGACGTGAGTGCTTGTGAATCGCCCGCGCGATCAGTTCCTTGCCGGTGCCCGTCTCGCCAGATATCAGGACGGTCGAGTCCGTCGGCGCCACTTTCGACACGTGTGACAAGACGGCCTTCAGCGCCGCGGACGCCCCAACGATCTCCTCCAACATGGACGCCTGATCGATCTCTTCGCGCAGGGCGAGGTTTTCGTCCTGCAGTCGATCCTTCAAGCGGTTGATCTCGTCGAAGGCTTTCTCCAGCGCCGCCTGCGCCTCCCGTTGCTCGGTCACGTCCATTCCGGTGCCCATGTACTCCACGACGCCACCGGACTCGTTCAACACGGGGTGGCCGATCGTGTGCAGGTGCTTGATCGTCCCGTCCCCAAGCACGATGCGATACTCCGCGTCGAACTCGCCCTTTCGACGCTGCGCGGCCTCGTATGTGTCCTTGACCCTCGATCGGTCGTCAGGATGGATCCCGCTGTACATCCGGTCGATCGTCGACAGCGGGTCCGCCGACTCGACCCCGCGAATGCGCAGCACTTCCGGGGACACCATGAACGCCCCCGACGCGAGATCGTGTCGCCAACTGCCAGCGTGGCTCAGTCGCTGCGCCTCGAGCAAATCGGCTTCGCTCCGGCGGAGCTTCTCCTCTGCTTCCTTGCGCTCATCGATGTCCGACATCAGGACATACCACCGGACGATGCGACCTTCATCGTCGCGGAGCGGCAGGCCGCGTAGCTGAAACCAGCGGTACACGCCGTCGGCCCGGCGCATGCGGTGTTCGAATTCGTATGGAAGGCCGGTCGCAAAGGCGTGTGTCCACGCGGCGATCACGCGAGGCAGGTCGTCGGGGTGAACGGCGTCAGAGGTGCCCCAGCGCTTCAGTTCGTCGAGCGTCCGCCCAAAGTACTCGAGCACCTGACCGTTCACGTGCTCGACTTCACCGGCAGGCGTCATCACGGCGATGAGCCCGGGGATCGTCTCGACGATGAGGCGAAAGCTCTCCTCGCTCACACCGGGCATTGTAGGCGTTCCCCTTCTCTCTGACCATTCCTCCGCCGCCCATCCGCGGGATCGACGACCTTCCGCCGTGGAAACTCGCGAGACTCCGCGAGCAACTGTCGCGACCGTTCGTGCAAATCAATCCGCTCGTCGATGCCGCACAACAACTTACGAGCGGCGCGCGGTTTGCCGTTTGAATGGCCGCAGTCGCCATCAATCTCGATGCTCAGGATCGTTCGTTCCATTGACGCTGGCGCGACGACGCTGACCGTGAGCGGCCGAATCGGCTCCGAGCAGCTGTCCGAGCTCCGCCGATCTGTCGAGGAGGAGCGCACTCGAGACGTCATCCTCGATCTGGTTGAAGTCAGCCTCGTGGATGTAGAGGCGGTGCGATTCCTGGTGCAGTGCGAGATCGAGGGCGTTCGGATCGCACGTTGTCCCGCCTACGTTCGTGAATGGATGGCGCGCGAGAAGTGGCCTCCCTGACGGAGGCGCGACGGGCATTGTTCGGTGTCCTGCCGATCATCACATTGGTGCTCGGCTATCAGGAGGTATTCATGTCACAGGCAACGGCAGATGGCGGTGTCAAGAACGTGGTGCTCGTGCACGGAGGGTTCGTCGACGGCTCTGGATGGCAGGGTGTGTACGAGACGCTGAAAAAAGACGGCTACGCCGTTTCCATCGTCCAGAATCCGACGATCTCATTGGCCGATGACGTGGCGGTCACGAAGCGAATCCTGGCGGCGCAGAATGGTCCGGTGATTCTCGTCGGCCACTCCTACGGTGGCGTCGTCATCACCGAGGCCGGCAATGATCCGAAGGTCGCGGGACTGGTCTACATCGCCGCATTTGCTCCGGACACGGGCGAATCGGTGTCGTCGCTGATCAAGAACCCGCTCCCGGGCGCGCCGGTACCGCCGATCATGCCGCCGGAGGATGGGTATCTGTTCCTCGATCGAGCGCAGTTCCGAGCGTCATTTGCTGCGGACGTCAGCCCGGAGGCGGCATCGTTCATGGCGGATTCGCAAGTTCCGTGGAGCCTTGCAGCCCTCGACGGCGCGGTCAGCGAACCCGCGTGGAAGACGAAGCCAAGCTGGTACCTCGTCTCGACCGAAGACAAAATGATTCCGCCAGATGCGCAGCGCGCCATGTCCAAGCGTTCGGGTTCGACCGTCGTCGAAGTCAAGGGTAGTCACGCCGTCTACGTCTCGCAACCGCGGGCGGTTGCCGACTTCATCGCAAAGGCGGCGAACAGCGTGGCACTCGCGACGCTGTAGCGGACGGCGAACAACTGGAGCGATGGTGGCGGGTCACATCAGGTCGGCTCAGAGTCCCGATGTGGCTCGCCGTGCTGCTCCAACGTCACCGGCATCGTATTCGTGTCGACAAAGGCGCCGATCGTCCAAAACGCGGTCCTAACCGACAAGACTTGCCAACTTTGCGGGTTTACATTGGCCAGCGTCGCCGATTGCATGAGAGGCAATTCTTCAAGCCCTCCGACCGAGCGCCAAGGAGATCCCACGATGAGCACGATCACCACCAAAGACGGCGTTGAGATCTTCTACAAGGACTGGGGCAAGGGTCAGCCCATTGTGTTCAGCCACGGTTGGCCGCTGTCGGCAGATGACTGGGACGCGCGGATGATGTTCTTCCTCGCGCACGGCTATCGCGTCGTCGCCCACGACCGCCGCGGCCATGGCCGCTCGACTCAAACGGGTGGCGGCCACGACATGGATCACTATGCGGACGATCTCGCGGCGCTGACTTCACATCTCGACCTCAAGGAAGCAGTGCACGTCGGCCACTCGACGGGAGGTGGCGAAGTGGTGCGCTACCTGGCCCGCCACGGCGAAAGCCGAGTCGCAAAAGCGGTGATCATCAGTGCGGTCACGGACTGCCGGACGGCCGCGAGCCCGTCCTTCGCGAGCGCCTGCGCGCACGTCACAGCCAGCATGCCGCGCTCGGCATCGCTACTAATTACCGCCCGCGCGGCTTCGAGCTGCACATGAATGATCGTCAAATAGTGCCCCAGTGTGTCATGAATTTCGCGCGCCATGCGGTTGCGCTCGTTCGCGGCGGCGAGCTGCGCGACTTCGGCGGAGAGCGCTTCGGTGCGCTGCCGCGCCTCCCGCTCCCGTTGCGCAACGCCGACATACACAACCACGAACACGACGGCCGCTGTGGCCTGCGCGATGTTGCGCAGCCAGTGCGGCCATGCCGGCACCCATGACAGATTGCCGCTGATGCCGGCGATGACGAGAATGCACATCGCGGCGGCAAGCAGGCGCGGCAGCAGGATGACCGCCTGCGCGGCCAGCGGCAGCAGAATCAGCGGCAGGCTGCCTCCCCACGCCAGCGCGTTGATGCGCATGCCGAGCGCGAACTCGATGAGCAGGTACCCCAGCGAGATCAGCAGACTGCTCCGCCTGCGGGCATAGTCGAATCCCCAGATCCCGAGCGCCAGATACAGTGCGCTGAGCGGCAGCAGCTGCGCCCACGAGACGTCGGGCATCATCGCCGCGGCGGCGATCATCTCCGTGATGCTTGTGGCCATCTTCACGGTGCATTGGGGCAAAGGTCTGCTGGCGACGTCGAACGGCGTCGAATTTCCGCTCCTGTACGCCGTGTTGGCGTTGTCTCTGGCATTGACTGGTCCAGGTGAGTATTCGATCGACGCTGCGCTGGGGCTGAACGCGTGGTGGACGCCGCAGCTGTCGGGAATCGTCCTCGCCGCTGGCGTTGTCGCCGGACTTGCGTGTCTCACGATACGGCGGCCAACCCCAGCGATCGGCCACGCGTAGTGCCATATCGACAAGACATCGCGCAAACGCGGGCCGCTGAGGTCTTCGATGGACACACCTGATTCCTTGTTGACGCCTTCGGCGGCCACCGTCTCTCGTTCTGATCGTGTCTTTCCGACACTCGCGCCGGCACAGATCGCGCGCGTCGCGCGTCATGGGCGACGGCGCGCGATCACGTCTGGTGAGGTGCTCGTCGAGGTGGGACAACGGCCCGTGCCGTTCTTCGTTGTGTCGAATGGCGAGGTCCAGGTGCTACGACCATCAGGGGGAATCGAAGCGCTGATCATCACTCAAGGCGCCGGGCAATTCACCGCCGAAGGCACCATGTTGACTGGTCGCCGAGCTCTGACGCGGATTCGGGACATCAAGCCTGGCGAGGTGATCATCGCGTCGGGGGCGCGGTACCGCAAGCCCGCGATTGCAAACGTGTCGCAGTTCGAAGGCGCGGGCGTGTATTACGCGGCCTCGCGCATGGAGTCGCAGCTGTGCGCGGGCGACGAGGTCGCAATCGCGGGTGGCGGCAACTCCGCGGGCCAGGCTGCCGTGTTTCTCGCGGAAACGGCCAAGCACGTCCACCTCCTGGTCCGCAAGGATGGCTTGGCAGACACGATGTCACGCTACCTGCTGCGACGAATCGAGGAGCATCCGGCGATCACGCTGCGGGCGCGAACGGAGCTCATGGCGCTGGACGGCGACCGGCATCTCGATCGCATCCGGTGGCTCGATAGCGGGACCGGCGTCATCGAGACGCATGACATCAGACATGTGTTCATGATGACGGGCGCCGTGCCGAATACGGGCTGACTCGATGGGTGCGTCGCACTCGACGGGCGCGGGTTTATCAAGACCGGTCCGGACTTGTCGCCGGAGGACTTGACGACAGGCGGATGGCCGCTGGCGCGGTCACCGTATCTGTTGGAAACGAATCGTCCCGGAGTCTTCGCAGTCGGCGACGTGCGCGGCGGCAACATCAAGCGTGTGGCGTCCGCCGTCGGCGAAGGATCGATTGCCGTCGCCTTTGTTCATCAGGTGCTTCATCAGAAGGGGCCGTCATCATGCCGCATCACCCCTGCAGACATATCGACGCCATCGCCAGTGTGAAACATCCCACATGACGAGAGTGCGAGGACTGCGTGAAAATCGGCGCCCGGTGGGCTCATCTTCGGATGTGCCAGGAGTGTGTCAGGCCTTTCGCGCAGGTCGCAGCCCGAGTCTCGCGGCCATGGTGACCAGCTCGGGAAGAGAGTCTGCCTTCATCTTGCGCATCATCTGACCCCGGTGCGCCTTGACCGTGATCTCGCTGATCCCAAGTTCTCCGCCGACCTGCTTGTTCAACAGACCCGAGACGACCAACGCCATCACCTGGCGTTCGCGTGGAGTGAGTGACGCGTAGAAGCTCCGCAGGACTCGCATTTCCGACTCCTGCCGCACCGCGGTGCGACTTCGCTCGATGGCCCCGCCGATGGCGTCCAGCAGCGCGTCGTTCGTGAACGGCTTCGTCAGGAATTCGACGGCTCCGGCCTTCATCGCTTGCACGGACATGGGCACGTCGCCGTGGCCGGTGATGAAGATAATCGGCATGTCCGTACGCTCGGCAAGCTGTTGCTGCAGTTCCAGCCCGCTGAGTCCCGGAAGCGACACGTCGAGCACCAGGCAGCATGGAACCGTGGGGCGTGGGCGGGACAGAAATTCCAGTGCCGACGCGAACGTCTCGGGCTGCCAGCCTGCTGCTCTGATCAACAGCTCCAACGATTCGCGCACTGAAACGTCGTCGTCAACGACGAAGACGATGGACGTGACATCCGACATCTGACGACCCTTGACTTCGCCCGCTTGCGCGGCGGGCTCAGAGTATACGGCCGTGGCCGATGGAACGGTGCTCACCGTTCGCATGTTTACCTCATCCCAAGCGCGTTGCTGAGCGCTTCGAGCAACGCATCGTCGCTGAAAGGCTTGAACAGGCACTCTGCGGCCCCCTGCGCCAATAGGCGCGGACGGACAGTTTTGTCACCGTGCGCGGTGATGAACACAATCGGAATCGCCTGCCGCCGGCGAGTCAGTTCTTGTTGCAGGTCGGGTCCCGACATGCCGACCATCGCGATGTCGAGAATGAGGCAGTTGGTCTGGCTGACGAACTCCGAGGCGAGGAACGCCTCGGCCGATGAGAATGCCTGGACGGCGAAGCCGAATTGCCGCAGCAAGTCTGGGAGCGACTCGCGCACGGACTCATCGTCGTCGACGACCGACACGAGCGAACGCTGGACCATCACGAGTTCCTCATGACGAGTGCCGCGCCCGTCGTACGTTCTGGAACGCGGGGAATGGAAAAGGCAAACGTGGCGCCGGGCCCGTCATTCGGTTCACCCCACAGACGACCACCATGCTTTTCGATGATTGAACGGCTGACGGACAGTCCGATGCCCATGCCACTGCTCTTGGTGGTGTAGAAGGCTTGAAAGAGCTTGTCGATGACGTGGGGCTCGAGGCCAACCCCGACATCCTGCACCGTCAGGCGCACACGATCGCCTTCGTCACGCTCAGTTCTGATGAGAAGTTGCCGCGGACCATCGTCCACGCCGACCATCGCGTCGGAAGCATTGCGGAGCAGGTTCAGGATGACCTGTTGAAGCTGGACACGATTCGCTGTGACGAGCGGAAGATCGTCGGCGAGCTCCGGTCGGAGCATCACACGATGCCTGTGAAGCTCGCTCATCGACAATGCAATCACCTCGCGCGTCGCCTCGTTCAAGTCCATCGATTCCGTCGTGAGCTCTTTCCCGCTGAAGAGCGCGCGCAATCGCACGATCACCTCGGATGCGCGGTTGGCGTCGCGAATCGTTCGCCGCGCCGTCTCGGACGCGCCGGCGAGGTCTGGAGGATCGGCGGCCAGCATCCGCAAGCACGTGCCGGCGTTGGTCATGATGCCCGACAGCGGCTGGTTGACTTCGTGGGCGATCGATGCGGTCAGTTCGCCCATCGTGGTCACCCGCATCATGTACGCGAGCTTCTCCTGGGTCTGGCGCAGTTCCTCTTGCGCCTGTCTCCAATCGTGCATGTCCACGACCGTGCCGTACCACTTGAGGATGCGCCCGTGCTCGTCCAGTAACGGGCGCGCGTTTGCCATGCACCATCGATAGGTGGCATCTGCCGCGTGGAACTTGCGCACCTCGACCCGGAACGACGCGCCGGTTCTAATGCAGGACAACCACTCCTGAACTGTTTGATCGAGATCATCGGGATGAAGAATCTTCGTAAATCCGCCACTACCCATGAGCTGCTCGGCGTCGAAACCGGTGTACTCAAGGAACCGCGCATTGCAGTAGTCGATCGCGCCTTCCGGCGTGGCACTCCAGAGCATCACAGGAATGGTCTCGGTCAACTGGCGCAGGTGGCGTTCGCTCTCGCGCAGTCGTGCCTCGGCCTCTTTGCGAGCTGTGATGTCACGCGCCACGCCCAGCTGCGCGACGGTGCCATCGTCGTTGCGCAGCGGGGCTGCGCGCGTCTCCAGATGGCGACGCTCGCCGTCCATGCGGACGATGTGAAACTCCAGCAAGCCCTTCTGCCCGGCGCACACGCTTACGTTGAACGCACGATATCGCTCGCGATCTTCCGGCGTGACGAAGTCGTAGAAGTTCCGCCCAAGCATGAGATCCACGGATGATGCGCCCGCCATCGCGGCGCCGGCGGCGTTCACGCTCAATAACGTTCCGTCGCCGGCAATCACATGTACGCACTCAGGCGTCGTCTCGACGATCGCCCGCAAGCTGGCCTCACTGTGCCTGAGCGCGTCCTCCGTGCGTTTGCGTTCGTCTATGTCGGTGTGCAAAACGTACCAACGGAGAATGGCCCCGCTCGCGTCGCGACGGGGAAGCCCACGATCCTGAAACCAACGATACGCGCCGTCGAAGCGTCGGAGGCGCACCTCGAAGTCATATGGCTCACCCGATGCGATCGCTTTGGTAAAGATCTGGATGACGTGAGTGAGATCATCAGGATGAACCGTATCGCTGGTCCCCCATTGCTGCAATTCCTCCAGTGTCCGGCCGAAGTATTCGACGAGTTCGTCGTTGACGGCGTCGACGCCACCCGCCGGTGTCAGGATTGCGACCAAGCCAGGCATGCTGCCCACGATCACGCGTGAATCTTGGTCGCTTGCGCGCCGGGCTGCTTCTGTCCGCTGACGTTCCGCTACAAGTTCCTTCTTCAACGCTTCATTGGCTTCCGCCAGTTCTCTCGTCCGTTCCGCGACGCGTTGGTCGAGCTCCTTCGCGATTCGCTTCTGTTCGCTCATGGTGCAGTCCTCATTGCGCATCGTCGGCAACCAGCGTTCTCGAGCAAGATAGCGAATTCACGACGGTCTCATGGTCCATCCCATCCCTGTGACACCTGTACGCCTATAGGATGGGTCAGGCTGCCGGCCATCGTCCATGAGACTTTGGTATTGGGTGAGCGGGCACCGATACGAAGGTGTCGCCGATACCTTCGTCCGATGGATTGGGGGCGCGCCATCCTGTGTAATTCATCCGCTGCCGCAAGAAGACTCGCGGCCGTTTGCCGAGGCGATCCGTCGACCGTGAACGAAGGGAACATGCACATGAACGCACGATCAACCCTGACCCGCCGCCGCAGCCTTCAGATGATCACAACCTCGCTGCTGGCGCCATTCGTAGCGGCGTCCCGCAGCGAAGCGGCGCAAACGCCAATTGCCATCACACAACGTCGTCCAGAATCGAGGAGCACAACGATGGGCATGATTAACGTCGGGAAGGAGAATTCCACATCGATCGACCTCTACTACGAAGATCACGGCGCAGGCACCCCGGTGATGCTCATTCACGGGTGGCCCCTCAGCGGAGCCGCCTGGGAGAAACAGACCGTTGCGCTGCTCAAGGCCGGCCACCGTGTGATCACGTATGACCGTCGCGGCTTCGGCAGGTCGAGCAAGCCCGCGGTCGGATACAACTACGACACGTTCGCTGCCGATCTCGACGTGGTGTTGAAGACCCTGGACCTACGAGACGTGGCACTCGTCGGGTTCTCGATGGGGACGGGTGAAGTGACGCGATATATCGGAAAGTACGGCACTGACCGGGTGCGCAAGGCGGTGCTGATCGGTACGCTTGGGCCCTATCTGGTCAAGGCTCCCGACAACGTCGAGGGAGTCGATCCGAGCGTGTTCGAAGGCATCAAGAACGCCATCCGGGCGGACCGGCCCGCGTTCATTTTCGATTTCTTGAAGAACTTCTACAACTACGACGTGAACGGCGGCAAACTCGTGAGCGACCGCGTGCTGGAGGACAACTGGAACGTGGCCGCCGGAGCCTCCGCGATTGGAACGCTGCAGTGCGTCGATGCCTGGGTGGAGGATTTTCGGCAAGACATTGCGAAGAACACAGTGCCCACGCTGATTATCCACGGCGACGCCGATCGAATCCTGCCTCCGGATGCGACGTCACGGAGGCAGGCCAAGATGATCAAGCACGTCAAGTTTGCCGAAATCGCCGGCGGTCCACACGGTCTGTGCTGGACGCACGCCGATCGTGTGAACGCCGAATTGGTGCCCTTTGTGGAGTGAGTGATGAACACGCGTCTGCTCATGATCCTGCGCGTGACGGTCGCGACGCCGCGGAGCATCGGCGCGGTACCCCATGGGACGCGCCGGACCGTCCCCATCACTGGGGGCGACTTCGAGGGCCCGCGACTTCGCGGATCTGTGTTACCTGAGGGAAGCGCCGACTGGCTCCTACTTCGCGCGGATGGAGTTCTCGAGCTGGACCTTCGCGCCACGCTGCGGACCGACGACGGCGGACTCATTGCGATGAGGTCGTTCGGCTTGCGTCACGGTCCGCCGGAGGTGATAGAGGCCTTGGCTCGTGGCGAGGCGGTCGATCCGGCAGCCTACTACTTTCGGACGACGCCGCGGTTCGAAACCTCACACCCCGCGTGCGCATTCTTGAACCATCTCATCACGGTGGCGACCGGCGACCGACGCGCTGAAGGTCCCATCTACACCATTCATGAACTGCTTTGAACGGGTTTCCGAAAGCTGAGGACTCTATGAACGCCCGTCCGCTGATGCGCCTGCGTCTGACGACCGCTGCGACCGAGGCGATCGGTCCGACGCCGCATGGCATGCTCTCGATCTTTCCGATTACGGGTGGGTCTTTTGAAGGCGAGCGCTTGCGCGGAATCGTCCTCGGCGGCGCCGATTGGGTGACCGCAGGTGCCGATGGAACGTTCGAGCTCGATCTCCGGGTGACGCTCGAGACCGACGACAGCGCGTTGATCCACATGACATTCACTGGCGTGCGCGACGACGCGAACCACTATTTCCGCACGCTGCCCCGCTTCGAGACGGCCGCGCCGAAGTACGCGTTCCTCAATCGCCTGCTCGCCGTGGGTATCGGGGAGGGTCACCGCGACGGGCCGGTTCACACCATCGAGGAGATTCTCTGAAGACGTGCTCGAGCCGAGACTCGCAGCAGATGTTCGCTCCCTACTATTCGATACCAACGTCCAATAGATTTGCCTCGACATCTCTGGCTTAAATGGTCCTCTGCGGATTCACAATTCCTAAAAGAAGGCATACATGTCATCGAAAAGAACAGCAATCGTTACGGGAGCGTCGCAAGGGATTGGTGCGGCGTTAGTCGAGGCGTTCCTGAATGCCGGCTATAACGTCGACGCCACATCCCGCAATGTCAATCAGTCCTTGGCGGCATCATCGAATCTGGTCCTCGTCGCTGGTGATATCGGGAAAAAGGACACTGCTGCCAAGGTCGTCGCAGCAGCAATCGAGAACTTCGGAAATATTGATCTTCTGGTGACGAACGCAGGGATATTCTCCACCAAGCCTTTCACCGAGTTCACAACCGACGACTTCAATGCCCTGGTCTCGACTAATCTCCTGGGCTTTCTCTACATCACGCAGCTTGCGGTGGAACAGATGCTGAAACACAAGGCCGGCGCTGTTGTGAGCATCACAGCTGCGCTCGCCGATCAACCGATCGCAGGAGTGAATGCGGCAGTCCCGATGATCACCAAGGGAGGACTGAATGCAGTGATCAAAAGTCTAGCCATCGAGTATGCCAAGGAAGGGATCAGGTTCAACGCGGTCGCTCCCGGAATCGTGGACACACCAATGCACAAGGATAATCCGAAGGATTTTCTTAGGACGTTGCAGCCGATGGGAAAGATTGCGCACGTAAGTGATGTCATTGATGCCGTTTTGTACCTCGCGCACGCAGGTCAGGTGAGCGGCGAGGTGCTCCACGTCGACGGTGGATCGCACGCTGGTCGGTGGTAGCGGGAATCGTTCCCCGCGCTCGAGGAGGAATCGCTCCGCCAACCAAAGAACATACGGTACTCGCCGGCTTTCGTGACCAACGCGTCCCGGGTCACTGACACCAGTGCTCCTTCGACGATAACGTCGCCCTCGTCGCACACCCCAGCAGCTCGCGCACCCTGAAGACGGCGAAGCGTTGCGGTCTGCTTCCCGTTTTCGATCGATGCGAACTGAACGCCAAAAGAGATATCCGCAATGGCATCGCCATCTGTGTCCACTTTGATTTCGTACAGCGCACCGGGGCGCGAAGGGCTCCTTGGTCGTAGGCCTTACGGGGTTCACGGCCATAGACGGATGTACGTTCAAGACCAGGATGGATTTGCCCGCGTCCCGTGGATTGGCGAAGGCTTAGAGATCGGTCATGTCGAGTCTGGCATCGCCGCGGGGCGAACCAAAGTTGGGACCTGAGGCGTGCTGTGACATCCCGACACTCGCCTTTGAGAGGCTCAGCGCCCGACTTGGCCGACGTAATGTCCCAGGCGGTTCTCCACGTCACCCGGCTGATGAAATCCCTGCTCCATTAACAGCCTGATCCTCTTTTGCGCGGCTGGCCGGGCGATCGAGGCAAGGCACACATCCCACTCCGGCGCGATCTCGAAGTCTGGCGGCAAACTCGCGACATCGGCGAAGCGTTTCGTCTCACTGATCGCCTGCTTGTCGAACGATGCGATGCGGGTTGCAAGGGACTCGACAAAACGTCTCGAGGTCGGAATCCGGCAATGACCGGTTGACGTATCCGACCACTGTGACGTCGTTGTCGGTTTCCAGTGCTGTGATGATTTCATTCAGCTCTGGAATCCTGTCCGGGCCGAAGATATTCAGTGGCGGATGATCGATCGTGACCCGCCAGTACTGGGGTGACCGCCGGGTCAGACGAATGTGCGCCGCGGCTGTTGTGGTGCGATTGATGGTCTCGGGCACGGCTAATCTCCATTGTGATCATTGCGATCGCCAGCTGATGGTCGATGACAAGTAGAGGGGAGTTCTCGATGGTGAGTTCATTTGGATTCGTGGACATGTCAGCTCCCCGTTCTCGCGCCGATCACGTCGAGACCGGCGCCTCGAGATGCGTGTGATTCAATCGATCCGCAGGCTCTGCTCCATCGCGTAGCACTGGTCCCAGATGTACACGTCATACGCCGCGAGTCTGCTCGACCACTTCGGCGTCAATTCGTTCACACAGCCCACGGCCACGCGATCGATGTAGTGATCGAAGAACGCCCAGGGGTTGCCGCGGTCGGCAGGGTTGAGTCCTTCTCCCGGTGTGTTGTTTTTCAATGCGGTCTGCGCCGCCGCCTTGAGGTCGTCCATGAACGCCAGTTGCATCGTGACATCCGCGCGCGTGCCGCTGCGTGCAACGTGTCCTCCGACGAACGTGTCGAAGTCCCATTTGCCAATCTCCTTCACCTGCTCGAACAGCCCCGGCACGTCCTGCGCCAGGGCCAGGCGGCGCCACGGCATCCAGCCAGGAAAGATGACGTCGATGACCACCAGTGTTCGCTGCTTCGGGGCGTAGATGAAGATGTTCCCGGGCGAGTGGCCGGTGCCGTGATACGAGAGCTCGAGCACCTGGCTGCCGACTGATAACCGGTAGTCGCGATCGAACGTCACCGTAGCGAGGGGACGATCCGGATCCTTGTCTCGCGCCAGCAGCCGGTTCGTTTCCGTGTGCGCGATGATGATCGGGTGACCTCCAAGGCGTCGCGCACCGCCGATGTGATCGGCGTGGAAGTGGCTGTAGATGAGATGTGTGATTGGCTTGTCAGTGACTTCGGCAATGGCCGCCGGTATCCGTGACGCGAACGACTGTGGCGCATCGACGACCACGACGCCATCTTCGTACGTCATGAACACGGACTGAATCGCGTTGTCCGTGATCATGTAGAGGCCGTCACCGAGCTTCTGCGTTCGGTAGCCCTTAGCCGGATCGACTGTTGGTCCTTTCGCGGAGTCGGGAACGTCAAGATACTTGTCAACTCGCACGCCGATTGGCGCGATAGCCGGCATGTTCGCGTACGGCACCCCTGGTGTCCCGGGACGAGCGCCGTTCTGCGCCGCAAGCGACGCACTAATCCAGAACACGCCGATGACTACGGAGGTGAGGACGGTGCAACCGATCGCAATCGATACGTACACCCACCGATGCATGTCACGATTCCAGGGTTCCATTTGAATGCTCCTTTTTGCTCTCTACCGAACCACTCTCAAACCGTTCTCGACGTCGAAGACTCCGGTCACCTCGCGCGAGCGCACTTCGGCAATCTGGCGGTCCGCTGCGCTGTCGACAACTCCTAGGAGCATCGTTCGGCCGTTCTTCACGATGATGTGGATGGGATAGCGCCCGACCGGCTGCATGCCGGGGAAGTGTCGTTCGTCCCTCAGCTCTTGCAATACGCCGAACACGCCGCCGGGTGCGTACCGTGACAGGAAGTCATCCGTGTAGATCCGATAAAGGTCGCCCAGCGGATTCGGTCATCGTTCTGCGATCCGGGCAGCACTTCTATCTTGTTGGCCACTTCATCCACGCCACTGGCCCGTTTCGTGGCGATTTCCGCGTCCATTTTCAGACGCCCTTCGAAGGTGTAACCGGCGAGATAGACAGTGCCTCGATCTACTCGGAACACGATGAAGTCGAAGACGCCGTAGTACGGAAGGCGCTCGAGCATGCGCCTTACCGAACGGATCGTCTCCTCTGACGTGACACCCTGCGCCCAGCCACCAGTGAGCGCTCCCAGCACCGCGAGACCGACCAGACCGATGCGCAGCGCGCGGATGTAAGAGCTCATTGTTCGTCCTCCTGCTGACGTGTTCCCGTTAAAGAGCCGCATCGTCCGAACACCCCGATTGGAGCATCCGCGTGAATGCAGATCTATTGGACGATCGTGTCGATCGATACCTAGGTAGAGGATCTGTGCGACTTATCGGATTGGAGTCGACAAAGCGGACGACAAGAACGGGAAGATGCGAGGACGGTCGGCTGACCGTCAGGCCTGGGGCGCAGTTCGCAGGCCGAGTCTCGAGGCCATTGTCACCAGCGCTCGAAGAGAATCTGCCTTCATCTTGCGCATCATCTGACCTCGGTGCCCTCTTCTCGCCGACCAATGCGATCGTATCGATCGATACCTTCGTCCAATTAATGCAGCTCCGCGCATCTTGTGTAATCCGCGTTGTTATTACGAGGAGGTTCTGTCGTGACGCACAACCGGATCGATCGGCGCCATTTCTTGGGTGCAGCGGCGATGACGATGACCGCAGCGCGGCTCTGCGCGAGCCCGGCTGTAAGAGCGCAGTCCCACCCCGTTTCTACCTTTGGAGTGTTGAAGCAGATCGACGCCGGAGTGCTGAACGTGGAATATGGCGACGTCGGTTCGGCCGATGATCCGGTGGCGGTTCTCCTACACGGCTGGCCCTACGACATTCACAGCTACGTCGAGGTCGCGCCGCTGCTAGCATCGGCGGGCTACAGGGTGATCGTCCCCTATCTGCGTGGCTACGGCACCACGCGCTTTCTGTCGAGCGACACGCTGCCGAATGGTCAACAGGCGACCTGGCATCCGACGTCATCGCGCTGATGGATGCGCTCGCGATCCGCAAGGCCATCGTCGCCGGCTTCGACTGGGGCGCGCGGACGGCCAACATCGTCGCGGCGCTGTGGCCAGAGCGGTGCAAGGCGATGGTCTCAGTGAGCGGCTATCTGATCGGCAGCCGTGAGGCGAACAAGATTCCGCTGCCGCCAAAGGCGGAGCTCGAATGGTGGTACCAATTCTATTTCGCAACGGACCGAGGTCGCGCGGGCTACGACAAATACCGTTACGAATTTGCGAAGCTCATTTGGCAGACAGCGTCGCCGAAGTGGCGCTTCGACGATGCGATGTTCGACCGGACCGCGAAGGCGTTCGACAATCCGGATCATGTCAGCCTCGTAGTCCACAACTACCGCTGGCGACTCGGCCTGGCCGAAGGTGAATCGAAGTACGACGACCTGGAAAAGCAGCTTGCGGCAGGTCCCGTCATCACTGTGCCGACAATCACGCTTGAAGGTGATGCTAATGGCGCGCCACACCCGGATCCCGGGTCGTATGCTAGGAAATTCTCCGGCAAGTACACGCACCGCCTCTTTAATGGCGGCGTCGGACACAACCTCCCACAGGAAGCTCCGCAGGCGTTTGCCGCTGCGGTCATCGATGTCGATCGGTTGTGATGCAGGGGGAGGGTGCCACGGGGCTCATCGCACACACGTGCGTGGAGCCATCTGTTCGCATTGCCGCGGAGCTAGGAACGACCTGGCGCTCGCCCCGGACGTCGCGGCGTTTCGAGCTGATGCGCGTACTCGAGGACTGCTCGGCCATTCGCGAGCTTCTTCTTATCTACCGAGTCAGCGGCAACAGCCGGCGACGCTATCGGCGCCGATCAACACGCTTTGAATCGTACCGGGTTTATCGGAGGGCCCATTCCGAGAGAGGATGGAGCCCATGGCACGACCCAGCAAGTACTCCCCGGAGTTGCGTGAGCGCGCAGTCCGGATGGTTTTTGATCACGCCCATGAACATCCGTCGCAGTGGGCGACGATTCGATCCGTCGCCGAGAAATTGGGCTGCACCGTCGAAGCC
>QHWT01000150.1:2161-3035 GCA_003222675.1 Acidobacteriota bacterium | reverse complement strand
GCCCCGAACGTGACGTTGAAGATCAGGATGGTGAGCACGAGCGTGCGTACCGCCGCGTGCCGGACCGTCCACCGCACCCCCTCGGCGAGGTCGCGCGTCCAGCCGGGTACCGCCTCCTGCGGGTCCCGGCCGTGGGCCGGCAGGACGAGCCGGGACACCAGGAGCACACCGGCACTGACCAGTACCGCCTCGCCGACGAACGGCCAGGCGCGGCCGGCCGCGAACAGCGCCGCGCCGATCGGCGGCCCGGCCAGCTGGTTGAGCGTGATGAACCCGGCCTGCAGCCGTGAGTTCGCGACGGCCAGGTCGTCGCGGTGCACCAGCATCGGCGCCAGCGTGGCCGTGGTGTTGTCGGCGAACACCTCGGCGGTACTGAGCAGCCCCAGCGCGACCAGCGCGACGGTCACCGAAACCCGGCCGGTCAGCATCGTCAGCACGAGAACGGCGAGCACGACCGCGCGGCTGCCGTCGGCGACCATCACGATCCGGCGCCGGTTGAGCCGGTCCGAGAGCACCCCCGCGTGCAGCCCGAAGACCATCGGCGGGGCCCACCGCAGCAGCGCGGCCAGCGAGACCAGGAAGGCGTTGCCGGTCAGCGAGGCCACCAGCAGCGGGCCGGCGGCGGCCGCCAGCCCGTCGCCCAGGTTCGACGTCCATGACGAGGCCAGCAGCCAGCGGTACCCGGTGCCGAGCCGGGCCGGCAGCAGAACCTGCACGAACCTGCTCACAAGGAAGTGACCCTACGTGGCTCGTGATCCGGCCCGCACCTGCAATTCGGGTCCGATCAACGTACCGCCGTCGAGCGCCTACTGCCGGCAATGAGTTGACGGTACGGTATGCAGTCGGGGTTCTTCGATAAACAACTCAGGTCGGA
>QHWT01000150.1:1392-2145 GCA_003222675.1 Acidobacteriota bacterium | reverse complement strand
GCAGGCGCCTGACCCGGTTGCGCACCGCGACCGGCAAGAGCAGGCGCGAGGTCGCCGAGGCCAGGCTGGGCATCTCCGAGCCCACCCTGCACCGCATCGAAACCGGGAAGGTACCGGTCACGGTCGCCAACGTCCGCGCGCTGTGCTGGCTGTACGGCGCCGACGCGAGCATCACCGACGCGCTGGCCGAGCTGGCTTTGGGTACCTCGCAGGAGGAGTGGTGGGACGCCACCCCGATGATCCCCGACTGGTTCAAGCTGTACGTCGGGCTGGAGGCCAGCGCCCTGCGGATCTCCAGCTACGACGGTGAGATCGTGCCGGGGGAGTTACAGACCGAGCAGTACGCGCGGGCGGTGTTCGCCGCCGAGCAGCCGCCCGACGCGGAGGCCGCGGACCGCCACGTGAAGCTGCGCATGCAACGGCAGCAGACGCTGTTCGGCCGCCAGCCGGCGCCGCGGCTGGTGACCGTGCTCGGTCAGGGGGCGTTGACCCGGCCGGTCGGTGGCGCCGCGGTGCTGCGCGACCAGATCGAGCACCTGCGCCGGGCGGCCCGCCGGGAGAACATCCAGGTCCGGGTGCTGCCCTGGTCGGTGGGTGCGCACGCGGCGATGGCCGGTGCGTTCCGGATCCTGGACTTCGACGATCCCGAGGATCCCGACGTGGTGTACCTGGAGTCGCATGTCGGTGCGCTGTACCTCGAGGAGCCGGTCGAGGTGGAGGAGTACCGGCGGAGCTTCGACCTGATCTGCAAGG
>QHWT01000150.1:0-1384 GCA_003222675.1 Acidobacteriota bacterium | reverse complement strand
CACAAAAGCCGGCGACGGCCGCCCGGATCTACGACTACTACCTGGGCGGGATCCACAACTTTCCGGCCGACCAGGAGGCGGCGCGGACGCTGCTCACGCAGTTCCCGTGCATCCCCGAGGTGGCCCGGGCCAACCGGGCGTTTCTGCGCCGGGCCGTCGGGTACCTGGTCGATGCCGGCATCCGGCAGTTCCTGGATATCGGGTCGGGCATCCCGACCGCCGGCAACGTTCACGAGATCGCCCAGAAGGCGGCGCCGGACGCCCGGGTGGTCTACGTCGACATCGATCCGCAGGCGGTGATGGAGAGCCTGGAGATTCTGGACGGCAACCCGTACGCCTCGGCGGTACAGGGCGACCTGCGCGACGCGGCGGCGATCCTGCGCAGTCCCGCGGTACGGCGGCTGCTCGACTTCCGCCAGCCGGTCGGGCTGCTGATCGTCAGCGTGCTGCACTTCGTACCCGAGGACGGTCCGGCCTACGACGCGGTCGCGCACCTGGTCGGCGCGCTGCCGTCGGGCAGCTACCTGGCGCTGTCCCACGCCGCGTCCGAGGCTTTCGACCACCTCTTCCAGCAGTCGGCCAACAAGGACGACGTGTACCGGCAGCAGACCCCGACCCCGGGTACCTCGCGTACCCGGGAGGAGGTGGAGCGCTTCTTCGCCGGCCTCGACATGGTGAAGCCGGGCCTGGTGCGGCTGGGGGAGTGGCGGCCGGACCCGGCCGACCCGGAGGCCGGCGGCCACGGCGCGTGGGCGGGCATCGGCCGCAAGGCGTGAGCGGTGCCGCGGGAAGAACGGTGCCGTGCCGCACCCCCCCGATACGAGAAGTTCGATGCGGCACGGCACCGGGTCAGGTGCGCCTCAGCCGAGGAGCTGGTCGAACTCCCCCTTCTTGGCGCCGTCGAGGAATGAGTCCCATTCGGCGGTGGTGAACCGGACGGTACCGGCGTCCGGGCTCTTGCTGTTGCGGACCTCGATCAAGTCGGCGTACCGGCGGGCCTGCACGCAACTGCCGCCGTTGCCGGTGGACCTGCTGGACATGATCCAGCCGGTGTCGTTATCCATCGGTACTCCTCTACTGGATGCCGTTCAGACGCGTGGCCGCCGGCCGATCACCCGTAGTGGTGACCCGGTCGGCGGTCGACCCCTCACCGCAGCGCGATCCGCTGCCCAGCGCCGTGACGTCCGCCGCCTCACCCGTCTCTCTCTTTCAGTACGAAATTCTTCGAACGGAGGGTAGCCGAAATCGATCCTCGTGCACGAGAGCCTGAATGCAAGTAGTAGAGGTGAAATCTTGCACGGAGTGCGGGTTCACTGACATGCTTACCGCAACCGGTCCGGATCGGGCCTGGTCGATAGACGTCCACAGGTCCGTCGGGCACGGC
>QHWT01000054.1:138032-145472 GCA_003222675.1 Acidobacteriota bacterium | reverse complement strand
GCGGCGGTAGGGCAAAACCTTGCGGCGGACATTCTTTGTCCTCGCGGGCGGCCTACTGCGGCTGTAGGGCAAAACCTTGCGGCGGACATTCTTTGTCCTCGCGGACGGCCTACTGTGGTTGCTGCAGCAACCGCGCAAATCTTGCGAAGAAATGTTCACTGTTTCTCTCCGCGCAGCAGGTCCGACGCCACCCAGATAGCGTTGCGCCCGTGCTCGCGCATCTCGCGCGCGAGCGTCAGCAGATCGGTGTCTTTTTGCGGCCGCGCCAGCTTGAGCAGCATGGCCAGATTCACACCTGTAATGACCTCGATGTTATTTGCTTCCAGAAACGTGACGCCGAGGTTCGCGGGGGTTCCGCCGAACATGTCCGCGAGCACCAGCGCGCCGGCCGGCGCCTCCGGCGTGCCTCCGGCGGTCTGCCGCACGCGTTCGATCGCGCGTCCGATCGCCTCGCGCGCCTGGTCCACGTCTTCGTGCCAGCCGATCGACACCGCCGCGAAATGCGGCAGGTCGCCGACGATCATCTCCGCCGCATTCAGCAGCTCCGTCGCGAGCTGCCCGTGCGTCACCACGACGACGCCAACTTTCATTGATGGTCCTCGCGGGCGGCCTTTTGCGGCAACCGGGCACAACCTTGCGGCGCGATAGCACCTCGCGCACCTTTGCGCAGTTCGCGCACCCTACGCAACCCGAGCACCCTAATCAACGGCGATATCCCGATGTCTCACGCGCAGCTGGACGCCGGCGATGCCGGTGAGGCCTTTCTTCAGCGCCTCGGCGATCGCGACCGATCGATGCCGTCCGCCGGTGCAGCCGATCCCGACCGTCAGGTATGTCTTCCCTTCTGCCACGTACTGCGGCACGAGGAACCGCAGCAGGTTCAGGGTGTGGTCGAGGAAATCTCTCTTCGCGGGCGACTTGTCGAGGAACGTCTTCACTTGACGATCGCGCCCTGTGTGCGCGCGCAGCTCCGGCACGAAATGCGGGTTCGGCAGGAACCGCACGTCGAACAACAGGTCTGAGTCGACAGGGATGCCGTGCTTGAACCCGAAGCTCAGGATCGTCACGACGAGTTGCGACCCCGGCGCGCGGCCCGCCTGAACGTCGCGGAACGCATGCCGCAGCTCGTGCACGGTCAGCCGTGTCGTGTCGACGACGTGATCCGCAATCCGTCGAAGCGGGGCCATGCGCTTCCGTTCCTCGCGAATGCCTTCGATGGCGGATCGGTCCGGCGCGAGCGGGTGCGGGCGCCGCGTCTCGCTGAACCGCCGCACGAGCGCATCGTCCTCCGCGTCGAGAAAGATGAGCACCGGGTTCAGGTTGCGCATCTGTTTCAGCTTCTTATAGACGCCAGGCAGCTCGTCCAGCATCCGTCCTTCGCGCACGTCGACGACGACCGCCGCGCGCGCAATCTCGGTTCCCGCCCTGAGCGTCAGCAGCGCCAGCATTGGCAGGAGCGCGACGGGAAGGTTGTCGACACAGAAATATCCGAGATCCTCGAGCGCGCGAATCGCCTGCGACTTGCCGGAACCCGAAAGACCGGTCAGTACGACGAAGCGCGACGAGACCGCCGTTCGTGCTGCGCGGCGCGCCGCGTGGCGCTTCTCCCGCATCACAGATCCTCTCCGAAATCGAGATCGGTGGCGTCCGCCTGCCCGAGCTGCTCTTCGAGACGGTTCACGAGCCGGCGCGCGGCATGGTGGCCGCCGCTCCGCAGCAGCTGGTTGCGCGCCGCCACCTCGACGAGAATCGCCAGGTTGCGGCCGGGGGCGACCGGCATCCGGATCATCGGTACCCGCACGCCGAGCGTTTCGTAATGTGCTTCGTCGAGGCCAAGCCGATCGTACTCACGCGCCGGATCCCATCGTTCGAGCTGAACGACGAGCTCGACGCGTTTGGATCGCCGTGTCGCGGCCACGCCGAAGAGATCCTGGACGTTGATCAATCCAATGCCGCGGATCTCCATGTGGTGGCGGGTGAGCTCGGGACACGTGCCGATCACGAATGATTCCGCCCGGCACCTCAATTCCACCGCATCATCCGCCACCAGCCGATGGCCGCGGACGACCAGGTCGAGCGCGCACTCGCTCTTGCCGATGCCGCTCTCGCCGACGATCAGCACGCCAAGCCCGAGGATGTCCATCAGCACGCCATGGACGATCCCGCGCGCGGCCAGGTGCACGTCGAGCGCGGCCGACAGACGTGCCATCGCGATAGGCGTGGCCGCACGTGTGCGCATCAACGGCACGTCTGCGCGATCCGCCTCGGCGACAATTTCCTTCGCCGGTTCCACGTTGTCCGTGATGACGACGCACGGCAGCGCGTGAGAGTAGACGAGGCGCATGACGGCTGTGCGCTCGCCAGGCGACAGCGAGTCGAGGAAGCGCACCTCGCTCTCGCCGAACACGAGCACGCGACCCTCGCGCAGGTACTGATCGAAGCCCGACAGCGCAAGGCCGGTCTTCTGCGGATGCGGATTGGTGATGCGGCGATCGGTTCCCCCGGCGCCGGCGAGCACCTCCAGGTCCAGGGCCCGGGACTCGGCGAGGTCGCGGAGGACGGTGGCCACGCTCACGCCAGGTTGGGCCTGGGCGGTCATGCTCTCATCGCTTGTGGTGATGACCCGTTTCTAGTCCGGTTCGATGAGGCCGAGGTTTCCATCCTTGCGGCGATAGAGGATGCTGACCGCGTCTGTCTCCGCGTTCCGAAACACGACGAAGGTGTCCGGGCCGGCATCCACGCGGAGCGCCGCATCCTCCACAGACATTGGCTTCACCGGATAGCGCGGCGCCCGGACGATACGCGGGCCTCTCGGCTGCGATTCCGCCAACACCCCGACAGGAATCGCCGGCGCGGGGCGGATCGACGACTTCCTCCGCCGCTGATCGGTCCACCTGGTCTTCAGCCGCTGCGCCTGCTGTTCCACGGCTGCGGCGGCCATCTGCACGGATATGCGCCAGGCGTTGCCTTCTCCTTCGCCGCGCATCATGTGATTGCCGCGCGCGTGGATCAGGATCTCGGTGATGTGCCGGTACTTTTCCTTCGTCAGGATGACGTTGACGGAGACCGCGCTGTCGTTGAGCACGCGTAACAGTTTGGCCAGCCGCTTGTCGATCAACTGCCGGAGCGGCGCGGTGATCGCCACGTGCCGTCCGGTGATGTCTAGACGCATGTTCGCTAATCGGGCTAATACAGTACCTTGCGTTGATTCGAGGTTGGAATCTTCAGCTCCTCGCGGTACTTCGCGATCGTGCGGCGCGCCAGCATGAGGCCTTCCTTCTGGAGGATGCTGACGATCTTCGAGTCGCTGAGCGGCTTGCGGGGGTCCTCGTTCTCGATGATCTTGCGGATCCGCTGCTTGATCGTGACCGACGACACGCTGTCGCCGTACGAGCTGCTGATGCCGCTATGAAAAAAGTATTTCAGCTCGAACACGCCCTGCGGCGTGTGCATGTATTTGTTGTTCACGACGCGGCTGACCGTCGACTCGTGCATGCCGATGTCGTTCGCCACGTCGCGGAGCACGAGCGGCCGCAGGTACTCGATCCCGTGGTCGAGGAACTCGCGCTGGAAATTGATGATGCTGTTGGCGACCTTCTGAATCGTTTTCTGGCGCTGATCGACCGACTTGATCAGCCAGAGCGCGGAGCGGAACTTGTCCTTGACGTAATCGCGGGTCTCTTTGTTCTCTTCGACCGTTCCGGCGCTCTTGTCGAGCAGCCGGCGATACGTCGGACTGATGCGGAGCTGCGGCAGCCCTTCCTCGTTCAGCGCCGCGACGTACTGGTCCTCGACTTTCACGACGTAGACATCCGGGATTACATACTGCGACTGCTGTGGGTTGTAACGGCTTCCCGGCTTCGGATCGAGGTTCCGGATGATCTCGATGTGCTCTTTCAGATCGTCGATGGTCATTCCGAGGCGCCGCGCAATCTCGGGAACCTGATGGTTCTGCAGGAGTCGCAGGTGCTCGGTGACGATCTTCTCGGTCGGCGTGCCTTCGAGGCCGAGATGCCGGATCTGCAGCCACAGGCATTCCTGCAGATCCCGCGCGGCGACGCCGATCGGATCGAATGTCTGCACGTGCTGCAGCGCGCGCTCGACGTCGGCCACGGGCCAGTCGCCCATCGCGGCGATCTCCTCGACCGATGCCACGAGGTAGCCATCGTCGTCCAGATTGCCGACGATCGCGCCGCCGATCTCTCTCAGCTTTTCATCTTCTGTCTGCAGCGACAGCTGCCACATCAGGTGATCGGACAGCGATGCTGCCGTGGACAGCGTGTTCTCGATCGGGGGCAGTTCCTTGACTTCCGACGGCGTGCGGGAGCGGTACCCGTCGTCGAGATAATCGCCGAAGAAGTATTCGTAGTCGGCGTCGTCCCACGTGTCCGCTTTTTCGGCTGCCGGCTGGACGTCGGGCTTCTCGACCTGCTGCTGTTCGGCGGGCTGCAGTTCCTCGGTCGGCACTTCCTCGAGGAGCGGATTCTCCACCATCTCCTGGTTCAGGAGATCCGCGAGTTCCAACGTCGACATCGGCAGCAGCTTGATCGCCTGCTGCAGCGATGGCGTCAGGATGAGCTTCTGAACGAGTTTGGTGTGCAGCTTCTGCTGGATCGCCATGGGTTCCGGTTGTTCTGACGATTTTATCTTAGTCCAATCGGAAGTCCGCGCCGAGGTAAATCCGTTTCACTTCTTCGTCGGCGGCGAGGCTGTCGGGCGTGCCGCTCTTGAAAATCACCCCATCGTGGACAATGTACGCGCGATCGGTGATTCTCAGCGTCTCGCGGACGTTGTGATCGGTGATGAGCACCCCGATGCCGCGTTGTTTCAGGTGAAAAATAATCTTCTGGATGTCGGTGACCGCGATAGGGTCGATGCCCGCAAACGGTTCATCGAGCAGCATGAACTTCGGCGAGATGACGAGCGCGCGCGTGATTTCCACGCGGCGCCGTTCGCCTCCCGACAGCGTGTACGCGGGCGCCTTCGCGAGCGGCGTCAGCCCCAATTCAGCGAGCAATTCACGCAGCCGCGTCCGGCGCATCGCGCCGTCGAGATCCAGCGTCTCGAGAATCGCCAGGATGTTCTGCTCCACCGACAGGCCGCGGAATATCGACGCTTCCTGCGGCAGGTATCCGATGCCTTTGCGTGCGCGCACATACATCGGATCGTCGGTCACGTCGATCCCATCGAGCAGCACGCGCCCGGATTCCGGTGCGGTGAGTCCGACGACCATCGAGAATGTCGTCGTTTTGCCGGCCCCGTTCGGGCCGAGCAGGCCGATGACTTCACCCGACGCGATCTCGAGGTTCACGCCTCGAACCACCGTCCGCCCGCCGTAGGATTTGGTGAGATCCCGCGTGCACAGCGTCGCCATTCAGCGCGGTCCTGTCCCGGGCTCCGGCGAACGGACCATCGAGGGACCTGCGGTGCCGCAGGCAATCGACTTCGTCTGGGTGCTGGAGACGCCGTTGCCGCTCGCCGTGATCGTGTCGACCGCCTTGTGAAATGTCAGCGTCGTGCCCTTGGTCAGCTTGCAGTCGGGCGCCGTATCGTCGTACACCTCCACGGGCGTGCCGACCATCGTGTATTCGTCTTTCGCCGCGATGTAGGTCAGGTGCGTCCCGTACGCGCGACGCGTCTCCTGGCGCGACACGACGTGGCCGAAGGCCTCCGCCCGCTCCAGTTCCCCGCCTGATTCGGTCAAGTACAACTCGATCTTGTCGGCCGTGACGTCGCCGTCTGGTCCGCTCATATGCGCTTTCGTCGTGTAGGTCGCGCGCCGCTGCGCGTCTTCGTAGAGCAGCGCTTCCGCCACGGTGATCGTCGGCTGCGGCGCGGTCTTCGGCTTGGCTTTCTGCGTCTTCGTGTCCTCTTCCTTGGGCGCCAGCGTCATCATCGTCCGCACGTTGAGGGTCGCGCGCAGGTTGCCATTCTTGTCGTCGAGCACGATCGTGTCGGCGCGCACCTCGGTATCTTGCTGCCAGAGCCGCGCGTTGCCGACGTAGGTGGCGAGCGATGTCGCACCCTCGTAGTCGAGGTGGTTGGCCGTGACGGTGACGGGCTCGTTCTGTTTGAGCATTGCCGGCATTTTGACCGCGGCGGAATCATCCGGCCTCGCGGGCGGCTGACTGACGGGACTCGGGGCATTATCGTGCGGCGCTGATCCACCTTTCGCAGGCGGCGGCATGGCGACGGTTGGGAGCCCAGTTTGCGGCAGGTTTCCTCCGCGCGCAGGCGGCTGCGTTGCGGTCGGCACGGTGCCAACCTGTGGCACATGCCCGCGCGCGGGCGGCTGCGTATTGCGGTTCTGCGGCTGCATCAGGCTGCGCACCTTCGTCTCGGCGCTCATCTTCTGCGAGCCAAGGCCCATCTGGATCGTGCGCGCGTCGACGTTGATCCGTCCGTCGCTGACGTGAGGGCCCGTGCCCGGATCGCCGGTCCCTGAGGGGGACAGATCCAGCCGGTCGTCCTTGATCGAATAGACGGCGACCGGCGCATCCGCGGTCGTAGTGGACCCGTCAGTGAAATGGACGTTGCCGTGGAATTCGGCGCGCTCGAGGTCGCCGAAGCCAGGCTTGGTCTGCACGTCCAGGCGGAGCGATCGGGCGGTGCGTTCGATGGCGGTCACGCCGCGGCGTGCTGCACGCGACTCGCGGTATTCGACGGGGCCCGCAAATGTCGCGTTTTGAAGGCCGGTACCCGCCGCGCCCGTTGCAACCAGCGACATCGATCGAATGGTGCGCGCCGGCAGGTCGCCGTCGGCCGGCAGCAGGACCTCCACGTTTTCGCTGGAGGTGAGGCTGGTCACGGTGGCGCCATCGGGACCGAGAGCGATCTCGATCGTCTTTCCCGCAACGCGGCGCCCGCTTGCGCTGGACTGCCCCGGCAGCTCGACGGTCGCGTTTTCCATCAGCGTCGCGCCCTGCAGCGTCCGTCCGTCTGCGCCCAGGCGCAGGTCGATGTCGCGGGACTGCATCGACTGCGGCCCGCTGCCGCTGCCGGTCACGCGCGCATTGCCTCGAAGCTCAATCAACGTCACGCGTTCGTCGTCTTGCGTCAGGTCCGCAGTCGCTTCATCCGCGACGCTGATGCGCCCCTCCCCTTCGAGCCGCGCGCCGCCGGTGAATTTCATGTAGTGATCCTGCCGCGCGAGCCCTGCCGCCTTCGACGTGATGTGGATCGCGCCGCCTCCCTTCGGGTCCGGCGCGACGTCCACGTCCGCCGCGTCCAGGATCCAGAGCACTTCGCGCGTGCTGTCGTACGTCGCGCCCGTGCCGCTGCCGTGCATCCGTCCCTTCGAGAACTGCACCGGGCCCGGAATGCGCGCGATCCCTTCCTGCTGATCGTAGGTCGCCCGCGGCGACGTGATGGTAACGCCGTCGCTCGTCTCGAGCTTCACGCTTCCGTCGAACTCGGCGCGTGTGAATTCCTTGTCGGGCG
>QHWT01000054.1:57004-138019 GCA_003222675.1 Acidobacteriota bacterium | reverse complement strand
TGCGGCGTCCTCCCTTGTCGGGGAGCTCCACCTTGACGGGACCGAACAGCTTCGTCCGGCCGTCGGAGTACGTCAGGCTCTTTCCGAAGTTCAGAGAAAAGGTCTTTTTACCTTCCGACCATCGCTCGTACACACCGGCGCCGCGGTTTTCGATCGCCGCTTTGGGATCGCTGCGCACGATGGTCGTGCTGGTCGCGCGCTGCTTGTGCCCGCGCCGCAGCGACACGACGACCATCGCGGCGAACACCACGACGAACAGGGCTATCGCCACGCGGAGACGTTTCTGCCACACTGGAAAATGGTCTCAATGTTCAATGTTCAATGCTGAATGTTCAACGCAGAGTATCTTTGAACATTGCACATTGAACATGGAGCATCGTGTCTATTCTACGTCGCTCAGGCTCTTGACATCGGCTACGGAGAGCTCGAGATAGGTCTCGCCCTGAAACTGGTTCTGCTCGAGCGAGAACGCGAGGTTGACGCCGGCGCGGTGCTCGGTGAGGAACGCGGCGCGCTCGGCGGCGCGCCACGCGATCGCGCGGAAGCTGCGGCCATCCTGACGGAAGGTCATCTTGAGGTGACGCTCTTTCAACGGACGCGGGCCGTCGACGATTTCGACCGGCATCGCGTGGAACACAGGCCGGGGATTGCCGCAGCCGAATGGCGCGATAGCATTCAAGCCATCGACGAAATCCGCCGTGATGTGTTTCAGGCTGAGCGCGCCGTCGATGCTCAATCGCGGCCGCAACTGATCCGGGTCCAGCACCTGGTCGGCGTGCGCGTTGATTCGGGCACGGAACTCCGGCACGCGCGCCGCCTCCATCGTCAGGCCGGCGGCCTGCTTGTGGCCGCCGAATCGCAGGAACAGATCAGTGCATCGCTCGAGCGCGTCGAGCATGTCGAAGTCCGGAATACTGCGGCACGACCCGTGCGCGATGTCGCCGTCAATCGACAGCACGATCGCCGGCCTGTGATATTGGTCGACCAGCTTCGAGGCGGCAATGCCGATGACGCCGCGGTGCCAGCCGTCGCCGCCGACGACGAGCACGTTGTGCGCACCGATCGTGAGATCGGTCTCAATCGCTTTCTTCGCCTGCGCGACAAGGTCCGCCTCTTCCTCCTGACGCCGCAGGTTCTCTTCGTTGAGCTGGTGCGCGAGCGCGCGGGCATCCTCGATGGCGTCTTCGTCCGTCGCGAGCAACAGGCGAGTTGCGATGTCCGGCGTACTCATGCGGCCAGCGGCATTCACGCGCGGCGCGACCATGAACGAAACCTGGTAACTGTCGATCGTCTTCCCCGTCAGACCAGAGCATTCGAGCAGCGCCCGCAGCCCGACCGTGTGGCGCCCGGTGCTGAGCGAGCCGAGACCGAGCTTCGCGATGACGCGGTTTTCGCCGACGAGCGGCACGACGTCCGCGAGCGTGCCGATCGCGGCGACCTTCACGAATGCCGGCAGCCACTTTGCTTTGTCGGCCCGCTGGCAGAGCGCCTGCACGAGCTTCAGCGCCACGCCTACACCCGCGAGGTTCTTATCGGGATAAGAGCAGTCCGCGCGCTTGGGATTGATCACGGCAAAGGCCGGGGGCAGCGTGCCGTCCGGCTCATGATGATCCGTGATGATCAAGTCCACGCCGAGCTCGCGCGCGCGGAGCGCGGCGTCGGTGCCGCGGATGCCGCAGTCGACCGACACAATCAGGTGCACACCTTCGGCGTGCAGGCGGTCGATGGCCGCACATTGCAAGCCGTAGCCGTCGCGCAGCCGTTCCGGAATAAAGTGGACGACCTCGCCGCCAAGCATCTCCAGCGCGCGGCGCAGAATGACGGTCGAGGTAATGCCGTCGACGTCGTAATCGCCGTGAATCGCGATCCGTTCCTTCTGCGCGATCGCGCGCTCGATGCGCTCCACCGCTTTCGCGAGATCTGCCAGCAGGTACGGATCGTGGAGGTGATCCAGCGATGGCTGCAGGAACCGGTGCGCGATTTCCGGATCGCGCAGTCCGCGCATGCACAGCAGGCGCGCGATCGTCGGGTGAAGGTTGAGCGCCGCCGCGAGCAGTCGCGAGTCGTCGTCGTTGCAGGGCAGATGCTGCCAAACGAGGGTCTTCATGCTTCGGGTGCTGCTGCCGTATCGGTAAAGGCGGTGCCCTCTTCCCCCATTCGGCGAAACTTCATGTAGCGCGCCTCGAGTCTCTCTTCGCCGGTCAACGGGGCCATGTCGGCCAGTGCCTGCGAGAGGGCCTGGTCCACGAGCGCCGTGGCGGCGTCGTAGTCGTTATGGGCGCCGCCCGACGGCTCCGGAATGATCCCGTCGATCAGGCCCAGCGCGAGCATGTCTGTGGCCGTGATCTTCAGCGCGTCCGCCGCTTCGACCTTGCGGTTCGCATCACGCCACAGGATCGCGGCGCATCCTTCCGGCGGGATCACGCTGTAAACGGAGAATTCCTGCATGAGGACGCGGTCGCCGATGGCAATGCCGAGCGCGCCGCCGCTTCCGCCTTCGCCGCAGACGATCACGACGATCGGCACTTCGATCATCATCATCTCGCGCAGGTTCACCGCAATGGCCTCGGCGACGCCGCGCTCCTCCGATTCCATGCCCGGATACGCGGCAGGCGTATCGATGAACACGACGACGGGGCGTGAGAACTTCTGCGCGAACTGCAGGACGCGCAGTGCCTTGCGATACCCCTCGGGGCGCGCGTAGCCGAAGTTGCGGAAGATTTTCTGCTTTGTGTCGCGCCCTTTCTGATGTCCGACAATCGCGACCGCCTGTCCTTTGTACTCGGCGATGCCCGTGACAATCGCGTGATCGTCCGCGAATCGTCTGTCGCCGTGCAGCTCGTCGAAATTCGTGAACAGCCGCTCGACGTAGTCGAGCGTGTTGGGGCGATTCGGGTGCCGCGCAACCAGCACCCGTTGCCACGGCGTCAACGTCGCGTAGATTTCGCCGCGAATCTCGTCCGCGCGCCGCCGCAGCGATTCGATCGACCGCTCGCGCTCCGGCGTCTTCGGCAGCATGCTGAGCGCTTCGATCTCCTTCAACAGCACGCCCACAGGCTCTTCGAATTCGAGAAGTTCTGGCATATCGCTTGGGATTCATGCCGGGTCTAAAGACCCGGCCTACAGTGACGGAGACCCGGGCCTACAGTGACCGGGACGCGGCCTGCGGTCCAGGGCAGCTGCAGGGCGGACCTTTAGGTCCGCCATCATGAGCCTATCTGAGTACCACCGATCCGCTTCCGCACAGCTGCTCGACTTCATTCACCAGCCGCTCTGACGGCTTGACTCGCTGCGCAGCCTCCGAGCGGACGCGCAGCGGGCCCTCCTGGCTCTTCACGTCGAGCTCCAGGAACACGCGCCGATCACCGCGGTGACGCGCGAGCAGTTCCGCGAGCGCCTCGAGGGTCGTGCGCGTGGAGCCCGGAAGGTGATTTTTCGAACTTGCCGCGGACGAGTACCATCGCGTCCGGCGCGATGAGATATCCGTGCTTGCTGAACGTCTCGGGAAAGACGACGACCTCGATGCTGCCTGCGATGTCGTCGAGCAGGAACACCGCCATGCGATCGCCCTTCTTCGTTTTCAGAGGACGGAGACCGCTGACGATGCCGCCGGCCCAGACGTCTGCGAGCGAGGCGGAGAGATCGCCGACGCGCTGTGCGCCGAAAGCCTTGAGCTCCTCGCTGAAACGTTCCAGCGGATGGCCGCTCATATAGAGGCCGAGCGATTCCTTCTCGAACGCGAGCTGCTGCGCTTCGGTCCACGCGGGGGCGTCTGGCAGCGCGAACACCGAGCTGCCCGGTTCCTCGTCCGCGCCGCCGAACAACTGGTGCTGGCCCTGGTCGCGATCGCGCTGGTGGCGTCCGCCGTGCTCGATCGCCTTGTCGATGGCGGCGAAAAGCCGCGCACGCTTCCACGCCATCGATCCGTCTGCCACGAGCGAATCGAACGCGCCCGCCTTCACCAGGCTCTCGAGTACCCGCTTGTTCACGAGCCGCAGGTCGGCGTGCTCGCACAGCGTGTAGAGGGAATCGATGCGGCCGAACTTCTTCCGCACGTCGAGCATTGAGAGAATCGCCCCTTCGCCGACGTTCTTCACGGCGCCGAGACCGAAGCGGACGCCGGCCGGCTCGACGGTGAAGGCGAGCTGGCTCCCGTTGATGTCCGGCTGCAGGATTGGAATCCCGAGCTCACGGCACTCGCCGAGATACATCGCGAGCTTGTCCGTGTTCGCCGCTTCGATCGTCAGCAGCGCCGCCATGAAGTGCCACGAATAGTTCGCTTTGAGATAAGCGGTCTGATACGCAACCCACGCGTAGGTCGTCGAGTGCGACTTGTTGAAGCCGTAGCCGGCGAAGAATTCCATCAGATCGAAAATCTTCTTCGCCTTCTTCTCGTTGACTCCGTTCTTCGTGGCGCCTTCCATGAAGGCCTCGCGCTGCTTCGCCATGACCTTGGGATCCTTCTTCCCCATGGCCTTGCGGAGCACGTCCGACTGGCCCATCGTGAACCCGGCCAGGACGGCGGCGATCCGCATGACCTGTTCCTGGTAGGCGATGACGCCGTAGGTGTCGGACAGAATGGGCGCGAGCTGCGGCAGCTCGTACTTGACCGCGGTCTTCCCCTGCTTGCGCGAGATGAAATCGTCGACCATCCCCGATTTCAGCGGGCCTGGCCGATAGAGGGCGTTGAGCGCGATCAGATCGTCGAGCCGCTCCGGCTTCGCCTTGCGCAGCAGCTCGCGCATCCCGGAGCTCTCGAACTGAAAGACGCCATACGTCTGTCCCTCCGAGAACAGCTTGTAGGTCTTCTCGTCGTCCAGGGGGATCGCATCGATGTCGAGGTCGATCCCCTCGGTCCGCTTGATCTCGTCGAGCGCGTCGCGAATGAGCGTGAGCGTGCTCAGGCCAAGGAAATCCATCTTGAGCAGGCCGACCCGCTCGACTTCCTTCATGGCCCATTGCGTGACGATTTCGTCTTTCTGCGATTTGTACAGCGGGACGAATTCGGTCAGCGGCCTCGGCGCGATGACGACCCCGGCGGCGTGCACCGAGGCGTGACGGGTCATGCCTTCGAGCCGGCGTGCCACGGAGAGCAGCTCCTTGACGCGCTCGTCCTTCTGCTCCATCTCCTTGAGGGTGGGACTCTCGGCGAGCGCCTTCTCGAGCGTCATGTCGAGCGCGGGCGGAACCGCCTTCGCGACACGGTCGGCGTCCGCGTACGGGATGTCCATCACGCGCGCGACATCGCGCACCACCGCGCGCGCCTTCATCGTCCCGAATGTGATGATCTGCGCGACGTTCTCCCGGCCGTACTTGCGCGTAACGTATTCGATGACCTCGCCGCGGCGCCGTTCGCAGAAGTCGATGTCGATATCCGGGAGCGACACGCGCTCGGGATTGAGGAACCGCTCGAAGATGAGGTCGTACTCGATAGGATCGACGTCCGTGATCCGCAGGCAGTAGGCGACGAAGCTTCCTGCGGCGGAGCCGCGGCCCGGACCGACGGGAATGCCCTGCTCGCGCGCGTAGCGGATGAAGTCCCACACGATCAGGAAGTACCCGGGATACTTCATCTTCGTGATCATGTCGATTTCATACGAGAGCCGCCGCTCGTAGTCGTCAATCGTGTGCTTCAGCGTTCCCTTCGCCTCGAGCTCCCGCAGCCGCGGGATCCGCATCTCGAATCCCTGGCGGACGACGTGCTCGAAATACTCGTCGAGCGTGTAACCGCCGGGCACGTCGAAGTTCGGGAGGTAGTTCTCCTTGAATGAGAGATCGACGTTGCAGCGTTCGGCGATGCGAACGGTCCGCGCCATCGCTTCTGCGAAATCGGGGAACACCGCCGCCATCTGCTCGGCGGTCTTCAGGAAGAACTGATCGCCGTGATACCGGAGCCGCTCCGCGTCGTTGACGGTCTTTCCGGTGCCGATGCACAGCAGGATGTCGTGCGGCTTGTAGTCGGAGTTCTGCAGGTAGTGCACGTCGTTGGTGACGACGAGATCGAGGCCGAGTTCTTTCGCGATCGGCTGCAGGCCGACGTTGACGGTGCGCTGTTCCTCGATGCCCTGGTATTGCATCTCGAGGAAGAAATTCTCGCGACCCAGGATGTCGCGATACGCGGCCGCGGCGTTGATCGCCTTCTGCTGCTGCTCCGTCCGGATGCCGGTCGCGACTTCTCCCTTGAGGCAGCTGCTCAGGCCGATGAGTCCCTTCGAATGCTGCGCCAGGAGATTCTTGTCGATGCGCGGCTTGTAGTAGAAGCCCTCCGTGTAACCGAACGAAACCAGCTTGATCAGGTTGTGATACCCCTGGTTCGTCTCGGCGAGGAGAACGAGGTGATTGGCGGTTTCTCCAGGCGTGCCGCTCTTCGTCCGCCGATCGCCCGGCGCCACGTAGACTTCGCACCCGAGAATCGGATTGATGCCGCGCTTGCGCGCCTGATCGTGGAAGACGACCGACGAGAACATGTTGCCGTGTTCCGTGATCGCCATCGCCGGCATCTGCAACTCGACGGCCCTGTCGAGGAGCTCCTCGATCCGGCAGGCGCCGTCGAGAAGTGAGTATTCGGAGTGCAGGTGAAGGTGGACGAACTCGGACATTGATCTGCTTCGGACATCCGGGCGCTCAGGACGTCCTATCTGCTTCTCCTTGTGCGCGTGGGGCCCCACTTCCCTAATTGCGTCGGGGCCCAACCCGACGCGTTCCGCTTCGCCCTTCGGGCTCCGCGGCGGCTGAAGGCTCTCACGCGCGAACGCGCTTCGCGCGACGGCCTTCTCCCTTGCCGCCGCAAAAAGCGCGGCGGCCTACTCCCACTCAATTGTGGACGGTGGCTTCGACGAGATGTCGTAGACCACCCGATTGATTCCCTTTACTTCATTCACGATCCGCGACGAGATCGATCCGAGCAGATCATGCGGCAGGCGCGCCCAGTCGGCGGTCATGCCGTCCTTGCTCTCGACCGCGCGAATCGCGGCGGTGTATTCGTATGTCCGCGCGTCCCCCATGACGCCGACGCTCTGCACGGGCAGCAGCACGGCGAACGACTGCCACAGCCGTCGATACCAGCCGGCCTTCTTGACTTCCTCCGCGACGATCGCGTCGGCGCGCCGCAGCAGGTTCAGTCGCGACGTGGTGACCTCGCCGAGAATCCGCACAGCCAGGCCCGGACCGGGGAATGGCTGCCGCCAGACGAACTCGTCCTCGAGGCCGAGCTCTTTGCCGACCGCGCGCGCTTCATCTTTAAAGAGTTGCCGCAATGGCTCGACCAGCTTGAAGCGCATCCGCTCGGGCAGGCCCCCCACGTTATGGTGGCTCTTGATGACGTGCGACGGTCCGATCACCGACACGCTTTCAATCACGTCCGGATACAGCGTTCCCTGCGCGAGAAAATCGAAGTGTCCCAGCTTCTCTGCCTCGTCCTCGAACACGTCGATGAACGTCGCGCCGATGATCTTGCGCTTCTGCTCCGGGTCTGTAACTCCCGCCAGGCGATCGAGAAACAACTGCGACGCGTCCGCGAAGTCGAGCGGCAGATGGAGGCGTTCGAAGCGCTTCCGAATCTGCTCCGCTTCGTCCTGCCGCATCACACCGTTGTCGACGAAGATGCATGTGAGGCGATCGCCGACCGCCTTGTGAATGAGGAGCGCCGCGACGGTTGAGTCGACGCCGCCGCTCAGGCCGCACACGACGCGGCCGTCACCAACCTGCTTCCTGATGGCGCCGATGGTTTCCTGCACGAAGGACGCCATCGTCCAGTCGCCCGTGCACCCGCACACGTCGAACGCGAAATTGCGAAGGATGTGCGTCCCGTGATCGGTATGTGCCACTTCCGGGTGAAACAGCAGCGCGTAGAATCTGCGATCCTCGTCCGCCATCGCGGCGACCGGCGCGTTCGCGCTCGTCGCTGTCACAGTGAAGCCGGAGGGCGCGCTCTTGACGAAATCGCCGTGACTCGCCCACACGCGCAGCTCGGACCCCACCGATGCAAGCAGCGGCGCCTCGTCCTCGATGCGGATCGTCGCCAGGCCAAACTCGCGATGCGGCGCCGGCGCAACTTCGCCGCCGAGCGCATCCGTCATCAGCTGCATGCCGTAGCAGATGCCGAGCACCGGCACGCCGGCGTCGAACACCGCGGCCTCGCAGCGCGGCGCCGTAGGCTCCGACACGCTGCGTGGTCCGCCAGACAGAATGATCCCAGCGGGCTCGCGTTTGCGAATCTCAGCGAGCGGCGTGTTATACGGAAGAATTTCCGAATAGACCGACAGCTCGCGGAGCCGGCGCGCAATCAACTGCGTGAACTGCGAACCGAAATCCAGGACGACAAGTGTTTGGTGATTCACGGGAGCAGTGGAGATGTGGTGATTCACTGATGTGGTGATTCAGCGATTGAGCGTGAAGCACGCGCGGTGGCGCGTGCGAAGCCCGATCCTTACAATGACCAAATCACTCAATCACCAAATCATTGTGACGCTATTATAAGGCGTGCGGTCGGTTAGCACCACAATATCTTGTAGGTTCGGCCTCCTTCTTGTTGCGCTCCTTCTGATTCCGTCACGCGTCGATGGCGATCATTTTCTGCCTGACCGCCTCCGCCCCGACTCCGGCGAATCGCTGCGCGCGAAGGCGGAGGGCGGAAGCTACGGCGACGGGACTCACACGCCGAGCGTGCTGCCGCTGGCGACGAGGTGGTCGGTGGACCTCGGCGGGCCCCCCGTCGCGCGCGCCGCGCCGGTGCTGGACGAGGAGCGCGTCTACGTTGCCTTGCGCACGGGGCAGATCGTCGCGCGCAGCCTCTCGGATGGAGCGGAGCGCTGGCGCAAGGACCTCCCCACCGAGCAGCCGATTGCGACCGATGGGGGCGTGGTGTTCGTCGCATCGCATGACGCGATCCACGCGCTCGGCGGCGCCGATGGCACAACGCTGTGGGAGAAACCGCTTGCGGGGATCACTGCCCCGCTCGTCGCTCGATCGGGTTGGTTGATCGTGCTCGCGCAACGTCGCGTGCTCGCCTTCCGGTCGAAAGACGGCGCGCCGATCTGGCAGCGCGACGTCGGCGGATCGACCGAGCCGCCGGCCATCAACGGCGATCGCGTCTACATATCGGTCGACGACGGCCGCATCGTCGCGGCCGACATCACGACGGGAAAATCGATCTGGGAAAGCACGATCGGCGCGACGGCCGGCGCGCTCTTTGCCGCCGGCGATCGTGTGTATGCGGGCGCCGGTGATCGGCAGTTCTATTGTTTGAAAGCGCAGAACGGCGAGATTGACTGGGTCAAGCGTATTGGCGCAGCCATCGTCGGACCGGCGACGGCTGATGGCACGCGCGTGTACTTCCTGGCGCTCGACAACATTGTGCGCGCCCTGGATCGGTCGAATGGCAACCAGCGCTGGCAGCATGCTTATCGGAGGCGCGCATCGGCGGGACCCGCAATCGGCGGGACGTACGTGTTCGTCGCCTCGTCATCGTCGCCTGAGATCTGGATGTGGATGAACGACGGCAGGCCCGCGGGCACCCTCACCCTGCCGGCCGAGCCAGCCGTCTCTCCGACGGTGTCGGAGCATGGCCCTGAAAACCTTGATGTGGTGGCCGTCACCGGCAATCTCTCCAGTCAATGGCAGCTGACGCTGCTGGCGCCGGCCGGTGAGGCGCCGCTCGTGCCGTTCAGCGAGCTGCCAGGTGTCGTATTGAAACCGGAAACTCGCGATGTGCCAGTCGAACCCCCGCTCGTGCCTTTCACCGGCTTGCCTGGCATCGTGTTGCAGACGGAAATATTCCGTAGCGCAGGGCTTTAGCCCTGCTCGTGACACGAGCAGCCCTGAAGGGCTGCCCTACGATTTATACGAGGCGCCGTGGTGATTCAGGGTCGCGAGGTGCCGGCCTTCTGAATCCGCACGGAGGCCTCGATTTCCGACCGTAAGGCCGCCGCAAGCCGCGACACGCCTTCCTCGATGCGCTGCGGTGTCGGCGCGGAAAACGACAGCCGCATGGTGTTGGCCGCCTGGTGATCCACGAAGAAGGCTTCTCCCGCCACGTAGATCACGCCGTGCTCGATGGCGCGCGGGATCATCGCGTCGGCGTCGATTTCCACCGGCAGCGTGAGCCACAGGAAAAACCCTCCCTTTGGCGCGGGCCAGCGCACTGTGTCGGCCAGCTCGCGGGTGAGCGCCTGTTCCATGACGTCGCGCTTGTGCTGGTAATGACTGCGCAGGAGCGGGAGCTGACGTTCGAGGACGCCGCGCCGGCAGGCCTCGTACACGACGCGCTGATCGAGCGACCCCGTGAGCAGATCCTCCGCCTGCTTGGCCATCTCAAATTTGGTGACGAGCGGCGCCGGGGCCGCGATCCATGCCACGCGATATCCGGGCGCGAGCGTCTTCGAAAAGCTGCTCAGATAAATGACGCGCCCGTCGCGATCGTCCACCTTGATCGGCCGCACGTCCGCTTCGGTCGTGGAGTCTTCGAAGTACAGCTCACGATAGGGATCGTCCTCAACCAGCAGCACGTCGCGCCGCGCCGCCCATTCGAGCAGGCGCTGTCGCTTCGGCAGGCCGATCAGGAGACCCGTCGGATTCTGGAAGTTCGGCACGACGTACAACATCTTCACGCGCTGTCCTTCGCGGCGGAGTCGTTCGTGTGTCGCGTCGAGCGCTGCGAGATCCACACCGTCCGCTTCCTGCGGCACGCCGATGATCCGGGCCTGCACGTTGCGAAAGGCCGTGAGCGCGCCGGTGTAACTCGGGAGCTCGACGAGCACCACATCGCCTGGATCGAGCAGAACTCTGGCCACCAGATCGAGCCCTTGCTGGGACCCCGTCGTCACGAGGAGTTCTTCGGCTGGGCACGTGATGCCGCGGTGCGACATGATTCCCGCAATGGCGCCGAGCAGCGGCCGATGCCCGCGGGTTGGGCCGTACTGCAGCACGCCGGGATCCTCGCCGCTCAGCAGGTCGGCGGCGATCTCGCGGAACTCCGTCCACGGAAACGTTTCCGGCGCCGGATAGCCGGGTGCGAACGAAATAATGTCGCGTGCTGAGGCGACGACCGATCCCATCCGGCGAATGGCCGATTCCTTCATCTGTTCCGCGGCGCGCGAGAGAAACTGATTGTGATTGGTCATGCGAGACGAATCCCGGGTTCCTTTGTGACTGCGATTGGCGTCTCCCCGTCCGCGCCGCGCTGATACCAGCGATAGTGTGACAGGTAGGCGCCGAGGGCCGCCAGCGCGAGATACTCGAACACGATGCCGCGCAGCAGCCACGCCGCGAGTTGCAGCGGCAGCACCGCGAGACCGACGAGCGGGACGAACGCAATCAGCCCGAGTCCCGCGGTCGCCAGGATCGAGGCCGAGGTGGCGATCACCACGCCGACGAGTACCACGCCGAAGACCGCCGCGACCTCGCGCAAGTGCCCCCACACGAAGCGCACCGCGAGTCCGACGCCCGTCCTCACCGGCACGTCTTCGATCGCCACGACCATCTGCGTCATCAGGTAGAAGAAGTTCACAACGGTGATCCAGACGATGAGCGCGCTCGAGGCGAGCGCGGCGGCGGCCGTCCATCCGAGCATCAGCGCCGAATTGGCCGCGAGCTCGTAGCCGCCGAGGACGAAAGCGAGATACAGACCTGCCGTCAGCGCGTAGATGATCAGCAAGCCGAGTCCGATGCGGACGTAGCGCCGCCACAGGCGCGCGCAACCGGCCAGGAACGAGTCGATTCCGACGGTCGATGCGCGGCGCAGCGGCTCGAGCCGCAATGGCGGCTTCTCGATCGGTCCGGCGATGCGCTCTGCCTCCGCCAGCACGGCGACCGTGCCCGCTTTGACGACGAAGGTGAGGAGCGAACCGCCGACCAGTACGACCAGCGTGGCTGTGACGAACGCGATCAACGCCGCGGGATTCGCGGTCAGCGCCGAGAGGATTGCCGTGACGATGTCGCGCGCGTCGCCGCTCAGCAGATCCGTGAGGCTGGTGTCGAGCAGCAGCGCCACCAGGAATGCGCCGCCGACGATCGGCACCGCCAGCAGCAGCTTCAGGCTGGATTCCGCCACGAACTGCACGATGACGAGCGGCCAGTTGGCCGCGGCGAGCAGGGCGCCGCGCTTCAGCGCCGCCTTGAGTCCGGGGGAGTTGCTCATGATGTGGTCCGCGGGACCCGGCAAACACTCCATCATAACATCGGTGTATCCTGCGATCGGTGGTCCCCTCGACCCTGTCCCCGAACATCACACGCGAACGAAAGGTGCGCGCCGCACGGCTGCTTGCCGGCGGCATTGCCGTCGCCGTGCTGGTCGCACTGGCGGGTGCGGCGCTGGAGATTCAGCGGTTCGGGAGAACGGATGCCGCCGCGGCGGATCGCGTGCACGCGGATGTGCTGCGCGATATCGCCGGGATGACGTCCCGCGTGCAGTCGGTGGCGCGCGGTGTCGCGACGGATCCGTCGGTGCCGGGCAACATGCCCGTGGAGGATTCCGAAGATCGCGTCCGCATGTTGTTCGATGTCGTTGCCGCGGCGCGCCAGCGCGCAGGATCGGCGGCGCCGCTCCTGGCGTTGACGATTTACGACACGGCCGGCAGCGCACGGGCGTGGGCGGGCCGCCCGTCCGATCTGCCGCGCGATCGCAGCAGCGGTCCTGCGTCACTGTTCGTGACGCCATCTCCGCTCGGCCTGCGGCTCGTATACGTCGAACCGATCCTGGCGACGACTCGCGAGCATGCGCGGCTCGGGACGGTCGCCGTCGAGCACGTCCTGTCGCCATCGCCCGCCGCGTCCACGATCAACACGATCGGCGGCGACTACGTGCTGCCCGGTCACCTCGTGCCTGTTTCTCTTCGCACCCCGGGTGCCGCCAACGCCGCGTCGCCGAACTCGTTCGTCGTGGCCAGTCCCCAGGGCGTTCCACTCCTGCAGGCGTCGATCGACATGGCCGATCTTCAACAGGCGCGAGAGCACTTGCGCCGGATCGTCATCGCGGTGGCGGTGGGTGTGGTCGGCGTCACGATGCTGCTGCTCGTGGGCCCAATCCTCGATCGACGCGTCGCGGCGCGCTCGGCCTCGCGCGAGACAGCGTTGTCGCTCGCGATCGGCTTCGTCGTGCTCGCGAGCATCGCCGTACTGTGGATCGCATCCGCCATCGTCCAGCGGCCCGCGTGGAACGCACCATTGACGCTGTTGTTCGTCGGCGCCGGCGCGGCCGCGCTCGCGGCAACCGCGGTGTCAGGCGCAGTGCGCCTGCGTCTGGCGCTTCGGACAGAACGGCGATGGCCGGACGCCGAGCGCGCGTTGTTCGTGACCGCGCAACTGGTCTGCGGCGCTGTTCTGGCCGCGATGCTCGTCGGCTTCGAACGATGGCTCGGCGCCACGGTGGATCCCGCAGCGGTCGATCTCCGCCATTTCACGTTGCACCCATGGGGTGGTCCTCGGCTCGCCGTGCTGAGCGGCATCCTGCTATGTCATGCAGCTGTCATGTGGGCGGGTGCCCTCGGATGCGTCACCGCGCTGACGCGCTGGCGCCTTCCCCGCCATCTTTCCAGCTGGCACATCGCTGCCGCCACCCTCTGGATCGGACCGACCGTTGTGATCGCCGCGCTCGCCGCCGGACGCGAATGGCCGGTTGCCGGCGCTGCCATCGTGCTTGCGGCGGTCGCGTGCGCGCTCGCGGCGCTTGTCGCGCCGCGACTGGTCGTGTGGTACCGCCAGACGACGGTTGCCTCGCGCCTGCTCGCGCTGTTCATGGCGTTCCTGCTCCCGGCGCTGCTCATCTATCCATCGGTGCATTTCTTCGCGGAGCGCGCCACACGGCGTCTGATCGCGACGCGCTACGCGGCCGAGGCCATGGCGCACCCGCAGGCGCTCCACGATCGGCTGAACGAAGCGCTCACGGAAATCGATCGGATGACGATGCTGCCGCAGCTCGTGGCGGGCGGCACGCTGACGGAAGCCGGCACGCCAGGGACCGACAGCGCGTTCTTCATCTGGAGTCGTACCGTGCTGGCGCGCGCGCGCCTGACGAGCGACGTCGAGCTGTACGACGCGGACGGCGCGCTCGTCAGCCGGTTCGCGCTCAACTTCCCGGAATACACAGGCGCGCCCCAGCATCCTGCGGCGCTGAGCGGATGCCGATGGGACCTGTTCGGTGAAGCGCAGTTGTTCGGCGCGCAGGAACGCAACATGCTGCACGCCGAACGCAACATCTGCGACGCCGACCGGATGGTCGGCGCGGTCGTCGTGCACGTCGTCTTCGATTACCGCACGCTGCCGTTCATCAGTTCGCAGTCGCCGTACTTCGATGTGTTCCGCCCGTCCGATCAGACGAGCGAGATCGAGGGCGCGCCGACGGGAGACGTCGATTTCACGGCATATGGCTGGGGCCTCACCGCGATCTTCACGTCCGTCAAATCGGTCTGGCCGTTGGACGACGCGACGTTCGCGCGCATTTATCGGTCGCGCGAGCCGTTCTGGACCGTCCTGCGCAAGGGAGACACGTCGTACAACGTATATTTCTCCAACGACCGCTACGCAATCTTTGCGCTCGGCTACCCGCGGCCGGACATATTCGAGCACCTGGTGCGCCTCGCCGAGCTGACCACGCTCGCCGCCGCCGGCTACGTGATCATCCTGATCGGGAATGCCGCGTTCACGCGCATCGCGCGCACCCGTCCCGCCACGGGCCGCGCGCTCCTGCGGGAAATCCGCGCAAGCTTCTATCGCAAGCTGTTCCTCGCGTTCGTGCTCGCCTCGATCGTGCCGGTGCTGACGCTCGCGCTCGTCATTCGCGCGTACTTTGCCGGCCTGCTGGTGGACGGCATCGAGGGGGATGCCGCGCGGACCGCGGCCGTCGCGCAGCGCGTCATCGAGGAATCGGACGCGCTGCTGCGTCGTGGCGCGGAGGGAGTCGCTCCCTTGAACGACGACGTGATGGTCTGGATCAGCCAGGTCGTCGATCAGGACGTCAACATCTTCAACGGCGCCGAGTTGGCCGCGACGAATCAGCGGGACCTCTTCGCGTCAGGGCTGCTCCCGACTCGCACACCCGAAGACGTCTATCGCGCGATCGTGCTCGATCGCCTCCCGAACTACATCAGCCAGGATGTAATCGGCTCGGTGCCGTACATGCTCGCCGCGACGCCCGTGCGCAGCGGTGGACGCGACCGGGTGCTGACCGTCCCGCTCGCGCTGCGTCTGCAGGAAGTCGAGCGTGAAATCGACGATCTCGATCGCGGCGTGCACCTGGCCGCGCTGTTCTTCATCCTGCTGGGCGCCGCGATCGGCCTCTCGATGGCGGAGCGCATTGCGGATCCGGTGCGCCAGCTCACGCGCGCGACGGGGCGCATTGCGCGCGGAGACTTCGACGCGCGCATTGCCGTTCGATCGTCTGATGAACTCCGCCGCCTGATCGACGCGTTCAACAGCATGGCCGCGGAGCTCAAGGCGCAACGCTCGCAGCTCGAACGCACACACCGGATCGAAGCGTGGGGGGAAATGGCGCGCCAGGTCGCGCACGAGATCAAGAACCCGCTCACGCCGATCCAGTTGTCGGCCGAGCATCTCCGGCGGGTGCACGCGGATCGTGGGGAGCCGCTCGGACCGGTGCTCGAGGGCTGCGTGGATTCGATCCTGGGTCAAGTGCGTTTGCTGCGGCAGATTGCCGCGGAGTTTTCCAGCTTTGCGTCCGCACCGACGGCGCGTCCGGCTCCGGTCGACCCCGTGCAGCTCGTCCGCGACGTCGTCGAGCCGTATCGCGCGGGACTGGAGGGGCGGATCGATCTGCAGAATCACGTCGGGCCGATGCTGCCGGCTGTCCTCGTCGATCGCACGCTCGTGAGCCGCGCGCTCGCCAATATCGTGGAGAACGCGCTGCATGCGATGCCCGGCAGCGGCCGCCTGCTGCTCACGTCAGGCGTCGAAGACGGGTTCGTGACGATCCACGTCGAAGACACGGGTGTCGGGATGGACGCCGAAGCGCTGGATCGGGTCTTCGAGCCTTACTTCTCCACGAAGACGACCGGCACCGGCCTCGGACTGCCGATCGCTCGACGCAACATCGAGCTGAACAACGGAACTGTTTCGGTGGCGAGCGAGAAAGATCGCGGAACCGTCGTCAGTATCAGACTGCCCGTGGCCATTCGCTAATCTCTGAATCAGGATTCAGTCTTGCGATTGAGGTGCGGCGAATCCGGGTCCGGAATAACCGATGGATTGCGATGGCGGCGCAGCCGTGTATACGCAAGCACAACGAACGCCGATATGACGTAGGAATACGACAGGACGACGAGCGCGACGCGCGGGTGCGAGGCGATCAGTGCGAGCACGACTGCGGCGAGGAACAGCGCGAAATACGATCGCCGCCAGCCGACGTCGATCGCCTTGACACTGCGGAATCTGATCGTGCTGACCATCAGGAACGCCGGTACCAGGACCATCGCAAGCGCAGGCGCCGCCGCGCGCGGATCCTGCAGGCCCCAGGGGTAGAGATAGACGGTCGACGCGATCACCGACGCCGCCGCGGGGCTCGGCATCCCTGCAAAGTACCGCTTGTCCGTCACGGTGCTCGTCTGGATGTTGAACCGCGCGAGCCGCATCGCCGCGGCCGCCACGTAAATGAAGCCGGCCGCCCAGCCGAGCCGCCGCAGCGGCCACAGTCCCCACGTAAACGCGAGAATCGCCGGCGCAAGACCGAACGAGACGACGTCGGCCAGCGAGTCGAGCTCGACGCCGAAGGCGGACGAGGATCGCGTGAGGCGCGCGAAGAAGCCATCGAGCGTGTCGAGCACCATGGCGACGCCGATCAGTACCGCCGCGGTATCGAAGTCGCCTCGCGTGGAGTACACGACGCACGCGTAACCGCAGAACAGATTGCCGACGGTAAATAACGACGGCAGGATGTAGACGCCGCGCTTCAATCGCTGCGGCCGATCTTCGCGGCGCCGGCGCAGCGTTTCAAGCATCATGGGAATGCTCGAGACGCGCCAGCACGGTCTCGCCGGCGACGACGTGCTCGCCGACCCGCACCGTCAGCGCGGCGGCGGGCGGCAGGAACACGTCCATGCGTGAACCGAACTTCATCAGGCCGATCCGTTCGCCACGCTGCAGCGCCTGCCCTTCCGCCACGCGACAGACGATGCGTCGGGCGAGGACGCCGACGATTTGCCGCACGATGACCGTCTGCCCATGATGGTCGATCCAGATCTCGTTCAGCTCGTTGCCGCTCGCGTCCTCTTTGTAAGCAGGCAGGAACTTGCCGGGCCGATACACGATTCTCGTGACCCGCCCTTCGACCGGGGTGCGGTTGATGTGCACGTCCATCGGCGACAGGAAGATTGTGATCTGCTTCCAGTCCCCGGCCGGCGCCCAGCGTCCATCGGTCGGTCCCGCAATCATCACGCGTCCGTCGGCTGGCGAGACGACCAATCCGGGCGCTGACGGCACCTGGCGTTCCGGATCACGGAAGAAGTAGGTGAGGAACCCGCCAAGCGCCGCGAAGGCAGCGGCCCAGAGGTAGCGCTTCGAGACCGCGAGCGCGGCAGCCGGCAGGAGCGCGCCGGTGACGAACGGGACGCCCGCCTTGTCGATTTTCATCAGGCCCCGGAATACGATGCGCAAAAAAAGGGGCCGGGAGGCAAGCCTCCGGCCCCGGAAGTTTCGGCCGGTCGCAGGTCAGCTTCGCGCGTGCGTGGGCTCGACCATGCGATGGCGCAGAATGCTCTCCATCTGATCCTTCAGGTGCAGTTTCTTTTTTTTGAGGGTTACTTCTTCGAGCTGTTCCGGTTCGGACAGATACGGGCGGGTCGCCAGGTTGTGAATCTTTTCGTCGAGATCGTGGTGCTGCGTTGCGAGCTGGCGGAACTGAGCATCGCTTTGCAGCAGCCTCTGCTTCAGCTCTTCGAAGTCTGTCGGCATTGCCGCCTCCTTGTGGAAGGACCTTACACGAGTGCATTCATACCGTTACCGTACTACAAATCCAGGCCGTCGCGCCACAAAATGAGCGCGTCCTCTTCCGGTTGCGAGTAGTAGCGCGGTCGCGTCGCGGTGACCCGAAAGCCAAGGCCTTCATAGAGTTTCAAGGCGGCGATGTTCGACGCGCGCACTTCGAGCGTCGCGCGGACGGCGTGCCTCGCGGCCGCCTCAGCCATGACGTGCTTCAGGAGCGCGGTCGCCCGTCCACGCCGGCGTTCGGCAGGCGCCACCGCGACGGTGTTGATGTGCAGCTCGTCGAAAATGATCCAGCACACGCAGAACGCGGCAACGATTCCATCTTCGAGCCGGAGCACGTAGATATGGGTGACGTCGGAATTGCGCAGCTCCCACTCGAGCGTCTCCCGCGTCCACGGATTGGTGAACGACTCGGTCTCGAGCGCCACGATCGCGTCGAGATCCCGATCGTCGCTGACGCGATCGATCCTCACGTCACTCCTGCGGAATCTCGAGCGCACGACGGCGATCGCGCGCGAGCTCCGCGTCGGGCCGGCGGACGTACAGCGGCACGACGGCGTGCGGGCGCACGGCGCGGGACGGATCGGCGGCAGCGATCTCGGCAATCGCGCCGGCGAGGATCGGCGTTTCCGCCTCGATCGAGGCGCCTTCGCCCAGCGCCTGGCGAATCGCGATTTCGTACTTGATGGCGCCGTCACCGGTGAAGCGGACGCCCGGACAGGCAGCCAGCGCCTGACGCCACGCCTCGAGCGTCTTCTCCGGTGTCAGCGACGAGGGCGGCTGCAGAACGGCCGTGCCATCGGGCGCAAACAGTGAAGCGAACACCTCCCCGCGGTGCGCATCGATCCACGCCGCGATGGCCGTTGTTTTGTCTTTCGCGCGCCACGCGAGCGCTTCAAACGTCGAGACCGGGACGACGAGCGCATGTTTGGCGAACGCGAGTCCCTGGATCGTCGCGATGCCGACGCGGAGGCCCGTGAACGAGCCAGGGCCGATCGCGACCGCGAACCGATCGATCGCTGCGAGTGGGACATGCGCCTCACCGAGCAGCGCCATCAATTCCAACGGCAGGCGTTCGCCGTGCGTGCGCGATCCGTCGCCTGCGCGCGCGATGGTCACGCGGCCGTCCTCTGCGAGCGCCGCGCTGCCAGCCGCAGTCGAGGTGTCCAGCGCGAGAATGCGCATTCACCTGAATGTTATACTCGCGGCTACTCGTCAGCGGATACGATCGGCTCGACGATGGCATCCGCTGAGAAGTCCGATTCACAACAGCATCTAATTGCGATCTTGGGGCCGCGACAACGGAGCGGCCCGTAATAACTCCAACAGACACTCCTTGAGATGTCCTCCTCGGTTTCTCCTGCCGGCGCCACGCCGGCCATGCGGCAATACTTCGAGGCGAAGCGGCAATACCGGGACGCCATCGTGTTCTTCCGCATGGGGGATTTCTACGAGATGTTCTACGAGGACGCGCTGACCGCGGCGCGCGCGCTCGAATTGACGCTCACCTCGCGATCGAAGGATGCCTCGGGCGGCGCGATCCCGATGTGCGGCGTGCCCTTCCACGCCGCGGACGGTTATATCGCGCGGCTCGTGCGCAAGGGATTCCGCGTCGCGGTCTGCGAGCAGGTCGAGGATCCGAAAAAAGCAAAAGGACTCGTACGGCGCGAAGTCGTTCGCGTCGTGTCGCCCGGTACCCTGACGGATGCCGGATATCTCGACGCGCGCGAGCCGGCGTTTCTCATGGCGCTTGCGCCGGCGCACCCGGGGCCGGGCTTTGGTGTGGCGCTGCTCGATCTCTCGACGGGCGAGTTCACCGCGGCGGAGTATCTGGGTACCGATGGAGCCGCGGCGCTCGCTGACGAGCTCGCGGTCTTGCGTCCACGAGAGATCGTGGCCCCCGTCGGGTTCGACGTGGCGGGCAGCATCTTCACGGCCGCGCGGATCGACGCGCGGATCACAACCGCCGAACCCTGGACGTTTGAGTATGAATCAGCACGCCGCACCGTGCTCGCCCAGATGCAGGCGCAGACGCTCCAGGGCTTCGGCCTCGACGACCGGCACGCGGCCGTCTGCGCCGCCGGCGCACTGGTGCAATACCTGCGCGACACGCAGAAGGCGGACCTCGCGCACGTGCGTGACCTCTCCTTCCGCACCGGCGCCGATTGCCTGCTGATCGATCCCATCACGCTTCGCAATCTCGAAGTGATCGAAGCGTCCGACGGCGCTCGCGCCGGATCGCTGCTGCACGAGATCGATCGCACGATCACTCCGATGGCCGGCCGGCTGCTCCGCGCGTGGCTGCTGCGGCCGCTCCTCGCGATCGAGCCCGTCCAGGATCGGCTCGACGCCGTGGAGGACTTTGCCTTCCGTGGTACCGCGCGGGTGAAGCTGCGCGAGACGCTCAAGTCGGTGCACGACATCGAGCGGCTCGTCGCGCGCGCGGCGCTCGGAACCGCGGGGCCGCGCGATCTCGTGTCGCTGCGCCAATCGATTGCCGCGGTGCCGCGCGTGCGGATGGTACTCGAGGACTTCCAGTCGCCGCTCGTGAAGAGCCTCACCGCGGAGCTCGACGACCTGGCCGATATCCGCGACGAGCTCGATCGCACGCTGATCGACGAACCGCCCGCGGTTGCGCGCGAAGGAGGGACGGTCCGCGATGGCATCGATCCGGAGCTGGACGATCTGCGCGGCATCAGCCGCTCCGGAAAGCACCGCATCGCGGAAATGGAGGACGCCGAGCGCGCGCGGACCGGCATCTCGTCGCTGAAGATCCGTTACAACCGGGTGTTCGGCTACTACATCGAGGTGTCGAAGTCGAACCTGGCGAGCGTGCCGGCCGATTACCACCGCAAGCAGACGATTGCCGGCGGCGAACGCTTCATAACGCCGGGCCTGAAAGAGTACGAAGAGAAAGTGCTCGGCGCCGACGAAAGGATCGTCGAGCGCGAAGTGGAGATCTTCGAGGCGTTGCGAGCGAAGGTAGCGGCCGAGGCGCCGCGGATCCAGGACACAGCACGCGGGCTGGCAGCGCTCGACGTCCTGGCCGCGCTTGCCGAGACGGCAGCCGTTCAGAACTACACGAAGCCGCTGATGCACGGCGGCGACGAGTTGGTCGCCGCCGATGCGCGTCATCCCGTCGTCGAGCGTCACGTGGTGGATGCGTTTGTACCCAACGACGTCACGCTCGATGCGGGCGAACATCAGTTGATCGTCCTGACCGGCCCGAACATGGGAGGCAAGTCGACCTACCTGCGGCAGTGTGCGCTGCTCTGCCTCATGGCCCAGGCGGGATCGTTCGTGCCCGCCCGCAGCGCGAAGCTGCCAATCGTGGATCGCCTGTTCGCGCGCGTCGGAGCCTCCGACAACATCGCGCGCGGCCAGTCGACCTTCATGGTCGAGATGCAGGAGACGGCGAACATTCTGCACATGGCCACCTCGCGCAGCCTCGTCATCCTCGACGAGATCGGCCGCGGCACCGCGACGTTCGACGGCCTCAGCCTGGCATGGGCGGTGGCGGAACATCTCGCCTCGAATCCGAAGGCGCGGCCGAAGACAATCTTCGCGACGCACTATCACGAGCTCACGGATCTCGCCGACGCGCTGCCGTCGGTGTCAAACTTCCACGTCGTCGTCCGCGAGTGGAAGGACGATCTGGTGCTGTTGCGCAAGGTGGTGCCTGGCCGCGCCGATCGTAGTTATGGGATTCAGGTCGCGCGCCTTGCCGGCCTGCCGCCCGCCGTGGTCTCCCGCGCCCGGGAGATCCTGGTCGGTCTCGAGCGCGACGAGCTGTCGCGCGGTGGCCGCCCGTCGCTCAGCGGCGCCGCGCGGGACAATCAGCAGCTCGGACTCTTCTACGCATCCACGCCGGCCGACGATCCGATCCGCAGGCGCCTCCGCGAGGTCGACGTGAACCAGCTCACGCCGCTGCAGGCGCTCACGCTGCTCGCGGAACTCAAAGACGATGCCGCTGAATAGACATCACCTCCGCAGCGGGGATCGTCACGAAGACCACGGACGTACTCACGCGGAGCTCGCAGAGCGAGCAGAGACTTTATGTGGTTTTCCTTATCAGTTGAATCTCGTGAGGCTGCTTCGAAATATCAGCAACGTACGTAAATATTGAGTACGTTTAATACAGTGCTCTCCGCGACCTCCGCGTGAAGTCGTGCGTGACAAGCGTACAATCAATGTTGTGAGTTCACTGAGACACCCGGTGTCGACCGCGGCGATTGGCGCGCTGCTGTTGATCGCGGCGACCTGCGGCCGCGGTCGTCCCGAAGGAACAGCGATCGTCATCGCCACCGCCAATTCCCCCGCCGATCTCGATCCGCGCGTCGCCGCGGACGAAGCGTCGCAGAAGGCCCAACAGCTCCTCTTCAACTCCCTCGTGAACGTCGACGCGAACCTGCAGGTCGTGCCCGAGCTCGCCGAGGCGCTCGAGCATCCCGACGAGCGCACTTACATCGCGCGCCTGCGCCACGGCGTCCTGTTCCACAACGGCCGCGAGCTGACGGCTGATGACGTCGCGTATACATTCCGGAGCTTTCTGGATCCGAAGTTCCGCGGCCGCTCTGGCGCGTATCGGATCGTGCAGAGCGTGGAGGTGGTGGATGCTTATACCGTGACGTTCCATCTGAAGGAGCCGTCCGCCTCGTTTCCGATCAATCTGGTGATGGGAATCGTGCCGGCCGGATCAGGCGCGGCGAACTCGCGCGCGCCGATCGGCACGGGACCGTACAAGCTCGTCTCCTTCAAGCCGGACGACCGCATCGTGCTCACGCGGTTCGATCAGTACTTCGGCGGCGCGGCGAGAAACGACGGCGTCGTCCTGAAGGTTGTCCCCGACGACACGATGCGCGGCCTGGAGCTGCGTAAGGGCACTGTGGACCTCATCGTCAATGACGTCTCGCCGGACGTCGTGTGGCAATTGCGGCAGGAGGGAAAGCTCGGCGTCGAGACGGCGCCCGGCACCGACTACGCGTACATCGGGCTCAACCTCCGCGATCCAGTGCTGCAGCATCTCGAAGTGCGCCAGGCGATCGGCTCCGCAATCGATCGCGAGGCGATCGTGAAGTATCTGCGGCGCGGCTTTGCCTCGACTGCCGTCGGGATCGTCCCGCCGATGTCGTGGGCGTTCGAGCGAGAGGTGTTCGACTTTCATCACGATCCCGCTGAAGCCGAGCGGCTGCTCGACGCGGCCGGATTTCGCGATCCCGACGGCGCCGGCCCGCTTCCCCGCCTGCGCCTGACGCTCAAGACCTCGACATCGGAGGTGTATCGCATCCAGGCGGCCGCGATTCAACAGGATCTCGCGCGTGTGGGCATCGCGCTCGAAATCAGGTCGCAGGAGTTCCAGACGCTGTTGAGCGACGTCGTGCGCGGGAACTTTCAGCTCTACACCGCGCAGTTCGTGGGCGTCACGGATCCGGACATGCTGCGCCGCGTGTTCCATTCCTCGCAGGTGCCGCCCGCGGGCCTGAACCGCGTGCACTACGAGAACGCCACCGTCGACCGCTTGATCGAGCAGGCCTCGGCTGCCGCGAACGACGATCAGCGCGGGCTGTTGTATCGGCAGGCGCAGCAGGCGATCGCGCGTGACGTGCCGTACATCAGCCTGTGGTACAAGACGAACGTCGCGGTGTTTCAACCGGAGATTCGTGGCGTCCGGCTCTCGCCGATTGCGGCCTTCACGTTCCTCAAAGATGTCTATCGCCAGGCGCCCTCGTCACCGGCTCATTGACCGGGCGGCGATCCTCGCAGCGCTGCTGATTGCCGCCGCAGCTCACGCGGACGCGAACACGCGCTACGACTGGCGGCTCCGGTTCCGAACGCTCAGCACGCCGCACTTCGACATTTACGCTCACCAGGGTGAACAGCAGCTGGCGCGGCGCCTGGCGACGATCGCCGAACAGGTGCGGTCGCGATTTGCGCCGGTGTTTGGCGTCCCAGCTGGCCGCGTGCAGGTGATCCTCGTCGATCAGACGGATCTCTCGAACGGCTCGGCGACGCCGTTTCCGTATGATGCGATCGAGATCACCGCGGTGCCACCCGCCGGCGAAACGCTGATCGGCAACACCATTGACTGGCTCGAGCTGGTCTTCACGCACGAGTACACGCACATCCTGCACCTCGATCGGACGCGCGGGTGGATTGAAGGCTTCCGACGTGTGTTCGGCCGCGTTCCCATTGTCTTTCCGAACGCCTTTCTTCCGATCTGGCAGATTGAGGGGATTGCGACGTTCGAGGAGAGCCGCATGACGGGCGAGGGGCGGATTCCCGCGGGAGATTTTCGCGCGATCGTCGACGTCGCGGCCGCACACCATCGATTCGAGCCGATGGATCGCGCCGCCGGCGGTCTCGATCGATGGCCCTCCGGCAACGCGCCGTACGCCTACGGCGGGTACTTCCATCAATATCTGGCCGATCGCTTCGGCGCCGAGAAGCTCACCACGCTGGCCGACGCCACGTCCGGCCGTGTTCCCTACTTCGGAACGGGCGCGTTCCGCCGCGTGTTCGGGGAATCCGTGGGGACGCTGTGGAAGGAGTTCCGCGAGGCTCGCGAGAGTGACGCTCGGGCGGCGCACGCGACGGATCTGGCGGCCAGACGGCTCACGCATTACGGGTTTAGCGTTGGCGCACTCCGCGTCGCCGCCGACGGCGCGCTCTATTACTCGATCTCCAATGCGGATGGCTTCCCGGCGTTGATGCGCCTCGCGTCGAACGGCACGCCCGTGCGACTCGCCTGGCGGGTCCTCGGCAATACCACGACGGTCGGCGGCGGCTGGATCGTGTTCGATCAACTCGAGCGCGTGCGCTCGGTGGGGCTGCTTTCGGATCTCTACGCGGTAAAAATGGCGGGCGGCACCGTGCACCGGCTCACCCACCAGACGCGTGCCGGCGATCCGGATTTGTCAGCGGACGGCCGACGGCTCGCCTGCAGCATACAGATGAGGGACCGGCGTGCGATCGCGATCAGCGACTTCGATCCGCCGCGTGTATCCGCTCCGCGCGTTCTCGTGTCCGACGAGGGGTCCGACTATTCACGGCCCCGATGGTCTCCTGACGGACGGCATCTCGTCGCCGAGCGACGGATCCGCCGGACCGGGTTCGAGCTCGTCGTCATCGACGTCGCATCCGCCGAAACGCGCGTGCTGGTGACTCGCCGCCACGCGCGCCTTGTGACGCCTTCGTGGAGCGCGGACGGCGCGATGGTACTTTTTTCCGCCGATGTCGGGGATCAGCCGTTCGACGTGTTCGCAGTTGACGTGGCCAGCGGCGTGGTGTCGCGCGTGACGGACACCGCCGGCGGCGCGCAGCAGCCCGAGCTTTCGCCCGACGGACGGTCGCTGTTCTATGTCGGTTACACGCCGGACGGATACGATCTGTTCTCGGTGCCGTTTGATCGAGCGGTTCTCACTCCGGATCCTGACTTCCGCCTGAAGGCGGAAGCCACGGGAAATCGGAGAGCGGCGGAAGCCACGGGAAATCCCAAAGAGCCGGACGGCACGGGAACACAATCTGGTGGCTTCCGCCTTCAGGCGGAAGATAGGCCTTACCGTCCCTGGCGCACGCTCGTCCCGACCTATTGGACGCCAATCGTCGACACCGACAGCGACGAGCTGCTCGTGGGCGCCGGCACTGCGATGAGCGATGTGCTCGGCCGTCATGCATACGGAGTCGATGCCGCGTGGGCGAACCGCGCGCGCCCGGACTGGCACGCGGCGTACGCGTACGATCGATGGGCCCCGACGCTGTTCGCGAGCTACTCGGATGACACGGATCCTTTCCGCGGTGGTCTGGCGCGATCGCGCGAGATGACGGCGGGCGCGCTGCTGGCGTCTCGGCATATCCGCTGGACCGAAACGTGGCTTGGCGCGTTCGAGGCTGATAACGACACGTTCCATTGTGACGAGCCGTGCACGCTACCGTCGGAACAGCGACGTCGATCGTTTCGTGGCGGATGGATCCACGACAGCCGCCGCGCCTACGGCTATTCGATCAGTGCCGAGGAAGGTGTTCGGATCGAAACGGCCGCAGAGATGACCCGCGCGGCGTTCGGATCGGACGCCGACGGCGGCGCGACGATCGTCGACCTGCGGGGCTTTCAGCGCGTGACGAGCGGGCACGTCGTCGTGGCAGGCCGCGTCGCCTTTGCGAGTGCGTGGGGCGACCCGCGTATGCGGCGCCGGTTCGCCGCCGGCGGTCCCGGTCCGGCGGTCGCGGCATTCGATTTCGGCCGGGACACGATCGGCCTGCTGCGCGGCTTCGCTGCTGACGATCTGGTCGGTTCTCGCGCGACGGTCGCGAATATCGACGTGCGGGTGCCGCTGGCGCGCCCCCAGCGCGGCATCGGCAACTGGCCGATGTTCTTTCGCGCCATTCACGGCGCCGGCTTTGTCGACGCGGGCGACGCGTGGAACCGTACGTTTCGCCTCTCAGATCTTCGCACCTCGATCGGCGGCGAGCTCTCGCTCGACATCGTGCTCGGTCACTATCTCCCCGTGACCCTCGCCGGCGGCGCCGCGTGGACGCACGATGTGATCGGGGATCGCTCACGCGCCGCGTTCTTCGGCCGCATCGGCCGCGCGTTCTAGCAATGTTCAATGCTCAAACGTTCAATGCTCGATGCTGAACTAGAATGAGCACGGCATGAAAACGAAATCACGTTTTCTTCGCGCGGCGGTTGAACCGTTCACCATCCAGCCCGGACTGGCGGCAGACGAGGTGCTGGCGCGCATGGAGCGCATTTCGTTTCAGGGGCGCAACCTCGCGACCGCGCGCCGCATCTGGGAGAAGATGCTCGGCGACGACTGCACGATCTTCCTGGGTATGGCGGGCGCGCTCAGCGCCGGTGGACTGCGGATGGTCGTCGCGTACTTGATCGAGCACCGCTACATCGACTGCCTCGTTTCGACCGGCGCCAATCTGTACCACGATCTCCACGAGGCGCGCGGTCGCCGCCACTACATCGGCTCTCCGCGCGAAGACGATGCGGCGCTGCAGGCGGAGCACATCGATCGCGTGTACGACACGTATGCCAAGGAGGACGAGTTCGTCGATAACGACGAGTGGATCGCCGCGTTCGTGCTGACGCTCGAGCGCCGGCCGTACACGTCGCGCGAATTTCTCTACCGGCTCGGTGAGTATCTCTGGAAGGAGACGCAGCAGGAAGGGATCCTCACGGCGGCGTATCGTGCCGGCATCCCGATCTTCTGCCCGGCGATCGCGGACTCGTCGATTGGCATGGGTGTCTCGCAGGCGCGGCATCGCGACGCGAGCGCCGGCCTGATCGACGTCGTCGGCGACGTCATCGAGTCGGCGAATCTCGTCATCCGGCGGCCGCGCACGGCGTCGATCGTGCTCGGCGGCGGCACACCCAAGAACTTCATCAACCAGGCGAGCGTGCAGGCGGAGTTCTACGACGACCGCGTCGGCGGCCATCGTTATGCCCTGCAGATCGTCACCGACGTTCCGCATTTCGGCGGCGCGTCCGGCTCGAGTCTCGAAGAGGCGCAGAGCTGGGGCAAACTCGCGACGGACGCGGAACAAGTGACGGTGCACGCCGACGCGACCGTGGCCCTCCCCCTGCTCGTAACCGCGCTGGCCACCAGCGCGCGCGAGACGCTCGCCACCCGGAAACTTCTGCGCTTCGATCTTTCCGGCCCGATTATGGCGGTCGACGGCCGCCCGTTTCCCGAGGCGCGCTTCGAGGCACGCACGTAATGGAGTTTCCGTTTCAGTACGACCATGGCGCGCCGCTGGTGTTCGGCGGCATGCTGCCCCATCGGCGTTCGTTCGATGAATCGAAAGCCGTGGTCCTGCCCATTCCCGTCGATCGCACCACGTCATACGTCGGTGGCACCCGCAACGGCCCGCACGAGATCCTCCAGGCTTCCTCGCACATGGAATTGTGGGACGAAGAGATGGAGGCGGACGTGCACGGCGTCGGCATCTTCACGCTGCCGGAAATGGAACTGCCGTTCGGCGAGATGCAGCCGCTCGTCGACGAGATCGAACGCGTCGCATACGAAGTGATCGGGCGCGGCAAGTTCCTCGTGGCGCTCGGGGGCGAGCACTCGATCACGCCGCCGCTCGTATCCGCGACCGCACGTCGGTACGCCAAGCTGTCTGTCCTCCAGATCGACGCGCACGCCGATATGCGCGACGCCTACATGGGCACGATCCACAACCACGCGTGCGCAATGCGGCGGTGCCTCGAATTCGCATCGATCACGCAGGTGGGGATCCGCAGCCTTTCGACAGAAGAAGCAGAGGCGCTGCCGCGCCTCGGTTCCCAGGTCTTCTACGACTACTCGATGCGACGCGATCCGAAGTGGATGGAGGCCGTCGTGGAGACGCTTGGTGACACCGTCTACGTCACCATCGACGTGGACGGGATGGATCCGGCAATCATGCCGGCGACCGGCACACCGGAACCAGGTGGGCTCTCCTGGCCGGAAATCACTGCGCTGCTTCGTGCGACAGCCGAGCGTCGCACGATCGTCGGGGCCGATATCGTCGAGTTGAGCCCCATTCCCGGCATGGTCGCCCCGTCGTTTCTGTGCGCAAAGTTGGTCTACAAGCTGCTGACCTACTGTTTCGCCGGTGATCCGCGAGCGAAGCGCCTGCGGACTTAGCGCTTGGGACGGCTCAAGGCTCACGGTGGCTCAACCTAAACCGGCACCGGGCTTCCGTCACGAGCCGCCCCTGAATCTTGGCAGTAAGCGCTAGCCAGTCTGGAAAGCCTCTATGCGGCAGACTGTATACCAGCTATACTGCCGCGCATGCCCACGGCGGACCTGTTCGTCAACGCGACCGAGGCGCTCCAACGCGGACAAGGCGCGGACGCCGCGACCCTGCTCGTCCGAGCCATAAGGCAGCCCGGCGCATCGCGCGACGAATCGCTGCAACTGCGCTGCTCCCTCGCCGAGGCGTGGCTGCTCCAGGACGACCTTCGCCAGGCGACCGATGCGCTTGGCCAGCCGCCCGAAGAGCGCGAGCGGATCCATCCTGCGCGGCTGTCGGAACTCTGGCGGATCCACGGCAGGCTGGCGATTGCTCACGGGGAGCCCTCACGCGGCATCGCCTTCCTTGCACGCGCGCTGAAACAGGCCGAGCGGGCGCACGATTCCCGTGCCATCGGTCTCGCCCATTACGAACTCGGCCTCTGCTACCGGCAGGTTGGCGACAGCGCCATCGTTCGCGAGCACATCGCGCAGGCCGCGTCCGCCCTCCATGCCGCCGGCGATCTGCGTCACCTCGCACTTGTCCACTCGCTGTCTGGCGTGACGCTGGCGCAGGACGGCCGGCTCGACGAGGCGATGGGGGCGCTGCGTCATGCGGAGCGACTCGCGCTCATGGTTCAGGCGGGGGACGTGGTCGCGACCGTGTGCGGTAATCAAGCCAACGTCGCGATGATGCAGCACCGTCACGACCAGGCGCTGTCGCTCGCCGAACGCAGCGTGGAGCTGCAGGAACAGTCCGGCACGCCGCACGGTTTGGGCATCGCGCTCGCGTCGCTCGGACAGATCACCGTCCGCCTCGGCAATCTGAAGAGGGCTGAACAGGCGCTCAACCGCGCGCTCGACGTCCGCAGCCCGCTTCAATTCATGCGCGAAACGACCGGCGGGGTCTTCGACACGCTCGCCCAGATTCACCTGATTCGCGGCAATCACGAGGAAGCGAGCCGCTGCCTCCAGCGGTCGCGCGAGGCGTACGGCGAACAGGGGGCGCAGGCGACACGGTGGTATCAGTGGTCCGTGTGCGTGCTCGAGGCACGCCTCGCGCTGCGGCGCGGAGAGCCCGCAAAAGCGCTGTCGATCGCGAGTGACACGGCGAACGCCGAGGACGCGCCTCCAGCCTATGCGCTGCAGGCGGAATTGATTGCCATCGAAGCGCTGCTCGCAAGCGGTCAGCAGGAGGCTGCGGAAGAACGGCTGACGCTCGTCGGCTCGCGCCTCCAGCCCTCCGGGATGAGCAGCATCTGGGGAGAATTCCTGCGCCTGCGGGGACGCGTGCACGCGCGCGGTGGACGATCGACCGAGGCCTATCACGACTTGGGCCAGAGCGTCAGCGTCTTCGACCTCCTGGGGGAACGGTATCAGGCCGCGCTGAGCTATCTCGAGCTCGGACGGCTCGCCGGTGCGGCGGGGGCTCGTTCGCGCGCGACGAGGTATTTGGCCGATGCGACAGCGATCTTCGAATCGCTCGATGCCAAGCCGGACCTCGAGGAAGCGCGCGCGGCCCTCGTGGCGATTCCGGCGGTGGCCACCGGCGGATTCGTTGGCGTCCAGATGGATGGCGATGACGCGCTGGTCAGGCGGATCGTCGATGCCGCCGTCACGCCGGCGCTCCTCGCCAAGGAAGGGACGACGGCGCTGCTCGAAGCGTGCGACGCGAACGCCGCCATCATTTTCACGCACGCCGGCGGCGCCGACATCCGGATCATCTCGGCCGCCGGCTGCGATCTCGAGGGGGCGCGATCGATTGCGGCCGCCGCGACGCGGAGCGCTCCGGGCAGCGGCGCTCCGCTCCTGATTGAAGCGATCGGTCGCGACGTGGAGGTGCCGCGCTTCGCGGTTGCCTCCGGGCTGCGTCCGTTCGGCCTGCCGGTGCTGCAGCGGTTCCGCACGCTGTGCACGGTGCTCCGCCAGGGATTCGAATTGTGCTCGGCGCGCGAACGGCCGCTCGAACCTTCCGCAGCGGCGATGGAGCGGCAGCTCGAACCACTGCTGCCCGGCTTCGTGTGTGCGAGCGCCGCGATGCAGCGCGTGACGGATCAGATTCAGCGCCTGCAGGGCAACGACCTGACGGTGCTGATAACCGGCGAAAGCGGCACCGGCAAGGACCTCGTGGCCCGCGCGATCCATGCAGGATCGCCGCGCCGCGAAGCGATGTTCCTTCCGTACAACTGCACGAGCGCTACGCGCGAGCTCGCGGACAGCCAGTTGTTCGGCCATCGGCGTGGGAGCTTCACCGGCGCGCTCGCCGATCAGCCCGGCGTGCTGCGCACGGCGGTTGGCGGCACGCTGTTTCTCGACGAAGTCGGCGACCTCCCGCTCGACGTGCAGCCGAAGCTGCTGCGATTCCTGGAGCAGGGTGAAGTTCTGCCGGTCGGCGAGACGCGTCCCGTCCGGGTGGACGTGCGCGTCGTCGCCGCGACCAATGCCGATCTCGAGCAGCGCGTCGCCGAGAATACCTTCCGCGAAGATCTGTTCTACCGGCTGAGCGTCATCCGCATTCACGTGCCGCCCCTGCGCGAACGTCGCGAGGAAATTCCGCACCTCAGTACGTTGTTTTTGCGCGACGCCACCGAACGGCTCGGAAAGCCCGGTGTGCGCCTCAGCGCGGAGGCGCTCGATCTGTTCGACGCGTTCAGCTGGCCCGGCAACGTCCGCCAGCTTCGCAACGAGGTCCAGCGCGCCGTAGCCATGGCGCCGGCGGAGGGCACGATTACGCCCGAACTTCTCTCTCCCGTGTTCGGCGGCGCCGATGCGGCCGCCCCGAGCTCACGCGGACGCGCTCGTAGCGTGACGCTCGCCGTAGCGGTTGAACGCCTCGAGCGCGAGATGATCGAGGGCGCGCTCCAACGCGCGTCGGGCAACATTTCGCAGACAGCCCGCTCGCTCGGCCTCACCCGCCGCGGCCTGTACCTCAAGATGGACCGGCTCGGAATCACGACTCGGATAGCCAGTATCCAGCAACCATTGCGATCGCATACGACGTATCCATATTGAAGCGTCAAGGCGATGACCGCCTTCGGTACGTAAGTCCTGCTACGCCAGTCGCTTACCTCCCTACACTGCCTTCTGGCTGGACACGGCGCGCGACTTGATATGTCTCCGGCAACTGCCACCCCGGAGGTCAAGTCCCATGGAACAGCGTCTTCGTCTCGTGCAGGGACCCCACCAGCCTCGCGCTGACAAGCGCACCTCGGAACGGCGCGCCGTCGCCGTGCCGGGGCAAATCGTCTGGAAGGATGCGCGGGGCACGACGCGAATGGCGTCTGTGGTTACGCGTGATGTCAGCGACCACGGTGTGTCGGTCGACTGCCTGAGCGGCACTGCGATTCCGCTCTATCGCCTCGTGTATTTCCAAATCGATCGCGAGGCCCGCAATCGTCCAGACCTGCCCGTAGCGCTGCGCAAACCCAATGTGCTCTCCGCAGTGTTCCGTGTGGGCGCCTACAGCCAGACGACGGGCGCTCCGGCGGAATATGCGCTGCGACTCCTCGTCGAGCCGGTGCGCGCAGCGGACGCCGAGCCCGCTCCGCGCGCGACGACGTGGTCGGAGCAGGAGCAGACGAGGACCGCGTGAGCGTTCCCGCCGCGTTCTTGACCGCCGCGGGGCTCGCGCGTCTGGCGTGGGCAGGCCGCTATTGGCGCACGGATCGATCTCGGAGGGCCGGTATGGTGCGAGTGATGCGCATCGAGCGGTGGGATCCGCGGCGGGATGGAGCGTTGACGCAGGCTGCGCTGCGCCAGAAGCTCGAGACACGTGGATATGCAGTATCCACGTGCCAGTGGCCCGCCGGCACCGTTGTCGCTCCCGAGGCGGACCCGCGCGAACGGGTCGACGCGGTTGTGTCGGGCCTGGTGAGAATCACGATTGATGAAGAGTCCGCAATTCTGACCGCAGGTGACATGGTGTTCGTCCCGCGCGGTGCTGTCCGTAGTGTTCAAGTCGTCGGCGCCTCGCCGGCGCACTCATTCGACGCCGTTTACGACGGCGCACCGCGCAGGTAATATCCGCCGGCGGGACGGAGCTGCCACTCCGTCCCCTGCCTGTTTTCTTTCACTTCGCCACGCATCCGCGAGCTCCTAAGCCTTCTTCAGTTCCGCAATCTTCTCCTTCGCTTCCGGCGCGTAGAGCGACTGCGGGAACTCGTCGACGATTCGCGTGAAGGCGCGGGTTGCTTCCTCTCTTTTCCCTGCCTGCATCGCCGCGCGTCCGAGCTGCATGAGCACGCCGTCGAGCGGAAGCTGCGACTGCGTGTCGGTGGACAACTCCTTGAACGTGGCGATCGCGGCGTCGTACTTACCCTGCGCCATCTGCGCGTCGCCGATGCCGAGGCGCGCCGTGCGGCTGTAGATGCTGCTGGTCCCCGCTTTCCCAATGACTTCCTGGTAGCGCTGCTCCGCTTCGGCGTAGCGTCCGAGCTCGGCGAGCGATCCCGCGAGACGGAAGCGCGCGGTGATGCCGGCATCGGTGTTCGGATATGCATCGGCGGCCTGCTGCAGGCGTGGCAGCGCCGCCTCGAGCCGCTCACGCTCGGTACGGAACGTGCCCGGTTGTTGGACGGGCGGCGGACTTCCCGGCGCCGGAAGTGGCGGCGCGACGACGGGCGCTTCCGCGATCGCCAGCGCGCTGGCGAGCAGGTTCGTCGCCTTCGCGTTGCGATTGGTCCGCCACGCAAACAATCCGCCCACTACGACGACCGCGACGATCGCAATCGCCACGAGGATTGTCACTTCGCCGCGACGCTCGGCAACCGCCTCGCGGGCCCGCGCCACCGAGTGCACGAATTCGTTCCCTTTCAGGCGATGTCTTTCAACAGCTTTCATGTCAGTTACCAGTTGCCAGTTGCCGGTTGCCAGTCAGTTGGCGCGGCAAGTGTGCGATCAAGAACGTGGCGCGCCCGGCAGGTCTCGAACCTGCGACCCCCGGTTTAGGAAACCGATGCTCTATCCTGCTGAGCTACGGGCGCCAAAACGAAGTTACCAGTTGCCAGTTTCAAGTTACCAGTTTCCAATGTCGATGCGCCCTACGCCAGCGTGAACTGGCAACTGGCAACTGGCGACTCAGTACTGCAGCACCGCCCGGACCTTCTCGCCCTGGAGCTTCGCGCGGCCGTTCAACTCCACCAGCTCGATCAGGAACGTGACCGGTTGCGAGCAGGTCGTCGACGATCAGCACTTTCTGTCCCTTCTCGATGGCGTCGCGGTGCATTTCGAGGCTGTCGCTGCCGTATTCGAGATCGTAACTTGCGCGAACCGTCTGTGCGGGCAGCTTCCCGAGCTTCCGCACCGGAACGAAGCCTGCGCCAATCCGATCGGCGACGGCAGATCCCAGGATGAACCCGCGGCTTTCAATTCCGACGACGAGCGTCACACCGGATCCGCGGTACGGTTCCGACATGCTGTCGATAGCGAGCTTGAATCCTTGTGGGTCCTTCAACAGCGTGGTCACGTCGTAAAAGAGAATGCCCGGCTTGGGAAAGTCCGGCACGTGGCGAATGTGCGTCTTGAGCAGTTCCATCTGTGGCTTCTTTGTCCTCGCGGGGGGCCTGCGCCTATCGAATCGAGAACCCCGTGACGCGTCGGTTCGGCGCTTCTTCTTCCACGGTGACTTCATCCACGCGTGATGAAGCAGGGCCGCGCCGCAAAGCGGATTCGACGCGTTCGACGGCCTCGGCGTCCCCTTCAATCCGCGCTTCGACGCGGCCGTCAGGCAGGTTGCGCACCCAGCCGTGCACTCCTTCGCGCACGGCCGCCGCTTCGGCGAAAAATCGAAATCCGACGCCCTGCACACGTCCGGCGATGACGTAGCGCCGCGCGATCAGCATGAGTGAAAGCGAACTAGTATAACCCGATGGCGCTTATCCATTCGAGCAGCTACGGCGAGTCGCAGCTGCGCCTCCTCCGCATCGTCCGGCGCGGCGACCGCGACGATCCGCAGGACCTCACGATCGCGCTGCGCTTCGAGGGGGATTTTGCACCGGCGTTCCGCGATGGAATCGCCTCGGGTGTGCTCCCGGGGGAAGCGCTGAAGAATCTCGTCTATAAGGTGGCGCGCGAAGAGCGCCATCCCGCGATCGAAACGCTGGGGCTCGCGCTGTGCGACCGGGTCCTTCGTCAGCACGCGCAGATCGGACGCGTGCGCGTCGAGATCTCCGAGCAGCCGTGGATGCGCGTCGACGCCGGCGGGAAGGCGCAGGGGCAGGCGTTCACCCCGGTGGCGCAGGAGCGCCGGACCACCGCCATCGTGAGCAACGGCACGCGCACGTCTGTGTCGTCGGGAATTCAGGACCTCGCGCTGATGCGGACGAGCGGCCTGGCGTCAGGGCGTGCCGCGTCCGAAACCGACAATGGAGTCGCGGACGGGCTGCAGCGGCTGCTCATCGCGTCATTGTCGCTGACCTGGTCCTACGCTGAAGGCGATATCGCGTTCGCGCCGTACCGGCAGGGCATCCGAGCCGCCGTCGTCGAAACATTCGCGTGGCACGCCAGCCGATCCGTGCAGCACACGCTCTACGCGATTGGCGATGTCATCGTGACGAGCTATCAGGGAATCTCGACGGTGACGCTGGCGCTGAAGGAGCGTCCCTACCGGCCCGCCGACCTGCTCGAACTATCGCTCGATGCGGACGCGCTGTTCGTCGCGTACGACGAGCCGGTCGGGATAGTGGAAGTCACCGTGGAGCGGGAACCTCCGTCTTGAGCGGTTCCAGCTTCTTTCTGACGATCTGCTTGTTGAACGCATCCACATCCGTCTCGATCAGGACGTCGACGCGCCCGAGTTGCTTCTCGAGCGCGGCGGCGAGTTCCTTGAAGACAGCGTACGACTGGTCCGTCGGCTTGTAGTCGCCGCTCTCGACGATGCCCTGCAGCGCCGCGAGCTTGTTGTTCAGACGGATCGGGAAGTTCAGCGGATCCTGATTGCTGCGATTGCGAAACTGGTAGATCTCCCCTTCCACGTCGGTCAGCTTCTCCGTCAGCGCATCGCCGGTCGACTTGATCTTCGCGTCCTTCAGCTTCGTCAGCCGCTCGCCGATCTGTTCCTTGATGCTGCGGAGCCGCAGCACCGCTTCGTTCGCGGCCGTGACGCGATCGTTGATCTGTTTGGCCAGCCTGAATTGTTCCTGCAGGTCCGCATCGGTTGCCGTGCCCAGCGGGTTGCGCACGATCGCGAACGGCTGCGTCTTCGTCTGTCCCGCCGCGGTGAGGCGCACCTGATATTGCCCCGGGGGCGCAGCGGGTCCCCGCGTGCTGCCCGCCCACATGATCAGGCCGGGAAACGTCCGCGCATCCGGATAGCGCGTGTCCCAGACGAAACGATTCAATCCCTGTTTTGCCGCCACGCGCGGCGGCGGCGGGCGGAAGTTGTCTTCCTCCTCACCCGCGGCCGGTTGCGCCGAGGGCTGCGTCTCCGGTTCATGGCCTTCTCCAGTGAACGATCGAATGACGTTTCCCTGCGTGTCGAGGAGTTCGATCGTCACTTTGTCAGCTGCCTGCTTCAGGAAGTAATCCACGGCGACACCGCGCGAGACCGACCGTATCGCATCTCCCGGCTTGAACAGGACCACCGGTTCATTCGTCGTGTCGCGACCGATTTGACGCAGCACGGCGATGTTATCCATTACGTAAAATGACCGCCCGTGTGTCGCGATGACCAGGTCGTCGTTCCTGACGAGCACGCCGTGGACCGGCGTCACAGGCAGGTCGAGACTGAAGGATTGCCACACATCTCCATCATCAAATGACACGTACATCCCGGTCTCGGAGCCGACCCAGAGCAGTCCCTTGCGCTTCGGGTCCTCTTCAATCGAACGCGCGAAGTCGTCCGAACGGATGCCGTTGACGATCTTCGTCCACGTCTTGCCGTAATCGTGGGTGCGATAGACATAAGGCGCGCGGTCCGCACGCTGATAGCGGTTCGCCGCCACGTACGCGGTGCCCGCATCGTGAGGGGACGCCTCGATCAGGCTGATGCGCGCGAATTCCGGTAGATCCGCCGGCGTGACCTTCTCCCAATTCTTGCCGCCATCGCGCGTGACGTGTACGAGGCCGTCATCTGAACCCGCCCAGACGATGTTGCCATCGATCGGTGACGGAGCCAGCGCGAACACGGTTGCATACGTTTCCACGCCGGTCTGATCCAGCGTGATCGGACCACCCGAATCCTGCAGTGTCGACGGATCATGTCGCGTCAGGTCCGGACTGATCTTCTCCCAGGTCTGTCCTTCATTCGTCGATTTCCAGACGTGCTGCGACGTCGCGTAGAGTGTCTGTGGATTGGTTGGCGCGATCACGATCGGATACGTCCACTGGAAGCGCTCGGTCATGTCGCCCGAGGCATGTCCCATCGGGTTGTCGGGCCAGATGTTGATCGCGCGGCGCTCGCCGGTGCGCCGGTTGATTCTCGTGAGCAGGCCGCCGTAGCTCCCCGCGTAGAACACGTCGACGTCGCGCGGATCCGGCGCGATGTAGCCGCTTTCGCCGCCGCCGACCTGATACAGCTCGTCGCCCGTTCCCGTGCTCGGCACGCACACCGTGCTGTTGTCCTGCTGGGCGCCGCAGACGTGATATGGGACGTGGGCGGTCGTGACCACGCCGTACAGCTGTGCGGTCGGGAAGTCCTGGTCGGTCCACGTCTCTCCCGCGTTGACCGAGACGTTCGCGCCGCCGTCGTTGCTGTTGATCATGCGCTTTGGATCGTTTGGCGCGATCCAGAGGTCGTGGTTGTCGCCATGCGGCACGCGGATGCCGCGGATGGTCTTGCCCGCGTCGGTCGATCGGTAGATGCCGGTATTGAGGATGTAGACCGTATCCTTCACCTGCGGGTCGGCGTAAATGCGCGAGTAGTAGAACGCGCGCTGCCGCAGCCGGCGATCGTCGTTGATCGGTTTCCAGTTCCTGCCGGCATCGTCAGACAGGAAGACGCCGCCGTCTTTCGCTTCGATGATGGCGTAGATGCGATTGCGCTCGGCGCCGGAGACTGACACGCCGACCTTTCCCCAGATCGGTTTCGGCAGCCCGGCATTCTTCGTCAGCTCGGTCCAGTTCGCGCCGCCATCCGTGGTCTTGAAAAGTCCGCTGCCCGGCCCGCCGCTCGACAGCGAATGCGGCGTGCGGAATACTTCCCACAGCCCCGCATAGAGCACGTCGGGATTCTGGGGGTCCATCGACAGATCGACGGCGCCGGTCTTGTCGTCGCGGAACAGCACGCGTTGCCACGTCTTTGCGCCGTCCTTCGAGCGGAATACGCCACGCTCAGGGTTGGTGCCGTACGGATTGCCGAGCGCCGCGACGTACAGAATGTCGGGATTCGTTGGATGCACGCGGATACGCGAAATCGCCATCGTCTTCTCGAGACCGACGTGCGACCACGTCTTTCCGCCGTCAGACGATTTGTAAACGCCGTCACCTTGAATGATGTTGCCGCGGAGTTCAGTCTCACCCATGCCGACATAGACGACATCGGGATTCGACGCCGCGACCGCGACAGCGCCCACCGACGAACTCCTGAATGTGGCATCGGAGACCGGCCGCCACGTCTGTCCGCCGTCCGTCGTCTTCCATACCCCGCCACCGGTTGCGCCAAAGTAGTACTCGAGCGGTCGGCTTGCGCTGCCCGCCACGGCCTGCGATCGGCCGCCCCGGTTCGGGCCGATCGATCGCCAGCGCAGTCCCGCGAACAGCGACGTGTCGATCGCGCCGTTCGCAGCGGTCGTCGCCTGCGCGCAAACGCGAGCCGGCGTTGCGGGACTCACCAGACCGAGACCGATCACGAGCACCGCCGCAAACATGCGTGAGTTGACGATTAGCATGGGCGTCATCGTAATGCCGGGCTTGAAATGACGGCAAGATGGTGCGGCTGAGGCGAAGTACGTAGCCTCCGACACACATGGAGGCGTCGCGAGGCAACTACAGCAGAGGCTAGGCGCCGCGTAACAGTTTCCTGAAAAGCCTTCCTCGTTAGCAATGCTGAGTGCCACGTGCCAAATTCATCGAGATTCAGTCGTTCGGTGTTCGACATTTGGCCGTTCAGGTTGATTTTGCAGTCGCCCGTTAAGCGGGCACGCACCGTGCTCTCCAGGAAAGAGGAGGCAACGATGCTTTTTACGATCGCGGTGATCCTGCTCGTGCTGTGGCTGCTCGGACTCGTCAGCGGCTACACACTGGGCAACTTCATCTATGTGTTGCTCGTGATTGCCCTGGTGCTGTTCGTGGTCGGCCTTGTCAGTGGTCGCCGAACGGTCTAGCGCACGGCACGGTTCACGGTTTACGGGTTTCACGGTTCAGCTTCGTCGGTTCGCAGTTCGGCGGTCCTCCGTTCTTAGCTCTCCAAGCAGGGAACTGCAGCGTCCGCGAGCCCGCCGCACTGTGCACCGTGAACCGTGAACCCCCATTTGAATCGGCCAAGTTTTTAGCTGGCGGCCAACGTGTTGGCTGCAGGCGGGCCCCGCCGTTCGATGGATTGTTCGCAATTTCCTGAAGAAATTCGCGAATATTCCTGAACGGCGTACAGGCACGCGCGTTGCTCCTTGGACGCGCGGAGCTTCCAGAGATGCCGAGGGCCTACAGTTCGATGGCTGCCGCGTCGAGCGCGCAGCAAGCAGCAACCGATCTCCAATCCGGACCGCATCCTCACGGGCGCCATCTGGCCTGCGTGCATTGTGATTACGCGCTTGAATGCGTCGATCAGAGTCGGCGCACGGGCACATGGCTCGGATCTTTTATGTGCCCGAACTGCCGCAGTGAATATTTCTACGCATATCGTTGGGGCCGACTCGTGAAAAAAATGTAGGGTGCGTCGTGATTGCGTTCGCTTCGAACGGGCGACGATAGACCCGGCGCGGCGGACATGAGGCGACTTCTTTTGAACGGCAGGTAGTAGACAGCAGGACACCAGGCGTGCTTTTCCGGTCACCTCCGGGCCGGAACTGCCCTCCACAGCTCGCAGCGCTGGCTTGGTGAGCTCAAAGCCTGCTGTCTACTAGCTGCCGTCTTTTTTCGTCCGGTGCCTGTAGTGAATGACCTTCGCGCGCTCGAGCGTCACGAGCCCTTCCTGCACCATCTCGTCGAGCGCCGGCAGGAATGCTTCGATCTTGTCGGGCCCATCCACGATCTCAATCACAACTGGAAGATCCTCCGACAGCCGTAACACCTTCGCCGTGTGCACGCGGCTGTTGGCGCCGAACCCGATGAAGCCTTTCCATGCGGTCGCGCCGGCGAGCCCCTGGTGTCGCGCGGCTTCGACGATAGCCTGATACAGAGGTCTTCCTTCCCAGCGATCCGCTTCGCCGACGAAGATCCGCAGCAGCCTGCCTTCGGCCGGAAGCTTCATCCATGCCTCACAGAAGTCTCGCCACGACGAAGCCGATCCACATCGCGAACAGGCCGACGACGAGCTGGCCGACGGCATTCACCGATGCGCGCATGATCTCGGCGTCGCGGAGCAGTTGAAAAGTCTCGAAGCTGAATGACGAGAAGGTCGTGAATCCGCCGAGGACGCCGATGAGCAGAAACGCGCGTGCCTGGGGCCCGAGCGCGAACCGGTGTTCCGCCACACCGGCGAGAATGCCGAAGACGAAGCACCCAACCATGTTCACGACGAAGGTGCCGAATGGAAAGTACGGCGTCGTGAACCGCTGAACCAGCCCGGCGAGTCCATATCGCGCGACCGCTCCGATGGACCCGCCGAGCGCAATCAACAGGACGTTCATTCAGCCGCGTTGATTGTCGACTGCAGACTGCAGGATGCCCATTCACGGATTGACGATTGCTGACCGCAGGCCGACATTGAAAATTGTGGATTCACGAATTGTCGACTGCCGATCGCCCCTCGGCCTCTGCAAACGCCACTCTTCAGTCGGATGGGCGACAGCCGATTCTATTCGTTGACGGCGCGCGGTGTCTCGTCGGCCGCCGACGCGTCGACCCGCTCCACGTCGATCGTGCAGTCCTTGACCAGTGCTACGAGCGCGCCAATGGCGGCCAGCATGGGAGCGATCACCGCGCCGACCACCCCCGCCGTCAGGGGAAATTCGGCCACGGTGCGCGACCCCTGCCGGATCCGCACGCGGCGGACGTTGCCTTCGTGAATCAGTTGTTTGAGCTTTTGAAACGCGTTGCCGCTCTCCGCCTTGAACGACTCCCAGCAGGTCCGTTCGGTCATCGAGTGCTCCTCTGAACAATATACGTCCCCGGCGGGCGGAAAGTGCCGTGGGGCCTCATGCTATGGTAGGGGAACAAATGAACGGAAGGAGCTTCCATGTTGCACAGGCACCGCCTGGTGCTCACGACCGTGTTCACCTCTCTGTTGTTGGGGGCGCCAGTGCTCGCCGGTGAATTGAAGGTCGGAGACGAGGCGCCCGACTTTTCGTTGCCTGGCAGCGACGGAAAGACCTACTCGCTTGCGGATCTCAAGGGCAAGACCGTGGTCCTGGCGTGGTTTCCCAAAGCCTTCACCGGTGGTTGAACCGCCGAGTGCAACTCGCTCCGTGGGAGCGGGGAACTGATTCGCAAGTACGATGTCGCCTATTTCATGGCGAGCGTCGACACGCCGGAAGACAACAGGGCGTTCGCGGAAAAAGAGCACGCCGACTTTCCTCTTCTCAGCGATCCATCGAAAAAAGTCGCAACCGCCTACGGCGTCGTCACGCCCGAGCGTCAGTTCGCGTATCGCTGGACCTTTTACATCGGACCTGACGGCAAGATCCTCGCGATTGACAAAGAGGTGAAGCCGCAGACCGCCGGCGAAGCGGTCGTCGCGAAGCTGAAGGAGCTCGGGGTGAAGGAAAAGCACTGAACGCGGTCCCCCGGTGGCAGGAAAGGCCGGCCAACGCACGTTGGACCGGCCTTTTTCCGTTGGACCAGAGAACAGCGCATCCGCCTTGACATGTTATTCTTGTAGCAGTAATGTTATGAAAATAACATGTCGCGATCGCTCCACAGCCTGACCCGACGCGAGCGGCAAATCATGGACATCCTGTATCGACGCGGACGCGCCACCGCCGCGGCCGTCATGGCGGATCTTTCCGGCGATCCGAACTCGTCGACCGTGCGCACGCAGTTGCGCGTACTCGAGGAGAAGGGGCACGTGCGGCACGAGGAAGCAGGCCTTCGCTACATCTACACGCCTGCCCTGCCACGTCGCGCCGCGCGCAAGTCGGCGCTGCGCCATCTGGTCGACACGTTTTTCGATGGCTCCGCGGAAAAGGTCGTCGCGGCGCTCGTCGGCGGTGAGGGCGCGCGCTTGTCGGAGGACGAGCTGCAGCGGATTGCGCAGGTCATCGAGAAGGCCAGGTCGGGCCGATGAAGATATCCATCCTCGTGCTCGTCGCCTTGTGCGCAACGCGCCTGCTGCGCAATCAGTCGGCGGCGCAGCGGCACTGGATCCTTGCCGTTGCGATCGTGTGCGCCGGCGTCCTCCCGATGTTGGAATTGCTCGTGCCGGCCTGGCCGCTCTCGATCGGCTCACCGTCATTCGCCGAACTCACACTTCCCTCACACCCAGCGGCCGCGACCGAACGTACGTCGACATTTTCTGCTGACCGCATTACGCGCCAGGCGGGAGCGCCGGTCGTAGGTTCCGCTCGGGATGCTGTGCGTGGGTGGTCGACGCGCTCGATTCTCGCGTTGATGTGGATCGCTGGCGTGGCGATGGGACTGCTCGTCCTGGTTCTTGGACTGATCCGGCTTGCGTGGCTTCGGTCGCGTGCGCGACCCGTAACGCTCGCCAACTGGACGACGCTGTCAGAGCAGATCGCGCGAGAGTATGGACTGCGACACCCGGTGCGAGTGCTCCAGAGTGATGACTCATCGCTGCTCGCGACGTGGGGTGTCGTTTCGCCGACCATCATGATCCCCGGAGGAGCGGAGCGCTGGCCCGACGATCTCGTCGGCATGGTCCTCAGTCACGAGCTCGCGCACATCAGGCGGGGCGACTGGATTGTGCAGATCTCGGCGGAGCTCGTGCGGTCGATGTACTGGTTCAATCCACTCGTGTGGCTCGCCTGTCGAAGGCTGCGCCTCGAGAGCGAGCATGCGTGCGACGATGCGGTGCTCAGGAGCGGTGTGGACAGTTCGGCCTACGCGAGCCATCTGCTCGGCCTCGCGCGCGCATTCAATCACCGCCACCCCTTATTCCCGGCTCCGGCCATGGCTCGATCGTCGAGCCTTCACAAGCGAGTGACTGCCATGTTGAACGATCGTCAGAATCGCAGCCCGATGTCTCCATTTGCCCGTGTTGCCACCGTGATGGCGCTCGCCGTCATCGCGGGCACGATCGCCGCGGCCCAGGTGTTTGCCACATTTTCCGGGTCGCTGGTCGATCCGCAGGGCGCGGCGCTCCCGGGCGTCCGCGTGACCTTGTCGAACGCGGAGCGGCAGATCAAGTACGACGCGCAGACCAACAGGCGCGGCGAGTTCGAGATCGTTGGCCTGCCGCCCGGCGACTACGTTTTCGAAGTGCAGGTACCAGGATTTAAACCCTATCGGGCCGCGCTGACGATGACTGGCGACAACGCCCGCCGCGCGATTACCTTGGAGATCGGATCGGTCGCCGAGGAGATCGTCATCGCGGGAGACGGTGATTCGTCGAGCCGAGCCGTGCAAACCGCAAGTCCACGCCCAAATCCGCCGTGCCCGTCAACTGCCGCCACCGCGGATGTGCCGATTGGCGGAAACATCCGACCGCCGAACAAAATCAGAGATGTGAGGCCGCAGTACCCCGCCAGCGTGCGTGGCACTGGCGCGGACGCCACGATCGTGCTCGATGCGCTGATCGGTACCGATGGGTTTCTGAAGGACGTGCGCGTGCGGGAGCCCGCAAATCGCGAGTTCGCGAACGCGCTCCTCGCGGCTGTCAACCAGTGGCAATATGATTCTACGCTGCTCAACTGCGTGCCGATTGAGGTCGCGGTCACTATCACGGGCCGCTTTGTGCACGGCCGCTAGTCAGAGCTCGCGCCATTCATCGCCGCGAAGGTGCCCCGGATGACCCGACGGCAGGCGCAGCGTGCGCAAGATTGGCCTGATACCCGAAGACGAAGTCCTTGAATTCGGGATGCAGGAAATCTGCTCCGAACTTGTACTGCTTCATTTCCGTGAAAGCCTGGTCGGCATTCCAGCCATCGTGGGTCATCCGATAGGCAGCCGTCATGACGCCGGTGCGATGGCGCCCGCCCACACAGTGAACGTAGACCGGTAGAAGCGCGGGATCGTTCACCATCTCGAGAAATTGCGTCAGCTCCGCGGCCTTCGGTTGCTCGTGAGTGGTCATTGGAATCTGGACGTACTTCATTCCCGCGCTCTCGACGAGCGTGCGTTCGCTGGCGTCGGAATCGCCGCTGGTCAGATCAATCACTGTCTTCACCCCGAGTGCGGCGAGATCGGCATAGTCGTGCCCTTTGGGCTGCGCGCCTCGATAGTAGCTCGCGTTGACGCGCCCGAAGTTGTCGATGCGAATCCTGGAGACGTCGACAACTGCAGAAGGCGGATCACTCGAGGTCGCATATGCCCCGGCCGGAAGCGCCAGGGATGAGGCCGCCAGTGATGAGACAAAGACGAACGCAGCCGTATTCGTACTGAGCCGTTTATGTAGACGCACGTGCCACCTTGAGTTTCAAATTGCGGCCGACTTCTCTCTCCTGATGAGACGCGCTTTCAAGCGCTTTAGACTGTAACGGCAAATGGAGTACCACTGAGGACCTGAGAGCGACCACGCGAATCCCTGCTCGAGTCGTCCCCCGGCGCAATCAGCTGCTGGACGATTGCAAGGACAGCTGCGCCGCGAAGCTGGCCGTGCAACTGCGTTTACGCTACTGGCGCAGTCTCGAGTGCGGCGCGGACTAATGCGCCGAAGGCAGTCGGACGTCTCGGCTCTTCAGCGGTGACGAGGCGTGGCGCGTCCGACCAACTCCACGCGACCCATCCGATGTCTCTTGCCCGCAGATAGTCGAGCAGCCGCGTGCCCCATTCGAGATCCTCTGCGCCGCCGCCGAACTCGGTGACGCACACGGGAGCGTTGGCCGCGAGCGACCCGAAAGCGCGATTCCATGCGCGCGGGCCGCGCGCCGCGCGTCCGCCTCCCCGCTCGAACATGCTCGACGGATATACGTGCGCGGCGTAAACAATTCCCTCTGGTGCCGCCTCGTCAGCGCGATCGAACGGGACGCGGCGCAAGTCGTAGCCCCACGACACACCCGAGACAAAAATCAGTGCGCGCGGATGCACCTCTTTAATGATTCGCACCAGCCGAGCGGCCACGTGACGCCAGATACCGGCAGTCACCCGGCCGGTCACCAGCGGGTACTCCGAGCCGTCCGGCCGCACCGCTGTCGGCACGTGCGGATCGTCCGGAAGCCGGGAGTGCGGCTCGTTGTAGATGTCGAATAGACCCGCGGACGGGTCCCGATAGCGTTCCGCCAGAACGTGCCACGCCTCGCACGATGCCGATGACGGGAGCGGCGCGATGCGGTTCATCGATCCATCGGAGATCGACCCGTACAAGCTCGCGGGATCCAGCCACTGCAAATCGAGCAGCGCGTACGCGCCGCAGCTCGCGGTCCAGTCGATCACCGTGTCCAACGCGTGAAGATAGGTGGCGCCGATCTCAGGATCGAGGACACGCGACTGCGCGAACGGGATGCGCAGGACGCGGGCGCCCCAGCTGTGGACGATTTCCTGGACTTCGCTCAACGACAACGCCGCGCCGGCGAGAAAGTCGTTGCCGATCGGCTCGGCATATTCGAGACCGGAGCGATTGATGCCGCGCAACACGACGACCGCGCCATCCTCGACGGTCACGATTCGATTCTGGACGGTGGTCAACCACGGCAGCGCTGTCATTGCCGGGCAGCTTACTCCGTGTTCTCGACGATCTCACTGCTCCGGATCGGTGTGTTCAACGTGGAGCATACGCGGTGTATAACGTCTCCACACCGCGCAGGTCGCGGCGCCCGAGGACAGGAGACGATGATGGCGAAGAAGTTGAAGATGAAGACGAAGACGAAGACGAAGACGAAAGCGCAGAGCAGCCGGCCATCACCCACGCACGGAACACCGCTCCATCAGGTGCGCTTTCCCGGAGAATCCGCGAAGTACCGTACGGCACGCAACGCCTTGCTCAGAGACGAAGTGGCGCTGCGCGCGCAAATCGAGTCGGTGGCGTCGAAGCGTCGCAGCCTTCCGCTCGGGGGCGAAATCCCCGAGGATTACGTCTTCGACGAGATCACCGTGGACGGCGGCGTCCGGCAGGTGCGCATGTCAGAACTGTTCGCGCCGGGCAAGGACACGCTCATCGTCTATAGCTACATGTTCGGTCCGAAGATGGCGGCCCCCTGCGTGATGTGCACGTCCATCCTCGATGGTCTCGACGGCCAGAGCGCGCACGTCAACCAGCGCGTGAACTTCGTGGTCGTCGCGAAGTCCCCGATCGATCGGATCACGAACCTTGCGCGCGAGCGCGACTGGAACAGCCTGCGCCTGCTCTCGTCAGCCGCCAATACGTACAATCACGATTACCACGGCGAGAATGCAAAGGGAGATCAGCTTCCCTCGCTCAACGTCTTCGTGAAGCGCGATGGACGGATTCATCACTTTTACCAGTCGGAGCTGCTCTTCGCGCCATCCGAGCACGGCCAGGACGGGCGGCACGTCGACATGATCTGGCCCTTGTGGAACCTGTTCGACGTGACGCCCGAAGGACGTGGCACAAACTGGTATCCGCGCTTGCGGTACTAAGACCTGTTCGTAGCGCAGGGCTTCAGCCCGCTCGCGACATGAGCAGCACTGAAAGCTGCGCTACGACGCAGCGTCTCGATGATCCGCCGCCTTACATCTTTGCGGACTTGACCTCGATCAAACGCACCGGCAGCGTGTCGTAATTCGCCGCCTCGATGGTGTTCGTTTTCTTGTTATAGGCGACGCTGACCCCAGACGCCACCTTGCCGACTCCGGTTCCATCAGCCGCGAAGCGGATGTCGAGCAGCGAGAATTCGTAGTAGGACGGCCAGTTCAGCGTGGGCTGGCCGAACGCCATGTAGTGATCCGCGGCGATGACGATTTGACGACCCGTCGAGGTCTCGATCCGATCGGCAAACCACAGATTGGTCGGGCGAGGCGTCAGCGCGCGTGCGCCTCCGTTGGGTATTCCCGGAACGAGCAGCACGCCTGAGGGGCGGTGCATCGCGTGCAGACCCGGAAGCAGACCTTCCGGTCCACGACGACTCAACGCATCCTGCAGATCGCTGCGGTCCTTGCTGGTCGCCCAGCGTTGGATGACGATCTCCACGCGAGCTGGACCGGCGCCGGGGTCGCCGTCGAACGGCGCCCGCGCGATGAAGCGCTGGAACGGACGATCGGCGACGGTGGCCGACGGATTCGGGCTCACTACGAGGCACACGACCGCGGCGCAGGCGGTCGCGACGATGGTTCGAAAGCTGATACGGTTCATGGAATCGACCTCCGAAGAGAAACAAACCCTCCACACGAGCGGGACAGGGCGTTGCCGCCCTGTCCCGCCGTTACGTTGGTAACCTACTGCTTCCGGATTTCGATCAACGCCAGGTTCCAGCGGTCAGGCATTAACGTGCCGTAGCTGTCGCGGATCGTGATGCTGGTACCGGTCGCCGCAACGGGCGGCGACGTCCGTTGCACCCAGTACGTATCGCCGTTCGGCGTGTTGAACGAGTTGACCAAGATCTGGCCTGCCGCCGGCTTCATGGTGCGAGCCATATCCCAATCCGTGCCGACGCCGACAACCAGCGAGTTGGCAGCCGTGGTCACGATCGTCCCGTTCGGTGCGCCAGCCGCAGCGCTTGCCGCGAGGCTCGCGGCGCCGGCGAGTGTCGGCACTGCTCCGGTGAATCCCATCACCGTCAGCGACGCCGTTTCCGAGTTGTTCATGACGGCAGTGACGGTCATGCTGGCGTGTGCCGGCGTCGTAAACGCCCACCAGATTTCCGCCGTGCCCAGTTGCGCGTTCGAGCGGACGGCTCTCGTCCACGTCAACGCGGTACCGGTGTTGTTGATGCCGTTCACGATCGTGTTCACGCCGTCGACCGGCGCGTCCGCCGAGACCAACGCCACCAACAACGTGTTGGCGCCCGGAGCAAACGCCGGGCTCGTGACCGTCAGGTTCGGCAAACCGGCGTTCCGCTTGGCTGTCACGGTGATCGCCGGACCCGCAGTTCCAGTCGAGACGACCAGCGCAACGGCGCTCCCTTGCGGCGCGGTGCCAGGGCTCGTCGGAGTCTGGCTGATCACGCTGCCGGCCGCTACCGTTTCGCTGCTCGCGCTTCCCACGAAGCCGACAGTGAGGCCTGCGTTCGTGAGCGCCGTTGTCGCTGCCGCCTGCGTCAGGCCGACGACGTTCGGCACTGCAACGAGCGGCGGCCCTGACGACACCACCAGGTTCACTGCGGTGCCCGCGTTGACGCCCGTACCCGCCACCGGATCCTGGCTGATGACCAGACCCGCAGGGACCGTGGTGCTGAACTGGTTGGTGACGGTCCCGATGACCAGTGCGAATTCGGTGAGGTTGTGCACGGCGCCGGTCGTCAGGTTGCCCGGATACGGCAAGCCGACCACGTTCGGCGTCTCGAGGCCGGTCGAGGTGACGATATTCACGGCGGCCCCTGCCACCACCTTGGTCCCGCCCAACGGGCTCTGGCTCGCGATGAGCCCGATCGCGACGGGATTCGCGGGCAGGACCCTGCCGGTGGTGGTCGCTCCGACCCTCAACCCGGCCGCGACGATCGCAGCCTGCGCCGCAGCCGGCGTCAGCCCGATGACGTTCGGCACGACGTTGGTCGCCGGCCTCGGTGCCGGGATCGTCACATCCGAGAACTTGAGCTGCTCAATGTTCCGGAGGGTGTCGGTGCCGTCGTTGGTCGGAGCCTTGAAGTTCCCCTTGCCGGCGACGTGAATCACCGTCACCGTGCCGTTTGCATTCAGCTGAATCGAGTAGTCGGCAAGCGGACCCGAGAACACAGCCGTGTCGCAGTTCAGTGGTGCCGGGGCTCCGCAATCGGGTGGCGGAACGTTGGCCGGTTGCACGATGCTGCGCACGATGCTGATGTGGCCCGGGTTCAGGCGCTGGGGATCAGCAAACACGTCGTCAACGAGGAGGCGCGGGTCGTCGACCAGCTTCACGGTGCCGTCATTGAGCACCGCGCGGAGCTGGACGTTGAGCCACGAGTCACCGTCGATCAGGTCGTCGCCGCCGCGGCCCTCGATCGTATCGTTGCCGAGACCGCCGAGGAGGAGGTTGCCGCCGATCCACAGAATGTGCCTGGTATAGGCCACAATGCCCGGCTCACCACCGGAGTTCGTGGAAAAGTTCACCGGCGCATCTGTCGGCGTCACCCCGAAGCCGCTGACGATCAGGTCCCGGAGTCCCGCGACCTTGGCAGCGTATTCCTCCGTCAGCGCCATCTGGGGCTGCAGCTGGATCTCGACTGGCGCCGCCGGATCGAACACGTTGTCGTCGCCGACGATGTGATCGTCCAAATCCCATCCTGACGCACCGTCGACGAACCGGTACATGTTGCTCAGATTGTTGAAGTTCAGGATGACTCCGGGCAAAGGCAGGAAGCTCAAATCGATCTGCCCTGGCGCCGGCCATCCCCGCTGCGTGACCATATCGAACCCGTAATCGCCGAAGAACTTGTTGGAGCCTTCGGACATCAGGAAGATGTCGTCGCCGCCTTCGCCGAAGTGGTTGTCCTGTCCGGGACCGCCACCTTCGACGTCGTCGCCGCCCACCTGATTGAGACCGGCGAGCAGGTCGAACACGTTGCCGTCATCGCCGAAGATGCCGCCGTCGTGTCCGTCACCGTCGTAGATCCAGTCGTCGCCAGGGCCGCCGAACATGCCCTCAGCGCGCTGCGCGCCGTCGACGATGATGTCGTCGCCGCCGCCGGCGAAGTACTCGACGCCGTCGTCGCCGCCGAGCATGAAGTCGTCCCCCTCGCCGCCGATCGCGATGTCGCCGCCGAACCCTGGTCCAGTGCTCAGCGCGTCGTTGCCGGGGCCGCCCTTGAGGATATCGTTGCCGGGGCCGCCGAAGAGGATGTCGTCTCCATCGCCGCCGACCAGCTCGTCGTCGCCTTCACCGCCGGTCAGCCGATCGTTGCCGCCGTTGCCATACATGGTGTCGTCACCGACGTCACCCTGGAAGCGGTCGTCGCCGGGGCCGCCATTGAACATGACGTTCTTGCCTTTGTGCAGCGGGTCGAAGAACAGCTTCGTTCCGTCGGCCAACGTGATTAGCGATGTGTTGTCGGCGAGCGGGATCGTCGCGGTGCCCGTGAGGGTGGCCGCGTCGAAGTTGAAATCGGCCGTCTCGAAGATTTTGGCCATCGAGGCACCGAGGTCCGTGTTGCGGCGGCACAGCTCGGCAAACGAGTTGCCTTCGAGCTGGAACCTGAAGTTCAGGCCGTCGGTGCGCTGGAGGTAGTAGAACCGGTCGCCGTTCTGCAGGTCTTCCAGCTGGTGCTCGAAGATGTAGTTGAACGTCGATCCGAGCAGACCGCCGAACACCGCCTGTTTCTCGGCGAGACCGCCGACCCAGAAGTCCACGGTGTTGAGGCCGCTGGTCGCCGCGGGTGCGAACATGAACGGTCCGTTGGCCAACACCAACGCCTGCGCCGCGGCGCGTTTTGCCGTCACGGTCGTCGCACTCGTAATCGTCGGGTCCGTGCCGTAGGCCGCAACGAAGTTCGCCAGGGATTCGACGTGTCTCAGCTGCAATCCCAACTCGAACCAGTTCGCGTACGGAGTCAGGGACGCGTCCTTCGTCTGTTGGAAGAGCTGCCGGCGCACCTCGTTGAGCGGCGGGATCCCTTCGCTGCGCCCTCGCGCGATGTTGATCGCCGGCAGGTCCAGCGGGAGACCGAGGAGCGAGTTCCGCACCGAGGAGGTCACGAATTCATCCAGCTCGTTGCCGACCTGCAGGACCAGGCCGCGAATGATCGCGCCCGCGGCTTTGTCAGCGGTCAGGGGCCCGGCCGTCCCGCCGTCGTTGAACGCCGGAGGGTTGAGGAACGCGTTGAGCAGCCTGAGGTCGTTGTTCGACCCGTCGGCATTGATCCGGGCCACCCGTTCGGGCAGCATTGAGTGCCCGAGGCGATAGACCGTATGCGCGAACTCGGCGGAGATCGCCGGGTTGATCGACGTGATGCCGCCGAGGAACGGATTGATCAACGGCTGCATCTTGCGGGCGAACTCCTCGAACACGAGGTGCTGGTATTGCATTTCGGTGCCGAACCGCGCCGCCTGGAACAGACGCTCGCCGTAATCCCAGCCGGACGGCCCGTCCACTGCGTGCCACGCGGCGATTTCCGCCGGCGTCAGCAGCGCGTTGATCTGCTGATCGATGTAGTGCACCAGCCGGTTGTGCTCGGCGTGGAAAATCTGGTGAACCATCGTCAGCGCGATGTTCTCGTTGCCGCGGCCGTCTCCGGTGACGAAGTGACGGGCGAGCAGTTCGTCGTCATACGTTCCCGGCGGCTGCGTGCACGTGCGGAAGTCGCAGATTGTGGTGTCGGCGTCGGGCACCAGACCCGGGCTCGGCACCGCGTTGTGCGCGATGTCGTTGAGGAACGCGTGGCCGGTCCTGAAGGCCTTCGCCGGGATGAGCACGCCGGCGCCGCCGTTTGCGGCGGGATTGCCCTCGACCAGAACGCCATTGGGCAGCACGAGCTGCGGGAACCCGTTCGGACCTGGTTTGAAATGGCCGTACGGATCCGTCAGCAGCAGCGGGCAGTCGAAGATATCCTGGTCGACCAGCTGGATGCCGAGTTTGGTGGCTGCCTGCGCCTTGACCTCGCCCCAGTTTCCGATATCGCAGATGTTGTCGCCGGGGATTCCCGTCGCGCGCGGCGCGCAGAATCCGCCGTCGAGCACTTTGCCCGTCTGAACCGGCTTGCCCTGCGCGTTCATCGCGTACTCGCGCAGGAACACCTGGTGCGACGGATGCGACGTGTAGGTCTGGTTCTGATCGACCCACGGCGTCGTGGTGTTGGTCCCGTCTTGAATGTCGTCAGCCGTCCCGAGAATGCCGTCCGGACCGGGCTGATTCGTGGCGCGCGCCATGACCATGAAGTTGGTCGAGCCGCCCGGAACGAACAGAGGGTCGTCAGGCTGCAGCGGGATGATCACCGTGCCGCCGCCCTTCGTCACGAGATCGAGCCCGTGATCGAAGAACTGGCCGAAGAAGGTGAACATCAGGTTGAACGGCGCTGAGAGACCGAAATTCGGCGTGATGTTCGGAATGAACAGCGCGCCGGAATCCGGATCGGGAGGTGCAGCCGGCGAGCACACGAACCCACCCGAGCCGCACGGGTTCGCCGCTGCTGCGGCGGCCGCCGGGTTCGCCGCGGATTGATCGACGATCAGGTTGCTGATCAGGCGCGGCTGCGAGTCGGCGACGAATCCGGCCTTCTGCGTATACGACGTCGGCTGACCCGCTGCCTGCGGACCGGCGCCGTCAGGATCGAACGGCAAGGGCTCCGCATCGCGGAACACGGGGGTCGTCTTCCGCGGGAAGACCAGGTCCGCGGCGCCGAACATGTGCTGGTCGGGAATCTGCACCAGGTTGTTGTACGACCCGTCGACTGTTCGCAAGCCCATCGGGAGCTGTGGATTGCCGTTGGGCGCGGCCTGCGAGTTGACCTGGTTTGGCCCGGGCCCGAGAAGCGCTCCGCCGGCCGCATTGGCCTGCGAGACCTGGATCTGTTTGAAGATGAACCGCAGGTCGTCGTCGTTGATAAAGAAGCCGTTGCCGACCGGGGCCACCTGCGTTTGCGCGTGAACGGTCGTCGTGAACATGGGACGACCGACCGGCGACGCGACCATGGCGATCAACGCAAGGATCGCCAGCGGCTTCGAACGCGCGCCACGCCGGCATGTGAACGGTTGCTGCACTCTCATGATGTCCTCCCCGCAATGTGTCGCACTGCTGCATAGGCACACGTGGAACTGCACTGACCACTGGTGGTCATCGAACGGCCTTCCTTTCGTTGTTGAACGCGGACGAAACTCGTACCGATCCGCCTTCGCCGCATAGCGGCTACGGCGGACAAGCTCCGCCTTCGCCGCAGAAGCGGCTACAGCGGGCAAACAGGTGGAGCCCGAGAGACCGACGCGAGCGCTCGCACCCGGGGCAACGACGCCGCCGACGCGGCGCGCCGCACGAATCGATGAAGCGTTGCCTGGGCAGGCCGGCCGCGCCGAAGCGCGCGTGCTCTCCCGCGCGGAATCGGGACGGAGCTCAGGCCTGAGGGTTACGAGGGAATGTGAATGAGACTATTGAGGTGGAGCGCGGAGGGACTGAACGTCGGAGGCAAACGAGACCGGGTGATGTACTTCTACTCGGGACAGCAGAGATGATGTGTGAACGACACACGATGCGTCTGTGGAGGCCGTGACCAGAGCAGCCACGCCGTCGCCGTCATCCGTATCGGTTTCGTCGTCGCCATCATCGTCGTCGTCGTCGGTTGCATCGAAAGACGAGTCGAGAGGACCCGTTCCCACCCGGTGCGTGACGCCCGCATCATCGGACGAGGGTGGACCGCGAAGCCAGAAAGCGTTGGACCGAAGTGGCGACCACGGCTTCGCATCCGCGAAAATCAGGTCGTCGAACAGGTCAATGTCAGCGGGGTCATGCGTGGATGCTGCGGCCGATGCTTTCGCGGCATCGCCTCGGTCGTCGGGTGAATTCTGAGCCTCCCCAGTCGGCGTCCTCGATACCGAGTGAAGCGTGGTGGGAGCGCTGACGCCCTCGCACGCGGTGTCGCCGGCGAGCGGGCGAGCGGGTTGCGGAGATGCTCCGTGAAGCAGCATGAACAGGCCGCTGCACATCAGGAGCGTCGATACGAACGGTACGTAGCGCCACTGGGGCTGCGTTGTCGTCACCTGTTATCCCGCCAGAACGGATTGGCGGCCCTTGAAGAATGCCTGTGAGGCTAGATGATTGCTTTTCGGATGGGAATGGCCATTTAGTGGGGGGTGCGGCGCCAGGCCATTTCTCATTTGGTCGAACACCGCGGTTGGCAGCGTCGGTTTTGCCCCATCGTCTACTTTTCGCCATGATGTAGCCTTAGCGCCAGCCGGTCGAAGGGTGGGGTGATGGTATCCGTGCCGCTGTTGCAGGAGATGCGGGCCGGCTGGCGGCGGTTGCGGCAGGACAGGGGCTTCACCGTCGCGGTGGTGCTCACGCTTGCCTCGGGCATCGCGGGCACGACGATCATGTTCGCGCTTGTCGAGGGAGTGCTCCTGCGCCGCCCGCCTTTCCCCAACCCCGAGGCGCTGCTGATCGCCTGGAAGCAGTTACCGTCCGCAGGCCTCGCGCACTTGCCTTTCCGCGTACACGAGATCGATGTGCTCCGTCGCGAGAGCAGGCTCCTCGAAGCCGTCGCGGGCGTTGGCTACAACGGCGCCGGCGCATCTGTCGCGGTAGAAAACGGATCCGCCACTTACATCAGCACCGCATCGGTCAGCGGTGACTTCTTCCGCGTGATCGGCGTCGAGCCTCTTCTGGGCCAGTCGCTCAATCGTTCAGACGATGTGAATGGCGCGGAGAACGTGCTCGTGATTACGCACGATCTCTGGCAGCGTCGCTATGGCGGCGCGCGCGACGTGATCGGACGCAGGATAAACGTGGACGGCCGGTCGTTCACGATTGTCGGCGTGATGCCGCCGGATCTGAATTACCCGCGCGGGGTCGAGGCATGGGCGACGTTGGCCGCTTCGGCGTCTACGCTGACGAATGCGGCGTTTCGCGAAGGCGTGTTGCGTGATGTCGACGTGATTGCCAGACTGCGTCCCGGCGCAACGATGGAGCAAGCGGCGAGCGAGCTGCAGGCGCTGACATCGAGGCTGGAGACGCTCGCGCCGCCGGATGCGCCGCGAGGTCAGACAGTCGTCGTTCGCTCTTACGAAGATGTCGTCGTAGGCGACGCGCGCGCGGCGATCCTCATTCTGTTCAGTGCCGTGGGTCTCGTGCTGTTGATCGCGAGCGCAAACGTCGCGAACCTGTTGCTCCTGCGCGGCGAGACCAGGCGTCCGGAGCTCGCCGTGCGCGCGGCCCTCGGCGCCAGTCGAAGCAGGCTGGCGCGCGAGCTGCTCGCCGAAAGCCTGGTGCTTGCGCTCATCGCCGGTGCGATCGGACTGGGGATCTCCTGGTGGATGCTGCGGTCGGTAGTAACGGTCGTGCCCGACGGATTGCCGCGCGTCGACTCCGTCCGGATCGATGCAGGTGTGATGCTGTTCGCTGTAGTGGTGGCCCTCGTCACCGCCGCCCTCGCCGGCGTCGCGCCAGCGTTGTCTTCCGCGCGCGCCGACGTGGCGTCCGAGCTGCGGAGTGGCGGATCGCGCGGCAGCGGTCGCACGATGCGGCGCAGCCGCCGTGCGCTCGTCGTCGCGCAGGTGGCCCTTGCCGTCACGGTCGTGGCGGCAGCGGGGCTTTTGGTGCGCACTCTCCTGCGGCTGCAGACCTTGAACATGGGGCTCGCGGCGGACCGTCTCGTGTTCGTCGACCTCGACCTTCCCCAGTCGAAGTACGCTGATGGTGCGCGCCACCTCCGGTTCCTCGACGAGGTCGTCGCCCAGCTCGAGGCCGCGCCGGCCGTAGCGGGGGCCACGCCCGTCCACACGGCGCCCTTTTCGGGCACCGGCGGCTGGGACTTACCGGTGTTCATCGCGGAAGGGCAGACCGCGGAGCGCGCTGCGGCCAACCCGTCGCTGAATCTTGAATCCGTTCATCCGAACTACTTCGAGACACTCGAGGTGAGGCTCGTCCGCGGCCGCAGGTTTACACACGCGGACCGACACGGGGCACCGGACGTGGCGATCGTGAGCGACGACGTCGCGACGCGCACCTGGCCTGGCGAGAATCCGATCGGCAAGCGGATCAAATTTGGTGGCGTGGGTTCCACGGATCCGTGGCGAACCGTCGTGGGTGTTGTGAGGCCGACCCGATATCGCGAACTGGCCGAGGCGCGGCCGACGTTGTACCTGCCCGCAGAGCAGTTCATCGTCGCGGCACACATGCTCGTGCTGCGGAGCGCCTCGCCGCTGACACAGGTGGCCGCGCTGGTGCGCGAGCGCGTGCGCGCGGTCGATCCGGACGTTCAGGTCATGCGGATCGCGCCATTCGCGAAGCTGCTCGACAAGCCGCTCGCGCGTCCGCGGTTCAACGCATTCCTGATTGGCGCATTCGGCGTGGCCGCGCTGATGCTCGCATCGCTGGGCCTGTACGCGGTGATGAGCGCATACGTGCGCCAGCGCTGCAAAGAGATCGCGATCCGTGTCGCGCTCGGCGCGACGGCGTCGAACGTACGCCGCCTCGTGCTCGGGGAAGGACTGCGGCTCGCGGTCGCCGGCGTCACGCTCGGGCTCGCGAGCGCGCTGATCGTGGCGGGCTCGCTTCGTGGCCTGTTGTTCGAGGTCCAGCCGTTGGATCCGGCAACGATGATCGCGTCGGTACTGCTGCTGGTCGGCATCTCGATGCTGGCGTCATACGTTCCTGCGCGGCGAGCCACGCGCCTGGATCCCATCGCCACGCTACGGACGAATTGAGCGCGTCCATGCTGCACGACTGTCGACAGGCGCTTCGGAATCTTTCGCGGACGCCGTGGCTTGCCGCCGTTATCGTGGTGAGTCTTGCGGTGGGGACGGGTGCGAACGCCGCGGTGTACAGCGCAGTCGATGCTCTGCTCTTTCGCGCGCCGGCGGGTGTCACCGGCCCGGCCGCCCTGGTCGACATCTATACCAGTCAGACCAACGGCGCGACCTACGGCTCCTCCTCCTACGCGGACATTCTCTCGTTGACGGCATCTGCTCCACTCGATGCCGCCGCGGCAATCGACGAGCGCGCCGAAACGGTGCTGCGTGCCGGCGGCGCGACAATCAACGCGCGCATCGCTGCCGTGTCGGAGAATTTCTGGGACGTGTTGCGCGTTCACCCGCATCTTGGTCAATGGCCCGGTGAACATCAGCCACAAGGCGTGATTCTCGGTTTCGACGTCTGGCAGGCATTCGGCGGCCAGCCGGACATTCTCGGCCGGGTTCTCAGCGTCGGAGGACGCGCCTACTCTATCGTCGCAATCGCGCCGCCAGGGTTCCCTGGAATTCATCTCGATCGTGTGTTCGGTGCCTGGATTCCGCTGAACGATGATGTCAGACACAGCGGCCGCGGCATCCGGCGCCTCAAAGTTATCGGTCGTCTCGCGCCTGACATGAGTCTCGAGGACCTTCAGGCCAGCCTCAACCGAACATCTCAGACGCTCGCCGACAATTATCCGGACACAAACAGAGGCACCATTCGATCCGCTGAGGAACCGCGCCGATTTACCGCGGTGCGGTACTCGCGCCTGGGCCCCGACGTCAGGTCGCAGGCGGAACTGCTCGCGGCGGTTCTGCTTGGCGCGACCTGTCTGCTGCTCCTCAGCGCGTGCGTCAATGCGGGATCGCTGCTGCTGTCACGCGGGATCGCGCGGCGCCCCGAGTTGACGATCAGGATGGCGCTCGGCGCCGATCGCGCCAGGCTGATGCGTCAGCTGCTCGTTGAAAGCCTGATCCTCGCGGTGTCCGGCGCCGCCGCGGGCCTACTGGTCGCGACGTGGACCGCCGGCGCCATTCCTGCGCTCTTTGCGCCGGAGCACGCGAGGCTTCTCGACACGCGTGTCCAGCCGCTCGTGATGCTGATCACGATGACTGTCGGTGTCGCAGCGGGCCTGCTGTGCGGCCTGGCACCGGCGATTCAGTCGACGCGTTCGCTGTCGCCTGATGTGCTTCGCGGCGATCCGGCGCGCGTTGGGGATCGGCACGGTGGCGCGCGGCTGCGGATGGCGCTCGTCGCCGCGCAGCTCGCGCTCTCGACGATTTTCCTGATCGAGTCGGCGCTGCTCACGAAGGTGGTCAACAGCGCCTTGAGTACGGCTCGGCCGCAGGCGCTGGATCCCTTCGTCATCGCATCCATAGTCAGCTACCACCCTGCGTATCGCGACGCCGCGACCCTGCGCCTTCAACGCGCGCCGTCGGTCGCGGGTGTGGGGTGGGCGGCCTCGCCGCCCCTCACACGATCGGCGCGGCGCGAATTCCGCATCGAGCGCGGTGCGACCAGCGAATGGGCCGAATTCGACGTCAACTTCGCGACGCGCGAGTATTTCGAGGTGATGTCCATTCCGCTGATCGACGGCCGGTTGTTTACCCATGATGACGACGTGAGCGGCGCAGACGTGGCAATCGTCAACGACGCACTCGTGCAGAGATATTTTCCTGGCGCCGCCGTCCATCACGACCTCACCGATGCGCTCGGCCACACCGTCGAAATCGTCGGCGTCGTCCGTACGCAAAGCTATCGTGCGTTCGAAGGGTCGCCACAACCGATGATCTATTACCCGATGTCGCGATCGACGGCACTGGGATTCGTCGCCGCGATCCGGGCGCACAGCGGCGCCGTCGGGTTTGAACAAGAGGTGCTCGACGCGCTCCGTTTGGCCGGCAAGGTCAGACAGCTCGACGTGTCGACGTTCGACGAGCACATCTCGCGGGGCCTCGCCGCCGATCGGCTGATTGCGACGCTCGTTGCGACGTGCGGGTTGATCGCGTTGGGCCTCGCCGTAATTGGCGTGTACGGCGTCATGGCCGACACGGTGCGTCGACGTACGCGCGAGATAGGGCTGCGCATGGCACTTGGAGCCGGTCCATGGCACATCATCCGCACATTCGTCGGCGCAACGCTGACGCCCGCCTTCGCCGGCGTCGCAACCGGCTTGCTCGGCGCGGGCATGCTGGTCCGGATCGCACGATCGCTCGTGTACGGGCTTCCGTGGATCGACGCTCGCCTGATCGCGACGGTTGTTGCCGGACTATCCCTTGTCATCGTCGCGGCGCTTGTCCCGCCGGCACGCCGCGCGTTACGCGTAAGCCCTCTGCTGGCATTCCGGGACCAGGCGTAGCCTGGCCGACAGCCGATTGGCAACTGCAGCCTGCAGAGTGCCGATTCACGGATGGCGAGTGGCGATTGGCGCTCGCCTATGGCGAACACTAGCCCAAGACCGTGCACCCCTCGGCCCGCGCGGCAGCCCGAGAAGCGCGACGCTGACCGTCGCCTCGGGCGCCGCTGGCGATGAGGCTTTGCGCGACGGTCCGCTCGATGAAAGCCCAATGAAAGCCCGTTGAAAGCCCGTTAAAAGAATCAGGAGCTCGGGCCCCTGTCTGCCCATGGCCTGGCGGCGACGCGAACAAGTGACGAACCGGTTCGGAGTTCCGGTCGGTCCGGAGCCCGAACCGGATGTCGCCGATGGCGTTCCTTCTGGAGAAGTCTCCCATCTGAATGACTTCGGTCGAGTCGACAAAGAATCTCAGCGCTCGCTATATTTCACGCCGCGCTCGCTCACCCCTTCTGATCGGTGCGTTGTGCGTGACGTCGACCCTTCGCGGTTCACTCCCGGATTTTGCGCTGCTCGTTCATGTTCTCACACGTGACCGCTCTCAAATCCGCCGACCGACGTCTCGGGAAATGCGGCAACCGGGCCGCTGAACAAACACGCTTCACAAGGATTCATTCGATGACGCAAAGGAACGGAAGGACCACCATCCGGCAGGGGCTGGCCACGCTGTTGTGTCTGGCCTCTCTGTTTGTCGGCGTGGCCGGAACTCGGGCCGACGCCCAGACCAATGCCTTTGTCGCGAATACGGCCACGAACGACGTGGACGTAATCGACACCAACGGCAAAACGGTGACCCCCCTGAGGGTTGGCACGGCGCCGGCGCAAGTGGCGATCTCGCAGGATGGCACGCGTGCCTACGTGACCAACAGTGGTTCCAACTCAGTCTGGCAGATCGACGCGACGAGTCCCGATCCCGCCAGTGTCGCCGTCACGGGCATGTTTTCCGTCGGCGATCATCCGACCAGCATCGTCGTCACTTCCGGAGGAGATCCGGTCAGAGATCTGCTCTATGTATTGACGGCTACCGGCGTCGAATTGGTCGACACTGGTTCCGGTACTCGCACGCCGCTGAACGTCGGCGGCAGTGACGGACAGCTCGCCATCACGCCCGACGGACATTATCTCATCGTCGCGTCGGGAACTGTTTCCGTGATCGAGACGACAGGCAATACGGTGGTCACGTCGTTTCTGCCGGAGGAGGCCCCAACAGCGGGCATCTCGAACGTTGCGGTTGGCGTGGCGATCTCGCCGAGTCAGCCGCGCGCGTACGTGTCGGTGGTCAGCTATGTCTCTGATTCGTTTGGGTTCCGGGTGACCGGCGGCGTCGCTGTCGTCGACACCACCAACATCCGCCCGGCCACCAAGCCGATGGTGAAATCGATCCCGCTCTATTCGCTGCCGGGCTCAATCGCGTTCACCCCGGATGGAGGTCGCGCCTATGTCGGGATAACGTCCTATTGGGCCGATACCCTCTACGGCGCCGGTTTCCTTCCAGGACGGTGGGTCGCGGCGATCGAGACAGCGACGGTCGATGATCCGACGAACTCGGCGCAGGTGAACTGGATCGATCTTGGCCAGGACGGCCCAGCATGGAGCCAGCAGCGCACTCCGGCTGGACTGGCAGTCACGCCGGATAGAACGGCGGTGCTCGTATCGATCCCGAATAACGGCACCGTCCGCCTGATCGACCCGACGACAAACGCGCTGGAAGTTCAGTTGATAACGGTTGCAGGGCAGCCGAACGGAGTGGCCATTCTCCCCAATCGCGCGGTCAGTCCGACACCGTATCCGATCCACGCGACAGATGACATCGCGCCGGGCGCGGTGCCAGCCCAGCATGCCGGAATCGCGATCGCGAACGTGCTCGCGAACGACACCATCGGAGGCGCGCAAGCGGCGATCGGGAACGTGTCGCTGTCGGTCGCGCTGCCAACGAGCCCGAGTCTGACGCTGGATGCCGCCGGGGCGGTCTGGATCGCAGCCGACGCGGCGCTTGGCAGCCACACCCTCACGTATCAGATTTGCGAACCCGGAACCACGCACTGTGCTACGGCGGCCGCAACGGTGTCCGTGAGAGAGCGTTATCCAATCACCGCCGCCGACGATGGCGCGACGTCGCTTCCAGGGGCCATAGCCATTGCGAATATCGTCGCGAACGACACGCTCGGCCCCGACGCTGCATCGCTCGCAACGGTGACACCGGTCGTCCTCTCCAAAGACGACGCTCTCACCTTCAACTCTGCTGATGGCTCAGTTGCTGTGGCTCCAGGCGCGACAAAGGGTGCGCACTTACTTAGTTATAAGATTTGCGAAAACGCGGATCTAAACAATTGCTCCCCGACGAACGGAACCGTTACGGTGAACGTCACATGGCGCGACATCCAGGCGAACAGCGATAGCGGGTCCATGTCGAGGGGCGGCGGGACCGCGATCGCAAACGTGCTGGCCAACGATGTCTTCGATGGCGCGACCGCAACGCTGGCGCGCGTGACGATAGTGACTGCCTCTTCGACAAACGGTGTCACGCTCGATGCAGCCACGGGGTCGGTGTCTGTGGCGCCCAGCGCGGCGGCCGGACCGCAGACGCTGTCCTATCACATTTGCGAAAAGGCGAATCCCGCCAATTGCACGGGTGACGTCTCCGTAACCGTCACTGTCACCTCGTACATTGTGAACGCTGTGGCCGACAGCGCGAGAGCGTCTTCGAAAACTGGAGGAATGGCGGTGGTGAACGTCCTGGCGAACGACACGCTAGGCGGCGCTCCTGCCACGGTCGCGAACGTGAAGCTGTCGCTCGTCTCACTGTCGCCGTCGAACAGCCAGATCCGGCTCAACGCCAATGGATCGGTCGACGTACTCGGAAAGTCGAGTGGCGGCACGTACTCGCTGCGATACCAGATCTGCGAGCTTGCAGATCTGAAGAATTGCGCGCAGACCACCCTGTCCCTCAACCTGAGCGGCAAATAGTCCTCGTCCGTTCGGATGGCGATCGCGTCGGCGATCGCCATCCGCCGCGTTTCCTGCTCCTCCGACTTCCTGCGCGATGCGTCTACTACTTTCGGGTGATATATCGCCGCAGGCGACTGCCTACCCTTTATCGAGTATGGGGCGTTGCCAGTCTCCAAGGGTCCTGCCGATCTCCGCTCAGGTGTGACGGCACACCGTACGAGCGGGAACTGAGCGTCACGCCCACACTCCTCTGTCGCCTCGTTGTTGCCATACCGCCGAGCCGGGTCCGTGCTTCCCTTGCGGACCCGCGCGTCTTCCTTGTTCTCGCGAGCGGCCTGCTGCAGCCCTTTGCCGGTACCTTGCGGCGACTTCTCGCGAGCGGCCTGCTGCAGCCCTTGGCCGGTACCGTGCGGCGACTTCTCGCGAGCGGCCTCCTGCAACGCTTGGCCGGTATAGGACTAGACTGATGCATCCGCAGCCGTTGCATGCTCACTCTTGTGCTTGTCTGGACCCGTCAAAGCCGCGCCCGCCTGGGCGCAGCGATTTCCATTCGAACGCTCGTTCAGCATGACCAAGCATGGTTAAGTGACATCAGGAAGGGATTCCGATGGCGATGACATTGGTGCAGGACTTCCGCTATGCCGCGCGCCTGCTGCGCCAACAGCTCCGTTACACCGTGCTCACCATCCTGACGATGGCGCTTGGCATCGGCGCCACGTCCGTCCTGTTCAGCGTGACCTACGGCGTGCTGATAAAACCGTTGCCTTGGCCGCACGCCGACCGCCTCGTCGTTTTGACGGAAACGCGGGGTGGCAATGCGCCGCGGTTCGGCGCGTTCAGCAACACGGCGTATCTCGCGTGGCGTGAGCACGCGATGACGATTGACCGCATCGCCGCGTGGTCGTCGCGTCTGGTCACCATCTCGGATGCTGGTGAGCCTGAACGCATTCGAATCGCCGAAGCAACCGCCAGCCTGTTTCCGGTGCTCAGCGCGCGTCCGCTGATCGGGACATTCTTCGAGGAGAAGGACGAAACCTCGCTTGTGATCGTGCTCTCCGAAGGCTTGTGGCGGCAGCGCTTCGGCGCTGATCCAGGCCTGATTGGCCGACTCGTGCATCTTGACGGCAAGCCTTATACGATCGTCGCCGTTCTGCCCGATGCCGCCGCGTATCCGGACCGTCAGATACGGGCGATCGTTCCGTACTCAGTTCAGCCATCGACCGGGAACTCTCTCACGTTATTCAGCGCGATTGCGACCCTCCGCGTCGGTGTCACCGCGGCGCAGGCGGCTGCCGAGGGCACGGCGCGCGGCCGATTTGCCGCGGATACCGGCATGACCACCGCGGCCATCTTCGGCAGCAACGGTCCGATCGAGATCGCGGCACAACCGCTGCGCGATGCCATTACGGCCGACGTTCAGCGCCCGCTGATCATGTTACTGGCGGCAGTGGGCCTGCTGCTCGTGACCGCCACGGGGAACGTCGCCGGCCTGCAGCTGGCGCGGACGACCACGCGAAGCCGGGAGATGGCGATTCGCGCGGCGCTGGGCGCCGGCAGCGCGCGGGTCACACGTCAGCTCCTCATCGAGAGTCTGGTCATCGGCATCATCGGCGGTGTGGCTGGTCTCGCGCTCACGTGGCTGCTCCATCGATCGATGCCGTCGCTGTTGCCCGCCGACTTTCCGCGCGTCAACGACCTCGGCATCGACGCGGCGGTTGTCACGTTCACGCTCGCGCTGTCGATTGGCACGAGCACCGTCCTCGGTTTATTACCGGCTTTACGCATCCGTCAGCTCAACCTTGTCGAAGCGCTGGCGGAGGACGGCACCGCGCCTGTCGGCGCCGGCGTGCGCTCGCGGACTGCTCGCGCAAGAACGCTCATCATGGCCGCGCAGGTCGCGATTGCCTGCATGCTGCTCCTTGGCGCGTCGCTCCTCGGGCGCAGCTTTGTCGCACTGGTCAACGCGGATCGCGGGTTCGACGCGACGGCGGTTCTGTCGGCGCGATTGTCGATGCCGGTGACGATGTATCCGGCGCCGGAACGCCGGTTTGCACTGGTCGATCAGATTCTTCATCGCCTCGCGGCGGTGCACGGTGTAACCGAAGCGGCGTTTACGTCTGAAATTCCGCTGACGGCCGGAGGATCCACCACCGCGTTCGACTTGCGATCGCACGACGCGGCCGGAGGCATCGTGAAGGTGCAGGCGTCGCCGCGGATCGTCAGTCCGCGGTATTTCTCCGCGCTTGGGATGCACGTGCGCGCGGGACGTGCGTTCTCCGACGAGGATACGGAGACGTCGGAGCCGGTCGTTGTCGTCAACCAGTCATTTGCGCGTCGCTATCTCGGTGGTGCGCCACTGGGCTCGAAGGTGCCTCTGGCGGGTTACCCGCCTCCCGACGGTGCGCAGATTGAATCGACGGTCATCGGAATCGTAGAGGACGTGCGCTACGTGAACGCCGCAAACATTTCGCAGCCAGAGCTGTACTACTCACACCGTCAGATGGGCCGTCGACTACCCGTGCAGACGGTTACGTTGCTGGCCCGCACGCCGAATGATTTTGGCGCGGCAGCAGCTGCGCTCCGATCTGTGGTGCGCGAGTCCGATTCAGGACTGGTCGCAGATGCGGTCATGCCACTGGAGCAGCGCCTCCTGGCGACCCTGACGCGGCCGCGGCTTTACGCGGTGGTGCTCTGCGCCTTTGCAGGTTCCGCGCTGCTCATCGCTGTTGTCGGCCTTTTCGGCATGCTGTCTTACGCGGTCTCGCAGCGATCGCGTGAGCTCGCGATACGTGCTGCGCTGGGGGCCAGTCGCGCGGATCTCCTTCGGTTGGTACTCCGCCAGGGACTCACGGTGATCTGTGCAGGGCTGATCGCGGGCATGGTCGCATCAACCTGGTTGATGCGCCTGCTATCGAACCAGCTTTACGGCGTCACGGCGCACGACACACTCACGTTTACGCTGGTGCCGCTGCTGCTGGTGCTCTGCGGAGCGCTCGCGTGTCTGGTACCGGCACGCCGGGCAGCGCGTCTTGATCCCTTGCGAGTACTTCGCGGCAGCTAGTGGCCTGTCCATGTCATTTGTGAATTGGATTTCGGAGCGCGGCGCTCGGATGGCAAGGCGCGACGACCGAGAATACCGGGAGTATTTGAGGGAGGAGCAACGCCGCCAGCCGGGATGCCCCGCCCGAAAGGCAGTTTACAAATGACATGGACCGGGCACTAGCCCGCTCCGGCCGCCGCTATTGGGATTTGTTGCCGCCGAAGTACGGACGCGCAAGGTGCCGGGCCGCGTCGAGTTCGATGCCGAGCCTGTCGACGAGCTCGCGCTGCCGTACGGCGTCTCCGTTGGTGGCGCCCAGTTGCTCGGCAAGCCGCTGCATTCGCGACAGCCGCTGCAGCAGCGCGCGAACATCAACGCGCGCGAGCTGGTGCACGAGGTCCTGCACGTCGATCGACAGGCTCGAAGACACGAGCTGCCCGTCCTGAATCTCCAGCAGCTCGCGCAACTGCAAGCGGGCTTTGGCGCCGGTCGGCTGAAACCGCCACCCCCCCAACGCGAGCGGGCCAGTGTGCGTGCCGGTCGCGGTCAGGTCAACTTCGTACATCGCGTGGTCGCGCGGCACGACGCGATCAACCGTCAAGCGCGCATCCGGGAAGCCCTGCAGCCATTCGCCGGCAAATGCAGCATAGCCGTCCGGTCCGCGCTGCCGTGGCGCGCCGGGCATCTGCATCAGAACGGCATCGTGATGAAACAAGGCCGCGGCATCCGCCACGCGACGCTCGTTGAAGCACGCGTAATAGGTGCTCAGGATGGCCATCGGATCGGTGCGCTTGATCGTATCGGGTCGCATGGTTGGTTCACAGCGGCTGTTGGTGGTGATGTGTCATGTCTCCTGTGCAAGTTCCGTGTCATCGCATTCGTCGGTGCGCGTCCAGAGATGTGCGAACGCCGGGGTCGCGGGGTGAGCAGAATTGAGACGAGCTTTCAGAATTGTCAGCGCTCCTCGGTCCCGCCCGGTGTTGACTTCTGCTCCGCTCGCCCTGCACTCTGTGGCCATGTGCGCAAGCGACATTAATCTGTGGGACTCGGCCGCACATGCGCTCGAGTACCTGGCTCGCGCTGACTCGATCCCGCATCGCACTGAAGGCGAAGCCGAAGGACCTGGAGACACAACTCGCGTGGCTCAGAGCGATTGGCTTTGCGGATGTCGACTGCCACTGGAAGTGGCGTGAACTCGCGCTGTTTGCGGGCACCAGGCCAGCGGCGATGCCGACAGCACGGAGCATCAACTCAGAGGCGACAAGGATCACGGAGAAAAACCTGCTGTTATGAGGCTCCGTAGCGTCCCTGCCCTCTGAGTAGATTCCCTGCGTGGCGTCTGAGTAACTTACGTTCGCTCCGCTCTCGTCGACGCGTAAACCGCCCGGATATGGTCGATGGGCTTAGTTTGCGCTGGACCGGCGGCTCCGCTAAGCTGGACATGCACGATGACCGCGCTTCGACGGCACTTGCGGCTCTGGGCGGCTGCCTGGATCGTCTTCCAGGCGACGTCCCTCTCGGCGCGGGTACCGCTTGACGCGTGCGCCGCTCATCTCTCGGCAACAACCGATCAGCAACGGAGCTGTCATACGAAAGCCACGCCGGCGCCGTGCCCGATGCGCGGCGCCGACGGCCGCCCGTGTCCGATGCATCGTGGAACTGTTCACGATCACGATCAAAATTCCCGCGACGTCTGTTCGATGCGCGGCATGTGCGATCCCCCGGTGGCGGCACTCTTTGCGCTGCTGTCGAATCACGGCGTTCTCACTCACTCGTCAGGGACGTTGCCGGATCTGTCACACGGCTGCGTCTGGCCAGGCGCGGACGAGAATCCAGCCAGCCGCCTCGCTCCTCCCGACTCTCCGCCTCCCCGCGCATAAACGCTCACCTGGTTGGTCGCTCGAAGGCACAGCTGTGCCCCGAGCTGTCTGGTGTCGTTCCGCGCGGAGGTGTCTTGTGCGATGTCTGAGAGTCTTCGCTCTCGCGAGCTTCATATTCGCGTACGCGCATCCAGTCGTTGCGCAGCAATCCGTTGATTACGCGAGCGTCAGCGGACGTGTGACGGACCCGTCCGGCGCGATTGTGCCAGACGCCCACGTGACGGCGCGTCACACGCAAACGAACACGACGGCGACGTCCGTGACCGATCGGGACGGTCGCTTCCGATTTCCCTACCTGAGAATCGGACCCTATCAGATCACAATAAGCCGGCAGGGCTTCAACGACGTGACGCGGCTCCTGACGCTGACGGTGGGGTCTGCGTTCGAGCTCCCGGTAACGCTCACCGTCGGCACGGTGGACACGAGCGTCACGGTGACGGGTGACGCGAGCGTGCTGGAAGCAGCGCGCAGCCAAATCGCCCCGACGGTGTCGGAGACTGAAATCAGGACGCTGCCGCTGAACGGCCGCAACGTCCTCGAGCTGGCGCTGCTGGTCCCCGGCGTGTCGCCGACGAACGTGGGCAGCCCGCAGTTGTTTCCTGAGACATCGGCTGTTCCGGGCGTCGGCCTCTCGATCGGGAGCCAGCGCAATCTCTCGAACAACTTCATCGTCGACGGCCTCTCCGCCAATGACGATGCCGCGGCGCTGAGCGGCATCAGCTACGGCGTGGATGCGGTCGAGCAGCTTCAGGTCGTGAGCTCGGGCGGTCAGGCTGAACTGGGACGCGCGCTGAGCGGCTACGTCAACGTCGTGACCAAGAGCGGCACGAACGTCCTGCATGGGACGGTGTACGACTACGTCCGCGATGATCGCTTCAACGCGGCCAACGCACTCTCTGGCACGAAGCTGCCCATGAGCCAATCACAGTATGGAGGGAGTCTCGGAGGCCCCATCGTGTCGGATCGGACGTTCTATTTCACGAACGTGGAGCAGCGGAGGCTAGATCAGACAGGACTCGTCGCCATCTCGCCCGCGAACGTCGACGCGATAAATGCTCGACTCGCCTCGGTGGGCTATCAAGGACCATTCCTGACAACGGGCATTTATTCGAATCCGCTTGATTCCACGAACGTCCTCGTCAAGGTGGATCATGAGGCGAGCGGCCGAGATCAGTTCAGCCTTCGGTACAGCCTGTATGATGTGAGCTCCGGCAATTCACGCGGCGCCGGCGGACTGAACGCGCCGAGCGCATCCGCGGACCTGGACAATTTCGACCAGACCCTCGCGGCGAGCAACACCTTCACGTTCTCTACGCGAACCGTTCTGGAAACGCGCGCGCAGTTCGCGGACAGCGATCTGAAAGCCGCACCGAGCGATCCGATCGGTCCCGCCGTGAGCATCGCGGGCGTCAGCTCTTTCGGAACGCTCTCCGGGAGCCCGACGCGCCGCATCAACCGGATGTATCAGGTGGTCAACAATCTCTCGCATCAGGCCGGCGCACACGCCGTCAGGCTTGGCGCCGACTTCCTGTATAACGACGATCGAATCACTTTTCCGCGAGCGATCCGCGGCACCTACACCTTCTCGTCGCTGGCGAATTTCCTCGCCGGCGCCTACAACAACGCAGGATTCACGCAGACATTTGGCGCGACCGACGTGTCGCAGACCAACCCGAACATCGGCGTCTACGTTCAGGATGAATGGAAACTGAATCCCGGCGTCACTCTGAACGTCGGTGTCCGCTACGATCTGCAGTTGCTCGAGACAATCAACACGGATACCAACAATGTCTCGCCGCGAGTCGGGATCGTCTGGTCGCCATTCGACTCGCGCCACACCATCGTCCGCGGCAGCGCCGGCCTGTTCTACGACCGTATTCCACTCCGTGCATTGGCGAACGCGTTATTGTCCGCGGGAAACACGACTGACCTGAGCAATCTGCGTCAAATCAGCGTCAGTCTGTCCCCGACGCAGGCTGGCGCACCGGCGTTCCCCAATATCCTCAGTGCCGTCGCTCCGTCCGTCACGTTGCCAAGCCTCACCACGATGGATCGGGACCTGCAGAATGCGTACTCGCGTCAGGCCAGCGTCGAGGTCGAGCATCAAATTGGCAATCGCGCCACCGTCAGTGTGGGATACCAGTATCTGCGCGGTCTTGGTTTGCTCATGTCCGTGAATCAGAACGTGCCGACCTGCCTCGCCTCCGGCACGAACAACGGATGCCGGCCTGACCCGAACTATGCCAACAACAGCCAGTACTCGTCAGTGGGAGAATCCAATTATCACGGGGCGCACGTCTCGTTCATGCAGCGGCCCGCGCGCTGGGGCGAATACCGGATCTCGTACACGTTGTCGAAATCGATGAACAACGTTGGCGAGTTCTTCTTCAGCTCACCGGTTGATCCGTTCGATCTCTCGAAAGACTGGGGACGCTCGGACGACGACAAGCGGCACCGACTCGTGGTACATGGCGCCGTTCACTCATCGAATGGGCCTGCGACGACAGCATGGGAAGAGATCAGCCACGGTTTTCAGTTGAGCGGGATGCTCCAGGCGTATTCGGCGCCTCCCTTCAACATCACATCGGGCGTGACGACGATCCCGGGCACCGCGGGCAGGCCGATCGTCGACGGCGAGTTCATCGAGCGGAACGCCGGCGTCGGCAGTGGCTTCTTCACGCTGAGCGCGCGATTGCGCCGGTTGTTTCGTTTCTCAGGCCGCATGGAGCTGGAAGCGCTCGTCGAAGGATTCAACATCACGAACCATGTCAATGTCGTCACGCGGAACACCAACTTCGGGTCCGGAGCTTACCCGTCCAATCCGCTGCCGACATTCGGTCAGATCAACGCCGTCGGCGAACCACGATCGCTTCAATTCGGTGCGCGCATGAGATTCTGAGTGCCGAACACGCGCAGGTCTGCTCGACCGTCGGGGGAGACCTGCCGTGTGCGGATAGCGCACAGTCGGTGGCCGGTCGCCGCTCGCCAGAGTACGGTTTGTCGGTCGTCTCCTATCGGTTGCCGCTCCTGAATCCAGAGTTTCCGACAACCGTCCTTCAACCGTCATCCACCACACCTTCTCCAAAGAGACGCACGCGCGTGCGAAGCACAATCACCAGATTACCCAATCAAGAAATCACCAAATCTGCAGGGCTGTCTTCTTCTTCAGCAGCCTGCGAGTACCCGGCCGGAACGAAGTGTGCACTGCGCGCGCGACGTTACGAACCGTCGGGCGGAGCGCGCCTAAATATCGGTGTGCAATCCGCCGACACAATAACCATCGAGACCCGAAACTGACGGAATCGTGCAACCGATGACCAATCCGTACGCACCACCCCAGGCCGCCGTCCACGACATCATTGACCCACACGCGCAGTTCGTTCTCGCGGATCGCGGCACGAGGTTCGGCGCCGCGATGCTCGATGGCATCATTTTCATGGTGATGGTCTACGTGCCATTCGTGGCGTTCACCATGGTCGGCGGGAACATGCGGACCACGAATGACGAAGCCACTCGCACTGCCATCCTCGCGGTGGGCGGGTTGCTGACGGTCGTCGGCCTCGTCGTCTGGTGCTGGTTGACGTTCAGTAACATGAGGCGTGGACAATCGATTGCCAAGAAGTTTCTCGGCATCAGGGTCGTTCGCAGCGACGGCACGCCGGTTTCATTCGGACGATTTTTCTGGCTGCGCAACGTCGTGAATTCCCTGATCGGCATCGTCCCGCTCTACGGGATCGTCGACGTGCTCTTCATTCTTGGCGACTCGCGGCGGTGTCTGCACGACAAGATCGCGGACACGATGGTTGTCAAGGCCTGAGAGTGATCCTGGGCCCGAGTGACGTCCTCGACACCGTCGTCGCCGCGGAGACGCCCGAAGGCATCCTGCTCGAACTGCGTCCTGCCGGCCTGACCGCCCGCTTCTACGCCTTCGGTCTCGACTGGACGATCCGGCTCATGATCATCTATGCGGCAGCCATGGTGACGACGGTCATTGGAGGGATCGGCGTCGCGTTCTGGCTCGTTCTGGTCTTCGGGCTTGAGTGGCTCTATCCGATCGCGTTCGAGCTGTCGCCGTCGGGCGCCACGCCCGGAAAGCGCGTCTTCGGCCTTCGGGTGGTCATGGACAACGGGTTGCCGGTTACCGCGGCTGCCTCTGTTGCGCGGAACCTGCTGCGCGTGGCCGATTTCCTTCCTTTCGGATACGGGTTCGCGATCGTGAGCATGCTGCTGCGGCGCGACTGCAAGCGCCTCGGAGACATCGCGGCGGCGACGATCGTACTGCATCAGCCTCGCGCAACGTCGCGGATGCCGCTCCACACAGTGGTCCCTGTTTCTCCGGCCAGGCCGCTGGCGCCAGAGGATCAGGCCGCGATCATTGCGCTGGCGGCGCGCGCGCCCGGGCTCACGGCCGGAAGGCTCGACGAGCTGGCTGCGCTTGCGGCCGCCGCGTCCGGAGATGTGGGACGGTCGGGACCGGCGGTGACGCGCCGCGTGCTCGGCGTCGCCGAGTGGCTGCTGGGACGACGATGACGCCGCTCGGTTTCGAACAGATGTACCAGAAGGAGTGGGCTGAACTGGAAGGCCTGCTCGATCACGTGCTCGGCCGCAAGACCGGAGATTCGGCACATCGAGTCGAAATGTCCGGCGCGCGTCTCGCGGCGCTGTACCGCCGTGCGTGCGAGCACCTTGCGTTGGCGCGCGGCCGTTCCTACCCGAGCTACATCATCGACCGGCTCGAGCGAATGACGGCGGATGCCCATCAACTGATCTATCACCGCCGCGAATTCGGCGTCGCGCGTGTGAGACACATGATGGCAGTCGAGTTCCCGTCCGCGGTCAGGGCGCAGTGGCGATACGTGGCCGTTGCGGCAGCGGCCTTCCTGCTGCCGACAGTCCTGATTGCATTTCTCGTCTATTGGCGTCCTGAACTGATTCTGTCGGTCGTCAATTCCGAGACCGCCGCGTCCTTCGAGGACATGTATTCACCCGTTGTCGATTCGATCGGCCGGACGCGCGCCGCAACCACCGACTGGATCATGTTTGGCTTCTACATCCGCAACAACGTGAGTGTCGCGTTCCAGTGCTTCGCGGGCGGACTCTTTGCCGGCGTGGGGACCTTGTTCTTTCTGGCCTACAACGGCGCATTCTCCGGCGCCCTCGCCGGGTACCTGACCGAACGCGGCCTGTCGCCCACGTTCTATCAGTTCGTCGCGACACACTCGGCCTTCGAGTTGACAGCGATCGTTCTGTCCGGAGCGGCGGGGTTGCGCATCGGACACGCAATGCTCGCGCCGGGCCGCTTGACACGGCTGCAATCGCTCGTCGACGCAACGCGCGAGTCGGCGATCCTGTTGTACGGTCTCACGGCGATGCTGGTCATTGCCGCCGCGATCGAGGCGTTCTGGTCATCTGCGACATGGCTTCCGCCGGCCGCGAAGTACGTCGTGGCCGCGGCGTGCTGGATTGCCGTGCCCGGTTATTTCGCCTTCCAGGGGCGCCGACGTGCGGGTTGACGCGCTTGCGGTGCGGCTGCGGCCGCGGACCCCAATGGAAGCCGCTGATCTCGGCGTGCGTCTCTGCCAGAGCGCCGCGGCCTCCGTCTATCTCTGTTACGCCATCGTCGCTTTGCCGGTCATGGCGCTTGCGTTTGCTTCGTTCGAGCTCGCCGGCTGGTTGCCCGCCGTGCTGCTGTGGTGCGCGAAGCCGTGGCTCGATCGCACGATTCTCTTCGTCCTGTCGCGTGCCGCGTTCGGCAAGCGAACCTCACCGGCGGATGTATGGCGCGAGCAGCGGCGTGTGTGGTGGAAGCAGTTGCTGTTCACGTGGACCATCCGGCGTCTCTCGCTTTGGCGCTCACTCACTCTGCCCGTTTATCAGCTCGAGGAGCTTTCCATCTGGAAGGCGGGCGAGCGTGTACGTCAGATCCGGCACCGGCATGCCGCATCGGCGATGATGATGACATCCGCCTTCAGCGTGTCCGAGACGGCTCTTACCATTGCGCTGGTCTCGCTCGTGTTCTGGCTCGCGCCGTCCGGGCGGACACCGGACCTGAGCGGGTTGCTGTCCGGCGAGGTGCCAAAGGTTCTCGCACTCTCAATTCCAATCGCTTACGCGACGGCGCTGTTGTTTCTGGAGCCGTTCTACGTCGCGGCAGGCTTCGCGATGTACCTGAACCGGCGTGCCGAGCTCGAGGCATGGGATATCGAGCAGGAGTTTCGACGTGCGTTCGCACACTGAGGGGCGGCGGCGTGTCACGATCGCTGCGGCACTCGTCATAGCGGCGCTGTCGCTTGCAGCAGCGCCCGTCCCACACGAATCTGCGCGGTCGAAGGCCGCCACGCCGGGCCAATCTGAAATCGAGCGTGCGCTCGACAGGGTCCAGGCCGACCCGAACCTCGCAACCGAACGAACTATCAAGACGCTGCGCTGGAAGGACGGGGGCGAGACGAAGCCGTCGCGGCTGCCGGCATGGCTCACATGGTTGATCGGCCTGTTTCGGTGGCTCGAGCAGTCGGCCCGCATTCTCATTTGGGCCGGGGCAATCGTGTCGGCGGGATTCCTGTTCGTCTACATCGTCCGCATGCTGCGCGCGCCAGGCCATCTCGGCCGGCGAGAGGAATCGTTTGTCGGACCCACTCACGTGCGAGATCTCGACATCCGGCCCGAGACCCTGCCGGTGAACATCGGCGCAGCCGCACGCGCGCTGTGGGATCGCGGTCAGCACCGCGCGTCATTGGCGCTGCTCTACCGCGGCATGCTCTCCCGGCTCGTCCACGTTCACGGTGTGCCCATTCGTGATTCGAGCACCGAAGGCGACTGCCTTGCGCTGACGGCGAACCGCCTTCCGCAAGGCACATGCGACTATCTGTCGCGCCTCGTCCGTGTGTGGCAGCGGTTCGGATACGGCCACGAAAGCGTGCAGGCTGCGACCGTGTACGGGCTGTGCGGCGACTTCGCATCCGTGCTCGATCGTGCGTCGGACTCCGGTTCAATCCCCACTCCGGGCGCGGCATGAGGCGCGGAAGCATCATCGCGCTGCTCGTCGCCGTCCCCCTGGCGCTGCTCATCGCCTGGGTCGCAAGCCACACTGATTGGGTGGACACGAAGGTGCCGATGCCGCCGAAGGGCGAAGCGCTGATAAATCCTTTTTATGCCGCGCAGCGATTTGCGGAAGCGCTCGCCGCGCGCACCGCGTGGGATCGCTTACTCGCTGTGCCGTCAACCGACTCGGTGATCGTTCTTTCCGACTGGCACTGGACCTTGAGCAGAACAAGGCGCGAAGCGCTCGAGCGGTGGGTTGAATCCGGCGGCCGCCTGGTGCTCGAAGGCACGTTGACGGGCGGCAAGGACGAGTTCGAACACTGGTCGCAGATTGTCTGCAGGGTCCGCACAATGACCGAGGCGCAACTGTCCCAGGAAGTGTGGCGCAAAGACGCGTGTGCCAGCTTTCAGGAGGAACACGACGGAATCGCCGCCTCCGGCGCGGACAGGATGGATTACTCGGTGTGTGATTTCGACAGCCTGTCTTCACTCACGAGCAACAAAAGGGCTGAATGGGCTCTGCGCAACGCGACCGGCGTCCAGGCGATGCGCGTTCACGTGGGTCGCGGCAGCATAACCGTTATCAACGCGACGCCCTTCCGTCAGCGGCACCTGTTCGACGGCGATCACGGTCGGCTGTTCGTCGCCGCCACCGGACTGCGACGGGGTGATGACGTGCACTTCCTCTCGGAAGCCGATCAGCCGTCATTGCTCGCGCTGGTCTGGGCGCACGGGGCGCCCGTAGTGGCGCTCGTGCTAACGCTCGTCGCGTTGGCGTTGTGGCGCGGCGGCGTCCGGTTCGGACCGCTGGCGCCGGCGCCGCACGCCGCACGCCGCTCGCTGGCCGAGCAGATCCGCGGCACGGGGCAGTTCGCACTGCGCCACGGCGACGGCCGATCGCTCCACGCGGCGTGCCTGCGTGCGCTCGAGGAGGCCGCGCAGCGCCGGGTCAAGAGCTACACGCGTCTCGAACCGAATCAACGCATCTCGACTCTCGCGCATCTCACCGGCTTCGATCGGCAGGCGCTCGCCGCCGCGATTGGCCACACGGATTCCCCTGGTAGACACGATTTGCGCCGCTCGCTCGCGTTGCTCGAAGCGGCGCGGCGCGAAACCCTAATCGAGCATAGAAGGTCATCGCATGGAACACGTTGAAACAGACGCCGTCGACCAGGCAGCCGAGATGTGTCAGGATCTGCGCGCCTCAATCCAACAGGCGATGGTGGGACAGTCGGCGGTCATCGAGCAGGTGCTGATCGCGCTCGCCGCGTCGGGCCACGTCCTCATCGAAGGCGCGCCGGGGCTCGGGAAGACACTCCTGGTGCGTGCGCTCGCGCAAGCCCTCTCGCTCGCGCATGCCCGCGTGCAGTTCACTCCCGACATGATGCCGTCGGACATCACGGGGCACGCGGTGCTCGATCCCTCGACTCGTGAGCTGCGGATCGTCCGCGGACCGGTGTTTACGCACATCCTGCTGGCGGACGAGATCAATCGCGCTCCCGCGAAGACGCAGAGCGCACTCCTCGAAGTGATGCAGGAATACCAGGTGACGATCGAGGGGCAGACGCTGCCGTTACCCAAGCCGTTCATGGTGCTCGCGACCGAGAACCCCATCGAAACCGAGGGAACCTATCCCCTGCCCGAGGCGCAGCTCGACAGATTCCTGTTCAAGATCGAGATCGGCTACCCATCGATCGCGGAGGAAGTCGCCGTCGTCGTGCGTGTCACTACGGATCAAGCGGGCGACGAGCTGCCGCTTGCCGACGTGAAGCCTTGCCTGAACGGCATCGCCGTGTCGAACCTCCAGCGGCTGGCGTCCCGAGTTCGAGTGGACGAGCAGGTCATTGATTACGCCGTGCGCATGGTGCGGGCGACACGCGATTATGCGGGCGTGGCAATCGGCAGCGGCTCGCGTGGCGCGCTGGCGCTCGTCCGCGGCGCTCGCGGCGTAGCGCTTCTTGACGGGCGTGGCTACGTGACGCCTGACGATATCAAGCGCATCGCGCTGCCCGCGCTGCGCCACCGCATCGCGTTGGCGCCGGACGCGCTGCTCGAGGGGCGCACCACCAACGACGTGTTGAGCACGATCATCAACATAGTCGCCGCGCCGCGCATGTAGAAGACTGCTGGAAGCCCGACTACGTTTTAGAGATCGATGTCACTCCGCGCCATTCCTGGCCGCACCGCCATCATCGCGCTCGCCGTGATTTCGGCGGCCGTACTCCTCGCATTGTTGATGGGGATGGCTGTGCGCGCGGCCAGTTGGCTGGCAATGGCCGCCGTCGCTGCGCTTCTCCTGGCCGCAATCTGCGATTATGCCTCGTCGCTTCGGGCCTGGCGGGGAGCGTCAGTCAAGATGACGCGTCACCTCCCGGCGGCGTTCGCGATCGGCGTGAAACGGCCAGTGCATCTGACGCTCGAAACGGAAGGAACAGCGGCGTGGCGCTGCGAGCTTTACGACCATGCCGATGCGACCCTCGTCGCCGAGCAGATGCCGATGCAGCTGACCCTCGTGGGAGGCACGCGCCTCGACGCGACGTACACGGTGATCCCGACCGCCAGGGGCAAGGTGACGTTCGCGCCCGCGCATGTGCGTGTCCGTTCGCGGTGGGGATTCTGCGAACTCCTCGAGCGACTCGGCACCGACGATGCTCGGCGGGTCTACCCTGACTTCGCGCAGGTCGCGCGATACGCGTGGCTGGCGGGCGACCGCCGCCTTCAGGAAATCGGCGTGAAGACGTATCAGCTCCGCGGCAACGGTACGGACTTCAAGCAGCTGTCCGAGTACCGCGCAGGAGATGCGGTGCGCCACATCGACTGGCGAGCCACGCTTCGGCTCGGCAAACCCATTGTCCGCGAGTTCCAGGACGAGCGCGACCAGTGCGTCATGCTGCTGGTCGACTGCGGACGACGGATGCGGGCAGACGATCGCCACGCGGCGATCGGCGCCACGCATTTCGACCAGGTGCTGAACGCCGTGATGCTGCTGTCGTACGTGGCACTCAAACAGGGTGATGCCGTTGGCGCAATGACGTTCGGCACGCCAGCCGGCCAGGAACGCTCGTTCGCGCCTCGCAAAGGCGCGCACGCGCTGAACGCCTTGATGGGACAGCTGTACGACGTTCAGCCGACGCTCACGCACTCCGACTACGTGGCTGCAGCCGAGATGCTTCTGCGCCGGCAGCACAAACGCGCGCTCATCATCGTCATCACCAATTTCCGTGATGAGGACAGCACGGAGCTGCGCCACGCACTCCGCCTGCTGCGCCCGCGGCATCTCGTGCTGCTCGCGAGCCTGCGGGAGCGGATCGTGGGCGAGCTGCTGACGCAATCCCTCGTCAGCGGTGAGGCCGCCCTTGACGTGGCAAGCGCCCACCTTTACGAGCAGTCGCGCCGCGACGCCTTCAACCGCCTCGCGACCCGCGAAGCTTTGATGGTTGACGCCGAGCCCGAGCGCCTTGGCGTGCAGTTGGTCAATCGATATCACGCCATCAAGCGTGCAGGGCTGATTTGATGCCTCAGTGAACTGGGTCGGAGCACTCAGAGTCCAAACGCGGCTGCGTACCTGACCCGCCGCTAAATGCCGTCGAGCCCACCAGCGCGCAATTCGAGTGCTATGAACGTCTCGGAATGAAACGCACTTTGCTGATGCGCTCGAGACTGGCGCGGTCCTTGCCTTTGCCCGCCTAACCTAACGCAGCAAAGCGCCGTGCCGATACCTTTACGGGCGCAGGCGCTCGATTTCGCCCGCGCGGCCGCGATCCGCGATTACACATTCGACATCCCGAGTACGGATTATGAAACGTCCAAACGCCACGGTCGCACTCTCGGCGGCTTTCGTCGCGCTTGTGGGCTCCGTTCAGAGACCGTCGTCCTTGCAGGCGCAGGAGACTCGGACAACCTTCCGCACCGCGGTCGCGCTGGTCCCGATTAGTGCGGTGGTGCGCGATTCCCGCAATCGGATCGTGCGCAATCTGGCGCAGGCCGATTTCCACGTGCTCGAAAACAGCCAGCCTCGCCGGATCCTCGACTTCAGGGCGACAGACGATGCGTCGATCAGTCTCGCCGTGCTGCTCGACACCAGCGGCAGCATGCGCGGCCGCAATTGGTCCAGAGGAAAGGAAGTCGTCGAGGAGTTGTTGAAGTGGGTGAATCGACCCTCGGACGAAATTGCGCTGTTCACCTTCGACAAGGGTCTCCGTCAGGAGACGGCGTTCACCAACGATGCCGACGGGATTCGCCAGGCTCTGGACAACGTCGACGCCTGGGGACTCACTTCGTTGTATGACGCTATCGCCGAAACGGCGAAGCGGCTCGCCGGGCGGCGCGGTCAACGGCGCGCGGTGATCGTGATTACCGATGGCGCCGACACGAGCAGCAGACTCTCACCGCCCGAAGTCTCCGGCCTGGCCAGCGCGATCGACGTTCCCGTCTACGCGGTTGCCGTCGAGCCTTCGCAGGATCCGCGCGCGACTGTCGCCGATCGGGACGGCGCGCTCACGCATCTCGCGTATTGGACGGGAGGAGGTGTGAGCCATGTGGCCGCCGCGGACACGACAAGACGAATTGCGGCGCTGATGGCGGAACTGCGGCAGCAGTATTTCCTCGCGATTGAGGCGGACCCCACGTCCGGCTGGCACCGCATCGACGTCACCACCCGGCGCCGCGGCCTGACGGTGCGAGCGCGGAGCGGCTACTTTGCGACGCCTTCCGGTCGATCCGATTCAGGAGAGTAACCAGCCTACTCGGCCCGCAGCGCCTCGACAGGGTTGATCGACGCCGCGCGCCTGGCCGGAATCACGCTGGCGACGAGCGCGAGCGCGACGAAAATCATCGCGCCGCCCGCGAACGACGCGGGATCCAGCGGCCGAACGTCGTAGAGCATCCCTTCGAGAACACGAGAGACGAGGGCCGCTGCCGTCAGCCCGAGCGCAGTGCCTGTAACGGCCAGCGCCATCCCCTGCCCCACGATTGAGCGGAGCACGTGTGCGCGGACGGCGCCCAGCGCGACACGAATGCCGATTTCTCGTTTCCGCTGACTCACGTTGTAGGCGGTGACGCCGTAAACGCCGAGCGCCGCCAGCAACAGTCCAATCGTGCCCACGGTCGCTGCGAGCCACGCGGCAAAACGCTGAGGGAACAGCGCAAACGCCGTCATGTCCGTGAGGGGGGCAGCCTGGAGAACCGGCACGTTCGGGTCCATCGTCCGAATGAGCGCGCGCACCTGCGGCAAGACGCTCGGCCCGCGTGTCCGCATCAGGATCCACATCGTGCTCTCGTAGCGTTGCGCGGCCGGGACATAGAAGAATGGTGTCGCGCCTTCGCCGATGGTGCGGTACTTTGCATCACGGACGACGCCGATGATGTTCACGGGATGGCGGCTCATGCCCAGCATGAGCCGTTTGCCAACCGCACTCTGCCCCGGCCACGCCCGCCTGGCAAGCGTCTCGTTGACAATTGCCACGGCAGGCGTCCCGCGATCGGACGCACTGAAGTTCCGACCGGCCAGCAGCGGCAGGCCCAGCGTGCGGAAATAACCGGGGGTCACGATGTTCTGGCTCGCATCGATCGCGCGCTCGTTGCCATATTCCTCGGGCAGCCACAATCGACCGCCCTCCCGCTCCCCTGTCAGCGGCACGACGCGGGCGGAGGCCACGGCGGCAATCCCGGGCAGACTCTCGAGGCGCGACATCAGCGCATCGACAAACGTGCGGCCTCGTTCCCGGTCGTATCCGCCAAGCTGCAGGTTGAGACCCATCACCTCGATGCCGTGCACCGCAAAGCCAGGATCGATCCTGCCGGCGTGTAGGACCGATCGTCCGAGCAGCAGCGCGCCGACGACGAGGAGCACGGAAAGCGCGACCTGCGCAATCACCACCGCGGAGCGGCCGCGAAGCCGTCGCGTGCCGGCGCTGGTATCGTGGACAATGGTCGAGGCGAGATCGATGCGAGTCGCGGCTCGCGCCGGCGCGAGGCCGCAGGCCAAGCCGGTGATCGTCGCGACCACGATTGAAAACGCCGTCACTCGCCAATCGATACGGAGAGCGAAGACGATGTCGACCCGCAGCAGCGGAAGCAGCCGTTCGATGAGACGAATGGCGGCCCAGGCGCCGGCAAGTCCGCCGACGGCGCCGATCGCTGACACGACGAGGCTTTCGATCACCAGCAGCCGGACGATGCGTGCCCGTGCCGCGCCGAGCGCCAGCCGGATACTTATTTCTCGCGTGCGCGTCAGACCGCGGGCGAGCAGCATGCCCGCCACGTTGAAGCACGCAATCAGCAGGATGAGGCCGACCAGCGCGAAGAGCAATCCCACGAAGCGACTCACGATCGATCGCCCCACGACAGGCATCGCGCCGGAGGGTTCGACGCCGAGACCATGGCGGCGATTGTCCTCCGGGTACTCGCGCGCGAGATCTGCGGCGACACGCGCCATCTCGCCACGAGCCTGAGCTATCGTGACGCCCTCTTTCAGGCGTCCGATTCCCATCAGCCACAGCCTGCCCCGCTCGGCCACACGGCGAAGGTCATCACCATCCGGGTACGCGGTGATCGGTATCCATAAGCTCTCGAAATGGATCATGTATCCGGCGAATCCGGCCGCGGTGACCCCAACGATCGTGAACGGACGCCCGTTCAGGCGGATCGTGCGTCCGATAACGTCACGGTCTCCGTCGAACTGCGTCCGCCAGAGATGATCGCTGATCACTACGACAGTACTCGGGCTTGCAAGCCTCTCCTCTTCCGGCAGAAAGCCGCGGCCGAGCGCGATCGGCACGCCGAGCACGGCGAAGTAATTCGCAGAAACGTGCGACCCGGAAACGCGTAGAGCGTTGTCCCCCATTCCGAGACCGAACGTGGCATCGTGATAGGCTGCCAGGCCCTCAAATACGGTCTGGCGCGTACAGTAGTCCAGATAGTTCGCATACGAGAACGTGTCGAAGCCGTCACCGGTGTAGGGGGCACTGTCACCGCTATCGATTCGGCCGACTTCCACCAGGCGGTGCGCGTTGGCGACGCCGGGACGATTTCGAAAAAGATACGCATCGGCAAGGCTGAAGACCACGGCGTTGCCGGCGATCCCGAGGCCGAGCGACAGCACTGCGGTCAACGTGAACATGGGGCTCCGCCGCAGCACACGCACCGCGTAGCGAACATCCTGCAGCAGCGAATCCACGGGCGCCCCTGCCCGTCGGTCGCGCACCTGCTGCTTCACACTTTCGACGCCGCCCAACTCGAGCGCCGCCGCGCGCCGCGCCGCATCCCGAGACATGCCGCCCTGGATCTTCTCGTCGACGAGCAATTCGAAGGTCACGCGCACCTCATCGTCGAGGTCCCGTTCAACCCGATCGCTGTGAAACAGGTTGCGCCAAAGGCTGGCGACGCGAGATCGCACAGGCACACCCGGCCTCCTTCACATTCTTGACGGTTACGCTTCCAGCGCGCGAGCGATCGCGAGCGCAATCCGATTCCACTCCGCCGTT
>QHWT01000054.1:0-56936 GCA_003222675.1 Acidobacteriota bacterium | reverse complement strand
TTCCAGGTCGACGTGAGCCAACCCGCCTCTTCAAGGCGATGCAGCGCTGGAAAGAGCGACCCTGGTTGGACGACGAACCTGCCGCGTGTGATCTGCTGAATCCGACGAGAGACGCCAAGGCCGTGCAGGTCGCCGGTGGCGAGCGCCTTGAGAATCAGCAAGTCGAGCGTGCCCTGAAGGAGCGTGGTACGGCGTGATGGCATCGAACATTCCCGCTATCGACACTCTATAGGAGCGTCACTATGCGCTTCTTCCTATCGAGTGTCAATAGGAGCAGAGAAGAACTCTGTGCGGTGTTTGTCCGTGTTCTTCTGTGGCCCCTCGCTAGGCGAGTGCGCGGCTCTCTGACAGAAGCCGCCGGCCGAGATCGACGAGTGTGCGCGCCGCGGCCTCATCGGGCGCATCTCCCACGACACGCGCGACGCCGGCCTCGGTCTTCGAACCCCGGATCCAGAGGAAGCCCTCGGCACCGGGACGGAACAGCCGCGCCTTCCATCCGTACCAGGCGGCCATAGGCCGTTCGGGCCCCACGTATCGCGTGTACGAGTACACGATGTCGAAGCGCTCCCACGTGCGCGCCAGCTCCGACGCGAAGATGCGCGGAAACGCGCGGTCGAATGTGTCCACCGTCTTGTGCCAGTCCGCCGGCGCGTCGTGCCTCTCCATGAACGATCGCTGAGTGGGCAAGATTTCAATGAACCCCGCCAGGTCGGGCCGCATCTGACGGCCGGGCGCGAGCGCGTGCGCGATGATCGCGCGCAGCTCGGCGTCAGCCGCCGCGAGCAGCGCGCCGGCGCCGACGAGCGTGCCGTCGCGGCAGGTCGTGCCCGAGAACACCGTGCCGCCGTTCGGCCCTTCGACGCCGATGACGGCGCAGAAGTTGTGGCGCTCGAGATCCTGCATCTTCGTCACGACGTTGATCTCGCCCGTCTCCACCTCGAAGACCTCCGCGCCAAACGATGCCGCGACCCGCTTGACGCGACAGGAGGTCGCGTCCGATGCGACCACGGCGGGCGGTCGTGAATCGCCGGAACGGCGGTGCAGTGCGAGCGCGATCGCCGTGTTCATCGCGGCGGACGCCTGAGGCGATGGGATGTGCGTCCGCCCGTCCCCATCGATGTAGGTGAGGTTCCCGCGGTCTGCGTCGAAGTCGTAGGCGAGTCCAAACAGCGCGCGCTCCGCACGTACACGCCTGGCGACATCATCGAGCACGTGCGTGCCGTCGGGGCGCGCGTGCTCGGCGTCGATCTCGTGCGCGACCTGTCCTTCCACGTGATTGATAAGGATTGGCTCAACGCCCAGGGCGCGAAAGGCGCGTTCCGCTACCGTGCAGGCGGCGCCGCCATTTGGATCGACCACGACCCGCACGCCGGGCGCATGCGAGCGGTAGCCGTCGGCGAGAAAGCTGACGTAATTCGAGATTGCGCGCTCGCGTGCGGCGTGATCGGTGACCGAGCCGAGCGGCGATCGCCAGGGATGCGGGGCGAACGCATTCGCCGCGCGGATCAGGTGTCCCATCTCCGCGGCCGAGAGAAGGGCGCCGGGCGGCGCGGGGTCGACGCCGAACGTGTCGACGCCGGTCGCGTACTTCCAGCCGTTTTCGTCCACCGGATTGTGGCTCGCGGTGATCATCACGCCCCCGTGCGCCTCGAACAGCCGGACCGAGTGCTGCCACACAGGCGTCGGGACGACACCGAGATCGATCAGCGCGAGCTCGACGCCGAGATCGTGACACGCGGTCGCGAGACCGCGGGCCTGGGCGCGCGCCAGCCCACTGCCTGTCGGGCGAGGGTCGCGCGCGAGCACGAGCGTGGCGCGTGGCGCGGGATTGGCCTGCATCCGCGACACGGCGTAACAGTACGCATGACGGAAGGCGAACGCCTCATCGTCGCGGCTGACATCGGGTCCGAGCCCGATCTTCGCCCGCACCCCTGAGTAGGATTGAAGCCACGCGGCGCCGGTCATGAGATGAATATTACCGCCCGATCGTCGACTCAGGACCCCGGGCCGGCATAAAGCCCCGAGTCATGAGCCTTGAGCCGGTATTCGTTGGATCGCCTAAGATACCGGCGTGCCGCGTCATGGGCCACGCGTAATCCGGCCGTTCGTGCTCGCTGCCATACTCCTCGCAGCCGTGGCCGTGCTGTCTGGACAGCACGGCCCGCCCTACTCGCCCGAAGAAGCGCTCGCGACGTTCCGGCTCGCCGAGGGCTTTCAGATTGAGCTGTTCGCCGCGGAGCCTCTCGTGTCGGATCCCGTCGCGATGGAGGTCGACGAGAACGGACGCATGTACGTCGTCGAGATGCATGGCTATCCGCTGGACCTGAGCGGCTCCGGCCGCGTCATGCTGTTGACCGACACCGATGGCGACGGCAAGCCTGATCGCAGCACCGTGTTCGCCGACGGGCTCAAACTGCCCACGGGCATCATGCGATGGAAGAACGGCGTGCTCGTGACGGATTCTCCCGACGTCTGGTACTTCGAAGACACCAACGGTGACGGACGCGCCGATGTGAAACGGGTGGTGCTCACCGGCTTTGCGCTCACGAACCCGCAGCACAAGATGAACACGCCGCTCTACGGTCTCGATAATTGGATCTATCTGGCCAACGAAGGACCGGTCAGGACGATCAGATATCGAGATCTGCTCGGGGACGAGGGTAAGGAGGTCCATTTCCCCGATCGACCGAACGGCCCGCATCTCCCGCCAGACGCCGACGGTCGGAACGTGCGCTTCAAGCCGGATACGTTCGAGCTGGAGGCGCTCGCCGCGCGCAGCCAGTTCGGCCAGACGTTCGATGCATGGGGCCACCAGTTCCTGAATACGAATAACCGCCATCTTTATCAGGAAGTGATTGCGGCGCGGTACGTGTCCCGCAACCGCTCGCTGGTCGTGCCGAGCGTGGTCGAACAGCTGCCGGATTACGCTATCCCGGCGGAGCTCTTCCCTGTCACCGACAATCCTGAGTACCAGCTGCTGACGGACGTTGGCGTGATGACGGCTGCGTCCGGAGTGACCTACTACCTTGGCGATCTGTTTCCAGCCGCCTACCGCAGTGCCGCGTTTGTCGGCGAAAGCGCGCACAACCTCGTTCACGTCGACTCGGTGAGCGAGCGCGGCGTCACATTCCGTGCGAGTCGCATGTTCGACGGGCGCGAATTTCTCGCGTCGACGGATTCGTGGTTCCGGCCCGTGAACTTTTACATCGGTCCAGACGGTGCGCTCTACCTCATTGATTACTATCGCAAGATCATCGAGCATCCCGAATGGCTGGATGATGCGACGGCCGTCCCGACCGGCACGTCCGGCCCGTCGTGGTTGAATCAGGTTCACCTGGGTGGCGCTTCGGTCGACGAGCTCGTACGAACGCTGGCACACCCGAACATCTGGTGGCGGCGGCACGCACAGCGGCTGCTCGTCGATCGCAAGCCGCGCGCCGCCGTTAGGCCGCTGGCGCAGTTGGCGCTGAGCGGCGACTCACCGGTCGGGCGCGTCCACGCACTGTGGACGCTAGAGGGATTGGGCAAGCTTCAGGCCGAGACGATCGCTGCGGCGCTCGGCGATGCCACTCCGGGCGTCCGCGAAAACGCGATCAGAATTGCAGAGCGTCACCTCCGCAGCGCGTCGGTGCGTGATCGACTGCTGCAGATGACCGACGAGGCGGATTCGAAGGTTCGGTTCCAGCTCCTTCTCACGTTGGGCGACATCGATGCGCCCGCCGCGGAAGCGATTCGCAATCGGTCCCTCATCGAGAACGTCGAAGACGGGTGGATGCAGGTGGCCGCGCTCTCCGCGCCGAAGTGGGATGCGGCCGCGCTCTTCCGCATGGCCTTCGAGCGTCTGGCTGACCGGGACACGCCGGGCCGTCGCACGCTCTTCAATCGCGTCGCGGCAATGGCCGGCAGCAACGACATTCCGGCGACGCGCGAAATCGTCCGGCGGGTCACGATGGCAACGGAGCGTCCGGCCGACTGGTGGCGCGCGGCGGCGCTGCAAGGGCTTGCCGACGGTATTCGCGGCAAAAAACAACGAGAGTCCGCGTTCGATCCCGAGCGAACTTCAGTCACGAGACTCGTGCTGCGCGACGAGTCGACGGCAGTTCGTCGCGCGGCTCTTCAGCTGCTCGACGCGCTCGGTCTTAGTGCCGGCGGCATGGATGCGGCTCTCGCGAAAGAGGCCGAACGGCTCGCGCTCGATCCGCGCGCCGAGGCGGACGCGCGGGCGGACGCGGTGCACCTCCTCGCGCTTCGTGATGCCTCTGCCCATGAACAGATGTTCCGCGATTTGCTGGGCCGCGCCGAACCGACACCAGTTCAGACGGCTGCGGTGCGCGCACTCGCGGACCTCAAGGATCCGCGGATTGCCGGCGATGTCATCGGGTGGTGGGATCGCTGGACTCCCGCTGTCAGGGAAGAAGGCGTCCGCGCGCTCGTGCGGGAGCCCGCACGCGTGCGTGTTCTGCTGGACGCAGTCGCCGGCGGCAAGATCAGAGCGACGGAAATTGATCGCCCGCTGCGCGTTCGCCTCATGATGCTGGACGATGACGAACTGCGCAACCGTGCGCGGGCGCTCTTCAGCGCGCGCGCGGGCACGCCGAAAGAAGCGGTGGGACGCTACGAGGCCGCGATCTCGCTGCAGGGTGATGCGGATCGCGGGCGTCAGGTGTTCGGCCGCGTCTGCTCGATCTGCCACCAATACCGCGGATCGGCCGGCGCGCAGTTCGGTCCCGTTCTCGGCGAAGTGCGCAACCACGCCCCCATGTCGCTGCTGGTCGATGTGCTCGATCCGAACCACTCGATTGCGCATGGCTACGAGCTCTGGATTGTGACGCTGACCGATGGCAGCACACTCGGCGGTGTCATTGGTCACGAGGCGCCCACGTCGGTGACATTCCGCGTCGCCGGTGGGGCTGAAACGATCGTGCCGCGGACCGAGATCCAGTCGATGCGCATCTCTGACACGTCAGGCATGCCCGAGGGTCTGGAGGCGCAGGTGGATCTTCAGCAGATGGCGGATCTGATCGCGTTCCTGAAGCGCGGCGCGACGTGACGCCGGTCCTGGCGCGTCAGGCAGTTGCCCAATTTTCTCGATACAAGTGCGGCGGATCGTGACGCTCCTCCAGCGCGGCGGATTGACAGCGGTCGTCGCACTCGCGGCGGCGTGCGCGCCAACCGGTAGTGGTCGGACGGCTCCCGCCGCCGCACCGCTGATCGTCGGCGTCAGTGCAATCGATATCACCCCAGACGAGCCGATCCGTCTGACAGGTTATCCGAATCGCGTCGCGGCTCTGGGTGAATGCCTATAGCAACGACGTGGCGTTTTACGTGGCATCCAAACGGGTGATTCCCGAAGGCGGCTACGAGGTCGATCGATCGATGATCTTCTACGGTCAGCCCGGTCCGCTCGCGGAGGACACGGAAGATCAGATCGTTCGAGTCGTAAGGAGCTTGCGCCAGCGGCAGACACCCGCCGGGCTACTGGTCGCGCAGAGTGACGCCAGGATCGACCCTCGTTGCGCGGGCCGCTGGAATTGCAGCCGCCGCAATCGAAACCGTCGCAAGGAGTCCAGCGGCCACGAGAAGCGTCGGAAGGCTCGAAGGTGCGACACCATACAGCACACTGCCGAACTGCCGTCCCACGGCGATTGACAGAGGAATTCCCAGGCAGACGCCAATTCCGACGAGCGCCAGAATATCTTTGATGAAAAGTGAGAGGATGCTGCGCCGTTGCGCTCCGATGGCGAGTCGGATACCGACTTCCCGTCGGCGGCGCGCGGCCGCGTACGACACGAGGCCATAGAGACCAGCGCACGCGACGAGCAGAGCAAGGGACGCGAACAGGATCGAGAGCACGCTCAGGACGCGCTCGTTGGAGAGTCGCGCGTTGATGTGATCCTGGAGAAGGCCCACGTTGTAAACGGGCACTCGTGGATCGATGTCGTGGACGGCCTGGCGCAACGCCGCGGTGGCGGCCGCGGTGTTGCCGATAACGTAGGCGTGCAGCGTGAACCCGGTGGATTTCCGCTGTGCGAGCGGCAGGTAGATCGTGATCTGCGGTTCCTCGCGAATAGTGCGGTACTTCGCCGTGCGCACGACCCCGACGATCTCCACCTCCTGTGCCGTGGTGAAAACCGAGAAGCGACGGCCTATTGGAGAGCGGCCAGGCCAGTAATAATCGACAAACCGCTGATTGACGATAGCTACCCGAGGCGCCTGCGCTCCATCACGATCGGTGAACGGCCGCCCATCGATGAACGTCAGGCCCACGGTGCGGAAGTAGTCTGGACTGACGACGTTGATGTTGTTGTTTGGCTCCGGGCCTCGATGCGGCTCCGCATCGGGCGCTATTACTCCACCTGCGAACATCCTGTCCGACATCGCCGTGATGTTCGCGAGACTGGCGACCGACACGCCGGGCACCAGTCGGGCCCGCCGCAGCCATTCGTCATAGAACTCAGCGACGCGTGTTGCCGTGTATCCGCTGCGCTCGGGATCCGTCGTCATGACCACCACGTGAGCCGCATCCAGCCCGAGATCGACGGCGTGAAGATTGTGCAGCGAACGAGCGAAGAGACTGGCCGCGAAGACGAGCACGAGGCAGACCATCACCTGCGGAACAACGAATCCCCTGCCGACCCACATCGGACCGTAGCCGTGGCGCGGTGATTCACGAAGCCCGTCGAGCGGAGCTTCGCGTGTCGAGGCGAGCGCCGGAACCGAGCCGACGGCCAGCGCGGTGAGAACGATCGAACCCGACGAAACACCAATCCAGAGTGCCGACGAAAGCGGGACCAGTTCCAGCGGCGCGCCGGGTTCGGACAGCATGTTTGTGAGCACACCGTCCAGGAGCACGGCGCATCCGCCGCCGATCACAGCGCCGGCCCCTGCAAGGAGCGAACTCTCCAGGAGGACCTGCGTCATGAGTCGGCCGCGTGAGGCTCCGAGTGATTGACGGATCGCGATCTCACGCCGCCGCGATGAGGTCTTCGCCAGCAGCAACGCCGCCAGGTTCGCGCACGCAATCAGGAACACGCACGCGCTGAGCAGCTGCGCGATGAGTACGGGTTGTTCCAGCTGGCTCCTCAAAGATCCCAGTCCCTGCCGTCCGTCGGCCAATGACAGCGGCGTTTCTCTTTGAAAATCTCTCAGCTTGAATTTCGCGCGGACCGCCGCCTGGGCCTGTTGACGCGAGACGCCCGGCGCCAGTCTCGCCATGATGCTCAGCCACGTCCAGTCGGTCGAATCGCGCGCCATACCCATGAACGTTCGGGTCATCGCCATCGGGATCTGCAGGTCACGTCTCGTGTGCAGGTCCCCGCCGCGAAAATCCCGAGGCGTCACGCCGACAACCTCGAAGGACTCCGCGTTCAGGTGAATCATGCGACCGACCGTCGACGGATCGCCCCCGAACCTGCGCTGCCACAGCGCATAGCTGATCACGCACACCCGATGTTCACCTTCGGCGCCGTTGTCTTCAGCGTCGAGAAGACGGCCCATCAGCGGCGAGACGCGAAGCATGGCGAAGTAACTGCCGCTCACGAGTTCAGCCTGAACCTCCTCGCTGGCGCCGCCGTCGGAGAAATCTACCGGGGTGAACGCGTGCGCGGCCGTGGCAGCAAAGACATCCGCCGTCATTGATGTGAACTCTCGATACGAGGGATAGTCGAAATTCCACGGCCTGACCAGCACGAGCTCGCGTGGCTTGTGGACAGGCAGACTCTCGAGCAACACAGCGTCGAGGAAGCGGAACATCGCCATGTTGGCGCCGAGGCCGAGGGCCAGCGTCACGATGCCGGCAATGGCAAAGCCAGGGTTCCGAGCGAGGGTGCGGACGCCGTAGCGGGCATCCTGCATCAGATCGCGAAGTCGATTCATGGCGGACCTCACGTTCCGGGTCGTCTACCGGCCTGAAGGATAACGCCGGGATGCAACGAACGCGTGAACGACAGGCTCAGCCGCGAAACGCCGCCGCGACCTTCTCGAACGCGTCCACGACCGCGGGATCGAAGTGTGTGCCCTTGGCGTTGACAATGAACTGGACGGCAGCGTCGTGCGATATCGATGCTCGGTACAGTTCCCTGGTGGTCGCGGCATCGTACACGTCGACGACGGCCATCACCCGTCCGGCGATCGGGATGTCCCGGCCGCGGAGCCCTTGTGGGTAACCCGTGCCGTCCCAGCGTTCGTGGTGCGTGTAGGCGATCTCCTTTGCCATCTCGAGGGTCGCATCGTCGCGCACGCCCGCCTGCTGCTCTGCCTTCAGGATGACCTCGCGCCCGAGCGCAGGATGCTTTCGCATCTCCCTCCGCTCTTCTTCAGTGAGCGGACCGGGCTTGTGGAGAATGTGATCCGGGATGCCCACTTTGCCGATGTCATGAAGCGGCGCGAGGCTCGACAGGAGGTCGATCCGTTCCGACGTGAGGTCGTGATGGAAATCCGGGTGCGTCGCCAGTTGTTCTGCAAGCAGCCGTGCGTAGCGCTGCGTTCGACGCGAATGCTGTCCGGTCTCGCTATCCCTCGCTTCGGTCAGCGACAGGAGCGTTTGCACCATCAGGCGCTGCGCCGCCGATCTCTCGCGTCCCGCGGTTTCGGCTCTCCGGCGCTCGACCGTGAAGTTTGCGAGCGTCATGATGGCGACAACCGAGATCACGCTGATCGTCGGATATAGCGGGGATATGAACAGTCCATTGGCCGAGAGCAGCCAGACGGCGCCCAGCCAGACCGCTCCGACAGCGCCGGCGCTGGCTGCCACTCCGGCGACGACGCCGGTGACCGCGATCAGCACCACGGCGGCAAGACCCAGGATGAGTACCACCAGACTTTCGACGATTGATCCAATCGTTGAGCGGCGGATGAAATCCTGCTGCAGAAGGTTGTCCGCGACGGTTGCCTGGACCTCGACGCCCGCGAACAGCGTGTCGAGCGGCGTCGCAACGACTTCTCGCGTGCCGAGAGCTGTCGTGCCGACGAACACGACCTTGTCGCGCAGCGTTGCGCCTGCAGCCTCGCCGCTCAGCACATCTGCTGCGGAAACGTACGGGAACGTCTTTTTCTTCCCGCGGTACCGCAGCAACAGGTTGCCCTTACCGTCGACGGGCACGGCTCTGTCGCCGACCATCAGCGAGGAGGCGTTGACGTTCGCGACCCGAAGCACCATGTCGCGTCTGCCGGTCGCGGCAGCGACCGCCTCGAGTGCCAATGCGGGATACACACGGCCATTGAGCTCAGCGATCAGAGGAACGCGCCTGAGAATTCCGTCGGAATCGGGCGCGGCGTTCAGAAAACCTGAAACGCCTGCGGCCTGACCGAGCGCCGGCAGGCTGCACACGGCGCCCGTCGCGTGAAAGAACGGGGCGTCGTCGGTTTCCTCGCGTGGACGTACGATGGCGAGCCCGAGAGAGTGCAGCACACAGGCACTGGGTGCGGGTGCTGCCGCGTCGAATGTGAGCGCGTAGCCGAGGACGACCCGGCCGTCCTTCAGCGTGTCCGCCAATACATCATCCGGATAGCGTTGCGGGCTCTCGCGCACCCGACGGTTCATGCCTTCGACACGCTCGTAGCGATCTGATTCGGCGAAGATGATGTCGAGCGCGATCGTCGATGCGCCCATCGCGCGCAGACGAGCGATCAGCCTGGCGATGACGTTGCGGCGCCACGGCCACTGGCCGATCGTTGAAAGGCTCCGCTCGTCCACGTCGACGATGACGACGCGGTCGCCCGGCGGCTGCGGCCGGGACGATCGCAGGAGCATGTCGTAAACGGTGTCATCGAGGCGCCCGAGGGCCGCGGGCCGGTAAAGGGCGAGAACCGCTGTCAGGAGTACGGGAACGACGCCGCAGATGAATACCAGGCGGCGGCGTGTCCGGCCGCCGCCATGCGAAGGCGATCTCATCGCGGTTCGCGGCTATTTCACCGAGATCTCGACCCGCCGATTGCGCGGCTCCGGGATCTCGTCGGGTGTGCGGATCAGCAGATCCCCTTCGCCATGCGACGTGACCTCGATTGTAGAGGCCGCCAGGCCCGCCTCCACGAGCAGCGCGCGAACCATCATCGCGCGTTTCAATCCGAGCTCGACGTTCGCCGGAGGCGTGCCCATCGTATCCGTGTGCCCGACGATGGCGACCTCGGGGTCGGAACGATCCTTGACCGCCCGCAGGATCTCGGGAACGAGCGCGCGGGATTCATCCGTCAGCTCGTCGGATTCGAAGCGGAAGAACAACGTGAAATGCCGCGGCGCCGGAGGAAGAGCCGACAACGCATCGCCGAAGAAGCGTTCGACATCAGCCGCGCTCAACGTCTTGACGGCACCCGGGCGTCGACGCGACGTCGCGAGCGTTGCGTCGCGCGGCGCCGCGAGGTCCGCAGATCCGCCTTCGTTCGAGACGACGGCACGTCCGGTGAGGCCCGTTTCGGAATCCGGCAGCAGCGCGACCATCGCCTGCCCGGGACGCGTGGTGCCGGCGACGTGTTTCGGGCCGCACCCGGCCGCCAGCGTCCCGGCAACGATTGAAAGCAGGAGTGGTCGCGCGCTCGCCATCAGTGATCGACGCGAATCGCGAGGCTCGTGCCCCGCACGCCGACGATCGCCGCCGGTGTTTCGAGGCGAATCGATTGCGGCGCGAGCTTCGCCATGCGTCCGGAGACGTACGCGGCAGCGCCGCGAACGAACTGCAGCACCATCCCGAGACTGCCGCTCCCGGGCTCGTATATGAATCGCTGGAGACGCAGTTCGCTGCCCGGACCGAGCGAGACGCGCGTGTCGTCCTTCAAGGTGATGCCGATTCGTCCGTCAGCGCCTGTCTTCAGGCTGTCCGTCTCGAACACGTCCTGTCCGAGTTGTGCGGGAATCGTCGCGTCCTGACGCACGACGAATGCGGAGCCCGACACCACTTTGACGCGTCCAGCCGCGGACGGCTGTTGCGCGAGAACCGGAGCAGCCGCCGCAAGTACCGCTATGACGACGCCGGCCGACCATCGAAGCCTGTTCATACGAGCCTCCTGGAATCCCGAGAGACCGTTGCGCAATCCGCAGACCGCATTCGAAATCGAACACCGACTTACAAAAGTGACAGCGCGCACGCCCGGATGTCTTCACAAACTTGCGAATTCTGGTGTTGCGGGAAGGGTTTGCACCGGCCATGCCGGAGAGCGGCTCACGCCTCAGGGCTTATTGGTCATGACGGCGGACCTGAAGGTCCGCCCTACAACGACGCGGCTTCGTAGGCCGGGTCTTCAGACCCGGCTTTCGATTGAGCCGTTCAGTACCAGCCGATGGGGGCTTCGGACAGGTTCAGGTTGATCTGTTTCGTTTCGAGGTACTGCTCGAGGCCATAGGAGCCCAGCTCGCGGCCGAAACCGGACTGTTTGTATCCGCCCCAGGGTGCTTCGTTGTACGTCGGATGATACGTGTTCAGCCAGAGAATACCCGCGCGGATCTGCTTCAGTACGCGAATGCCGCGGAAGACGTCGCGCGTCCAGACGGCACCCGCCAGGCCGTACGGGGTGTCGTTTGCGATCCGTACCGCCTCGGACTCGCTGTCGAACGGAATCACCGCGAGCACGGGACCGAAGATTTCTTCCTGTGCGATGCGCGCGCGGTTGTCCACGTCCGCGAAGATCGTCGGTTCGACGAAGAAGCCTTTCGCGAGGGCGCTGTCGCGGGGAATGCCGCCGCCCACGACGAGGCGTGCTTCGCGCCTGCCGATGTCGATGTACTCCAGGACCTTCTGTTGATGTTCACGCGTGACCAGCGGGCCCATCTTCGTCTGCCGATCGAGCGGATCGCCCAGCTGGATGCGCTTCGACTTCTCGGAAAGCGCATCGAGCATGCGTGAATAGATCGATCGCTCCACGAGCAGGCGTGAACCGGCCGAACACACCTCTCCCTGATTGGCAAACGCGCCGAACAGAGCGCCGTCGACCGCTGCCTCGAAGTCCGCGTCCGCGAACACCACGTTCGGATTTTTTCCACCGAGCTCGATCGACATGCGCTTGATCGTATCGGCGCTTCCCTTGATCACGAGGCGTCCGGTATCGAGGCCCCCCGTGAAGGCGATCTTGTCCACGCGCGCATCCGTCACGAGCGCGCCGCCGGCGGTGGGTCCGTCGCCGGTGACGATGTTCACGACGCCATCGGGCAGATCGAGTGACTCGAGGATTTCCGCCAGCATCAGTGCGGAGAGCGGTGTCTGCTCCGCCGGCTTCAGCACCGTCGTGCAGCCCGCCGCGAGCGCGGGCGCGAGCTTCCACGCCGCCATCAGCAGCGGATAGTTCCATGGAATGATCTGGCCGACGAGGCCGACCGGTTCGCGCATCACCATCGACAGTGCCGTGTCCGGCACCTCGAGCGTCTCGCCGTGAATCTTCGACGCCAGACCTCCGTAGTACTCGAAGCAGTGCGCGGCATCCGCCACATCGAACTCCGCCTCGACGATCGGCTTGCCCATGTTGCGCGTGTCCGCTTCGGCGAACGCTGCCGCACGCGCGCGAATCGCCTCCGCGATCTTGAAGAGCATGGTGCCGCGCTCGCGCGCCGGCAGTCTCGGCCATGGCCCCTCGTCGAAGGCGCGCCGCGCGGCCGCTATCGCCTGCTTCACATCATCCGCGGACATTTCAGGCACGCGCGCCAGGACCGATCCATCGACAGGATTGATGATCTCGCGCGTCTGGCCGCTGCTCGCGTCCGCCCAACGGCCGCCAATCCACGCTTTGCGCTGCATGATGCGCGTATCTTACAGCCGGCGGCTGCGTGCCGCGCGGCGTTGAGTAGTCTCATAACGCGAGAGGTCCCGTGTTCGGAGAGGACTCCGATCACTTAGGCGGACTAAATCTGACTGTCCTGGCAGTAGGAGCGCTGACCAATTGTTGGGCCGCCCTCAAGTTAGTCAGGTTGCCCCGATTGGTTGCGAGTTACCCGCAAAACCGCTATGGTTGTGCGGTTCTGTGACAGGTCAGTTGACTTCCGAGGAGTTGATTCGTGGCCAAGCAGACTGCGGACCTTCGTCGCTACGCGGTGATCGGTGCGGAGCAGCGACTACTCGAGATCTCGGCCGAAGCAGCGTCCATCTATCGGAGCTTTCCCGAACTACGGAACAGAGGACGAGGCGCCGGCACGTCGCTCGCCAACCCAATGACGGACGGCCGCAGAAAGGGAGCTGTACCCGGCCGGCGTCGTCGGCGCAGGATGTCCGCAGAGGCTCGGAAACGCATTTCCGATGCGCAGAAGGCCCGGTGGGCAAAGCAGAAGGCGCAGGGTGGCGGCGGAACGAAGAAGAAGTAACCACTCGAGACATACTCACCAGTAGATCCTGTGTGACCGCTACCTGCCTGCTCGAGTTCCCAGGAACCTCAGGTCAGCGTCTCGAGCTTCCTAATATCCCGCATGGCTTACAGTCGACGGCTGCGTCGCAGGACGCGCATACCGCGCGCCGCGAGCGCACGAAAAAACGGATCCGTCGGCACGGCCGATTCGGGCGCGGCCACACCGCGCGTCTGAATGCGCCCGTCGAGGATCATCTGCGAGACGATCGACGGCGGGGCGCCCGTATCGATGTCGACGCCGATCCCCCACGCAGGCATCCCGGGCACATGACAGTCGAGGACGTCTTCGACGCGCGTTCGCCCGCGCCGGCCGCGCAGCGTGACGCGCAGCACTTCGTATTCGTCAGGCACTCCGCCGGACGATGAAATCGCGCGCGTGGAGACCAGCGCGCGCAGCACGTCTCGCGGCGCGATCCGCCGCCCGTCCACGACGATAGGCTCACGGCCCGCGAGGCCCAGCGCATTCACCAGCCGAAGCCGCTCCGTCAGCGCGCCGGGGAACGCGATCCGAAACGAGACGTCACGTACGCCCTTCGCGCGGAACGCTCGCGGAAGCGTCGCGAGCTCTGAATGAATCGTGCAGACCGGATGCCGCAAGCCGACGGGCGGCGGAAAACGGACCGGGACCGCACGGCTGAGCGGCTCGACGAACCCTAGCTTCCCGTGCTCGTAGATAGCGGCCGGCTGCGACGCCTCGTCGAGCACCGTCTCAATCGAGTAGGACGTCGCGAGCGGCGATTCTCCTTGGCGCACTGTGCGGTCGATTGTCCCGACGGCGATATGAATCTCTTCGACGCGATCGAGCCGGTCGGCTCCGGCACGCGCCATGATGTTGACGATGCCGGGTGCGGATCCGATGCCGCACAGCGCCAGTAATCCCGCGCGTTTGAATTCCGCGTCGCGACGGAGCTGCTGCCGGGTGATGTGAAACAAGCCGCCGAGATCGCAGTAGTGACTCCGGATCGCCAGGGCTATATCCATCACGCGGAGGTTGAGCGAGTGATGGCAGGCGTTGATGAGCACCACGGTGCCCCGCAGCGCCCGCACCGCCGAAGAGGGTTTCGTGGCGTCGATCCCGACAACGCGCACGCGCCGCGGTAGGGTGCGCGCGATCCGCTCCGCCGCCCGGACGTCACGATCCCCGATGACGATCTCAATGTCTGACGGCGCGAGCTCCGCGAGATCTCGAACGATGATCCGTCCCATTGCGCCGGCACCGCCAATGACGGCGATGCAGGACGCGCGTGACGTCACGCGGGAATCTCGCCGCGTCGCCGCCGGTACGGGAACCAGAACGGCTTCCGCTCCGGGATGAAGTCCAGGTGAACGTGCTTGGTTTCGCGGAACGCGTCGAGTCCCTCTTCGCCGAGCTCGCGTCCCATGCCGCTCTTGCGCATGCCGCCGAAGGGCGCCGCGTCGTTGTCGGTCAGCGGGTCGTTGATCCAGAACGTGCCCGCCTTGATGTCCTGCATCGCCTTGAGCGCCCAGGTCAGGTTCTGAGTATAGATGTTCGCGCCCAGCGCGTACTCGCACTGCGCGGCGCGCGCGATTGCTTCGTCCGCGTCCTTGACCACCTGAATCGATGCGACCGGCCCGAAGACCTCCTCGCAGACAACCATATGCGCCGGCTGGACGTCGGTCAGAATTGTGGGCGCATAGAACCAGCCGCGGCCGACGTCGAGCCGCCGGCCGCCTTCGAGGAGTGTTGCGCCCTGCTCCAGGGCGCGCGCGACCTGCGCTTCCACGCGGATCCGTGCCCGCTCCGAGATCAACGGCCCGAGATCCGTATCTGGATCCATGCCGTCGCCGACGCGCAACGTGCGCGTGTGCGCGACGAGACGATCGGTGAAGTCGCGGGCGATCTTCTCCGTCACCAGGATGCGCTTGGCCGACGTGCACACCTGCCCGTTGTTCAGAAATCGCGCCCACGCGGCTCCCGGCACCGCCACGTCCAGGTCCGCGTCATCGAACACGATCAGCGGATCGATGCCGCCCAGCTCGAGGTTGACGCGTTTGAGCTGCTCGGCCGCGCGCACCGCGATGCGCGATCCCACGGCGGTCGATCCCGTAAACGCGATACAGGCGACATCGCGATCGTCGACCAGTGCGGCGCCGACGTCCGGGCCGCCCGTGACCACGTTCACCACGCCGGGCGGAAAATGCGCCATCGCGCGCGCGACGAGACGCAGCGTCGCGAGCGGCGTCAGCTCCGACGGCTTGATGACCACGGTATTCCCCGCGGCCAGCGCCGGCGCGATCTTCCAGACGAGCAACAGGAGCGGATAGTTGAACGGAACGATCGCTGCCACGACCCCGAGCGGTTCCTTGATCGTGAAGTTGATCTGGTGCTCCGCGGTCGGAGGGATCGACGAGCCGTGCGAGTTGCGCGCGATTTCGGCGTAGTACTGAAAGCATGCGGCGCACCACTCGACCTCGTCGAGATTTTCGATGCGCGGCTTTCCCCCTTCTTTCGTCAGGAGCGTCGAGAGCTCCGCGCCGTTCGAGCGCCGGCAGCGTACGCCAGTGGCGCTGTCGGTCCGCGGCCGTGGCACATGCTCGCCGTACGTCGCCCGCGCCGGCCTCCACGACCTCGTCAACGATCTCGAGCGTTGCGGGATTCTGAATGCGGCGGGAACCGTCGGAGGATCCGGCCTGCCACTCGCCGTTTATCCAGAGCTGCGGCATGCGGAAGTGTTTACCACAAAGCGCTGAATGCCGCAGTACTCCGCATTCGGGAGATGGCGTCACACCTACGACTGCTTTGGGTTACTCCGCGCGGAGTGTCGCAATCGGATTCAGCCGCGCTGCGCGACGGGCAGGCCAGTATGCGGCTGCGGTTCCAACGGCGAGTAGCAGTGCGGGTGTTGCGACGAGCGTTACGGCGTCAGCGCTCCGGACACCGAACAGCAGACTTTCCACCAGGCGCGCGAGCGCTGCGGCCCCTCCGAGACCGATGAGCACGCCGATTGTGACGAGGGTCATGGAGCGACCGACGATCAGGCGAATGACGTCGGTCCGCTGTGCGCCGAGCGCAAGCCGTACTCCGATTTCGGAGGTTTGCGGTGAGGCCAAATGCTCCCGAGAGCTGCGCCAGCATGCGGTCCTGGGCGATGGTGCCGTCGACCAGCTGCGCCTGGGTGCCCGCGCCGCGCCACCGAAGGTCCGCGACTTCGTTGTGCGCCTCCGTCCAGAGAAGATCCGCCATCCTTTGCGGATCGCCTGTGGTACGAATCGCAAGACTGGGGTTGCCGACGGGTCCAGGAACTTGCAATGCAGGGAGATAAACGATCCGTGGCGCCGGGTCTTTCAGGCTCTTGTACTTCGCATCCTGCACCACGCCTACGACTCGTGTCGGCGGTCCGGCTGGATAACCAAGCTGAAAGGTCTGATCCAGAGCGTCGGTGTCACCAAAATAGTAGCGAGCTGACGCCTCGTTCACGATCGCCACCTTCGCCGCGCGTTGATCGTCCCGCGCATCGAACCGCCGTCCACGGAGAAGGCCCGTCCGCATGGTCTCGAAGAATTGCGGAGATATGACGAGCAACACCGCGTCGCGCTCCTGACCGGGCTGCGGAACGAATGTCGGCGCGGTGACGGGCTCCGTCCAGCTACTCCCGCTGAACAATGATTCGCTGGAGAATGCTGCCGACTGGACGCCGGGAGCGTGCATCAACCGTTCGACGACGCGGTCGTAGATACGTACGGCTTCTACGTCGGTTCGCGGCTTTCCGGGTTCTAGGCCCACGGCCAGGAGAAGCACGTTCTCGGGTCTGAAGCCGGCGTCGAGATGCGTGAGCGTGCGAAGACTTCGCGCAAAGAGAATGGCCCCCGCAAGGAGGACACAGGAGATCGCCACTTGAGCCACGACCAGCCATTTCCCCGGGCGCGCACGGCGGTCACCGGATCCTGCAGCGGCACTCCCTTTGAACATCCCCGTCAGATCCAGTCGGGTCGCCGCGAGCGCGGGAGCCAGACCGAACAAGACGACAACAATCAGCGACGTCGTGAGCGTGAAGGCCAGGATTCGGCCGTCGAAATTCAGCGAGAGATTCATCGTCCCCATCGCCGAGGACAGGAACCGGACGAGCGATGCGGCCGCGATCGGGGCGAGGAGGAGACCCAGCGCGCCGCCCGCGCCGCCAAGGAGCGCACTCTCGGTGAGCAATTGCCGAATGAGCCGCCAGCGGCTCGCGCCGAGCGACAGGCGGACCGCCATTTCACGGCGTCGCGCGCCGGCCCGCGCGAGCAGCAGGTTCGCCACGTTCACCGTCGCGATGAGCAGCAACAGCGCAACCACCGTCATGACGATCCAGAGCGGGCGCGCGAACTGCCGCCGTAACCGCGTCAGACCGCCGCTGCCGTTGGCCACCGCCAGGCGCATGGGCCGCTCGAGCCGCCACTCGGAGTCGAGCTGCCGGGCGATGAGCGTCATGTCGGCGCGCACGTGTTCCAGCGTCACGCCCGGCTTTCGTCGTGCGAGGGTCCGGAACATGCTCGCCTCGTTGCCGCGCAAGTACCGCGGTTCGAACCAGGTGATCGGTACCCAGATGTCAATGGTCTGTCCCATGCCCACACCGGTAAAGCCTGCGGGTGCGACACCGATCACCGTGTAGTTCCGCCGCCCCATTCGCAGCGTCCTGCCGAGCGCCCCGGGATTTCCGGCGAAGACGCGCTGCCAGAGCTGATAGCTGATGACCGCGGCGCTAGACGCAGGCAGATCGTCGTCCGTCAGCAATCGGCCGAGTACTGGCGAAACACCCAGCACGGCGAAATAGTTGCCCGATACGGGCGAGAAGTGAATATCCCCGGCGTTGACCGCGCCGGCAGACAGACTCACACCCCAGCGTCCGGCGGAGGTCAGGAGCACACCGGAGAACACCTCATTGCGATCGCGGATCGCTTCATAGACCCCGTAGCTGATCGCAAGTCCGCCTTCGCGGCTGACTTCCACGAGTTCGGCTGGTTCGCGCACGGGCAGCATTCGCAGCAGCACTGCGTTGACGAGGGTGAAGATTGCCGTGTTCGCGCCGATGCCAAGCGCAAGCGATAGCACGGCCGTCAGCGTGAAGCCCGGGGATTTCGTGAAGAGCCGGCCCGCATACGCCAGGTCCTTCGCCACGTCCTGCACCATGGTGACGCGTCGCATGTCCCGGCACTGCTCCTTGATCACTTCGACTGAGCCGAATTCCCGTCGGGCCGCGGATCGCGCGTCAGCCTCGCTCATGCCGGTCGCGATGTACTCGCTGGTGAGTTGCTCGATGTGTTGAGAGAGCTCCTGCTGCATCTCCGTTTCTTCGCGAGACGATCGGAGCAGCGAGCGCAGTCGATGGATGGCGATCCTGGCGAGGCGCACGGAGAGCCTCCTATGCGTTATCGATGAGCAATTGAACAGCGGACGAAAGTCGCTGCCAGATCTTGAGCTCTCGATCGAGTTGTTTGCGTCCCTCGCGCGTCAGCGAATACACCTTCGCCGAACGTCCGAGATCGGAATCCTTCCATTCCGCTGTGATCCATCCCTGATGTTCCAATCGGTATAGCGCGGGATACAGCGAGCCCTGGCCGACCGACAGGACGTCTCCGGACAGGAGCTGAATGCGTTTGGAAATAGCCCAGCCATGCGCGGCTTCGCGCGCGAGGACTCTGAGGATCAGCAGATCGAGGGTTCCCTGCAGCAGGTCTGACGGCTTCGGCATATATCTCAATGCGCGCCGGGCCCCAGCCCCACGCGCTCGACCTCGCCGGTGCGCGTCAGCCCCAACGCTGCGCGTTGGGGTCCGCTTGCACTTCCCTCGGCGGTTCAGTCGGGCCGCAGGCGTTATGCCTCGACTATCGACAACCATACCTCGATTATCGACAGCCTGCAACCTACCCTGCGTGTCCAGCGAAGCCTCGAGGGACGACTCGGTCAGAGCGGCGGCTGCAACGACAATTCGTGCGGAGCCTTTTCGGTGGCTGGAGTCAGCACTATTCCCTGTACCCGTCCAGCGATCACGTCGTCGTCGCGTTCAGGGACGAGCTCGCACCGTACGAGATCGGTAAGGGCACGATCCGCTTTCCGCTCTCCGAGCCCGTGCCCGTGAGGTTGATCGAAGGCATCGCGAAGTTGCGCGCGAAGGAAGTCGTCGAGCGCGAGAAAGGGAAGGCGGCCGCTCCAAAGAAGCGCTAGCCGCGCCGTCGTTCGTCCGCCGGAATCGAGGAGACGCCCACGTACTTCATGCCCACGGACCCGCCGGATGAGTCGTCCGGCCGTTGCTCGTACGGCAAAAAGGCCCGGAAGGTCCGGGCCTGAACGATGGTTCGAGGCGCAATGCCTCTCGAAACTGAAATCAGAGGGTTCACTGCACGTGAACCCTCTGAACCGCTGGAATTCCTACCACTCAACGCGCAGGCCGAGGCGCATCGTGCGGGCTCCCGCCTGCTGCCAGCTCGTGGGACCGCCGGTCGAGCGGATCGTTGCGGCCGCCACGTTGGTTGGCGTCACATTCACGTTCGGATTGCCCCATTGCGCCTGGTTGAACAGATTCGTGGTCGTCAACTCGACGCGGAAGAGCGGCGCGCTCGGCGAGTCCGAGACGCGGAAGATCTTGTGGATGCCCGCGTGCCACACGTTCAAGCCCGGCCCTTCGATCGACCCGCGCGTCGCGCTGCCAAAGCTGCCGAGCGCCGGGGCGGCGAATGCCGACGGATCGAACCATCCGTTTATCGTCGGGTTCGAAAGCGCAGGATTGCGCAATTGGTCGGGACGGAGCGCCACGAGCGGCCGATTGGCGCCGCTGGTGAACTGTGTGCCGGTCGGGTCCGCAATGGTAATTGTCGGCGTGAGGAAGACGCCGGTCTGCTGGTAGCCGACCGCCGAAACCTGCCAGCCGCCCAGCGCGAGATCGACCGCTCGCGGTGCGCGACTGAGCCACTTCCTGTCGTGACCGAACGGCAGCTCGTACATGACGGCGGTGGTAAGACGCTGCCGCGGCGTGCTGATGTCACGACCCACCTCGCGGCCCAAATCGAACGGATTCTCGATCTGGTTCGACCATTCGTTGGTGTTTCCGCGATCGCGTGCCGTGGTGTACGCCGCCTGCACGAAGAGGCCGTGCTTCATCCGCCGCTCCGCCTCGAGGGTGAATCCGCGATATTCGTGGCTGCCCCCGTTGTCGACGAACGGGATCGCCGGATAGTTCGGGAATGGCCGCGGCTTGTCGATGTAGAGACGCGCATCGGGCACCGGCGCATTGATGTCGCGCGAGTACCACATCTGGCGGCCGGCCGTCACAACGTAAGACGCACGGAAGCCCGTGTTCCACCGCTGGTGCTCGACCGTCACGTTCCATTGATGGCTGTACGGCATCTGCAGGCGTGTGTTGATCGCCCGCGGCAGACCGACCGCTGACGGCCCTGCGGCGCCGGCCGACGGGAACACCTGCGGAAGGACGACGGCTGGAACCGGCTGCGTGTTGGTGAACGGCAGCTCGTTGATCACAAACGGAACGCTGCCTGCCAGCGGATCGAGTGGAATCACGTCATAGTAGATGCCGTAGCCGCCGCGAATGACGGTGTTGGCGTTGCCGAACGGCTTGAACGCCGCGCCGAGCCTTGGCGCAATGTTGTTGCGATCGGTTCGCACCAGCGCCCTGCTCGGCAGCCCGACGCTGCTCGCCGTCACGACGTTCACGTAGCCGACCGGCATGAGCGACGAGACCCGCGCGAGGCCGCCATCTGGCACGACGATCTGTCCGGTACCAGGATCGAAGATCGCCATCTGATCGTTCTCAACGTGAGCCGTGACGTGACCTTCCAGTCGTCCTGGACGAAGAAATCATACGTCCAGCGACGGCGTTCGACAGTGATGGGCGGGAACGCGCGCGCGGCGGTCGTCGGAACGCCGAAGAGGAAGTCCGCATACGCGTGGCCGCTTTGCGCAACGCCCGGAACAGCGGTGTATCGATTCGTGAAGTCGGCAAAGCCGAACAGGTTGCCGCTCGCGATCGCTTCGTCGTAGCTGGTATTGCGAATCTCCGCCCCACCTTTGAACGTGTGCGTGCCGCGCATGTAGGTGAGCTGCTCCTGAACCTGGTGAGCCCGGTTCAGGAATCCGGGATTGCTCCAATTGATCTGGTTCAAGCCGGTGAGGCCGGTCCCCGGGAAGTTCACCTTGTAGAGTCCGGCGATATCAGGAAGATTCGGCGCCAGCCCCTCCAGACCGAGATCGTTGACGACCTCAGGACCGTTGAGCGGTCCGGCGACTGGATTGTTGTTGTAAGCGTGCCCATACCGCACTTCGTTCACCAGTGAGGGACCGAGAATGCGCGTGTACGACAGCGTCAACGCCTTGTTCTGCCGGAACTGGTTCCGTTGGCCGAATGCAGGCAGGTTGCCTTCCCACACCGGGTTCGTTGACTGGTGCATGGTCAACCGTGCATACACGCGGTCTCGATCGGTGATGTTGTGATCGATGCGGCCGGTCAGGTAGTACGGCTTCGAAAAGTCGCGCGGGACCGTTTCGTTGTAGTTGCTCGGACGCAACACGGTGGTGTTGCCGGTGTTGGGCAGCGGATAAAACCTGTCCTGAATCCGGAGCGATACCGGGTTGATCGCGCTGGCCGGAATCCTGCCGTCGTTGTAGATCTCCCCGGTGAACGGGTTGCGGATCGGGATGCCAAGCGCAGAAAAATCGCCGCGGCGCCACGCCTCGAGGGGCACCGTCGGGTTCAGCGCCGCTGATGCCGCGCTGCCGGTGAACGTCTCGCCCGATCCAAACCAGAACGTGCGGTTCCGGCCGTTGTACAGGCCAGGGACTTCAACCGGCCCGCCAGCCGAAAGGCCGATGTTGTGCTGGATGCCCGCTCGGCGCGCGGTCGCAAAAAAGTCCCGCGAGCGCATCACCGGGCTCTGGTAGTAATCGAAGACCGAGCCGTTGAACGCGTTCGTGCCGGATTTCGAGATGATCGTCACCTGCCCGAGCGTCGGAAACTCGGCGCTGTTGTTCGCCAGATCGAGCTTGACTTCCTGGAACGACTCCACGAAGTTCGCCAGCGGGCCGATCGGGTTCTCGGTCACGCCATCGCTCATGGTCGTGCCATCGATCGTGAACTGTGACTGATTGGTGCGGCTGCCGGCAAAGGAATAGCTGCCGTTGCGCGGCGACATCATCGGCGTCATTTGCAGGAACGCATAGACGCCGCGATCGTTGAGCGGGAGCGTCTTGAGCTGGTCGGCCGTGCGCGTATCGTTGATGCGCGCCGTTTCCGCTTCGATGAGGGTCGCGCCGCCGACGACGTCCACTCGGTCCTCGATCGGTCCCACCTGCAGCGCGATATCCAGACGCCGGATGTCGCGCGCGACCAGGATGACGTCGGTCGCAATCGCCTCGCTGAAGCCCGTCGCCTGAACGGTCACCAGGTAGGGGCCTTCACGGAGCTGGGCCACGGTGTAGACCCCCTCCTTGTTCGACCTGGTCGTGGTGACGACGAGAGTCTCCGCGTTGGTTGCCGTGATCTTCGCATCGGGCACCGCGGCGCCGGATGGATCGCGGACCGTACCGGTAATCGTAGCGGAGGTGGTTTGAGCGGAAAGGCTTGCCAGCGACGTGAATGTAAGGAGACAGACGAATACACAGAAACGCTGAGCTACAGACATCGGGTCCTCCCCCCGGGTTTCCTCGCCGGCGGGGAGCGGACCTTCGGAACCCAGGAACACTGACGCGAATGCGAACGACCCAATAGGCAAAGGCGAGCACACCACACACGCGCGCGCGGGCCGTCCGTGCCGTGTTTCCCAAGTGTGTGTTGGGTCGACGAGAGAATGAACTGTACCCGGCACCAGTGTCAACCCAAATCGGAGCTCTACTGTATGTGCGCGTGCGAGATCCGACCTGCAGACTGCGAACGGCTGCGACGTAATTCGACATAAAACCCGCGCCAGACTGACTCGCGACAGGCCCGATGCCGGGCAAGAACCCTCCTGAAACCTTCATCATTGAGGGCCGTATGTATCGCCATGCGATTGCACCAGGTCCTGCGGAGCCTCGCGAGGATGCCGCTCTTCACCGGCGTGGCGGTGCTGACGCTCGCAATCGGCATCGGCGCGAATACGGCCATCTTCAGCGTCATCGAAGGCGTGCTGTTGAAGCCACTGCCCTATCCGCGATCCGGCGCGCTCGTGGCGCTCGATCACGCCGCGCCCGGCGTCAGCCTGGCACACGCGGGGGCCGCGCCGTTTCAGTACTTCACCTATCGCGAGGAAGGCCGGGTGTTCCAGGACGTCGGGCTCTGGAACACCGGTACCGTGAGCGTCACCGGACTCGCGCAGCCCGAGGAAGTGCAGACGCTGTTCGCCACCGAGGGCGTGCTGCCGATGCTCGGCGTGCAGCCCCTGCTCGGCCGCGTGTTCTCGCGGACAGACGACGCGCCCGGAAGTCCGGAGACTGTCGTGTTGACGTCGGGCTACTGGCGATCGAAATTCGGTGCTGACAGATCCGCGATTGGGCGCACGCTAATGCTCGACAGCCGCCCGCGCGAAATCATCGGCGTGCTCCCCGATGCGTTCCGATTCCTTGACCGCAAAGTATCGCTCGTCGTGCCGTACCGGTTCGATCGCAGCAAGGTGTTTCTCGGACAGTTCAGCTTCAATGCCGTCGCACGGCTCAAACCGGGCACCACGATCGACCAGGCGAGCGCCGACGTCGCGCGCTTGATCCCCATCTCACTCACCCGCTTCCCGCCGTTTCCGGGCGGCAGCGTCAAGATGTTCGAAGAAGTGCGCCTCGCCCCGATCGTTCGCTCGCTGAAGGACGATCTTGTCGGCGACGTGCAACGGGTCTTGTGGGTGCTGATGGCAACCATCGGGATGGTGCTTCTCATTGCGTGCGCGAACGTCGCGAACTTGCTCCTCGTCAGAGCCGAGTCACGGCAGCAGGAGCTCGCGATTCGTGCCGCGCTGGGCGCCGGCTCGACACGAATTGCTCGCGAGCTGCTGCTCGAAAGCGTGGCGCTCGGCATCATGGGCGGCTTCGTCGGCCTCGGCCTTGCGTTTGGCGCGTTGCGGCTGCTGGTTGCGCTTGCTCCGGGGAACCTGCCGCGGCTCGAAGACATCACGGTGGATGTCCCCGTGTTGCTCTTCACGCTTGTCCTGTCCGTGATCGCTGGTCTCCTCTTCGGCGCGGTCCCGGTATTCAAGTACGCGGGCACGCAGATTGGCACGACGCTGCGCGCCGGCGGGCGGACCGCGAGCGCGAGCAAGGAACGGCATCGCGCGCGCAACATCCTCGTGATCGTCCAGGTCGCGCTGGCGCTCGTGCTCCTCGTCAGCTCGGGATTGATGATTCGAACGTTTCAAGCGTTGACCCATGTGCATCCCGGATTCGTGCGGCCCAACGAAGTCCAGACGTTGCGGCTGTCGATTCCAGATTCGCAGGTCAAGGAGGAAGCGGCGGTCGCCCGAATGCACCAGGCGATCATGGAGAAGATTGCCGCGGTGCCCGGCGTGGCGTCGGTTGCGCTCACGTCGACAGTCACGATGTCCGGAGACGCCTGGCACGATCCGCTCTTCGCTCAGGATCGTACCTATTCGGAATCCCAAGTACCGCCGCTGCGTCTGTTCAAGGTCGTCTCGCCCGGCTACATGAAGACGATGGGTGGGTCGCTGATCGCTGGCCGCGATTTCACCTGGGCAGATGCGTACGAGCTGAGGCCGGTGGCGATGGTGTCGGAAAACCTGGCGCGCGAGTTATGGGGCGAGCCGGCAGCCGCCATCGGCAAACGCGTGCGTCCGTACCCCAATGGCGTCTGGCGCGAAGTGGTCGGCGTTCTCAGCGACATGCGGGACGATGGCTTGAATCAGAAGGCGCCGACGGTCGCGTACTGGCCGCTGATGATGGTGGATTTCTTCGGGACTAAACCGGACGACCGAAACTTTGTGCAGCGTGGCGTCTCGTACGTGATTCGCAGCAGCCGGACCGGATCCAGCGGGCTCGTGAACGAGCTGGGCCAGGCAGTGTGGTCGATCAACCCGAATCTCCCGCTGGCCAGCGTCCGAACATTGCAGGACATCTACGATGCCTCGCTGGCGCGGACGTCGTTTACGCTCGTGATGCTCGGGATCGCCGGCGGGATGGCGCTGCTGCTCGGCGTGGCTGGGATCTACGGCGTGATTTCGTACTCGGTCTCCCAACGAGCGCGCGAGATCGGCATCCGGATCGCGCTCGGCGCGCAGGCACAGGCCGTCACACGCATGTTCGTGTCGCACGGCTTGAGGCTGGCCGTCATCGGAGTGGCGATCGGCCTGACGGCTGCGTTCGGGATCATGCGGTTGATGTCCTCGCTGCTGTTCGAGGTCAGCCCCGTCGATCCGCTGACGTACGCGATGGTATCGCTGACGCTGATGGCCGCGACCGTGCTCGCCAGCTACGTGCCTGCGCTGCGCGCAACCTTGATGGATCCCATCCAGGCGCTCAGATCGGAGTAGATCTCAGCCGGTTCGTTAACCAAATGACGACCGGCACGTAATAAAAGGATATGGGCCGGATCGCCGCGTGGCTCGAGTCGATGATTCGCGACGTCCGCACGGGCATGCGCTCGCTTCGCAGGAACGCTGTCGTGACTGCAGCGGCCCTTGTGTCGCTGGCGCTGGCGCTGGGTGCGTGCGGGGCGGCCTTCTCGCTGGTTGACGCGTTGATTCTCAGGCCGCTGCCCGTCCGTCAGCCGGAGCAACTGATTTACCTCGCGTTTGCCACTTACACTCCCGAACGGCCGGAGTCTGACACATTCAACGATCCGCTGTTCGTGCGTCTTCGAGACGCTTCCCGCGGATACCTCGACCTCTTCGCGATGAGCACCCAGGTGAGCCGGCCCGCAAGGTTTGACGGCGCCGGCGGCGAGAAGGAACAAGTGCGCACGCAGTTCGTCTCGGGCGACGCGTTCGAGAAGCTTGGCGTCACATCGGCCGCCGGCCGTGCGATCACAGCGCAAGACGACGACCGGCCTGGCGCCCATCCTGTGGCGGTCGTGAGCCACGCGTTCTGGATGCGGCGCTTCAGGGGCGATCCGGCAATCGTCGGGCGCTGGTTCGCGCTCGAGGATCGTCAGTTTCAGATCGTGGGCGTAGCAGGATCGTGGTTCACGGGCATCGAGCCGGGCCGTCCAACGGATCTGTGGCTGCCGTACGCGATGTATAACCCGCGGGCGTTTGGCAACGCCGAGTTCAATTGGTTCCGCGTGCTCGGACGCCTGAAGGAAAATGTGAAACTCGAGCAGGCGCGGAGCGTGGCGCAGGCGGCGTTCACCGGCTTCCGCCGCGAGAACGCGCACAGGCTCGGCGGAAATCAGGCTCCCGAGAGTGTCAGGCGGTTCCTCGAGGCGCCGCTGTACGTGCGATCGGCGGCCAATGGTCCGTCGCCGCTGCGCCGTGAGTTCGAGCGCTCGTTGTGGATCCTGGCTTCGATCGCGGCGCTGGTCCTGCTCATCGCCGGCTCGAACGTCGCGAATCTGTTCCTCGCCCGCACCGCGGCTCGCGATCGCGAGATGGCGCTCCGCCTATCGATCGGCGCCAGCCGTGGCCGGTTGATCCAGCAGGTGCTCGTCGAAAGCGCGCTTGTGGCCGGCGGCGCGTGCGTGCTCGGTCTCCTCTTTGCCGGAATCGCCGCACCGTGGGTGGTTGGCATGCTCGCGTCGGCCAGTGATCCTGTGCATCTCGATCTTCACCTCAACTGGCGGCTCGCGGCGTTCGCAGGCAGTCTGGCTGTGTTGACGACCGCCCTGTTCGGTCTTGCGCCGGCCTTGCGCGCATCGGGCGTCGCGCCAATGACGGCGCTCAAGACCCGCGGAGCGCGTTCCCGCCGCGGCGCCGCGATGCGTCCGTTCGTTGTGGTGCAGGTCGCGTTCGGTCTGATCGTGTTGTTCGTCGGTGGCCTGCTCGTCCTCTCGTTTGCCAGGCTGTCGGGTGTGAACCCCGGCTTCGCCACGTCCGACGTGCTGTTGTTGTCCCTCGAAGCCGTCCGACAGGTGGACGCGACGAAGCAGCGCGCGGCGCTGCTCGAGGTGCTCGACGGGCTTCGCAGCGTCCCCGGCGTTCAAGCCGTCAGCGCGGCCGAGTTCAATGTGCTTGGCCGCGCATGGACGCATTACGTTCGTGTGCCGGGAGCCGAGCACGAAACGATCGAAGCGACCATGTCGCCGGTGACGCCAGGATTCTTTGAAACGATGAAGATTCCACTGCTGGCCGGGCGCACGTTCGCGCGCCGGGATCTCGACCCGGCAAGTTCCCCGGTCATCATCGTCAATGAAGCCTTTGCCACACGCTATTTCGGTCGCCAGGCGGCTGTCGGCCGGACGTTCGAAGGACGTTTCTTCGAAGGTGACACGGCCGTTCAACACGAGGTCGTCGGTGTAGTGGCGAACGCGCGGTACGACCTGCGCAAGCCCGCGGCGCCGACTCTCTACATCCTGCTTCCGTTGCGAGCCAAGGGCACAATTCACGTGCGCGTGGCGGGCGATCCCATGGCGGTCGCATCCAGGCTGCGCGCGGAGATCCACGCAGCGAATCCGTTGTTCCGCGTCACCTCCGTCGGGCCCCAGTCGGCGGCCGTCGATGAGACGCTCCTGCGCGAGCGGCTGCTCGCGCGGCTGTCGGGATTCTTCGCGGTGGTTGGGCTGGTGCTGGCGGCGCTCGGATTGTATGGAGTGTTGAGCCACTCGGTCGTCGAGCGGACGCGCGAGATCGGCATTCGCGTCGCCCTCGGTGCGCGCCAGCTTCGCATCGCAGGGACCGTAGTCGGGGATGTCGGCCGGTCCGCGCTCGTCGGCGCCGTCTGCGGCCTGGCGGGCGGCCTGTACCTGTCGCGGTTCGTGGAGGCCTTGCTGTTCGAGGTCACGCCGCTGGATTTCTGGAGCCTCGCGCTGCCTGTGGGGTCACTGCTGCTGGCGGCGTTGCTCGCGGCCGCGCTTCCCGCCTTACGGGCGACACGAGTTGATCCTGTCATCGCGCTTCGTTACGAATGAGCGGCTTTCGGCGAACTGAGCTCGGAGAGGAGACCATACGATGACGCGCAGAGTTTTCATCACGGCTTGCTGCGTGCTCTTGTCCGCTATATCGATGTTCGCGCAGTCGCGCGGCGCAACGCGGGATCCGCTGACCGGGACATGGACTGGAGAATTGGTTCCGGAGAACGGATCCGATCCCATCTCGATCACAATGGAGCTGAAGTTCGACCGCAAGAGAGAAGTCTCAGGCACGTTCTCCGGTTTTCCGAGCCCCGGCGAGGTGAAGGCAGGCACCTTCGATCCGAAGACAGGAGCGCTGAGACTCGAACTGGGAAAACAAGGCGAGAGTGCGGTCCTTCTTATTCTCGAGGGTACGATCATCAAAGGCACGGCCACCGGCCGGTTCACCGGTGAAAGGACCGGCGAGTTCAAACTCACGAAAAAACCGTAAGTCCCCTTTTCTTTCGCGATGGGAGTCACGTGTGCCCGCACGCTCAACGAGCTGGAAGAATAGCCGTGTCGTTCTTCAAGGCGCCTGGGAGGCGCTGATCGCCTTTGTGGTTTTACCGCGGTCGTGTCGCGGCGAGAATCGTGCGGTCGTCCTTTGCGGCGCCGGGCCGAGTCGTCAAATATTTTTCGGCAGAGAGCACGATCTGATCGATTGATACGCCGTCCTCACGTGTCTGGATGACGATCACCTGGGGACCGGGCTCGAACCGCAGCAACACGCCGTTCTTGTTCACGACGCCCCACCCGTCGTCTTGCCAGCCCCACCCCGAAACGCCGCAGTCGCGGCATTCCTCGAGACTTACCGACAGGCCGGACGTCGTGCCCGGGCGATACACGTTGTCCTGAGACGGGACGGTCAGAGCACCGGAGAACTGCATCCACACCGAGTCGTTCGCCCAGAAGTTGTCGTCGGCCTTCAGGCGTACCCAGAGCTTGTAGGTCAAGTTCGGATCTGCCAGGAACGGAATAGTTACAGTGTTCGCCGGAGCTTCCGATGGCTGCGCGACCTTCGGCGCGCCAAGGTTATGATCGTGCGCGCTGAAGCCGCCGGCCGCGGTTGGATCCGCGACCCGAGACCAGTTGCCTGCCGTTTGAACGTTGCCGGCCGCGGCGTAGAGGACGATCTCCTTCAGCGTGACCTGGTACGTGAACGTCACGGTACCGCTCGCGGTCCCTCCGCGGCCGTCAGTCGCTGTGCGGCGGTACTTGTATGTGCCCGCATGGTCGACGCACACGCCGAGGCCCGTGATGCCACCGAAAGCGGTTCCAATTGACGCGCCCGAGGAGTCGAACCATTCGACGGTGAGCGCGTGCTGATCCGGATCAGAGGCCTTCGCGTCGAGCGTGACGCACGGATATCCGACGGTCACGCTGTAATCGGGAACGACCGGCGGGTGATTGGTGTCGCTGCGCTCGTTCACCAGCACGTGCACCGCGTGCATATCGTACGCGGCCACGTCTGGAAGACCGTCCCCGGTGAGGTCGGCCACGATCACGCGCCCAGGGCTCAGCGCGAACGTGAACGGGTTGAACGTGCCGTCAATGTTACCGAACAGCACCATGACGGTGCCGGCGCTCTCCGGGTCAGCGGACCCGTTCAACACAATGTCCGGATGGCCGTCCTGGTTGACGTCGGCGACGACGACCAACGAGTAGTCCTCGAGCACCAGGTAGTGCACGGACTGAAGGAACCCGTCGGCGCTCCCGAAAATCACCGACACACGATCCGGGAAGTCGCGTGCGACGAGATCCACGTACCCATCGTGATTGAGATCGGCGACTGCGACAACGCCGTTTCCGATGTCCTGGCCGTCGAAGCTATCCGCGAGAGCGAGACCACCGCTGCCATCGCCATGGTAGATGCCCGCGCCGCCAACGACGTCCAACTTGCCGTCACGATTGATATCGGCCACGAGCGGACCCGGGAACGCCGTGCCCTCGCCCTCTGCGGCGTACGCCGCGCCATCGCGGAAGGTGCCGTTCCCGTTGCCGAGCAGGATGAGGTTATCGCACACGAGATCCGGTCGTCCGTCGCGATTCAGATCACCCGCCGCGCACCATGCGAGCGACTGCGATTCGACGGTCGTCGGCGACGCCGTGAAGTGGCCGCGGCCATCGCCCAAGTACGTGAAGAAGCGTGTGGAATGGTCCGTTGCCTCGGGATCCGTCGAATAATAGAGGACGTCCGCATTGCCGTCACCGTTGAAATCATCGACGAGAAATCTGGTCAACGGCGTCAGCCCCGCCAACGTCATGGTCGGGCCGTCGCGCATCATGATCACCACCTCGGAGGGGCTTGACGTCGGGCCGCCCGGCAGGGCGAAGTCCAGCTTGCCGTCCCGGTTGAAATCTGCAACCGCGATCTGATGAACCGGCGAAAACCGGGAATCACCGGTGTCTTGGACGCCAAGCACTGTGTTGCTCGGCAGCGTCAGGGCGCTGAAGGTGAACGCCGCCTTCTGGAACAGCGTGACGTTCGACAGCACTGTCACCGCCGCAGTGCTCTCGTTACCCGCCGCAATATCCAGCCGTCCGTCACCGTCGAAGTCTTCGAGCGTCACAGTGCGGCTGCCGCGCGAGGCGGCAATCTCCTCGTCGGCGAGAAATGTACCCGGGTGGGCACGATCGCCAAGAAGGACGCTGACGGTGCTCGACGATCGGTTCGCCGTGATCACATCAAGCCGCCCATCGTCATTCACGTCGCCCAACGCGATTCCACGTGGTGACAGTCCGACATCGTACGACTGCGTGAATCTCAATTCGGACGCGCCGCCGAGATAGACCGCGACATCGCTGCGACTCGTAGAGACGGCCGCCACGTCGAGCCAGCCGTCGCCGTTCAGATCGCCAACGGCAAGCACGTTGAGATTTCCATGGCCGGCAATCGTTCGCGCGGTGAATGAGCCAGCGCTCGTGCCGTACAGGATCCGCAGTCCAGTTCCACCGTCGAACGCGACCGCCACGTCGAGAAATCGATCATGATTGAAATCGCCGGTCGCGATTCCCTGCGGGTGCGTCCCGGAAGCGGTGTAGGTCGCGCCTTTCGTGAAGCCGCCGGCGCCGTTGCCGAGCAGCACCTGCACGGTGCCCGTTGCATAACCCGTGTAGATCAAATCCGGGCGGCCGTCGTGGTTGACATCCGCCGTCGTGATGCCGCGCGGGTTCTGCAAAGGCGTTGCGATGTCCGTTCGGGTGAACGAACCGTCGCCGCGGCCGATAAGAATCGAAATCGTGTGGCCATCGGCGTTCGTGACGGCGAGATCCGGAATGCCGTCGCGGTTGAAGTCACCTATTGTGAGAGCGAACGGCCCCACGCCGACTGGAACCTCGACGGCCCGCGCAAGACTGGCGCCGCCGCGGTTGAGCAGAATGGTCACACTGTTCCGGGTGATGTTCGCGTGAGCCAGATCCACCCAGCCGTCTCGATTGAAGTCCGCGGAAGCAATGCCGCGCGCGCCAACATCCGATGCGTAGTCGTTCTTTGCGAAGGTCAACGCCTGCGCGGCCGCGGTCGACGCGAGGCCGACGGACCCGATCAGAAACACGATCGCCGTTGTCAGTCGAGCCATGGCGTTTCACGCTCTTTTTTGGCGGTCCGCAGGTGAACTGGAATGACCGCACCTGCATCACCGGCGGGAATGCGGCCACGCGAAGGAACCGTGGGTTGGCGCGAGAGGTTGGCATTCTACACCCGCGGTCGGCGACGGATTGTTGTTTATGTGAGACGTGCCGCAGGAAGATCGGTGATGGTCAAGCCGCGGGATGGTACGACGTGGGCCAGAGTTGCAAGTTATCGTTCGATCACCAGCCTTCGGGCCCATCCACGGTCCGGCCGAGGCTTGCGCGTCGCTGACATGTCGGCGGTTCTGACGTGAAGATCCTGGCAAGCGGCGGAATAATGCGGGTCGTACGATGAGATACCGAGCGTTTGCGACCGACTACGACGGCACAATCGCGCACGATGGAATCGTTGACGAGCCGACCCTCGAGGCGTTGCGACGCCTGCGCGCGGCCGGTTTGAAAGTGGTTCTCGTCACCGGACGCGAGCTTTCCAGCCTGTTCAACACGTTTGCGCACCCAGACGTGTTCGACCACATCGTCGCAGAAAACGGCGCGGTTCTCTACGAGCCTGCGAGCGGCGCCGTGCAGACCCTCGCGTCACCGCCTCCGCCGGCCCTTGTCGAAGCCCTGGAGCGCGCGCAGGTGCCCCTCCTGGTCGGGCACTCGATCGTAGCCACGGTGATTCCGTTTGAACATGAAGTATTGCGGGCCATTCACGAACTCAGGCTGGAATGGCACGTGATCTTCAACAAAGACGCGGTCATGGCATTGCCGTCCGACGTGACGAAAGCGACAGGTCTTGCCGTGGCACTGCGAGTGCTGAACGTGCTGCCGGAAGAGACGGTTGGCGTTGGCGATGCTGAAAACGATCACGCGTTTCTGCGATTCAGCGGTATCTCGGCGGCCGTCGACAACGCGCTGGACGAAGTGAAGGAACTCGTCGATGTCGTCACCAGAAGGTCACGCGGTGCGGGCGTGCGGGAACTGATCGATCGGTTGCTCTCCGGCGAGCTGGAAGCGATTGTGCCTGATAGCAACAAGCATCTGACACGTCCCTGAGACTCGCGCACGAGCGGCTTGTACTATTCGACAGTCGATGTTGCTCGCGATGCCGCGAGACAGCGGTGTTTTGGCTTGTCACATCGCGCAGGTTTCGTTCGTTACTGCTATGACCGGACGAGACGAGGAAGTGTGACGATGAACGAGCGCGAGTGGCTGGCGGAGCGATTCGAGCAGAACCCGGGTCACCTGCGCGCGGTTGCTTACCGGATGCTCGGGTTGCTGAGCGAATCCGCACCGAATTGATTGCCTGCCGAGCTGAAGGCATCCGCCACAACAGATCCTACCTTCCGAGAGAATCGCACTCCATTTGTGCCGATAGATTTCTCAACTCTCGACCTGCGCATATTCCGGCGTCGCCACTCAGTCGGTCCATGCTCGCGGCTGGCATTCGGCTGGCATATTCATCCCTCATCGCTGATACAGAACCGGAATAATGACGAGCCCAGGAACACTCAATCGTCCGATCGTCACAGTCTTCGTCGGCGCGGTCCTCGCCCTCAGTTCGGGGACGTCTCCACAGGCAGAGCAGAACGCGGTCGCCGCAGCGCCCGCGTGTGCGGACGGCGGCGAGTGCCTGTGCGACAGTTCGTACCAGGATTGTCGCTCATCGATCCTGCAACTGATTAACAACGAGACCGTCGGGATCGACGTGTCGTTCTGGTTCATGACGGACTGGCGATACTCCAGCGCATTGATCAAAAGATGGCAGGCGGGCGTGCCCGTTCGAATCATCCTGGATACGCAGGCTGACCCTACTTACGGCGGGAACAAAGCCGTGCGGGACACGCTCGTGAACGCCGGTATCCCGATCCGCTACTATCGCGGACCGGGGATCAATCATTGGAAAATGATGTTGTTCGCCGGTCAGGGCAAAGTCGAGTTCAGCGCGGCGAATTATGCAGACGGATCGTACTCTCCGTCGCCGCTCACCGCGCCCTATACAAATTACGTCGATGAAGTGATCTACTTCACCGATGATCCCGCGATTGTCAACAGTTTCCTAACGAAGTTCGACGATCAGTGGGTGGACGCAACAACCTTCCTGAACTTCGCGAACATCACCACGCCGCTGGTGCGCAACTATGCGACATATCCGGTGTCCACGGATTTGAACTTTCCTCCGGATCAGCACTTCGAGAACCGGCTGGCCTCGCAAATCCAGTATGAGAACCGCCAGATCGATGCCGTGATTTTCCGGATTACTTCGGCGAAGATCCCGGATGCCCTGATCGCCCGACATCGGGCGGGTGTGCGCGTGCGCGTGATTACAGAAGAGCAGCAGTATCGCACACCGACCAAGATGTGGGACGCATACAACGTCGATCGAATGTACATGGCCGGGATTCCGATCAAGGTCAAGGACAACACCACCGATCAGGATGTCCATCAGAAATCGATCGTGTTGTACAGCCGCGGCCTCGCGCCCATCGGCAGCAGAGCGCCGCTGGTGGTCTTCGGCTCTTCCAACTGGACCACGTCCTCGTCGACCACCCAGGAAGAGCACAACTACTTCACGAACAAGAACTGGATATTCCAATGGTGGTCGATGGCACGCCGATCGGCAAGCAGGTGTACGTGCCGTTCACGCCGCTGCCGCCTCAGGCTCCCGTCTACGCTTCGCCTGCGAACAACACACTCGGACTCGGCTCGTCGGTGACGCTGAAATGGGAAGGTGGCTACTACGCGTTCAAGTACGACATTTACTTGAGCACCACGCCGACGTTTGGCGCTCCAATTATCACGGCCTACATGCCCAGCTTCGCCACGGCAGGTGTCACAGCCACGAAGGAATCGTACGCCGTGACGGGCCTGTTGCCAGGGACGACCTACTACTGGAAGGTTGTCAGCAAAACGATGGCGAACCTATCGAAAACGGGACCGACGTGGGAGTTTTCGACGACAGGCACCGCGCCACCCCCTCTGACGACGGGGACGTTAGGATCCGGCGACATCCTTCTGTACGCTACGGACGGGCGGATCACCGGAACCGCGTGGCGGAGGGTATCCGATGCTACCGCCGCCGGCGGACAGCGGCTCTGGAATCCAAACCAGGACGCCGCGAAAATCATCACCGCACCGGCGAGTCCCTCGAGTTACGTCGAGCTCACGTTCAACGCCGTGGCTGGACAGCCATATCGCCTCTGGATCCGCGGCCGCGCGGAGAACGACTTCTATGCGAATGACTCAGCGTTCGTGCAGTTTTCGGGCGCCGTCAACGCATCCGGCGGCGCGATTTATCGAATCGGCACGACGTCGGCCGCGGGATACAACCTGGAGAACTGCAGTGGGTGCGGGTTGGCCGTCTGGGGATGGCAAGACACAGCGTGGGGTCTGAACATACTTCCGCCGCCGATCTACTTTGCGACTACGGGTCCGCAGACCATGAGAATCCAACAGCGCGAAGACGGCCTTTCAATCGATCAGATTCTTCTGTCGCCAAGTACGTTCCGACAAACAGCGCCGGGACCGCTCAAGAATGACACGACGATCTATCCGCGGCAGTGACTCGGTGCACGTTTCGGGGCATGGTTGCTATGAGATTCGCAGCGCCTCAACCGGGAGCGGTGGACTACTCCGCCGGCGCATACGTGCATGAACCGTGCAGCACTGTCTCCTCTGCGTACCGACGGGCCGCCTCACTCGCAACTAACGCGGCATCGGCGAGATCTGCCGCGCGATCGAAGAGGCTCTGACACATGCGAGCAAGATCCGACGTGCATCGGTACTGTTCGTAGGTTCGGAACGCGTCACGCATGGGCATGATTTGATCAGGGTTCCTGACGCCCGACGAGCGGCCACCCATTCGACGAAATGCGGAGTTGTCCGCTATGTGGTTGAACGAAACGCCTGGCGCCGCGCCGCCGCACTTCTTCACGAGCGCGGGAACAAGATCCGAACGATAGAATTCTGTGGCCTCAGTGAGCCGCAAAGTCGCTGAGACGATCTGTCGGATGTGCCCAAGCTTGCTGTCGTGTTCCAGGATGGTGCGGATCAGTCGTTCGCGCTCTCGAAAGTACTCAGGAAAATGCCGTTCGATGTCAGTTGTCAGTGTGTCATCTCGCCAGACCGCCTTTCTGGCGTCGTCGGCCACCAGGGCGAAGTATCTGCCCTCTCGCAAGGCCTGAGCCATTCCTGTCAGAGACTCTGATTCTGTCCGAAGCAAGATCTGCAGTCGTTGTAAATGTTGGCTGCGGGCTGTCCACACACGCTGATCCCTGTCGCGCCTGGCGCCCCACAACTGATTGAGGCCGACCGAAAAGACGATGCAAACGGCAATCGTCCGGGTGACTGTGACGACCTGACCGGCACCACGATGACCCGGGAACTTATTTACGAACAAGTAGAAACCACCGTATGCGAGCACGATAACCGCGACGACGGCTGCGAGTGTCAGGAACATCGGGTGCTCGAAGGACCACATCGGCCAAGAAGATAACAATCGACGGGGCTTTCCCACTCGTATTCGAGATGCGTGAGCCAGTTGGCCGCTTTGACGACGACCGCAGTTTCTGCGCGCATGCGCGATCGCCATGCGGCCCTTGTGGCAATCTCTACTCGCCCGCAGCCAGCGTCCGGTGCACGAATGCGACGGCAATCGATCCCTCGCCCACCGCTGACGCGACCCGTTTGATGTTGCCGCCCCTCACGTCGCCGACCGCGAACACGCCGGGGAGGCTGGTTTCGAGCAGATACGGCGATCGGGCGAGCGGCCATCGTGCTGTCACGAGGTCGGCGTTTGACAGATCCGGTCCGGTCTTGATGAATCCTTTCGCGTCGAGCGTGACACACCCCGCCAACCAGGCGGTATTCGGCACAGCGCCCGTCATCAGGAATACGTGCTTGATATCGTGGCTGCTGACGTCGCCGGTCTGCGTGTCACGCCAGCGTACGCGCTCCAGTCGTCCATTTCCCTCGAGCGCAACGATCTCCGTATTCGTTCTCAAGTCGATGGTTGGGATCTCCTCGATGCGCCGAACCAGGTAGCGTGACATGCTCTCGGCAAGACCGCTCGACCGGACGAGCATGTGAACGCGCCTGGTTGTTTGTGCCAGGAACACAGCGGCCTGACCAGCGGAGTTGCCGCCGCCGACCACGATCACCTCTTCCCCGCTGCACAATTGCGCCTCCATGAACGTCGCGCTGTAGTAGACGCCGGCGCCTTCGAACTGCGAGAGATTGTCGACGGACGGCTTACGGTATTGCGCGCCACTCGCGATAATCACCGTACGCGCCGGAACGCGTGCCCCCGCGTCGATTGCGATGTTATACGGCTTGCGATCGCACGTGAGCTCGCTCGCCCCCCGTGCGATGAGCGTCTCGGCGCCGAACTTCTGCGCCTGCGCGTATGCGCGGCCGGCGAGATCCTGACCAGAAATTCCGGTGGGAAATCCCAGATAGTTTTCGATTTTCGAGCTCGAGCCCGCCTGCCCTCCCGGCGAATTGGATTCGATCACCAGCACATCGAGACCCTCTGACGCGGCGTACACCGCGGCCGCCAGCCCCGCAGGTCCCGCTCCGATGATCACCACATCGCGCACGTGCGTCTGGTCGATGCAATCGTTGAAACCGAGGCAGTCGGCAATCTGTTGATTGCTGGGATTCCGCAGCACGACGTCGCCGCGGCAGAGCAGGACGGGGATCTCGCCGACCGCGACGCTGAAGCGATCGAGCAGATCCTGGACGTCCGCGTCGCGATCGAGATCGACGTATCGGAAGGGGTGTCCGTTGCGCGTGAGGAATTCTTTAATCCGAAGCGTTGCCGCTGAATGCACCGACCCAATCAGCACAACGTCGCCGATCCCGTGCGCCGCCAGCTCCAGCCGCCGATAGATGAAGGCCCTCATCACGATCTCGCTGATCTCGGCGTCCGTCTGCACGAGGCCGAGCAGCTGCTCGCGCGTCAACAGGATCACCTCGCCTGGCTCTGTCACCCGAGCGCGCATCAACGAGCGCCGCGCCAGAATCATGTTGGCTTCGCCCGTGAACTGGCCCGGTCCGTGGACGGCGACCAGTGTGTCGCCAAGGCTCGACGGCCGGATGATCTCGATCTCGCCGGCCCTGACGACGAAGAACGGCACGATCGGATCGCCCGCCTCGATGAGCACCTCTCCGCGCGCGATTGGTCGTACCACCCCATGCGTCGCGATTCGGGCGATCTGGACGGGTGTCAGGGTCGGGAACATGAGCGCCTCGTGCGAGGCGCTCACCGGCGGAGTGAAACGGACGGGCGCGGCCACGGACGTTCACTCAGGCGCGCACGACGGCTGCGTCGACGACGTGCTCCGCGATGAACCAGACCTGCAGCTCGTTGCGACGGATCACATCGCTCACGAGCAGATCGTTGGTCCCGTCGTCGCCCGCCTCGCCGGCCAGGCGGGCCATCGTGCGCGCTTCCTTGATCACGATCTCGTGTGCGTGCAGGAGGCGCGAGATCTGCACGGCCGGCTCCTCGCGGCCCTTCGGCGGCCGCGGTATCAGCGTCGTCTCGGCGACGTCGTGCGCCGTCGCGATGCTCACGCCTCCGAGCAACTGGATCCGCTCTGCAATCGAGTCGACCAGCTCGCTCTGTTCTGCCGCATGTTTGTCGAACAGCAGGTGGAGCTGATAGAAGCTCGGACCCGCCACTTGCCAATGATGCTTCTTGTAGAGGTCGCGCAAGGCCATGGTGTCAGCGAGGACCTGGTTCAGATTCTCAACCGCCTTCTTGCACGCCGTTTCCGACAGCGCGATTGGCATGCGCACAAGATGTCCGTAGGGCTGGATCTCGGGCGCGTGTTGATGCGCCGCAGGCGTCGCGCGGACCATGATTGCTTCTGCGTCGAGCGTCTTCATATGGATCTCCTTGTGACCGACATTGCTGTGGCCGGAGGATACAGCATTCGAGTAAACGACGCATCAGCCGGTGAGCGGTTCGCCTGGCTGTCCGTGAAGAACAGCGCCACCGCAAGTGTGACCAGGGAAAACTAGACTCCGCCCTGCTCTCGGCGAAAATTGTCAAAGGCGCCACGCTGAAGTTGTACCGCGGCATTGACTGTCCCTTCTGCTCCCGGTTCATTGATTCAGTCATCGCGCCCGTCTCGCCGCAGTTGACACATTGGGACCTGTCGCTGTCATTCCCCGTCGCTTACTCCCACCAGGCACACACCGCCGAACTCGCGCAGTAGCGCCGCACGGCAATGACGACGCGAAGCGGTGCTGTCATTCGGCGTGTTCCCCGATCCAGGACAACAGCACAAAGAGAGCGATCACTGTCAGCAGAAACATGATCAGCAGATTGATCGGCGTATTGCGCCGCAACGAGATCTGCCGCACCCGTCTTGCTGATCCGCGGTAGCGCCTCGGAGGCCGCGGCGCGTGCTGTCCGCACGAAGGGGCTGACATGCAGCCGTCCCGCGCGGAGGGTACGCGGCTTCGCCGCGGAGCTCACCCTCTTTCCAACGAAACGCGGATTTCAGGCAGTGAATGGCATGTACGCACCGACAAGTTGTCGGCGCCCTGCGCGCGTCCTCATAGTCGCCGCGTGGGCGGTTGAGAAAAGGCTGCTCCCACTCGTCGGTCGGCAGGAACCGTTGACGCGTCTATTTTGCCATTCGTGTGGTTCTCGTAGCCGATCTGTCCCCTCCTTGGTAGCGTCGCGGATCGACCATAACGGGGTTTCGAAAAGAGGCTTCATGAACACGGGAAAGATCAGGGTGAGCGCGTTCCTCAGGATCGCCGGGTTCTTCGCGGCTGTCATCCTGAGCGCCCTTCCCGGCGCGAGCCAGGAACTCGGGGGCGCTGGCACGCTCCAGGGAACAGTCAAGGATCCGACGGGCGGCGCAATGGTATCTGTGAGCGTCGAGCTGAGTAACCCGGTCACCGGATTGAAGCGAAGTGCGACGACGGACTCGAGTGGCAAGTTTGTCTTTCGCAACCTGCCGCCTAATCCGTATCACCTGTCCGTGACCGCGCAGGGATTTGCGCGGTTCGAGCGAGATGTCGATGTTCGCACCGGCGTACCCATTGATATCGAGGTGCCACTCGCACTGGAAGGCACGACGGCATCGGTGGAGGTCGTGGGCCATGCGGAGGATCTGCTCGAGCGCGATCCAACGGCTCACACCGATGTCGACCAGAGCCTCATCGCCAAACTCCCGATCGAATCGTCGTCGGGCCTCAATCAGGTGATCACGCTGGCTTCGCCAGGCATCGTGTCTGACTCGAACGGGTTCTTTCATCCCGTCGGCGACCATGCGCAGACGCAGTTCTCGATCGATAACCAGCCGGTGACCGATCAACAGAGCCGCGTCTATTCCAATCAGCTCTCGCCCGACGCCGTGCAGTCCATGGAAGTGATCACCGGCGTGGCTCCGGCCGAATATGGAGACAAGAGCAGCCTCGTCGTGCACATCGTGACCCGGTCCGGGCTGGACCAGCCGAAACCGACGGGAACGGTCTCAGGGATGTTCGGATCGTTCAGCAGTCCTTCGTTCGAGGCAAACGTCGGTGGCGGATCACACGCCGTCGGTAATTTCGTCTCAATCACCGCGCTCAAGACCGCCCGATTTCTCGATCCGCCGGAATTCGAGGCTATGCACGACCACGGCGCCAGCGCGACTGTCTTTGACCGGCTCGACGCGCACACCGGCGCGAACAGCACTTTTCACCTGAACGTCTTGGGCGCGCGGTCGTCATTCGATGTGCCGAACACCTTCGATCAGAACGACCTGGGTCAGGATCAGCACCAGAAGATCGACACGTTCAACGTGGCGCCCGGCTACTCACAGGTGATCGGCGCGACGACGCTCTTCACCGCCAACGGCTTTGTCCGGCAGGATCACCTGACATATACGCCGAGTGCGAGCCCGTTTGCAGACCAACCCGGCACCGTGTCTCAGGATCGGAAGCTGACGAACTTCGGCTTCAAGGCGGACGTGGCCCGCACGGTGGGCGCGCATAATCTGAAAGTGGGAGGAACGATCGGCGCGACGAAGCTTGACGAGCAGTTCACGATCGGGTTTACCGATCCGGCATTCAACTCGCCCGACAGTCCCGACTTCAACCCTGACCTGACGCCTTTCGATTTGACACGCGGCGGCTCGCCGCTCACCTACGCCCAGACCGCTACGATCAAACAGCAGGCCGCGTACGTCCAGGACGACATCAAGGCCGGCAACGCGAACTTCAAGCTTGGCGTCCGGCTCGATCGCTATGACGGGCTGACGAGTTCGACGCTGGTCCAGCCGCGCCTCGGCGTGTCGTATGCGATTCCGCAGAGCGGCACGATCGTGCGCGCTTCCTACGGCCGCACGGTCGAAACGCCATACAACGAAAACCTGCTGCTCTCGAGCGGCATCGGGCTGAACGGTGTCTTTGGTGAAGGACAGATCCTCGAGCCAGGCAAGCGGAATCAAGGCGAATTCGGGATTCAGCAGGCGTTTGGGTCATGGCTCGTCGCCGACTTCGGCTACTTCATCAAGCGCACACACAACGCCTACGATTTCGGCGTGCTGTTCGACACACCGATTGTGTTTCCAATTTCGTGGGACCACTCGAAGATCGACGGTTTTACCAGCAGGATCAATCTAGTAGAGCATCATGGATTCAGCGCATTCCTCATCATGGCTCATACCAGTGCGATCTTTTCGCCGCCGGGCAATGGCGGCATCCTCGTCGAGCCAGGAGACACGGACTTCCGCATCGATCACGATCAGAAATTCAACTCGACCGCGAACTTTCAGTACGTGTTCAACAAGCCGATCGGCGCATGGGCGGCACTGAGCTGGCGCTACGACTCAGGCCTGGTCGCCGGTGCGGTCGGCAGCATCGATGACGCGCTTGCACTCACCGGGGATCAGCAGGCCGCGATTGGGTTTTTCTGTGGCAGCACCGTTGCGACGCGGGATCAGCCGATCGCCGCGTGTGACTCGGGCGGAGGCGCAACGCGTCTGCGTATTCCGGCGGAAGGCACTGCGGATGATGTGAAAAATCCGCCCCGCATCGCGCCGCGTCATCTGCTCGATTTGGGTATTGGCGCCGACAACCTGTTCCATACCGATAAGGCGAAGGTCCGTGTCCGCTTGAGGGTGGTGAATTTGACGAACAAAGAGGCGCTGTATAACTTCCTCTCGACGTTCACGGGAACGCATTTCGTCACGCCGCGTGCTTACCAGGTCCAGGTCGGCGTGGGCTTCTGACGACCGACCTGGATGCGTATTGGGGGTTCAGGAACGTACGACCTGGGCTCCCGTCTTGCGCCGAGTGCATCCCTCTGTGTAACGCATCAGAAGCGCGCGTTCTGACGACCGACGCGACGTAGGTTTGGGTGGGCTCAGCTCGCTCGCCGATTCGTAGTGCGGGATCCTACGCTCGCCCTGAGGCGTCATTACCTTCATGACACGCTCCGAGATTGCCAGCGCCGTCCATTCGGTGCTTCGGGATGTCGATCTGCCCCTCACGCTCATCGCAATCCAGGCGCTTCCTTTTGCATGGGAGCTGCGATTCGAAGATCCTGATGGCGTGGAACGGTTCGTCACAGTGCACCAGGGCAGCGTCGCCAGCATCGAGCAAGCGATTACCGCAGCCCTTGATCCACACAGCATCTGTAGCTGACGCCCTTCAATTTCGCCTCTAGCCCGTCGGTTTGCAATAAATTCCGGCGTCTTCAGATGGGCCCCACTGACTTGCGCGTCCCAACCGCGACGTCTGCACGAAAGACGGCCGGCGTAGGAGTCCAGCCTCCCGAGCTCTATGTCCTTCCGGTTCTCGTCCGGCTCGGCGCCGCGGAACCACGATCCTTCCAGCGTTATCGCGCCGCGATTACGCTTACGACGCCGTGCGTGATGTGCGTCGCGTCCATCCGATGGTGGCCGAGAGGCACGGTGGGATTTTCGGCGGCGGATGGGCGATGCTCAGCGACAGGTGCGAGGGCTTGCCGCGAGCTCCTGTGCGATCAGCGCGCCGACGCGTTGAGCCTCGGCGGTCTCGAAACTTCTGATCGATTCGGCCGACCCGATACGAATAAAGAGAGCATACGCGTCGGCGCTGTTCCGCACCCAGCGGGCGGTCAGCACCTCACTCGCGTGCTGAAGTTCGTGACCAGTCAACGCGATGTAGGTGTCGCGTCGGTGTTGACGGGGCGGCAAGTGAATACTGAGGTACCGCGTGTGCCCCGCCTCACGGACCGCGAGCATCAGGCAGCCCATCGCGGCGCCGATCGAGCACGTTCCGCTCTCTACGTACACGATGCCATCGGTCTCGTCGATCCGCTGCACGAGGCGGTGGAACGTGACGGAACGTTCGATGCCTTCGTCCAGGAGTCCCCTGAGCGCCGGATCGAACGCCCGCACATGCCGCGTAGCGTCTGTTGTTTGCCCCACCGCCGGACCCGGACAAAGCGCGAGACAGACGCTCACAACCATAGGGGAGAGCCAGGATGTAGCTGACATCATCATTGAGCACCGCGTGTTACGACCCGTCGCTTGCGGGTTAGCCCTGCGCCGGACCGTCAATGTATAAGACGAGACAACGACCATCTGCAGATCCACGTGTGACGCACCGGTAACATCTGGGTTCAATGTGGTGACGAACCCGGATGTGCCAGGGGCGTGGTATATGCGGTGCATCGACACATCCTCGTGTACCGGAGCAGCGAGATTGAGATCGACGGGATGAACACTGCTAAAACACGAGAGGCCCGTCCCATTTCTGGCGGCGGGCCTCTCGCATCAGTCTCCGGCGATTCGCTGCTTAGAAGTTCAAGCGGAAGGCAAAAACTGGATCTGCCGGCTCGTCCCCAAACCACTGTTACCCGTGATGCAATCCTCGCGAACGCTTTTTCATCGAGGGCAACTGCCCGATCGCCTGGAACGGGCTGTCAATAATCGCGGAAGGCCCGTCATATTGGCGTCACACACACTACGAGTGTCGCAGTCGCTCGATCTCATCCAGGATCCCGCGTTGCGAACGGTATGGCGCCGACGCGGTTGGTTTGGCTATTCGCGCGCTGCGTGTTGCCGCTCTCCTCACGAAGCCGGCGGAGGCGGTGGGGGCCGCTTGATGCGCCACAGAGCGATGACAATTGCAACGATCACAACCAGTCCCAACACGGCGAGTATGTTCATGAGTGTGCTCTCTTTATCGCCGCCTCGCCGTGCCCAACGGCGCGCGGAAGCTGTCGACGCCAGGCATAAGCGTCAGTGGTGGACCGTCGCCGGCGAGCCGCCCTGTTCGAGATCAGCGGCGAACTCGTGCGGTAATCACTCTGACGAATGGCATCGGTCAACTACTTTGAGGCAACGCTTACGGATGGAAGGTCGTCGGCGGCGTTTCCCGCCGCCCTGGTCACTGCTCAAGAGATCACGAATCCCCCGCCTCGAATCATAGTGATAAACTCCTCGACCAGATCGTGCCGGCGCCATCCATGCTCTACCTGGCGTCGCAGGATCGCCCCTGCTGCGTCGGTGGGCTTGGGCTGCTGATATGAGCGTCGTGTCGTCACAGCGTCGTAGACGTCGATGATCCCGACAATCTGCGCCACGAGAGGAATGTCATCCCCTCGCAGCCCATCGGGGTAGCCGGAGCCGTCGAATCGTTCGTGGTGATGACGCACGATTGGTCTGACTGAGGACAAGGATCGCAACTTACCGCACAGCGAGTCACCGATCACCGTGTGCGATTTGACCAGCTCGTACTCTTCAGGCGAAAGCTTCCCCTCCTTCTTCAGAACAGGGTCGGGAATGGCCAGCATGCCGATGTCATGAAGAAAGCCGCCGCGTTGGAGGGCCTGCAGATCGTCCTCACTCACTCGGAGTTTTCGTCCCAGCGCGGTCGCATAATTGGCCATTCGATGACAGTGACCCTGCGTATAGCCGTCCCGCGCCTCGATCATCTCTGCCAGTGTTTCGATGATGGAAGCCGCCGAGTCAAGATCATCGGTGTAACGTTTCATGCGTAACAGAGAACCGACGCGGGCCAGCAGTTCGTGTATGTCTACCGGCTTGCTCAGGAAATCGTCGGCACCTGCCTTCAGGCCCTCGATGCGCTGCGCTCGCTCTGTGAGTCCAGTGACCAGCACAACCGGCAGCAGCCGCGTCGCGGGGTCGCGCTTCAGACGACGGCACACCTCGTAGCCATCGATGATTGGAATCATCACGTCGAGCAGTACGACATCCGGTGGGTCGTCGCGCACGGCGCTGAGGGCACTTGGCCCGTCGTGCGCCACTTGGACGGCATAGCCATGCGGACAAAGTCGGCGTATCAACAGACGGGTGATGGCCTCATCATCGTCAACGATGAGGACTTTCGAAAGTTGCGGTGAATCGCTCATAGATTTTCTCACTCTTCCGAGTGACGGCCTTTGCTGACCAGACATATAGATGGTCTTTGCACCTGGCCGGCTTCGAGATATCACTCCCCAATCAGAGGACCGCTATCATCCGGCATCACTACATCGAGGAGAGGTTTGGTACGGTTGAGGACCGGCTTCCGCGGCGGACGGATGGAATCGTGAAGTAGAACGTGGCGCCCCGCCCAACTGCGCCTTCGGCCCACACCCGGCCGCCATGCCGCTCGACTATGCGGTAGACCGTTGCGAGGCCGATGCCAGTGCCTGGAAACTCCACGTCGCTGTGCAAGCGCTGGAACGGTCCAAAAAGCTTCTCTGCGTAGGTCATGTCGAAGCCCGCGCCGTTGTCGCGAACGAAGTAGATGGGGCCGTGGCCGTTCTGATCGCGGCCGAACTCGATCCTGGCGCCGACAGTGTTCCGGGTGAACTTCCAGCTATTTCCAAGCAGGTTCTCCAGCGCAATTTGCATCAATCGGCTGTCCGCATCCGCCATGAGCTCCTCTTGAATGGCGACGTCGACTTGGCGGTCGGCCTGTTTCTGGAAGTCGTCGATCACATGTCGCGCGACATCTGAGAGGTTCACGCGAGTGCGCCGGAGCTCGGTTCGTCCAACGCGTGACAGCTCCAGCAGATCATCGATGAGTTCGCCCATTCGTTTCGCGGCCGCGCAGACCCGCTGCAGGTACTCTTGCCCTTTGGGATCGAGCGTGCCGGCGAAGTCCTGCAGCACAATCCGGCTGAATCCGTCGATGGCGCGAAGTGGCGCGCGCAGGTCGTGGGAGACGGAATAACTGAATGCTTCAAGCTCTTTGTTCTTGCGCTCGAGTTCGTCTATCAGAACCATTTTCGTGTCGGCGAGTTCGCGGGCGGCTCGCGCTTCGCCCGCTTCGAGCTCCTTCCGCAACAGCTCCTCGCGAATGCGGCGGTTCTCGTCCTCGAACTGCTTTCGCCGAATCTGCGCGCGCACGCGGGCCTTGAGCACCTGAAGCTCACTGGATTTCGAGATGTAGTCGTCGGCCCCGGCGCTGAGTCCCTGAATCATCGCCTCGCGATCTTCCAGAGCGGTCAACATGATGAGGGGAATGTCGCGCACGGTGGGGGCCGTCTTGATCCGCTCGCAGGTTTCCTGGCCGCTGAGTCCAGGCATCAGCAAGTCGAGCAGGATGCAGTCCACCGTCTGCACCGCCAGCAGCTCCAGAGCCTCCTCGCCGGATCGCGCCAGAATGACGTCATAGCCTTCGTCCTGTAACGCGTCATTGAGTCCGTGAAGATAGGTAAGGCTGTCGTCGACGGCCAGAATCTTCTTGAGACCGCGCAGACTCTTCGTTTCGTCGACTCCCTGCGGGCGCGTCGGCGATCGGCGGAGCATGGCCGCCAGCCGAGCGAGGATGACGTCGAGATCTTCCTCCTTCCGCACGAAGGCATCGGCTCCGGCTTCCAGCGCTCGAAGTTCAGCGTGTTTGCCTTCCGAAGCAGTCAGCAGGAGGCAGGGCACGTCGCGCAGCGCCGCGTCGAGGCGAAGGTGTCGGATGACGGTGGCGCCATCAATGCCCGGGAGGACACCATCCACCACGATCGCAGTGGGACGACGCGTGCCGGCCAGGCGCAAGCCCTCTTCTCCTGTCGCCGCTTCCAGCACGACATACCCGGCACTTTGGAAGGCGTCGCGGAGTACTTCGCGAAAGGTCAAGCTGTCGTCGATCACGAGGATCGTCGTTGCATCAGCCGACCGACGCGCCTGAATCAGCTCCTCCACCTTCGCGACGAGATACCGGGCATCGTACGGTTTGCCCACATACTCGTCGGCCCCGGTCCGGAGTCCCCGGATCCGGTCCTTGATATCGGCCTCAGACGAGAGCATGACGACGGAGACCGCCGAGCCGCCGGGCGCGGATCGAATCTCGTTCAAGAGATCCACACCGTTGGCATCGGGCAGCAGCACGTCGAGGATGATCACATCCACCGAACCACGGGACAGCATGTCCCGTGCTTCCGCCGCCGTCGCGCAAGGCAGCGGCCGGAAGCCCGCGGCCTTGAACGCGTCAGCGAGATCCATTCGGACTGTGAGGCTATCGTCGACGATGAGCACGGTGTGATTCATCCTTCGTCACTCCGTGCGGAATCGGCCACCGCCGCCAACGAGGATGCGATCTCCCCGAGGGGCAGCACACGCTCGACGGCGCCCAAGAGCACCGCTTCCCGCGGCATGCCGTAGACGACCGATGTCGTTTCGTCCTGAGCGATCGTCAGCCCTCCGGCCCGCCGGATATCGAGCAGCCCGGCGGCGCCGTCGCGGCCCATTCCCGTCAGCAGGCACGCGGTCGCCGAGGAACCGTACTCGGTGGCAAGTGATTCGAACAGCACATCGACTGATGGACGACACGAATGCCGCTCCGGTTCGCGCGTCAGCCGCAGACGGCCGCTCCGCACTACGAGATGCGAGTCTGGAGGTGCCATCGTCACGCGCCCGCACGTCGCGCTGACGAGCTGTCCGTCCACCGCATAGAAGACGCGGAAAGCGGTCTGGCCATCGAGCCACTCCGCGAATGCCGCGGCAAACGGCTCGTTGATATGCAGGACCAGCAGCAGCGGCAACGCAAAGTCTCGCGGCAGGGCGCGCAGAATCTCGAGGATCGCGCCGGGTCCTCCTGTGGATGCGCCAATCGCGACGACCTGGCCCTGCCTTCGTCCAGGCGAATGCATGACCGGCCAGGGCTTCGAAGCGCGGTGCGACTGGCCGAGAGCCCCCAGGCGCGCGCGCACGTGTGTCACGGTCCGGACCCGCGACACGAGCTTGACGGTCGCGGCCAACCTCCGCTCCCATTCGCCCGCCGGTTCTTCCCCGTTCGCCTTTTCGAGCACCTCGATCGCACCGGCGGCGAGCGCCTCGTATGTCTTAAACACCTCACCACGGTTCATCGAGGCCGACACAATCAGAATCGGTGTCGGGCAGTGGGCCATGATGTATTCGGTGGCGCCGAGGCCGCTCATCACTGGCAGCATCATGTCCATCGTCACCACGTCGGGCCGGACGGTCTGACAGAGATGGATCGCCTGTTTCCCATCACCAGCCTCAGCGACGACCTCGATGTCCGGATCGCTCCCCAGCACGGCGCAGAGATGGCGTCGGACCGTAACCGAATCCTCGACGACGAGCACGCGCACGCGCGTCATTGCACGAGCCTCCGGATGCACTCGAGGAGCGCCCCTTGATCGAACTCGCTCTTCACAATGTAGGCTTGGGCGCCCACTTCCCGTCCCCGCTGCCGATCTTCCGCAGCAGCCCGGGACGTCACCAGGATCGAAGGAATATCGCGCAGCGACGAATCCGCACGAATCTGTTCGATGAACGCGAATCCATCCATGCCAGGCATCTCGACGTCGACGAGAAAGAGCGCGTACCTGGCCGCGCGCGCCCTCTCCAGGCCTTCCTCCCCGGAGCTCGCGAGACTCACGACGTATCCCGCGGATTCCAGAATGCTCTGCTCCAGCATTCGCGTCGTCAGTGAATCATCGACGACCAGGATCGAGGGCCGCGATGCGATCGCGTGGAGTTGTGGCACACATGACTGGTACGCCTCTGCCACGAGACTGACGGGATCGAGCACGAGACGCGGCTGGCCGCCGGGGTCGAGCGATGCGCCGACAACGGCCGGCGCCGCCGGTGCGAGTTCCGGCAGCGGCCGCGTTACGACTGTGGCGGTTCCGAGAATTCGGTCGACCGCGAAAGCTGCTGCGCCGCCGCCCGCCTCGACGATGAATGTCGGCGACGCCCCAGCCGCGCGCGGGCGAGGTTCCGCGGGACGGACAACGCGAAGGAGCGACGAGAAGGGGATGCTTCGGCCGTCGTGAAGAATCGAGGTGGCGTCCGCGGTTTCCGTGATCTGGCCAGACGTGACACGAAGAGTGCGCCGCACGCTATCCAGTGGAACAGCTGCCGCGATGCCTGCCACCTCGACGACGAGGGCCGGCAAAGAGGCGATCGAGAACGGCACCAGGAGCTCGATGGTCGTGCCCGTGCCGGGCTCCGTCCGCATCGTGACATCGCCGCCCAGCCGCTCGGCGGCTTCGCGCACCACATCCAACCCAATCCCTCGGCCCGCTACATCGGTGACGGTGCGTGACGTGCTGATGCCGCCTTTGAGCAGCAGGCGAAGGAGCGCGTCAGCGTCCAGTGCCTGGCGCTCGGCGGGTGACAGCCCCTTCCGCTGAAGAGTTCGGCGGACAGCGTCGAGATCGATCCCGCGGCCGTCATCCGAGCAGACGAACGACACAGAGGCGCCGCGGCGTGAGACGGTAACCGTCACATGGCCGTCCGGAGGCTTGCCCGCTGCCCGTCGTTCGTTGTCGCTCGATTCAATGCCGTGAGCGACGGCATTGCGCACAACCTGCAGAAGCGCGCCCTGGACGATGGTCAGAATGCCGGAGTCCACGCGAACATCACCGCCGCGGCCCTCAAATGTGACCCGTTTCCCGAGGGTCCGGCCCACATCGCGCGCGGCCCGCTCCAGGAACCGGAAGACGGCGCTGGTAGGCACCAGCCGCAGGCGCGCGGCCGCTTCGCTGACCTGGCGCAGCTCGCGCTCAATCTGCTCGACGCCGTGAGCGACGTCCCGCTCGAGCGCGCCAAACCCCCCGCGCAGTTCCTCGATCATCGAGAGTGTTTTCTCAACGCCCGGGCGGTTGCCTGCCCGTACCGCGTCCGCTACACGGAAGCGGCCAACTTGATCGTCAATCAGATCGATCAAGTGGCGGATTCGATCTCCGCGGTCGAGTCTGAGCCGCAATGCGGCAAGCTGGGACTGCGCTTCGGCGACTCCGTCGACCAGTCCTTCCATGTCCTGCGAATCGGGGCGGTAGACATGGACCGCCTCTTCTGTCTCGAAGCGGCCAGGCAGCACGGCGTCAGCCGGGCCGCCCGCCGCCAGTGCGCCGAGTCGAACTCCAATCTGATCGAGCAGCATCAGCACGAGATCGATCTGCTCGCGCGGCGCGGACGCCGTTGAATTTCGCAGAGTCGTGAAGACATCCTCGAGCTTATGCGCATGCTCGGCGATCTCCGGCTGTTTGACGACTCTGGCGGCGCCCTTCAGGGTGTGCGCCAGCCGCAGCAGTCGGGCGATCACGTCAGAGGATGGAATCCCCTTCTCGAGATCGAGTGCACCCTGTCCCAGCTGTTCGAGGATTTCTCGCGCCTCGATCCGAAAGTACTGATAGGGATCCCCTGCCATGTCTAAGCGGCTGCCTCTGGCCGGATGACCCTCAGCAGGTCTTTCGAGAGAAACGCAAGCTGCGACGCTGTTTGCTGCGTCTGCCCGGTGCTGGCTTCTGTCTCCTTCGATGCCTGAGCAATGTTGGCGATCGCGACATTGACCTGCTCGATGGCGCTCATCTGCTGCTTGATGGACAGTTCGATCTCTCTTGCGGCTTCTGTCGTGGTCGTCACGAGTCCTACGATCCGTTTGAACGAAGCAGTCACGTACGCGAACTGTTTCGAACCCGTATCCACGGCCTTCGAGCCTGTCTCGGTGGCCATAACGGTCGTGTTCACCGCGCTCCTGATATCCTCGATGAGGCCTCTGATCTCCTTCGTCGAGCCCGCGACACGATCGGCCAGCTTGCGGATCTCATCGGCCACGACGCCAAACCGTTTTCCCGTTTCTCCGGCACCGGCCGCTTCGATCGTGGCATTGATGGCCAGGATGTTCGTTTGCTCGGCGAGCTCGGACACGATCTCGAGTACCGTCCCAATTTGCTGCGATTTCTTCCCGAGCTCGAGCATGTGACTGACCACCAGATCGACCTGCCGGCGAATAGCCGCAATCGACTCGTGCGCGTGATCAACCGTGTCGTCTCCTGACCGCGCGGCGGCGGCGGTCTCCTCCGCGATCTGAGCGACGCGCCGGGCACTTTCTGTAATCTGGCGGGAGGTGGCAAGAAGCTCGCTGATGGTGGTGGCGATCTCGCTCATGGCGGTGGCTTGCTCTTTCGCCCCAGTCGCCTGCTGGGTCGCCGCCGCCTGCAGTTCCGCGGACGAACTTTGGACCTGACCGACCGCGGTGCCGATTTGCCGACCCAGTGTCTTCGTGAGGACGACGCCTGTCGCAATCGCGCAGAGCAACACGATGGCGACAAGTACTGCCACCACCATCGTGGCAAGGGAAGCGGTTTCCGTGGATGCCTGCTTCGCGCCCTGCAGCCGCTGCTCCTCACGCGAGACAAACGTCCGAATCGCGGCGTCGAGCCGGTCTCGAGTGGGATCGATCCGGTTCTCGAAGGCACGCACGACCTCGTCGAGCGATACGTTCGTGCGGCGGAGCGCGACCACATCATCAATCGCGCGCTGGTTCGCAGTTTCCGCCTCGATGATGGCTTCAACCAGCCGCTGGCCGTCCTCGTCGCTCACGTTCCGCTTCAGCTGCGCCAGCACCATCACGACATCGGCGCGCGCCTGCTGCATCGTGCCGAGAGCCTGTTCGTCACGGGTCAGCAGGAACTCCCGCGCGCTGCTTCCCTTGCTCTCACGCAACGCGTGAAGATGCTGTGCACCGATGAGCAGCTGCGCGTCGATATCGATGACGCGGTCCTTGCTCGAGACGACGGTCCGAAGCGCCAGGAAAGCCACGAGACCCATCACGATGGCCAGCGCGACGAGCAGCGCGAAGCTGGCACCCACTTTTTGTCCGAACGTCCAATGTCGAGCCATTTGTTATCGTTTCCTCACCGATGCGCCGGGACGCACCCGGCTCGTAATTGCTTCCAGAATGGATGCTACCGAGATGATCGGCCGCATCCTCTCCCCACTTCGAAACACCTCGCAAACGTGCCGCACCTGACTGTCGCGACGAACCTGCGGCACGATTGCGTCACGAGGGATTCGCTGATGACGGTCAAACCCTTCGAATGCCAGGCCCACCGGTAGCGCGGCCGCGATCGCCAGCCAGCGCGGCTTCGTCGCCGTCGCGACCGGATACGCCAGCATGCCGGCCAGGTCGTACACCGGCAGAATGGAACCCCGGAAGCCGGTGATGCCGAGCAGTTCGGGGACGGTGGTTGGAAGCGGCGTGATCTTCCTGTCGACGAAGAGTCCCGCCACCTCGGTGATCCTGAGCGCGTACGGCGTGACACCGACTGTGATCTCGAGCAGATCTTCTAGAGACGTCACATCGGACCGTGGCGCCTCGGCAAAGGAACGGTCGAACGCGCGGCGCAACTCCGCGCCACGATCGGTCGCAAGCATGTCTGCGCCGCTCACGCCGTGCCTCCGCATCGCAGCAGTTCCGTGCGGCAAAGCGCGATGAGCGCCTCACGGCCGAAGCCGCCGCCGAACAGAAGGACACGGGAGGCGTCCTCGCGCTGTAGAAGCACGAGCGCCTGTCCCAGCTGCTCACGCGCAACCGAGTGCTCTCCGACGCCACGGGCAAGGAGGCCGAGATGGAGGCGAGGCATCGCAAAACCCGGATCCAGATAGGCCGCCACCTGGTCATGATGGGACGCGGCGGCCCGATCGCCTGCACCTTCCCGGCACAGCGCCAGCAGATAATGTGCCCCCGCGCTCAGATCATCGACGTCAAGGAGACGCGCGCACGCGTCTTCGGCCCTCGCGAGCTGACCACCATGGGTCAGGAGCACGGCACGCAATAACAGGACGTCTGGGTCACGGCCGGACGCGGGCGGGAAGGCATTCACAATCGCGAGGGCTTCGGCGAAGCGCTCTTTCCGCAGCAGTTCGAGGACGAGACCCAGCTCCCACGCAGGTGTGGCGGTAACCACGTTCGAGCCGAGGCCGGAGGGGTCCGGCCGGTGAGAGTCCGTGAGCGCAGCGACACGCTCCGAGGCGCGGCGGATCGCGTCGACCCACGAGTCGGCATCTGCTGGTACCGCCGCAATCGACGCGATTGGCGGATGCCGCACGTCAGATGGGAACGACGCCGAGGAGAGGCTTTCGGCACGCTCTTTCCGCTGGTAATAGAACGTGCCGTGTGTATGACGGAGGTGGAAGTCGTTGGAAAAACCGCGCAGGGTTTCCGCGTGTCCGAGGAAGAGGTACCCTCCGGGGCAGAGCGCGCGGGCGATTCGGTCGACGACGCGCCGCCCCTGATCGGGTGTGAAGTACATGACGACGTTCCGAAAGAAAACGACGTCATAGGTGCTGGACTGCCACAACTGAGGATCATCATCAATAAGGTTGCGCTGCTCGAATCGGACCGACGTGCGGACCGCGTCGTCAAGGATGAAGTCCGGGCCGTCAGCTCGAAACCATCGCCGCCTGTCTTCCTCCGGCGTCTCTCGCAGCGCCCACGCGGAGAACCGTCCGCGGTTGGCCTTTTCGATCATCGCCGAGTTCACGTCGACGCCGACAATTGAGACATCGCATGCGGGGTTGGCGATCATGTCGCGAACGAGAATGGCGAGTGAATATGCCTCTTCTCCTGAGGCACACCCCAGCGACAGTATCCGCAGGCGCCTCCCGACTGTCGGCGCGGCCAGACGGTCCGGAAGGACAATCTCGGCGAACGCGCGGTATTGATCGAGGTTTCGAAAGAAGTACGTTTCGGGAATCGTGACTTCTCGGGCGAGCGCGGCGACCTCATCCGGCATCCGTCGCGTTTCCAGACGGGACAGGTAAGCCTCGCTACCTTGTCCCGCCGCCTCGACGCGGCGCCCGAGCACCTCGGCGAGAAAGCCGAACTTCCCTTCATCGAAATGCAGGCCAAGACGGGCCGCGAGCGCCGCGCGGAAGCGTTCGATTTCGCGGGCACCAATCGCGGCAGTCACGCCGTTACACCGGCCTCGATCGCCGGCCAGGCCATCTCAGATACAAGTCTGGCGCTTCGAATGACCATCAACAGCTCGCTATCGAGCGTTGCGATAGCCGACACGACTTCAGCACTGGCGTGTGAGAGCAGCGGCGGTAATTCCGAAATCGACTTCGCATCGATTGTGCGCACCCCAAGAACGTCGTCCACGGCGAGCGCCACTCGGCGGTCAGCGGTCTTGATCGTCACGAACCGGGTCGACTGTGAGTCGCGCTGGCCGAGTGCCGAGGCGACATCAACGACTGGAACCGGTTTTCCACGAATCACGGCAATGCCGCAGACGAAATGCGGCGCACCTGCAACCGCGTGCACCGGCTGCGGACGCATCGTCTCGTCGACGTGCTCGAGCGGCATCGCGCATAACTGCCCTCCCGCCCGGACAAGCAGACACAGATCACCCGTTTCGACCCTCACACAGTTCCTCACAATCAATCAGACGCTGAACGTAATGCTCATTCACCAGCCGCTCGCGTGCAGTGATGAGCGCTGACATTCACGAACCGATACGCGAAACAAGCTACACCGCCAGGTATCGCCGTCGCAGCGCAGCGACAGCGCGTCTGCACGCTTCCTCATTTCTGAGTGGGGCCCTTTGAAGTTTCGGGAATCTACGAGGCCGCGTGAGTGATCTGCTCGCGTCTAAAGATTGTCGGTGGCCCGCCGATGACCAGCAGGGCCGAGGAACATGCGGCCCCGGCGTCCCTCAAACGCTGCCCGGTCAATCGCCTCAAGCCCAAGACGGCGACGGCGTGGCGACGATGCCCGGAAAGCACTTCTTCAGAGGGCATCATGCTCGAGCAAGAAGGAGTCCATCAGCTTCACGGCATCCGAAGGAAATTTCTGGAAAGAAAGGTGCGGCTTCCCAGGCCGACGCTTGCCTTCCTCGTGTGTTTTTTGTACACGATAACGTATCTGTAATCGGCCGGCCCCCAGACATTTCCGGGACCTCTTATCTAATGCGGTCCGGGCAAACGCCCTCATCGAACCAGGACTGAACCGGGCTTTCTTCTCTCCAACGAATGAGTCGGGCTTTGCGGAAGACGAATAGACCCATCAAGAACCCACGCGCCGCGACACGGTGAAGCGTCGACTTCGTGGAACAACCCCTGGCGATGGATCAACCCGAGTGCTGACGGTGGGTGCGGCTGCGTACTCGCTGACCCGCTCGATCGTCAGGATGGGGTGCAACTCGATGCAGCTTCGAGATCGGCCGACCTGAAGGTGGTTCATGTCGAAGAACCCCACGCCGGTCAGGCGCACGGTCATTCCCCGGATGTCTTTCAATTGGTGGGCACCAGACTGTCGCTCCAGTTCCTCGAACATGCTTCTGGCTGCGCCGAGTTTCATTCGGTACGGCGATGCGCTGTTACCGCGGAAGTTGGGGTCATCCGATTCCGCGACTAAATGCTCGTGAGGGTCTTCTGGATCCTGGAGAACGAGATGAATATCGTGATCCCGCTCGCGCTTCACGCGAATGATTCGGCCGATCACCTCATAGACCTGGAATTCCTCGCGACGCACACGGTGATCCGATGTAGGACCGCAATGAGCCGGGATCGCGTTGAGCGCCTTGACCGTCGTGCGGATCGGGACATCAAATTGAATTGCGCGGGCCTCCGGATCGCGAAGACTCTTCACGTGCGGACGGTTGACGGCACAACCCGCCACCACGCCGGCAAGTGCAACTGATACTGCGAGTCGATGTGGCCTCACGGCTGACAGCAAACTACGTCACCGAACGTACATCACCATCGCTCCACCCGGAATGTACGTGACGGCGACAGGAAACGGGTGCGCTTCACGACTCGTCACGGTCCGCCCTGCGATGATTCCAACAGATGCGCCGAACACGGCATCGCTGAGCCAATGACGATTCGCGGGCAGCCGCGAAAGTGCCACGTACGACGAAAGCACGTACGCAGGCACCGAGTACCGCCATCCGAGATGGCGCTCGAGCGCGGTGGCGAATGCAAACGTATCCGCGGCATGGCCGGACGGGAACGAATTGCGGCTGCTGTGGTCTGGCCGCTCCCGCCTCGTGGTGTATTTCAACGTCTGCGTCAGGCCCTCGGAGATGGCGAGCGATTGGATCAGGTCCATGCCCACATGGGACACCCTTGGTTTGTCTTTCAAGCGGCCGAACGCATATATACCCGAAGCGCTGCCCAACAGCGTGCCGAGCTCTCCGAGAATTTCTCCGGCCTTGAAAATATTCCGGGCAGTATTGTTGCCGACCAGCTTGTGGTTCACGTCATCATCCAGCGGATGCACAGCGAGCGCCACTCCGCCACCAACGCCTGCCCACAAGAGGTTCTCGCGTGAGGGAAGATGCTCGACGTCGGTGACGAGACCTTTCACCATCGCTTTGATACCGGTGTGACGGGGCGTCGGCGGCGGACCGGTCGGTTGCTGTATCACTTGCGTCAGATCGAACGGCTCGGCGGTGTCGGCCTCACTGCCCGAGTGCTGATTCAGCGGCGCAACCGCATTGACAGCTGCTGGAATCTCCGAAGCCGTTTGGGCTCTCAGCGGCGCTGCAGCCGCACAGAGCAACAACGCGACGCCAATGACACGTGGATCGACGACACCTCGCATGCGATTCCTCCTCTGGTTAGAACTCGAGGTCGATGGAAAATTGCAGTTGGCGCGCCTGGCTCGCCGCGATTGGTCGTCCAAACGAACCAAGGGGCGTCAGAAAGGGACCGTAGACCATGTTCACTCCGGTCACGTTCGTTCGGTTGAGCACGTTGAAGGCCTCGACGACGACATCGAGCTTGCCACGGGGCTTGATGTTGAAGTACTTGAGGATCCGGACATCGAGCGTCGCCGATGTGGGCATCCGCCACGAGTTCCGCGCAGTACCAAACG
>QHWT01000053.1 GCA_003222675.1 Acidobacteriota bacterium | reverse complement strand
ATCTGTAGGTCACCTATAGGTCACAGCCCGATCTCCCGATCTTAGAGGCGCTTGTAGGCCGTCCGGCCTGCCGACGAACACCGCGTGTTCGCGTGGTCGTGAAACGCAAATCGCACCAGCTCAAGCGCCGGGGTAACAGCGGGGTAACACCCCGGACGCCATCTCACGCGTCAATGCGGCGGGCAGCGGACGGGCAGCTTGGTGTGTTAGGTGGTCGACGGCAACGCTGGTTCTGCCCGTCTGCGAAGGCTGCAGGCTGCAGCTCACGGCGACTTCGGCAGGTACACGATTCGATTCGTCCAGTCCCAGCCCTGGCCTTGACTGGACCAGAACTCGGAGACGAGGCGCGCTTGCTCGCCGTAGTTGGTGCTCCGAACCGTGCGCCGGAACAGAATGAGACCGCCGTGACTCTCTCCCGCGCGCACCACTTGGCCTGCGTGCCACGGTAGCGTTGCGCGGTCGAAGGCGACGAGCACCAAGCCGGCTTCGGCGCAGGAGATCAACAGGGCCGCATCGTCCAGGCCAAGCCAGGATCCGTCTTGCCACCGAGCGATGTGAACAATGGGAAAGTTCCGGCGCAGACGCGTGCAGGCCGAGACGAATCGATGCGACGTGTTCTCGTCAGCGAGCAGCCGAAGCTGTGCCGGTCTCTTCGTCACGCGCTGTGTGGATTTCTTCGGGGAAAGCCTTGGCGTATGCCAGCGCTCGCTTGACGAGTACGCGCGGCCAGCGGAAATGGCTCGCCGTCTTCTCGACCGATTTGGTCTCCTCGTGCACCGCGAGCACTTCCCACACGGAGACGCGATGGCCAGTCAAGTATGCTTCGCGGCCTGCCAGCGAATCGCGAAAGGAAATCCCAGGAAACTCGGTCTCGAGACTCTTTTCGATAACGTATCGCGCGACAAGGTCGCTTTTCGAGGTTCGGGCGGCGCGTGCCTGTTTGGTCACCAACCGCTCGTAACGCGTAGGCACGCGGCCGGACACATATCCCGAGCTCATGTCTTCCAGTGTGTGCACACTGTGCACAAAAGTCAAGGTTCGCGAATCAGGTGCCGCGAGCGACCAAAGTGGCGGCGCTAGGATGTTGGGCTTCGGAGTTCAAAAGTACCGCAAACCTGCGAAAAATCGACGGCACGCCGTGCACGCGTGCCCTTCAGATTTCGATCGCCGCGCGCAAGATGATTCGTGAACTGCGCAGCCTCGGGTAGCGCGTCGAACTTGTCCGAGCTCCATCCAGCGACCCCGATTGATTGAAGCGATTTCTGACGCTGGCTCATCCGTATGGCGCGAGCACTGCAACGGCTTGCTAAGCGTCGATCAGCATTTCGGCCATCTTCGTTTTTCCTCGTAAATCCCTCCTGTTCTTCTATTTCCCCAATCTAGCGAGTTGGCTGCCGTTGGCTCGGTACGCGCTGTTTTGGCGCGTCGCAGGGACAATCTTGGGGAGAGTCTCGTCGAGCCGGAGGCGCTCAGAATCGAAACTCCCCGATGCGCCGCCAGCATGGGAACGGGGAGGCCGCTCAGCTCACGACGTCTAATGACCGTTACACTGACCCCAGCTGTGATGCCGGTCCCGAAACTCATACGGCCTCCGAGCGATGCAACCCCCGCGGGGGAAACTGAGGCACGTGGTCGGCCACGAGCCCTCCCTGACGATCTACTTCGGGACGCCTCCGCTCGGCTCGGCATCATGTCGCTCGTCGCCGCTGGGTTGTGGGTCCTCGGAAGCATCCTCGGGCACGTCGCGTTCAGGTCGATGCAAGCGGACCCGTCGGCGTGGCTCGACCTGACGATCGGCGATGCGATCGCCGCCGCGAGCGTGCTGGCGTCGCTCCTGCTTTTTGCCTACACCCGGACGCCCAATCGAGACCCACGCCGAATCCTGGATCTCGGCCTGGTGTACATGGTGCTCACAGCGCTTGCGCTGGGTTTGACATTTCATTCCGGCCCGATCCTCGCCAGGCAATCCGTGTCTCCGCAGATCTCGTGGATCGGAGCAGTCATCCTGATGTTCTCGGCAATCGTGCCAAGCACCAGGATGAAAACGCTGCTCGCGGGCCTGGTCGCAGCCTCCATGAATCCGGTGGGGATGCTCTGGGCTCGTGCCCAAGGCCGCTGGGATTTCGGCTCTGCGAGTAACGCACTGCTGATGCACTACCCGGACTACCTGCTCGTTGGCGTAGCCGTCGTCATCTCGCACGTCGTGACAACGCTTGGCCGGCAGGTGGCGAAGGCGCGAGAGATGGGAAGTTATCAGCTTGGCGAACTGCTGGGGCGCGGTGGGATGGGCGAGGTCTATAAAGCGTCTCATCGCATGCTGGCGAGGCCGGCCGCCATCAAGTTGATCCGGCCGGAGATGCTCGGCGGCAACGATCCTGCTGTGGCGGCGCGGGCGATCGCGCGGTTCCAGCGCGAAGCCGATGCGGCAGCGCACCTGCGGTCGTCGCACACGGTGGACCTTTACGACTTTGGGGTGACTGAGGACAAGACCCTCTATTTAGTGATGGAGTTTCTGGAGGGAATGGATCTCGAGTCACTGGTTCGACAACATGGCGCGATGCCGGCGCCGCGTGTGATTCATGTCCTTCGTCAGGTCTGTGATTCACTCGAAGAGGCGCACGCTCGCGGTTTAGTACATCGAGACATCAAGCCCGCCAACATTCATATCGGGCGGGTCGGGTGTCGAGAGGACTTCGTCAAGGTGCTCGATTTCGGTCTCGTGAAGACCGCCGCAGGTGGCGCCGCGCAGTCGCTGGCCACGATCGAAGGCGTGATCATGGGCACGCCGGCTTACATGGCGCCGGAGATGGCGCTTGGCGATAACGTCGATGCGCGCGCCGATTTATACGCGCTCGGATGTGTGGCGTACTACCTGCTCACCGGAGAGCAGGTGTTTACCGGCGACACGGTGCTCAAGGTGATCACTCAGCACCTGCACGCTGTGCCGGTGCCGCCATCGGAGCGAACCGAGCTTCCGATCCCGGCCACGCTCGAACGCCTAGTGCTGGCCTGCCTCGCCAAGAAACCAGAAGACCGGCCGCAGAACGCGCGACAACTTGCGCAGTCACTTGGCACGATCGATGGGATGACGTGGGACGAGGAGGAGGCGGGCCGATGGTGGAGCCAACATCACCCACTGCAGGCGTTGGCACCCGATGCGATTACGCTATGAAGAGACGTCTCTCTGTCGGCATCGACCTCGAGCGTGCGCATACGTCGGCTAAACAATGATTGTGGCGAGGATCGTCGCATTCATGGATGCGCCACCGTGATCACGACATTTCCCTTCTTGTGCCCTTGCTCAACATACTTGAAGGCCTCGGCAATCCGCTCCAGAGGATAACTGCTGTCGATTACCGCCTTGAGCTTCCCCGCCGCGACAAGTTCTGCGATGAAGTTCATTCTCTCCGGGTGTTCCATGGCGACGCCGCCCTTGAGTTTCTTGCCGCCGGCAATGGACGTCCACAGGATCCGAAGCAAGGTAGTCAACCCCACGATGTTTTGAAGAAAGACACCATGGGGCTTAAGCGATTGTTGGCAGTGACTGAAGGAGCTCGCGCCGGCGATGTCGAATATCAGGTCGTAGGTTCTTGCATCCTTGGTGAAATCCTCTTTGGTGTAGTCGATAACCCCGTCTGCAGCCAGGGACCTCAACATTTCGACGTTCGCGCCACTGCACACGGCGCTGACCGTCGCGCCAAAGTGTTTGGCCAGCTGCACCGCGACCGAGCCGATGCTCCCGGACGCTCCGATGATCAACACCTCCTGACCAACTTGGATCTTCCCGAGGTTCCGGAGGAAATAGAGCGCCGTGTTCGCCCCAAACGGAATCGCAACCGCTTCCTCCCAAGTCAGGGACTCCGACTTGAGCGCCAACGCTCCCTTTTCGGGAAGGCAGACGTACTGGGCATGCCCGCCGCCCGCCATGCCGGTCGAGGCAACAATCGCGTCCCCCTTCTTAAACCTCTTCACGTCTTTGCCAGCGCTCTCCACCACTCCGGCCAACTCGGTGCCGAGGACGCGCGCCTTCCAGGGCTTTCCGATACCAAACGTGAGCTTGGCAAAGGGGAGCATTGATCTGGTCACGAAGGTGAAATTGCGCATGGTGCAGTCGGCAGTCGACACCGTGGTCGCGTGTATGGCGATCAAGACCTCGTTGTCCTTGGGAGCGGGTTTGTCTATCTCCTTGAATTGGAGAAGGTCTGACGCTCCGTATTGCGAGTGCAGAATTGCTTTCACAGGTCCTTCATGTTGTGATGTGCGCCGCCGACGCGCGACCGGCATGCGCGTCCAGCTGTCGGACGACGTACTCGGCATCCTCGTGCACACCGCCGAGCAGCGACGAGCCGATCCGGTACTGGTACCGCAATCCAACGAAGCCAAGGCCCGGCGCGGCGGCGACGATGCCGCGGCGGTGCTCGGGATAGCCTTCGGGTCCGAACACCGGCAGTTGAATCCATCTGAAATCCGGACGGAACCCGGTGCACCAGACAACCGTGCGCACGTCCTCGAGCACGCGCCCATCGTCGAGCCGCGGGTGCCCGTTCGACACGCCTACCGTGCGGCCGACGCTCGTCAGCGTGGGAATGATGAGGGCGCGGCGCGAGAAGCCGACCAGCGGATCGCCCGCGAACAATTGGCCCATCAGCCTGCGACCCACCCACGAGTCGACGGATGGGCGCATCACCGTCCACCACAGCCAGTCGTACACATCGCGCCCAAGCACCCGTCGGGGGATGGAGCCGGTGTCGCGTCCTGACAGCCAGGTAGCGCGGCCCGAATCGGCGAGCTCCAGCGCGATCTGGGCCCCCGAGTTGCCCGCGCCGACCACGAGAACACTTCCAGGAGGCAACGCATCAGGATTCCGATATTCGCTCGAGTGTATTTGCATGAGGCTCGGCGAGAGGGTGCTGGCGAACGCGGGAATGTACGCCCGGTGATACGCGCCAGTCGCAACGATGACCGAACGTGCAGTAAACGTCTCTCCGTCTGTCGTGACGACGAACCGATGCGCGTCATTCGCCAGCGACGAGACGCGCGTATTCAGCCGAACCGGCAGCGCGAAGTGCGCGACATACGCCTCCAGGTACCTCGCGACGTCGTCCTTGACGGGCAGCGCGTAGGGCTCGCCGGGGAACGGCAGGCCGGGCAGCGAGTTGTAGCGGACAGGGGTGAACAGGCGCAGCGAGTCCCACCGCCGCAGCCACGATTCGCCAATTTGACCGGCGCCGTCGAGTACCAGGAACTGGGAACGCGCGCGCTGCAGGTAGTACGCCGACGCGAGTCCGGCCTGTCCGGCGCCGATAACGATGGTGTCGTACAGGTTGCTCATCAAACGTGCGCTGGCGTCAGACGTTCCGTTCTGCTCGTAATGACAAGCCACACGCCAAAACCGATCATCCATGCCGGCAGAAGATAGTTGCTGGCCGCTGCTACCACGTCGACGGCCGGCGTCACGTTCCGCCACATGCCAATCAGGCCCAGGACGCGTGTGGCGATACCCCACCAACTGAGCCAACGGGGGCATCGTGGATGCCGCGACAGACCGACCCCCGAAAGAACGAAGAACACGCTGAGGCCGAGCTCGCCGATGAACTCGCCAATGAAGTTGCCCAGGTAGCGTTTCAATCCATCGAACATCGCAGCGAGCACTACGCGGTTGCCTTCGGCGGCCGTAGCCCAGGCACGCGCGAGTTCCCAGTGCACACTCGGCCAACGCATCAGACCGAGCATCATGCTGAAGGCGGCGAGGAAGGCGAACAGCATTCCCATCCGCGTCGATCCCGACGCGCGGTTACGAAGAGCCTCGAACGCGCCGACACCCGCTGGAATAAACACGAGTGGCAAAACACCGTAGAGGGCCCACACCGCCCGCCCCGTTGCCCCCGTTGCCCAGAGAGCCGGGAGCACTTCTGGCGCGTTGCCGTCGAGCACCTCTGGGTACTGGAAGCGAGTGGCAAGGTAGGAGAACACGCCCAGAAACGCAAGGGCGCCTCCGACGAGTGCGATGCCACCGGCGAGGATCGTTCCCTAGCTTCGCCGTGCACCGCGCCGATACCAACTCGCGCGCCTATCATGCTGTTCCGACCGAGCCGACTTTGAGGTCGCCCGTTGGCGTACGGCGCACCGATAGCAAGTACGCCGCGAAGACCATTATCCACAGCACATCACTCAGCACTGCGATCCCGGCTTGGTAACCGAGAAAGCGTCCGCCATGCGAAAGCACCAACGCGACGAAAATCGCTTTGCTCGCACCGGCAACAGTCAGGGCCATGGGGCGCACCGGCGGTTTGCGCGCCCCGTAGATGAGCATTGCGCCGACCAGCGCAATGAGCGCTCCCCAGTTGCGGACGACGATGTCGGCGACCGGCCCGCTCACGCTCTCTCCAAACGTCGACCGAAGCGCAGCTTCAGGTGCGAGCGAGGCGTAGACCATCGTCATCGTAAGGACGCCAGAAAGGATCATGATCCAATGGATGTTCACGACGATCCACGACACGGAGCCCTCCGTTCGAGGTGACGGGTTGCGAAGATACAGAAGGGCGGCAGGATAGCATGTGCTGGCGTTGCCGGCAGCGAGGAGGAATCCGTAGAGCGCGCGTAGCCATTAATGCTTCGCGTCATTCGGTTTAGGCTCGCGTTTTATGAGCCAGGCAAGGCAGGCTGCAGCGCCGACGTCGTACGCGAGACACCAGGCCGGCCACCAGGCCGGCACCCCGGCGTTCTCGATAACGTGGCCATGAACCGCATCAAAGACGCCATGGCCGGCCAGCGCCACAACGACGATCCACGCGCTCGACTTGAACCCGGCAACGGCCGCAGCCGCGAACAGCGTCATCACCACCGACTCGATGACCACCGTCTGAACCGAGCCGCTCATCGCCGCGAACAGCACGTAGTACGACGCGATCACAATCATCACGGTCGGGTAGAATGCTCGATCGCGATCGAATCCCACGTACCGCGCAAACACCGCAACACCCCCCGAAAGCACGATTCCGATAACGTATGGCATAGAGACTCCTTTCCTACGATTTCTTAAGAGCCGTCGCGAACCGAGCTGCGTGCACGACGTCACGAATTGCCTGCGTCGACGCTTCTGCTGCGGTGCGATCCGTGACGAGTGCATCATGCGTGTAGGGCACGAGGCGATGGCTGCTGTTCGTTAACAATCTCGCCATCCTGTCCTGCAACGGCAGCCATCCTGCCAGCGCATCACGTGTGGCGGTCACGACGACCAGCGGTCGGTCGCCAAGGTTCTGAAACCATCCGGCTTGTGCCAGCGATCTGGGCAGTTCGGCGAACTCGTCGCGCAGGCTGCGGTATAGCTGCGGCGATGCATGGTGGAGATGCCGGATGTCGCGTGCTGGCTCAGGCAACGCACGATCAAGGGGAACGAGCCGTCCCACGCCGAGTCGCGCCAGCGACGGCAACAGCGGGGAAATGCGGCGGAAGGCGCTGTAGAACGCTGGATACGCCGGCAGGCCCTCGAACGCCTCGGTCGGCTGGGCGTCGAGGAGGACCATCCCTGCAACCTGTTCGGGATACCGCCCAGCGAAGATCCTGACGTACTCCGCGCCTGACGAGTGGCCAACGAACACGAACGGACCCTGGACGTGCGCGCGCTCAAGTAAGGTGCGCAGGTCCGTCGTCATTGCTACGCCGTCTTGCTCGGCAGCCGGATCACTCCAACCACGGCCCGCGCGATCGTATGCGCATACCCTCGTGTCGGGTGCGAGCGCCGTCGAAATCCATCCCCAATAGGCGCCCGTTTCGCCCAACCCTGATTCGAGAACGACGGTAGGAGTGCCGGAGCCGGCACGCCTCGACCTGGTCGCCAGCGGATTCGATGCAGGTGTTCAATACGGAGAGTTCATTCAACAGGACATGGTGGCGGTTCGCGTCTCACCAGATCACCGGCCGGCAGTCGTGGGTGCACCAGCGTACTTCGCGGACCACCCGACGCCGAACTCGCCGCACGATCTGCTCGAACATCGCTGCATTAACTATCGACATGGTTCGGGAGAGGTCTACCGGTGGGAGTTGGACAAGGGTGATCAGTCGCTCACCGTAGCGGTGAACGGGCCGCTGATCACGAACGATATCGCGCTCCTGAGGCGGGCGGCGATCGATGGTGTTGGTCTCGCGTTCATGTCAGAGGAGCAGGCGGCGCCCCACCTCGCAAGCGGGGTGTTACTGCGAGTGCTCGAAGACTGGTGCCCTCCGTTTCCTGGGTTCTTCCTATACTACCCAAGCCGGCGACAGCAGCCGGCGGCACTGACGGCGTTGATCGAAACGTTGAGGCTGAAGGAGCAACGCGGCGAATAGGGACGCTACTTCTTGCGGATCACGAGACGGCTGCGGCGCGGCCGCGCCTTTCGACGCCGCAGTGGAAGCGGATCGCCCGGTGAAATGACCTTGGCTTTCAGCCTGCTCTGAGGGAAGTCGCTTGGATTCAACGTCACGATGAAATCGGCGTCGGCTGATTCAGCGCACTCGCAGAATGGTGCGTCATCTCGATCTGGCAGGTTCGGAATCTTCTTCAGAATACGAACGAGCTGACCTTGTTCCCGAATCAGAGCGACGATCGTTCGCGCAGACCGAACTCGGAGCCTCTCGAGCACTTCCGCGTACTCCGAGAGAATCTCCTCCGTGAGAAACCATACGAACGTTGGCGCTTCCGTCCACGCGGCGATCAGTGCGGCGCTGGGATTGTCTGATGGTTCGTCGCGGAATCCCGAGACGCCGGCGACGAGGACGGACGTGTCAACGACGCCTCTAGGCGGTTGCTTCCACCGCTTCGGCGACAACCGTCAGCTCCGGCTTCCTGCGTTCACGACGATACGACTTGATCGTTTTGTCGATGTCAGTCTGAGACACGCCCTTGAGATCAGTTGTGCCCTGCTGGAGGGCAGCGCGCAGTTCCTCTTTCCAGCCGGCTCGCTTGCGACCGCGTGGGAGATCCCTCGCATGTTCTGCGAGCGGCAGCCGTTTATCCAGCTCCGCCACGAGCCCCCGTAGTGGAATCAGAATGGAGACCGGCTGCTCATCGCGAGCTCCGGACTGCACGCGTACGGCCTCGACCTCGCCGGTCGCGAAGCCTGGCACCTTCGAGACGGCTCGTGTGAACTGCGTCAGATATCGCGTAGACGCTCCCAAGGAGTCCTTGAGGTAGAGTGCCACCTTTGCGCTCACGAGCGCCTTGCGGTCGAAGTAGTACAAGGCGCCGACGCGCCGAGGACGGAGTACACCCGCCTGCACGAAGTTCTGCAGATCTTTTGGCGGGACGCCGAGGACGGCGCTGGCCTGCTTGAGCTTCAGCTCTCGATTAGGCATGGCGTAATTACCGTCTATTACCGTCTACATTTTAGACGGTAATGCGGGCTTCAGCAACATGTTCTTGCAACCGTTACGGGTGCGAAGGACAGGGGGTCAGAGCCGCAAATCCGCTTGTAAACTAGCCACTCTGGGCTCGCTTGTGGCGGAAAGCCGCAGGCAATCGCAGGATGTGGCACGTGGGCGCAGGGGGTCGCTGGTTCGAATCCGGCCGCCCCGACCACCTTTCGGATCGTTAAGTCACCTATAGGTCACAGGCCGATCTCCCGATCTTGGCGGGGCTTGCAGCTCGCCAGGGCTGCTGACGAACGCCCGTTGTTCGCGGAATTGTGAAACTCAAAATCGACCAGCTCAAGTGCCGGGGTAACAGCGGGGTAACAGCCTCGGCGCGATCTCACGCCTCCATCTGAATCGGGGGCGAGCGCTACGTGCGTTGAGCGCGTCAACATCGCCTGAAGCTGCCTGGTCACCCTGGATGCCGGCTGTTCAGCCGCGGCACTCCATTGATCGTCTGTGAGTGCGCGTGACTGTTTCTGAAAGCCGGACCCGATCGTCAGGCCCGTGCAGTCGATGATCCGTGCGCCTGCGGGGACCGTGACTCGTTCGTGGGGCCGACGGCGACGATGCGGCGGTCTCGAGGATGACAGAAGTATTTTCACTAGCAGACGCGTTGGGTGTGGCGATGACACGGCGTCCCGTCATGGCGAGAATGCCCGAACGTGACTGCCCTCGCAGCTGTTGAGAGATCGCGGGGTCGATGCGAATCTTGAAGCCGCCGAACTCGGCCGCGCGATCGATCATGTCCTCGGCCCGGCGATCGAGCCAGGCGGTCAGGTATTCAATCCACGATTGGAACAGCGGAATGCGTGAGGCCTGCCGCATTTCGAGCAGCTTGCGGCACGCCTCGTCGTGACGGAAAGTCAGTCCCAATCCGATCACCCGAATTCCATCGTCGGCCCCCGGGATCACGCGCGGCGGCGCGACCGCCAGCAGCCGATCGATGTGGCCCGCCATCATCAGCGTTTGCTCGACGCTCGTTGGCACGTTCGGATCGAGAGCCCCATCAGTACTAGGTCTGCATTGCTCTGTGTCTTCCCGAGGCTCTCTCCACCAATTGGTGCGCCTCCTTCTCCTGCTCTCGTTCAACGCGCAAGTCAACCCGCGTGATGTCCGGCCGGAAGAAGAGGGCGACGGTCCAGTCGAGGACAATGCGCAACCGCCGGTCCCAGCGTGGCATCTGAAACAGGTAATAGGTCCGCCGCAGCCACCAGGCGACGAAGCCCGTGAGTCGCAGGCCGAACACGCGCGCGACGGCTCGCGTATGCCCGAGCGACGCCATCGTGCCGAGTTGTCTGAACATGAACGACGATGGAGCCCGCGCGTCGAGGGCGGCCGCGAGGTTGTTCGCGAGGTGGCGCCCTTCACGGACCGCATGCTGGGCCAGTGCCGGGTAAGGACGGCCGTCCGGTCCCGGAATCGCGGCACAGTCGCCGAGCGCCCAGATCTGCGGATGGCTGCGGCTTCGCATCGTGGCATCGACGGCGATCCGGCCACGCTGATCATGTAGCACAGGCATGGCGCTCGCGACGGAGCTCGGAACGATGCCGGCTGCAAGTACGATGATGCCGGCTTCGACGGTATCGTTCTGCAGCCGTACGCGCCCGGCCTCGATCGATTGAACAGCCGTCGAGACCTGGATATCCACCCCGCGACGCTGCAGCACGCGCGCCGCCGTGACCGCGAGCTTCGCATCAATCTCTGGCAGAATTCGCGGGCCGGCCTCGAACAGCCGAAAGCCAACCTCGTCGCGCCGGATCCGTGGATAGAAGCGCAACACGTCGTCGGCAAACGCCGTGAGCTCACCCACGAGTTCTACTCCGACGAGTCCGCCGCCGATCATCACAACGCTGAGACACTCACGCCGCTGCGCCCCGTCCGCGGCTGCGTCCGCGCGTTCGAAGCAGTCGATCAGGCGATTTCTCAGCACCAGCGCATCGGCGACGGTCTTGAACGTCAGGGCGTTCGAGGAGCCGGGAATCAGTCGATCATTCGTGGACGCGCCGAGCGCTACCACCAGATGGTCGTAGGACAAGTCGTAGGCGGTATCTTCGAAAGACACGGTTCGCACGAGTTGTCGTTCGACGTCGACCGATTCCACGGTGGCTTCGATGAAGCGGGCTCGTCGAAGTGCGGCGCGGATGGGCTGCGCGCAATGGCGCAGCTCCAACCTTCCTGAGCATGCCTCGAACAGGAGCGGCGTGAGCACGAAGAAGTTCTCGCGGCTCACGAGCGTGATCTCGACATCCGTGCGCCGCCGCAAGAGCCGCTCGAGGTGTCGGACGGCCGCCACGCCGCTGAATCCGCCGCCGAGGACGACAACGCGCATGTTTCCTCCTGAATCGTCTGCAACTCACCCTTCATCAATTGGGAAGCCATCGCGGAGAGGATCACCTGTCTCAATCATGCTCTCCGGCCATCCGCGACGGTGTACCCAACAAACGCATTGGCGACGCTCTGGATCGTTCGGTGACGCGAACGCCACCGTGCATCCACGTTGTTACCGGTCTGGGCAGGTGCATCCGGCGATACATCGCAGCCGTCTCGAGCAGAGATTGGATCTTTGTCTCGAGATCCGCGGCAACAGCGAGCGCTCATTCGCTCCCGTCAGGGGGCGATGAGGCTCGCGATAAAGTCGTACGACAGGGTGCACACCCGTCAACGCGCTCGTCCGCCATCGAGCGATCTCTGCCAGCGTTCCGCCATGCTATCGTGGACAAATTGACGATCCGCGCTGTGACAGTGGCGAAGGTCCAGCGAACGCAAATAGAGCTGGGTTTGCCGTCCACTGAGCGCCATGTGACGTGACTTCAAGGCGCAGCCTCGACGTTGCGCCGTAGCCCCCCGCTATCGCCATGTCTTTCGGTTACGAAAACAGATCGCCTAATCATAGGCGAGCTCGCATACCACGTCGGTGTGTCGGCCTGGAGGCGAAGTTCTCAAGCGATCGCCGCGGGTGCACTAAGCGCCATCATGTGATGCATCAAGCCTATAGACATGACTGCAGGACATGTGCGCCATTCGTTGGCCGATGCGTGAGAATGAAGAGTGCGAATCAAAACAGTCGTTTACTCTGACGTTCAGCGCCACCTACGTGACCCGCGCCCCGCGGGAGGCTTGCGGACCGGTTGCGGGGGTGTGGTTGACACATGGTTGACGTTAAGACTACGCTTGGTTTCATGGAGACAGCAGCGCTCGAGTATCCGTCAACGATGGTCACTACCCCCACGGGGGAGGCCACGGTACCGGCCCCTTTGCGACGCTACCGGCCGAGACTGGCCCGGGCTTCTGAGATCAAGGGGCTGCGGCATCTGCCCGAGCTGACGGTCGTCTGGACGAAAGAGCTCGACGCGCTGCTGTCCCATCGGACCTTCCTGCGCATGCTCGCGGAACGCCTCACCGCCACTCCTGCGCCGTCGAAGATCGTATTTCTCTTCCAGACAAAAAGACGGAAGGCGGACCAACGCGAGACGGCGCAGAAGCTGGTCGAACTTTTCGGGTATTTCAATCGGCCGTTCGATCTCGAAGTGGCGCAAGGGATCCATGCCGGCGAGGATGCTTTTAACGAGGCGGTAGCGAAGATCGTCGCCACTCGACAGCTCTCGTCAGAAAAGAGCGAAAGAGCTGACCATCTCAGCGAACTTAAGAAGGTCATTGCAGCTACCGACGATCTGCGGGCGAAGTCCGGGAAGCTGTCAGCGGACAGCGTCGCGTCGGTTTTCGGCTTGTCAGTGGCCGAACTCGCGGCTTTGGTTGGGAGAACCCGGCAAACAGCGTCGAAAACGCCAGACGCGGACTCCCTTCAGCCGCTTCTGCAGCCGTTCGAACGCGTGGCTCGAGTGCGCGCGGTTCTCAGCCCCAACGATTTTCGGAAGTGGCTCTACCTCGCGAACGACGAATTGGACGGCCGGACACCCTTGGAAGTGATTCGGCAAGGGAAAGTCGCCCTGGTCGCCGATCTTGTCGAAGACATGCTGACGGGGAGCCCTAGTTGACGCTCGCCGCAGGGAGCGACTTCGCGAAGCTCCTTGCGACTGTTCCAACCTGACCAATGCGAAGGCGATTGGTTCGGTGCGTCGCCGCGCTCGACTTTCTCGAGGGTAGCCCGCCCAGGTATCTCTACACCTCGGGTCGCCCGGGCCGCTGCAACCCGCGCGATGTCGACTGTCTGTACTTCTCTGAGACCGAGCACGTCGCAAATCTTGAGTATGGTCGCCGATTCGTTGGCCTTGGCGCCGCCACCGAGCCACGGGTGACGGCCTTCGCTCAGGTCGACCTGAAGCATGTTGTTGATCTCTCGAGACCGGCTGTTCTCAAAGCGCTCGGTATCTCGATCGACGACATGTTTGCGCTGTGGCGGAGTGCGCCTTCGCCGACGCGAATTCAGCGACTTGGTCTGGCGGTCAGCGGCCAGCGCCGGGTCAGCGCGATTCGATTCGCGTCGGAAGCTTGCCGGCGAATTGGGACAGCGGGATGGAACGTCGCGATTTTCCCCGACGCCATCGTCGCGCCCAGTCAGGTACGCATCCTCGGGAAGTCCGGTGCCACGTTGGAGGAACTATCTTAAGCGACCCTGAACTCCGCAGCATGGTTGCATCGAGTGCGATTCAGGAGTCGACGCTCGACGAGCTGTTCTCACCGTACGACGGGTTTCTGCCAGTCGGCGTTAGCGCGCCACCATCGTCGGACTGCGACGCCGGCCCAGACAGCTTCGACAAGTCCGAACGTTAACTGACCGAGCAGATGCTCCGCTCGTCGTTCTCGAAGAATCGCGCACCTACTGTTTGAATTCCCGGTACGCGCCGAAAGACGCCAGGCGGTCTTCACCTAGCGATCGTTGGAACCGGGCGGCACGGCTCCTTCAGGTTCTTGCAGATCTCCATCCACAAAGCGGTGCGCGTGTAGGTCTGGTGCACCTTCTGAAAGCGCGTGGACAGGAGCAGTCTCTTTGCCGGCTGGATTTCACCTTTGTCGATCAGCAGCTGCACCTGCCGTTCGGCCAGCCATTCGTCGGGCAGCGCGTTGACGCTGTTCAGCCACCGCTCTCGCTCCTGCAGCGTCCGTGGACCCAGGTGGCTCGCCGCATGTCACGTACGCCCTGTCTGCGGAGTTGTCGCTACGGCAGACGACTCGCTCGTTCTGCGACGGCGAGTGCGAGATGGGAAAGCTGACCTCGATGCCGCCCGCGACGAAATAGAACCGCGGCAGGATCCGCGTGTGGCGAATCACCTCCGGCACGTACAGCACTTCCTTGCCAGATCCCTTGTGGACGATCGACATCACCTTGCCTCCGAGATCGGGAGCGATGGTGACGGGTCATGCGGTCATTTTCGAGAACGAGCCACCCGTATCGCTTCGGGACGGGCCGACCGGAGGTCTCGCAGTAGCTGACGTACGGATAGACGCCGTTTGGATCCTGGGCTGTCGGCACCGGCCCAACACGCCACCAACTCGTGGGTCAGCCGATACTCCTCATGCTGCGTGATCTCGGGTGCGCCTGGGCCGTTCGAGCCGACGCTCGAGATTGCCAACGCCCCAATCGCGAGCACGAGAAGAAAGGTTGTTGGCATCGTGCGCCAGCAGTATAACGACATGGACATGCGACGACTGGTCGTGTGGACTGCCGTCTACCTCTGCCTTGCTGGAGCAGTATTCGCTCAGCCACTGCCCGGTCGGATCGATCCGCAGCGCACGCCCACGCTGTCTCCGCACTTCGAACCCGAGTACGCGTACGACGTTCCGATCGACGCCGAGCGATGGGCACGGGTAACACCCGGTCTGCACGTCGGGTTCGGCATCACCGATGCGATCTACTTCAGGAGCGAAGTACCCGCCGTAGCCGACGATGCGCGAGCGCTCGACGCGGGGGCGTGGCGAGGCGAGCGGCTGAACGCCGTGCTGCTCGTCTGGTCGGCTGCTGCACTGGAGCAGGTTCGCGTCGAGGCGTCGGATCTCACGGACACGAACGGACACAAGCTGGGGGACGTTGGCCTTCAGCTGGTTCGTTATGTCCTGTCGAACTATCCGGCCGGAGCCCGGAATGCCACCTGTGACGCCGGTTCTGCCGAGGCGTGGTTGCTTCCCGATCGGCTGGAGCCCTACGACCGCTTCGATCTTCCAGCCCGCACCGTGAGGCCGGTGTGGCTGTCGCTGGATATTCCGGCCACCGCGGCGCCCGGTCGCTACGAGGGGACGCTGCGCGTCACCGCCGGCAACGATAGCGCGACGCTGCGGCTGAAGATCGCCGTGCAGCACGCCGTGGTGCCGCCGCCACACGACTGGGTGTTCAGGCTCGACCTCTGGCAGAACCCGTGGGTCATCGCCTGGTACTATCACGTGGCGCCGTGGTCCGACGAGCACAAGCTGCTCCTGAAGCAGCATCTGAAGCTCTATGCCGACGCCGGCGGCAAGTACATCACCACGTATGCGGTTCACTCCCCCTGGCAGGACAACTCCTACATGATCGAAGGAGGCATGATCGAATGGATCAAGGAGAAGACCGGCTCGTGGAGATTCGACTACCGCATCTTCGATGAGTACGTCGCCCTTGCCATGGCCGCGGGGATCGACAAAGCGATTACCATCTACACGCCGCTTCCCTGGGCAAGCCGGTTCCGCTACCTGGACGAACCGAGCGGCAATTATGTCCAGGAAAACTGGGCGCCCCAGTCAGACATGTTCCGTCGCGTCTGGCATGTCTTTCTCGACGACCTTCGCCGGCACCTCCAGCAGAAGGGATGGCTAGACAAGACGTACCTCGGCATCAACGAGAACGAGCTGTCCAGCACGCTGACCACCATCAAGGTGATCAAGGAGCATTCCCCGACTTGGCGAATCACTTACGCCGGCGACTGGCACGCCGAGCTCGACGGATTGCTGGATGATTACTCGTTCGTGCACGGCAAGGAGCCGACGATGGACGTCGTGAAGGCGCGGGCCGCGAAGGGATTCTCATCCACCTACTACGTCTGCTGCACGCCCCCCATGCCCAATACGTTCGTGTTCTCACCGCCCGCCGAAGGCCGCTGGCTCGGATGGTATGCGATGGCGTACGGCTACGACGGCTTCCTGCGATGGGCCTACGACGCCTGGCCCGCCGACCCCGTGAGGGATGCCCGGCACGTGCTGTGGCCGGCCGGCGACACGTTCCTCCTGTATCCAGGCGCACAGAGCAGCATTCGCTTCGAGAAGCTGCGCGAGGGGATCGTCGACTTCGAGAAGATCCGGTTGGCACGAGAACGGGCCGCGCAATCGAGCGACCCCGAGGTGAAGCGCCTGCTCGCCGACTTGAACCAGCACCTCGATCGCATCGCCACGGAGCGCGAGTTCAAGGAGGAGCAAGTTCGCGACATCCTCCAACGTGCGACTCGTACGCTGACCATGTTGAGCGATCGGCTGTTCCATTAACGTGGCAGGATCCCTGCCATGGCGCGTCGTTGACTTCGACCAGCGCTCGTTGCGTTTCTCGCGAGCGCCTCGCTCTGGGTGGGGTCGTCTGCCCTGCTGGCCAGGCAGACCACGGGAGCCTGCGCGTCGAAGCGCGCGACTCCGCGACCGACCGCCTCGTCCACTCCCGCTTCTACCGCCATAGCGCGTCAGATCGCCGTGGCCGTCATCTCGGACAGCCATCTCGGCCAGTGATATGGTGCGGGTCCGCCGCGGAACTGGCGGCACCCACGCGCAAGCGAGCGATCGACCAGACGTATGACTCACGAGACTGTCAAGATCGGCATCATCGGCGCAGGCCTGTGGGGTACCAACCACGCCCTCGCGCTCACGACCTATTCCCGCAGCACCGTTCTGCTCATCTGCGACTGCGACGAAGGCCGCGCGCGCACACTCGCACAGCGATTCGGGTGTGCCTGGACGACGAGTCTCGACCAGCTCGCGTCGAGCGACGTCGATGCGGTCACGATCGCGACGCCCGACCATCTGCACGCAGAGCCGACGCTGGCGATGTTGCGCGCGGGCAAGCATGTCCTCGTCGAGAAGCCGCTCGCGACGAGCGTCAGCGAAGCCCTCGCGATGACCGAAGCCGCCGAAGCGTCGGGCTTAAAGCTGATGGTCGACTTCCACGCCCGGTGGCATCCGCTCTTCATGAGCGCGAAGGGATACGTGGAGCGGGGCGAGCTCGGCGCGCCGGTGATGGCCTACGCGCGACTGAGCGATACGATCCACGTGCCGACAGAGATGCTGAACTGGAGCGGCCACTCCGGTCCCGAATGGTTCCTCTTCCCGCACACCATGGACGTCGTGCGGTGGCTCTTCGGCCGCAACCCGGTCGAGGTCTACGCCAAAGGCTATCGCGGCGTCCTCGAGTCCAGGGGCATCGAGTGCTGGGACGCCATCCAGACCATGATCGAGTTCGAGGGCCGGGCCTTCTGCACGTTCGAAACCTCCTGGATCCTTCCGAACTCCTACAGCAACGTCGTCGACAACCGGCTGTCGATCTCCGGTGAAACCGGGGGCCTCGAGCTCAAGAACGAGCCATCGCTCTGGGCGTTCACCGACCGCTTCCATACGCCGTTCTCGTCCACGTCCGTCACACGCTACGGCAAAGTATGGGGCTACCAGTACGAATCGATTCGCTACTTCGTCGACTGCGTGGCGGACGATGTGATGCCGGAGGCGGGGGGCCGCGATGGCGTCATGGTGACGGCCATGATTGCCGCCACATTGACGTCGCTCGCCGAGCGGCGGCCGGTCACCATCGCCGAGGTGCTCGGAGGCTGAACATGGGAACGCTCGATCTCTTTCGTCTCGACGGCACGCGTGCGCTCGTCACCGGCGCGAGCCGCGGCTTGGGACGATCGATGGCTCTCGCGCTGGCTGATGCCGGCGCCGACATCGTCATCACCGGTCGAACACAGGACACGCTCGAAAAGACGGCTGGGGAGGTTCGGGCGCGTGGCCGGCAGGCGTGGACTGTCAAAGCCGATATGGCGGTGCCCGCTGACTGCCAGCAGGCGTACGCGCGGGTCGTCGACGAGATGGGACCGATCGACATCCTCATCAACAACGTGGGCAACCGCGAGGTGAGCATGTCGATCGAGTCCGAGCCGCTTGAGACGTGGCAACGGCAAATGGATCTCAACCTCACGAGCTGCTTCCTGGGCACGAAGATCGTCGGCGGGGCCATGCGCGCTCGCAGTACCAGAGGCCGCATCATCAACATCGCCTCGATTAGCGCGCTGATCGTCAACCGCGGCATCGGCGGGCGCGACTACGAGACCGGGAAGGCGGCCGTGCTCCATTTCACGCGCTGCGCGGCGGCCGACTGGGCACCCTACGGAATCACGGTCAACGCCATCTGTCCAGGCCTGTTCATGACCGACATCAACAGGGAATGGAACGAGAAGCGTCCTGACGTGATTGCGGAGTTCGTCAAGCACATTCCTATGGGCCGGCCGGGCGAGCCCGACGAGATCGGCCCGCTTGCCGTGTATCTCGCGAGCCCCGCGTCTCAGTACGTGACTGGCGCCGCTTACGTCATCGATGGGGGATACACGGTATGGTAGCCGTTCTGGGACCGAACTTAGGGAGCGGTCGCTGATTCCTGGCGCCGACGCGCGACTCGGGGAGGTCCGCCTACAGGAGTGGCTGAATCAGGCGGTGCTCCAGCGGCGGTAATGAGTAGCAGCGTGTAGCGAGTCGCCACGGTTAATCGCTACGGTTCCGCTGCCTTGCGGAACACGGCACGAATCGCTGATTGATTCTGCTGTTGGTCGGCCGCGAAGTCTCCGTGTTTGGAGAGATTGACGTCCTTCAGCAGCTGTTCGAGGCTTTTGCCAGCTTTCTTGCCGCTGGACACCTGCGTCCAGAGATCATCGAGAAACGCGCTTTGCGCGCGCAATGTGGCGACCGTTCCGAGCGCGCCGTGTCCTGGGACGACGGTCTTCAGCTCCCAGCGCGCGAGATCGTTGAGCACCTGTACCCAGTGCCGGGGATCGGCATCGCGATCGCCGACGTTGTTGCCCGACCGCCAATTGACGCAGAGATCGCCAGTGAACAGGACGCCGTCTTTCGGCAGGAACGCGACCGCATCACCAATCGTGTGCGCCGGTCCGACGCGCCGCAGCTCCAGCCGCCGTTCACCGTCGTCTATCGCCATGAAATCGCCGAAGACCACCGACGGCTGCTGCAGGCGATAGGGGGCCAGACTGTAATCGGCGTTCTGGCTCATTTGATCCCATTCCGTCTTCCCCTTGGCCGCCAGCTCGCTGGCGCAACCCTGCGAGCACACGACGGTCACCCCCTGATCCGCCATCACGCTGTTGCCCTGCGTGTGATCCCAGTGATAGTGCGTGTCGAAGACGTAGCGGATCGGCTTGCTCGTCGTCTTTCGGATCTCAGGCAGGATGTCGCGGATGCCCCACGGTGTGTTCGCCTCGATGACGACGACGAAATCTCGAAACTCGATCCAGCTGGTGTTGGCCGGCTGTCGCGCGTCGCGATCGCCAATCCGCGTGAAAACACCCGCCGCAATCTGGTGCACGGATCGGATCTGGCCGTGCAGTGTGTGCACGTATGCCGCGATGAGCCACAAAAAGACCGCGAACGGCGGGAGAAGTCGTCTCGTCGTATTGTCCGACACGATCATAATCTGTCCGGTGGTCGGCTGTTCCGCTGTTCGCCCCGCTAGCGTTTGAGCGCGTCGGCGACGAACGCGAACACTTCCTTCGTCACGGGATCGTTTGGCGCGCCGATCGCGTCGTTGAGACCCTCATGCGTGGTGTCGCGGCCGACGACCTTTGCGGAAATCCCTGCTGCCTGAAGAACGGCGGCCAGGCGTCGAGCCTGCGCGCTTGTGTCGGCGTTGCCGCTGATGTGAAGGATGAGGAATGGCGGAATGCCCTTGTTCGCCGCGACGTGGGTCACGGCCGAAAAGTCGCGATGCTTCTCCGGGTCATTGCCGAACTTCTGTCGATGACCGTTGGTTGGCAATGGCAGGTGGTGCACCCGGGCGCGCGTTTCCGCCACCTCGATGATTGCGGGAATATCGAAGGTGTCGGCATCTACGGGCACGCACCCCTTGATCATCGTCAATGAGACGCCTTCCGCTTTCGCATAGTTATCGTCCGTACACATCAGCGCTGCGAGCTGACCGCCCGCCGAATGTCCCATGACCAGCAGCCTGGCCGGATCGCCTCCGTATGTCCCGATGTTCCTATGGACCCAACCGAGCGCGTTTGCAACGTCGCTCGTCAGGGCCCCCATATCGACAGTGGGCAGCAGGCGGTAGTTGATGGACACGAAGACGAAGCCGGCCTGCATAAAAGCCGTTGGCTTGGCGCCGACCATGCTCTTGTTGCCCGCCTGCCAGCCGCCACCATGAATCCAGAAAACCACGGGCAGATTCTTCGCGCCGTCGGGCGCGTACACATCCAGCACTTGCCGTTCGTGCGCTGTCGCGTACGGGATGTCCCGTGTCACACGCTGGGCGTATGCGGTGGAAACGAACGCAATGGCGACGACGAGGAGGCACGTGACATGTTTCATGCGGTGCATCCTACTGCAGTCGATCGGTGTGCTCTCGACTTCCTTACCAATAAAACGGCCTGGTGCCTGCCGATCCGCGCGGTCCGTACACCGGCAACGGCTGCCCACGTTCATACGCTCCAAGGTCCGGAGCTCGGCCCGCGAAGCCGTCGTTGACGTTAGGAATCTTCACGCCTGCATCAACAGCTTTGCTGTCCGTCTTCAATGTGAAATTCAGATCGGCGGCCTCGTACGGCTTGCCGTAGGTGCCGGCATTCGGTGGCGGGTTCGGCGGTTGAAGGCTCTCGAAGATGTCGTAGTCGACCTCGATGCCGTGGGTCTCCTGGCCGGTGGCCGCCGCCAGCTCCGCCAGCGTTTTGAATCGCTGCGGCTGCGCTTGCGCGTAGTCAGCAAGGGCTGGCGGCTTGGCGCCAATCCAGGTGTAGTTCTGTTCGACGCCCTTGTTCGGACGGAATCCGTCGTAGTCGTAGGTCGAGTAGGTCGTCGGCCCGCCGAGCGACGCGATGCCGTTCTGTCGATCGGTTCCGAGAAACAGGTTGTTCGCGAAGTGCGCGTTCGACACCTGCTGGTTCGTGCTGTCCTCGGCGACGATCGTGTTGTGATACACCATCACGCCCGCCGGATTGCTGAACTTCAGGGCGACGGGCGTGTTGTAGACAACGTTGCGGATGTAGTACGCGGGGCCGCCGAAAATCGGCTGCGCGCTCAGAGCCGTGTGCGCGGCGTTGACGCCACGGTTGCGCATGATGCGGATGTTGTGGACGCCGCCGTCACCTTCGATGAAATCGTCGCCAGTGACGTAGATGTCATTGTTGTAGATGTCGATCGCCACCGCCCAGTGCTTGCGGTCGGGATCGGGAATGCCATGCGTCGAAATCGTGATGCCGTCATGGAAGAATGCCACGGCGTTGTGCGCGATCGTGTGGCCCGACCCGTACACCTTAATCGCGTAGTAGCTGTTGATTGGATGCGCGCCGTAGAGGCCGGGATTCGCCCAGCCCAGCGTGCGGTAGTGATCGTCGCGCCCGATGAAGACGTTGTCCGCGAGATAGAAGCCTGTCGATCCCGCGAACTGCGCCTCAATGCCGATCCCGACGCTCTCGAACCGGCAGTTCTTGACGGCGAGCCCTTCGGCGCCCGCGACATCCTTGACGCCGGCCCAGAATGCGACTTCAGCGTTGCGAAACGTCATACCCTCGAAGATGTGGTACGCCGAGCCCATCACATCGAACAATCTGAACGCGCCGTCACCGTCGAAGACCACCTCGCCGTCGCCCGCCGATTTGATCACGATCGGGCGCTCAGCAGTGCCCTTCGCCGTCAGCAAATACGTACCGTCGAACGTCAGCCCGTACGGATCGACGTAGTTGTGCCGATCGCCCTTGTACAAGCCCGCATGCACGAGAAAGGTATCGCCAGGCTCCGCTTTGTGGAGCGCGACGACGTTCCAGTCACCTGTGCCGACATAGCCGTTGTACGCAGCCATGAGACCCGTCACGTTCGGATTCTCCTTTGGTCGATTCGCCGGCCATGTCAGTGGATAGACGTTGATCGTTCGGCCGCCAGCCGCGGCCTTCGGCTCCGCCCGCGTGCGCGCCTTGACGTTCTGGACCGCCGTTCCTACCACACCATCCGGATCCTTCATCGTCAAACGGACCTCGTACTCCGTATCCGGCTGAAGATCGATGATGCTTCCGGCAAAGCGGTCCGGCACGGTATACGGCGCGCGCATAATCCGCTCGCCGCCCATCCGGAGCAGCGGCATGCCCTCCCTCCATGCCGTCTGGCCTGAGACGCGATACCGGACCTCCACGGTCGCATTGCGATTCTCATCGCCGGTGATGTCCCACTCGAAGCCGAGGCAGATCAGCGTGGCCGGCTCGATCACGAACTGGCCGGGCGTCACACCGTTGGCCGCGCGTACGGGCGACGTGACCATTACCAGCGCGAGCAGGACGAGAATGTTTTTCACGGAGCTCCTCCTACAGCTGGCCAGCGCGTCGCCGCGATTGGCACGAGCGTTTGGCGAAAAATGGATTTTAGCGGCTGATCGACCGCTCCGGTGGCAGCTACCTCGTGTCGACGCGTGGCTGTCACCCGATTACCGGTACTTCAAGCTGAAAGGCGTCGACGGCGATACGTATCTCGTCCGCCACGACGAACGATTCAACACCTGGGAGTTGACGATGTTCCGAGCGGAACGCGTTGACGGACCATGAACACAACGTCAGTGCCGGCTTTGCTGCGGCAGCAGATCGATCGCTGGCCGAAAACGTCCCGCCAAGGGTTCAGTCAACACTAGCGACTTTTGGGGACCTATCGAGAAGACGCTGCCGCGAGCCGTCGATTGCTCCCATACACAGACAACTTTGTGCTATAAAGTAATATGCGGCCTCGGTACCAGGCAGCGGTTTCCGCGTTTTCACGCCGGTTTGGGGAGTGGTAGCACATGACATCTTCTGTGACGAACCCCGGGAAGGCATTCGCCCGCATCGCTCTGGCCCTGGCCATTGCGGCGATGGGCATTTACGTCGCGAGCTCAGACCCGCCGGGCGGGGCCGTCGTTGGATTCCTGCTCATGCTTGGCGCGGTCCTCTTCGGCGTGAGGACCGCGCGGAGCCGGCTGCCGACCTGGGCCGGGCGCACCACAGTGGCGGTCGGCGCTCTCATTGCCGCGTTCGCGGCATTTCTCATCCACTCGATCAAGGTAGAGGCGCCTCTGTTCGCGCAAGCTCCGGGCGTGCCGTCGGTCAGCGCGTCGGCACCCTCGCCACAATTGGCGGCAGCCGTCGATCGCGCGCGGCCGATGGTGCGCGCGGCCATCGTGGAGCAGAACCTGCCAGGAGTCTCGATCGCGGTGGGCATCGGCGGCGGCCCCGGGAATATTGTCTGGACCGAAGGGTTCGGATGGAGGGACGTCGTCACGCATACGCCCGTCACACCCGATACTCGATTCAACATCGGCACTGCGGCACAGGCGGTCACCCCCGCCGCGGTCGCGTCCCTCGGCCTGACCAACACCGGTACGGATTCGGCGGCCGAGTGGAGCCCGGATCATATCGGGGAGCCGGAAGAGGACTTCCCAGGCTTCACGGCCGTCCACGACCTCATCCTCAGGCCGATTGGTATCAGCGCCCCCCGGCAGCCGTTGCCGGGCGATCGCGCGACGTTCTACGTGCCGGCAACATTCTGGCGGGGCTTCACCACAGATCCCCGCAGTGGACGACGACTGATGTACATGCGCGACCTGGCGTGCTGTGCGGGGAAAATGGCGTTCTATTCCACGCCGTCCGATCTCGTCCGCTTTGCCTTGGCGACGAATGCAGACAGCGTCAACGGCGAGCTCGCAGGCGGAAGCGTGATGTCGCTGATGACACGCCGCGACAACGGGATCGTCGTTGCCGTGGCGTCGAACATCGCGCACGCCAACACGGCCGCTCTCGCGCGGAAAGTGGCTGATGTGTTCGCCGAACAGAAATAGACCGCCGAGCCCAAGGGCGGTGGTGCAATGCGGAGCCGCTGGGGCTGAAGTCCACCCTTACCCGCGATAAACGCCGCAGGGACGATCTGGCCAGGCCGGCAGGAATTCCTAGACAGATGGCGACTTGAACGAAGCCGCTGGCGCGGCGGCCGACGGGCACCCGGAGTGATTCGTAGCAGGATAGGGTGCGTGGTCACAGGAGGTGTCTGTGACCAAGCTACTGCAATGCCTGCGCGACGAGTTGGTGCGTCGCGACTACGCCGCTCCGACCATCCGCAGTTACATCCAGATCCTTGAGGCGTTCCGCCAGCACACGGGCGCGCGCCTCGATCGCCTTACGCCGGCGCAGCTCCGACGCTACCACCTCTATCTTCTTGAGGAACGACGGCTCGCCGTCGGGACCGTGGTCACGCAGATCTGCGCGCTGCGGTTCTTCTGCCGCTACGTGCTGAAGCGGCGGGACGTGCGCGAGGACCTGCCGTATCCGAAACAGCGGCTCCGGTTGCCTGTCGTCCTCAGCCCCGAGGAGGTGCAGCGCCTCATCGCGAGCGCGAAGAATCTGTATCACCGCACACTGCTCCTGACGCTGTATGGCGCCGGCTTGCGCCGCAGTGAAGCGTGTCAGCTGAAAGTCCGCGACATCGACAGTCAACGGATGGTGCTGCGCGTCGAGCAGGGCAAGGGTGGCCGCGATCGCGAGATTCCCCTGAGTCCCACGCTCCTGGCCGCGCTCCGTCAGTACTACCGGTGGATGCGACCGAAGACCTATCTCTTTCCTGGGACGCACCACGGCTGGCGTGCCGATGCTCCAATCACCACGAAGGTGATCTGGGAGGCGGTGCGCCTCGCTGCGCGGAAGGCCGGCATCGACAAACGCGTCACGCCGCACACGCTGCGGCACACGTACGCGACGCATCTCCTGGAAGCCGGCGCTGACCTGCGCACCATTCAGCTCCTGCTGGGCCACGCCGATCTGTCCCACACGACGGTGTATCTCCATCTCTCGCGACGGCACCTCCATGCGGCGCCCAACCCACTCGAGCAATTGCACGTGACGCCGCCACCGGTGATGGCGCGGTCGCGTCTCCTGCGCAAGCCGCCGCAGTCGTGAGCCGACCCGCCGTGGAGGTGGCCGATATCCTCCACGCGCAGGGTGACACCTTTATCGAGCAGCATCCGTGGTTGAACGCCCAGCAACGCGCCGTGCTCCGCGCGATCGCGCGCTGTCGCACCGCCGTGCTCGGCGGGCACCTCGATCGGTGTGACGCCTGCGGGCACCAGGCCATCTCCTATAACTCGTGTCGGAATCGGCACTGCCCGAAGTGTCAGGCGCAGGCCCGGGAACGCTGGCTGCACGCGCGCGAGCGCGAGCTGCTCGACGTGCCGTATGTGCACGTCGTCTTCACGCTCCCGCATGGGCTGCTGCCTCTGGCCTATCGGAATAGCGCGCGCCTGTACGCGTGGCTCTTTGAGGCGAGCGCGGCGACACTCCGCGAGGTCGCGGCCGACCCGCAACATCTTGGCGCGGCGATTGGCGTCCTGAGCATCCTCCACACGTGGGGGCAGACCCTGGTCCGCCATCCCCACGTCCACTGCGTCGTACCCGCGGGCGGTCTCTCGCCTGATCATCAGCGGTGGATCCATCCGCAGTACGCGGGCTTCTTCCTCCCCGTCAAGGTCCTCAGTCGCGTCTTTCGCGGAAAGTTTGTGGAGGCGCTCCGTCGCGCGTACGACCACGACGACCTCGACCTCGCCGGTGGCAGCGAGCATCTGCGCGGCCCGGCGCAGTGGCACGCCTTCGTCAACGCCCTCTTCGAGACCGACTGGGTCGTCTACGCGAAGCCGGCCTTCGGCGGCGCGTCAGCCGTCCTCCGGTATCTCGGTCGCTACACCCATCGCGTGGCGATCAGCAACCACCGGTTGCTCGCCTTCGACGGCGATCACGTAACCTTCTCCTACCAGGACTACGCCCATGGCGACCAGCGTCGCACGATGACGCTACGCGCCACCGAGTTTCTGCGCCGCTTCGTCCAACACATCCTGCCGCGCGGCTTCGTGCGCATCCGACAGTCGGGGTTTCTCGCCAACACCTGTCGCTCGACCGCCGTGGCACTCGCACGGACCCTGCTCGCCACACCGTCGGCGCCTGCCTCCACGGACGCCACCGCGACGTCAACCACCGACACGGCGACCCGCGCCTCGTGGGCGTGTCCCCAATGCGGCGCGCCGATGATCATCGGCCCGATTCTCTCGGCACGCCACTTGGCCACGCGCACGCTCGGCTTCGACACCTCATGATCGCCTCTCGACCTGGCGACACCCGGCGTCTTCATCACCGTGGCGACTCACGTGTCAGGACCCGTGTGTCTCCAACTCAGAATCCGGCACCGGATCGTGCGTCTTCGAATCGCACGCTCACCCGACTGTGCCCGCGCCGCCGCCGCTCACGCGTCGACGGCTGCCTAACCGACCGCAGCCCACGCCCGGGGATCTGATTCCAGCTCCATAGCCGGCCGCCGCCCCAGCGGCTTCCTTCAAGTCTCGTTATCGAAAGTGCCTCGGCATCAACATCGACGCGCATATGAACAGCCTTGCGCCGAGGCACTTCCGATGAACGCTAACGACTACTCAGGATTGATTCACCATAGTGAGGCCACGACGGTTCGATTCTTACGCGGTTCGCTACTCGCCTGCATCGTTCAGCGTCGCGCGCCATGCGCGATTCAGTGCGAGGTTCGGGCTTATCATCAGACCTTCGCCGCATCCACGGCGGCCGACCGTCGTTGTCGCTGCTCGTGCATGGCTCCAGCCACGCAGCCCGCAATCCGCATCGCCTGTGAGAAGTAGAACAGCAGCGCTCCGTAAACAGCGACGGCGGCGGCAATTCCGCCCGGCTGCGCGAGCACGAGGCCGAGGTACATCACCGTCGCTACCATGCCGATAAACGCCCCGTGCAGCACCAATCGCGTCGAGAGCTTCTTCAACAGCCATCTGGTGACCAAGTATCCGAATGCGAACACTCCAATGGGCACGGCGATCAGGAACAGCGTCGCGTTGAGAAAGCTGATCGGTACCAACACCGCGAAAAGGACGATCTCCAGCAGCAGCGCACCCAGAACTACTCGCAACCAGCGGATCTTCATGCCGGCTCTCCGTCGAACGTGAGAATCATTCACTGCGCCACTCATATATGACCTCCTCTCCGCCGCCATGATGCGCAGTACCGCTCCAGTACTATCCCGCTGCGCGATCCTGACGGGAATCCGATTGCCGTCGTGTGTTGATTACGGCGCCGGCTCGGCCGTCTCTTACAGTTGAGAGATAAACCTGTGCCGAAACGATGGATCCGCACGCCGAACGGGTTCGCTGAGAACGTCTTGTTATCCCACGTCATGGCGTTTACGGGCATGTCCTTGTCGTAAAGGCTCCCGCAACCAAGCGGTTACGTCCCATAAACGCCGATCTGTTCACCTATACGGAACCCGCAGCCCGGATGCGCAACCGATCATGCGCATTGTTTGACAACGGCACGCGCACGGAGCGGCTGTTTCGAGTGTCTTGCTACTGGCGAATGAAAGAGAATGCGCCTGCGGGCCGGCGCCAAAAGGGTGCTGGGGCCTCTCACGCGGGACCGGCGGTGGCGTCCGTATTGCCTTGCCTCGTCTAAATTCTCATGAGACGAGCCCTTGGTACACTCGCCCTTGTCATTTTCATCCTGACGGCCGCGTGCCTGACCTCGCTCCAATTCGGCCGATCGAAGACGATAACGCCCGCCACAGCATCCGCGCGTCCGCCGTATACGACCGAACGGGAATGGATCGTATCTGTAATCGTTGCGTCGATTCGGAACATCGGCGCGTTTGCCAACGGGCCACGGGAGCGTGCCACGTCATTGGCGCCTGCGTCGGTATCGGGCTCGCGACCTTCAACGTGTAGAGTGGATCCTCAATCCAGACGGCTGTGCAGCGCGCGCCGAGTTGCGCCGCGCGTTCGCGCGCCTCGAACTACCACTGCACGTCAGCGTCGAAACATACAATTATGAATTGCAACTCCGGCTGATTGCGCGCGGTCGCGGCGTCGGACTTGTTCCGAGCCGGCTGGTGCAACGCAGCGCCGTCCGATCGAAGCTGCGCATCCTTCGCGTCGGCGACCTGCAGTTTCCGATGGGGATCTGGATGGTCGGCGGAGAACAGTCGGCACGTATCGAGCCCCTGTTGAAAACCTTCCGACAGGCGCTCGTGCGCAGGCTATCGCCCGGAACATTGCCGTAGTCCGCGTTCTTGGGCAATCCCACGACGAAGCCTCTGAACAAAAGGTGGGATCGCACACCGGCGTGGGAACCTGCATCACTCTCTGTACCTACCCGGCCGCGTCGAAGCGGAACTGCGCGATGTTTCGGATCCATGGTTCTTCAAGCGATTCGGTAGGCCGCGACGGTGTCGCAGATGAGGTACTTGCATTCCGTCCTGCACGCCCGTATCGTGTGTGCGATTTCCCGATGATCAATTTCCTCATGGTGGCCGGACTGCTGGTGAGCAGCGTGGCGCTCGTGATCATCGGCATCCGGACATTCCGGAATCGGCCGCATCTGCACCCCCATTCGTCCACCGGGCAACTCGGCACCGTCAGCCAGCAGTGGCTCACCACGCATCGTGCGGAGAAGTGATGGACAGCGCGTCTGAAAGTTTTGGGCGGCGGCTCAGATCAGAGAGAGAACGCCGCGGAATTGTGCTCGAAACGATCGCCGCGTCGACCAAGATCCAGGCATCGCTGCTGGCGGATCTTGAGCGCGGCGATCTGTCGAAGTGGCCGCGCGGGATTTTCAAGCGCGCTTTCGTGCGCGAATACGCGGCGAGCGTAGGGTTGGTCCCTGAACCGATCGTCGCAGAGTGCGTCCGGCTTTTTCCCGACGAGGACTCCCACCATGCCCGAATCTCCGAACCGCCGTCGGAGCTGCGGCTGACGCTGGCAGATGGCGGACGTCCGGCGCTGCCAACGCTCGCAATTCAGGTGACGACTGCCGTGTTCGAGATATGCGTCATCGTGGCTGTCGCGCGCACGCTCACATCGCTCACCGGTTGGGCTTTCGGTCCGATTTGCGGGGCGGTGTCCTTGACGTACTACGGCTTGGCGTCTGCCTTGTGGGGGTGCAGTCCGGCCTTGTGGTGGCTGCACAGGTCCAGGCAGTCGCAAGTGGCGGGACACCGAACCGTGGGTACTCCTGCCAGAGACCTTCTGGATTTCCTCGTCAAACAGGTGGCGATGCATAGAACGGGCGGCGACGAGGGCGCACTCGCCAGGCAACGTATTGCCGCCGAGGATCTCCAGCCAGCATCCGGAGCGATCTTGCGGTCTTGATTGAGCGTTCTGGCTATCGAGCACACTCGTGCCCCGCGCCCTGTCGGGTCTGCCCCGCGTTCAAGCCATCCGGCGAACTGCCCTTCCACATTGGAGATGTTTGGGCCAAGAAATTCCACCGCCCACGGTAGGAAACGGCCTTTCGACAGTCGCTGAATGTGTTTGTCGAGACGTTCGTTCATCGGGCGCTCAATGCGAAGGCACGTCGCGTGCAGCAAGAATTTGGAAGCCGTTCGGAAATGGGCGTTTTAAGGCCGGCACTGAACGGCCACTAAGAGGGACAGCCGACCCCAATTTTCGGGGTCGGCTGCGTTCGGCTGTCGTTCGCGCCGGCCTGTCACGCCGGAGGTCGCGACTTCGAGTCTCGTCGGCCCCGCCACTCCTAACTTCAGTGAAACAATGAGTTCCCGTGTCTGGCGGGAAGCCTGCTTGCGACCACGCCGGTGGCCGCCGAGGGTATGTTTTCGGCGTTCGCCAGCGCTCCGTACGACACCGACACCACGAGGCACACCAGCATCCTGAGTGTTCTCATGATGCGCACCCCTCCTTATCGAGAAATCACCGCCTGCTCACTCTCGCGGCGACCAGGCTTCCGGGTCCTGCAAGCGACGAGAGTGACTGCACCGGTGGTCAAGAGCAGGAGTGATGTCGGTTCCGGAACGACGTTGTCAACGCGGTTGCCACGGACGCGGAATGCTGCGGAAGGCTGCTCCGGATGAGATGCCCACTCTTCGTCGTTGATCCGGATCGCGATGCCGACCTGGCCGGTATTGTTGACATTCCAGACCATAAAGGCGTCGCCGTCGGCGGTCGCGACGATCCAGTACGGAATCCGTGCGCGGAGAAGCGGACGCAGTCCTGACACACCCAGGGCGAGCTCCCTATCGGTACTCGAAAAATGTGGTCGGTCGGTAAATCCAAAAGACTCGAGAACGGATCCGGGCCGTCCGCCAAGGTCAGACATCAGGGAGACGGTGGCGGCGTTCGTATCCAGAAGCCAATTCAACGCGACTTCCACAGTGTCGAACACGAAGTCCGCGGTTGGCACGAAAGGCTGGCCAATAGCGGCCGCTTCTTCGTTCTGGCTCAACGGGCCTGAAACGCCGAACCCAACGCCGGGGTCATAGATGCCGCCGGGGCCTAGGTTGCTGAAGATGATTGCGTCCGCGCCCGCGTACGCAGGGATTACGAGCAGAATACCCGGCACCATCGCGCAAACCTGCCGGAAGGAGCGGCGGCCTCCGCTGTGTCGAATCAGTGTGTAGATGCGAGGAAGAAAGTACCGGATCGTTTGCCGAAGCGGAGCACGAAAGCTCATATGTGCGTCCTCCGAAGCGCGCCCCGGCTCTTGCTCGCAACCGATATGCCGTGTCATCGGCTAGCCCGAGCGCCGGGCCTCGAACAACTGCGCCGACACTGCCCGGAGTAGTCATCGAGCCGCGATACAGGCGGCTGCTGTGGCGAAGTTCCGGCGATCCAATCAGTCGACCGCGATCGCTGCCAGTTTCATGATCATGTGCTCAGCGATGCCCGGGTCCGGCTATGTTCCCCCAGCGGCAGCGACTTTCATGCACGGTCTCGAAATTGCCGAACGCCTTTGGCAGATGTGCAGCCCGCACCTCGACGTTAGCGCCGCCTCTACCGAGACCAATTAACAGACCGAACAGAGGGTCGCGGTAATGCAGACGGTGGTTTCCACTCCACCGCAATCACGCGCTGAATGACCACACCGTCGACGGACTCGACGCCAATCGGCAGCGCGAAATACCAAGGTCCCTGGTATCCCTGAGGACCGGTGGCGTGCAGCAGTTCGCGAGGCTGAACGGTATTGCCGCTTTTGCAAGAACTTGCAAGCGGTTCCCGAACACGCGTCCGCGACCGGCAGCGGACGGCTAAGATGCGGGACAGCCGGCCCCGATTTTCCGGGGTCGGCTGCGTTGTGCTGTCGTTGGTTCCTGCCTGTCACGCCGGAGGTCGCGAGTTCGAGTCTCGTCGGCCCCGCCAATATCCTCAGACGCGAGAGCCCCGCCCCGACGAACGGGATCAGGCCGACGCCACCTTCCAGCGTGTCGAGGAGATCCTTCAGGTTGTCTTTATTGCGCGGGCTCTCGGCGATGGGTTCGGCGTTGCCGGTGTTGGACATGGACTCCTAGGTCTGACGCGCGGCCAGCGCTCCTGGGAGTTGCGATTGTACACGCCTATTCCAACCTTCTTCCGGCTTGCGGCGTCTATATTCCGTGGTATATACCTCGCGGTAGCTACCGATGAAACAAGCGCCTCAGCCTCCACCGCTGCCTCCGCACTGGTTTCAGATTCTGCTGTCGCTCGCGGATCGGGACCTGCACGGGCTGGGCATCATGAACGACGTGCTCGAGCGAACGGGAGGACGCATGCGGCTGTGGCCGGCGATGTTGTACCGAAACCTCAGGCGGCTCGTCGACGCGCAGCTGGTGACGGAAATTGACGCCCCCCGCGACGCGGAGCCCGGCGGCGGGCGGCCGCGGTTCTACAGACTGACGCCACTGGGCCGTCGGGCGTGCGCGGCGGAAGCCGAGCGGCTCGCCGGGTTCGTGGACGTGGCGCGCCGCAAGCGTCTGATCAAGGCCTGACGCGATGCGTGGCGCGCCGCTCTATCGGTTGCTGCTCCGTCTCTGTCATCCCGCCGACGTGCGTGCGCGCGACGGGGCGGAACTCGAACGCGCGTTCGCCGCCTGCGTCGCCCGCGAGCGCGCTCGTCTTGGGCGGGCCGGATACCTGTACGCGTGGATCCGTGCGCTCGCCGATCTCCTGTCCGCTGCGGTCCTCGTAAGAGTCGACGCGCAACGAACACGCCGCATCGCCGCCCTTCAGCAGCTGCCCACCCCTCATGGAGATGGTCTGATGTTCACCCTCGCCCAGGACGTTCGCTATTCGCTTCGCCTGATGCGGCGCTCCCCGTGGTCGAGCGCGATCGTGGTCCTGACGCTTGCGCTGGCGATCGGCGCGAACGCCGCGATCTTCGGCACCGTCGACACGATCCTCCTTCGGCCCCTCCCGTACCATGAGGCCGATCGGCTCGTGCTGCTGCACGAGGCGATTGGCAAGTCCGGGCCGGTCGGCTTTTCAGCGCCGGACTACCTCGCTCTCACGGAGCGCGCCGCCGGCTTCGAATCGGTTGCGGCGTTCCGGAACAAGGAGTTCGAACTGTCGGGCGTCGATTTGCCGGAGCGCGTGACCGGCGCGGTGGTCTCGGCGTCGCTCTTTCGTACGCTCGGGGTTTCTCCGGCGATTGGCCGGGACTTCCTCACAGAGGAGGATCGTGACCGCCGCGCCGTCATCGTCCTTTCAGACAGCCTGTGGCGCCGCAAGTTTGGGGCAGATCCGGCGGCAATCGGTCGGACGCTGATGCTCGAGCGCGCGCCGTACACGATCATCGGGGTGATGCCGCGCCGCTTCACGTTTCCGAATCGCGGACCCCTCCTCAACAACACACCGGCAGATTTGTACGTTCCCATCGCCTTTGCCCCACGAGAACGGGCGGCGTTCGGCAGCATGTACAACAACAGCGTCGTGGCCAGACTCGCGCCAGGCATCACCGTGGTGCAGGCGGACAGCGATGTCCGGTCGGTCGTCTCGCGCCTCGTCGAGGAGATCTATCCATCTGTTTTTCGACAAGGCGGATTCCCGCTGTCGGCTTCCGCCACACCGCTTCGCGAGGAGACGGTCGGCCGTGTGAGGACGCTGCTCTACGTGATCCTCGCGGCGGGAATCGTGGTCCTGCTGATTGCCTGCGCCGACATTGCCAGCCTGATGCTCACTCATGCCGCGGGGCGCCAGCGCGAGATGGCCGTCCGCGCGACCCTTGGCGCCAGCCGGATGAGACTGATCCGGCAGTCGCTTGTGGAGGCGGGTTTACTGACGGTTTGCGGAGGAGCGATCGGGCTGGCAATGGCGCAGGGGGCCATCTCGCTGACCGTCGCGCTCGCGCCACCAACAATTCCCCGGCTTCGTGAAATTGCCATCGACTGGAGAGTCGTGGCGTACACAACAGGGGCGTCGTTGATCACGGCGTTACTCTGTGGGCTGCTTCCTGCGCTCGAGTCGTCGCGCCGCGATCCCGGCGACGCGCTCAAGGAAGGGGGGCGCAGCGCCAGCAGCGGCCGCCGTCAGCGCCGCATCCTCGCGTCGCTGGTCACGGCGCAGTTCGCGTTGGCGGTCATTCTGCTGGTTGCCGGAGGTCTCCTGGTCAGGAGCTTCGCGCGACTGATGACGGTCGATCCCGGATTCCGCGCGAAGCAGGTCGTGACGATTCCAACGAGCTTGCCGCGCACCGCGTATCCAGCCGGCAGCGACATCCGCTCCTTCTATGCGCGACTCCTCGAGCGAGTCGAGTCTCTGCCCGGCGTTACGGCCGTCGGCGCATCGACCTTCCTTCCCCTGTCCGTTCGTGAACGACGCGCCTTCACGATCGAAGTACCGCCGGCAGCGTCTGAGGAGCTGCAGGGAACCATCGCACACGATTGGGTTACCGGCCGGTCCTTCGAAGCGCTCGGTATTCCGTTGCGAAGCGGCCGGTATCTGTCTCCATCGGACTCCCAGTCGTCCGAGCCTGTCGTCGTGATCAATGAAACGATGGCGCGACGGTTCTGGCCGGGACAGGATCCGGTCGGACAGCGCATCGCCTGGGGCGGGCCGCGCGATCATGCCGCGTGGATGCGGATCGTCGGCGTAGTGGGGGACGTCAAACAGGGGCCCTTGAACACGCAGACGGAGCCGCAAAGCTACTCGCCGTGGACCCAGGTCGCCGACGGCATGCTGGCGGAGAACGTGATCGGGATCTTCCGGTCGCTGAAGATCACCGTGCGGGCGAGCCACGACCTGACGGATCTCGCGACGGCCGTGCGAAGCCACATCCGCTCCCTCGATCCCTCGCTGCCCCTCACGGCGGTGCAGACGCTGGATCAGATTGTTGAGGAGTCGTCCGGGCCGCAGCGATTCAACACGATGCTGCTCGGCTCGTTCGCGTCCATCGCCCTGTTCCTCGCGGCATTGGGCATCGGCGGTGTGCTCGCCACATCGGTGTCTCGCCGGACGCACGAAATCGGCATCCGGATGGCGCTCGGCGCGCGGCGCCCGGACGTGATCCGGATGATCGTGACGCAGGGGATGGCGTTGGCGGGCGCCGGTCTGCTCTTGGGCCTGCCGGCGTCGTTTGCGCTGACGCGGATGATGTCGACGTTGTTGTTCGAAATCAGTCCACGCGATCCGATTACCTTCGCGTCGGTAACGGCACTTCTCATCGCGGTGGCGCTGGTCGCCTGTTATCTGCCGGCCCGCCGCGCGACGCGGATCGATCCGATGGTGGCGCTCCGATACGAGTAGCCGCGCCGTGTGCGAATCTCACCTGCAGTAGAAACGACTCGGGCCGATCGACGCGGGTGGACTCGTAATCCATTGGACCTCCTCGCCGGAGACGAACCAGCGCCTCACCGCCGCATATCGAAGAACTCGTTGTTGCGGGAAGTCGTTGCTGGGGAGTGCTGTTGCTCATCGCGGCTATTGCAGTCTCGATTCGGGCGTTACGCGCATCCCGCGTTGATGCGCTCAACGCTCAGAACTGACTGACCTGTTTCCCTCGAGACGATCTCCCAGAGCTGGCTGGATCCGATCGCTACAAGCGTCAGGGCCAGCGTATTCGCGGGCGGATTCACCCTCGGTCGTCGGCGGACGGACCGCACGTCGACGGTGCCTCTGCCCGCGTTTCCGGCCTATGCGGATGTTTCCGAAAAGATGGTCAGCAGGAAACCGCTTGGATCGCTGACCTCGAACGCGCGGCTCTTCCACTCCGTGTCGCGCGGCTCCGACTTGAGCGTGATGCCGGCGTTCTTCGCCCGCTTCGCGATCTCGTCGACGTTGCCCGGCGTCGAGATGGACAAGCGCACGCCGATTCCCTTCTTGCGGTCGCGCCCCTTCTTCCAATCGTCCTGGTTCAAGCCGATCTGGCTCTTGCCCGCGCGCAGCATCACGCCGAGCAGCGTCCCGTTCTCTTCCCACCGCTCGTCGATCGCGAAGCCGAGCGCTTCGTAAAAGACGATGCTCTTCTGCAAATCGTCGACAGTCAAAGTGGGAACGATCGCGCTGATCTGCACCGCTTCTTGCGTCGCCACGATAGCCTCCTTCTACTTCCTACTTCGTCTTGTTCGTTCATCCGCAGGCTATCGGGCCGCGGCCGGATCTTCAAGCGCGGCCGTGCGAAAAGAATTTTGCGGACGGACGAGGCTGACCGGCAGCTCGATTCGATCCGCAATGCCACCATCGGTTCGAGGTGAGAGGCGCGCCGCGCGGGCAAGTAAAAGGCGAGCGCGGCCACGGCGGCAAAGGCCACCGCCACTGGGGCGACGTCCACTCATCGAGCGGCGTGACCCCGTAGAGCATCGCTTGCAAGTAGCGGGTTCCGGCGGCCGCGCCCGCGAGGCCCAGCGCGATCCCGATCGCGGCGCACACCAATCCGCGGCCGAGCCACCAGGCCGAGAACCTGTCGCCGGCCGGCGCCCAGCGCCATTCGCAATCCAATCTCGCGGGTACGCTCGACGACGAAATATGCGCGGACGCCGTAGATGCCAATCGCCCCCAGCAACGCCGCCACCGCCGCGAACGCTGCCGGCATGACGGCATAGAAGCGTTGCCGTGCCACGGAGTTTGCGACAAGGCTGTCCATCGGCATGATCGCGTCGAGCGCCGCTTCGGATCGGCGCGGGTGATGGCCTGCCGAACCCCAGGAATCAGGGCGCGGGGATCGCGGCGCGTCCGCATCGCAAACGACATGAACCCGAACGCAGGTGATCGACGGCGCCCGCCGGCGCTCCCCAGCGTTGCTGGAAGCACGTCGACGGCGGCGGAACGTCGTAGGATGAGGGCATGACGGACAACGGACTGCCTTGCCTCGACCTGTTGGAGGCCACGCCCGGCATTCTCTGCGGCCTGATGTCGGAACTGACGGACGACGACGCGCGGTGGAAGCCTGCACCGGATCGCTTTTCGGTGGCGGAGGTCCTCGCCCATCTCTCCCACTCGGAGGGCCACTGCTACCGGATGCGGGTCGACCGGTTCATGGCGGAGACTCGGCCGACGTTCGAACCTGACGATGCGCAGATGTACCTGGACCTGTACCGGGACGCCGATCCGGAGGATGCCTTCGACCACTTCGAGGAGCAGCGCGAGACCAACGTCGAATACCTGCGCGACCTGCCTTCCGAAGCGGGTGGCCGGGTGGCGCTGCATCGGGAGGCCGGGCAGATCACCTTGAACCAGATGCTACACGAATGGGCGCTCCACGATCTGGGTCATATCCGGCAGATTGCCGAACTGGTGCGCGCCAGAAAGTACCTGGAAGGCGCCGGTCCACTGGGAAGCGACTACCAACTGAAACCGTAAGCGGCCTGTTCGATAGACTGGCTACCCGGCGACGATCTGATACAGCCGCTGGCGGACGAGCGCCGCGAGGTCGTGGGTGATGTAGCGCGGATCTCGGCTGTCCGTGATGCGGCCGACCACATCGGCACTGAGACGACGCTGCTGATCGAATTCGCGCACCAGCACCAGGCCCGCATCCGCCGTGAGCGTGCCGCCGGCGAAATCGACGACGAGTTTTCGTTGGAATCCGAAGCCAAGTTGGCTATAACAGTCTGTAGCCATCGCACCTCCCTCGGTCGCGCACCTTCGAGGCCTAAGACACCGCGAAAGTACCACGACTTCTTTGAGGGCGATGGCTTTCTTATGTACTCACTCGTGAATTATCCGGGCTAGGCGGTTGCTTCCACCGCTTCGGCGACAACCGTCAGCCCCGGCTTCCTGCGTTCACGACGATACGACTTGATGGTTCTAGCGACGTCTGCCTGGGAAACGTTCTCGAGATCGGCTGCGCCCTGTTTGAGGGCAGTACGCAGTTCCTCTTTCCAGCCCGCTCGCTTGCGACCACGAGGCAGGTCGCGTGCTTGGTCTGCGAGTGGCATCCGTTCGTCCAGTTCCGCAACGAGTCCTCGCAACGGAATCAGAATCGAGAGTGGCTCTTCATCCCGAGTTCCCGTCTGGACGCGTACTGTCTCGGCCTCACCCGTTGCAAAACCAGGAACCTGCGCAACAGCTCGCGTGAACTTCGTCAGATATCGCGTAGAGGCGCCGAGCGAATCCTTCAGGTAGACTGCCACCTTTGCGGTCACGAGCGCCTTGCGGTTGAAGTAGTACAGACCTCCAACGCGACGAGGTCGAAGAACGCCGGACTGCACGAAGTTCTGCAGGTCCTTCGGGCGGACGCCGAGCACCGCGCTTGCCTGTTTCAGCTTCAATTCTCGGTCACGCATCAGGACCTCAATTGCTGTCTATATTTTAGACGGTAATTGTGAGGTTCGCAACCGGAGTCCGGTTAGAATTCCCGCGAATACTCGAGATCACGATGCCCACACCGCCTGAGCAGGTCACGCGCGGCCGTCGCCTGGAAATTACCGAGGGGACGAAGTAACAAACGCCTGCCCACTCCTTACCTTGTGGGATCAGGCGGACATTCCAATTTGCGGCCGCCGATCACGGCGTGAGTGATCGGCGGCCACGGTCTCACTGCCTCACTGCACATTCGCGTTGACGGTCGCGTTGCTGGTTATGGTGAACGCGCATGTCTTCGCCTTGTTTCCGGCGCTCGAGCAGGCGCCGGACCACACGGCATCGCGACCGTTCGACACGCTCAGCGTCACCTTCGTGTTTGCCCCGAACGACGCCGATCCGGTGCTGCCGACGGTCACATTGATACCTGTCGGAGTCGACACCACCCGCTCGCCGCTGCGTCCGCTCGCGGTCACGGTCAGCGTCACTCCCTGCGCTGGAGGCGGTGGCGGCGGCGATGACGCCGCGTTGACGGTGAGCGCCGCAAACTGGAACGTACCGCCAAGACTGGCCGCCAGTTGAACGGTCGTCGTATTGACAGGGAATGTCGTCACCGTGAAGTTGGCGCTCGTGGCGCCCGCGGGCACGGTGACGCTGGCCGGCACGCTCGCCGCGCCGGGCTGGTTGCTCGACAGCGAGACGACCGTTCCGCCAGCCGGCGCCACGCTCGACAGCGTGACGGTGCCGGTCGATGGATTCCCGCCCGTGACGCTCGTGGGATTCACCGTCAATGCCGAGAGCGTCGAAGATGGCGGCGGCGTGCCCGCGGGATTGACCGTCAGCGTGGCGGAACGTGTCACGCCTCCACCGGTCACCGAGATCGTGACGGGCGTCGAGACGCTCACCATGCTGGTGAAGATGTCGAACCCGCCAGTGGTCATGCCGGTCGGGATCATGACGCTGTTGTTGACGCGCGCGGTCGCCGGATTGCTGCTGCTGACCAGCAAGGTCTCGTCATACGTCGCCGGCGACGCCACGGTCACCGTTGCGAACGAGCCATCCTGATTGACCGTCGACGAAGGACTCAGCGTCAGCGATGCGGGTGGCTGTTGCGGTCTCACCGTGATCGACGATTGCGAAGTGACGCCTTTCCACGTTGCCGTCACCGTGGCCGTCGTCGGCGCCGTGACCGCTCCCGTCGGAACGGTGGTTGATGCCGAGAAGTCTCCAGCAGGAACGGTGATGGTCGTCGGCGGCGTCACGGCGGGGTTGTTGCTCGCGAGGCTCACCACTGCGCCTCCTGACGGCGCCTGCCCATTCAGCATGACGAGCGCGCTGGCCGGCGCGCTTCCACTGATGTTCGGCGGTGATAGCTCCAGCGACTTCAACGATGGCGGCTGCACCGTGAACTGCTGCGACGCGGAGAAGGAATTGAGCGTCGCCGTGAGCGTCACCGGCGTCGGCTGTGTGACCTGGCCGACCTGGATCATGAACTGCGTCCACGCGATGTTGCCGGGCATGGAGATCGTCGCGGGCACCGGCGCCACGGACGGATTGGAGCTCGTCATGTTGATGGTGGCGCCACCTGCCGCGACAGCGTTGGTGAGCTGCACCTGCACCCACGTCGATTCGCCAGGGAACAGCGGATCTTTTGTCAGCGTGATCGAGACAGGCCTCGGCGGCATTGTCGGAATCGTGAACGAACGAACCGCGGACCACGCCGTCGCCGCCGCGGTGGTCGGCGACGCGTCCCCTTGGAACGATCGCACGCGCCAGAACTTCGTTCCCGACGTCAGGGAGAGCACCGTGCGCGACGGTCCATTGAGCTGCGGCGCATCCTCCTCGATGCTCGAGAAGTTCGAGTCCCTCGCAATCTGCAACTCGTAGCCGCTCGGCTGAGGATTCGGCACGTGATTCCACGTCACCGTGATCGGGAGCGTCAGCGTACTGCCGCTCGCGGGAGAAGCGAGCGTGGGCGGTGGACCGATCGGATTGTTGTAGAACACCGAGAACGTGATCACGTTCGACGGCGGGCTGAACACGCCGTTGGCGTCCACGGCAAACACGCGCGCCGAGTAATTGCCTTCCGGGTTGCCCACCGCGAAGGCAAATGCAGGGTTCGGAATATTGTCGAACTTGATGGTCGACGTCGGCGGGAAGCTCGGGTCGGTCGAAGCCTGGAGTACGTAGGTCGCGGCCTGCGGCACGGCACTCCAACTGAATCTGATCACTTCCATCGGGTGAAACGTCGAGTAGGCCTGGGTCGGTGCGAGCGTTGGAGCGGCGGGCGCGCCGGATTGAGCGAGAGGCATCGAGACTGATGTCAGGCATATCAGCGCCGACAGCAGAGTCAGCGGCAGGCGTTTCGTCATGATTTTGTCCAGTCTTCGCGGGGATGAAATCGATTCAGCGATGCACGCGCGCGGGGGCGCAAGCGATCTGCCACGCCGTCACTGGCCAAAACGTGCGACATGTCGAGTGTCCGCAGACGTTTTCGCACGCACGAGATGTTCGTGCGTGTCATTCCAGCTGACACCAGGGTGTAAGAAGGCGTCGGTTTACGCCGCGCCTGCCGCGCCACGCCCGCTGGCGATCAAGCGGGCGAAGGCGGGCCGACGCGATAAAGATGAGTGGCCGTGCGGATGAAGAGCGATCGATCGGCGATCGCGATCGAGGCGAGCGTCACGCCGTCGAGCTGATTGCGGGCGAGCGCCCGAAAAGCCGAAAAGCAGCTCCCGGCGCGACGACGATTGTCATCCCGTCTTCGCTGAGAAAGTAGATCCGGCCATCCCCGTATACCGGTGATGCGGAGAAATGGCCGCCGAGCCTTTCCTGCCAGCGCACCTCACCAGTTTTCGCATCGAGGCACGACGCGATCCCGCCATCGTTGACGATGTAGAGGTCGTCGCCAACGGCGAGCGGTGACGGTGTCAGCGGCGCTCCGCGCCGGAGCGTCCACGCGACGTGCGTCTTCGTGACGTTCCCGGTTCCGTCGGCGCGGACGGCGAGGAGCGATGGTTGGTTGAAGCCCGTCGCGATGTAGACGAGCCCGTGCGCGTAGACCCGCAACTTCCTTCAGACGCGGTGTGGGGTAACACCGGGGTAATCGCCTCGCTCGTCTCGTCGGCGCACGCGTCCGATCGCCATCGTTCGACTGCAACCGCTGAAGCGGTTCGGGAACGGGCGCTTCAGCCCGCCGCCGACGAGTGAGGTTTCGCGTCGACAACGCCCTCTCGCCGGCCTCTGGCGGCTGTTCTGACTGAGGCTGATCACGCCCGAGCCTACGCGCTGATGGGCGAGGCGCTCCCGGGCTTCGATTCGGCGGATGTACCGAATCAGATTGTCTTTCAGCTCGCCGGCGCCGGGGCGGCACGGAACGCGGGCGCGATCTCGAGCAGATGGCCGGCGTAGTCGCGTGCGCGGGCGCCCGCCGCGATGACGCGGTCGTCGCATGCCAGCTCGCGCTCCGCGCGGAGATGGCGCGCCGCGTACCACACGCCGGGATGCGGCCAGTAGAGCGCGCACGCACACGCGGTGAGCCGCTGGATCAGGCAGTCGGCGCGCACAGTGTGCGCCAGTTCGTGGAGCAGCACCGCGCGCCGCCGATCCTCCGTCCACTCATCGGCCGACGCAGGAAGCACGACGACCGGCGCGAGCGTGCCGAACGTCAGCGGCATCACGTCCCGGTCGCTCTGTAGCAGCCGTATAACGCGTCCGTTACCCGCAATGGAATCCGACGCATCGTCGAGCAGACGGCGCCACGCGGGATCGGTCACCTGACGCGACGCACGCGTGAACCGGCGAAGCGCGAACCGCTCGACCGCAAGACGCGCGAGCAGCAGGAGCACGCCGGCCGCGTAGACGACGGCCAGCGCGGCGCTGACCGCGGACAGCGTGGGGCGCGGTATTCCCACGGGCGCGAACGATCGAACCGGCGCAGCGGTGCCCGGCACCGGCACCGCACGCGGAGCCACGCCGTGCGTGGCCACCGCGTTGGGGGGGGGCGGCGCCGGTGTGGAGTTGGACGGGACTGGTTTCACGCGCGACCGGAATCCGTACGAGCCAGGCGGGCAGCCCGGAAGATGCGATCGGCAGCGCGAGCAGTGCGACGACGGCCAGCGTCCACAACAGGTGGTGCGCCGCGGCCGACGTGCGGCGGCGCAGGAACAGATCGATCAATGCGGCTGCCGCCAGCAGCGCCGACGCTCGGACGACGATTCGATTGCAAACGCGGTCATCGCTGGCCTCCGTCGCGGCGGCGCTTCAGGAGCGCGCTCAGCCGCCTGTATTCCTCGTCCGAGAGCGGCGTCCCGGCCATGTCGAGCAGGGCCGCCGCCGCCGATCCAGGGGAGTCGTCGAAAAACGTGCGCACAGCTGCTTTAGCGCGGAGCGGCTCGCATTCTCGAGCGTTGCGGCCGGGTAGTACACGAAGCGCGGCCCGTCGTATTCGCGGCCGAGCAGGCGGCGGTCGATCATGATGTCGAGCAGCTTCCGCACGCTGGACGGGCTCGGCGCGTCCGGCAGCTCGGCGCGGACCTCCTCGACCGTCGCGCGGCGGCGGTGGAGGATCTCCATGATCTGCGCTTCGCGGCGCGTGAGAGTCGGATGCGGGTGTCGCCGCACGGGGTTTCCTGCCTGTGAGGGCGAAAAATTCGCGCTCGACCGCGTTGTCAACCAGTGCGGAGGAGGTTGTGATGAGCAGGGTCGTACTGGACGTGTCGATGTCGCTGGATGGGCTCATCGCCGGTCCGAATGTCCGAGAGGCAGAGCCGATGGGGGACGCGGCGAACGCCTACACGCATGGATGGCCGGGAATGGGGCCGACGCCCAGATCGACATCGGCGTGCGCCGAGAAATGGACGCGACCGTTGGCGCCACGGTCATCGGGCGGCGCACGTTACATGATCACGTCACACGCAACGCCACTGTCGGGTCGACTGTCATTGCACGTCGCGCTGGAAAATAGCAGGCCGCAATGGCAACGGCCATCAGCACCAGCGAGACGGTCGTGAACGTCAACGGATCGCTCGCCGTCACGCCAAACAGGAGACTCGAGCCCGCGCGCCCGAGCCACGAGGCTCCCACGAGCCCGAGCGCGACACCGATCAGGCTTAGCGTCAGCCCCTCACCGATCATCATCCGGAAGATGTCGCCTCGCTGTGCGCCGATGGCCATGCGCAAGCCGATTTCCTGTGTGCGCGTCGCGACGGAGTACTGGATGAGCCCGTAGATCCCGACAGCGGCCATTAGTAGCGCCACGACTGAGAAGCCGGTCAAGAGCGAGGTCTGGAAGCGACGCTGCGTGAGGTAGGTTCCGAGCTGCTGCTCCAGAGGCGCAACCCCAAAGATCGGCGCATTTTTCTCCACCCGACGCACGGCCGCTCGAAGAGCCCCGGCCATCGCCAGCGGGTCGTCCGACGAGGTTCGTATGAAAAAACCCACACTCCGGGAGGGAGGATTCTGCGCGAGCGACACGAAGATCTGCGGGAGCGCTTCGCGCTCCAGCCCCTGGCGCCGCATGTTGCCGACCACGCCCACCACGGTGTACCACGGGCTGTGGGAGTCCCGCTGGCCAAACTGGAACCTTCTGCCCACGGGATCGTGGCCCGGCCACGAGCGCCGAGCCATCGCATCGTTGATGATCGCGACCCGCGGAGCCTCGGGTTGATCCCCGATCGAAAAGAAACGGCCGCGGAGCAATGGCGTTCCGAGGGTTCTGAAGAAATCCGCGCTGACCTCGTCTCTTGTCAACCGCAGGCGCTCGGAAACCGTTCCGTCGACTCGTTCGACGGTGAGGACGTGTTCCCTGGGGTTCGACGTGAACAGATCGTCGATGATGCCGGCGCTCTCCACGCCCGGGACCGCCTGAATCTGTTCGAGGACGCGGTGATACAGGTCGGTGCGTTGCGCGGGATCGCTGAAGGTGGTCGGGGTGGAGATTTCCATCACAAGGACCCGCTCGGGCACGAATCCCGGATCGATGTCGTTCACATACCACCAACTGCGGACGAGCAGACCGGCGCCGACGAGCAGAACGATCGCCAGCGCAAACTCCGCCACCACGAGGGCGCGGCGGATTCGACGGCTCGACGTTCCGCCCGAGACACTTCTGCCACCCTCCTCGCCGGTCGGACGCAGGTCGCGGCGCATGGTCGTCATCGCTGGCGCCAGCCCCACCAGGATTCCCGCCAGAAGAGACATGGCCAGGGCCCAGCCGAGCACGCGGAGATCGAGGCTCACTTCATTCAGACGCGGCAAGTTGCCAGGGCCGAAGGCACGGATGAGCCGAATGCCACCAAACGCGAGCAGTGTGCCCATCACTCCCGCGATGGCGGCGAGCAGGACGCTTTCCGTGAGCAGCTGCCGTACGATCCGTCCGGCGTTCGCTCCAAGCGCCGCGCGAACGGCCATCTCGCGCGCGCGACCGGTGCTGCGCGCCAGCGAGAGACTCGTGACGTTGGCCGCGGCAATGAGGAAGACGCAGAACACGGCGCCGCCGAGCATCCACAGTGCCAGTCGCGATTGCGGTCCGACCACGTAGAGACTCAAGGGGACGACCGTGATGCCCTGGTTCCGTTCGACCGCCGGTAATTGATCGTTGACGCGGCGGGCGACGGCGCTCATCTCCGCCTGCGCCTGGTCGAACGTCACGCTAGGGCGCAGTCTCCCGACGACGAACCACGTCTGTCCGCCGCGCACGCTGCGGTGGGTCGTGTGGGGCTCCCATACGTCTGCCTCGACTCTCGCGACTTGGAAATCGGCAGGGAGAATCCCGATGATCTGGGAAGGAAAGCCATTGATCACGAGCGTCGCGCCGAGCGCATCGGACGAACCTCCCAGTCGCGCTTGCCAGAAGCGATGACTGATCATGACCACTCGTTGCCGCTGCTCGGCGTCTTGGGTCGAAAAGCTGCGCCCCAGGAACGGTTGCACACCGAGGAGTGGAAACAGGTTGGGGGAGATACTCACGCCGATGATCTGCTCCACTCCGTCATCGCCGGTCAGAACCGTGGACACGGTGTCAAAGGTGGCCATGTCCGCGAAGGTCTGACTTTGGCCGCGCCACTGCTCGACATCCCACAGCGACGATCGTCCCTCGCGAAGGTTCTGCGTCGGATCCTCGGTCCACAACATCGCCAACTGCTCCGGGGCCCGATACGGGAGGGGTCGGAGCAGAACGGCATTCAGGACGCTGAACATGGCGGTGTTGGTGGCAATCGCCAGCGCCAGTGTGGCTGCCGCAGTCGTCGTAAAAGCCGGACTCTTGCGGAGCGTGCGAAGCGCATACCGCACGTCACGCGACAATTCCTCCAGCCACATGAATGACCGGACGTGCCGATACACCTCCTTGGTCTGCGTGACGCCACCGAAACTACGCTGGGCGGCCCAGCGCGCCTCCTCCGGGGAAAGGCCCTGCTGGACGTACTCCTCTGTCGCTTCGGCCAGATGGCTACTGATCTCGTCGTCGATCTGGCGATCCATCTGCCGAGAACGAACGAGGGCCGACAGCCGGAACAAAAAAATGCGCAGGCGTGTCATGAGAGGTTCTCAGAGATCTTCAGGAAGCGTTCAACGATACTCGCCGCACGCTGCCACTGCGCTTCTTCGTTGTGGAGCTGCTTGCGCCCGGCGCGTGTCAGGGCGTAGATCCTCACGCGACGGCCGCTCTCGGAGGTGCCCCATTTGGACGAAATCCACCCCATCTGCTCCAGCTTGAGCAGCGCCGGATACAGAGTGCCCTGGTTGAGTGCAAGCTGATTCCCGCTGATCTGTTCGATTCGTCGCGCGATCCGATACCCGTGCAGCGGGCCCAGGGCATCCAAGGTCTTGATGACCATCAAGCCGAGGGTGCCGTAGAGAACGTCACTCTTGTCGGGCGTCATGTGTTGGGAGGCTACACCTCACAGCTGTTGGCAGTCAACTGGTCTGACGGTCGATGTTTCAGGCTTGTCGCATGGCGAGGAAGTTCGCAGAGACGCTCACGTGTCGAGCTCGCTCGAGCTCGGCCGGTTGAAGGACTTCTCGGATCGCTGCTTGCTTCGATCCTGACAATGCGTTGCCGCGCCGCCCGGTCGCCAGGGCGAATCTCGCGAGAGCGCTCAACCAAGGAGAGACTACGATGCTCAGGGATAGGGATGCTGTTGCGACGGTTGCGGTCAAGAATCTCGACAGCGCGAGAAAGTTCTACGAGCAGACGCTCGGGCTGACGAAGGTCATGGAGAACGAGGAAGTGCTCGCCTTCAAGAGCGGAACGTCCACGCTTTTCGTCTACCGTTCGCAACACGCCGGTACGAACAAAGCAACTGCGGTGACCTGGGTGACCGACGAGGTCGAAGATATCGTGAAGACGCTGAAGGGTCGCGGAGTTAGCTTCGAGCATTATGATTTGCCGAACATGACCCGGCAGGGCGACCTTCATGTGGCCGGCACGATGAAGACCGCTTGGTTCAAGGACCCGGACGGCAATATCTTCAGCCTTGTCACGCCGCCGAACGCCACCACGCGGCAGACGGTCGGTGCGTCCGCACGGTCGACGGCCTAGAAGAATGCAGGCCGATCGCGCGGGCGGCCGCCCATCGATTACCGCTCCGTGTGAGCTGCATCACCTCGGACCAATCCCGGATCTGGCATGTCTGACGGAGACGCGCTCGAGTCGCGAGTCCGCGATCTGATTCGCCGCGTCTCCCCGCGCCCGCGTTCGTGGGACAAGCGAACCGGGTTGGGCCCGTCCTATCTTCTGATCCGCATAGAGCGCCGGTAGGAAGTTCTCGAGACTTCCGACTTCCTCAACATGATGCCGTGCCCATGCGCGTGCCCGCTCACCGGGGAGGACGCGCGGCCGCAGCATGCGGTTGAGCCCATGTCGGCCTGGCCAGCTCGCGCTGCCGATGACCGCCGCGTCGATGTCGATCTGTTCCACCGTCAGGATTACGTCCAGCAGATTGTGCGGATCGCGCTGAAACGCTTCGCGGACACCCGAACGACATCCAAGGGGTCACGGCGACTTCGGCAGGTAGACGATTCGATTGGTCCAGTCCCATCCGCGACCTTCACCGAACCAGAAGTCGGTCACCAGGCGCGCTTGGTCGCCGTAGTTGGTACTCCGAACCGTGCGGCGGAACAGGATGAGGCCGCCGTGACTTTCCCCCGCGCGCAGGACCTGGCCCGCGTGCCACGGGAGCGTTGCGCGGTCGAACGCGACGAGCACCAAACCGGCTTCGGCGCAAGACATCAACAGGGCCGCATCGTCGAGGCCAAGCCAGGATCCGTCTTGCCACCGTGCGATGTGAACAATGGGAAAGTCCCGAAGCAAGCGCGTGCAGGCCGAGACGAATCGATGCGACGTAGTTTCGTCAGCGAGCAGCCGAGGCTGTGCCGGTCTCTTCGTCACGCGCTGCGTGGAAAAGCCTTGGCGTATGCCAGCGCTCGCTTGATGAGTATGCGCGGCCACCGGAAGTGGCTCGCCGTCTTCTCGACCGATTGGGTTTCCTGGTGCACCGCGAGGACTTCCCAGACGGCGACGCGACGGCCGGTCAGGTACGCTTCGCGGCCTGAAAGCGAATCGCGAAAGGAAATTCCAGGAAACTCGGTTTCGAGACTCTTTTCAATGACATATCGCGCGACGAGATCGCTCTTTGAGGTCCGGGCGGCGCGTGCCTGTTTGGTCACCAACCGCTCGTAACGCGCAGGCACGCGGCCGGACACATATGCCGAGCTCATGTCTTCAAGTGTGTGCACACTGTGCACAAAAGTCAAGGGTCGCGAAGCCCACGCAGCGTCGCGACACCCTGACGCAGTTCAACGAACGTCGTTCTGTAGAAGTGAGGGAGCGGAGCGCGTTCAGCCGGCCAACAACTTCGTGGCCATCCATCGAGCATCTTTCGCCCGCTGCGGCCCGTCAACCTCGGACCCCGCAACGGCGCCGTCGAACAGCACCATAAGAGCGCGAGCCGTCGCTTTCGCGTCCTTCACTCCCGCCGCCGTCGTCCACTCGCGGAAACGCTCCGCGAACCACGCTCGCTGACCGTGAGCAATGGCGCGCGCCGGGTGCGCCGCATCGGTGAGCTCGCTCACCGTATGCTGCAACGGGCAACCGCGGAAGTCCTTCGACTCCGCCCACTCCACGACCCAGTCGAAAAACTTGAGCGCGCGCTGTGATGGCGGCGTGTCGGCGAGGTACGCTTCGATGTTCGCGCGGGCGTCCACGGTTCGGCGCTCGAGGTACGACGCCACGAGCTGGTCCTTGCAGCCGAAGTGCTGATAGAGCGACGCCTTCGCCGCGTCGGCCTCCGCCAGCACGCGGTCGATACCCACGGCCCGCACGCCCTCCCGGTAGAACAGGCGATCGGCGGCGTCGAGGAGGCGGTCACGGACGCCGATTGCGGAGGTTTTCGCCCGTTTCTTGGCTTTCTGCGGCACTCCTTGACAAT
>QHWT01000052.1:62227-81916 GCA_003222675.1 Acidobacteriota bacterium | reverse complement strand
AATAGCTGCGGTCGGACTACCGGGACGCCCACCACTCCCACTGCGCCGCCAGCTTCTCCAGGGCTCGCTTGCGGCACCGAGCGATGGTTCGTGAAGACCCTTGCAGATCCAGATGCCGGCAAGGTCAATGTGTTGAGCGCCACGCCGATATCGATCGCGGATTTAAATGCCTTCCCCACGCATTGCAATGGATTGCCCGAGGGCCGCACATTTCCGGAGGAGTTCAGAGTGTTCGAGGTTGTGGGTCGCATTACGTTCATCGCCCACGAGGACGATCGGGATTACCACATTGCGATCGAAGATCTGAACTCCAGCGAATCATCCGTTGTGGCGGAGCTCGCCGACACCGTCTGTATGGGTGCAGTCATTTCTCCGCATTTCCCGACACTGCGGACGGCAGAAGCGATGTTCGAGACGCTGCGCAATGAGCGTCCCGTTTCGAGCTTGGCCGGGACGACTGTGCGGGTCAGGGGAGTGGGATTTTACGACTTCGCCCATGGACAGCGGGGCCGGTCAAGGAACTGCATCGAGCTGCACCCCATCATCGCCATTGATACGGCACGGTGACGGAGCGAGGCAGCTGGTGTTCTGTGCAAAGGGTGGTACGGAGACGGTGGTACGGAGGCGGTCACAACAGACGCAAGGCTGACCGCTCGCCGCAGATCGGCCAGTCGGCCGAAGCCCTGAGAGCGTGCTACCGTGACGCGCCAATAAGGGGGAGCGATGGCATCAACCGAGCCTTGCCCGCATTGTGGACGTGAAGTCGCGCGCACTGATAAAACCTGCCCGCACTGCCAACGTGGGCTCACGGGAAAGGCGATGCTCGCCGATCGCGCAGCCGCGTCAGCGACGACGGTGCCCATGGGAGCGAGCCTGCTCATCGTCGCGGCATTGTTCGTTGCGGCCGCTGCGGCGCTGATGGTCAACACGACCACGATGGCCGTGGCACTCATCGCCTGGGCGTGTCTGCTCGCGATCTATGCGCGCATCGCGCAGGCTGCCGCGCATCACCGCGAGATTATGACGGCCCTTAAATCGAACGTGGACTGACGTGTGAGGGTCGCATCAATTCGGGTAGGAATTGCGGCTGATGGCCGGTGCCGACCTGATCAAGTCCCACGTCTGCCGCTCGCAGATGGAACTCATCGAGACGCAGGAGCAGTGGAAACTCGCGATGCTTGGGAAGGGATGGCAGGAGCATCATGCGAATTGACGATTTCTCCGCCGACGCCGGATCTGCGAGCAGCACCCCGATCAACCGTGGCCGCATCCGAATCCCGACGAACCAGAGGGACAGTGCGCCGGGCCGAGGATGCTGCGTCCTACCATAGCCGCAGCTCTGGACGCCACGCGGCGCCGCGACGACGGTCCTCGTGCTGGCGAGTTGAGAACAACTCATGCCGATCGCGCATCTGCGAGTACTCGGGATTCTTGATCTTCAGCCACGACGTGACGCGCCCGTCGGTGTGATACGTACCGCGCGCCCACTTCGCCACAATCCCCTCGATGTCACGCTCAGACGCCACCCGGAACAGATCGCGGGCCGCGCTCTGCCAGGTGGTCGAGATACAACAGCCGGCAGCCGATCTTTGGCATGATCGCCTGCAGGTGGCGCTTCCGCTCCAGCAGCGGCAGGCCGCACAGGTCTACGCCGTTGATGCTCAGGACGTCGAAGGCGTAGAACCACGGCCACGCCCGACGGAACATCACCGCATGGAAGTTGGGCCGCCCGTCGGACTGGAGACAGCAGATCTCGCCGTCGAGTACTGCGCTGTGAGCCTTCACGGCGTGCGCAATTTCCTCCGCGAGCTGCGGCCACGCTTTGAATTGATGCCCGTTCCGCGAGACGAGCTCGCACCGATGGCCGGTCACGTACGCGAGCGCGCGGAAGCCGTCTAGCTTCGGCTCATAGACGAACTCCGGGTGATCGAAGGCTTCGGGCGTCGCCAGTAGGCGCATCGGGATCTGGTGGGCCATTGGGAACAGTTTACCCGGGGCCATGTCCGGTGTCAGCTTACGGCCGGGTTTTTCAGCCACAACATGCATGCGGGCGCGCACACCCGCACGCAGCCGCCAACGGCAGAGCTAGTGGTAACATGCTGCATGCCCATCGTTGTTGGGGTCCTCGTCACCGTGGTCCTCTCGTCGCCCCTTCAGGGTTCATCCGCCGGGGTGTCCGTCAGTCACCGGGAATACGTTGAGACGGTGATCCGGGCGCTATCGCAGGCGCACGACGCTCTTGCCGCTGTCAACGCTGAATCGTCGGAAAACATTCTCGGAAAGATGACCGCGCTGAAGATGGGGAAGATTGAACTCGACAGCGCGGCGCGCTCGCTGGCGCCCTTCACGACAGACCGCAACGAGAACCGGAAGACCGCGAGCGAGACCCTCGTCACCGCATTCGGAATGGTGGTGAAGTCGCTGGACATGCAGGTCTCCCTTTACGAGCGGCTGGACGGCGCGTCAAGCGAAGATGACCTGAAGGGGATGCGCTCGGTCATCAGCGACGCGGCGGTCATGTATAAGCAGGCGTCGAAGTTGATGCTCACGGCAGCGAGCGTCGTCGTAGCATCCGCGGTGGTGCCCGACCCAGCGGACCCGGATAATCACATCGCGCTCGCGATGACCGCGGCAGACAAGGCAGCGCTCCTGAAGATGCTCAAGACCGGATTCGGCGGAACGCTCGTGAACACGATTGGTGACACCGGCCCTGCTACTGCTGCGAAGTTGATGCTGGAGGGGATTGGGCAGGACTGGCGCTTGGCGCCGGAGAAGTAGCAGTCATGTGGTCTTCTCTGCCCAAATGGGGCGTTCGGATTCCGCTACAGATCCTGCTGTGGACATTGACGGTCATCACCGTCCTGCACGCGCTTGGACTTCCCACGCAGCTGTTCTAGGAAGTCACTGCAATTCGCGAAGGGATTGGACCAACGAATGAACGGGCCCGACCCTATCGGCATCTGGACGCGCACGCACGTCAACGGTTGGACGGGCACTGTCTTCCAGTGGGAGCCGGACAAGTTCTCGGCCGAAGCAGCTTCTACCGGCACGTCCTCCGCGCTGCGCACCCAGATCCGCACTCTCGCTTTGGCGCAGGCTTACGCAGATGCCGAAGTGTCCCCCAAATGGCGGCTGTACGAAATGCGAGTCTTGGCGCGCGATTAGGGAGCCGGGCTCTCCACTGGAGTAAGACAGCACGCGACGCGAAGACGCGCGCCCGGGCGTTCCGTGCTCGGCGAGACAATCGCGGCGTGCGACGCGGCGAATGACCCAGTGCGCCGGTCACAATGAAGAATCAGATCCTGAATGCGGCTCGACCGAACGGTATGGGGCTGGTCCGAGCGTGTCGCCGCCGGGGGTTCACAATCGTGGGCGTCGAGCGCGAGCCTTTCGCCGCGGTTTTACGAGCGTTCGTGGGCGGTCGCAGGCCCGGCTCGGAATGACTGGAATTCGACCATGTGCGGACATACTCTCGAGCGCTGGCGGCTTCCATCGGTGAGTTCGTGAAAGGCTGTACAATGTCAGCTTACCGTGGGACAGAACCGTAATGACTGGATGACCGTTGTTCAGCCGCCTACGCCCAAGACGCGCAAGGCATGGCATTTGCGTCTTGACGACAGCGGCGGCCCGGGTTACCGTTCGCAATCGCGCCTGCTGTTACGCGTAGATGTGCTGAACGCCTGTCACGGTTGCCTGCGTACCATTAAACGTCGCGCGAATCTCATACCGCCGTCTGCGGAGATCTTCAATGCAGAAGAAGCGCTCATCAAAGAAATCTCGGAGCAAGGGAGGGCGCAGACCGCTCGCGCGCGTGAGCGCATCCGCACTCAGCGGCCCTTCAACTTTCGAGACCAGAACAACCGGTACAGCTCGTTCGGCAGCGCCGTCGGGTCCAGGCGTCGAGATCTTCATCCGCGCATGTGAGCGGTGATATCCGGCCCAGAGCATCAAGCGCCCGTCGCACGGCGTCACGGTAACCCACTTCGGAAACTCGCGAATCCCAATCTGTGATCCAGTCGGTGCTTGAACGAGCACGGGCTCGAATTCGGCATGCGGGAGTTCCCACACGATCGTATTCGGTGGGACTTGTCGTGTCTGCAATGTGCGTGGCGGCGGCGACGGTTCGAGGCAGTGCTTCCGCCACCCATTCCCGCTCACAATTTTCTGCGCGTATGAATCGCTGTGTTCGTCCAGTACAAGGTATTGGTGTACCGCGAGGTCCATCAGATCAACTTTGATGATCCGGTCCATGTTCCGTTCGATACGTCTGGCTTTGCGCAGGAAAGCCTTCGCGTGCTCGCGCTCGAACCTGCTCAACGGGTATTCCGTCGGCAACTGCCGCGGCCGGTCGGGGAGAGCCTCCACTCGTGTGCGATAGGTGTTCCATGCCGCCTCCGCCTCCGCTTCCGTAATCGGCAGAACGCGCTCCGTCGTTAGAAGACGGATCGCGCTGTCTCGATCGAACCATCCAAGTAGCACCTTTGTCCTAACGGGCGGAGCTGCCATCATTGATCAGTGGTCTCTTCCGACGCGTGCTGCTGCTGACTACGCGACCGGTCGCGGTTTTGACTCTACGGCTCTCTTGGACCCATCGCCACCCGTAAACGAGCGCCATCGCGATGAACAGCGCGCGCCACAGATGCGCTCCCTGCCCGGCGACGATCATCACGACCACGATGGCGCTTGCGACGGGCACCGCGGCGAAGCCCTCGCGGATCCGATCCGCGCGGGCCGGCGGCGGTCAGGTTTCGCTCTCGGGATCTGGCAACAGTTCCAGCTGGAATCCATCCTTCGACGGGAACGCCTTCTGGAACAGTTTTTCGAACGTGTTTTTATCGTCGCTGACCCGCATGAGCGCCGTCACTTCAATAACCTGTTTTTCAAGGTGGGGTTCGCCGATCTCCTCGGTTAGAAACTGGTGGTGCTTGTAGCGGCGGTAACCCTTTTCGTTCGGCGGATTCAGCCGCTTCAATTCTTCGAGGACACCCGGCGGCAGCGGTTTGTAAATCAGCTTGTTGATCAATTTTCCGACGTAGCGCGGCCCGCGCAGCGTCCCGGCCTTGAACTCCCAGTTATGCAGACGGTAGATCTGGCGAAAGAACTCATCCGGAAATCGCTGGGTCCAAGGCAGCAACTCCTTCGAGATGTACGCCTCAAGAATCTTGTTGAGTTCATCCCGCGCGCGTTCGGCTTGATATCCCGTCGCCTCGTCTACGAGAGCGATGATGCCGACGCGCGCGAATCCGCGAAGTAGCGTATCCGCGCGGCGGGCGAGATGTTTCTGATTGGACTTGAGGTATCCGGCCCGATCCGCGTCGATGAGAACCTCGCAGATCGTCGGCAGGAGCGTCGCCTCATACCCGAAGGCGCTTCTGCCGCCATGCTTTGGCTTGTACTGCACGGGGGAGATCAGGCGCGCCATCAACTCGGGCCTGATGAAGGACTTCACGCCACTGGTGCCGAGAAATGGCGGCAGCCGCGGCGCGCCATCAACCCCGCCTCCTGTACCGGTTTTGCCGCCCCCAACTGCTCGCGTGACCCCGCGCGTTGAAAACACCCGGATGCCGTTGTCGAGAACCGCACAGGGAATCTGAATGTCGCCGATTTCGAGCGTGCCTGTATGCGTTTCTTTCGGAAGCACCGTTTCGTGAGCAGCCCATCGTTGCTGTGCTGCGAACCTGGCGATCTCCCGTCGCTGGTCTGACGAAAGTGCCGCAGCGCGAGCCTTTCCACCTTCTGCGGCAATCGCCGAAACTGTCTTGTTATGCATGCAGGCAAGCATACACAAATACGTGCTAGCACGCAACGAAAGATCAGGGCCCTCCATGACTGTTCCCGACGCCGGCGCTTGCGGGGCGGAGAGCTGATTTCCGGTCGAGCAGCCCACCGTGGAGACGCGCCGGCCAAACCTGAGTCGCCCGAACCCCCAGTTGCCCACCTGACAGGGCAGCGTCCATGTCAGGCCGGCAAGTTGCGCCGGGTGCGCGGCTTCGACAGCGGCGAGATCGCCGCGGCGACCGCGCGCGAAGTCAAGGCAGTAGAAGAACGTGTGCCCGAGGTACTGCACTGACTGCCGCTCCGTCGCGCAAAGGTCGCCGATGAATTGAATCGGCTCGGCTACACGACGCGACCTGGGACGCGGTGGCGCTATCAATACTGCGCGAACCTCGCGCGCCGGCCACAGGAGGACAGCCACGGATCGGAGTAGACTGCGCCATGTCGCAGGTGGAGATGGCGAGGATGACGATGACGGCCATGAAAGTGCCCGATTTCGACGACGACGATGTTGCCCCGGTGGCGAAGATCCTTTTAGGCGTCGGGGGCCTGGTGTGGCTGCTGCTGCGGAAAGACTCGTTCACCGCCTCCAATTATGTGACGCTGGCCGGCGCCACGCTCGTGATTCTCCTGGCCCTCCCAGGAATGGTGCGGACGCTGCGGAAGTGGCGGGTGCGGCCCTTCCAAGTCTTTGTCCATCGGCTGCGGGGCTATGCAGCCATCAAAACAGGATTCTCGTGGCCCGCGTTTTTCCTCAGCGGCTTGTGGCTCTTGTGGATGCGGCTCTGGCGCCAGACAGCGGCGTTCTGGGCCGTAACGATCGCGCTGAGGGTGGTTGAAATTGCCGTGGAGACCGCACCGGACCCGGTCGTGCAACTCGCCGCCCAAGCGGTGATGGTGGCGGCCTGGCTCGGATTGACGCTCGTTCCCGGGGTGCGCGGGAATCGATGGCGCGCGCAGAGACTTGCCGCACGCGGCTATCGACTGGTCGGCACCATCCACGCGTCGACACCGCAGGCGGCGATCCAGGAAGCTGCCGCAGGACATCTGGACGAAGCCGTGAGGGTTCAGCCGTGATCGCCGCCATTTAGGCCCGCAAGAGCACGGCGCAATTCGGACGGAACGACGAGGAGAAGTCCGTCACGCGGCAGATCGAGAACGCCCGCGCGTTCGCCGCCGAGAAGGGCTGGACGGTCCTCGACGTGCAGGTTTACGCCGACGATGCCGTGTCGGGCGCGGAGGTGCAGAAGCTGCGCGCGAAGCAGCGGCTGCTGCAGTTGCTTCGCTCGGGTGATGCGCCGTTCCAGGTGCTCATCATGCAGAAGAGCGACCGACTGTCTCGCCGAGACGGGGCCGAGGCGCTGGTGGAGCTGAAGTCGATCGCCAAGGCTGGCGCGCAGGTCTGGTTTTACGCGAAGCGCGAGCGGTTCACCTACGGCGACTTCAAGTCGAACGTGGCCGGCTATCTTGAGGCGGAGTTCAACGCGGAGTTCCGCCGCGCCATTGGGGAGAAGACGCACGAGGCGATGCTGCAGAAGGCCCCGCGCGGGGCACAATCGTTCAACGTCCGCGATCGCCGTCGGCCCCGCGCCGGTCACGGGTTCGGTTCCCCAACGGGATTGGACACCGTTTGGACAATCGATTCGCGACGGGTTTTGCGCGCAACGTGAATCGGGGCGAAGCCAACGAGTTTCGATAGGTCCCCTAGCAATTTTGGCGTCGGTCTTCGCAGTCTCACTGCGCAAATCGGCGAACAGATCAGCGCTCGACGCCCGTCAGACGCGCCCGATCAGCTAGAATTCGCAGGCTGCGGGTATGATGATTGCCCCGATTGGATGACCTTGCTGGAGGACGCGAATGCGAATTCGTTTGACGGCTGCTGACCTGCGGGATCCGGCTGAATCTGGGGAGATTCTCTATGAAGTCGAAGGCCCGATCGAGCGCGAAGGCGACGAAGGGTTCTGTTACTGCTCACCCGCCAGGCTAAATCCGTGGGACGACGATCTTGATGCGTTCGTGGACACCGTCGAGTCGCTCGCCGATTACGCGGAGATCAGCCGCGAGGAGGCCGCGGAGCTGATTCGACGGAAGCACTCAGAAGGTCCGATCAAACTTTCGTCGCCTCACATGCACCTGAAGGTGCGGGGTCTGAACCCTGACGCATCGCCACGGTACTACGAGATGCCGCTGCGCTGGAAGTGAAGGCGTGAGCAAGTACGACACCCTCTCGGAATTTCTCTTACAGCAGCCCGGCGATGAGGTGTCTACAACCTTCGACATGCTTGAGAAGGTGATTGGGCCCTTGCCGGCTTCTGCCCGCACATACCGAGAGTGGTGGGCGAACGATCTCTCCTCGAAGTCACGGCAATCGCGTGCTTGGCTGAATGTTGGATGGATTGTTGCCCAAGTCGCCCTCAAAAACGGGAACGTGGTATTTCGACGCGAAGGTAGCTCAACACCTAGTGGCTGTTCAGGCACCAGCAGGGTGCTCGGTTGCGTTTCGAGCCTGCCGTTGATCGGCTGCTACGGACAATTGTCGATCAGGCGCGGGAAGTGATTCACTGACGGGCAATCGGTCGCGTACACTTGGTACGGCCGCATAGCACTGGAGTCAGGACCCAGCGCGAAAACCGAAACCCTGCCGGCTGCGGCTCCTCAAATTCCAGGGTCCCCTGCAGGCGAAGCGCGCGATGGCACGTCCTCGAGAAGAATCGACACCGGGTCCTCTCGACGCGAGAGATGATCCCGCAGAGTTCTTTAGCCTGTTAGAAGACGCGCTTGGTCCGTACAGCGAATCAGCGCGCGCTCTGCAGGAAGTGCTGTGGAAGACCACGCGAGATATTAGAGAGCTGCCGGAACAGGATCTCGTAGATCGTTGGTACGATACATCAGTTGTTCAGGTGCAGACCGCGAGGACTATTGCAGACAAAGCTCGGGACCTGGCGGAGATCCTCAAGAAGACCGAGCCTCAATTCTGGGAAACTCGGGAGCGCGGGTATCTTGAATTCAACTGGACACCTGAGGCTCGTGCCGCAGCGTCCTCCCTCGCCGACCTCACCTCTTGGCCTCCTGCGGTTTACGCGCACAAGGTCCTGATGGATCTCGCCGCCGCCGCTGAGCGGTGGCACGACCTCGCCCAACGAGACAGCCGGAAGAGGGGACGCCCTTCAGGCAGACGTCGCATCCATTTGGCGTCCTGGGTCGCTATTCACATGCTGCATGCGGAAGTGCCGATCACCAAATCGAAGGAAGGTACGTTCGCTCGGGTTTTGAGTTTAGTTGAGTACTACAGCGGCATGCCAGAGGCGGACGTTCAACGCTCCGTCAGGTACGCGTTCGACAATGACGGCGTGAAAGAGTTGCTCCAGAACACTGCCGCGAGATTCCCTCGGCCGAAACGCCGGCGTGTAACTGCGGCGAAATTGCCCTCCACGAAGCGCCGAATTACGTAGCCCTCCGCTTAACACAACCGCGTTAGTGTTTTGCGTATGCACCGTACGCAAGTAGGTAACGACAATCTCTCCGATCTAGACGAGTACATGCTGACCGGCGACGTCGCGCGCCGGTTCGATGTAAGCGCCGTTACCGTGCGTTTGTGGTCGGACTGTGGCCGGCTGCGATCGCTTCGTACTGCCAGCGGGACGCGACTGTTTGCGCGGCGCGATGTTGAGCAGTTCGCGCAATGGCGTGCCAAATAGAAACGCCCGCCGGGAAGCGGGCGTTCAACCGATGGCGAGGCGAGCATCAGCGCCAGGCTCAGAGACCTGAAGAAGCCCAAGTGTGGCGCGTACGTTGTAGAGGCGCCGCGAATCCCGCAGCCTCTGGAAATACTGCGTGTTGTGCGGAGGCGTTGAGTAGGTGAGACCCGCAATATCTTCGATAGACCCACACGTGCGGCGGATCATCGACGAGCTCATCGTCCCGGCGTTGCTGGAGCGGTTGCTTGCGCAGCGGGACGCGTCAGCCGAGCCAGTGGGTGTTCGAGACGCATCGCAGATACAATCCGTGGCGACGACCTGACGATGCGCGTCGCCATCTACGCCCGGTATTCATCCGACCTGCAGCGCGCGACCTCGATCGAGGATCAGATACGCGTCGCGCGGCGCTACGCGGACGATCACGCCTGGACGATCGACGGGTCGCAGATCTACACCGACGCGGGCATCAGCGGCGCCAGCATCGACGGGCGCCCCGGTCTGCAAGCGCTCCTGTCCGCAGCGGCCCGGCGTCCACTCCCCTTCGATGTGCTCCTGGTCGATGACAGCTCGCGTGTGGCGCGTGACATTGCCGACGCGATCAGGACGCTGCAAACGCTCAAGTTCTTTGGCGTGCGCGTCGTCTACATCTCTCAGCATATCGATTCCGCAGACGAGCAGGCTGAGACACTAGTCGCCGTTCACGGAATGGTCGATTCGCTGTATTTAAAAGAAGCCGCGAAGAAGATAAAGCGCGGACTTGAGGGACAGCAGGCGCGAGGCTTCGCCACAGGCGGCCGGCATCCGTTCGGGTATCGCACGGTGCCGGTTGCGGACCCCTCCGGCCGCACAGAGCCTGGCGGGCATCCTGCCATTGCTGGATACAGGACCGAGATTGTTGAAGCCGAAGCCGCGATCGTTCGCAGCATCTTTGAGTGGTACGCGGAGGGCAACGGCGGCGATCGCATCACTGCGCGTCTCAATGCTGAGGCCATTAAGGGACCGCAGGGGCGCCGATGGAAGCTGAGCACCGTTAAGCGCCTGCTATCAAACGAGCGGTATCTTGGCCGCATGATTTGGGGACAGCGCACTCATGAGCGGCGCCCCGGCACGAACCAGAAGGTGGCGCGTCCGATTCCGCGTGAGCAGTGGCGCATACAGGAACGTCCCGATCTTCGGATTGTGTCGGATGAACTCTGGCGGCGCGTGCGCGCACGTCAGGACGAGGTTAGAGCGACTTTCGGGCTGAAGGATGGGCGTGTTCTCGTGCGCGGTAAGAATGCGGCGATGCACTCCCGGCACCTGTTCGCTGGCTTTCTGCGCTGTGGCGTGTGCGGCGGAGCTGCGAGTGTCGTCACAGGCGGGTATGGCAGTCCACGGTACGGGTGCCCGCGCTCGTGGAAAGACGGGACCACGGTCTGCTCGAACCGCCTGACTATCCGCGCCAAGGTCGCAGACGCTACGTTAGTCGCCGGCCTGCGTGCGGAACTACTTCGCCCTAAGACAGTCCGGTACGTGACCGACGCTCTCGCCGCGGCGCTCAATGCCGTGATCGATCAGCGGCCGAAGCGCCTGGAGCAGATCGAGGACGCGCTCGCAGCCACACGCCGCAAACTAGAGCACCTGATAAACGCGATAGAAGCCGGTTCTAGCGCACCGACGGTGCTGCAGGCCATCTCAGGCCGCGAGGCGGAGATCGCGCGCCTACAGACCGAGCTAGCGGCCTTAGACGAGGCGTTAAACGACAAGCTCGCCGTGATTCCGAGTTGGGTCCGCCAACAGCTCGAGGACACCGCTGGCCTCCTGGCCGAAACGCCGGAGCGAACCAAGATCGTATTCCGTCAGATGGGTGTCTCGTTCACCCTGCATCCGGTGCAACAGGAAGGCTCGCGTCCGTTCCTGCGCGCGGATGGGACCACGGATTTCGCGGCGCTGATTTCAGGCCAGCTTCCGACTTCTACTAGCGTCCTATCAGACCCTCGATGAGAACGGTGAAGTCGGTGAGTGCGATCCGTTCCATCCGCTCGCGCACGGCGCGCATACCCGGGCTGGAGCCGATGATCGGCGCCGCGCCGTCCGGACGCGTCCGCGGCACCGTGCAGAATCCGGCGCGCTGCGCGCGTTCGAGCAGCAGTACGATCGCCGCAAGTTGTCGCGCCGACTCGAGCAGCTGCAGGTCCCACTCGTCGAGCGAGGTCGCTTCGTCGAAGACGGCGTCGATCGCGCCCAACGTGAACGGGCCCGCGACCACATCTATGGTCAGCGCGCCGGCGGGCGCTGTTGCCGACGAAGTTGAGTCGCGCAAATCGACCGCACGCGCGCGCACGCGATCGCGCAGCTCTTCTTCGAACCGCTGGCGCAGAACGCGGGGCTCGCGAGTCATCGGCAGGGCGGCAGCCAACGCCGATATCAGCGAGGCCACGCCTCGGCGCCTGTCAGCAACCCGCCGCCACGCGCAGGTCATCGTTTCACTCAATCCCGTGGCTCCCGACGGACACAAACCTGGTGCCACGGGTGCGCGCGTAAATTTCTTAAGCATTCCAATGCTCCGGTGCCTCACCATCCGAACGCGTTGCAACGCAGGGTATCCGCTGCACGGCCCGCCCTCTCACGGGGAGCAACCCTCGTGCAGACTCGACACGGCCCGGGTTTCCTCTTCACATAGCCAGTCGAATCGACGCTCGAACGACAACGCCGCGTGATACGTGATCCCCCGGTCAGCATCAATTGCCGCGACCAGACAGCGCTCCACCCGCGCCGGCAGGATCACGCGCTGACTGTCGAACGCCAGATGCACTTCGACGCGCCCACCTGGCCGAAGCGGGCGCGATCCTTCGATGAGCGCACCCGATGTACTGAGATCGACGACCGCGATGTCGTGGCCGCCGCGGACCCGCGCCGTAATCGAACGAACACGAGGTCCTGACAATCGGGGATCACCGCGGCGCTCGTTTTGTCCTGGCGGACGGCCTGCTGCGGCAATCGGGCTAAATCTCGCGGCGTGACTCATAGCTCCACCCACGCGCGCCGGCCATCGTCGTACCGCACGACGCGGACGCGCCCCGTGGCACCGAGCACGCGTACCGCGTATTGGACGCGCCCGCGACCGTGCACGTACAGCGTTCCTGACGAGGACGATCCATTCGGGTTCATCGAGAGCAGGCGTGATGAGCCCACGCGAACACCATCACTCGTGCCCGCCGGGTCGCCATCGGCATCGGGTAGTCCCGCAAGAATGCCGAACGTGACACCAGTGAAATGCCACGCAAGCATGTCGGGTGCCGCGATGACGGGATCGTCGCCGCGCTGCACGTCGGTCGTGCGAAGGCCGTTGCCGTTGCCATCCGCCACGCCGGTGAAGCGGTAGTCGGCGCCTACAGCATCGAAGCGCAACCCGACATACGTCGAGCGTTTGATCGCCCCGATGCGCGCGTCCGCCAAACGCATCGCGAGATAGTGAGCAGCCGCGCGCGTGCGGTACTCGTCGAGCGCGTGCACCGCCTGCGGCACGGCGATGGCCGTTACGGTGCCCGCGATAGAGACCGCGAGCATCAGTTCGACCATGGAGAATCCACCTGCGTTGCGGGCGCGCCTACCGCGCGCCGCCCGCGCGCTCACCTTTGTCGACCGCCACCGTGATGAGCGGCTTCAATTTCAGGAAACTCTTCTCCCCGATCCCCTTGACGTTCATCAGGTCCTCAATCTTTTTGAAGCTGCCGTTCTTCTGACGGTACTCGAGGATCCGCTGCGCGGCGCTCGGTCCGATGCCGGGCAGCGATTCGAGCTGCGCCGCCGTCGCGGTATTCAGATTGACGGGCGCGGCGGCCGTCGCCGCCGCAGCGCTCTTGGGAGCTGATGCTTTCTGGGCCGCAGGGACGGCGACCGCAATCGCGAGAAATCCGAGAACAACGAACAATAGACGCATATCGATTCTCCACATGAAAGGTGATGGCACAACGCCGCCGCCCGTCGTAGGGCAAGGAGACTGCCGCGATGGTTGCGTCGATTGCGGCTGCGGAAGTCGCTGACTGCACGAGTGTTGAAGAACAGTCCGGCGCGACCGAGGGACTCGACACCCGGACGCGGGACCTCAGGATGACAACCGCGGGTGCGTTGGACCGGTCCGAGACACGACAGGACAGCGCGTTTGGACGACAACGCGCGTTGCGCTCCGGTCCGTGAGGTAACTGGTTCAGGTTATGGCAGAACGGCGAGCGCTTGACGTATGTTGCGCGCCTCCGGTTACTCCGACGGGAAAGGATGGCACGTATGGCACAAGTGCTCCGGATCGCGGTGTGCCTCTGGCTCTCTCTCGCAGCCCTCGAGGCGACAGCACAGACCACGACGGCGACCATCAACGGGCGTGTCCGCGATGTGCAGGGTGATGCAGGTACCTGCCGCGGTCGTAACGATCACGGCGCGCGACTCCGCCCTGGCGAGACGGGTCACAACCGAGCCGGACGGCACCTTCGTTGTGCCGAACCTGGCGCCCGGCACGGTGGACATCATGACGATCGACGGCGCAGACAACAATGACGATGTGGTGGGTGGACCGTTGCAGAACGTGACGCAGGAGGCGGTGCAGGAGTTTCAGATCGCGACCGATCGCTTCACCGCGGAGTCGGGCCGGTCGGCGTCCTCGACCATCAACGTCGTGACCAATTCGGGCAGCGACTCGCTGCGGGGATCCGGATCTTTCTTCGCGCGCGACAGCGCCTGGCAATCGCTGCCGGCGACCTACGACCGATCCTTCGGCGACAAGCCCCCGTTCGATCGACAGCAGTTCGCCGCGGCCATTGGTGGCCTCGTGACGGCGCAGCGGGTGTTCTGGTTCGGCGCCCTCGAATATCGCAACCAGGACGGTGCGGTGTTGGTTGGATCGCGCGATGTCGCAACGCGCACGATCCGCCGTGGATTCGCACCGGCGCCGCTCGACGATCTGCTCGGCTCAGCGCGCATCGACGGGCATCCGCGGGACGCTGACTCGCTGATGATGCGCCATGGAGGAGAGCGCGCCGACGACACCGGTGCGAGCACGCTCGATCGCGCGATCGGCTCCGCCTCCTTTCGCCAGGCGAGCAGGAACCGCTATCAATCGCTCGTCGGATCGTGGACGCGCATCTTCTCCCCGACGGTCGTGAACGCGTTGTCGGCCTCGTACAGCACGTTCCGCAATCGCATCGAGCCGGTCACACCGTTACCTCAGCTCACCTTCCCCAGCCTTGCGGACGGTACGTCCTTCCGAGTGCCGCAGGGCACCCGGCAGGAGCGGTTCCAGTTGAGCAACAACGCGACGCTTGTTCGCGGCGCCCATACCATCCGCGCCGGCGGCGAGTGGCAGCGCGTGCTGGCGCGGTTCGATCTCGACGTCTTTCACTCACGGTCGCATTCATCGCGCTGACGGTTGGAGCGGTGTTCGTGCTTGAGCGCCGCGAGGCCACGTTCCAGGTGCCGGGCCGTGACGCTCGAATATGTGGAGCAGATAACGCGCGATGCGACCCGCATCCAACGACAGGCTCCGCGCGTCGGGTTTGACGATCGCGGCATCCTCCAGATCACGCTCATCGCGTCGTGGTTCAACTACATCCACCGCGTGGCGGACGCGTTGGGCGTCGGCAGAGAGTAAAGGCCACCGAGCGAATTCACTCAGAGGCCACGGAGGCCACAGCGCGGCTGCGCCGCAACCAAACCCGTGGCGCATCCGCGCTAGCGGCGGGCCCCGTGGGCCCGCCGATCTAGTAGAACAAACGCGTTCTTGTCAGGAAAACACGTTTTCGCGCGTTTGTTCCACAGAGTCTTATAACCGGTTGGATTTTCTCCGTGGCCTGTGAGTTGAATTTTCGTTAAGTGGCCCCGTCGGTGCGCTCCGCACAAGGTGCCGAGAGGGTCGGGCCACCCTGACAACGAACTCGATCGGGGCCGCCGGACCTCATCGCAATCGACGGACCGTCCAGCGAGCGCAACGCCATGACTCCGGAAGTGACGGGCAGCGCGCAACGTGCGGCGCCATGACTAACGCGAGACGCCAATGACAACTGGCGCGGCGGCTGCTGACGACAACCGCAGTTGACAAATCGCGCACATTCGCGGGGAGACCGCAGGAGACAGATGGCAACGGGCGTAGCGGGGTCAGGCGCGAGCGCGGCCGCTGCACGCCTGGGTCGACACGGCCGGGTCTGAAGACATTGACGCCGGATCTGAACACGTTGAAGCGGGTCTGAACATGAAGGCCGGGTCTGAAGACCCGGCCTACATGAAGGCGGAGGGATTATGGCCACAGAGGGATCCGCGCGGAGCCTGCCTTCTCCGGGCGGATCCCCGTGCGTTCCGTCAGCGGCCGAAGTTCAACCAGACGTCGTAGACGTTCGTGTTCTCGCCGTTCGCCCACGTCAGCCGGCCCACCTGCCGGAACTCGTTCCCAAACCGATCGACTCGCTTCGAGCTCTTGTAGTCCGTGCGGATCGCCACGATTCCCGCATCGAACAGATGCTGCAGTTCATCTGCTTCGGAGATCCCGTTGTGGTTTCGGTCGGTCCATAACAGCAGTCGACTGAAGACACCATCGCGGGCGTCGATGATTCCATCCGCCACTGTTGTCGCACCGTAGGATGGACTCTCCGCAAAGCGCAACGCCTCGAAGCCATTTGGCGCCGTGATCTGCCGATCTCCGGTCGGATACGCCGGCGTATACGACCCAAACAACTCCGTCCCATCATCTATCTTGCCGTTGCCGTTGCGATCGAACGCCAGGAACGCGTTGTCCGCGCCCGGACGTGTCCACGAGACCCGCTCCGCCTGTCCGTCGCCGTCGAGATCGAACAGGACGCCGTCCTCCACGCTCGTCAGGTGATAGCCGTTGCCCGATGTGTCGATGATGATGGGACTTCCGGGCGTAAACACGCACTGCCCGCCGTTCCAGTAATAATCGAACCCGAGGTCCGCACACTCCTCGGCCGGCGATCGGTATGCACCGACGATGGCCGTGCTTTGAGTGAGACCGGCAGGAATCAAGATGGGCAAGGGGATGCCGAACAGCCAGAACGCATGCGCACCCAGCGTCACCCACGGTCCTGGAAAATCCACCGGCACTTGACGCTGCGCCATTGCCGACCAGAAACCATCCGCGTGCAATGCTGAACCGGGCCGCCCCGCGACGTGCGCATCGACCATGACGCCCACAACACACATATTGAATGGCACGGTCGTACCAACCGTGTACTGCACCCAGAGATTCGTGCCCACTTGTGTACTCGCATTCGGTGTCTGCACCAGGCCGCCGCAGGGGATGCTGACATTCTGCGGATAGGCCGGCGCAGCTATGAAGAGCGCCGCCAGACACACAAACCCTATTCGCCGTCTCATGATTCCCACTCCTCCCGACCCACGCTCTATTCCGGCAACAGGAACTGCGCCAACTTGGATTTCACCATCGTGGCCTTGTAGCCCTTCCGCACGTGTTCTGCGAACTCGCGGACGGCAATCTGTCCCTCGACTGGCAGCTTGGCGAGCAGCCGATCTCGGGCATCGAGCGCTGCCTGCCGACGCTTCAGTTCAAGGACGTCGGCCTGGTCACTTCGCTCGGGCACGTTTTCGGCCGTGAGGCCGTCCTGAAGCTTCAATGCACGTTGTCCAAGCTCCCGCTCCTGCGCGATGACGAACATCGCCTCCTTGCGAATCAGCGCGCGCTGTTCCCTGGACGTGGCGAGATAGATCGTCGTCGGAATCGGCTCGACCGGAGCAGCTGGTGCCGCCATGAACCGAAACGCTTCGAGCCAGGCGGCCCAGTTCGGGATCAGTTCGGGATTCTTCGCACCATCGATCGTGATGATGTCGGAATCAGAGGTGGGTGGCTTGTCTTGCGTGTGCACGACCGACACGGCCGTGAGCATCAGATACACGAGCGCAACGCCAAATCGCAGTCGCTTCATCAAAGGCCTCCATCTAACATGGGGCTCCGCCCCATACCCGGCTCGGTCGCTCGCGGGGACCCCTACGCCCCGCGCCGCTCCCTCGCAGGCGCGCCGTGCGCGCCTAGCCCGTTATGCGGCTCGCTCGGTGCCAGACAAAATTCTCGTTGTGAGCCGCATAACGGGTTAAGGGCCGTTTCGATGACGAATCGTGGGTCGCCAGCGCGATTGCAATGGGCGGACCGGTGACGGCCGGAACGAGAGAGATCTTCCGAACTGAATGGGAGTTTGAGAGTTGCGCGCTGGACTCGCGCGAATCACGCAACCACGATCGCGGGCGTCCAGGTGATCCGTCAACTGACGTTAGCGCGCGCACCGAATACCCGAGGGAACCGCGGGTGACACGCGGCACCGGGTGTTGCGCTAAGTAATTTCGTCAGCGTAAGAGCGGCGTCAGCTGCGCCATGACGCCGTTGTACCGCTTCAGCGCGTCTTCCGCAGCCGTGACCGTCTGCGGCGGCGGCAGGCCGCTGCCGTCCTGCGAAAGCGAGTACAAGGCGCCGAGCTCGCCTGCGATCGTCGTCAGGCTTGGCTGCGATGACAACGCGGCGCCGCGGCCGCGTCCGCGACCGACAGTGCCCGCACCCGCGAGTGACGAGAGCTTCTGCGCCAAATCTGGGTGGCCCGCGGCTTGCGCGCGATCGCGTGCTTCCGTGGCCTTCGGCAGCACGTCCTGGATCCGCAGCATTGCGTCGTAGAGGCGCTTCGACAGCGTGAACTGTTGCTGCAGCGCGATCGGTGCCACTTTCATGCGCGGATCCATCCGGACAATGAGCGGTTGCGTGTACCCTTTGCCGCTTACGCTCAACTTGACCGTGTAGGTGCCGGGCGGGATCCACGGTCCCTTCGGCTCTGCCGCGGTGTTGCGCGGTGTTGCGGCGATCGGATACGACTGCGCGCCCGGTGCCGCAGGATAGTGCAGATCCCACACGAAACGATGGAGTCCTGCAGCCGCCGACACGATCGGCGACGGCCGGATCCAGTACGACGGCACGTTCCCTTCATCGCGTATCTCGACGGGCTTGTCGTCGCTGGCGTACCGGCGGACCGTATTCGCCGCGGTGTCGAGAATCTCGATCGACACAGGACCCGTGGCGGGCTGCTTCAGGAAGTAATGAATGATGGCGCCGTCCGGCGGGTTTTCTCCGGCGGGCTCGTCGGGCGGCAGCGGTGTATCCGTGTTGCGGTTCCACTCGACGCGCGTCGCCATTTGCGGCTTCAAAAGTACAGTGTCCTCCTCCACGCTATCGGACTTCATCTGCCGCAGCGGCGTGATGTCGTCCAGGATCCAGAAACCGCGGCCGTGCGTCCCCACGACCAGGTCGTCATCCTTTATTACAAGGTCACGGATCGAAGTCGCCGGCATATTGACCCGCAGCGACTCCCACCTTTCCCCATCGTCGAACGAGACGTACACCTGCGTCTCCGTTCCGGCGAACAGAAGGCCCTTGCGCTTTGGATCTTCCTTGACGGTGTTCACGATCGCTCCGGCCGGCAGCCCGTTCACGATCGGCTTCCATATCTTGCCGCCATCCTGCGTGCGATAGATGTGCGGGCGCAGATCGTCGAGGCGGAAGGTGTTGATCGCCGCATATGCGCCGAGGGGATTCGTGTGCGACGCGTCCATCATCGAAACTTTTGCCCATGGCTTCAGGTCGCGCGGTGTGACGTCCTTCCACGTCTTTCCGGCGTCAGCTGTGACGTGAATCAATCCATCGTCGGTGCCGATCCAAATGCGGTTGATGTCGGAATACGACGGGGCGATCGTATAGATGACGCCGCGCTGAGACACGCGAGCGGCGGTCGTGTTCCGAAACTTGCCGACGTTGGGCGGCACGTCCCATGTCTTGCGCGTCAGGTCCGGGCTGATCTGGGACCACCCGTTCCCGCCGGTCGTCGTCTTCCACAAGGTATTCGAGGCGAAGTACATCGTCTTTGGATCGATCGGCGAGAAGAGTACCGGCTGCGTCCGGATGGTGCGATAGTCGCCGGCGCGTCCGGCACGTGGGCCCACCTGCACGACCTCGCCGGTCTTGCGGTTGTAGCGAGAGACCTTGCCGCCATAGACGATGTCGGGATTCAGAGGATCGGGCGCGACATAGCCGTATTCCTCGACACCCACCGGGTGCCACTCACGAAACGTGATCCGTCCGTCGTCGCTGCGGCTCTGCACGCAGGCGGAGCCGCTTTCCTGCTGGCCGCCGCACACGCGATACGGAAAGGCATTGTCCGTGCTCACGTGATAGAACTGC
>QHWT01000052.1:0-62205 GCA_003222675.1 Acidobacteriota bacterium | reverse complement strand
ACGGTGATGACTGCTCCCTGATCTGACGCAATCAGGATGATGTCGCTGTTGGTCGGGTTGATCCAGATGCGGTGGTAGTCGTCGCCTCCCGGCGCGCCGCGCAGCGCGCGGAACGACTTGCCCCCGTCCGTCGATTTCCATGCGACGACGCTGGCGGTATAGACGATGTCGGGATTCTTCGGGTCGACTTTGACCTCGGCGAAGTCGTCGCCGCGTGTGACGATGAGCGTGTTCTCCGTCGACTTGCTCCAGCTCTGGCCCCCGTCGTCCGATCGATAGAGGCCGCCGCCGCTTGCCGCCTGGATCGTCGCGTACATGCGCTTCGGATCGCTCGGGGCAATCGTGATGCCGATGCGTCCGAGGCCGCCTTGCTCGAAATTCGGCAGACCCTTCGTCAGCGGCTTCCAGTTGTTGCCGCCGTCGGTGGACTCGAAGAGACCACTGCCGGGTCCGTTGAAGACGCCGTTCTCCCACGGAGCCTGGCGCGCTTCCCACATCACCGCATACACGTGGTTCGCATTCGATGGATCGAACACGAGGTCGACGCCGCCGGTATTCTCATCTTTATAGAGAATCTTCTGAAACGTCCGGCCGCCGTCGATCGAGCGGAAAATGCCACGCTCGTCGTTGGGGCCATAGGGATGGCCGAGCACAGCGACGAACACGCGATCCGGATTCGCCGGATCGACGATGATCTGTGGGATCTGCTGTCCGTCGTGAAGACCCAGGTGCGTCCACGTCCTGCCCGCGTCGGTCGACTTGTAGATGCCGTCACCGGTGGAGAGATCCGGACGCTGCAGACCTTCGCCGCTGCCAACGTAGATCACGTCGGGATTCGACGGCGCCACGGCGATCGCGCCAATCGATCCCGTCGGCTGATCGTCGAAGATCGGCTTCCAGGTGACGCCGTAGTCGGTCGACTTCCAGACGCCGCCGTTCACCGCCGCGATGTAGAACACGTTGGGTTGTGAGGGGATTCCGGTTGCCGCCTTGGTCCGCCCGCCGCGGAACGGGCCGATCGTTCGCCATCGCATTTCGCTGAAGAGCCCGGGAGTATTGGCCTGAGTTGCCTGCGGAGACTGTGCACGCGACCCGACAAGCGACGAACAGAGCGCGCCGATAAGAGCGATCGGAAGCAAGAAGCGCACGCGAAGCATGGCGCGCAGTATAACAGCCGTGCTGCATGCCGTCGTTCGAACCACTCAAGACCTTGTGGTCGCAAATGTCTGGCAGCGTCAGCGGCTTAACCGACCGGGCGCTGATCATCAGTCCGGTCGCGGTTCGGTGGACGGGCCTGTCGGCGGCCCCCCACACGTCGCGGACGTGAGACTCACCGCCAGCACTGACGCGAATCGGAAGCGTTTCGTCATCGACGATGCAATCGACTTAGATCAGACAATTCGCGATTGACCCCAGCCAGATCACGTTGCCCAGGGCAACCGCCATCGTATCGACACCGCCCACACGTGACTGTTCGACGACAATTGGCCGCCCGAGACGTCTTGACTGCGACCGGCGCGATGGAATGAATACCCCGCGTCAAGGGAGACGTGCGCGAAGTCGTACGTGATTCCGCCAGCGTACGTCGAGAGCGCGGCGGGTTGGTCCGGCGTCAAGGATGCGCCGCCCGGGCCTGCGCGTAGCGGCGACGTATCGAATGCGACACCGCCGATCACCTGGAGATGCTCGGCGACATCGATATCCATTCCGATCCGTGGTGAGATGGTGTTGCGCCAGTCGCGCCGCAAGAGTGTGCTGCAGGGAGCACCGCACAGCGGTTGCTCACGCGGACGGTACCAGCCCGCCTGCGCCCACTGGATGAATGCAACGTCCCCTTCCAGCCGCATGCGGCGATGAGGGGCAGCCCAGATGCCGGCGCGGTATTCCGGTGGTACATCTATTCCCAATCCGCGGGGCGCATCTTCGAGCAGGTATGCCGCACTCGTGCCGGCGCGGGGCGCGCCTGGCAACCCGAAGTGCCGTACGGTGAGATCGATGCGTGCGATGCCGTTCAGCGCGGCGCCTCGAGACGCGACCGCGCCAAAGCCCCAGACGCGATCGCGAAATGCGATGGCCGCGTCTGCCGACCACCCATCAGTCTCCGCCCTTGCCGAGCGCGCGCCCAGCACGAAGAAGGTGTTCGGGTTGCGGCCGCTGTCGAGCACGGTATCGTAGTCGTCACGAAGCCAACCGCGAAGATACCGGACTCCGCCGCCGACGCTCCAGCGCGCGCCCAGCCGAACGGCGACGACCGGGTGAACCTCTCGGAAATGTGCTTCGAAGTCTGGATCTAACTCGAACCCTGGTCCGACGCTGGCGTCAGTCACATCAGTGTGACGAAAGCCAACCGGAGAGTCGATGCCAACGCCAACCGCGATTGCGGCACCCACCGGATGGAATGCCAGGAACGCAGACGCGGGGAGATTGGAGTCGCTTGAAAAGGCTCTCAGGTCGTCCCGCGCGTAGTCGGCATGGAGCAGGTCGACGCCACAGCCAATCTGGATCTGAACGTTCTCCAGTTGGATGAGGGCCGCAGGATTGTAAAAGACCGAAGAGGCGTCAGCGGCGCGGGCCGTCAACGCTCCCGCTTCCGCTGTGCCGCGGGCTCCATGCTGAAAGGTCGCAAACTGCCCATACGCGCGGATCGGGATCGTGAGCAGGACCACGAACAGTGCGATAGCTCGGCAGGACATCCGCGACATGACATGCCTCCGCAACGATGCGCGGGTTACATCGCGATCATAAAGCACACGCACACGTCCGCAGCCGATCCACTACGCGCCCACGCCAGGCGTCGGCGACGAAGCGGAGCGTTCACGAAAACCAAAGACGAGGGCCACATTCAGCGCGGCGACAATCAGCAGCCACACGATCGCAGCAGACCATGCCCTGTCGGGCGCCGTGCGAAACGACGGAAGCCACTGGTCTGTCTGCCCAATGGCTCCCAGCAGTCGCGACAGCACCCTGTTCGTGCCGTCTCCCTGGGGCCAGAGCATACGCGGGTGCTGCCAAGCGTACGCCGTGATCGCCAGCTGAGGAATCAACAGCGCAATCGCAGCGTAACGGGTCGTCTTGCTCTTTAACAGAACGGCGCCCACGAGACAGAAGATTGGGATCAGCGGCACGATGAAGCGGCCCGCCGGCGAAAAGCCGGCCCACCACTGGTGCGCGGCACACGGAATCATCAGAGCGGCGACTGGCAGCAGCCACAAGCCGACGCAGGAGCGGCGCAGCCACCATGCGGCGGGGAGCAACGCATACACAGGCGCCCACCAGAGCAGACCATTCTCACGATCCACCAACAATCCTGGGATCCCCTCCATCAGGAGCGCCATCGGACCCGCGAGGTTGCCCCAGTAATGCAAGGTCCACAACACGGATGCGAGTTGCGGCAGCAGAAAGAGCGCGGCCGCTCGGACGACCCATTTCCTCCGACGCTCGTCAACGAGGCGCCAGCGACGCCACCAGATGATCAGCAGGATGGCAACAGCGTAGAACGTGTACTTTCGATGGAGCCACGGTAGCGCTCCAAGTGCAAGCGCAAACATATCTTCCCGCAGTCCGAACCGCCGCGGCGGCGCAGTCCATTCCAGGACGGCCCACGCTGTGACGAGCAGAGCGAACGGTTCGGGGAAGACGAGAAACGAATGTGACAGGACTGGCGGCGCCAGCCACAACACCATGACGATCAGTGCGGCGCTGCTCTCCGACAGTCCGGAGTATTCGAGCGACGCGATGGTGATCGCCGCCGCGCAGACGACCACGAGAATCACACAAAAGGAAATGATCGAGTAAGTGAACAGTCCTCTGTTCATACGGAATCGTTGCAGAAACGCGTCAGATGGCACCGTCGCGAGTCTCGTCGCTGCGGCGTAGGCCGGAATCAGCAGGACCGACACGCCAATGTCGTGCACCGGCCACAACTTCCCCGATCTCGCAACCCGTGCGTGTGACTCCGGCTCCAGTCCCGCCGCGCCAAAGAGGGCGCCGCCGTGCGACGCATAGTTGTTGCTCACGTCGAGATCGCGATCCGCCCACAAGCTTTGCGTCACGATCAAATAGTGCGGCTCATCTCCCGTCGCGGAATATTTTCCGTGCGTAGTCAAACCCCACGACAGAAGAAAGATGACGGTGAGGGCAAAGGCGCGGACTCTCGTTGAAGTGGCGCGAGCGTTCACCGCCGGCCAACCGCAACACCTGTCGCTGGCGCGGTCTGGCCGCGCAACCGACGGAAGGCGTTCCAGAGCAGGTTGGTGTGCGTGTAAAGCTGATCTTCCGGAAGGTTCGTCGGGGTAATGCGCAGGCCGGTGCTCGATTCCGCCCAGCTCTGTACCACAATGTGGTCGGGCATGCTGTCGGATGTCGGAAACGTTGCAGTAAGCGACTCGAGGATGCGCTCGGCATCGAGCGCGTACAAGGCGTCCGCGTCCCCATTGTTGCCCCAGATGATGATTCCAAACTGCATTCCGCGGGCGCTCGCCGCATCCCGCAGGCGCTTCATGTCGCGTACGAAGTCGTCTGTCCGACCGCGCCTGACGAGAAAGGGCATGTCGACGTCCATATGGAGAAACGCGGGTAGAGCACCACGTGCGGCAAGGAGTCCCATCATCGATTCAATCGCGTCGGCGCTCGACAGCGGGTAAGCCTCGATCCAGCCGATGCGAACGGATGGCAATGCCGCGCGCACACCGCGCGTGTAGGTCGCAATGCGGTCGGCGGATGGTTCCGGTGCCGGGCCGCCGCAGACAGGCGCGAGACCGCCGGCGAACGGATCATCCATCGAGAGATACGACACGCTGCCACCAGCGGACTCGACGGCGTGAACGGACGCCAGCGTCGCCGCAATCGCTTCGTTCATCCCGCGCGCGTCTGATGTGCAGTAGAAGTCCTTCACGGATGCGACTTCAATTCCGGTCTCGATGTGCCACTGTTTGAGCTGCCGGAACACGCCCGCACGCGCAAGCGCGTCGTACGTGTTCGGCCCGACGATCGGGTCCGGCGGCATCTGCGTGTGCTGCTGGTAGAACTTGAAGACGGAGACGAGCAGCCGCGCGTGCGACCACGCCTGCGGGCTGTCGAAGAGGCGGACGTAATCGAGCGTGCCGGGACCAGGGCAGAACCAGAAGCGCGGCATGGCGCGCTGGGCGTGAGCGTCGAAGCCCACGCACGCCGCGAGCACGACGATCACTAGAGCTGCCCTGAAAGAGCGCCTCATATCAGGGACTCGCGATTGTTATGCCGACGCGGTCGCCCCGGCAGTTCGATACCACTCCACCGTGCGTCGCAGTCCTTCCTCGAACGACACGATCGGCTCGTAGTTCAGGATGGTGCGCGCCTTCGTGATGTCGGCTTGCGAATCACGGACGTCACCGGTGCGCGACTCCTCGTAAGTCGGCTCGACCGACGCACCCACGAGGTCGCGCATCGTCCGGAACAGCTCGTTCAACGAAATGCGCCCGCCGGTTGCCACGTTGATCACTTCCCCGCTCGCCCGCGGCGCCTCCGTCGCGCGCAGTACGCCGTCGACGACGTTCGCGACGTACGTGAAGTCCCGCGTCTGCTCACCGTCGCCATAAATCCTCGGCGAGCGGTTCTCGATCAGCGCGGACGCAAACGCTGAGATGACTCCTGAGTACGGCGAGGAAGGATCCTGTCTGGGGCCGAAGACGTTGAAATACCGGATCGAGACGGTCTCGAGGCCGTACAAACGCGTGAACATCTGGAGATACTGTTCGCCCACGACCTTCTGCAGCGCGTAAGGAGACAACGGGCTCGAAGGCATGTCCTCGTGCTTTGGAAGCGTCGGTGTGTTGCCGTATGCCGACGAGGATCCGGCAAACACCAGCCGCTTCACGCCGGCGTCGCGCGACGCAATCAGCACGTTGAGTGTGCCATCCACGTTCGCTCGGTTGGACGCAATGGGATCCTTCACCGAACGCGGCACCGAAGGAATCGCGGCCTGATGCAGCACGTAGTCGCAGCCGCGGACGGCGCGATGGGCGAAGTCGAGATCCGCGAGGTCCCCTTCGAGAAATTCCACGCCCGAAACGTGATCCAGATTGGCCCGTTTGCCGGTACTCAGGTTGTCTGCCACGCGGACCTGGTGCCCGCGCCGAATGAGCTCCTCGGTGAGGTGCGAGCCGATAAAACCCGCGCCGCCCGTGACGAGGTAATGATCCATGCCCTATACCTTAGCAATATCCGTGCGCGCTTTCTGCACCGGGTCCTGAAAGGCCGCGTTTGCTGCCAAAAGCCGCCGTACGCGCCGCGCAATCCGCCGCGCACGGCGACTCCCGAGAGAGGCATAAACCGGCAACTGGACGACCTGGGCGGCGCGCTCGGCTCCCGGCGTGGGCGGCTGCGTGCCAAAGATCGACAATGTCGAACATACGTCGACGTGCAGCGTTTCGACGTCGATGCCCCGCCACAGCGCGCGTCGGACCAGGCGATCCCGGTCCGGCGCATACACACAATATTGATAGTAGACGTGCCCCGCCCCCTCGGGGACGTGCGGTACCTGCACGCCCGGGATTCCTTGCAACGCTTCGTCCATGATCGCGGCATGCGCGCGTGTCGCGCGCGTCCATTCGACGAGTCTGTCCAACGCCGCCAGACCGATCGCTGCCTGCACATTCGTGTAGCGCTCGCGATAGCTGTCGGGCATCGGCGACAGCGGACGGATCTTCTCCCAGAGATACACGTCCGCTCGCCCGTTCCACAACGCCGCGGCGAGCAGCGCCGGATAGGCCGTGACGGTAAACACGGATGGGCGGCTGAACGTGCGCTGGACCCATCCGAGCCTCAGGCGCGTGCGAACACGTTCGATCGATGGCCACGGTTCCGCCTCCGCCTGCGCCCGAATCCTCCGGAGCACTCGAGGATCGCGCGCGACGGCGAGTCCACCGCCGTACGTGTTCAGCGGCTTCAGCGTCTGGAAGCTGAAGAACGCTGCGTCGCCAAACGTGCCCGCGTGGCTCCCGCGAGAGGTCGCTCCGAGCGCGTGCGCGCAGTCCTCGACGATCGCAAGCCGATGCCGCCGCGCAATTGCGACAATCGCGTCCATGTCGCACGGCAGGCCGTATAAATGTGTCGGCACCACCGCGACCGTGCGTGAGCTGATGGCGCGTTCGAACGACGCGGGGTCCAGGTTGAACGTGCGAGGATCGACGTCAGCGAACACCGGCGTGAGTCCCGCGACGCGCACCATCTCCGGCACAACCCAGAACGTGAGCGCCGGCAGGATCACTTCCCCGCCGTCCCGCAAATCGAGCGCGTTGAGGATGTAGTAGAACGCCATGCGCCCGTACGACGCGCTGACGCTCTCTTCCACGCCAATCCTGTCCGCGCACGCCTGCTCGAACGCGGCAATGTCGGGTCCGTCGATCAGCTCACCGCGATCGCGACAGCGCTGCACAATGGCGTCGGTTTCCGGCACCACGCGCGGCCCATATCGGCAGATCGCTGTCAGCATGTGACCGTCCTCGACATGCTCGCACGCTCCTTTCGTGCGTGGCGCCGGGCGATTCGCCCGTCCGCCCAGCGGACCATGGAACGCACGGGGCGCGCCGTCACGCGTGTCCAGTGCGCGACGAGCGAGGGGCGCATGTAGAAGCGCGTGTACGCTGCGCCGAGCAGGAAGCGCAGCTCGCGCGGCGAGAGATGCGGATGCTCGAACGTTGGTGTGAAACCGTCGAATTTCTCCCAATCCGTCTCGTACACGCGCGGTGCAAGCTGCTTCCACAACGGCGTCGCCGGGTACGGCGTCAAGAGCTTGAACTGCGCGACGGACGAATCGAGCGCGATCGAGTAGTCGATCGTCGCCGCGATCGACGCCCAGTCGTCCTGCAGGAATCCCAGGACGTAGAACGCCGCCGTCGCAATCCCCCGGCGGCGGCAGTGATCGAGGATCGCGCGCTGGTGTGGCTCCGGCGTCGGCCGCCTGCCCACGCGCCGCAGAATCTCCGACGACACGGATTCGACGCCGAAGCTCATGGCGCGCAGCCCTGCGCGATGGAGCGCGTCGAGCAGATCGGGATCCAGACGATCGAGCCGCGTTTCGCACTCGAAACGCAGCTGGAGGCCACGCGCGAGAATCTCGTCCGCGAGCATCAGGGCGCGCTCGCGATCGGCGGTGAACAGCGGGTCACGGAAGATGACGTAAGGGTTGCGGAACCGATCGCGGATCGTCTCGAGCTCGTCGACAATGTTCGAGACCGAACGCACACGATGGCCCGCGAGAATGCGGTGCGGACAATACGTGCAGAACTCCGGGCATCCGCGGCTCGCCAGCAACGGAATGCCGCCGCCGTACGGTCGCGGGGAAAATGGCACGTGATGTCGGCCGCGCTCCTCGAGCGCGTCCCATCGCGCAAACGGCAACGCGTCGAGATCCGGCGCCGGCGCGCTCACCGAGTCGCCCGTGAGCACTTCCCCGCGCGCGAGGCGCTCGACAGCGGACTCGGGCTCGCCGATCACGACGAAATCCGCGGCCCCCCGGAAGAGCTCCGGCAGCTTGGACGCCGCAAGGCCGACGAAGCCGACGTGCGCGCCCGTCGCTCGTCGAAGGCGATCCGCCCAGGCCGCTTCGTGGCGGTGATCCACGAGCGAGCTGAGGACGATGGCCACATCCACGTTGGCGATCTCGCCGCGCGACCAGATCACCTCGTGCCCGTATCGCGCGAGAATCGCGGCGATGTGCGCAAGCTGCACGCTGGGGACATCGAGAAAGCGCCGTTTCAGTTCGCCGATGATCCGGGTCACGCGCGAAAATGGAAGAAGACGGGAGCCATATCCGCCGACAACGGTGTCCTTCGACACGAACCCGTCGCGCGCGGGCAGATCCACGAGCAATACACGCATGAACAACCCTCCACCGATCACGAAATCAATTGAGGCCACGGATCACAGCCACGGATCGCACGGATCAACAGGTCGGAGCCGTGCGACTGCGCAGGGTCCGCGGCTGAGGAAGTACCGGGTCAGGCGATGGTGGGCGGCGCGCGGCCGGTCGGGGCGGCGCGGTACTCCGCGAGAGGCGAAAACGATTCGGAGAGAACGAACGATCGCAGAACGAGCGGGTCACCGCCGTGTCCGGTGCGCGGAATCGCGCTGTCGGCGCTGCTTTCGCCGGGCTGGTCGTGCGCGCTCACGCGCCTGTCGCGCGAGACACGCGGGACCCGGCCAAGCGCGTTACGCGCTTTCGGCAGCCGCGTCAGGACAAAATGTCCCCGCCCGGCGTTGCGCCAGAGCACCAGCGTCTGGCGGATCGTCGCGGCGAGAATGTCGAGGTCGCCGTCCGCATCCACGTCGGCAATCACGATAGCCACGAGACGCTCGACGGAGCGCAGAATCCGCGGCCGGGGCCGCCCGCGAAGCTTGACCGACACGACGCTGCCGTCCGCCTGATTCGCGAACCGGACCGTATCGATTCGAGTATCCAGCGGCGCCGTAGCTGCCTCGGCAGCCGCTCCTGGGGCAACCCCGAGCAGGGCTACAACGAGAATCGAAACAATGCCGCACGCCGCCACAGAGCAACAGTAATCCGACGGCAGCCACACGTCAAAAACCCTGCGGCTCAGATGGCTCTCCGCATCCCGGCCTTTTGCGGCTGCTCCTGTCGACTTAGAATGTGCAGAGTCCCACCGATGAGATTGCAATCCGCAAAGGTTTCATGCGCCTGAACACTGTATCGGTCCGAGCGAACGGCGACGCCGTCAGTTTGATCGCGGAGGTGGAGAGCGAACAGACGCCAGAGCCCTTCGAGCTCTATTTCAAGTTTCCAATCGAGTACGAACCGTTCGTGTCGGCGTCGCCCGATCCGTTTGCGGTCGCGATGCTCGTCCCGGCGATGCTGCGGGGAGAGGCGCTGCAGATTTCACCGCCTCTGTCGCCGCAATTGCTCTTCCACCTCGGACGGGTTCGAGACATCTTTCACACGTGGCATCCTCAGTTCAGGCGTTCCGAGATCCTGGCGAAGCCTCGCGCGATCGATCCGGCGCCTGGTGCCAACCGCGCGGCCACCTTCTTCTCCGGCGGTGTGGATTCGTTCTACACGCTCCTCAAGTATCGCGGGCGAGAGGCGCTGCCGGCGCCGCTCACGCATGTCATCTTCATGCGCGGCCTGGAAAAGCCGCTCGATTTCCTCAAGGACGTCGAGGCATCCGAGCAGCTGGTCCGGACCATTGCTGACGCCGTGGGCGTGGGATGCATCATCGGCGAGAGCAACCTGCGAGCCTACTTCGACGCCGACTGGTTGCATCTGTATTGCGGCAGCGGTCTCGCGGCAGCCGCGCTGAGCCTTGGCGGAGGATTCAGCCATGTCTGCATTGCCTCCACATATTCATACCGGGATCCGGTCACAATCGGCAGCACGCCGCTGACCGATGAGCGGTACTCGACCGAGCGCGTCCGGATCGTGCACGATGGCGCAGAACTGGCGCGCCCCGAGAAGCTCGCGCGGATCCTCCAATGGGATCGGGACCTCGTGCTGAAGCACCTCCGCGTGTGCGTCATGAACTTCGGAGGCGCCTACAACTGTTGTGAGTGCCGGAAGTGCGTCCGCACCATGCTCCCGCTGCGATCGCTTGGAGTGCTGGACGAGGCCGTCACTTTTCCAAACAAGTCAATGGCGCACTGGGAAGAGGTCGCCGCGCACGACACCCTCCCGTTTGTCGAAGAGAACCTCGAGTTCGCGCGCGCGCACAACGGAGATCCCGCCGTTACCGCGCTGCTGGAGCAGATCGTCCTTCGGCGACGTCGCAAGCAAGCGCTGCGCTCGCTGCTGTTGAACTCGCCGCTCAGCGGCGTGTTGCCCGCGATTGTGGGCACGCGCCGCCGGATACGCGCGATTAAAGATCGGATGAAGTGACCGTAGAGAGAGGTCTCGATGGTCCTGAGCCGCCCGATGCAGTCACGCTGATGACGCGCGTGCGACTTCGAGGGATCGGCCGCGATACGCACCGTGCGATAATGGAGATTCCGCCGAGAGAGCCAGGCGATCGCCGTCCACCGCAAGGTGGAGGGAGGAAAGTCCGAACTCCGCAGGGCAGTGCGCCGGGTAACGCCCGGTCGGGGCAACCCGAAGGACAGTGGCACAGAAAACATACCGCCGGCCCGCGCCGAAAGGCGCGGGCCTAGTCGCGCGCCACGGGCGCGCGACGGGCAAGGGTGAAAAGGTGCGGTAAGAGCGCACCGCGTCCGTGGCAACACGGGTGGCAGGCAAAACCCCGCACGGAGCAAGGCCAAATAGGGAGGCGCCAGGCGGCCGCGTATGCGGCCCGCCTGATGAGACGGCCCGTCTCAGGCTTCCGGGTAGGCTGCTCGATCCCGTCAGCGATGACGGGGCTAGAGGAATGATCGTCGTCCGCGCCTGAGCTCGATGGGCGAAGGCGCGGAACAGAATTCGGCTTACGGGGCTCTCGGCGGTTTTAATGCATTTCCTAGGGGGGTCTGTCTCACTCCCCGCCTCCGCGCGTTGGGTCGCATCGAGCTCCTCAGTTGTCCGCGTGCGTAGTCCGTGTGTTTCTCTTTCTCTGCAGAACAAACGCGCGAAAACGTGTTTTCCTGACAAGAATGCGTTTGTTCTACTAGATCGGCGGGCCCACGGGGCCCGCCGCTAGCGCGGATGCGCCACGGGTTTGGTTGCGGCGCAGCCGCGCTGTGGGCTCCGCGGGCTCCGCGTGAGGCCGTACGTGGACAAATGGCTGTCGTCTAAGTGAGCACCCGTATCACCCGTCGTTTTCCTGCGTGATCGCGTACTGCTCCAGCTTCTTGTAGAGATTGCTGCGTGGCGTGCCGATCACTTCCGCGGTCTTCGAGATGTTCCAGGCGTTTTCGCGGAGCTTGTCCACGAGAAACGCGCGCTCGGCCGACTCCTTGAACTCGCGCAGTGTGCCGGGGCGATCCCTGTCCGCCGGCTCCGGCGATGCGGCAGATGGCTTGGCGTCCATGCGGACAATCTCGCGCAGGTCGTCGACGTCGATGGTGTCGCCGGGCGTCATGATCAGCAGCCGTTCGACGGTGTTCCTGAGCTCCCGCACGTTTCCCTTCCACCGCGCCTTCTGCAGGTACTCGAGCGCGGTCTGCGTAAGGCGTTGCGGCCGTCGGTTGTTCTCGCGGCTGAAGAGATCGACGAAATGGCGCACCAGCGCCGGGATGTCCTCACGCCGATCGCGCAGCGGCGGCACGCGAATCGGGATCACGCTCAAGCGAAAGTACAGGTCCTCGCGAAAGCTCCCCTTCTCGATCTCCGCTTCGAGATCCTTGTTCGTCGCTGCAATGACGCGAACGTCCACCTTGATCGTGCGCGCGGATCCCAGCCGCTCGACCTCGCCTTCCTGAAGCACGCGCAGGACCTTGGCCTGCGTCTTCGCGCTCATGTCGCCGACCTCGTCGAGGAAGATCGTGCCGCGGTCTGCCTGCTCGAACTTTCCGATCTGCTTCTCGGTCGCGCCGGTGAACGATCCCTTCTCGTGGCCGAACAGCTCCGACTCGATCAATTCCTCCGGGATCGCCGCGCAGTTGACCTGCACGAACCGCTCGCGGCTGCGCAGGCTGTTGCGATGGATCGACCGCGCGACGAGCTCTTTGCCCGCGCCGCTCTCGCCGAGGAGCAGCACCGTCGCATTGGTCGGCGCCGCGCGCTTGATCGCGTCCCAGATCTGGCGCAGCGCAGCGCTCTCCCCCACCATCTGATGGCGGATTTCCGCCGCGCGTTTGAGCGTGCGGTTCTCGTTCTGCAGGCGCGTCTGATCCAGCGCGTTGCGGATCGTGACGAGCACGCGCTCGCTCGCGAGCGGCTTTTCGATGAAATCGAATGCCCCGAGCTTCGTCGCTTCGACGGCCGTGGTCACCGTCCCGTGACCCGAGATGATCACGACCGGCAGCGACTCGTTCGTCTGGCGTATCCGCTGCAGCGCGTCGAGGCCGTCCATGCCGGACATTTTGATGTCGAGAAAGACGAGATCCGGCGTTTCGCGCTCGATGATTGCGAGCCCTTCCGGACCGCTGGAAGCTTCCTGGACGTCGTAGCCTTCGTATTCGAGAATCATCCGCACCGTCCGGCGGATCTCCGCCTCGTCGTCGACGACCAGAATGCGTGCTTTCATCGAGAGTCGTCCACCGTCGCGGTCACGAATGCGCGCTGGCCGAGCAGCGGATCGTAGCCGTAGAAGGCCAGCACGTCGCCGGAGCGCGCGGCCGAAACGATCTTCAGGTACTCGTCGGCGGATCGGATCGGCTGGCGGTTGATTTCCATGATCACGAACAACCGGCGGATCGTAGGCACGAACGGCGCGCTCGCCGGGTCGACGCGCATCACGATGACACCCTGGATCGACGGTGGAATCTCCAGTCCCAGCCGTTTCGTGATCGCCGCGTCGAGATCGCGCACGGTGAGGCCGAGCGGAGGATCGCTCGGCAGAGAACGCGGGGCGCGCTGACGGTCCGTCAACCCTGAATTCGTTTCGTCGAACCCCGTTTCGCGCGGAGGCCGCTCCGTCAGCTTGACGGATGCCGTCTGGCGGTGGCCTTCGCGCAGGAAATCGAGGTGCGCCACAGTTCCGGGCTGCCGTCCGGAAATGTCGCGAATCAGCTCTTCGTTCGTCCAGATGTCGCGCCCGTCGACGGATACGATGATGTCGTACGGCCGCACGCCCGCGCGCTCCGCCGGCGAATCGCCGCTGACATCCTGCACGAGCGCGCCGCGCGACACCGGCAGCTTCAGCGAGCGCTGCAGGTCGGGCGTGACGTCCGTGAGCAGGACGCCGATAAACCCGCGCGACACCTTGCCGCGGGTCTTCAGCTGCGGCAGGATCGCCGCCGCCTGGTTGATCGGCACCGCAAATCCGATGTTGCTCGCGCGCGCGCTGATTGCGGAGTTGATGCCGATCACCTCCCCACGCGCGTTGATCAGCGGGCCGCCGCTGTTGCCGAAGTTGATCGCGGCGTCGGTCTGGATGTAATCGTCGAGGCTCGCGTCGAACAGCTTGCGGCCGATGAAGCTCACGACGCCGACCGTTACCGAGTGCACGTAGCCGAGGGGGTTCCCGATCGCGCACACCCACTCGCCGACGCGCAGGTCGTCAGAATTGCCAAGCGGCGCCTCCGGAAGCTCGGCACCGCCTGAGACCCTGACGAGGGCCACATCGATCGCGGGATCGGATCCGACGACCTCACCGCGGAGCACGCGCCCGTCCGCCAGCGTGACGGTAATGCGATCCGCCTCTTCGATGACGTGATAGTTGGTGAGGATGTAGCCCTTGCGATCGATGATGAACCCGCTGCCCGATCCCTGGCGGGGAACCTCGAATTCGCGCTGCGGATCGGCCGTCTCGTCCGGCCGGCGCCGCGGATTTCCACGGCCGCCGCGCGACGCGGCATCGATGTTCACGACCGAGGGATTGATCTTTTCGGCAACGTCAGCGAAATTCACGGCGCCGGGAGCATCGCGGGCGGGCCGCAGGCCGCCGCGTGTCGTCAGCGTCCGGGGCGCGCTCGAGATCGTCGGCGCAGGCGTCAGGCCGCCGGCGAGGATCACGCCGACCAGAAAGGCCACCGCGGAAGACAGCGCGACGGTGAGGACAGTGAAACGGCGCATAGAATCAGCTACCAGCCTCCAGCTACCAGCCTCCAGCCTCCAGCTACCAGCTACCAGCTACCAGCCTGCAGCTTCCAGCTTCCAGCTGAAGATTCGGCTCAAGGCTGGCGGCTGTCAGCTGACAGCTTTGAAGCGGCTGTCAGCTGGCAGCTTTGATTATAAGCGTGCGAAATTCCTCTTCGGTCAGCGTTTGGACCCCGAGTTCGCGCGCTTTCTCGAGTTTCGTGCCCGCGTCGGCGCCGACGACGACGTAGCTCGTCTTTCTGCTCACCGATCCCGAAACCTTCCCGCCCCGTCGCTCGATCTCAGCGGTCGCCTCTTCTCTCGTCATCGTCGGCAGCGTGCCCGTGAGGACGAATGTCTTGCCCGAGAATGCGCCCAGCGCCGCCACGTCGGGCGGCGGCTGCTGACTCGCCATGTTGACGCCTGCGGCGGCGAGCTTGGCGATCAGCGCGCGATTGTGCGTCTCGTCGGCGAACGCCCTCACGGAAGCGGCCACCACAGGACCGACGTCGGGGACCGCTTGCAGGCGTTCGATGGGCGCATCGAGAATTGCCTCCATCGTGCGCAGGTGGCGCGCAATCGTGGCGGCCGCCTTCTCGCCGATGTGGCGGATCCCGAGCGCGTAGACAAGCCGCGAGAGATCGTTCTTCCGGCTGCGATCGATCTGTTCGACGACGTTGCGGCCAACCTTGCCGAGCTTGCGCGGGACTGCCCGGTCCGAGCGCGGTTCGCGCGGAGTGACGACGAGATTCTCGAGCTCGGCTGTGGTCAGCGCATACAGGTCGCCAAAGTCACGCACGAGACCGAGCTCGATCAGCTGGTCCACCAGTGATTCGCCGAGCCCTTCGATGTTCATCGCGCTGCGCGAGGCGAAGTGCTCGAGGCTTCGCCGAAGCCGCGCGGGGCAGGAGGTGTTCTCGCACCGCCATACGACTTCATCCTCGTCGCGCGCGAGATCGCTTCCGCAGGCGGCGCACTCAGTCGGCATCTCCCATTTACGCGAATCCTCGGGACGAAGGCTCAGCACCGGCGCGACAACCCGCGGGATCACATCGCCCGCTTTCTCGATGACGACGGTGTCCCCTTCGCGGATATCCTTGCGTTCGATATCTTCCGCGTTGTGCAGCGTCGCCATTGAGATTGTCGAGCCTGCCACCAGCACCGGCTCGAGCACCGCGTATGGCGTGTTTGCCCCCGTGCGGCCAACGTTGACGCGGATCGCAAGCAGTTTCGTGTGCGCCTGCTGCGCAGGAAACTTGAACGCCGTCGCCCAGCGCGGAAATTTGGCGGTTGTGCCGAGGCGATCCCGCAGCGCGAGGTCGTCGACCTTGATGACGACCCCGTCGGTGTCGAACTCGAGGTCCCGCCGCGCGTCCGCCCACTTGCGGCAGAACTCCAGGACGTCGGTGATGCCGGAGCACTTGCAGTAGTGCCGCTCGACCGGCAGGCCCCATTTCGCCAGCTGCGCGAGCATGTCAGAGTGGCGTGTCTCCTTCCGGCTGAAGCCGGAAGCCAGGAGATTCGAGTCGGACCCCGACGCCACAAGATTGGATTTCACAAGATTGGCTTCGTGGCTTCCGCCTTCCGCCTTCGCGCGAAGCGCTTCGGCGGACCGCCGTAGCCTTGGCGGAGGCTGGTTAGGCGGAAGGACAAGCTGGTACACAAACGCCGACAACCGCCGCTTCGCCACCATGGCCGGATCGAGATTCCTCATCGTCCCCGCGGCGGCATTGCGAGGATTCATGAACACCGGCTCCCCTTCCGCGTCGCGCTCGCGATTCATGCGCTCGAACGACGCGCGCGGCAGGTAGACTTCGCCGCGGACCTCGAAAGTGCCGGCCGGGGAGTCACGAAGGGAAAGCGGAATCGTCTTGATCGCGCGCACATTGGCCGTCACGTTCTCGCCGCGTGTGCCATCGCCTCGCGTCGCGCCGCGCACGAGACGTCCGTTCTCGTATGTCAACGCGATGCTCAGACCGTCGATCTTCAACTCGGCGACGTAAGCAACTGGCGCGTCGCCCAGTCCCGCTCCTTTGCGCACGCGTTCGTCGAACGCCAGCAGCTCTTCGTCGTTGTAGGCGTTGTCGAGACTGAGCATCGGCGCGACGTGTTCGACAGTCTCGAATCCCTCGATCGGCCGTCCCGCGACGCGCTGCGTTGGCGAGTCGGGCGTGACGAGATCGGGATACTCGGCCTCCAGCTGCTCGAGCTCATGGAGCAGCCGATCGAACTCCTCGTCGGAGATCTCGGGTGCGTTGTGGATGTAGTAGCGCTCTTCGTGGTGGCGGATCTGCTGGCGGAGTTCTTGAAGTCTTTCGAGAGGTTGGCTCATGAGTCGGGCTCAAGAACGGCGGACCTGAAGGTCCGCCCTACACGTGCACAGCACTGTAGGCCGGGTCTTCAGACCCGGCGCCCACGAGGCATGAGCCGTGAGTCATGAGCCGCTTACCGGTCCCGCGCGAGGATGTAATCAGCGAGTGCGACCAGCGCTTCGCGCTCGCGGCTCGGCGGAAACGCCTCGAGCCCGGACTTCGCCCGAGTGGCGTATTCCATGGCCTTCGCGTAGGCGAGCTGCGGCGTACGATGCTCACGCAGCAGGCGCGTAATGTCGCGCCACTGCTCGCCCGATACGGTCCGTTCCTGGACGACGGTGCGAATCAGGGCGTCCGCCTCGCCGCCGCCGCGTTGCAGCAGCAGAATGATCGGCAGCGTGACCTTGCCCTCACGCAGGTCGCCGCCGACGGGCTTGCCGAGCGCGCTCTCGTCCGCGGTGTAGTCGAGCAGATCGTCGACGAGCTGGAACGCCACGCCGAGATTGAATCCGAACTCGCGCAGCGCCTGTTCCTGTTCCTTGGTGACGCCACCGAGCATCCCGCCAATCTGGGCGCAACCGCCGAACAAGTACGCGGTCTTGCGCCGGATGATTTCGAAATGCTCGTCCTCCGTGATATCGACGTCGCCGGTCTTCGTGAGCTGATACAGCTCCCCTTCGATCATCCGCAGCGTGACGTCGCACAGGAGCCGGATGATCTCCAGCGAGTCCTGCGTCAAGGCCATCGCCATCGACTTGATGTAGAGGTAGTCGCCGAGGAGAACCGTGATGTCGTTGCCCCACCGCGAGTGGACGGCAAGACGCCCGCGCCGGAGATCGGCGCCGTCGATGATGTCGTCGTGCACCAGCGTCGCGGTGTGAATGAACTCGACGACCGACGCATAGAGGACAGCGCGATCGCCGGTGTAGCCGCCCAGGCGCGCGGCCATCAACAACACGGCCGGACGCACGCGCTTGCCGCCGCTGTTCTGGATGTAGTGTCCCATCTCGGGGATCAGCGCCACGCGCGACTGGATGTGCCGCACGAACTCCTGCTCGACGAGATCGAGATCGTCGCGGATCGGCTCGAATATCTGGGCCAGATCCGCAGTCACGGGAGGATTCTGCGTGGTGTCGCTCAAGGGGATGACTAGCCGTGCTTGCACGGCCTGAATGTGTTCGAACGCGTCAAATTTCGCCGTGCAACCACGGCTTAGCCGCCGCCGCAACAGCGGCCGCGGATCCAGTAACGAAGCTCCGCCTCCACTCGTTTCAGGCGGAGCCTCGTTACTTGTCGGCTCACCATATCGGACTCCGGACTGGAGTGTCAACGCGCTAAGCCCTTGCGGGCACTGACTTTGGACGGAAAAGCGCGTCGAAATTGCGCGCGACGGCGGCCTCGATCGATGCGGTCGGTTCGTCGCGGAGCGCGGCGATCGCCTCGAACACGCGCGCCACGTACGCCGGTTCGTTCCGCTTGCCGCGATGCGGGACCGGCGCGAGATACGGACTGTCCGTTTCGATCAGCAGCCGATCGGTCGGGACGATCTTCGCCGCCTCGCGCACGTCCGCCGCTTTCGGAAACGTGACGATACCGGCGAACGACACGTGGAAGTGCATGTCGAGCGCGCGCCTTGCCATCGCCGCGTCGCCGGTAAAGCAATGGAAGACGCCGCGCACGCCGGCTCCGGCCTCACGCAGAGCGGCGAACGTATCGTCGGTCGCTTCGCGCGTGTGAATGATGATGGGGAGGTCCAGCGTCAATGCGAGTTGCACCTGCGCGACGAACACGTCGCGCTGCACCGCGCGCGGCGCGAAGTCGTAGTGGTAATCGAGGCCGATTTCGCCGATCGCGCACGCCTCGAACGCCGCCGCGTGTGCCTGGGCGACGCGCGCGGCCTCGCTGGCGCGGCCGTCGAACGTCCCGGCGCTGTGCGGGTGCACGCCGGTCGCGAAACGAACGGCCGGCCACCGATCGCGCACGCGGCGCGCGCGGGCCCCTTCTGCCTCGTCACCGGCGGAGAGAATGCAGAGCGCCGACGACACACTCGCGTCGGTCGCACGTGCGATCGTCTCGTCGAGATCCGCCTCGAACGCTTCGTCGGCGAGATGACAGTGGGAATCGATCATCTAGACCCGGGGGCTTCGCCCCGCGGACCCCTACACGTCACCTCGCGGGGCCCGCTTCGCTTGAATCGGGCGGGGTCCCTGCACCCCGCCAGGCGTGCTCTGCTACGCTGACGCTTCGCGGCTCGCGCCGCTCCGGCCGCGTCCCCGCTCCGGTGTCGTGACCCGCTCGCGGTGATCGCTCGCATTCACCGGATGCGCGAGCCCGGCGGCACGTCACTCTCGAAGCTCACGAGCGTCGGCTTCCCGCCTTCGGGGCTGGCCGCCAGAATCATCCCGTTCGACTCGATGCCCATCAATTTCGCGGGCTTGAGGTTGAACACGATTCCTATCGTCAGGCCGACGAGTTGTTCCGGTTCGTAGGCCTCGCCGATGCCAGCGACCAGCGTGCGGTGCTCGGTACCGACATCGATGTGCAGCTTTATCAGCCTGCGTGAGTTGGGTACCTTTTCCGCCGCGATCACCTTCGCGACGCGCAGATCGATCTTCATGAAGTCGTCGATCGAGATGCGCTGGTCGCCGCTCGCGGCCGGCACCGCTGGCACAGGGGGCGCCGCTGCCGCCGCCGTCGTAGGTAATGCTGTTGGTTCGTTTGGTCTATCTGCCAACGTTTTGCTCCTGCTCCGATCTTGCTTATTCGTGGCATGCCCGACCCGACCGCCTCCGCCAAGGCTACGGCGGTCCGCCGAAGCTTCACGCGAAGGCGGAAGGTGGGGCCTACTGGAGCTCCGCCCGATGTCCGGGTCGGGTTTGGTGGTGGATGGCGATTCCGTGCGAGGCCACAGCGCATCGCCCTTTTGAAGGACGCGCTCCCCTTCGTTTCTCCATTTCGCCGCATCGAGTCGCAGCCGATCGTGTGCCGTCGGATCGCCGACGCGCCGCAGGATCTCCGCCGATGATTTCGGCATCATCGGCAGAAGCATGATCGCCGCGACCCGAACGCCCTCCGCCACGTCGAACAGCACCTGGCTGAGCCGATCGGCGTTCCGCTCGTCGCGCGCCAGCGCCCATGGCTCCGTCTCCGCGATGTATTCGTTCGCGGCGTCGATGATTCTGAACGCGGCAGCAACGCCACCCTCGAGCGCGAACGCGTCCATCAGCCGGCGATAGTCCCCGACGGCTGTAGTGGCGACCTCTGCAAGCCGGCCGGGTGAGCCGGCCGGCGCGATGCGGCCGCCGCGATATTTCTCCGCCATTGCGGCGATCCGGCTCACGAGATTGCCAAGGTTGTTCGCGAGGTCGACGTTGTAGCGCTCCTGGAACCGCTGCCACGAAAAATCGCCATCGCCGCCGAACGTGATCTCCTTGATCAGGTACAAGCGGAGCGGGTCCACGCCAAATCGTGTCGCGGCGTCGGACGGATCGACGACGTTGCCGAGCGTCTTGCTCATGCGCTGTCCGTCGACAGTCATGAAGCCGTGGCCGAAGACCTGCCGCGGCAGTGCGATCCCTGCACTCATGAGCATCGCGGGCCAGATCACGGTGTGAAAGCGCGTGATGTCCTTGCCGATCACATGGAGGCTCGCGGGCCACCAGCGATCGAACAATGGCTGGTCGGTCCCGAAACCAACGGCCGCCGCGTAGTTGATCAGCGCGTCGAACCAGACATACACGACGCTGTTCGGATCATCGGGCAGCGGAATGCCCCACGCCTGCCCGGCCCGGCTGATCGAAATGTCTTCGAGGCCGGCTTCGAGCAGCCGCAGGATCTCGTTTCGACGCACGTCCGGCTCGAGAAACTCCGGGTTCGCGCTGAAATGTTGCAGGAGCTTGTCTCGATACGCCGACAGCCGGAAGAAATGATTCTTCTCCTTGATCCACTCTACCGGTCCGTGCAGCGGACACTTGCCATCGACGAGATCCTTGTCCTGCTTGAACGCCTCGCACCCGATGCAGTACCAACCCTCATAGAATCCTTCGTAGACATCGCCTGCGGCGGCGATGCGGCGCACAAGTTCCTGCACCGCCTGCCGGTGCCGCGGCTGGGTCGTCCGGATGAAATCATCGTACGACACCTCGAGATGATCCCAGACGTTCCTGAACTCGCGCTCCATCAGGTCGCAGTACTCGAGCGGGTTCATCCCGAGCTCGCGCGCGCGACGGAAGACGTTCTGCGAATGCTCGTCGTTGCCCATGACGAACAGCGTCTCTACGCCCGACAGCCGCTTGTAGCGCGCGATCGCGTCCGCCGTGATCTTTTCGTACGCGGTGCCGAGATGGGGACGGCTGTTCACATAGTCGATAGCCGTCGTCAGGTAGAACCGGGACATCTAATTAATTCTATCGGATTGCCGCTCTCGGGCAATGTTCACCTGCCACGTACGGTCTCACGCAGAGGCGCAAAGGCGCAGAGCCCACAAGAACAGCCAGCGATCAAAGGGATCACATGGATAGAAACCAGACAGCGGCGCGCAACAGGCGCGTGGAAGACCGCTGAAGATGCAGCTGCGCGTGCGTGCGCATTCGCCGCCGCGCGTGGCGCGGCAGGAGGTCACACGAGACTACGAATACAAGCGGCGTACAAAAACGAGGCCGCTTGTATTCGTATCTCGGGTGACCTCCGTTACGCCCGCCGAAGGCGGGCGCGGCGAATGCGCCGGATGGCAGCCTCCTCGGCATGCTCTGCGCCTTTGCGCCTTTGCGTGAGACCGTCTTCTACGCGCTAACGCGCGCTTCCATCCAAACGCGCTTTGATCGCTGCAGCCTGCACGGTCTTGATTGAAACACCACGCTCGGCGGCCAGGCGGGCGCAGTCGTCAAACTCCGGGGCAGCGTTCAGTTCTTCTCCGCCGCGGCGTGCGATCTTGAATCGGACCGGGCCATACGGCGTATCGACGGACTCAATCGATCGATCGAGCCGCGTGCGTGACATCTCTTCATATCGAACGCCGATCGTCGTCGATTCGCGGAAGAGGATCTCGGTGAGCGCCTGGCGGCGCTCCGGGAACGCGATGATCGTGACGAGCGTGCCCGGCCGTCCCTTCTTCATCTGTACTGGCGTGTAGAACACGTCGAGCGCACCGGCGGTGTGCAGCGCATCCATCAACGGCCCGAACAGCTGCGGGTTCATGTCGTCGATCTCCGATTCGAGCTTCACGATCCGCTCGTCTTCATCACGTGGGGCTCTGCCCCACACCCCGGCTCGGTCGCTCGCGGGGGCCCCTTCGCCCCGCTCCGCTCCCTCGCTCGTCGCGGCGGCACGCGTGCCGCGCAGAATCCGCAGAACGTTCGGTCTCTCCTTCGGATCCCTTTCGCCGGCGCCGTACGCGATCTGCTCGATGCTCATCGCCGGCAGCGGGCCGAACTGCTTCGCATATCCGGTCACCAGGAGCGCGCCCGTCGGTGTTACCATCTCGGACTGACCATCCGAGTACACCGGCACACCCGCGAGCAACCGCGCGGTTGCGGGCGCCGGCACGGGAAACACGCCGTGTGCGCAGCGCACCGTACCGCCACCCACGTTCAGCGGCGACGACATGACGTCGTCGATCCGGAACCACTCGAAGCCGTACACTGCGCCTACGATGTCGATGATCGAGTCGAGGGCGCCGACCTCGTGAAGGTGGACACGTTCGATCGGCGTGTGGTGGATGGCCGCTTCCGCATCCGCCAGCCGCTCGAACAGGTGCACCGCACGATCCTGTCCTTCCTTGGATAGCGCGGAACGCCGGATCGCTGCGACGATGTGTTTGAGGTGGTGATGCTGGTGTTGATCGGACTGCGCGGGATCTGACGCGGCATGCTCGACGAGACGGAACTTCGTCGCCGATACGCCCGCCCGGAGCACGCGATCGGCGGCGACGTTGCCGTATTCGATCGCGAGACTGCCAAGCGCCCCCTTCAGCGCATCAAGTGGCAGTCCGAGATCAAGCAACGCGCCAAGGATCATGTCGCCCGACGCGCCGGAAAAGCAATCCAGATACAGCATGCGAGGAACCAGCAACCGAAACCGACCTCCGACCTCCGACCTCCGAAGATTATGACAGCTTCTTCATCTCCTCCGTCAGGCTGCAGAAGCGCGTCTCGGCGAGGATCAGGTGATCGAGAACGGTGATGCCCATCAACTCGCCTGCCCGCACGAGACGGCGCGTGAGAGCGAAGTCGTCCTCGCTCGGCGTCGGGTCGCCCGACGGATGATTGTGGAACAGCACGATCGCGGCGGCGCCGCCGCTCGCCGCCTCGCGAAACACCTCGCGGGGATGGACAATGCTCGCGTCGAGCGTGCCGACGGAGAGCACCGTGATGCGCAGCACGCGATGCTTCGTATCGAGCAGTACCACGCCGAACTGCTCCACGGCGCGGCTGCCGAACTGCGGGAGCAGGAGCTCCGCGGCGTCCTTCGCGATGATGATCTGCGGACGCTCGCTCGCCCGGCGCACGAGCGTGCGGCGTCCCGCTTCGACGGCGGCAATCAGCTGTGCGGCACGGACCGCGCCGATGCCGGGCACGCGGCGCAACTCGTCCATCGAGGTGCGCGCGAGCCCGTGCAGTCCGCCGACCGACACGAGCACCGCGTTGGCGAGCTCCAGAGCGCCGGCCCGCGCGGCGCCGTGGCCGAGCACGATAGCGAGCAGCTCGTTATCGCCGAGACCTGCCGTCCCGAGGCGCTCGAGCTTCTCGCGCGGTCGATCTCGCTCCGGAACCGTCTTCATCATTCACTCCGCTCGGTGGCGCCCCTTCAGATTCCCCACCTCCCGCCTTCGCTCGCTGGCTCGCGTCGAGCGTCGGCGCGGCAGGCCGCTGCGCGCGTCAACTCCGGCCGAAGGCCGTCTCGCCGTAGCGCCTTGCGCGAAGGCGGACGGCGCTCGCTTGCCCCGCACTACTCGTTGCTGCTGCTATACTTCGAACGATGCGTCGCCTTCCGGCGATCGGACTCCTGCTGCTCCTGGCAGCGGGCTGCTCCGAGCCTCCCCAGAAGGAAATCAACCAGGCCCAGGGCGCAATCGACGCCGCACGCGCGGCGGGCGCCGACAAGTACGCGGTGGACGAGTACACCGCCGCCACTTCCGCGTTGCAGAAATCGCATGATGCGGTCGATCAGCGCGACTACCGCCAGGCGCTCAGCTACGCGCTTGACGCGCGGGAGCGCGCGCAGGATGCCGCGCGTCAGGCCGCTGACGGCAAGGCGCGCGCGCGAATCACCGCCGAAAACGCGTTCAGCCAGATTTCTGCGCGAGCGCAGCAGCTCGAAACGCGGATCAAGACCGCGGAAGGCGCGCGCGTGCCCGCGCGCGAGCTGCAAAAAAGCCACGCCACACTCACGGAGACGCAGACAGCCTTGCAAGAAGCGCGCACAGCGATTGACGGCGGGAACTACGCAGACGTCGCGTCGAAGCTGGCCCCGGTTCGTTCGCGGCTGGAGGCGGCGCTGAACGAGGTCGAAGGGATCCCGCAGCGCCCGGCGCGCCGCAGGAAGTCTTGACAATCGAAGGGCTCGAAGCAGAATCGAAGGAATCGAAGGGCTGTCTATTTATTTATGAGAACCTTCGACGCGTTTCTGTTTGATGGATCCTTCGACTCCTTCAGTCTTCCTTCGACTCTTCGATGTTTAAATGTCAATCCATCGGCCATCCAGGACCACTTCCGACCAACCTGTAAGGAACAATCCGGACGAACGCCACTCGACGCGCTGCGTGCCCCCGGGAGAGCTCACCTCCACGTCGCGCGCGGCGCCGCCGAAGGACATCGCCGCGACCGCGGCCGCGCAGGCGCCGGTGCCCGACGCTTCGGTCGGCCCGACACCGCGCTCCCAGATCAGAATGCGCACGCGATCCGGACGTTCAACCGTGGCCAGTTCCACGTTCGTGCCTTCAGGAAACGTCCGGTGCACGGCCAGTCGCGAGGCGATTCGATAGAGACGATCCTCGTTCACCTCGCCGAGGACGACGCATTGGGGATTGCCGATGCGGAGCGTGACGGCTTCTATGGTTTCCCCGTGCACATCGATCATGCGCTGTTCCACCTGCTCCGGCGGACCCATCGCCGCGCGGAAGGTGAGGCGGCGCCCGTCGGTCGCGAGCAGATCCAGCGTCTTCACGCCGGCGTCGGTCGTGATCTCGAGTGAGCTCCCGGGCCGGAGCCCGCGCGTGCGCGTCAGCCACGCTGCGAGGCAGCGCACGCCGTTTCCCGAAATCTCCGACGGGCTGCCATCCGCATTCAGAAGACGCATCGACGCGCCGCGCGGCCCGTCGCTGTAAAAGATGACGCCATCGGCGCCGATGCCGCGGTGACGCTCGCACATGGCGCGCGTCAGTGCGGCGCGATCCGCGAGGGGCGGCGCGGACTGCTCCTCCACGAGGAGGAAATCGTTGCCGTATGCGTGCGCCTTGACCACCGTCATTTGCGGCAGAAGGCCACCAGGTGCCAGCCGAATCGGCGCACCCACGCGCGCGGCAGCGCGTTGAACGTGCCGACGAAGAACGTGTTGAACAGCATCCCCTTCCATCCGCCGTGCAGCCGCGACTTCACGGGAAACCGCTCCTCGAAGATGCGGACGTCGCGAAACCCCGAGAGCACGGCGCGGAACTCCGCCGCGCTGTATTTCTTCAGCACCGGCGCGTCCTCGTGCTCGAGGCCGACCTTCATCAGTTTGGAGAGCGCGTTCAGCCAGGAGATTCGGTTGTAGGCCTGGAACACGGCGGCGCCGCCTGTCTTCAGCACACGCCGGCACTCGTCGACGAGGGCCCGGTCGTTGGCCGTGTACTGCACGACTCCGTGTGCGTAGATGAAATCGAACGACTCGCTCGCGAAGGGCAGGTGCTCGCCGTCCGCCTCGCGCAGGTCCGCCTCGAGTCCCTGTTGCTGAAAGTTCTGCCTTGCAAGCGCGATGGCCGATGACGAGAGATCCACCCCCGTGACGATGGCGCCCCCTTTCGCGAAGCGCACCAGATCGGTGCCGGCGCCACATCCGACCTCCAGCACACGCTGTGCACGATAGCCATTGAAGTCAATCAGCCGCGGAAGATGGTGGAGCTTCTCGAAATGATAGTGATCGAGATCGGCGAAGAAGCCAGGCGAGCCGACCGGATGGCGCGTGATCTCGAGATCGTGGATGTGGCGGTCCCAATAGTCGCGAACCGCGGTGTTATCAGTCATTCGTGTAGAGGCCACGGTTCGGACCGGAGTCACTCAGAGGCCACGGAGGTCACGGAGCCATTTAGTTCTTCTTAAAAAAGAATTCTCTGTAGAACAAACGCGCGAAAACGTGTTTTCCTGACAAGAATGCGTTTGTTCTACTAGATCGGCGGGCCCACGGGTCCCGCCGCTAGCGCGGATGCGCCACGGGTTTGGTTGCGGCGCAGCCGCGCTGTGGCCTCCGTGGCCTCTGAGTAAATCGGACTCCGTGCCCTCTACTATAAGATACGCGACGCATGCGCGCGCGCGAGCTGGAAGCGTTCACCGAAACGACCTACGACATTCTCGTGGTCGGCGGCGGCATCTACGGACTGGCGATCGCACTCGAAGCCGCGCGACGCCGGCTCCGCGTCGCGCTGGTCGACGCCGGCGATTTCGGCGCCGCCACATCGTTCAACCATCAGAAGACCGCGCACGGAGGGCTGCGCTCGCTGCAGTCGGGACGCCTCGATCGCGCGCGCGAATCGATCCGCGAGCGGCGCGCGCTCGCGCGCATGGCGCCGCGTCTTCTTCGTCCGCTGCCGTTCATCGTCGGCACGTACCGCTCGGTCATCAAGAACCGCCTCGCGCTGCGCGTCGCGTTCCGTATTGACCGGTGGATGGGCCGTCATCGCAACGACGACGTCGAGCCCGAGCTCCACCTGCCGCCGCCGCGTCTTACCTCTCGCGCCGCGACGCTCAAGCTGTTTCCCGGCGTCCGCGCGGACGGTCTCACCGGCGGCGCGATGTGGTACGACTACCAGATCGTCGAGACCAGCCGGCTCGCGACTGCGTTCGCCGAAACGGCCGACGCGCGCGGCGCGCGGCTCGCAAACTATGCGGAAGCCACTGTACCGCTCCGGGAGAGCGGCGCCATCTCCGGCATGCGCATCCGCGATCGTCTGACCGGTGAGGAAATCGACGTTCACGCCCGCCTCACTCTCAACGCCGCCGGCGCGCACGCCGGTGAGCTCATGCGCAGGTTCGGCGTCTCTCGCGAGTGCCTGTTCGTCAAGGCGATGAATCTTGTGACCTCGAGGCGAGCGAGCGACATCGCCCTGGCGGCACCCACCCGCGACGGTCGCATGTTGACCCTCGTTCCCTGGCGCGGCCGCGCGCTCATCGGCACCAGCCAGTCCGCGGGCTTCAAGAATCCCGACGACCTGCCGATCTCGCCGGCGGAAGTAGACGCGTTCATCGCCGAAGCGAACGAGGCGTTCCCGGCGTTGAAGCTCACGCGCGACGAGGTGCTGCTCGTCCATCGCGGCATCGTCCCCGCCGAGCGGGGCCGCGGCGGACGCGCAGATCTGCTGTCGGCGCCACGCATCCTCGATCACCATGGACACGGCGCCCCTGGTGCGATGACCGTGATAGGCGTGAAATACACGACCGCGCGTGGCGTGGCCGCGCGTGCGGTCAACACCGCCGCGCGCCGACTCGGCGTCAGCGTGCGTGCATCAGCGAGCGATCGAGAGCCGCTCTCAGGTGCCGGCATCGCGGATCACGAGGCGCTCGCGATTGAAACGGCTCGCGCTGTGGGGCTCGAACTCGCGCCGCCGATCATTCGTCGACTCACAGCGGTCTACGGCGATCGATGCGCACAGATCGTGCGCATCATGGCGGAGCAGAGCGACTGGCGCATGCCTCTCGTCAGCGGGCAGACGGCGATTGGCGCGGAAGTAGTTTACGTCATCCGCCACGAGATGGCGTGCACGCTCGCCGACATCGTCATTCGGCGGACGGAGCTTGGCGCGGGCGGTCATCCCGGCGCCGGCCTGGTTGAGAGCGCCGCCCGAATCGCGGGAGACGAGTTGGGATGGGACGCCGACCGGCGCAACCAGGAGATCGCAGCCGTCGACCGATTCTATCAGTGGGCTTGATCGGTGGGCATCGATGCCCTCGTGTGCTGAGAGTGACCGCGTGCCGCGCGGACGATCTCGCGCGGAGATGGATTCTTGCCTAAGCATGCAGAGACCGCGGAGAAGGCCGCCGGTTCGCCACGTTTGCGGAGCCGCGCTTCGCGCGGCTGAGAACACGCGAATCCGGGAATACAAGCCAGACGCCGGTTGATAGTGCTTGTATTTGCGGATTCGCGTGTCCTCCAGCGGCCGGCCTGTAGGCCGGCCACCGCAAACGTTGCGTGAGCGGCCGCATCGTCAATTGTCCGCGCGGCACGTCGTCGTTGCCTCTTATCTGTGTTCTTCCGTGGTCTTCCTGGTAGCGTAACTGCTCTGCAATCTCGGCGCCCTCCGCGTGAATCGTACGTGGGCAAGTGGCTGTCGTCGAATTCGAAGCCCAGGTCGCTCTGGGCCTACTGCTGCGTCGTCGTCTTCACCGTGTCCCCGATCGGCGGCACCTTTCCCGCCATCGCCTTGTTGAACGCGGGCAGGTCGGTCGAGACGAGCTTGTCGAAGCCGGCCTTTGCCGCCGTGAGATCCTTCTCGATGACGGCGAGCACCTGCATCTGGGTCTCCGTCGGACGGTAATCAATGCTGCCCGCTTCGTCGGACGCCCCCTGGCCGACGCCGCCGCTCAGCCAAATCAGATTCATGTAAACCTTGTAGGCTTCGGGAAAATATTTGTCGTCGCTCAGCATCTCCGAGCGCGACACGAGCTTCAACTCGACGTCAAGGATCGTCTTGTTCAACTCCGTCAGCGTCTTCGCGACCACCGCCTTACCCGCATTCACCTTCAGCTGATCCTCGATCTGCTTTCGCCAGATCTCCATTCGGTTCACCATGTCGGAGGTCTGCGAGATGTCGTCGCGAATGCGCACCTGCGTGGTCGTCGAGGCCTGGAGATCGTCGATCGACGCGGCGACGGCGGGATCCTTCAACACCTCGAACGGCTGGCTGAGCTGTGTGCCGCCGACGATGACACGAACCTGGTATTTACCCGGCGCCGCGAGCGGAACACCGGTCTGCGGCGTGATGCCCCAGTGCGTAATGCGGCGAACGTCCGTCCCCTGGAACCGCGGCTCTTCCCAGATATGCGGATTCTGGGGCGGGGTCGTTCGAAGCGCGACGAGCGTCGGACCTTCATAGCCGAGATCCCAGTTCAGGCCGTTCAACCCCGCGTGGGCGGTGAACTGCTGCGTGCGGATCACCTTTCCGTTCGCGTCGAGGATCTCCATCCGGATCGGTCCGGCTGGCGCGGACGCCAGCGCGAGCGTGAAGTGCGGACGTCCGTACTGCTGAAACACCGTGCGGGCCTGCCGGAACACCGGGGCCGGAGTGTAGAGCTCGGTCGTCGTGACCGCGTCTGGCGACTGCCCGCTCTGCTCCAACGGCGCAATGTTCGGCAGAATGAAGAGCCCGCGTCCGTACGTCGAGATGACGAGGTCGTGGAAACGCGGCTCGACGGTGATCCAGCTGACAGGCGCGGGTGGCAACCCATCCTTCAATCGCGTCCAGTTCGCGCCCTCATCGAGGGAGTAATAAAACCCGCGCGCGGTGCCCGCGAAGAGCATGCCTTTGCGGTTTGGATTGCCCGACAGCGACAAGACGTAGTCGAGCGGGTGGCCGGACGGAATGTTGCCGGTGATCTTCGTCCAGCTCGCGCCGAAGTCGGTGGTCTTGTAGACGTACGGCTGTCGATCGTCCATCAGGTGAAACGATATCGCGACGTACGCGGTGCCCGCGTCGAACGTCGACGGCCAGATCTGGGTGAACGTGCCCCAGACCGGAAGGTCCTTGAAGTTCCGGCTGACATCGTTCCAGTTCGAGCCGCCATCCTTCGTGTACCAGAGTTTTCCGTCGTTCGTGCCCGCCCAGATCAGGCCGCGCTGGATCTTCGAGTACTCGATGTCCCACACGACCTCGCCGCTGTACTGGCCAAGATTGTCGCCGACGAGGCCACCGTTGGAAACGATGCGCGACGGATCCTTCGTCGAGAGATCCGGGCTCGCTTCCGTCCACGACTGGCCGCCGTTGGTCGTCTTCAGAATCAGTTGGCAGCCGTACAGGACGGTGTTGTGATCGAACGGATCGATCGCCATCGGCGCCGTCCAGTGGCAGCGGTACTTCGCTTCGTTCGGCGGCGAATCGAGCGACACCATCCATGGCTCGATCGACCGCGCCGTGCCGGTCCGCGCGTCCCATCGCGTCACCTTGTTGCCATAACAGGAGGCATAAACGACGTCGGCGTCAATCGGATCGGGAATCGTGAAGCCGGACTCGCACCCGCCAATGTTCGGTTGCCACGCGGGGCCGGCCGCGCCTCGTCCACGTCCGAGAAATCCGCCGCCACCGCCGCCGCGGCCGCCGCGACCGCCGCCGCTAGGCGGCGTGGGCATCAGGCTGCCTTCAGGCAGGCGGCCGTTGCCGGTCTGCTCCGAGCTCGTGCTCGGCCCGCGCATCGTCCCGTCGTCCTGGCGGTTGCTGTAGATCCAATACGGGACGCGGTTGTCGACGTGGACGTGATACATCTGCCCGTTCGGAAGGGACACGCGCACGATACCCTGGCGCGTGTTGATCGCGGCGCCGCCGTCATCGACGAGCGCGTAGCGCACCGGGTCCTTCGGATCGATCCAGACGTCGTGGCAATCTCCGCAGGTCGCCTGCCCTTCGGTGAACGGAAAGGGTCCGCCGCCGTTGCCGCTGAATGTCTTTCCGCCGTCCTGCGAGCGGTGCATGCTGCTGCTCATGATGAAGACATCGTCCGCGTTCTGCGGATTGACGACGATGCGGATGTAATAGCCTGCACGGCCGATGAGCGACCGATCCCAGCTCACCGCTCTCCAGCTCGTGCCCGCGTCGTCGGAGCGCCAGAGCGATCCCTGGTCCGCCGTCTGGATCAGCGCGTACATCCGTTTCGGATCCGATGGCGCGATGGCGACATCGACTTTGCCGACCGGCGGCTTCGGCATGCCCGCGGTGATCTTCGTCCACTTCGTGCCGCCGTCGTGTGAGATGTAAACGCCACTGCCCGGTCCGCCGCTCCGCTGCACCCACGTCTTCTGCTCCATCTGCCAGAAGCCCGCCAGCAGCGTGTTCGGATCCTTCTCATCGACGGCAAGACCCGAGCAACCGGTGTTCTGGTCGACAAACAGCACACGCTCCCATTTGGCGCCGCCGTCGGTTGACTTGAAGACGCCGCGCTCTTCCTGCGGACCCGTGAGTCGTCCTTGCGCGCACACGTACACGATGTCGATGTTCGTCGGATGGAGCAGCACGCGCGAGATGCGTCCGACTTCCGGCAGTCCCATGTGCTGCCACGTCGCGCCGGCGTCGGTCGACTTGTAGACGCCGTCGCCCATCACGTCGCTGTAGCGAATCACCCACGGCTCGCCGGTGCCGACCCACACGGTTTTCGGATCAGTCGCGGCGACGGCGATGCTGCCAATGGCGGCGACCGGCTGGTCGTCGAAGATCGGCGCGAAGGTGCTGCCAGCGTCGGTGGACTTCCAGACTCCGCCGGATGCGGAGCCGAGATAATACGTCTTCGGATCGCCCGGCACGCCGGCGACCGTCGCGATGCGCCCCGCGGCTGCAGGTCCCATATAGCGGAACTTGAGCGGTTCCAGCGTGCTGGTCGGCGGAGGACCGCTAGGTGCGCTCTGCCGTTGGGCGGGCAGAACGATCGAAAGGAACGCTGCCATCGAGAGCAGCGAAAGGAAGAACAGTCCGCGCCTGAATCTCACCTGATGCATGGCTTCGAACTATAGCAAACAGGGACGGCGCTTGTCGGAGGACGGTTGGCGGAGGACAGTTGTCGGAGAGGTCGGAGGTCGGAGGCCGGAGAGTTCGAGGTTCACCGTTTACCAACCGACCACCGTCAACCGTCCTCCGTCAACCATCTACGGTATCGTGTACCCCCTGAACACCCACGTCGCGCCGACGGTGAATCCGAAGCCAGGATCGCGTGACGTCATGCCGAGGAGTACTCCCGCATCGATCCGGACCGTGCCGCGGGTGAACCGGCCACCGATGCGGATCGTCGCACGACTGTCGGTTCCCGGCGGGGCTTCCGTGCCGCGCGTGTTTGCGCGTCCGTTGATCTCGCCGACGACTTCGAGCCCCTGCCGGACCGCGCGCGCGACGGAGACTCCATACAGCAGCACGTCATTCTGACGATCGCCACGCGTGGGATCCCCGAGGATCCCGAGACCGACATTGCCAACGACCCTGATCGACTGCACGGTTTTTCCAAAGAGCGCCGTCGCGAGGAAGTCCGTCGTGTCGAGGCCGAGCCCGCTCTCGTTGCTCGCGTTCGGCAGCCGCGTCGCGAAGCGGATTCCTATCGCCGGACGCCCTGGCGTTTCGGCCAAAACGCGAATCTTGGTACCGACAACGATGTCCTCGACGTCGCTGGTCGTGTCGCCCGTCACATCGAGCATCCCGGAGAGTGGCGCGGGACGACGGGAGGTGATCGAGAGCCGGTTGTAAAGACCGCCGTCGATCTGGAGCTCGGCAATCGAGCTCAGTCCAAAGCTGACGCCGATCGTCGGAAGCCGCAGCAGGTCCCCCTGCAGACCGCTGACGGGATAGAGAATGTCGCGGGCGACGTCCACGCCTCCTTCGATCAGGACATTGCCGGAGCCAATCGTCTCAGGGTCCTCCGTCACGAGCGGCCGTTGCTGCGCCCACACGGGAGAGGCAAAACCTAGAACGGCCAGGACGGCCGCTGTCAGCGTTCGTTTCATCGACTCGTCACCTCGCCAGAGGTCTTGACCCCAAAGCCGTCTATTAGGACGTCGAGTCTTCGGGTCAAGACCGTCCCCGCGACAGCGGGGCGTTATCAACAATGCATTCTAGCGAGGCGGAGCCGCAATGAGCTGAGGCGTAGCCTCGCTAGAATTGTCGCGTGCTATCGAGCAATATCGTGACCGGGCCGTCGTTCACGAGCTCGACCTGCATGTCGGCCTGGAACACGCCGGTCGCGACGGCAAGGCCGGAGTCACCGAGCTCGCGCGCCACGTCTTGATAGAGCGCCTCGGCGACGGCCGGCGCCGCCGCAGCGTCGAACGACGGACGGCGTCCCTTTCGCGCATCACCGAGCAGCGTGAATTGCGAGACGAGGAGGACGGCGCCTTTCGCATCCTCCACGGATCGATTCATCTTGCCGTCCTGGTCGGCAAAGATCCGCAGGTCGCGAATCTTGCCGGCGATGTATTGGACGTCAGACGGTTGGTCTTTGGTGGCGACCCCGAGCAGCACGACGAGCCCGTGCGCGATCTCGCCGACGATCCGCCCGTCGACCGTCACGCGGGCGCGGCTGACGCGCTGCACCACCGCGCGCATCAGCGCGTCGGGACTGGCGTCAGTGACAGCACCCTCGCGGCGGCTGCACGCAGTTCGGGTAGAGGATCCAGTCGCTTATCGAGCAGGTGACGGGAGGCCACGTTGCCGAGCGCGCGCAGCATCGAGTTCTTGATGTCGGGGTGCTCCACCTGCAGCTCCGCGATGAGGCGCTTGACGCGCTGTCGCTGGAGACTGAGGTCGCCGCACGCCGGACAGCAGCAGCCGACGATCGGCAGCGCCGAGGCCTTCGCGTAGGCGCGCGCCTCGGATTCGAGGACGTTCACCAGCGGACGAATGACGACATGTTCGCCATTGTCCGACACCAGCCGGGCGGGCATCGCCTTGAGCGATCCCTGGAAGAACAGGTTCAGCAGCAGCGTTTCGATGAAGTCGTCGGCATGATGACCCAGCGCGATCTTCGTCGCGCCGACCTTCGTCGCGAGCCGATAGAGCGCCCCGCGACGCAGCCGCGCGCACAGCGAGCACGGCGTGGCGCTCTCGTCGAGGATGTCCTCGATGGTCTCACCGATCGTCGTGTGCTCGATGTGACATTCCCACCCGCGCGCCGCGCACGTGGCCGTGATTTTTTCGTGCTCGTATCCCTCGTAGCCCGAATCGATGTTGACGGCGACGAGCGTGAACGCGATCGGCGCCCGGCGACGGAGAACGTCCAGAATCTGAATCAGCGCCCAGCTGTCCTTGCCGCCCGACAGGGCGATCATCACGCGATCGCCCTCCTCGATAAGACCGTGCTCGGTGATCGCCTTCGTCACCTTCTTCGCGATGCGGGTTTCCAACTCTGATGTGTATGCCATACGAAGCTGCTTGACGGAGGATCGAGGTCCGAGGTCCGAGGTCCGAGGTCCGCCCCAAGCTCGAAGCCTCTGAAGCCCGAAGCCTGAAGCCCGTCTTCATTGTACGATCAGTTGCTTCACCGTCTCGGGCCACGTGAGCTTGGCGCTTGCCTCGTATGCTGCCGACCCGAACCGTTCGGCCAGCGACGGGTCGTCAACGAGGTGGCGCAGCGCTGATGCCAGCGACTCCGGCGCCGGTGCGGTCAAGAAACCATTGACGCCGTCTTGCACGAGTTCGGCGGGCCCGCCCGAATCCGTGCACGTGACGACCGCCTTCCGCGACGCGAACGCCTCGACCGTCACGAAGCCGAAGTCCTCCTGATAGGTTGGAAAACAGACGGCACGACAGCGAGCGAGCTCCGCGATCAACTGCTCTTCGCTGAGCGTGCCGGTGAACCGCACCCGGTTCGCGACCCCGATCTCCGACGCGAGCCGCTCCAGCGCGGCCCGTTCTTCTCCCTCGCCCGCGATGACGGCACGCAGGCCCCTGGCTGTGCTCGTGGCCAACGCACGCACCAGCAGATCCGCCCGCTTCAACCGTGTCAGCCGGGATACCAGCAGGATCTCGTCACCGTACTCCTCGCAGCGGTACGGCCGCTTGGGCGCGGGGGGATACAGCACGGTCGATCGCAGCGTCGGCCACATCGACAATCGCTGCTGAATGGTCTTCGACTGCACGAACAGCCGCGTGACATTGCGCGTCAGCAGATACCGATCAGCCGTATGAATCAACAGGCGGCGAACGCGCTCCTTTGCGAGGCCCTGCGGCGACAGCGACGCGCTGAACCGATCCCACAGATCGTAGTACTCACGCATCGTGTGATTCAGCCAGCACACATGACGGGAGTGTCGTACCGCGTAGCTCGGATAGCGAAGGCTGATCACCTGGTCGATCGGCCGCTCGCTGGCCCCAAGATCCGTGAGCCACGTCGCCACATATGCCGACGCCTGGCGTCCGAACCGGTTCTGCGGCGTCACGATGATGTGCGCGTCGTGACCTGCGTCTCGCAACGCGCGCCTCAGCTCGCGCGCGATCACCATGTGCCCTCCCTCGGCCATCGGCGGGCTGGATGTCACGACCGCGATGCGGCTCATGGAGCGAGGACAAGCTTTACGCGGACGCCGAGGTAACGCGTATCGTCGCTGCCGTGAAACACGGGCGTGAAGCCGGTGCTGCTCGAGACCGATACGCGCCACACGGGCCAGGTGCCCTGGTAAAGAAACCCGGGGCCGAGGGCGAACGTCACCTGCTCGGTCGCGTCCGCGGCGACGTGCAGGCGCTGACGGCGGCCATCCGCGGAGATCTTCACGTCGGTTGCGAGCGGTCCCGCCGTCAACACGAAGACGGCGCGCTTCATCGGGCGATCCGTCTTGATCAGGAATTCCGCGCGCGACTCGCCGCGCGTCCAGAAGCTCTTGTCCGACTCGCGCAGGTAGGTATTGTCATCGAGGAAATAGATCTGGAAGCCGGGATCCCCCTGACCGGGATTGTCGCCGTACCACTGGCGGACACGCGACGGCTCGTTGTTGATCGGCAGGTCGTAGATGAGCGTCAGCTCGACCGGCAGCAGCCGCAGCGGCCCGCTCTTGGCGTTGCTGCCCGGATAGAACGACGCCACAAACGGGTTGAGCACGAGCGGCGCGACGAAGATCGAGCCCGCGATCCACGGGATGAACGAGATACCGGTGGACGCGATCGGCGGCAGCAGGAACACGAACACACCGTATGCGCTCATGAAGTAGCGATTACCGACCGAGCCGCCTCCGCCGTTCCAGGTGTAGGGCGTCGCGATGATGAAGAGCACCACCTGTGCGAGACCCGACGCGAGCACGAGCCACTGCCATCGAGGTCTTCTCGATGGCGCGGCGAGAAAGGCGGCGAGCCCAAACACTGCGGGAAAGAAGTAGGCGACGAGCCCGGCGTAGCGGCCGACGAAGAAGTACACCGCGTTGTGGAGCAGGTTCGTCGTGAACACGCGCGGATCGAAGATGATGTTCGTCAACGCCTCGTTGCGCGACTTCGGCACGCCGATATCCCTTTTCGGCGCCTCGTTCTGGAACGGGAACTCGTAATAGTACGTCTGCCGATCGCGTCCACCCTGATAATTCCAGTCCCCCGAAATCGCGATGTTGGTGGCGAACAAGCCGCCGGCCACGAGCGCGAACAGCGCTGTGCTCGCGATGGCGATCCCTAGGCGGCGCCTTCCGACGACCTGCCAGATGACGAGAGGAGCGAACAGCAGAGCGTTGGGCGGTTTCGAAAACGTCAGGATGCCCAGAATCGCGGCAGCCACGAGGTCGCTCCGGCCGCAGAACAGCCACGCCGTACCCTTCGGCGATCGCTCGGGTGAGGCCACCTCTTTATAGAGCCAGCAGAAATATGCCAGGCATCCGAGGGCGAAGTTGAACAGCTCAGGGGTGATCCACACGAAATACACCGGCACGACGGTGGCGCCGACGAAGGCGGTCGCGAGTAACAGCGATGGCATGGCAGGAGCGCGCGCATGCAGGAAGAGGTAACTGCACAAGACCACGAGTGCCAGCAGCATCGCATGCAGGACGAGAAAGCCGTTCGTCCCGAACAGCTTCACGAAGGGCGCTGCGAACATGGGGTAAATGAATGATTTCCCGAAGAACAGGCGCTGCTGGTCGGGGTCCGGAGCGCCGGTGATCGTACGACCTTTCTTCAGGAAGACGCCGGCAGGTCCCGTCGGAAATTCGCGCCAGACGCGGACGAGATCCTCCGAACGATACGCGAGATCCCCGTCTTCGGCGAGGCTGTGCCCCATCATGTAGTAGGTCGCCTCGTCGCTCTGGATACCCAGTGCGGCGCGCGGAAAGTCCACCGTCAAGGCGAGCGCGCCGTAGACCGACAGGCACAGCGCGGCAGCAATGAGACCCGGCCGGACCGTCATGCGCTCGGCCGCCGCTGGAGCGGCGGTGAACGGTGAGGTCACGCGCGGATTCCCCCGGTCAGGAACGTGAGGTCCGCCTGCAATACGCCGCGACGCTTCGTCGATCGGGACACGCGGTGCAGCAGGTCGTAGAGGCGCTCCATCCTTCGCACGAAAGTGGCGATGTCGTACTGCTGACCCTTGAGCCGCGCGTTGCCCGACAGCCGCGCACGCTCCTCGGGATGATCGAGCACGTGCACGACTGCCCGCGCCAGCGCGTTCGCATCGCGCTTCGGCACGATCACCGCCTCGCGATCCGGCGTCAGCACGTCGAGAAGACCGTCTGCGTCGGTCGCCACGATCGCCTTCCCCATTGCCAGCGCCTCGAACACGGTCAGCGGCGTCCCCTCCCACAGCGACGGAAAGACGCTGACGTCGAATGCGGAGAGCACTCGAGCAACGTCGCGCGCGAAGCCGCCGAACACCACGCGGTCGCCAAGGCCGAGCGAGCGCGCCTGCGACTCGAGGTCGGCGCGCAGCGGTCCTTCGCCAAACAGGAAGAACCGCGTGTTCGAGCGCTCCTGCAGCACCTGCTGCGCGGAGTCCACCAGGTAGGAGTTTCCCTTGGAGTCGTGCAGGCGCGTGATCGTGCCGACCGCCCATTCGTCCGCGCCGATGCCTAGCTCACGCCGCGCGTCGGCGATCTCTTCGGGTGAGCGTTTCCGGCTGAATTCCTCCAGTGGCACACCGAGGTACACCACCTTCACGCGCTCCGCGGGCATCTGCCGCGCCTTGATGACGAACTCCGCGGTGCTCTTCGAGACCGCGATCGCGATATCGGTCGCAGGCGCCAGCAGGCGGTCGGCCACTTTCTGAAACCATGGCGTGTCCGTCAGGTTCGCGTGCTCGTGCAGGATCGTCGGCAGCCCGCGCATCATCCCCGCACACCGCCCGAACGTCGTCGCGCCGTACCCGTGGAGGTGCAGGATATCGATTCGCTTGCGGCCGATGATCTTGAGCAAGGCCGGGAGCGTTGCGGGGTCGAACCTCGATTTGTGGAGATATGTGATGTCGATACCGAGCGCGTCGAGCGTCTCCTCGGACAGGTCCTTCTTTCGAAGGCTGACGAGCGACACGTTATAGCGTGCCGGGTCGAAGCGCGGAATCATCCAGGCGAACAGGCGCTTGACGCCGTGCATCCGCGACCCTTCCCAGCCAAGGTGATCGCAGACCTGCAGCACGTTCAAGCGACGCTGCGCAGCAGCGTCGCTTGCCTCGCCGAAGCCGCGCAGCGGCGAAGGCGGGTTCACGAGCGCACCTCGCCTTGCCGCTCTCCGCCGAGATGCACCTCCGGCGAGCCAGACGGGATCACCAGCGCACCGCCCCATCGCGCTGACCGATCACGCGCGCCGGCACACCCACCGCGACCGCCGCGTCGGGCACCGCGTCGCGCACGACCGCGCCGGCGCCGACGATCGCGCGATCGCCGATCGTGACGCCGTCGAGGACCTTCGCGCCAGCCCCGAGCCAGGCCCCCGCGCCGACCCACACGCCGACGGAACGGCGTCCCTGCGCGAGGATCGCTTCCGAGACATCGCTGAAGTCGTGGTCGCCGCCGATGACGTAGCAGTACGCGGCAAGGAGCGTCTCCTTCCCGATGCTGACGCGGCTGGCGGAGAAGATCTCGCAGTTGAAGCCGATGTTCGCGCCGTCGGCGAGCTCGATGTCGCCGTTCTTACAGGAGAGGATCGTGTTCCGCCCGATGAAGACGCCGCTGCCGATCGAAATACCGCGGTTGGTATCGCCTTTCGCGTCGATCAGACAGTTGTCGTCGATCACCACGTTGTCGCCGATCCGGATCTTGTGAGGGTGCCGCAGGACCACGTTCTGCCCGAAGATGACGTTCCGTCCGCACGCGCCGAGGAGCCACGGAAACATCACCTTGCGCAGCGCAAAGCCGACGGCACCGGCGACGTTCTGCGACAGCTGCTGGACCAGCTCGTACTTCAGCAACGGACCCCATCCCGGTTGTCCGACGACGAGCGCCGCGAACTTGTTGCGCGCGGACTGCCGCGCCGAGAACAACTGATCCTGCGCGCGCGGTATATCACGAGTGTCCATCATTCGTTGATCTGTTCCCTGTGATCCGCGTGTGATTCCTCGCCGATCTGATCCGCGGATCGTGGCTTACTTATATGATAAGGCGACCGATGCTGGGCCTGAACAGCACTTAAATCCACCTCTCGGATCGATACCACGCGAGCGTCTTCCGAACCCCGTCGCGCAGCCCGACCTTCGGAGCGTACCCGAGCTCCGCGCGCGCGCGGCTGATGTCGAACGCCCGGCTCTTCGTAAAAAAATCCACTCGACGGCGATAAAGGGGCGGCTCGATTTTGAGCGGCGCGCAAAGAGCCTCGCACGCAGCGGCCGCAGCCCAGAACGGCCACACCGGCAGGTGGAAACGTGGCGCCGGGACGCCCGCTGCCTCGGCAATCAACGCGGCAAGCTCGTTTAGTGTCGAGACTTCGCCGCCCGCCAGAATGTAGGTCCGTCCGGCCGCGGCCGGCACTTCGCCGCACAATCGAAAGCCCTCGACGAGGTCGTCGATGTAGGTGAGGTGGTAGAAGATCTCGCCGCGGCCAAGGATCACGAAGCGCCGTCGCGCGACGCCTCGAAACAACTTCAGCAGGCGCCGATCGCCGGGACCGTAGATTCCGGTCGGGCGCGCAATCACGACCTCGACGCCCGTTCGCGCCGCTGCCTCGCGCGCCACGCGTTCGCCTTCCAGCTTTGTGACCTGGTAGATGTCGCCCGGACGGAGCGGCGCGTCCTCGTTCGCGGGCGGGTGCTCGACGTCCCCGTGCACGCCCACGGTGCTGCAGTGGACGACGCGACGGGCGCCTGCTGCTGCGGCCGCCTCAATCAGCGAGCCGACAGCAGCGGCATTGACGTCGTGATAGACGCTATCGGGGAGGCCCGCCTGTCGATACAGGGCGGCAATGTTGTAGATGACGTCGGCCCCGGCGGCGGCGCGGTGAATCGTAGACGGGTCACGGAGATCGCCCGTCGCGAGCTCGACGCCTGCCGCGCGCAACCGCTCGCCGCGCGACGCGTCGCGCACGAGCGCGCGGACATCGTGGCCGCGCGCGCGAAGACCGCGCGCGAGATGGCCACCCGTGAACCCGCTGCCGCCCGTGACTAGGACGCGCAACGTTCGGCCACGATAGTCACGGGGGAACCAAACCGCCGCATCAGCCCGGCGCGCGTCAGCCACGCTTCGGTTCGGCTCGTCCATGCCTCCGAGCCGACGCGTTTGTGGAGCGCGATCGGCAGCACGAACTGTCGGTGTTCGCCGGCGACCCGAAATCCCTCGGCGTTGAGCGCGCGCGCGATCGCCCGCGACGAGAAGACGCGATACGCCTCCACGCGCGAATCGACCAGATGCGCGACCCGGCGGGCCGCCGCCTGCAGCGCCGCCGTGCTCCAGCGCGCAGGATAGTCGAACACGACGCGATCGTTCGCGACTCTGCACAGCTCTTTCAGCGACTGCTGCCAGTCCGGCGTGTGCATCAACACGCGAAGACAGACGACCGCGTCGAAGCTGCGGTCGTCAAAATCGAGGCAGTGCGCATCCCCGCGCGCAAACGTGACGCGGGCGCCGGCCTCGCGCGCCCGGCGCTCGGCAACCTGCAGCATCTCCGCGGACGCGTCCACGCCGGTGACGACCGCGCCGCCGCGTGCGAGCGCGATCGCCGCGCGGCCGGTGCCGGTTCCCACGTCGAGGACGCGTTTACGCTCGACCGGCGCGAGAAACGTGGAGATCTGCTGCTCCTGCGTTTCGGCGATCAGACGGCCGATCGGGCCGCTGAAGCGCAGCGCTTCGAAGCGTTCCGCCATCGCGGGATCCGCGTAGACAGCGTAGCTGTAATGATCGGGCGGCTGCGCCTCGGCGTGGTGGCGCGCCGTCGCGCCGTCGGGCGCGGACGCGGCCTTGGGCGCGGTCGCGCCATCAGGCGCGGACGCGGCCTTGGGCGCCGTCGCGCCGTCAGGCGCGGAGGCGGCCGTCACGCCACACCGCCGGCCATCTGTGGCGTGGCCTCGCCGGACAGGTGCGCGCACGCCTGCCGTGTCCGCGACAGGTACGTGTCGTAGCTGTACTTCGTATCCGCGAGCTGACGCGCCCGCCCGCCGATCGCCCGCGCGTGATCCGGATCGGCCAGCGCCGCGACGATGCCTCGGGCGAATCCTTCGGCGGTTGCCTCCGTCAGGATCGCCACATCGTCGTTCAACACCTGCGTGTGCGTGAGCAGCCGCGTCGCCACTATCGCGCGACCGGACCGAAGGTACTGGTAGATCTTCAGCGGCGTGTTGGTCCCGAGACTGCGCGGCGATACGAGCACGTCCGCCGCGTCGAGAAATGCGGGAATTTCCTCCGCCGGACGCTGCCCGGCGAAGATCGTTGCCTTCGCAATGCCTTCCCGTTCCGCCTGCTCGCGGGCGGCCTCAATCTGATCGGCACGTCCTCCTGCGAGCACGAGCCGCGCGTCAGGACGTTCGGTCAGCACGTGGCGCATCGACGCGAACAACAGGTCCAGCCCCTGGTAGGTCTCAAACGTGCCGGTGTAAAGGACAAGGGGCGCCTGCGGATCCAGGCCGAGCGCCCCGCGGACGGCGGCGCCAGAGCCTGCAACCGGCGCATCGCCCGATCCCGGCGCATTCTCGATCAGCACCGACGGGACGGCGCGGTCGATGCCGCGCACGACATCTTCGAGCTGCGGACAGATCACGATGACCACGCGCGAGCGGCGGATGACGAAACGCTCGAGCGAACGGAAGAGCGCTGTCAACACCCGCGAGCGGCTATAGGCAAAGTTGGTAAGCTGCTGCGGCAGGCTCGAATGCATGTCGTACAAGTGCGGCACGTCGAGCAGCGCCGCCACGAGGACTCCCCACCAGCTGCCCTCCTCGTGCGAGTGCACGGCGTCGTAGCGGCCCGATAACGCGCGATGCAGCGTCGAGCAGAAGACGAGCAGATCGAGCGGCAGCTTGCGCCAGGACGGACCGATGCCGATGCCGTTCATGAACGGCGGCCGCGCGCTCCGAAACACCCGCAGGCCCGGCAGCGACACGTCGCGCCCGAACGGGTACGTGACGAGATCGACCGTGTGGCCGAGCTCGACGAGCGCGCGAATGCGATGAAATTCGCTGAAAGGTGTGCCCCGGGGCTCGAAGAACGGCTCCGGTGCGATCATGAGGATGCGCATCGAGAGAACACCGAATTGTACGGCCACAGAAACACACTGAACAACCCGGAAAGATGGCCACAGAAAAACACAGAACCCGGAAGTCGAAGACATCCTGTTTTCAGTGGGTTTGCTGTGTTGTTCAGTGTTGGTCAGTGTTCTTCTGTGTTCTTCTGTGGCCGTGGTAGGCTGAAGGGTCCGCGCGTGCATGGCGCGGGCATCCGATCAACGTGGATCACGAGAACGAACCGCGTCCGTCGCGCGTCCGCACACTCGCACTCGGCCTCCTCAAGGCCACCGTCAGCATCGGGTTGCTCGCGCTGCTCCTGTTGCGCGTCGACGTGGCGCGGCTCTGGAGCTATGCGCGCAACGCCTCCATCGTGTGGCTCGCGGGCGCGCTGGGCCTGTATCTGCTGATGGTGCTCGCGAGCGCGTGGCGGTGGGGCGTGCTGCTGCGCGCGCAGCACGTGAGGCTGCCGTTCACCGCGCTCACGTCTTCATTTCTCGTCGCGACCTTCTTCAATAATTTCCTGCCGAGCAATATCGGCGGCGACGTCGTGCGCATCACCGACACGGCGAAACCAGCCGGATCGAAAACGCTCGCCACCACCGTGGTGCTGATCGATCGAGGCATCGGGCTGCTTGCGCTGGCTCTGATGGCAGCGAGTGGCGCGACGTTGATGCAGCGGATGGCCGTGGGGCCCGTGGGCCCGGGGGTGCTCTGGGCGGGCTTCGGCCTCGGCGCCATCGTCGCCACGCCGACGCTCCTCATCCCTGAGAGCATGACGAAGCTCTTGCAGCCGCTTCGCGTGTTTCACAAGGAATGGGTGGATACACGGATCGAAATGCTGACCGAGACGCTGACGCGGTTCAAGGAAACACCCGCGGCGCTTGCCGGCTGCTTCATCGGCGCGGTCGCCGTCCAAGGACTTCTGGTCCTGTTCTATCTCGCGATCGCGCGGAGCATGGGTATCCCGATCGGTTTCGCCGAGCTCGCCGTCATCGTGCCCGTGTCGTTCATCGTGCAGATGCTGCCGGTCTCGATGAACGGGTTCGGCGTGCGCGAAGCGACCTTCGGCTTTTATTTCACGCGCCTCGGGCTGTCACTCGAATCGGCGCTCCTCGTCTCGTTCATGGGCGCCGCGCTCATCATGATCTTCTCCCTCTCCGGCGGCGTCGCATACCTGACGCGACAGGCGCCTTCTCGATAATCCAAATCGTCTTTCCTGATTTCGGCGGCTTCTGAGCGAGTGGATTCCGTTCCCTCCCCGCCGAGCTTGACGAAAGCTCGTCCGTCCTGCACTCTTGATCGGCCGGCAGATTTTTCGGTCGGCCTCTTCACCACAATCGAGATCAATTACGTGCCGCCGTCGGCGCTATGGCGGCACGTGTAGCTTCCCTGGGAGCGCGCGTGAAAAAATCCTTGTGCCTCGTTTCCCTCGTCGTCGCGCTTGCTGGATGCGAGCTGCGAAAATCATCGCCCGTTGCGCCCACTGATTCCGGTCGGTCTACGACCCACTCGACCGCGGCCGGCTATCCCAATAACGGTCCGGCCTTGGTTGCGTACATTGCGGCGAAGTATCCCGAGCGGCTCGCGGGCGGCATCAGCCGCGACGAGCGCATTCAGAACATGCAGTTCCTGCGCGACCGGATCATCGAAGCGGGCAAGTGTGGCGGCATGGATCTGGGCTGGAATCTGAAGCGCGGCGGTCCGGACGTCAGCAACGACTTCATCGTCGAGCGTCGAGACGGCGCCGACTACGGCCACGACATCGCGTTTGATTACGACAATCCCGATCATCCTCTTCAGTTGTATTGGGGAGACGGCTCGTTCCCGTTCTATCGCGAGTATCCCGGGTCGACGTGCGGCTAAGAGCGAGGACGTGCAGAGCTGTGCTATTCTAGCGGCTCGAACACGGGGCCTTCGCCAGCAACCCCCACGTTCTCCCTAAAGACAACTTGCCCTCGCGCCGATACGGTCCGCGGTGTGTATCTGCGACGCGCGCCGCGTGCCCGTCGGTTGGTAACCGTTGGTGTCCAGAGGTAGTGCCATGAAGTCGAGCGCCGCCAGAACAACGGCCGCTCGATGCAGCGTCGTCATTGTTGCATTGAGCGCAGCCTTTGCGGGTTGCGAAGCGAAGAAGAGCTCGAACCCGCTCAGCCCGTCCGTCGCAGGCCCGATCCCGGGCGTGGATATCACCGCACCGAAGCTGCTGGAGCCGGCGCAGGGCTTCAAGTTCCGGGATTCGGAGCAGCCGATCAGGCTGCTGATCGAGAACGCCTCGTCTACCGGCGTGCGGCCGCTGTCGTACACGTTCGAAGTCGCGAGCGACTCCGGCTTCACCACCAAACTATTCAGCCGCGCAGGCGTGGCTCCCGGGAGCGGCGGACGCACGAGCGTCCAGGTCGATCGCCTCGAGATCGGCCGCGCCTACTTCTGGCGCGTGCGCGCGGAAGACGGCGCGAACACCGGTCCCTTCGCCAGCGCAGGTTTCGAAATCTTTCCGAAGCCTGCGATCAATCCGCCCAATGCGATTGCCCCAATCAACAATGCGACAACCGCGAACGCGACACCCGTGCTGACGGTCCAGAATTCAACGACCGTCGGTCCTGTCGGCAATAAGTCGTACGAGTTCCAGATCGCGAACGATCAAGGCTTCACGCAGCTCGTCTCGGCGGGCATCGTCTCGGAAGGCGGCGGGCAGACATCGATGACGAGCGCCACGCTCGCGGGGAGCCGAACGTACTTCTGGCGCGCGCGCGTGACCGACGGCGAGACCACGAGCCCGTGGATGCCAACCCAGAGCTTCCAGACGCCTGCGGCGCCGCCGCCGCCAAGCCCCGGCCCGTCGCCGGCGCCGGGCGGACCGTGCAATTCGAGTAACCCGCAGACGATCGTGGAATGCGAGCGCGCGAAGTACGGCCACATGTCGTCGAGTCAGACCGTCTCCTTCCTCCGCTCCACCGCGACGTCACTCACGCGTAACGGCATTTCGGGAGGGCCCTTCGGGTTGCTGCGGAAATCGAGCGGCTCGAGCTGCAACGGCTACTCGTGCGACATCATCTGCTCTGGCCAGGGCAACAGCCAGAAGCAGTGGGACGTGCTCAGCGATGCGGAAGGGGCACAGAACCCGTCATGGAGCGGACCGAGCACGGTGCCGAACATCCGGGTCGATGTCTGCGAGATTCAATAACGGCTTCAGGCTTCGGGCTTCAGGCTTCGGGAAGGGCTTGGGTTGACGGTTGGGCAAAGAGAAAGGGGCCGACGCGGTTTCCCGCAGCCGGCCCCTCGCATGTACTCCTGAAGCCTGAGGCCCGAAGCCTGAAGTCTGATTAAAATCTCATCCTGAGTCCGCCGCCGATCTGCAGGCCGCCCAGCGTCAGGCTCTGATCGCCCCCCGCGAGCTTCGCGGAACCCCACGTGTAGCGCGCAATGCCGCCGACGCCCCACTTCTTCGAAAGCAGATATGTGAGGTCGACACCGAAGTTGAGGCCGGCGGTCGTCTTGCTGTCGTTCGATACCACCGGCGTGCCGACGCTCGGCCCCGGCTCCGTCGTGGGCACCGAAGAGACGACGTCCTGCTTCACGAAGAAGATCGATGGACCGGCCGAGAAGCCGACGTCAATCTTGTCGGTGATCGGCATCATCCAGGTTGCATTGAAGTGCAGCACGTTCTCCTTATGCCGCAGACCGCCCGCGCTGGCGCTGATCGAGCGCGGATTGTCGAAGACGCGTGGATCGGGGATGATGCCCGTGATCGCGGCGTTCGAGTCGCTGGACGTGAACGAGTAGGTCACGCCGACCGCGACGTTCTGCCAGACGCGGTAGCCCCCGCCGATATCGAACAATCCACCGCTCTTCACCTTTGACGCGGTGGTGACGGTGGCGGTCTCGTCGAACAAATCGAATGTCTGCGTCGTCGTGAGATCGTGCGATCCCACCTGGACGCCGCCGTTCACTGTCACGAATCCTTTATCGGTCCACTGCAGCGTCTGCGCAGTGGCGGGTCGCGCGGCGCCCGCATACACGCAGAGCGCCAGAAGTCCGACTTTCATCATCTTCAAAATCATCTCTCCTGTTGAGCTGTGGTGAGAGGACCGCGCGCGGCGATCCTCGAGGCCGAATGGGATGGTAACATGATGGTACCCCACGGGGGCATTCCGATTCGTGAAATTCCACGCTACGATTCTGATCGTCCCCAGGTGCATTAACCCGAAATTCTCCCGGAGCTCCATTGATGTCACGAAAGGTTCTCTTGTGCGCGGCGACAGCTACGTTCGCACTCGCGCTCGCATGCGGTAAGTCTTCAGAGGCTCCCACCAGTCCGTCCTCGGCTACGGCGAGCGACAGCAGCGCGGCTCCGGACGGGTCGACGCTGAAAGCCACCGCACCGTCTCCGGTGTCTCCGGTGAACGGCGCACAGCCCGACGTGCTCGTCCTCGTCGCGACGAAGGCGCGTATGAAGTTCGCGGACGCGGCGCTCTCGTACCAGTTCCAGATCCGCGACGGCGGCAACGTCGTGTACGACTCGAAGGTCGTCGGCGGCTTCGCGAACGGCCCCGACAACGTGCAGCACACACCATCAGTGGTGCTGACGCCCGACGGGACGTTCACCTGGCGCGCGCGCGCGATATTCCAGGGTGCCGCCGGTCCCTGGTCCTCCGACGCCACGTTCAAGGCGCCGGTCGGCGGGTTCATTCGCGATAACGAGCTCTTCGATCCGCTGACCGGCGGCAAGACCGTCGGAACGATCGTCGGCCCCGCGCAGTTCACGGGCGAAGGGTTGCTGCTGGGCGCCCACGAAAGCCACGTCACCTATCAGCTGCCGACGACGCTGACGGCCGGCGAGTTCTCGCTCATGGTCAAAGGTGCGGACGAGGGGGCCGAGGGAGACAAGAGCAAGGTGTTCTCGATGCAGCAGGGCTTCGACGACATCACCACGAACTCGTATCGCTTCACGGGCGAGTTGCGCGGACGCAACTACGGCGGCGGACCCGGTTCGATCAGTTGCCGTATGATCGCGGGCGATCGCGTCTCGCGCGACTGCGACCGTTCGCAGCGCAGCTTCGACAGCTCGCGGTGGTATTTCTGGCGGGTCAGCTGGAACATCGGCGGCAGCTTCACGATGGAAGTGCGCGCAGACGGCGATTCCGGTCCAGTGATCTACAGCCAAACAAAGTCCCTGGGCGGCCGGACGTACCAACCGAACCCGCACATCCTGTATCTCGGTGCGCCGATCGGGCGCGGCGGATCGCTCGATGCCACACTGCCGGGTGGCGTGTACAAGAACGTGTACGCCGGACCGAACGCGCGACCTGCATTCCCACAGTAGAGCTCGAGGCAGGCGGCAGCCGCTCGAGGGCTGCCGCCCCGATCGTAATAGTTCAGTCACATACATGGCACCAGTGACAGCAGTACACTGGTGTAGTATCATTCACTGCCACGGACGCCCTTCCCGGCGGGCAAATTCCAACCCTCGTGAGGTAGTGAATGCACTTCAAGAAGCTCGCGATCTGCGCGTGCGTCGGCACTCTCGCGCTGATCGTCGCCTGCGGTAAGCAACAGTCCCCGTCTCCCATCTCGCCGTCGAGTGCCGCGGTCGATCCCGGTGCCAGCGCAGCGGCCGACGGCTCCACGTTGAAAGTGACCGCGCCGACACCGGTCTCTCCCATCAACAATCAGCAGCCGGACGGGTCACTCGTGTTGACCGCCACGAAAGCCAGGGGCAAGTTCGCCGACATTCCCGTCTCGTACGAGTTCGAAGTATTCAACGCGTCGAACCAGCGCGTTTACACCTCCGGGGTCACCGGCGGCGCAGCCAGCGGATCGGACAACGTGTCGCACACGGTGGGCGGCTCGCTCGAATTCGATCAGCCCCACACGTGGCGCGCGCGCGGAGTGTTCCAGGGCGCGGTGGGCCCGTGGTCCTCGACGGCCGCGTTCCGCACGCCATCCGGCGGTTATATTCGCGGCGCGGAGATTTTCGATCCGCTCAGCAACGGCCGCACCGTCGGCACCCCCGTCGGGCCCACGCAGTTCGTGAGCGGCCGGGGCATCGAACTGATGGCCCACGAAGCGCGCGTCACCTATGTGATGCCGGAGACGCTCGTCGAGGGGGAACTGTCGGTGATGGTGACGGGCATCGACGAAGGGTCCCCGGGCGACAAGTCGAAGATCTTCACGATGCAGGAAGGCTTCGGCGATCCGACGACGAACGATTATCGCTTCACGGTTGAAAAGCGCGGACGCAGCTATGTCGTACCCGGCGCGGTCACATGGCGCATGATCACCGGCAACGCCAGCGACCAGGGAAGCATCAACGACGGCTTCCGCACGGGCGTCTCGTTCAGCGACGAGCGCTGGTATTTCTGGAAGGCGTCGTGGCGCAACGGCTTTGCGTCGGTCGAAGTCCGCGAGGACGGCCCGAACGGCCGCGTGATCTACTCGTCATCGAAAACGACGAATGGACACCCGTATCGGCCGGCGCCGCACGTCGTGCACCTCGGCCAGCCACCGGGCCGCGGCGGCCCGGAGGACGCGAGCATCCCGGGCGCGATCTACAAGAACGTGTGGGTTTCAGCCCGTCCACGCCCGAACTTCCCTGGAGAGTAGGTGGCACTTCCGCCTGACCAGCCTCCGCCGAGGCTACGGCGGTCCGCCGAAGCGCTTCGCGCGAAGGCGGAAGGCGGAAGCCACGAGATCTGCGAACGGGGCAGGAAACGCTTTGTTTCCCGCCCCTTTGGCTTGTACAATCCACCTTACGTGTCCACCAGCACATTTCGGCTGCAGTACCTCGCGAAGGCGGCTGCGGGTGTCCCCCGCGACCTCGTCAATACTTTCATCAGCGCGAAGATCCATCCGATCCGTCCCACGGTGCTCATCTACAACTGCACGTGGGTGTGCGACGCGAAATGCACGATGTGCAGCAACTGGAAATGGGGCGATCGCAAGTCGGACATGACGCTCTCGCAGCTCGAGCCGGTCATCAGCGACCCGTTCTGGGGCGCCGTCGAGAACCTGAACATCTCGGGCGGAGAACCCACCACGCGGCTCGACCTGCCGCGCATGGTGGAGATGTTCCAGCGGCACCTGCCCCGGCTCCGCAAGATTGGCATCAACACGACAGGGCTGACGCCCGCCCGCGCGATCCCGATGCTGACCCGCATCGTGAAGTTCTGCGCGGAAGAGGATCTGCTGCTCAGCATCCGCGTGTCGCTCGACGGCATCGGCGACGTCCACAACCAGGTGCGCGCCGTGAAGCACGGCTTCGACAAGGCGACCAGGACGATCGACGCGATGCAGGCGCTCGCGAAGGAGTACGAGAACTTCCAGTTCGGGATCGCGTCGACGATCTTCGCGACCAACATGGAGGACTCGGAGAACATCCTTGCCTGGGCCCGCACGAAGGGACTCGACGTCGTCTTCAACATGCTCCGCTTCACCGACGCGATGCTCCACAACCAGGATCTCAAGGAGACGATCGGGTTTCGCGCGCGCGAAGAAGAGTTCATGCGCAAGTTCTTCATCGATCGCGTGAAGGAAGAGTCGGTGCTGAGCGGCCAGTCGTTTATGTACCTGCACTATGCGGACATGATCGCGAACGGCTATCACCGGACGATGCCGTGCCCGTTCCAGAGCCAGGGGCTGCTGCTCAACCCGAACGGGGATCTGCACTATTGCGAGAACTCCGAAAAGCTCGGCAACGTGCTCGATGATTCCGCGGAGTCGCTGTACTTCAAGGCGGAAAACCTGATGCACCGTCAGCACCTGAAGGACGCGGTGTGCCCGACGTGCCTCAGCCCCTGCCAGGTGAACGTCGGCGCGATGAAGCAGTTCGTTCCTTACGCGAAGTTCCTGAAACGCGCCTACCAGGTGAAGCGCGATCCGGAGCGGCACGTCGACACGATGCCGGGACCGGTTGGCACGAGCAGGTAGCGCGGCCCGCCGAAGCCTCGGCGAAGGCGGGCCGGCGTCAAGGACCGTCAGCGTTCCCCGCCTCTTTCGCATCATCGTTGCCGTCGGCCTGACGGCGTTCCTGTTCTACAAATCACATCCCACTGACGTCGTGCGCGCGGCGGCCGGCGCCGACCTGCGATGGATCGGCCTGGCAATCGCGCTCGTGCTGATCGATCGCACGCTGATGGCGCTGCGATGGATCGATCTGCTCAGCGCGCTGACGCCCGGCTCACGGCCGCGGTTTTCAATCGTTCTGAGGATCTTCTTCGTCAGTTCCTTCGTCAGCAACTTCGTTCCGAGCGTCGCGGCCGACATGTATCGCGCGTATGCGCTCTCGCGATACGACGTGCACCTGGCGGAATCCACGGCATCCGTCCTGATGGACCGGATGCTCGGCGTCTTGTCACTGGTGATCGTGGGGCTTGTGGCCCTGCCGTTCGCGCGGGAGATCGCGTCGGATCGCGGGCTGATCGCAGGGCTCGGCATGGCGTTTCTCGCCTGCGCGATGGCCGGCGTCGTCGTCTTCAGCGAGCGCGCCGCTCGGGTCGTCGTGGCGCTTGCGTCGAGCGTCCCCTCGAACCGGCTGCACCGCGTGACCGCATCGCTGACCGAGATGACACGCGTGCTCGTCATGTCCGTGCTCGTCCAGGCCATTCGGGTCGTTCAGGCGTGGTGCCTGGGACAGGCCCTCGGGATCGATCTTCCGCTCGTGATGTACCTCGCGCTCGTGCCGGCGATCGTGCTGGTCATGCAGCTGCCGATCACGGTGAACGGGCTCGGGACGACGCAGTGGGCGTTCGAGGCGCTCTTCGTCCCGAGAGGGGCCGCGCCCGCGCCGGTGTTCGCGTTATCGATATTGTTTCTCGCTCTCGGCGTGATCGGCAGTCTGCCGGGGGGCCTGCTCTACGCGTTCGGCGAGCCAGTGCCCGCGAAAACCCACAGCATCTCATGAAGCGATTCGTGTGGTCGATCGCCTCCGTGCTGGCGGCGGCGCTGGTCCTCGTCATCGTGCTGGCATCAGGAATCGGCGGACTCCTGTATGGCGTGCTGTATGCCGTCACGCTGGTGCCGGGTTTGCCCGTCGGGTTCGCGTTGTTCGGCCGACGCCACGGCGCGGGTTGGATTGCGGGCGCCGCGCTCGGGTACTTCATCACCACTCTTGCTCTCTGGCTCGCGATCGCGCTGAGTCTGCCATCCATTGTCACCTTCATTGGCGGATGGGTGCTTGCGCTTGTGCTGACGTGGGTGAGCACGCGTGGCGTCGTCACGCCTCTGGTCCCGTTGCCCGCGTGGACCGAGCGGGACACGGCGGCCTGGTTGACGGTGCTCCTGCTCGTACCGGGAATCGCCGGGCCGCCATTCATCAGGCTCGGGGCGCGTGACGCGAACGGGAACCGGTATTACCGTGCGTACTTCACGGCGGATTTCGTGTGGCACATGGCGGTCACGAGCGAGCTGAAGAAATTTGCGATGCCTCCGCGCAACATGTACATGCCGCACCGGCCGCTACACTACTACTGGGCTTACTACATCGCCCCGGCTGCGATTGCCGGCACCGGACCTGGCCAGCTCGCGAACGTCGAAGCGGACCTGAAGGTGAATGCGATCGGCACGGCGCTGCTCCTGGTCTCGACGCTGTTTCTCGCCGCGTGGACTGCGGTGCCACATGCGTTCGCCGCCGCCGCGGGCGTGACGCTCGCGACGGTAGCGTCCAGCGCTGAGGGAACGGTCGCGTTACTGCGCCTGGTGGAGCGCGGTGCGCCCCTCGGCGCCGTCCGGGACCTCAACATCGACGCGATCAGCAACTGGTGGTTCGGCGGACTGCGCATCGACGGCATTCCACGCTGCTTCTGGTGGGTGCCGCAGCATTCGATGTCGTACATCCTGGGCCTCGTCGCGCTTGCAGTTGTCAATGCGTCCGGCAGCGGCGGGGGCGCGGCCGCTTACTGGATAGCCGGAGCAGCGCTGGCCGGGTCTGCAGCCTTCAATCCTTTCGTCGGCGCAATCTTCGCAGCCGTCTGTTGCGTCGCGCTCGCGCTGGATGCGCTGATTTCGCCCGACCCGCTCAGGCGACTGGCCCGGTCGGCCGCGGTCGGCCTGCCGATTCTTGTCGCGCTCGTCTGGTGCCTGGGCAATCAGATGGTCGGTCGCGCGCCCGGCATGCTGGAACTTGGTCTGCTGGGCGGAGCACGGAGTGCGCCGGTTGCAAACCTTTCGCTCTCGTTGGGTCCAGCGCTCGTGCCCGCTCTCGCGGGAATGCTCGCAGCGCGATCGATCGGCCGTTTCCGGGCGATTATCGCGCCGGTCCTGATGATGATCGGTGCGCTCATCGTGATGCACTTCGTGCGACTGCGCGTCGATGAATCGTGGGTGGCGTTTCGCGCGGGTCAGATGATTCTCGCCGTGACTCCCTGCCTCTCGGCCGCCGCGTTCGCGGCGGCACCGCATTGGCGGCGGGTGGCCGGGGCGCTATCGATCGCCGCTCTGATCGTCGGACTGCCCACAACGATCATCGACGTCTATAACGCACAGGACATTGCGAATCTCGCGGCCGGTCCCGGATTCCCGTGGACTCAGGTGCTGGATCGGGCACACGACGATGCCGTCGAGTGGCTGCGGCAGACGACCCCGCCCACCGCTACGGTGCAGCTCGATGCGCTCGCCCGCGGCCGCACGACGTGGAGCCTCATCCCCAGCTTCGCCGAACGTCGCATGAGCGCCGGCCTTCCACGCACGCTGGTGGACGATCCGGAGTACCACGCACGGTCCGAGCGCGTGCGCGTGATGTATGCCACCCTCGACGCGCGTGAAGCGTGGACGATCGCCCGGTTTCTCAGAGTGAACTACATCTGGGTCGACGAAGTGGAGCGTGCGGCGTATCCGGCAGGCGTGAAGAAGTTCGATCAGGCGCCGCAGTACTTCGCCCCGGCGTATCGCAACGAGGAAGTCGTCATCTATCGCGTGCAGTGATCGAGCGGCCTCGTAGGCGGCGCGCGCTTCTTCCAGTTCTCCGGCGGCGATGCGCGGCGATTTCTGCGTCCAGCACTGGTTGACCGCCACCAGACACCATTCGTCGCTCGCGCGTGACGCCCGAACGCAGGCAAATTCGCCCCGACGACGACCGTGGCGCGCACCGATCCCGCCTGCGCGACACGCACTTCCCCTCCTGAACGGCGGTCGACACGCGGAAGTCCATCAGCTCCGGCCGTCGGACACATGCCGGCTTTCTCCATTCGATCCGCCTTCGTTCACTTGCCACGTACGATTCACGCAGAGGCGCATGAGGCGCAGAGAAATAGACGGCAAGAAAACGCGGTCACACTGATTACGGCAGTCGTGGCGTCACACCGCGCGCGGAGAAGACAAATAAGGAAACGGCTGCGTACGCGCCTTCGTCGCCGCGCTTCGCGCGGCAGGAGGTCACCGGCAGCCTTCTCTCCGTGCTCTGCGCCTCTGCGCCTTCGCGTGAGATCGTCTTCTCCGCGCGAACGGCGTCACGACTCTCCAATGATCTTGCGATACACCTGTCGCGCCTCGCCTCCCGCCCTGGACTCCGGACCCCGGACCTCCGACCTCGGACCTCGGACCTCCGACCTCAGCGATCATCCCTTGCGATATTTCCAGAATGTCCGCGCGCCGATGAACCAGTCGCGGGCACCGATCTTCTTTCCCTCTTTGCGGCTTCTCGGGTAATAGCGAATCGGGACTTCGAGAATCCGCCGCCTTCGCGCGAGCATACGGGCGGTAATCTCGTGGTCGAGCTCGAAGCCGCTCGTCTCGAGCGGCAGTCCGGCGACCTCTGCGCGGCGAAACAGCTTCAACGCAGTCACGGTGTCCGTCAGATAGCGGCCGGTCAGGACCCACGCGACGAGACTCAGACTGCGGCCGCCAAGATACGCAGCGAGCGACTGGTTGGGATAGCGTCCGCGCCCCAGATAGCGGCTGCCGTAGACAATGTCGGAGCGGCCGTCGAGCAGCGCGCGCAGCATCGGCACGTAATCCTGCGGGTCGTACTCGAGATCGGCATCCTGGATAATCAAGAGATCCCCGGTGGCGGCCGCGATACCGGCCCGCACGGCGCGGCCCTTTCCGCTGTTGCGCTCCATTCGCAGCAGGCGCACGCCCGGGATTGCCTCCACGATGGCGGCGGTCCGATCCCGCGAACAGTCGTCCACGACCACGATCTCTCGGTCGACGTCCAGCACTCGGAGATCGACGGCCCGGATCCGCTCCAGGAGCGTCCCGATGAACCGTTCCTCGTTATACGCGGGAATCACGATCGATAAGATCTTCATCGACGGCTGCGGAGCCACGCTTCCACCTGCTGCAGATCCTCCGGCGTGTTGATGCCGAGAGCTTCCATCGGATCCGTGCAGGGGAAGGTCACGACCGGTTTTCGTCCGGCAAGCCACGGGATGAACGGCAGGAAATTGCGTTCTCCTGTGCCGCGCCCCGGCATCACGTCGCGTGCATATGTCTGCAGGTCCTGGTCGAACGCCTCACGCGACAGAGCAAACAGCCCCATGTCGCTCTCCCCTTCCGCCGGCATGGCGTCTCCCTCCCGCCGGTGCAGCACGTTGACGATTCGTTCGTGCGTGTCACGCGCGAAATGGATGTACGGCTCGGCCTGTCGGACCGTCGGAAACGCGAGCGCCGGCGGGAGCCCGACCGAAGTTGCGTCCGCGAGCCGCTGAACGGTCGCTGGAAGCACGCCCACCTGGTCGCACCAGGTAATCCAAATCGACTCAGGCCGCAGGCGCTCGACGGCGGAGGCTGCGAGCAGAATCGCATCGAGCATGCCTGTCGGCTCCCGTTGCTGCACCACCTCGGCGTACCCCGCTTCGTCCGCCCATTGCTCGATGAGCGGCGCGAACGACGGATGCGCGACGACGACCGTGTAGGCGACGAACGGCTCGTACAACGTGGCGAGGTGATCGAGCATCGGGCGGCCGTCGACGGTCACGAGCGCTTTCGGCACGGATGTTTTCAGGCGAGTGCCCAACCCTGCTGCAGGAACGATCAGGATGCGCGACATGGCTGGCCGTTCGGCGCCCCGACGACACGTCGACGCGGTAGGTGCACTACCCGGCGATCGCGTTCGCAATCCCGCTCGCACAGTCGAAGCTCAAACCCGTGAAGCGCCAGCAGTCTGGCCACGTGACTGTCGCACCATTTGCGCCGAGCGCGATCGCTGTCGATCTGCAAAGCGAGGCTTTCGCAGCCCGACGCAGGGACGAAAATCGCGCGGAACTGCGATATACTGCGTGTCTTCGAGCTGACATTGCCTTCTCGATTTTCGCGGTCCTCGGCTCTCGTCCTGACTCTGGCGTTCATCGCCGTAGCATTTTGCGCCTCGACGGCGTTCTCAGCAGAACGGCGCTGCGGCATCGACCGCGAAGTGACCGCTGATTTCGATGGCGACGGCATTCTTGATTTCGCGACTCTCCGCGACGACCGCATCGCTCTGAGTTTATCGGAGCAACGAACCACCGTTCACCTAGGCGCGCTCTCCGACACGATCGGTCTCGCCGCGACCGATATCGATCGAGATGGCGATACGGATCTTGTCTCGCTCGGCGCACGAGGCAGCATCCGCGGCTGGAACAATCAAGGCTCCGGCTCATTTGCGCAATGGACAATTGGACCCCCCTCAAGGCTGCCATGGCCGACATGGGCGGGCACCGCTGCCTGGTCTTTGACGGCGCCAGTAGTTCCTTCGGTTCTCTCGGGACGGTCTTCGTCCGACGCATGGCTCGCGCTGCCGGTCGCCTCCCTTACACGTCGAGGACCGGCAATCGATATCGGGCTCGACTCTGATCGAGCTCCAGGGTAGCCCACCCGTAACAGACCGTCGTTAGCGAACCATCGCCGCCCATTCGGAATGGGAACGGTGTGTTCGGTATTGGCGGCATCGAGGAGGCACATGAAGGTTCTATTCATCCAGAACAACGGAATCCAGGAGTCGATCGGCGTCGCGAATCTGTCAGGCATCCTCAAGGCAAACGGTCATGACGCCGACCTCCTGCTGGTATCGCACACACCTGATCTGATCGGCGCGATTCGGAAGTACGACCCTGGTCTGATTGCGTTCTCGGCGCTCACCGGCGTCCATCATTCGCTCGAGCAGCTCGCCGCGCGCATCAAACGCGACCTGAACGTCCCAATTATCGTCGGTGGCCCGCACCCGACCTACTCGCCCGAGATGATTCTCAACCCGGCGATCGACATCATCTGCCGCGGTGAGGGAGAGCTCGCGATGCTGGAGCTCGCTGACGCGCTCCAGCGGGACGCCGACATCACGAAGATCCGAAATCTGCAGGTGAAAACCCGCGACGGCGTGGTCCACAAGAACGACGTCCGGCCCGCGGTGCCGCTCGACGAGCTGCCGCCGCCCGACCGCGAGCTTTATTACAAGTACCCGTTCCTGCGCGACATGCCGATGAAGCGCTTCATTGCGAGCATGGGCTGCCCTTACCCGTGCACGTTCTGTCACGAGCCGGTGATCCGCGCCATGTATCGCGCGGAGACGAAGTCCGATTATCTGCGCCGGAAAACCGTCACGCGCGCGGTCGCCGAGATCAAATACATCAAAGATCGCTTCCCGCTGAATCATGTCCATTTCTCGGACGATCTGTTTTTTATCCGCAACAGCTACAAGTGGCTCGAGGAGTTCGCGGATGTGTACCCGAAGGAAGTCGGGATTCCGTGGAACTGCAACATCCGGTACGACTCCGTGAATCAGCACGCCGCCGACCTGCTGGAGAAGGCCGGCTGCTACGGCGCGGCCGTCGGCCTCGAATCCGGCAACCAGCAGATTCGCGAGGTCGTGATCCGCAAACGCTCCAAGAACGAGCACATCGTGGAAGGCGCCCGCCTGCTGCGGGACAAAGGAATCAAGGTCCTCACGACGAACATGATCGGCCTGCCGGGCGAGACGCTGGACAATGCGTTCGAGACCGTCGAGCTGAACATGGTCCTGAAGTCCGATTACGTCCGCGCGAACACGTTCCTGCTGTTCCCGGGCTTGCCGCTCGTCGAGTACTCACGGCAGAACGGGTACGTCGACGCGGACTTCGACATCGATAAGCAAATCGCCGAATCACAGGAAATTACGCTGAAGACGCCGTACGCGCGCGAGTTCCGGAACATCGCGTCGCTATTCTGGCTGATGGTGAAATTCCCGCCATCGTGGATCCCGTTCTTCAAGAAGCTCGTGAAAGTGCCGGACAACATCCTGTTCCGCATCATCGGCTCGTTCAACATGTGCCAGGAGCTGCTGTTCTACCGGGTCCGGCCCGTCCCGGCGCTGCGGTACTTTCACAATACGGTTCTCATGACCGGCAAGTCCGGCCTGACGATGACGATGAGAACCATTCCGTCGGTCTTGCGGCGGAAGAGGAAGGCGCCGGCCGAGACGCTCGGCGACAAGGAGATTTACGAAGCCGGCCGCGGCTACTTCTGATGTTCACCATGGAGGAATCGGCGCTGCTCGGCCGCATGCTGCGCGTGGTCGGCTTGGCGCTCCTGCTCGTGATCCTCGGCGGCAGCTGCTACGCCGGCGCGCACTGGCTGCATCGCCATCGTGGGATGGTCGCGGCTCCGCGCTCCTCGAACGCTTCAGCGTATACTGGGTCGGCATGACGGGAAGACGTTCTCTTTCTGTTGTCGTCTTCTCGGGCGGCCGCGGCTCGTCGGTGCTCTCGAAAGAGCTCATCACCAATCCGGACATCGCCGTCACCCTTGCGATCAACGGCTACGACGATGGGTTCTCGACCGGCGAAGTGCGACGGTTCCTGGGAGATAGTCTCGGGCCGTCGGACTTTCGGAAGAACGCGTCGCGCCTCGCGGCGGAATTGAAGACCTGCGCGCCGGATCTGATCGAGCTGCTGGATTCGCGCCTGCCTGCGGACATTGCGGCGTCCGCCGCGGTCGAACATCTCACGAAGATGATCTCCGGGACGCTGCACGATCGGCGACTGATCGATTGGGTCTCGGCGTTCCTCTACGAGTACAGCCGCAAGGCCGCTCCCTTTGCATTCGGGGACTGCAGCATCGGCAACCTCGTGTTCGCCGGGGCCTACCTGCGTGCGCAGCGCGATTTCAACCGCGCGATTTACGACTACTGCGCGCTCCTGCAGCTCCCTGCGGGGCTCATCGAAAACGTGACCGACGGCACGAACGCGTTCCTCGTGGCCCTTGATCCGGAGGGACGCCTCCTCGCCAGCGAAGCGGACATCGTGGACGCGAACCGGCAGAACCGCATCAAGGACATTTACCTGCTGGAGCGCCGTCCGACCGAGGAAGACACGGGCGCGCTTGCATCGATGCGAACCGTGGACGCCGGACAATGGCTCGAAGCGCATCAGCAGCGCGTACGGCTGAATCCCCGGCTCGTCGATCGCCTCGGGAGCGCCGACCTGATCGTGTATTCACCAGGGACGCAGCATTCGTCGCTCTTTCCGTCGTACCTGACGGACGGCCTCAGCGACGCGATCGCGCGCAATCTGTCGGCCCTGAAGCTGCTCATCACGAATATTCAGAGCGATGCGGAACTGACGGGCGCGACGGCGGTCGATATCGTCGAACGCGCGGTGTATTACCTGCGCGACAAAGGACGGCTGCCGATCTCGACGCCATTTCTCATCACCCACTATCTGTTCAACGACCCGCGCGCGTCGCAGGAAGAGTCGCCGTATGTCCCGCTGGGACGGCTGGACGCGCTCGAAGACCCGCGGCTGGTCCGCATCAGCAATTACGAGGACGGCATTACGGGTCGCCACGACCCGGCGAAAGTCCTGACACCGTTTCTTCAGTCGTTCCTTCACCGCCCGCGCCGTCAGCGGGTTGCCGTCTGGCTGTACGCCGGTGAGTCGAGGAGCAAGATCAGCCAGACCCTGCTGGAAATGGTGCGTGCTCGCATACAGGATCTGGCGCTCGACGTCACGGTGTTCTACGGCGGAGTCGAACCAATCAACCGTCGGCTCACCGATCGATTCCCGTTTGCCGTGCGACATGTGGGGAGCGCAGCGGACGCGGAGGAGAACTATCGGCAGGCGCTCGCGAACGAGGGGTTCGACTATGCGCTGCTGTTCGAGTCTTCCGGGATGTATAACGGCGAGGATCTCGTCAGCGTCGCCGCCCCGTTGACGTTCGGCCGGCTCGACGCGGTGTGGGGCAGTCGGCGGCTGTCTGTTCGGGATATCGAAGCATCGCTCCGGCTGCGCTATCGTCACAACACCGTGTTGCGCATGACCGCCGAGGCGGGCAGTCACATCCTGAGCGCGGCGTATCTCGTGCTGTACGGGCGTTACGTTTCGGATACGCTATCGGGCGTGCGCGGGGTTCGCGCCTCATACGTCGCCGCGCCCGGGGTTCACCTGGCGGACAAGCTGCTGAATCAACGGCTGCTGTCGCGGCTGCTCGCGCAGCGCGCCGAGATCCTCGAAACGCCTGTGCGGTTTTACGCCATCTCTCCCGAACAGGTCCGACGAACGAGTGTGTCCGAAGGACTGCGGTCACTGGCGAACATCGTCTGGTGGCGCGTGCATTCAGGTGAAACGTCGGAGCGCATGACGGAGCGGGCAGTTGCGCCGCCTTCTGATGAACACGCCTCGGCCAATACTGCAGGATCCTGAGCCGGCCACCAGCCACCAGCCACCAGCCACCAGCCGCCAGCTATCAGCCACCAGCTATCAGCCACCAGCTATCAGCTGGAAGCTGGCAGCTGGAAGCTGGCAGCTGGCAGCTGCTATTGGAGCGCGCTCCCCAACGAATCCGGACGCGGACGATTGCCGAGCCACACATTGCGATAGATCGTGCCCGCAATGCTGGCCGCCTCGCTGCCACTGCGCCCCACCGGTGCGCCGAGGTATGCGATATGCGGATTCGGCGCGTAGACGCCTCTCGGCGATGCCATACCCACGTTGTAGAGCGTGGAACCGCCGATGCCGCCGCTCAAAACGCTGACACGGAACTCGTTGCCCCACGTCGCCGTCCAGTGGTAGACCGTGGACGGATCGAGGGCAAATACGGACGCGAAGCGTGTCGCCGTGTCGGGCTCGTAGCGGACGCCGAGGTCGGACGCCGATCCATAGAGCGCGCGCCAGGTGATGGCATTCGGCGGAACGCCCTTCACACCGCGATACTGAATGTCGACGCGGTACTTGTTCGTGATGAAGTCCCCCTGACCTTCCTGCATCCCGAACACTTTGGCCTTGTCGCCGGAAGCATTGGCGTGCAGCCCTTCGACGTCCATCGAGAACTCGCCGTTCGAGATCGTCTGCGGCAACTGGTACTTCACGTAGCTCGTGCCGTCGTTCAACTGGATGCCCTTGCCCGGAACGAACGTCGCGGCTCCCACGATCTGCCCGACCGTCTCGCCGTGAATGAGGGGATCGTAGAGTTCACCATCGCGGAGGAACCCCACCAGGCGAGACTTGAACTTGCCGACTTCCGACCAGGGCCCGTTCGAGGTGCCCTGCACCGCGCGAACGCGCCAGTAGAACACCGTGGTGGGCTGCAGATCGGCGTCAGGCGTCCAGCTTGTCTTGCCATCCGCTCCCTCGGCAACGCCGGTCTTTCCAACGGCGGCGGCAAATCCCGTTACGTTCGACGTCGTGGCGCTGGTAAAGCTGTTGCTGTCGGATATCTGGAACTCGTAGGTGCGCGTGCCAGCATGATCTGCCGTCGCATTCCTGACGGTGAGCGTCGGACGCAGCGTGTCGAGCTGCGCGTTGGCCGCCGGGCTGTCGAGCACGGGGGCCGTCAGCGAGGCCGTGACCGACGTCGGTGCCGTCGGGCTTTTGTCTTTCCCCCCACACGCGACGACGAGTATCGCGGCCGCGGCCGCCCCGCTGACGATCTGCCAGGTATTTACCTTCACGCACTCCTCCGATTCTTGGATCGGCGCCGGGATTCGACGACGATGATGTTGCGCTGCAAGAGGGCAGTTCCGGGGGAGCGGCGCGCCGTCCTGAGAATGTTCCCGATGGCCTCGAACACGGCGCGGTCCACGCTCGTGAGACGCGCGGCCTCCAGCGCGTCGTTAATCATCAATTCGAGCCCGCCGATCGTTATCGACTGATCGAACGAGATCAGCGCGCGTCCATCGGGCAAGTGCACCAGCGTCACGCCCTTCTGCTGCTCGAGCGTGCGGCTCGGATGGACGACGATCACCGCGGTGCGGCCGAAGGCGGCCAGTTCGGCGGGAGCGTGCGCGCGTTTCGCGAGCTCGGGCTGCGCCAGGCGCACGACCGCCCGACCCAGGTCGCCGTCGATGCGGCCGAGCGCCTCGATGACCTGCTCCGGGAGGGTCAGCGTGATAGGACGCGAGGGGACAATGAACTTCCTCGGCCGGCCGCGGCGCGGGGCCAGGCTCAACGTCCGCTTCGCCATATGAATTTCTATTAGATTAATCGTACACGGCTGAGTTTTCAATAGAAAAATGCCAGCGGTGCGGCTACCATCCGCAGCGTTCCCGTATCGCGCGCGAAACGGTGTCCATGTACTCTGAAAGCACTCCAGAGCGCTACGCTCTTGCCGCTGAAGCGATCGTGTGCGGCGCGGCGGCGATCTTCGTTGTCGCATATCTGCTCGTGGCGCTCCAACGGCTCGCCTATCCGTTCGACCTGGAATGGATGGAGGGCTCGATGGTTCACCATGTATCGCGGGTGCTGGATACGAAGCCGCTTTACGCGCCACCCACGCTCGACTACACGCCGTTCCTGTATCCGCCTCTCTACTACTACGTGAGTGCTGCCGCCGCCCGCGTGACCGGCCTCGGGTTCCTGCCGCTCCGGCTGGTATCGTTCGGCAGCTCACTGGTGATCTTCTGGTTCATCTATCGAATCGCCGAGCGGGAGACCGG
>QHWT01000032.1 GCA_003222675.1 Acidobacteriota bacterium | reverse complement strand
CAAGCTCAACATCGGGCTCAACTTGAGCTACACCCGCGTGCACCAGCGCCTGCCCTTGAGCGACAACGCCTCCAACGGCCTGCTGCGGAACGCGTTCCGCGGCAAGGCGCGGGCGACGGCAGATCGCTGGGATGCCGGGTACTTCGGCTTCGGGCCGGACCAATCCAATGAGTTCGACCTCCAGTCCTTCGAGGAGCGGACCACGCTGGGGCTCACGGCCAACTTCAACCCGTTCCCGTGGCTCGAAAACCGGCTCGTGCTGGGTATGGACAAGTACGATCGGCGAGACCAGAACTTTTTCCGGATCGACTCGACGCTCAAGTGGGGGCCAACCGAGGGCACCGGTGAGATGACTCAACGCCTCCCCGTGACCCATACCTGGACGGCCGATTATTCGGGCTCCGTGCGCGCGCGGCTATCCCAAACGTTGGGGTCACGCACGTCGGCGGGCGTGCAGGTCAACTCTCGCCAGTTTCACCGCTATACCGGGTTCGGCAGCGGGATGGTGACCAACAACCTCACCACCCTGCAGCCGGGGTCGTTCACACTGCTCCAGGTCGACGAGCAGCTGATCGAGCAGACGTCGCTCGGCATGTACTTCCAGGAACAGCTCGCCTGGCGCGAGCGGCTCTACGCCACCGCGGCGCTCCGCATCGACGACAACTCGGCCTTCGGCTCGGAGTTCCACACCGTCAAGTATCCCAAGTTCTCGCTGTCGTACATCCTGTCCGACGAGGCCTTTTTCCACGTGCGGCACGTGGACGAGCTCAAGCTGCGGTTCGCGTGGGGCGAGGCCGGGAACGCGCCTGCGCCCTTCACGGCGGACCGGACCTTCGCGCCAGCGACCGGCACCGCCGGCGACGCAACCATCAACGCGCTGACGCCCAAGTCGTATGGAAACCCCGGCCTCAAACCCGAGCGCGGGCGCGAGTACGAGGCCGGGTTCGATGCGTCGCTGTTCCGCGGGGCGCTGGGAATCGAATTCACATACTACAACAAGCGCACCGTGGACGCCCTCATGGAAATTCCGGACGCCCCGTCGACGAGTTACGACAGCACGCATTTCATCAACGTCGGCGAGATCGCCAACCGGGGCCTCGAGCTGCTCGTGACGGCGAGTCCGGTCCGCAATTCCCAGGTCAGCTGGGACCTGGCGCTCTCGGCCGCGACGCACCACAACGAGCTGGTGTCGTTCGGGGGGGTGCTCAACGAACTCCGGTTCGGCGCGTTCACAAACTCGCAGCGCCACCGGGAGGGCTACCCGCTCGGTGGGTTTTGGGCCGTGGACGTGCTCCGCGACCCGAACGGCACCCCCGTTCTCGACGCGAACGGCAGGGTGCAGGCGGACCTGACGTGCTCCTGGCCGGACCCCGTGGACCCGAATGGCTACGGCGGCAGCTGCCACGAGAAATACGTGGGACCGTCCTCGCCCACACGGGAATTCGGGCTCTCCAACAGCGTGACGCTATTCGGCAACCTGCGGCTGTTCGCCAATCTGGACTACAAGGGTGGACACTATCTGGTCTGCGCCATCTGCTCGATCCGGAACCGCATCAACACCAACACCTGGGAGGTCGCCAATCCTCAGGCCGATCCGATCCAGGTGCAGGTGTGGGAGAGCCTACAGACGGTCACCCACATCATGCCGGCCGACTTCCTCAAGCTGCGCGAGGTCGCCGTCACCTACACCGTACCGCCCAGCTGGGGCGGTCCCTTCCGCGCTAGCCGTTGGAGCATCACGCTGTCGGGTCGGAATCTCTGGCTGGCGACGCGGTACAAGGGCACGGGTGATCCCGAGGTGTCGTTCAACTCGAACCCAAATACCTTCGACCGCACGGACTATGCGTCCGTCCCGCAGCCGCGCCGGCTGTCGGCCACTATCAACGTGAATTTCTGAGGGAGGGCCTCATGCGGATGCAATCGATCGCGCGTCTGACGGAGTGGTTCTCCCTCGCGTGCCTGGTGGGCCTCCTCGCGGCCTGCAACGACATTCTGAAGGTTAACAACCCCCAGCAGGTAGGGGTGGACCAGCTCAACAACCCCGCGCTCCTCACCGCAGAAGTCAATGGCGTGATCAGCGAGCTGGAGAACATCTACACCAGGAGAAACGGCGCGCTGTTGTGGAGCGCGAACTTCCTCACCGACGAGCAGGTGACCGGGATCAACTGGGAGGATTTTGCCCGCGTCAACCAGCGGATCGTCAACTATACGGAGGGCCCTGTCTTCTCGCTGTGGAGCGGGCTGAGCCGGGTGGTGCGGTTAGGGGAGGACGTGACGGCACGCCTCGACACGCTCGCCGACCCGAATGACAAACGCATCGCCACGACAGCCGTCCTGGCGGCGTATGGGTATGTGTTCATCGGCGAAAACATGTGCCAGGCCGTGTTCGGCACGGCGCAAAACCCCGGCAACACCATCCTCAGTCCGCCGGAAGTGTTTCAGCACGCCATCCCCTGGTTTCAGCGCGCGATTCAGGTGGCCACCGCCACCGGTCAAACCAATATCGTGAAGCTCGCCCACGTCGGGCTCGCACGCACCTACCTCAACCTCGGAGACTTCGCGAACACGATCGCCGAGGCGTCACAGGTGACCGATTCGGCGTTCAAGTATTGGGTCGAATATGCGGCCGTCCAGGATTCGCAGTTCGACGGCCTGTTCGGCCGGACCCACGGCGCCAATCACACCATGGGGGTCTCGCCGTTCTTCCTCCAGGGTTCCTTCGGCACCCAGGACATCGTGGCGACGCAGACCGACCCCCGGATCCAGCACACCACCCGCTGGACCTTCGGCCACAACGGCCTGACCAAGCTCTACAAGCCGTACCAGGGACTGCGATTCAGCGGCTACACGGGGGAAACGATCGCGGACTCCTCTGCGTCGTGTCCCAACTGCACCGGGGCCGTCCCCGACCCGACGGGCGATAAAGGACCCTTGCTGCTGTACCAGAAGGACACTAAGGTCCGGTTGGCGGACTACCTCGAAGCGCAGCACGACCTGTACGAGGCCATGATACGTCAGGCGATCAACGACTCCGCCGTCAATCAGACGGTGAACCAGTTCGTCAACGCGCGGCGGGCGGTCGGCAACGAGCCCCCCGTGACTCTCACCGACACGGCGTTGTTCCACGAGCTGCGGGTGCAGCGTTCCCGCGACTTCTACCAGGGCGGGTTGCGGCTCGGGGATCTGCGTCGCTGGAAGCGCGACGGCGTGGGAGACTTCTTCCCGACGGGCAACCACGTCAACCAGGAGTGGGGCGTCTACGGCATCTGGACCTGCTTCCCACTTCCCTTGGAAGAGTACCAAGGGAACCCGAACATCCAGCCACCCGCGAACCCGCTGATCCCCCCAGGAATCTAGGATCCGCGGCAGTGAGCGCACGAACCAGGGCGATGGCGCTTGCCTTCGCCGTGGCGCTCGTCGGAGGGCCTGCTGTTCCGGCCTTGGGACAGATGGTGCGCGGCCATCTGCGCGACGTCCGCACAAACGAGACGATCGCGGACGGACTCGTGTCCTTGGTGCGGTGTGGCGGCGAGCGGGTAGCGTCGGTGTTGACCGGGGCCGACGGCGCCTATCGCCTGGCGGCGCCGGCAGCGGGCTGCTTTCTGCTCGAAGCCCGCCGTATCGGGTACCAAACCTGGATCGATGGTCCCGTCGAGCTGCACGCCGGCGACGACCGGGAGACGGAGGTTCGCCTCCGCGCGCTCCCTGTCCCCCTCCCTCCCCTCGAGGTCGCGGGCGCGCCCCCGCCACCGGACGCCTTCCTCGCCGGTGTCGGCTTTTACGAACGGCAGCGATCGGATTTCGGCCATTTCATCACCCGGGAGCAGATCCAGGCCCGCGCTCCACAACGGGTCACCGACCTCTTGGCCGGCATTCCCGGCGTGCGCGTTGTACCAGGAACGAGTGGGCTCGACCGCGCCGGCATCGAGCTGGACGGCTCCCTCCTTTCCCATGGCGGCCGGTGCCATCCGCGCGTGTTCGTGGACGGGATCATGGTCATTCGTGGCGACGCCAGAGCCCGGGGGCTCGACGTGTCTGGCCTCCCGGCGGCCACCGAGGCTCCGCTTCCTGGAGCGGAGCGCCCCGAGATGGAACTCGACGACCTGGTCCAGCCCGAGGATATCCAGGCCGTCGAGGTATACCGCAGGGCCTCGGAGGTGCCGGTCCGATTCGGCGGGACGAGTACCTCGACCCAGTGCGGGGTGGTCGTCATCTGGACCCGTCGCGGGCGTGACGAAAAGCCGTGAGCTCTGGCTGGTCGCGGTGGTCGGCGCCGCGGCGTGTGGTGGCCGCGCTGCCACCACGGGCGAGCCCGGTGCCCCGCTCCCGGGCCTCGGACCCGCCGAGCTCGCGCGCTTCCAGGCGGGGGCGGAGCTGTTCAACCGGGTATTCAGCCCCGCCGAAGGCCTCGGACCTGCCTTCAACGAGAACCAGTGCAGCGCCTGCCACACGTCTCCTGCCAGTGGCGGCGTCGGCGGGGAGCGGGTGCTCAAGGCGTCGCGGTTCGACCCGCGGACCGGGTGCAACCAGCTCGTCGACGCCGGTGGAGAGAACGTCCGCAGGCAGTTGACCCCCCACGCCCGTGCGCTCGGGCTCGGTCGCGAAGCGCCGCCGCCCGGGGCGCAAACGGGGCGCTTCACGGCGCCGGCCCTGTTCGGCCTGGGCCTCGTCGACGCCGTGCCCGACGCGACGCTCCTCGCAGAGCAGGACGCCGAGCACGCGGACCATGATGGCACGTCGGGGAGAGTCGGCCGAACGGCGGATGGGCGGGTGGGGCGGTTCGGGCGCAAGGCCGACGTCGCGACGCTCGCCGAGTTCACCGCCACGGCGCTTCGCTTCGAGATGGGCCTCACGACCTCGCGCTACCCTCGGGACGCGGTGCAGGGGCAGCGCGTGCCGCCGCACGCGGACGAGGCACCCGATCCCGAGGTCGCCGACTCGGTCGTCGCCCGGCTCACCGATTTCGTCCGCTTCCTGGCTCCACCCGGGCGGCTCCCGCCGCGCACCGGGCAGGCGGCTGCTATAGCGGCGAGGGGGGAGAGGCAGTTCGCACAGATCGGCTGCGCGGCGTGCCACGTGCCAGCGCTTACGACAGGTCCGTCCCCCGTGGCGGCGCTCGACCGGCGACCCGTCGCGCTCTATTCAGACCTCCTCCTCCACGACCTGGGCCCGGCGCTCGCGGACGTATGCGGGCCTGGGGCGACGCCGTCCGAGCTGCGTACGGCGCCACTCATGGGGCTGCGCT
>QHWT01000149.1:997-2580 GCA_003222675.1 Acidobacteriota bacterium | reverse complement strand
GTGCGCATCGCTGAGCCCGGGGACAACGCAGCGGCCACCGAGGTCGACGCGCTCCGGCCCGGGCAGTACCGTCTCGTGCGTTCCGACACCGCCGGCGATCCGCTCGCCCGCGATCGCCAGGCTGCGCACGACCGGCAGCGACGGCTCGAGGGTCCGGATCACGCCGTTCTCGAGGATCACGGCTGAAGAATCTAGCCGTCTACTAGCTCGGCGAAGGCTCGACCCGCTCCGCGAGCGTGCGGAGCGCGGCGGCGGAAGCCGCCCTGGCGCGCACGCGCCGCGGGCGCGTTGCCTCCGGCTTCGGCGGCCTTTGGTTGTGCTCGAGCGAGCGCTCGACGTGCCGACGAGCGGCGTCGCCGACGACGAGCAATTGGAAGAGCTCCATCTCAGCCTCCTCGTCTATGAACCGATTCAGTGGTCACGGTACCTGAAACGGTTCATACAGGCGTACTATTCCCGTTCGTGGCACGAGGCGAGAGGCGGCGAGTTCGTCTGCGGGATGTCGCAGAGCACGCCGGCGTCTCTGTGGGGAGCGCGTCCCAGGCCTTCGGCCGGCCGGAGCTGGTGTCCGAGGAGGTGCGAAAGCGCGTCCTCGCCGCGGCGGAGGAGCTCGGCTATCCCGGTCCCGATCCCGTCGCACGGCGCCTCCGCACCGGTCGCGCGGGTGCGATCGGCGTCATCTTCGCCGAGCGGCTCGGCTACCAGTTCACCGATCCGACGGCGCCCGCGTTCCTGCGCGGCGTTGCGCGTGGGATGGAGGAGGCACCCTCGGGCCTGCTCCTCGTTCCGGACTCGCGCTACCGCGAGGAGGCGGCGCGCATGGTCCGGGAGGCCGCGGTGGACGGCTTCATCATCTACTCGACGCCGCGGAACGACCCGCGAATCGAAGCCGCGCTCGCGCGCCGGCTGCCGATCGTCACCGTCGACCAGCCGCGCGGCGCGCAGACGCCGTTCGTCGGCATCGACGACCGCGGCGCGGCACGCAGCGCGGCGGAGCATCTGCGCGAGCTGGGGCACGAGCGTGTGGGCGTGCTGTCCTTCGTGACGACGCTCGATCCCGGCGCGGCGCTCGAGCTCGATCTGACCGTCGAGCGGATCCAGGGCTACGAGGAGGGTCTCGGGCCGGCGTGGGATCCGGGGCTCGTCCGGGTCTGCCGTCCGAACGCTCCGGAGCCTGCGCGGGAGGCGACGCTCGAGCTGCTGCTGCTGCCGAGCCCACCCACGGCGATCCTCGCGATGAGCGACATCCTGGCGATCGGGGCGCTCGAAGCCGCGGCCGAGCTGGGCATCAAGGTGCCGGAACAGCTGTCGGTCGTCGGGTTCGACGACGGCCCGGCCGCCGAGCACGCGGCGCCGCCGCTGACGACAGTCGCCCAACCGAACGAGGAGAAGGGCCGGCTGGCGGCCCGGTGGCTGATGGACGACATCGAGCGCGGAACACCGTCCACGCGCCGAGAGACCATCCTGCCGACGGAGCTCGTCGTCCGCGAATCGACCACCGCGCCGCCGGGTAGGTAGCGACCGTGTTCGACCACGTCACGATCCGCGTCTCCGACCTGGACGTCTCGCGCGAGTTCTACGAG
>QHWT01000149.1:0-874 GCA_003222675.1 Acidobacteriota bacterium | reverse complement strand
CACGCTCGCGCGAAGCCGTCGACGAGTGGTGGGAGACGATGACCGGCGCGGGCCACCCGGACGACGGCAAGCCGGGCCCGCGGCCTGTGTACTCGCCCGACTACTACGGCGGCTTCGTGCTCGACCCGGACGGTAACAGCGCCGAGGCAGTCCACCACGGGCGCGCGCGCGAAGGCGACAACCGCATCGACCACCTCTGGATCCGGGTCGCCGACCTGGAGGCCTCGAAGCGCTTCTACGAAACCGTCGGCCCCTTCGGCGGCTTCGTCCTCGCGGGCGAGTGGCCAGAACGCAGGCATTTCAGGGGCGAGAACCGCTCTTTCAGCGTCATCCGCGACGATCGGCCGCCGACCGAGAACCTGCACATCGCTTTCCCCGCCGCAGACAACGCGACCGTCGACGAGTTCCACCGAGCGCTCGTCGCGGCGGGTTACCGCGACAACGGCGCCCCGGGTGAGCGGGGCTACCACCCCGGCTACTACGGTGCGTTCGTCCTCGACCCCGACGCCAACAACGTCGAGGTCGTGTGCCACAACCGCTGAGCTAACAGCAACACGAGAGAGCGGCCCCGGCTGGGGCCGCTCTCGTCGTGCGTCGGTTCTCGCGCTAGGAGTGCGTTCGCACAAGACGCCTGAGGCCGAACCCGCCGAGGAGCAGCGCAAGCCCAAGGGCCAGCGCCCCAAGGAGCGACAGCCCTGTGAACGGCAGCGTGCCGGTGCGGGCCGCGGCGCCGAGCACGGCGCCCGCACCCGCGGAGCGGTTGATCGGGCTCGTCGCGGAGGCGCCGAGGACGCCGCCGCCGCTTGACTTGGCGGCGACTCGTGCGTGCGACTGCGCCTGTACAGCCGCCTGCACCTGCGCGGCCGCCTGTGTC
>QHWT01000016.1 GCA_003222675.1 Acidobacteriota bacterium | reverse complement strand
CGATGCGGCTGCGGAGTCAGATGGCGGGCGTGGTGTTCACGGCGTCCATTCCAGGGATGACGTACGTCCTCGCGCTGCTGGGCGGCGTCATCATCTACGGCACCGGAACGGCTGCCGCCGAGGCGCTGGCCCTCGACGTCTGGATGGCGGCGATGTGGATCTTCGCCGCGGCCGGGGCCGTCCTGTCTGCGCGATCGTTCATGCGGCTGCAGGACACTGAGGGTGGGCGGGAGGAACTGCGCCTGCCGCGATGGTTCACAGTGACAGACGCCAGCCCGACCCGGCCGCCGCTCTGGATGCTCGCGAAGAAGGAACTGCGCCTGCAGCAGATGACCTTTGCCATGGTCGCTATATATGCGCTCATATGGACCGGGCTGACAGTTGCGGGCCGGCTCAACGTGGACTTCGCCAAGGAATTCCCGATGCGCGGGGTCGGCATGCTGTATTTCGCGCTACTACCGCTGCTCATGGGATCCCTCGCCAGCGCGCAGGAGCGGCACTTCGGCATGCTCCAATCGCAGGCGATGCTGCCCGTGCCGCGCGCGCAGCAATGGGCGGTGAAAGCGAGCGTCGTGCTCGTCCTTGCACTCGTGCTCGGCGTGGTTCTGCCGTGGTTCGTATTCGCGCCGCCGCAAATCTCCCGCACATCGTTCTGGCCGCTGGCGGCGAGCATCGTGCTGCTGACGACGTGGAGCCTGTACATTTCGTCGTGGTGCGGGAGCGGGATTATCGCGCTCGCTCTGCTGCTTCCTGCAAGCGCGGCAGCCATGGCGCTCGCGAGGTGGATTGATTGGATCGTTAGCGCGTTCGTGTTGCCGCAGCATTCCGCTGGCGCGTATGGGGTGCTGACGCAGCCATCCGCCGTCTTCACGACATGGGTGATTGCCGCGACGCCTCTCGCGGTGCTGCTGCTGTTGTTCGCAGCACGCAACCATTGGACGTCCGAACGTAAGCCGACGACCCTTGCGGTGCAGGTGGCCGGGCTCGCGAGCTGGCTGCTCTTGACGGACGTTGTGTTGACGGTGCTATAGCCTTCCAGCAACCGCAATCAGCAATCGGAGATCAGCAAATCAGCAATTCTCGCAAACTGAGCTCGGCTACCTGGACGGCGCGTTCGGACTCCGGCGCCTCGCGGGCCCTCGCACTCGATCACGCTCGCGGACGGCGAGCGCATTGGCGAGGTGACCGTGCGGCTGTGGAAGCACGCCGCGATCGCGGGAGCCGCCACGCGCTCGGCGCAAATCTGACGCGGTCGTCGTCATAGACGGTTAGAAAGCCATTTCGCGCGATGGCGAACATTCTCCGAGTGTGCCCAGGAGTGTGCCCAAAGCCGGTCCGAGGACCATCATTCGGCGGCCAACGCCAACCAGGAAACCTGTAGGTCCATCGCTCCCAAGGCTATGCCGTTGTCGAGGCGCGCGATCAAGTCGTAGGGGGCACTTGCCGATGGTCCACTCATCGGGGATCACGTGGATGAAAGCGTCGCACCGCCTCGGTGAACGTGATCGTTGCGCATCCGACGCCGGATTCTGTCACCGTGTCTCAGTTGTGTCTCACCGGACCCCTGAGTCGAGACTGCCCTTCGCGGCTACGTCCGTGGAAGTGGTTAACTGAGTGTGGCTTGTCAGATTGGCTGGGAGGCAGGGATTCGAACCCCGATAACGTGGTCCAGAGGGGGCAGAAGCGGCGTCGGTGATTTTGGGTTGTGGCGGTTTTCTTAGGGAAAGCGTGCGGATCGTAGGGTCGTCTCCGGTCGGGGACGGCCGGTTCGTACGCAATCTGTCAAGTTTTCGTCAAGAGTTGTGTTAGCGAGCTCGCCGCCTTGCGACCGACTGATTGGGCCGACGGGACCGCCGATTAGCGCGCGATCGGCCAAACGTTACGGTGCCGTCCGGACTAAACTTCAAGTCCGCATCTACAGCATCCGCTATGAGCTCGCGGGTACCGATGCACCAATCGGAGCCGTTCGCAGTACGCAGAAACGTTTGTGCTTTACGTGATGTCGGTTTGCGTCCCTTGACCAGCCACACAACATCCTTTCCGAAGTCGCGACCAGAGCGGGCACGGTCTTTAAGGAAGGCCATATACGGCCCATACTGCTTCAATCGAGGGTCGGCCATCTCGGTGAGCGCGGATTTCAACATCGGTCCATCCAGTAATAGGCGCGGCGACCTGCTGTTACGGGCCAAACGCAACAAGATGTGCGCCAGCTCTTCCAGTTGGTCCCACCGGATTAGAACGAACTTCGCCAGGAGATGCTCCTCGTGAAGCTCGTCGTTTGGTTTTAGCTCCGTGGCTGAGATCGCGTCGAGCTCTCTCTGCACCTGTTGGGCAGTAACCACCACGTCGACGGGCATCCTAGGATCTAACTCGGACAGAACCTTCAGCAGCCGTCGTTTCTTCGCGGCGAACGCGGGCGGCGGCACCAAGATGAGGGCGTCAAACCGCTGGCTACGTGTCAGGGCCTGATCGAAATGACCAATGTGATTCGTGCCCACGAAGTAGAGAATCCGCCTCTGTTTCCAAAGTTCCGCAAGCTTCGGAAGCATGCTGGTCGTTAAGAACCTCCCGAAAGCATCTGGTTCTGTTTCACGCTCGCGCATCAGCTCATCGATCTCGTCGAATAGCACTACGCAGCGATCCAATTCCATCAGCCGGGTAAAAATCTCGTCCGCTGTGCGTTGAACATTTGGCAGCCCTCCAGCCACAAAATGGCTCGGATGCAGCTCCACGTACTCCCAGCCAACTGCAGCAGACACGGTCTGAATCAACGTTGTCTTGCTAGTTCCGGGAGGACCAAACAGAATCGCCGCCCGCGCCTGTGTGTCGCCAATCGAACGCTCGTCCGGATCGATTATTTCAGGCTGAGGACTCATGCGGCGTGGATTGACAAACATAGTTATGAGCTGCTCCGCCACAGTCGACGAATCCGACCAGCTGTGCCCACGCTCGACAAGTTTGGAAATCGCGTCATCAGGGCTTTCCAACGGAGTCAGATGGTTCAGCTCTTTAAGAGCATCTTCTTTCGTCCAGATGCCCACGAGCCGCCTCATCGCCTGCATGCACCCGAAGACCGCGGCCGTTGCCCAACTCTCCGCAAACGGCATATTCGTCCGGTGGCCCGAGGACCAGCCAACGGCCCGCCCGTTACCGAGCGGAAGCTTTGTCGCTTCGGCATAGGCAAGCAGTTCAAACAACTTCGGCGCAAATGGGCGCAGGAGCGCCCTCAACCAGGCCGCGTCTGCACGTAGAGCATTCTTCAGGAGCGGAGTCAGCGATTCGAAGATGTAGCAATACGCATTGCCCGCTTCGCGGTAGTGAAAGAGCGGCTCATGATGAACCCAGGTGCCGGTAGGGTCTTGTTCAGCAAAAAAGACTTCAAGTGCCCCCTTGACGAGATCTCGATACCGAATTGTGGATTGCGAGTAGACGCTTGGGGCAGAAAAGCGCGTTGCGATTACTAGCGCGTACAGTAATTGGTCCGTATCGCGTCCAGACGATTTCGCGTCATGAAGTGCGATCTGGCAGCCGAGAACTTCCCAAGCCCACACCAACATCGCGTTGTATCGTTGTGGAAACCGCAATCGCCTTCTGAGGCCACGAAAAGCGCTTCCAAATCGTTTCGCGCGTTCTACCGCCTCAAGTGCCCAAGATGTGTGGAATGCGTTCGGAGGGTACCATCGTTCGGGACGATCCTCTTGGGCATCAGCTTCTCCAATCCCGAATCGCTCACCGTTATTGAGCTGGAGAAAAACACGCTCCAAGTGCGCGCCAATCCGCGGAAAGGCGTCGGCTGCGGCGTACTGAATTATCAGAGGAAGTGCTCGGCAACGGCAGTAAATAGCTGCAGAACCTTCGGAGGTCCAATCCTTGTCGCGTCTCGCGAGCGCTTGCGACACGAACCAGCTGATCCGAGCTGACAGATCAGCAAGATCGATGCTGGGGCTGTCGAGCAAGGACTCAAGACATGTTGCAGTGCTCGTCATGTGTCGGAGTCGTGAGCCTAGGTCGCCCTCCTCTCGTTGGTGCAGTCTGTAGCTCCCACCCGAACGAAAGAAATCAACACTCGCTTCGTGGACCGAACAGAACTCATGCAGCCTCCGCCTTCCCGTGCGAAGAAGTTCGAAGTCCGTCAACGAGCCCTACCTCGTCAAGAATCTCTGGATATTCACTTGTTCTTTTTTTTGAACAGCTTGAGCCAGGTCGACGCCAAGCACATTAGCCATGTGTACGACGTAGATGAAGATGTCGGCGAGTTCATGCTCTTCCTGCGCCACACGCCCCTTACTGTCACGTCGCAGTTTTTGCCGTTTGCGAAGCGCGCGCGCGAGCTCTCCAAACTCCTCAAGCATTAGCAGCAAAGTATCTTGCGCGCTTTCTTTCTCGTATCCGCGTCGAACTGCGGCGCGTGCATAGTACTTCTGGAATGGTTGGACAGCCGGAAGCGGGGGCACCGGATGGCTTTTGAGTACAGTCACGAGTTGGCTTGGCGATGAGACTGTCTGGACGAGATTCTGAAGCACCCTCTCTGTTGGAGCTACGCGTGAATACACGGGAATGCCGGAAGCGCGGGCGAATCCTACTTCAAGCGCGGCACTCGGGCCAACGTATCCCTCGGGAGCATGTAGCCACACAAAAGCGGAACGCTGGATCGCGTCCAAGTGCCGAAGTTCGATCGTTTCGGGGGCGGCAGTTTCCTCTCCCTCCATGAAAACGAATCCATCCTCCTCGCTGACGGCTCTCGTGTTTGTCGGTGACAGGATGCGGAAACCCAGGTCGCGAAGCTCTTCGAACTCTCGGGTAAAACCGGCCAAGTCTTTACGGAACGAACCCGAGACAACAATCTCGGCCGTTTCTGGGATGATCACCGGCGGGCGTTCGGCGGATACGACCAGCTCGGACGTGCCGAAATTGGCAGACGCTTCCCCTGCCAACTCGCCAGGAGTGGGAAACAGGACTATCTGACCGGTCGATTGAGCGTGCCGCTTCATGTCGCTGCGGGGAAAACGGACTGTAGAATGGGCGCCGAGCATTGTCAACCGTAAACCACTGTAAAACAATGGGTTATCGGTGGAAAACCTGCGCGAATCCTGTGCAAACACTGTGGAAATCGCGTGGAAAACCGCGGCGGGACTTTCCAAGCCATCGGCCGAAGCCGATGAGACGCCGGTACTTATGAGAACTTGGTCCATTGACAGGACAGGTCAACTCATTGTTTTCGAGGGTATCGACGGTGTCGGCAAGACGACTTTAACCCGAAGCCTCGTCCTAGGCCTCCGACGGGATGGAATCAGATGTGACCGAGCATCGTTCCCTGGCCAGGAGCCGGGCACTTTGGCCGCACACATCTACCGTCTTTATCACAGACCATCCCGCTTCGGAGTTCGATCCCTCAACCACAGTGCTCTGCAGCTACTCATCACGGCGGCACATGTGGAGACGATTCAGTCGCAAATCCTGCCGTCGTTGAACGCTGGGCGGACCGTAGTTCTCGACAGGTTCTGGTGGTCGACGTGGGTGTACGGACGCGCCAGCGGTGTTTCGCGACACATGTTGGACAGGCTGCTAGCCGTCGAGGAACTGGCCTGGTCAGGAGTAGTACCCACGAAGATCTTCCTCGTTACTCGGTCACGCCCGCACGGGCGGCGACCAACACGGCAGGCATCGCAACTATCTGCGCTTTATCATTCGCTCGCGCGACGTGAGGCCTCGCGCGGCATGTATCCAGTGTCGGTTCTAGTGAACGACGGATCGATACAAGATGCCATTTCGGCGGTGCGCGCTCGGCTGAGACAGCGGCAAAAAGCGACTTGAGCTTCCCGGGCTGACTATCCTGTGTGACGAAGAAATCGCGCGTATCGTTCTTCGAGCAGGTGCCGGTCGGGCTGCGAGCTTGGCCTCCTTGGGACGAGTAGGCGTGCGCCGTGGAACCCCTGCAGTCCATGAATCAACATCGGCCCGTCCTTGTCCTCCAGGACATCCCTGCGGACCTCAACCTGGTAGTCCGGCCTGATGCCGATCAGGTGAGCATCAAAGGCGGCGTGATGGAGCGCGCAGAGAGCAAGTCCGTTCGGGAGTGAAGGGAGGCCGAGCGGGTCGGCGTCGGGCACGATGTGAGCGGCCTCCAGCAGCTCGTCCCTGCGGAGCCGACAGACGCTGCAGTGATACTGGTACGCTCGCACGACCCTTTCGCGAAACTCGCGCTGGTGCAGGCGCTGTTGAAACACGCGTGTCGCATATCGCCGTCGGATCTCGGCTTCTTCCACGTCGAGCTGCCCCGTGGACCCCAGGCTCGCAAACCGACGGTCGTCAACACTCACGGTGAATGTCAGGCGGGCAGGATCGTCGCCGACAATGTAGACGGGCCACTCGGCGACGTAGAGGCCGGGCACGACGCCGTGGAAGTAAACAAGCGGTAGTTTCCGCTCCATAGCGAGTCGTAGCCCGACATTCTCGTGATGGCGCGGGTCTGTTCCTCGATACCGGTAACGCAGCAGACCGTCCTCGCCGAACGCATCGTCGTAGGGGCGTGTCTCGCCCTCAATCACTGGCACCGTGGTGATGCTCAGTGGGACCTCGCGCAGCAGTCGTGGTTTGAAGATGCCTTGGGGGCCCACGAGCGGTACGCGCTGTCCTTCGTAGGTGAACCCCTGCTCCAGCACTTTCCGCGTGAGGACACCCTCATCCGGAGCAAGCCGCCGCTGCTCTTCCAGGAACCTGAACGCAGCGACGCGAATGTGGGCGTCAGCGTCGTCCATACAATCGCGGGGCTAAATGTAGGGCGCGCAGGAACGCGACACACGTCGGTGCGTCAGGCATCACGCTCGAAAAACGGTCTCGTTGTGCCGGCGTAGCAGATTGCCGTCGGGTTGCAGGCCCGCGCGCGAGGGGACGCTCACCTGCGAACCGTGCATCGGGTAATAGGTCCGTCCGTTTTCAAAATCTCCTCGAAGCCGACCGCTGACTTCAAGGCGAAGTTCCGGTGTCACCGTGATGTATCCCAGATCGAAGAGCCGATGAAGGTCGGAACGAAGCAAGAGTCCATTGGTCACCTCGTGCAGGCCGCCTTGAGCGTACGGCACGATGTGAGCAGCCTCGAGCACCGGCAGCGAGTGTTCCTGTGTCACCGCACACGCCCGTCTGTACGCATCGTCACTGCGACGCGGAAAGCACCCTGGCCGAGTCGTGGCCGCATCAGTACTGGTTCACCGTACCGTTCCCGCTCTTCACTGACAACCATTACGTCGCGCGGAAACGCCAAAGCGGTGCGTTCCTGGCACTCCCGCCAGATACGTGCCCCTTCCCCAATCGTCAACTCGTAGCGTTTGTACCGTAGGTTCCTGGCCGCCCAGTCGGCCGGTTGCGGTATCCACTGATCGCGGGGGAAAAACACCGCTTGCACGAGGATGATGCAGCCGATCTGCGAGAGACCGCCGGCGCCTTGCATTCTGTTTCGGTCGCGTATCCGATCAAGCCGCGCCTTCAGGTCCTGGAAGGTGGCGGCGCCATTGCCCTCGCCGAAGCACTCCCATGCGAGCCATTCAGGCAATCGGGAAAAGCTGGCGACATACCCGAAGCCGCCGATAGCGTTTCGTGGCGACGTCAGCTTGAAGAAGAACGGTGAGCCAGGCGCGCCGTGGAACGCGTAGTAGTCGGACGGGCTCCAGAAATTCACTTCTTCGCGCTGCCGCAGTTGCGCGAGGAAGTCGAACCAGTCGCTGTGCGTGACTGCTACCCAGCCATCCATTGAGGGCTCGAACGAGCGACACAGAGCATATCCCGTCGCCCCCGCTTCGGGCACGTTCTCTCACGCAACCAACCGAGGACTGTTCTTTGAGCCATTAGAACCGACAGCATCCGCCACGCCTCAACGCGACCCGACGATCGATTGCGCAGTCCGCATGTGGCTCGCATACTCGACCCACGAGCGGAGTGGGCTGAATGCGTTCACGCATTGATGGCCTTCAGCCCGCTTCATCTGGAAGGGAGCGGCTGATGTGGGACCGGCACGATCCTCGATCGACTGCGGACCGCGAGCGAGGAGATTCCGGCGATCGAAGTCGCGGCAGTCGTGGCGGCCCGAGCGAGCGCGATCGCAATGACGAATCCGACACGCGCGACGTGTTTACTAAGGATCTCGACCTGCCTCGCGGCCACAAGCGCGAACTGGTCCGGGAGCGCGACCGGGTCTATGAGATCAACGGTGCCGAGAGCCGCATGTTGGCGACGGTCGGCGCGTTTCGGGTGCTTTCCAAAAGCGACCTGCACGAGCCCCGCGACCAATCGCAGGACATTCGCAGAAGCCTCCGCCATCTCGAAAACGAAGGGCTAATTCGCATCTCTCCCCTCAGCTCAAACGACCGCGCTGTGACGTTGACAAACCGGGGGCGTGATCTTCTGGAGGCAAACCGCTATGGCCGCCAGGGTCGTGCCCATGAGCCCCACCAAACATTCTACGAGGGCATCAGAAAGCCCCGCGAACTGACACACGATACGAACGTCTATCGTGCCTATCAGTCGAGCGCGTCGTTCTGGACTACGAGCTCAAGCGGGACTATCAGCGGTTCCTTCAGGAGCACAACCGCGGTCGCAAGGAGAGCGACGGCAGGCCAGATCGCGAGCCGAAAGAGATCGCGCTTTGGGCGCGCCAGCACGACCTGCCGTACTACGACGAGCAGGCTCATTTCCCCGACGCGCGCATCGAATACCAGGACCGCGATGGCCGTTCGCGCCACGAGGACATCGAGGTCACGACCGGCCACTATCGCGGCGCTCACGCCGCCGCCTCGGCGCGGTCAGGGTTTACGCGCTACCGCTCCCTTGGCTGCACAGTCGGCGGACGGAGTGGCCGCCGGACACCAGACGCGCGACTCGCCGAGGAGCTCCTGGGATGAACCTCCCGACCGAACCCGATCGTTGGACGGTGGAAATCGCAAACGCTCAGCGCGAGGAATCTCTCGCCGCGTTCGGTTTTACTGAGCGCCAGGCACGGTTTCTGGCGCATGTGCTCGTGCACTCGGGCGTGTTCGTCGAGCGGCAGTACTGCAGCTTCGCCGGCATCGTCCATGGGCAGAAGAGCACGGACTTCATCAACCTGCTGGTCCAGCGCCGATACGCGACGCCGATTGCGATAGGCCGCCTGCATCGAGGCCGCATGTTCCACGTTCACTACAAACCGCTGTGGGCCGCGATTTGCGAGCCTGACAGCCGTTTCCGAAAGCCTGCTGCACCCGGCCGCATGATCGAACGTGTGATGATTCTGGACGGTGTTCTCGAGAACGACGACTTCGTGTGGCTCGGTACAGCCGTCGACAAACGGCAGCACTTCATGCGGTACCTCGGTGACCGCCTGCCGAAGATTGATTATCCACACCTCACATTCGGAGATGGTGAGGCCAAGGTCGTTCGGTACTTCCCAGACAAGTTGCCGATTGGCGTTCAGCCGTATTCTCATCCTCACGTCCTCCTCTACCTGGTCACCAAACCCTCGCCGATGGATTTCCGGCTGTTTTTGTTGCGACACATGGCGATGCTGACAGTGCTCCATCGGTGGACGATTCGGCTCCTGGTTCCGCGGCCGCTGAAGAGGGCGCAGCTGCTCTATCAGCGGGCTGCTCGCGAGCACCTCGCCGAGCCTCTGCATCCGTCGGCCGTGGAAGAGATGGAGTGGTATTTCCGAGAGCGTCAGCGTCGTGCTGCCGGGGACCAGCCGGCTACGGACCAACGGTTTAAGCGAGCCGCGAGCGCGTTCCGCGCTCCACGTTTCAGGGCTCTCTACCGTCACTGGCTAGCACAGGGCGGCAATGCCTTGTGGATCGCCCGTTCGACGCAAACGGCCGATGCCATGGAACGAGATCACGGGCGCGTCGAGTGCGTCCAGCTCTCACGACAGTACCTGCATCTTTCTCCCCTGGTTGACGTCGCCTGATCCCAGAACAGCTGTGGACGACCTCGGGGACAACCTTGGAATTAGAGGTTGTCCCCATCGGCGCGCGTTCCGTTTAGATCGGGAGCCGGTGCGAGCGTTCGGCGGGTTTCACCGCGGTTAGGGTGCAAGTGATTGGCGGCGAGGATGTTCGGCAGCGAACCGCGCGCACGTGGTGGATTAAGGGCGGCGCTCTCTGCCGCCCCACGCAGTCGCAGTCACAGCAGGAACCATGGCGTGAGCGACCCCGCTACCGGCGTCAAAGATCGCCCTTCCGCTGCCCTGACGGGGTCGCTCACGCCATGGCGGCCAAGCGTCGTCGTCGCAGTCCGCAAGTCACGTTCGTCCGGACGAACGAGCGCCGCCTTGTGCTCTGATGTGCGCGCAAGTGGACGAAACCGTTTCCGGGAAAACTGTGCTCCGCGGTGGACCGCTATTAGGCCGCGATGTAGCCACGCGTTGAGCCGCGTGTGTGCCCTGCGGCCATCACGTATTTGATGCTCGCGCTGTGCTCGGCGGCGTGCAAGGCTCTCCGCTTCGCTTTGACCGCGCTGTCGCGCGGCCTTCGGGCCTTGACGCCGCCTCCGCGCAGCTCGTGATAGGCAATCACGTGATGGACCCGATGCGAAGGCCGCCCAAGTCGCTCGTTCCGCTCATTCGCCGCCGGTGGGCGAGTCATTAAACCGCATCGTGTCGTGATGCTTCGCGATGCCCTTGTCCGGAACTCTGTCGTGTCCGGTAAACGCAGCCACAACAGACAGGCCCACCGGCAACCAATCGGTGGTGGCTGTGCGCGGACCGCTTTCTACACTCAGGACAGCACCTTGCCCGTACACCCATTTGAAACTGACGTCGTACTCCTCGCCGGCTCGCACGCAAAGAGTGCGAAGCAAGCTTTCCAGAACTTCCTTTATCTCCGTCTCGGTCCACTCTGAGAAGGGCGTCGGATGCGCCAACTCGGCTCCCTCCGTCCGGTAGCCATCCGCAAGCCGTACGTCAACGGGAATGCGCACCGAATCTGCCGTCGGTAACGCCATGGGCCGCGTCTTGCTAAACGCCCCCCCCGCAACCGGATCAGCAAATTCGCCAGGATATGGTTCGTCCGTCACTAAAATCGGCAGTCGGAGGTCGATGTCAGCCGCCTGGTCGTGCTGCGATTCGTCGATCGTCATGACGTACCCGAACGGCGGCCAGACCAAGTCAGTAATCCAGGTCCCGCACCAAGTTCCTGGAGCGAGCCTTATCGAAAGGCCCGCATACCGCGCCACCGTGCTCGTGGGGTGGGTCAAGAACATGTAGAACTGATAGCGGTTCGGCAATCCCATTGCTCGCGGATTCAACGCGAACTCTCGGAGCGGCTGATGGTGATCCAGCAGGGATGCTGAGTTGACCGATGCGAGCATCGCGACGATCTGCTTGAGGATTCGCGACGGGTAGACGCGCTTCATCTGCCAATGGAGCGCGTTCCCGGCCGCATCCCCTTTCAGTTCCTTCGCGATGATGGCCATCGCCGTTGTCGTCCATCGCTTCAGTTCGCCGACGTAGTGATTGCCGGTGACCAGAGAGTTGCACTCATAGCAGAGCGTGTGAGCGCCGGCCCCGCCCGGCATCTCAGTGCCCCCAGTCATGGATCCGTCGGCGGCCCGCCCCAACCAACTGTCCAAGCCGAACATTTCGACAGATTCCCGGTTGAACGATGACCGCGCCGGCAGATGCTCGTAAGTCAGCAGTTTCTGCTGCCCGCACAGGTGGCAAGTGCCGATGGTGGCCATGTCCTGTTCAGCGTAACGCGACTTCCGCCGGGTGATGGACATCGCAGGACGATTCGGCTCGCGATCCAATTGACGCCGCGCGACGACGGCGCTATTCTGGACGCGGTTCGTCGGTCCGCCACTGTAACTGCGCTCAACGCGCGACTCGAACGTTTGAGCAACCGCGCGCCTCTGAATCTCCTCACATCACGGACCGATCGGTTCGTCGCGTCGATGGACATCGTTCGCGCGAGCCACTTCGCTGCTTGATGCGACTCGCCATGGCGACCGCATCACGCGGCATCAACCCGTGAAGGTCGGCATTTCGCTGCCGGCCGATCGTTCCGAGGAGGTTCGACATGAAGACTTGGTTGAACGTTGCAGAGGCGGCGGAATACGCCGGCGTGAGTCGGGACACGATCTACACCGCCTGCGAACGGCGGGAGATCCACCACGCACGCGTAGGCGGCCGCCGATCGATTCGCTTGAAGCCAGAGTGGATTGACGCCTGGCTGGAACGACACGCGCGGCGGGCCGAGGCCTTCGGCGAAGCATCGATGCACTGAGAGCATCGCGGCAGGAGAAGGAAGCCACCGTGGGTCTCTACAAGCTGTGTGAACACAAGGGCAGGGCGCGCGATCGGTGCGATCACGCCTGGTGGGCGAGATTTCGCCACGTGCGCGTGAGCCTCGAGAAGTGGTCGAATCGCGAAATCACGACGAAGACCGAGGCCGCCGCGGTTCTCGACGATCTGAAGAAGGGCGTTCGAGCCGGCACGTTCGAGAAGCGTCGTGCGGAGCCCGAGCCCAAGACGACGGCGCTCACGTTCGAACAGTTCGCAGACATCTACAAAGAGCGCCACGTCTTCGCGAAGAAGCTCGCCATTGGCAAGACGATCGACTATCGGCTCAAGCCGATCCTCGAGTACTTCGGCGATCGACCCCTCGCTGAGATACGAACGGCGGATGTCGAAGACTTCATCGCCGACTTGAGGAAGCCGCGCATCGCTGGCCGACGCAGGACTCCTCGCGTTTTGGCGCCGGCGTCAATCAACCGCACGATCGAGATCCTGCGCCACATGATGAATTGGGCGGTCGGTCGCGAGTACATCGATCGGACGCCGTTCCGACGCGGAACCGAGACCCTGGTCCGCAAGCTGCGCGAGGACAACCAGCGGCGCAGACGAGTTGCCGAGAACGAAGAAGCGCGACTCCTCGCAGTGGCACCGCCGCTCCTGCGCTCGATGATCATCGCCGCGCTCGATACGGGCATGCGGCAGGGCGAGATGCTCGCGCTTCGGTTCAAGGACCTAGACCTCATTCGGGGTCTGATCACCTTGCGCGGCGAAACGACGAAGAGCCGACGCACCCGCCTCGTGCCGATCGCGACCGCGAGGTTGCGTGCGGTCCTCGAATGGTTGCAGCTCGACGCCGATGGCGGGAAGAAGCCAGCCGACGCCCTCGTGTTCAGCGACGAAGCCGGCGAGCCCATCGGCAGGTTCAGGACGGCGTGGGTTACGGCTGTGCTGAAGGCTCACGATGTCGCGCCGGTGTGGAAGTCCTACAACTGGACGGCGCTAACGCCGGAGTGCCACGCGGAGTTCCGGCATATCAACCTGCGCTGGCACGACCTGCGGCACGAGTACGCCTCACGGCTCGTCGAGAAGAACGTCCCTCTGGCGCAAGTGCGCGACCTCCTCGGCCATGCCTCCATCATCACCACCGAGCGCTACGACAACCAGAAACTGGAGAACCTCCAGGCCGCAGCGGCACGCCTTGAGCGCGGCGAGACGTTCGATCCGGGTCCGCGAGAATCGGCCTCGCTTTCAACCTGTCAAGTTTCTGTCAAGAGTTCGGTCGATGAGGAGCCCGGGGACGAGATCGACCGCGTGCGCGAAACGAGTCCTAAATACCGTGAAAATCTCGACTTAGAGATTTGGCTGGGAGGCAGGGATTCGAACCCCGATAACGTGGTCCAGAGCCACGTGTCCTACCGTTGAACGACCTCCCAACGGGCAGGCGGAAACCTCAATTATACCGAACGGTCTTCCGCAAAGGCAAAAGGCGGGCGTTTTCATGCCCGCCTTTGTCCCATGACGACTTGTTGGGTGCCGGAACCTACTGCGCCGAGCCCGCACGGCGAGCCTTCAGCGCATCGAGAAGACGGCCCACCTCATCTTCCTTTTCCATCGCCTCGAACCGGCGGTCCACGTCTTCGGCCACCAGCGTCGACTTCGCCTGGCTGACGGCCTCCGCGCGAGTGACCTTCTGCTCCATCCGATCGAACCCCGCTGCAGGACCCTGGCCGCCGACGACCAGCTGGGCGTCGGTTGCATTCCCGAGCGCGCGGGCCCGGCGGTGCTGCGCGATGAGGAGATCGCTTTTGGCGCGCGCCTCGGTCAGCTTCTGATCGAGCTGCGCGAGCGCTTTGCGCAGCGTGTCGACCTGCAGCTTCTGATCTGCCGCCTGCCGGGTGTAGGTCTCGGCCATCCTCGTGAAGCTTTGATAGCGCTCGAGCGCGGCGCGGGCGAGGTCGTCCTGCTGCTTGTCGACGGCGAGCTCCGCCTTCTTCATCCACTCCGCCGCGCGATCTTCGTGTTCGGTCTGCTTCTTCTGCAACAGGTGCTGATCGGCCATCGAGATCGCCACCTGCGTCTTCACCTGCAGAAGCTGGTTCTCCATGTCGAGGATCACCTGCTTGATCATCTTCTCCGGATCCTCCGCGCGATCGATGAGATCGTTCAAGTTCGCGCGCACGAGCGTGGAGACGCGTTCGAGAATTGCCATGATGCTCTCCTTCAGACGCCTGCAGGCTCGCTGTTCCGCGGAGCCTTGTCACCAATCTTCCGCACCTTCGACAGCAGGTCCGCCATCGGCGTGCCCGACAGCGCCTCGAACAGCGCGGGCACCTGCGCGGCGATCTCCGTCATGTCGCCCGTCAGCTTGTTCAAGCCGCTCGTATGCCCGTTGCCGGTCGAGACGATCGTGATCTTGTCCACCTTGTTGAGGGGACTCGCGATCGCCCGCATGATCTCGGGCAACGACGTCAGCAGCTTGTCGATGACGGCCGCCTGGTTGTATTCCTGGAACGCCTCCGCCTTCACGTTCATGGCGCGCGCTTCCGCATCACCCTTCCTGTAGATGATGTCGGCCTCCGCCTCGCCTTTCATGCGGGTGGCCGCCGCCTGCCCTTCCGCCTCCGTCGATAGCCGGTTGCGCTCCGCCTCGGCGAGGACGGCGATCCGCTGACACTCGATTTCGGCCTGCTTCAGGACGGTCGCGATCAGCTCCTTCTCGCGCCGCAGGATTTCCGCTTCCTGCACCTTGATCTGCTGCTCGCGCTCGATCTGCTGCACGCGGACGGATTCGGCCACGACCTGCTGCTGCATGACGTTCGTCTGGATCTCGTAGGCCTTGTCCGCCTGCGCTTCCTGCTTCTTGACCATCTCGACGTAGTTCGCCTTCTTGATGTCGAGATCGCGCTGCGCCTCCGCCTGCTTGGCCATCGAGAGCGTCTCGGCCAGCACGCGCTCCTGGTCGGCTTGCGCCTTCGCAATCGCGGACGCGCGCGTCGCTTCCGCGCGCTTGATCGCCGTGTCGCGATCCGCCTCGGCGGCGGCAACGTCCGCGTCGCGCTTGATGCGCGCCACGTCCGGCCGGCCCATGTTGACGATGTACTCGTTCTTGTCCCTCACCTCTTTGATCGTGAACGACACGACCTCGAGCCCCATCTTGTTCATGTCGTCGGCGCAGGTGCCGCGCATCCGCTCGGCGACCATCTCCGGCTCCTTCACGATCTGCTCGACCGTCAGCTGGCCGATGATGCCGCGCAGGTGACCCTCCATCACGAGCCTGATCAAGCTTTCGCGCTGGTCCGGCGTCTTGGTCAGGAACTGCTCGGACGCGGTCTGGATCGACTCGATGTCCGATTTCACCTTGATCTGCGCGACCGCTTCAACGGTCACCGCGACGCCCTGCTTCGTGTACAGGTCCTGCACGGGAGCAACATCGAACGACATGAGCTCCAGCGACAGGTGATGCGACGATTCGATCATCGGGAAGATCACGGTGCCGTGCCCTTTGACAATGCGCGTGCCGCGGAAGCCGTAGACGATCAGCGCTTCGTGCGGGCCTGCCTTGCGATAGAGCGACGCGAGGAAGGATCCGAGGAGTGCCACGCACAGCACCATCAGCCCGACAACGACCCAGAACCCGACGCTCACGGTCTCAAGCCCCATAACTGCCTCCTGCGGAGTCTGTCTCTGACGCGAGATCCCCGCTCCGTTCTTCCCTTACATCGGCGGGGACCCCGGCACCCCGCCTGGCTCTCTCCGCTACGCTCGCTCTTCGCAGCTCGCTCCGCTTCGCTCGCCGGCTCACTCGCTCTCGCTCGGTCGCTCCTACTCGTCTGACGCGAGATCGGTCCATCGCCGCACGGAAGCGATGCCGCGCTCGTACCCGGTGATCACGACTTCGGTGCCCTTCTCGATGGCGCGTCCGTCCGCGCTGCGCGCGCCGCAGGACTGGCGCGCCCCTTTTCGCGAGTAGATCAACTCGCCGATGCCTCCCTCTCGAATAGGCTGGCTCAGACGGCCGAGCACGCCCACCATGTGATAGTCCGCGCTCTGCATGTTCTCGTGCGGCGACCACAGCACGCGCGCCATGATCCAGAACACCGCGGCCGCGCCGCACAACCCGAGCATCACCGACAGCCCGACGGCAGGCACCGCCAGCCACCGGAACTGCGACGTCAGGAGGTAACCGGTGCCGCCAAACCAGGCGAGAAACGCCGTCATCGTCGCGAAATTGATCGGACCGACGGCGGGACCGTTCGCATTCGCGACGTGGAACGCGCCGGCGTGCACGTGATGCTCCCAGGGAACGTGCAGGTGGGCGTTAACGATGCCGAAGGCAAATGACAGCGCGCTGAGCACGAACCCGATCAGGAAGCACCCCAGGAAGATCTGCGGCCAGTTCATCGCGGCTCCTCTCCCACGAGCGTGTGCGACAGGTGATCGACGAGTCCTGGCATCGACAGCATTTCCCCGAGCAGGACGAGGCATCTGCGCGAGTCGGCGTGCGTCGCGACGCGATCGAGCGCCGCGGCCAGCGACGGGTCGTACGCGAAGCGCGCCGCGCCGTCAACCAGCCATCGGTCGAGTGCGGTCTCGACCGAGGCGATTACCGACCCGAGCCCGGTCTGGAACCCCGGCGGATCGCTGACGAGGTAGCCCGGGTGCACTTTGAAGAACCGCGCGAGCAGCTGCCGCGACTCGTGCGACAGGTGCTTGCGGGCCCCTTTCTCGATGAGCGAGAGATACGACTGGCTGATGCTCGCGCCGAGCTCAGCGCGAATCGCACGGACGAGCTCCGATTGCGTGAGCTCGCGGCCCAGGCCGCGAAGCTCCCCTTCGAGATGACGAAGCTGACGAAGCTTCTGTCCGAGGGTCATTGCGATTAGCAATAAGCCTATTGCAAATTGTAATCGACGTCAAGCTGCAACAAATGGCGAATCGCACCGTCCGGTAGAACCGCGAGTTCCCCCGTTCGAGCAGTCGATTGATGACGGTTCCGCCGATTACCTGGTGATCGGACCAAGATAACGATCCAGCCAGTCGAGGATCTCCTTGAAGACGTCGTTGGGACGCGGCGGGATATGACCTCCCTCGAGCACCGCGTGGCGCTTGTCCGCGACGGGTGTTCCCAGCATTCTGAACATCGGGATCTGAGCGGTTTCGTAAGGAAGATCGAAATCGTCACGGCCATTGACCATCAGAACGGGCTGCTTGACGTGCGTGACGAAGTTGACGGGATCGGTTTCAGGCGGGATCGTCCACGTTTCGAATCCTCCCGACAGAAGCACGCCGGTCCGGATGCGCGGCTCGATCGCCAGATAGACCGGCGCGAGCTGCGCGCCGAGGCTGACGCCGTAAAACGCGATGCGCGACCGATCGATGTCCGATCGCGTCTCGAGATAATCGATGGTTCGCCGAACGTCCTGGCCTCGCTGGATGCTGATCTGGCGAAGAAAGCCCTGACCTGACTGCACCGGCACGCGACGCTCGTAGGTCTGTTGGTAGACGGGATACACGACGACGCGTCCGCTCCGAATGATGAACTCGAGAAATTGAATCCACGGCGTGCGGCTCGACTCCAGCCGCGTCGCGTCGCTGCCTGGAAAGTACACGACGGCCTGATACGGCGGCCGCGCGTTCGTCGGGACGAACACAGAGGCAAGGACCCGTTCGTTGCCGTACGACGCGCGAAATGAGACGCGCTCGCGGCGCCAGTGAGGATTGCTAGTGTCCATCTCCTCGACACGGCTATCGAGCGGCAACGCATCGTAGTCGTACAGGTGTCGATACGCCTCATAGACGTCGTCGCCTACCGGCTTCAATTCGGCAACGTCGCGCTCGAGCGACGCAATCGGGGCGACGAGCTTCGGCGTCAGCGCGGTCGGCTGCAGCATGCACCTGAATCCCATCCCAGCGCGGCGCTCGAGTGGAGGTTGGGCGTCCGGATCGTGGAACATGTAGTTCGCTTCGTTGAACGCACCGCCGAGGACATAGCGGCGTCCTCCCGCTGCGCGGTTCCACACCCATTCCTTGACGTTGCCCGCCATGTCGTACGTGCCGTACGGTCCCAGGCCGCCGCTGCTGCCGACGCGTATCGTTCCCTTTCCGCCGAAATTGCTGAATCGCAGAATTTCGGAGAATACCCCGAATGCGCCTGATGCGGTGTCCCAGTGATAGACGGTTGGCAGTTGCCTTCCCGCATAGACGGCGTACGCGGCAGCCTCGTACCAGCTAACGCCGCTCACCGGCCAGTCCTCCTGGCCATCAGGATAGGAGCCGAGCTCCCAGGTCGAAGGACCCATGCGTCCGGTCCGGTCACGGAACTCATTCATCGCCTCGGACCACGGAAGCGTACGCCCATTCGCGACGAAGGGTTCACGCCAAAAGCGCTGGTCGCGATATCCGCCGCGATCGATGAACTCCTTGAACGCCCGGTTCGTCACTTCGTACTGGTCCATCCAGTACGCGGGCAGGGCGATGTCAACGTGGTCGCTCTCGAGAGCAAACGACCCCGCGGGCACGTACACCATTCCCGGAATCGTGCTGCCCTTCGGCACGAGATGCGCCTGGAAAGCCGGGTGGTCGGGAGCGATCTCGATCGGGTCGTATCCGTCCTTCGTGATGCGCCAGCGGAGCATCGCGACCGGATGGCGTGCCGTGGTCGGCGTGCGGCCGAGAGGCACCCAACCTTCGTCGGCAGCCGAGTAGCTGCGAAAGGCGACGTCCGCACCCGACGGATCGCTGGTAATCCGCGCGCCCGACGTGATGTCCGTCCACGCCGCGGCGACCTGTGGATCGTTCGGCGCAGCCGCCACTGCGCGCTGCGCCAGCCGATACGCCGCCACATGATCGCCCGCCGCCGCGAGACGCGTCACTTCCGACAAGGCCGTCCCGTGTGCCCAGCGCACGCTTGACTCCTTCACGCGCGACCAGACGAGCGCGCCGCCGCCAAGCATGGCGAGCGCGACTCCCGCTGCGACGGCGGATCGCGCATATCGCGAACGTGTCGCGGGAGAAAGGACGGCGCGGCTCTTTCGCAGCTCTTCGTAAACTTCCCGAGCAGACGGATAACGATCGTCGGGGTTCTTTGCCAGGCAGCGCATCACGATGCGGACCACATCGCTGGGAACGTCAGTTCTCAGTGACTCGACCGGAGGTGGAGCGTTTCTGACCGTCGCGTCCATGACCGCCCACACCGTATCGCCTGAAAATGCAGGCGATCCCGCCAGCATCTCGTACAGGAGCGCGCCGAAAGAGAAGACGTCCGAACGCATGCTCGCCGGCTGACCCGCGATTTGTTCCGGCGAGAGATAGCCGACGGTACCGACAATCACGCCGGCGCTGCCGATCGTCGCGTCGACGGTGAGCTGCCGGGTCGCGGCATTGCCATGCAACTCAGTACGCCGCGCGATACCGAAGTCGAGGACTTTGAGATGTCCCGTTCGGCTGATCATCACGTTCGCGGGTTTCACGTCGCGATGGATGACGCCTGCATCATGCGCGGCGGCGAGTGCCGCGGCAATCTGGATGCCGTAGTCAAGGGCCAGATCGATCGGCAGACCCTGGCGTGGAATAGTGAGCGGCGCCCCCGACACGTGCTCCATCACGATGAAATCGAGGCCGCGCTCAGCCTCGACCGAATGGATGGTCACCACATTCGGGTGATTGAGGGCTGAGGCCGCGCGCGCTTCGTGCAGCAGCCGCCGCTTCGACTCGCCGTCGCCGGAGGCCGTCTCAGACAGAATCTTGATTGCGACCGTGCGGTTCAGCACGGTGTCGGTTGCGCGATAGACCTTGCCCATTCCACCCTCGCCGAGCAAGGCTTCGACGACGTAATGGGAGAGGCTGGATCCGATCATCGTTCCCAGGAAAACTTCATCCGCTCGTGCGGATGATTGCCGATTTCATTGAGCGTCTTCGCGTTGTAGAGGCGGCCGTTCAGCACCACCATGTCGATTGACTCGCTGTTGCGGATGTCATCGAGCGGATTCCTGTCGAGGACGATGAGGTCGGCGAGCTTCCCTTTCTCGAGCGACCCGATGTCGGCGCCCAGGCCGAGCACGCGGGCGCCATTGATCGTGGCGCAGCGGATCGCTTCCAGGTTTGTCATGCCTCCCTGCTGCAGCATCCACAGCTCCCAGTGGGCGCCAAGCCCCTGCAGCTGACCGTGGGCTCCAAGCTGCACCGACCCGCCGGCGTCGAGCACCTTCTTTGCGCCTTTTCCGATCAGCACGTGGTTGAAATCGTCCTCGGGCGCCATGACTCGGCGGCGCGACCGCGCATCGACGATTTCGCGGGGCGTGAACGCCAGCAGGCGCGTGTTCTCCCAGACGTTCGTGTGCTGATACCAGTAGTACTCGCCCGAGAGGCCACCGTAGCCGACGATCAGCGTCGGCGTGTAACCCGTCTTGCTCTTTGCGAACAAGGTGACGACGTCCTTGTAAAGATTCGGCACCGGCAGCGAATGCTCGACCGTGGTATGTCCATCGAGGATCATCGTCTCGTTGAAGTACAGCAGCGAGCCGCCTTCCGGCACGACCTCCATCTGCAGCTCGCGCGCTGCCTTGATGATCATCTGCCGCGCGTCGCGCCGCTGCTGGTTGTAGCTCTTGACCGAGAACGCGCCCATCGCTTTCTGCCGCCGTAGATGCGACAATGCGTCTTCGTAGTTTTCAATGACCGCCTTGAACGGTGTCTCTGCGCCGTACAGGATCGTGCCCGTCGAGTAGAGGCGCGGACCCAGTTTCTGTCCCGAACGGATCAACTCCGCGTTCGTAAACACGGTGGCGCTGTCGTTCGAGGGGTCGTGCACGGTCGTCACGCCAAACGCGAGGTTCGCCGCGAAGGGCCAGTAGTTCTGCGCGAGGATCCCGTCGCCTTCCCCGCCGACGTGCCCGTGCACATCGACAATGCCTGGCATGATCGTTTTTCCCGATGCATCGATGCGTCTCGCGCTGGCAGGGATTTCCACTGACGAAGACGGCCCGATTGCCGCGATGCGGTTGTTCTCGATGACGAGCGTGCCGTTCTCGATGACCTGATCGCCGGCGGAAGTGATGATGCGTGCGCCAACGAAGGCGATGGAGCCGTCCGGCACGTCGCTCTTGGCATTGAAGCCGATCGGTATTCCCTTTGCTTCCGGCTCGTCACCCTTCTCGAGCCCGTTGTTGAGGAACGTAAAGGTTCGCGAAAGGTCGCGCGAGAACAGCTCCGGCCCGAGCGACCAGAAGACTTTGCGGCTGTCGCCGGACCAGTGCAGGGAAAACCCCGCGTCGCGCGAGATGCGCGCGACCGGATACCCACTCGTCGTTGGACCGAGATCGATCGGGCGACCCGTATGCGGGAACGGCGCGACAAACGCGTGCCAGCGTTCGGAGAACGCAACCCACTTGCCATCTGGTGACGGCACGATCTGGACGGCATTGTCTGACTGGAAGTGCACGACTTCGTCGTTTCCTCCAGGCGGCGGCGCCGGGTCGTCGATGCCGACACTGGCGAGCACGAACTTGTTGTTGCGGGAATCGGTGACGTAGATCCGCTTGCCCGTGTGATCGAACATCGGATCCGAGCCGCTCTCACGCACCAGGCGCGGGGCAGCGGATCCGTCGGTCGGCACGACGTAGATGCCCGGCTCGCTCCCGTACAACTTGCCGCGATCGGTGTCCGCGGCCGCTGCGCGGTAGACGATCATCCTGCCGTCGGGCGAGAAGCTCGCCTCGATGTAATGACCGGGTTTGTCGAACACGTCCCGTCCGCCGCTGCCGTCCGTCTTGATCACGCGCACGCGGCCGTAGTCCGCGTCGGACCAGGTCGTATATGCGAGCCACTGACCGTCGGTCGACCAGGCTGGATCGAACTCGAAACGATCCGACACACCCGTCACCCGCTTCGGTGCGCCGTCGGGAAGCGACTTGACATAGAGGTGCCCGAGGGCGCTGTAGGCCACCTGCTTTCCGTCAGGCGACGTGGCAACGTCGCGCAGCATCTTGACGGGGAATTCCGGCGTATACACCTTCTGCGGGAAACGCAGCGCCTCGTTCAGCGTCTGCTCAACGTGAGCCACGAACGGGACCGCCGTGCTCTCACCCGATGCGACGTCGACCCGCCAGATCTTCCCTTCACCCCAGATGACGACGCTCTTGCTGTCCGGCATCCAGGTGTACTGCGGGTACAGCCCGTGAATGGCCCACGCTTCCTGTAGATCCTTGTCGAGGTGATCGAAGAGCGCGCGGTCCTGGCCGGTCGCAAGATCGCGGATGAACAACTGGCTCCCGAGGCGCACGCGCCGGACGTAGGCCAGCCACTTGCCGTCAGGTGACGGGCGCGGCGTGACCGACCCGCCCTGGACGCTCACGAACGTGCGCTCGTGTCCCGTGTTCAGGTCCCGGCGGATGATCGCGTAGATCGTCCCGTTCGGATCCTTGTTGTATTCGAACTGCTGTCCGGGCGTGACGTCCTTGCTGTAATAGAGGTAGCGGCCATCCGGTGAAATCGCCGGCTCGCCGGCGTCTTTCTGAAAGCCATTCTTCTCCGTCACCTGCAGACCGTCTGCTCCACTCGCATGGAACATCCAGATCTCGCCCGCGCCAAGCGATCGCTGGGCGACGAAGTGACGCCGGGCGAAGATGTAGGTACCGTCCGGCGACCATGTCGGGCTGTTGATGAACCAGCGCTTCTCTCTCGAGATCTGCTTCGCGTTCTTCCCGTCGGCGTCCATCGACCAGATGTTCCACAGGCCGTCGCGATCGCTCGAAAACGCGATCCGCTTGCCGTCCGGACTGAAACGCGGTTGCATGTCGAAGGCTGGACCGCTGGTGATGCGTGTTGCCGGTGAGCTTCCAGTTCCAGCGAGAGGCATCACATAAATGTCGCCGAGCAGATCGAAGACGATCTGCCGCCCATCGGGACTGACGTCGACGTTCATCCACGTCCCCTCGGATGTATCGAACGCCAGCTTCTCCGTCGGCCCGAGATCCGCGGCGACGTCCCACTTCTTCTCGTCCTTCTTGTCGTCCTTCTGCTGCGCGCGCAGGGAGACGAACCCCGCGGCGATCGCGACCGCGAGCAACCCGATCCGTAAGATCCGTGCGATCCGTGGCTGTGGTCTCATTGCGGCGTATTCTCCAGACTTCTCCACAAGTAGTAACAGGCGACGGTTCGATAGGGTCGCCACGTTTCGCCCATCTTCCGTATCCGCTCGGCGTCGGGTTTCTTGCGCAGCTTATAAAGACGATGGATGGCGTTCACGATCCCGAGGTCGTCGACCGGGAGCACGTCGGGCCGACGGAGGCGGAACATCAGGAACATCTCGGCGGACCATCGCCCGAGCCCCTTCACCTTGGTGATGGCGTCGATGACCTGCTCGTCGGTCATCTCGGACAAGGCCTCGAGGTGGAGTTCGCCGCTGGCTGATTTCGCGGCAAGGTCGCGGAGATACGCGCTCTTCTGGCGGCTCATACCGACCTGCCGTAGCTGATCGTCGCCGAGGCCGCCAATCGCTTGCGGCGTCGCGATGCCACCGGGCATCAGACCGATCAGCCGCCCATGAATCGTCGCCGCCGCTTTCGTCGACAACTGCTGGCCGACAATCGTTCGCACGAGCGCCGAAAATGGATCGACGGGAGGCCCCTCGATGAGCGACCGTTCGCGAAACCTCCTGATGACCGGCGCAAGTACAGGATCCCGGCGCATCAGCACGCGTCGGGCGCGGGCGTATTCTTCAGGGCTCATGAAGGTGCGCTTAGTCTAAAGCCTTCCGCTGGCTTTTTCGCACCACCAATGGTCCCAACGCTAGTGGGCGACTAGCGCGTGCAGGTGTTCGCGCTGCGGCACGGCGAAACAATCTCAGGCGAATCAAGAATGTGAGGGGAAAGCAGTGGTGGATCGACACGCATACTTCTGTGGGCATGTCGGCCGCGCAAACCGAGAGTCAGGAAGGAAAGGCGAGGGGCCTCCGGGACCCCTCGAAGGCTACTCGTTCTCCGTCGAGGTCATGCTCGACTCGGCGTCACCGTTTCCACGCTCGGCCATGTCCGAGCTCGTACCCATCTGCTCGCGACGACGACGATGGCTCGCGATGCCTCCCTTGCGCCCTGCGTCGCGTGCTTCCTCGCTCGTCCACTCGTGAGCAGTGCCTTTCTGGTGCGCCGCTTTCCCGCCCTTGCTCGCAATTTCACGTTGCTTCGCCCTGTCCATCGATGCGAATCCGCGATCTTCCTTCGCCACTTGTTGTCCTCCTCCCGCTGCCAACGGGTTGAGACCGACGTTTCAGGCGAGCCCAACCACTGCAACGGCAGTGCCACGTGATCGGTTCTAATTGATTGAAATGACGGAACTTACATTCGGGTAGCGCAAGAGGAAATGAGTGGCGTTCATTTCCGTTGTTTGGTCGTGGGCCGGGCGCAAACACAAGTGGATCAGAGAAAACAGAAGAGAAGTAGCCCGAATCGGAAATGACTTTCCGACCGCAGCCGTCCGTCTTGCGGCGCGGCGTGGGCAGCGCGCGTCGGCGGTGGTGCAAACGTTTACGACACGGGTGTGTAATCTCTGGCGCGGCGCAGGCGATTCACTACACGGGTCGAGCCCAGCAGCGCCAGCACGTCGAACAACCCCGCACTGACGGCGCGTCCCGTGACAGCCACCCGCGTGGCGTGAATCAGGGCGGCTCCCTTGAGGCCGGCGTCCTGCGCGACGCCGCGAAGTACGTGCTCGGTGGTTGCGGCATCGAACGGCACGAGCGGGCCATACCGATCGGCGAGGATGCCGAGCGTATTTCGCACGTCCACGTCGGACAGGTGCTTCTGGACAGCGGCGGGATCGAACTGCGGCAGATCGACGAGAAACGGCTCGATCTCGTCGACGAGCTGATCGAGCTTCTTGACGCGCGGCTTGAGCAGTTCCAGGACCTTTTCCACCCATGCCGCTTCGCCGCCCGGCAGGCTGTCGCGCCACAATTCCCGTGCGCGCAGGCGACCTTCAATGCGCCGCAGCAGTTCGGCAGCCGGCAGCCGCGCGATGTGTTGCTGGTTGAACCAGTCCAGTTTTTCAGGATTGAAGACGGCGTTCCCGCCACTGATTCCTTCCAGCGTGAAGAGGGCGATCAGCTCGTCTGTTTCGAGCAGCTCGCGATCGCCGCCGGGCGACCACCCAAGGAGTGCGAGGAAGTTCACCATCGCTTCGGGCAGAAACCCGAGGCGGTGATATTCCATCACCGACGTCGCCCCGTGCCGCTTGCTCAGCCGCTTCTTGTCGGGCCCGAGAATGAGCGGCACGTGGGCAAACTGCGGCGGCGTCCTGCCGAATGCCTGGTAGAGCAGCACGTGTTTCGGCGTGTTGGAGATGTGATCGTCGCCGCGGACGACGTGCGTCATTTCCATCTCGATGTCATCCACGACAACTGACAGGTGATAGGTCGGCTGCGCATCGGACCTCAAGATCACGAAGTCTTCGATATTGGAATTGTCGAATACAATCGGTCCGTGAACGAGATCGGCGAATCGCGTCTGACCTGCGGGGACGTTGAAGCGAATCGCCCGTGCCGCGCCCGCCGCGTCGAGCCGCGCGGCGTCTTCACGCGACAGCTTCAGACACGCGCGATCGTACGTCCACGCCTCGCCACGTCCTTCCGCGACGGTGCGCTTCCGCTGCAGATCCTCGGGCGAGCAATAGCAGTAGTACGCATGTCCCTTGCGCACGAGGGCGTGCGCCTTCTCGCGATATCGATCGAGCCGTTCGGATTGAAAGTAAGGCGCGTGCGGCCCGCCGACGTCGGGCCCTTCATCCCAGTCGAGTCCCAGCCATCGCAGGCCGTCGACAATGCCGGCCACCATGGCCCAGGAGGACCGCTCGGCGTCGGTGTCTTCGATGCGCAGGACGAAGGTGCCTCCGTGCCGCCGTGCAAAGAGCCAGTTGAAGAGCGCCGTTCGGGCGCCACCCACGTGCAGGTAGCCTGTCGGAGACGGAGCAAAACGCACGCGAACCATCTCACGATTATCGCTTGATCCGAAGGCCGAGGGTCCGAGGTCCAAGGTGCGTGGTGCGTGGTGCGAAGGCGGGGTCTAGAGAGACGCACGCGCGGGAGCGCGTGCGAAGCACAATCACCAGATTACCCAATCCAGAGATCACCGAATTCCGCAGGTTGTCTTCTTCTTCAGCAGCCTGCCAGCTAGAAGATCTCTCCGAAGTAGCTCCAGAAGTACTCGCGCGTCTTCTCGAGCGGCGAGCGGCGGCGCCAGGCGTCGAGATCGAGACGCTTCGCCGATTTCAGATCCGCTTCGAAGTCCTGCAGCAGCCGCTGGGCCAGACTGGGATCGCTCACCGCCACGTTCATCTCGTCGTTGAGCTCCAGTGATCGATTGTCGAAGTTCGCCGAGCCGAACATGCTCCACACGCTGTCCACCACCATCGTCTTCGTATGCATCATCGTCGGCTGGTATTCGTAGAGCTCGAGCCCCTCCGTCATCAGCCGCTCGTACGCGCTGCGGCTGGAGTACTTCACGGGCTTGGCGTCGGTGTGCTCTCCCTCGACCAGCACGCGAACTTTGACGCCACGCTTGACGGCCTGGGCGAGCGACCAGTCGCTGGATTCGTCGATGATGAAATACGGGGTGCAGATATCGAGCGTCTTCATCGCGGCGCCGATGGCAAGCAGATAGAGGCGCTTCAGATCATTGCTGCCGCCGGTTGGGGAGCTGCGAAGGATGAAGGCGCTGTCGCGCGGCGTCGGCGGCAGCCATTCATCTGGCGGATCGAGCGATGGCTTGACCGGTCCGAGCGTCTCGACGAAGTTTTCGTAGAACGCGCCCTCCATCAGCCGGACGAGCGGACCTTCGATGCGCACCATCGTATCGCGCCAGTGATCGGGATCCTCCGCGTGACCGAGCCAGTGATCGGCCACACCTACGCCGCCCGTGAACCCGACCCGGCCGTCCACGACGAGGATCTTGCGATGGGTGCGATAGTTGAGCTCTTCGAGTGTGTACCAGGTCGGCTGGCCGAACTGGCCGACGTGCGCGCCCGCATCGCGGAGATGCTTCACGGCCTCTGCCGGCACCCTGTCCGACCCCATCGCGTCGACGACGAGATCAACCTGCACACCGCGGCGCGCCGCGGCCTCGAGCGCGGCCGTGAACTGGTCGGCAACTGTGCCCTGCTCGTAGATGTAGGTCTCAAAGCTGATGCGGCGTTTGGCTTCCGCGATAGCGCCAAGCATCGGAGGGAAGATTTGATCGCCGTTGGTAAGGACCTGATATTGATTACCGCCCGTCGCGTCTGCGCCGAGCAGCGCCGCAAGGTACGCGGGAAACCTGCGGTCCTCGGCGCCGTAGGTGCTCTCGATTTTGAGCGTCTCCTGGTCCTGCGCGATCGCCAGCAGCGCCGCGATGATGCCGCAGACGATCAGGATGGAGAAGACGAGTTTGTGATGTTGCCTGAGATGCGGCATCGCACGGCGAGCTGGGCAATTTCAGCGCCGCAGGTCCTTCTCAACCGCGAGAGAGTCGCGGCGACCGCTCGCGCAGTTCATCGATCCGCTTCGACGCCTCCGCCTTCGAGAGCGCGTCGTTGAATTCCTCACCTGTATCGCGACACAGCGTCTCGAGGTACGAGCGCTGTGCGGCCGTCATCGGTTCATCGCCCGTTTTCCAATCGTCAATGGGCTGGTTCTTCATGAGGCGAATGGATAGCAAAGCGAAGGCCATCACGATCGGCGACTCGGTCCGCCCATCACGATTGCCGATTCCTACTCATGCTGCAGGGCGATCGTTGGATCGATGCGCGACGCGCGACGCGCGGGAACAAAACACGCCAGGGCTGCCACGGCCAAGAGAATGACCGATACCACGGTGACAGCCGGGACACGCGATAAATCGTGGGCTGCAGTTCTTCCGCCACGCCGCGATCGCGAATTTCCTTCACGACGCCGCGATCGTGTACCAGTAAGCCTTGCTGCCCCAGCGTCCGAACTTGAATCGCGCGCCAATCGCCGAACGTCCTGGAAAGTTGCGATCGGCAAACGATTCGTTGACGATCGCCACGGGCGCTTCCGATTGTTGATCAGACGCGTCGAAGAATCGGCCTTCGCGCAGGCGCGCGCACGGCCACCTCGCGGCGACGCGCGGCCCCGCGTGACATGAGCAGATTCGCCAGATTGACGCACGAGATCAGCAGAACCGCAGGGGACGAATCAGTACCGCATCGACGGCGCTGAACATCGCGGTGTTGATGCCGATGCCGAGCGCCAGCGTTGCGATGGCGATGCCCGAGAACGCCGGATTGCGGCGGATCTGGCGCAATCCGTAGCCGACATCGCGCGCGAGTTGCTCCAGCCAGGTCCAGTCCCACGCCGCCCGAACATCCTGTTTCACGAGCACTCCTGTTGCGCCCGGGACAGCGCTCTCCCATTTCGACGGCAAATCAGGTGCTGCCGTTGGAAGGGATCTCCTTTCAACATCAGCATTGCCGACAATAATTAGTAAGCTCTTGAGAGCACGAAAGCTATGGTGGATGACGAAAGGGCGGAGCGATGAAAAAGGCACGACTTTTCGGTCTTTTGCTGATCTGCAGTCTCGTCACGCTCGCGCCTGCGCAAACGCCGATGGCGCGCTGGTCCGAGGCGAAGGCGAACGAGTGGTACGCCGGTCAACCGTGGCTGGTGGGCAGCAACTACATTCCGGCCACGGCGATCAACGAGCTCGAGATGTGGCAAGCCGAGACGTTCGATCCCAATACGATCGACAAGGAGCTCGGCTGGGCCGAGAGTCTCGGGATGACGACGATGCGCGTGTTTCTGCACGACCTGGCGTGGCAGCAGGATGCTGACAGCTATCGCGAACGAATCACTCGCTTCCTCGATATCGCCGCGCGACACCGCATCAAGCCTTTGTTCGTGCTGTTCGATTCATGCTGGGATCCTCATCCCAAGCTTGGACGGCAGCGCGATCCCAGGCCGGGCGTGCACAATTCCGGGTGGCTGCAAAGCCCCGGGGCCAAGGCGCTGCAGGACTCGCAGGAGTACCCGCGACTCAAGGCCTATGTCACCGGCGTGGTGAAGGCATTCGGCAAGGATCCGCGGGTGCTCGGCTGGGACATCTGGAACGAGCCAGACAATACGAACACGAACAGCTACGGAAGCGCAGAACCGAAGAACAAGGTCGAACTCGTGCTCGCTCTGCTGCCGCAGGCGTTTGAGTGGTCACGAGAGGCCGGCGCCGAGCAGCCGCTGACGTCCGGAGTCTGGAAAGGCGACTGGTCGAGCGATGACAAGCTGTCGCCGATGGAGCGCGTCCAGCTCGAGGGCTCGGACGTGATCTCGTTTCACAACTACGACAGAGCCGCCGAGTTCGAGAAGCGGATCAAATGGCTCCAGCGGTACCATCGGCCGATCCTGTGCACCGAATACATGGCACGCGGCAACGGCAGCACGTTCCAGGGCTCGTTGCCGGTCGCTCAGAAATACAGGGTGGCGGCCATCAACTGGGGCTTCGTGGCGGGAAAGACTCAGACCTACCTGCCCTGGGACTCGTGGCAGAAGCCATACGTCGATCGGGAGCCGAAGATATGGTTCCACGAAATCTTCAAGCAGGATGGGACGCCGTACAAGCAGGAGGAAGTGGACCTGATTCGCAAGTTGACGGCCGCACCAGTTCCGGCCGGTGTGGGGCGTTGAGTAGGCCGGGTCTTTAGCAGGGTGCTGAAGAAGAAGACAGTCCAACGGATTTGGTGATTTCTGGACTGGGTAATCTGGTGATTGTCGCATCGCACGCGCTCCCGCGCGTGCGTCCAGCGACCCCACTCACGCTTCAGCCGTAGAGTTTCGCGCTCAGGAATTCGTTGCGGAACTTGCCGTGCGTGTCGTATTGAGCGACGAACCGCTTGAACTCAGCGCACTTCTCGTAGCGTTGCTGGAGCTCCGCCGACGGAATGGTGAAGAGCTTGCCCCAGTGTGGCCTCACGTCGAAAGGCGCCAGCTCACGTTCGATCATCGGCAGCACCTTGCTCACCGATTCCCACTCCTGCTTCCAGGTGAAATGAATCGCGAGACTGGGCCTTTTGTAGCATGGGCTCATCCACAGCTCGTCGGCATCGATGGTGCGCAGTTCCGTGATCATCAGGTGCGGGGTGACGTGATCGCGTAGCCGCTCGACGGCGGCGATCGCCTCGACGGCATTCCTGCGCGGCACGAAGTATTCCGACTGCAGTTCTTTGCCGCTGCTCGGAGTGAAGCCCATTCGAAAGTGAGGCAGCCGCTCGTACCACGGCCCGGGAACGCCCATCTGCTCAGTGCAGTTTTCAGCTGACAGCTCCATGATCGGATGGACGTTCGCAGTCGCGGGACGTGCGCCGTAGAAATCCTTCGAGGTGGTCAGGGGCGCATCCTTCTCGACGCGACGCTTCACCCAGACTTCGTTGACCCGTCCCTTCTGCCAATCGGTGAACAGGCTCACGCTGTACCCAGCGGAGGCGATGTCTTCGAAATGCTCCCTGACCTGCGCCATCGGCAGGTCCAGATAGACGTCCTGCCGCATCGTGAACGCGGGCTGGAGATCCAGCGTGACCTTGGTGACAACGCCGATGGCGCCGAGATGGACGACCGCGGCCTGAAACGTATCGCGATCTCTGGTGCGCGCGATCGGCAGAACATCGCCACGGGCAGTCACGATCTCGAGTGCCGAGACCGCCGTCGAGAGATTCCCGTTCTTCGGGCCGGAGCCATGTGTTGCGGTGGCACAGGCACCGGCGATTGAGATGTGCGGCAGCGAGGCCAGATTGTGGAGCGCGAATCCCTGCTGATCGAGATACGGACACAACTGCCCGTAGCTCATTCCCGACTCGATCGTGATCCTCCGCGCCGCGCGATCGAGTTCGACGACCTGCTTCATCTCGCGAAGGGAAAGGAAACCGTCGGCGCTGTCGGCGATCCCGTTGAAGCAGTGGCGCGTGCCGAGAACTTTAAGACGCTCGTGTTTTCTGAGGTCGCAGAAGTGACGCGTTGCGTGCTGTACCGATAGTTGCCGGCCCAGTTGAGCAGCGGCTGGTCTGGCGTGGCGGAGGCCGGTATTCGATCGATCATGCCCGACACCGCTGATGCGCTCACCACCGTGGCGCACTGACCGATGAACTGACGCCGGCTGTGATTCATGACGGGAGACCTCCTACCGCGAGACGTGCCTGGCGGCGGTTGAATCATATGCGCGGACGAGTTTATCAGCCACAAACATGGCTGTCAGGGTCGCTTGCGGTCAGGGCGCTGAATCAGTGAAGCTGACCGTCACGCGCGGGATTCCCGACAGTGAACGCAATCACACACGATGCAAAGAACATCTGCGCGCCGATGAACGCGGCTTCGACGGTCCGGCTGAACGGCGAGAATTGCCAAAGGGCGTCTGGATCGATAGCGAGCGCCCGGCGCGACCAGACAGCGCTTGCCGCTCATATCCGAACCAGCTTAACGTTACCAGCAGGTGTGCTATTCGGAGACGCGTGGGTAATCGACCACGTCGGCGTGCGGGACGACCGAGTAGGAGGTTGAGTGTGACGAGTACCGCGAACTGAAGTGCGGCCAGCACGAGCGCTTCGGCGATTCCGGCACTCACCGCGCCCAATCCTCCGGTGCGGCACGGGTGGCACTGTCGGTCTCGCGCGCCACCGCAACGGCAACGCCCGCGAGGCCACCGACGACGAGAATGCTCTGGGCGATCCGATCTCTCATCCGTCTCCGCGCGAGACTCACCAGGCCGCGCTCTCACGCCCAGTAAAGCCCGGCGGCCTTGGACGCGCGATACGCCCGCTCGAAGAGCCTGCGGGTCCGGCTCTCGCCGGGCTGCATCGAAAAGTTTGGAGATGTGATAGAGACGGCCCCGTCGCTTAGGATAGGTCCACGTTCGCGCTCCGCGTTACGGTAGACAACCTTCGCATGGCTTGCCAACCGTCGCTCACGCTCTCGTTGGCAAGCGTGAGCGAAGGTTGGCGGTGAGGCAGGGATTCGAACCCTGGGTAGGGTTTTAAAGACCCTACAACGGTTTAGCAAACCGCCGCCTTCAGCCTCTCGGCCACCTCACCGCGCGTCTGCAAGTATACGTGACAAAGATACTTGCACGGGAACGCTCGACAGCAAAGCCCTGAAGGCGACCCCCGTTCAAGCCGTCACCTTTGCCGCTAAATGCAACCACAAGAGTGCTTTGTGTTGTCGCGCTGCTACTCGTTTGGGCACAACGTCTGAGCACACTTCTGGGTACACACGACGCGTTTTTCGCTCGGTCGGTTCAGAAAACGGAAGGAAAACGAGACAAGGTGACGGTTTCTTTGACCGTCGCCTCCAACCAGAAACGCAATTTCAATCGCGCACTTCCATCGCGTGACGCGACGACGATCGAGGGCGCTGAATATCGACGGGTGACGACGCGCGCCAATGCTCGTGATGATCCACAGGCAAGAAGCCAGCACAACGAGTCCAAACGGCGGATTTCTGAGATCCACAGTTCTTGCCCTTGGCCCTGGCGCGCGATCTTGTGGAGTGGATGTCCACAGACCCGCTTCTACTGGCGGATGCCGTCAAAGGCACGCGTCCCTCGACGACCCCCTCGATTTCTTTTGAGCCACCGTATGGCAAAGGCGTAGCAGGTGAAGGCGCCCTTCCGCTACGTGTTATAAAAGTAACAGCGTGACATTGCAGCAGGTGTGCAGCGCGGCACCGATTCCACGCACATATTGAGAATCGGTTCAATGGACGAGCCGCGGATTCACAATATCGTTCAGGCGAGATTGAGGTCGGGAGAATACCATGAGTGATCTCCGAACTGCCGTCCGCACAATGCGCGCGACGCCCCTCGTCACGCTCGTCGTCGTCCTGTGCCTCGCGCTGGGCATCGGCGCCAACACGGCCATGTTCTCGATCGTCAACAGCCTGCTGCTGCGAGCCCTTCCCGTCGAACGCGCCGACCGGCTAGTGCTGCTCCTGTCGAACCCGTCGGTCACCCCGAACTCGCCGTGGTCGAATCCGGCATGGGAGCAGATCCGCGATCACCATGCGGATCTCTTCCAGGAGACGTTCGCGTTCTCGCGGCGGACGACTCGCTTCAACCTCGCACAAGGTGGGCAGACGGACTTCGTTGAGGGCGTCTACGCGAGCGGCCGCTACTTCGACGCGCTGCGCCTGCAGTCGCTGCTGGGACGGCCGTTTACGGCCGACGACGATCGCCGCGGCGGCGGGGCGAACGGACCGGTGGCGGTGATCAGCTACGCGTTGTGGCAGCGGCGGTTTGGGGGCTCGACGGACATCGTCGGCAAGACACAAACGATCGATCGCGTGCCATTTGCGATCGTCGGCGTGATGCCGCCAAATTTCTTTGGCACCGATGTTGGCAGTAAGTCCGACCTGATTCTTCCGATCGGCACCGAACCGCTGATGCGCGGGCGAGACAGCCTGCTCGATCGCGCCTCCTGGCTGCTGATCATGGCGCGGCTGAAAGATGGCCAGACCATCGAGTCGGCGGAGCAGGCGCTACGTGGCGTCCAGGCGCAGATTCGCGAAGCCACGATGCCTGCCAACGCGAGCGCCGAGGCGCGGGCGCGCCATTTCGCGACGCCATTCGGCGTGCAGTCCGCCGCCGGGGGCACGTCCACGATGCGCGCGCGGTATCGGCAGCCGATTCTGGCGATCATGGCGGTCGTTGTGCTGGTGCTGCTGATTGCGTGCGCGAACGTCGCGAATCTGTTCCTCGCGCGGGCGTCCGCGCGGCGTCGCGAGTTCAGCGTGCGCCTCGCGCTTGGTGCGTCACGCTGGCAGCTCGCCCGACAACAGCTCGTTGAGGCGTTGTTGCTCGCGGCCTCTGGCAGCGCCGTCGGCCTCGTCATTGCCGTATGGGCGAGCGCGCTGCTCGTTCGTCAACTCTCGACGTCGGCCACCGCGGTGTTCCTCGACACCAGTCTCGACTGGCGTGTGCTCGCGTTCACCGCGTCGGTTGGAATCGCGGTCGCAGTGCTCTTCGGTGTGGTCCCGGCGCTGCGCGCGCCCCGTACGGAACCGATCGACGCCATCCGCGAGCACGGCCGAGGGGCTGGAGCCGAACGTGGCATCGGGTTCGGTGGCGCGCTGGTAGCCGGGCAGGTCGCGTTGTGCCTCGTCCTGGTTGTCTCGGCGGGTCTTTTCATTCGCACATTCACGACGCTTGCGACGTTGAACGTCGGTTTCGATCGCGACCCGGTGCTGCTGGTGCGCCTCGACGTTCCGCAGGCCAGCGCGGAGCCGTCTCAGCGAGCTGCTCGGTATGAGCGGATTGCCGCGACCGTTCGCGCGACCCCTGGGGTCGCACACGCTGCCATTTCCGAAGTAACGCCGGTCAGCGGGACGATCACTGATGTCTACGTCCAGGCCGAAAACGGCCCGCAGCTCGCGCCGCCGCAGAACGTTTCCTATCGAAACGTGATCACGCCCGACTGGTTCGCGACCTACGGCACTCGTCTGGTCGCGGGGCGTGATTTCGACGAGCGCGATCGGCTCGCGTCGCCGCCGGTCGCAATGGTCAACGAGACCTTCGCCCGCAGATTCCTGCAGGGCGCGAATCCACTCGGCCGGCGTATCCGCAATCCGTCCTCGACGCCGGGCGAGACGCGTCCGTGGATGGAGGTCGTGGGCGTCGTCGCGGACGCAACTTATCTGTCGCTGCGCGCGGCTATGCCGCCAACGATGTACGTACCGCTGGCGCAGCAGCCCACAGGTTCGGGCTTTTTTCCACTCGCGACTTTGAGCGTGCGCGCGGCGAGCGGGTCTCCGCTCTGGCTTGAGCGGAGTGTAGGCGACGCGATCGCTCGGGTTGATTCAAACATCGGCATCACGTTCACACCGTTGAAGCAGCAGGTCGATGCCGCTCTCGTGCAGGAACGGATTGTGGCACTCTTGTCCGGATGGTTCAGCGTCCTTGCGCTGCTGCTGTCAGCGCTCGGCCTCTACGGGGTGACGGCGTATGCGGTGAATCGCCGTCGAACGGAGATAGGCATCCGCATGGCGATTGGCGCCGCACCGGCGCGTGTTGTCCGGCTCGTCCTTGCGCGCGTGACGGTCCTTCTGGGGGTCGGCGTGGCGATCGGCACGGCCGCGAGTATGTGGGCGTCCAGGTTTATTGCGACGCTGCTGTACGGACTCGAGCCACGCGATCCGGTCACTCTCATATCTTCGGCCGCCATCCTCGCTGCCGTCGGCGCGCTCGCCGGCTCCCTACCCGCGTGCCGCGCGTCGCGTGTTGATCCGGCCGAAGTTCTTCGGGAGGGTTGAGCGCGGTTGACGATCGATCCAAGAACCCGCATGCGCCCCCTGGGAAACCATTGAGGCGGCGCTGGCTCGCGCCAGGCAGGAGGTGCGGTTCGACGTACCGGCCGACTGGAGAATCGTTCAGCGGACTCGACGACACGGTCCGTTCGTCATAGGTATCTGTTCCTGGTCTTCGGCCTGGTCTCCCTGTGGCAGTTCGCGTACATGGCGGCCGCGATTCGCGGTTCTATCTGGCTGCCGGCCGGTGGGGAGCCCGGCTGCTGTCGGTGGCCGCGGCGATGCTCATCTACGTCCTGAACACGGCGTTCATGACCGCGGTGCAGGTCTCTTCAGATCTCTTTGAGGCGGCCGGCCGCATACTTGTGCAGCAGGCTCACGATCAGCGTCTGATAAGGCAAGCCTTCCGCCAGCGCCCGCTTCTGGATCGCCTCAAGGTCTTTGCTCGACAGCCGGATGTTCATCCGGCGATCCTTTCGGAACCTGGCCTCGGCGTAGCGAGCGTTGCGCGTTCGTTCGCGCTTGCCACCGCTGGCGGACTTCCACTCGGCGCGCTCGACAGACTCGAGCAACTCCTTCTCGTCGGCATCAATCTTCATCGTCGGACTCCTCTCCGGTCGGCAGCCAACGGCACAGTCGCTGTGAACCAGTGGAATGGGCACCAATCGGCGAACCCGAGACGTTGCCCTCGCGCCCTCCAACGCGGTGGCTGTGTCCACCGGCGTAGTCCGGGGCGTGCCCAACCGCTTCCGGCGGACCGTGGCATCGAGGCAATGCGCCACCTCGTTCAAACTGTCTACCTTACTAGACATGTCGGGCAGGCCGGGGTTATTCTGGGCTCGTGACGGCCAAGGACCTGCGACGGCTGCTTCGGTCCTTGGGCTGCACGGAGACCCGGCAACGTGGATCGCATCTCCGCGTTGAGTGCGGTCGATGCGTGACGACGGTACCGGTGCACGCGGGCGAAGACATCGGACCTGGCCTGCTCCGCCGCATCGAGCGCGACCTGGAGCCGTGCCTGGGGAAGGGATGGCTGAAGAGATCATGAAGTCCTATCGCGTCGCATATGAGCGAGATCCGTCTGGATGGTGGGTCGCGTCAGTGCGCGGACTGCGCGGCTGTCACACGCAGGGACGCACGGTCGACGAGGCTCGCCGTCGCATCGTCGAAGCAATGGAGCTGTTCGTAGACAATGCACGCAAGGCCATCATCATCGACGAGGTGAAACTGCCGACGGGCGCCGCGCGGGCTGTCCGTGCCTATAGCACACTCCGAAAGAAAGCCGAACGGGAAGATCGGCGGGCGGCCGTCGCAGCCCGGCGCGCCGTCCGTACGCTGCGTGGCGGACGGCTGAAGATGAGTGCGCGCGACGCGGCACGATTGCTGGGCCTGTCACACCAGCGCGTTCATCAGCTCACGCAAACCGACGCGGAAAAACGGTAGGCCGCAGCCTCGATGGTATTACCTTTAAATCAGACCTCTTTGAGGCGACAGGATGCGTAAGACGAGAGCTTCTGACGCGTGCCCGTGTGCATCCCACTACAGTGTGGTCCGTTTTATGGAGCGCCCAATGATCTTACGACGCCGGCTTCTCTTGAGCGTTCTGGGCCTCTACCTGTGCGGCACGGCCATCGCGCAAACCTCCCAGCAGGTGAATGGCGCCGTGCCGCTGAAGAAAATTCGCGTCACCCTGCTGGGGACGGCGAGCGGACCTCGTGTTCATGTGGGCGTGGCTGGCATCAGCACGCTCGTTGAGGCCGGCAGCGAACGGTTCCTGTTCGATGCCGGGCGCGGATTCATGCAGCGCTCGGTGCAGGCGGGTTTTTCAATGGACGGCGTCACGAAGCTGTTCCTCACGCACCTGCATTCGGACCACGTCGTCGATATCCCCGACCTGATGCTCACACCATGGTCGGCCGCGCCAGGACGGAAGGTGCCGCTCGAAGTGTGGGGCCCGGACGGTACGCGCGACATGATGCGTCACCTGGAGGAAGCATTCGCCTTTGATATTCATGTTCGCCGGGACGTGGACGAAAATTTTTCCCCAGACGGCATCAGGGTGATCGCGCACGATATCCGCGAAGGAAAGGTCTACGAGAGAAACGGCGTCACGGTCACCGCACTCCTCGTGACCCACGGACTTGTGAAACCCTCGTACGGGTACCGAGTGGATTACGCCAGGCGCTCGGTGGCGCTCTCAGGCGATACGTCGCCAAGCGACAACCTCGTCGCCTTCTGCAAGGGCGTGGACGTGTTGATCCACGAGGCGATCGATCTGGACGTGCTACGCAAACTCGTGCCGAGCCAGGGACCCTTCGAAGCGATCGTGGCGCGTCACACCACGCCGGAGCAGGCGGCTGGCATCTTCAGCCGAGTATCGCCGCGGCTGGCCGTGTTCTCCCACAGTCCGGGAACAGCAGCAATCGTGGATCAGACAAAGCGGTCGTACTCGGGACGCGTGGAGATGGGCGAGGATCTGATGGTTATCGACATCGGAGACGAGGTGCGTGTGACACGGACGGCCGCAGAGGTCCGGCCGCGGTAGCCGCCCCGCAACGTCGCCTCAAGAACGGATGGTTGAAACAGCCGTGAAGACCTATCAGGTTGCGTATGCATTACTTCTGAGGGCCGCGCAGTCCTCATTAGTGGAGATCGTCACAGCTTCAAAGAAAGAGCAGCCCCTTCGGTTCACTGTGGGCAACGCGCCCGCCGCGGTGCTAGACCTCTTTGAGGCGGCCGGAGGCGTACTTGTGCAGCAGGCTCGCGATTAGCGTCTGGTAGGGCAAGCCTTCCGCGAGTGCCCGCTTCTGGATCGCTTCCAGGTCCTTGCTCGACAGACGAATGTTCAGCCGACGATCCTTGCGGAACGTAGCCTTCGCGTACCGTGCGTAGCGGGTTCTCTCACGCTTACCGCCGCCGGCGGACTTCCACTCGCCCCGTTCGACGGATTCGAGCAACTCCTTCTCGTCCGCGTCAATCTTCATGGTCGGACTCCTCACCGAGGTACCGCTTCGTGGCCTTCCGGCTCGGGATGATCGTTTTCAGGAACACCGTGTGCTCGTCCTCGACGAACGGCACAAGGTACGCGTAGTCCTCGCGCTGGATGACGAAGATGCGCTGCCCGGCGTACCGGTCGGGGTTCGGGTGTTCCAAGATGTCGGGCAGGTCGCCACGTTCGTTGTGGAAGACGATGTCCTCGAATCCGATGCCGCGGTCCGCCCTGAGCTTCGCGTTCTTCGCATCATCCCAGGCGAAGTACTTCACTGACCTGAGCGTAGCACAACGTGTGCCCGCAAGGCACACATTAGCATCGGCTTTACTGTGCCCTCCAGTGTGCCCAAACGCGGTCCAAGAGCCATCCTTCCGCAGCCAACGCCAACCAAGGTCCCAATAAGAAACGGGCCTGAAATTGATGATTTCAGGCCCGTTCTGAGATTCCCCGCAGCCTTAGGACGACTTTCGATTCAGACTCATCAATGGTGTCCTTGACGCGCGTTTGAAGGAGCACGCTTGGAAATTGCTTTGACGGTCTGCGACGGCGTGCTGTAGATTTTCGATTACCGTTGCAGATCCAGCCACTTAGCCTCGCACACGTCACGATGGTCGATTGCCGTAAACCTCGGTAGATCTCGCTGAATCGACAGGCTCACGTCACAGTTACGTCACAGTCGCTCGCCAATCTCCACCCGCCGCATAGAGTCGACGATCGGAGCTACAATCGCGACTCTCGACTGCAAAGGAGCCCGATGCGGACACGAGCGCTTCATGCGGGAACTCTCTTGTACTTGCTGACGGCTTTCGCGCCGCCGGCGGTAGCGCAGGTCGATCAACCGCGCGCACAAGAGTTCTTCAAGGAGGCGCAGGTGCTCTGCGAGCGCGACGGTGGGCGCCTCTGGGGAGTGTCGATCTGCGCGCCGATGGTGATCGGCGACGCGCGGACACAGACGTTCGCCACCAGCCAACCGCCACCGGATGCGCCTCGCCCAAAGCTCATCGGTCTGGTGAACGGGCCCATTCAGTGGGGCAACACGATGTGGGCGGCGATGACCTGGGACACGATCGCCAACTGGCCGGCTCGCACGCGCGGCGAGGCGTTTCTCCACGAATCGTTCCACATCGTCCAGCCGGCGCTAGTACTAAACGGACCGGCGGGAGCGAACGAACATCTGGACTCCGTCGATGGACGGTATTGGTTGCGCCTCGAATGGCGCGCGCTCGCACGGGCGCTGCGGGAATCAGGAGAGCTGCGTGCCCAGGCCGTTCGCGAGGCGCTGGCCTTCCGCGGGGCTCGTCACACGCGATATCCGGACAAAGTCGAAAGCGAGCGCGCCCTCTACATCACTGAAGGCCTCGCCTCGTACACCCAGACGGTGCTGGCCGCGCCCTCCGAGGCCGACGCGATCGCGCGCGCGCTCGAACTCCTGGCGGCCGCGGAGGACGGGGAAAGCTTCGTGCGCACGTTCACATACACGTCCGGGCCGGCGTATGGCCTGCTGCTCGATGCCTCGTCTCGCGGCTGGACGCGAACGGTGCGTGGCAGCGACGATCCGGTCGTGCTGCTGATGCGAGCGCTCGGGGTGCAACCGGTCGCGGACGCCGCGGCGGCTGCCGCGCGATACGGAGGCGCCGAGCTCCGCGCGGCCGAAGAACAGCGCGAGCAGCAGCGGCAGGCACTGATCGCCGAGTTACGTCAGCGATTCGTTGACGGCCCGGTGTTCGTGATGCCGTGCGGAGGCGGCGGCACCTCGAATTCTCTCGGCGCCGTGGTGATTCCAGGTGCCGGGACCGTGTACTTCCATCCCTATCGCCTGTCGGGAGCCTGCGGCACGCTCGCGGCGGAGAACGGCGTGCTCGAGGCGTCCGATGGCCGCTCGCGGCGTCTGCCGGCGCCCGTGCGCGGCGACGACGCGACGATCTCCGGAGACGGGTGGACGTTCAAGGCCGCGCCTGGATGGGTGGTTCGCGAAGGAGCAAGGCGGGGCGACTACGAAGTTGTTCGGCAGCAGCCGTGAACGACGTCGTCGCGATACGCGGCTACTTCACGCTGGGCAATTCAGGACGAAAACGGGTCATCCCAGGTTGGGCGTCGTGACAGCAAGGACGTGCATCACGGTGAATGACGCGTCGAACGATGAGTGACTTGGCCCGGAGGGAATTGCGCGGCCCGGTACGAACTCTCCGAACTCATTTTGCTGGGTGGAATCCTGAGACAGGAGACTGGTGGCCTCTGAAGAACCGGTCCGTCGCGATGTTCCGCCCAGACGGCCAACTGAGCGAAATCGAACATCACAATCCGGACGGGTCAGTTCCCCGCGAAGTACGGGTATACGACGAGGGTGGCCGGCTGACCGAGGATCAGTGGTGGGCAAACGACGTGCTGACAAGGCGCGTCCTCCATGCTTATGAGGTAGGCGGTCGAGCCGCTTCGTCCGTCACGGTTGATGTCGACGGCACGAAGCGCGAAGCCGAACTCTGTCGGTACGATGAGAACGGTCGCAAGACGAAAGTGGTTTTCCTTTCAGTTCCAGAGAGTAGCGGTGCAAGTTGTTCAACCGGTTCGTGTGGGACGATGTATGGGGTGGAGGGAACTGACGCCGCGTACTCGACTCCTGGCGCGACGACCAGCAGCACGACCTACACGAACGTGAGCTTCCGTCGGAGGTAACCTTTCGTGATGCCAGCGATGCTGTCGTCTGCCGTGTTGTGTTTTCCAGGGACCAAGATGGACGTGTTCTGAGCGAACGAATGGAGTTCGCTGGCCCTGGCGGACTGCTGGGCTCGGTAATCGACGCCAACATGCCTACCGACGAGCGAGCATCACTGATGGAGCTTGTCAAGTCAGTGTTCGAGGACCACAGCTTTTCGCTCCCGACTATGGATACGACGAGAAAGGCCGACGGATTGAGAGCATTCGCCGTATGGGGAAGTTGTCCGAAGAGCGCGTGACGCTTACTTCCTGCGTGTCGACGAGGCGACCGGCTCCACGCTGCTCGATCGCGCGATGACGTCGCGCGCGACCGGCTGCTGGAGATTTCTCAACGAGATCGCGGCTCTGCGGATGACGCCGGGCGTGCAGATACGAGCGATCACCGATCTTGACAACTCCGACCCCGACGTCGTCATTGCTGCCATTCAAACGCTGGGACAACACGGATCGCCGGCAGCGCTCGAGCCGCTGCGCATGGCTTTCCAGCGCTGGCACGCGACGTGGACCGATCGAGCAGCGGAGCTGGCGTACAGCCGCGCCGTCGAACGTCCGAACGCGAGACAGGCGATGGTTGAAGATGCGTTTCGTCAGGCGATCGGAACCGGTCAGGGTGGCTGGTACGCGCAAGTGAATTGCGCGAGCTGCAATCCCTGTGCGTCACGGACACCTGCCGCACGCAGACGGGCTACATGATTCACGAGGACGACACGAGAATCATTGTGTGGAGCATCAACGAGCCTGACGAATCCCATATCGAACTCGCGCAATACCGCTTGACATCGATCGCAGCGCTCAAGGAGAAGCTTGCTCGATATCCAAGAGGGACTGCATTTACGCTGCAGCGAAGCGCGAACGAGACCAGCGAGGTCACTGCGGCGATAACCGGACTCATGGCGTTTGCCGCCTCGCAGGGCCTGTCGATCAAGGAACGTTAAGTGAGGTCGAGCGACCGAACCCTGAGCTAGGATCGGCGGCGGGGTGCCGCAGTGCCGCCAGGCAGAGTGCGTAGCGGCGCTGTACGCAAGGTCGAACCTGCTGTCGAGCGAGTTCGCTTCGTTCTCCGCGTCCTTCAGCCGCGCCAGGTCCGAACGGACGAGAGCTGCAAACTCCTTCGCGTCGGGAGGCTCTTTAGCGAGGACGTTTTCCGGACCCGCGAGGCGCTCAAGCGGCGATGCCCAGTTGCCGCCGGACCGCGACGTGCACGTGATCATCGACAACTACGGGACTCACAAAGCGCCAAAGGTGATTCGGTGGTTTGTGCGCCATCCGCGCTATCACTTGCATTTCACGCCGACGAGTGCCAGCTGGCTGAACCAAGTGGAACGCTTCTTTTCAACCATCACCACCCGACGGATTCGCCGTGGCACCTTCGAGAGCGTGCTGGCCCTTGAAGCGGCCATCCACGACTATCTGGCGCACTACAACGAGCACTGCACGCCCTTCGTCTGGACCGCGACCGCCGACGTCATCTTGGACAAGGTCAGCCGATTTTGCCAACGAACTTCAGGGAACACGACACTAGCGCCACTTGGGTTCTGGCTTGCTCGGCAACGGTTCCCAAGCGAATGGCCCGGGTCTGATTTATTCAGTGCCTCTGATCGTGCGGCACGATTACAACACCAGTTTTCGATCCGCCATTGCCACCGTTGTCCCGTGCGCCAACGCTGAGCGTGTAACGACGCCCATCATGGTCTGACCCCAATCGTGAGGCTTGCAGCAACACGGTGAAGGAGTAGCTGCCGCCGGGGCCGAGCGCCATGGCTCCGTGCGGCTGCACGCGGCCATATTCATCCCTCACGGCAAAGGTTGCGCTCGTCACGTTCACTCCTGAACCAGTGTCCGTGATCCTCCCTGAGATCGTTATTGGCACCATTTTCCCGCTGGGCGGCCACATAACTTTCGGAGCAGCAGAAAGAGTGATCACGGGTGGAGTTGTATCTACGGGTGCGGTGTTGTTCAGCAACACGCCTAGCGAAGTGTTCGAGCAGGGCGGGGCCGTGCTGCACAGATTCGTTACGAGCAGGTCCGGCCTGCCGTCTCCATTCACGTCCGCTGACGCAACGGAACTGGCGCCCCCCTAACATCGGCTCCAGTACTTTACTTCTTGTCCCCGCGTGGCTTTGTGTGCGTTCGTGGCGTCGCTTTGGCGTGCGCAGAACGGCGCCGACGCGGGGCATCGGCAGCAACCGGGCGCGCCGATGGCTGGGACGTGTAACGACGCTCGCTCGAGTGCTTCCGCATGAATTCGCGCATGCGCCGGTGCGCCTCACTTGCGTCGTATCGGGCTGACCGAGCGGCCTGGTCGTGCAGTCGGGCTGCCGCCCGAGCAGTAGCCTCTCGTTCGGCGAGCAGCATCGCCTCCGTTTCACGCCGGCGCCGATCGGTGTCCAGTGCTGCCTTCCGCGCCGCGTGAGCTGCTGCCTCGTAGTCGGCCGCTTCGGCCCGCGCCCGCGCTTCCTCCTCCTTGGCTTGCGCTTGGCGCCGGGCGAGTTGCGCCTCGGGAAGCATCGCGCGGGCTCGCTCGAGCGCGCCGTACAGGTAGAGGGTGGAAATCCCGCTCGCCCAATAGCGGACGGCCGCCAGACTGCCCTGTGTTGTCTCCCGATCGGTGGCCACAGCCCGTCCATCATCCAGTGGGAAGAAAACGAACCAGCCATCCCAAAGATCGTCCGGCCGACATGCACCGTAAACTCTCGCGACGTACCGCCGGCCGTAAGGGTCGACGAGAATCGCGGAGTACTGTTGGACAAATTGAATAAAGTGAGCCATGTGCTTCGTCACCCGTGATTGCGGTCGTCGGCGACGTCCGCCACGCCAAACGAAGATCCGCTTCTGCATCCGTTGGTTTGAGGCGGAGCTTCGTTACTCCGATCAGTCCGAGGACGCGGCCATCCGGACGGGTTTAGATGGCTGGCGAACGAAACGTCGGACAACGGTGCCGTTCGCATCATTACCAGTCGCCGAACGTACGTTCAGCAGAATGAGTCTCGACTTCCTTAATCGGCGACGCCCCTCAGACATCTCGTCGAGCGCGGGGAGGCCGGTTAGCGCCACGTCAACAACGACAGCCGGCGCATGAAGTTCGCGGGCCAGCCGCAAGGCATCGCCTCCTTGTCCCACTCGACCAATTCGTATAAGGTTCTGTGACCGTCGTTGTCGACCATCACCCACAGATGGCGTTCGTTTCCGTTGCCATTTCTCATGTGATCATCGTAAGGAGGAGGACTCCTAGAAACAATTAGGTGTACTCTGCAATCGAATGGGAAATATTGCTGATGCGGAGGGCAAACCCGGATTACGCGTGGATGAGCCCACGCCGGATCGCGAAGCGGACCAGCCCGGCAGTGTCGTGAATGTCCAGCTTCCGCATGATGCGAGCCCGATGGCTATCAGCCGTCTTGATACTGACTCCGAGGACTGCGGCAATCTCCTTCGTCGTCTTTCCTTCCGCCACGAGTTGAAGTACCTGCCGTTCGCGTGAGCTCAATACATCGCCAGGCGGAGTGACCTTGTCGAAGTACGCCTCGACAACCGCGCGTGAGATGGTGGGACTCAAGTAGATCGCGTTCCCCCGAATCTCGCGAATTGCCTGCACCAGATCCGCCGCCGCTTGTGTCTTCACAACATATCCATGGACCCCCGCTTGCAGCGCTTCGAGGACGTAGTGGTCCTCGGTGTGCACTGTCAAGAGTAGCGTGCGAGTCCGTGGGGAGCGCCGGCGTATCTCCTTGGCCGCGTCAAGGCCATTCAGGAGCGGCATCGCAAAGTCGAGGACTGCGACGTCCGGGAGAAGTTCGCCGACCAGCCGGACGGCCTCATGACCGTTGGCCGCCTCGGCGACGACTTCGAGCCCCTCGCGTTCCAGAAGGGCTCGGAAGCCTTGTCGGACGATTACGTGGTCGTCGGCGAGGAGTACCCGGGGCGGCATGTCACACCTTTCAGCGGAACCACTACGTTGAGAGTCGTCCCTCTGCCGTGGCTCGAGTCGATCGAGAACGTCCCGCCAAGACTGGCAGCCCGCTCTCTCATGCCGATCAGTCCGAGCCCCTGGTTGTGTGTCTGTGCGGATCGCGCGCTCGCATCGAAACCGCAGCCGTTGTCTGCAATAGAGCAGAAGAGCGCGTCCGGATGGCGCACCAAATGGACAACGGCCTGAGTGGCTTGCGCGTGCTTGATCATATTCATCAGTGCCTCTTGCACGATACGGTACATCTCGGTTTCGACGGGGCCCGGAAGACGCCCGGCAATTGAGGCGGTCACAACCACTGAACGGCCCGTCCGTTTCGAAATTCCGGCTGCGAGGAATTCGATGGCAGGTTTCAGTCCGAGATCATCCAGGATCGTCGGGCGGAGCTCATGAGAGAGTCGTCGTAGCTGTGCCTCGACTTGCCCGAGCAGCGCGCGAATCTCGGTCAGCCGTTCGCGAGCGTTGGGTTGGAGCTGGGCGAGCAGCGTGTCCAGCGCGAGGTAGACTGAGACCATCAGCTGGCCTACCTCATCGTGAAGGGCGTGCGCAATTCGCCTTGCCTCCTCTTCGAGCCGCTGGTTCAGTGCGCGCAGGGCCTGTTCTGCCTGTCTGCGGGCGGAGAGCTCGCGGATTGCCTCCTGCTGCCGGCGAATAGTTCGTTCACGCTCCTGGACGAAGCCGACACTGACGGTAGTGGCGATCCGATTCGCGGCGGGCTCGTATGCGTCCAGCACTCGGTTCAGCATGACGCTATCTTCCCCGTACTTGCTGAACAGCTCTCGCGCGAGGACATCGCGCAGGAGCAGCACGATGCCGACGACCTCCCGGGTCTGGACGCCGCGCGGAATGATGCGCTCGGAGAGATTGCGCGCGTATCCTTCGAGCGCTTCGATGTCGCCCGTCGCCAGGACCTCGAGGTAACTGTCATACAGGGAGGTGGTTTCGGCACAGATTTCCTCTGCGGTCATCGCCGTGAGGTATTGACCGTCGAGAATGCGGTGAAGCCACAGCTTCCGCAGGCGGGCGCGACTGCGCCGCAGATGTCTGATCAGCTCCTTGAAGACAGGAGAGCTGCACGAAGTCGACGATTCAACGGCGGATGTTGTTAGGGTTCGCACGGTCATGCAGAAGGAACTGTCTCCGCGATGGACGACTGTTGCGATAGGCGCTCGAACTGGCCATGCCATACCGCTTGCCGGTCTTAACGTCCTGGGCTGGGCCGCTTTACCTCATCGTCAGTTTAGCCACTCCAGACGGCGCGAGGCAATCAGGTAGGTCCTTGAATCCGCCGAGGGAATTGCCCGATCGCAACCGCGATCGCCACTGCGGGTTTGGCCGATCGACGTCCGCGCGGAACAGGTGCTTCGATAGATTCGTCCTTTCTTGTCGTTGGGAAGATGCGTCGCGGCGCGAGCCTTGTGCGCGCCTGGGGGCTGTAGAGACTTCGTCGAAGAAACGCACAATACCATTTCCACTTTCTTATGATGGCACCATTACGCTGGCGCACGACTCATTTAATCGCCGGGCGCACCACTTTGGATCTTCGTTGCCCGCGTTACGCCAGGCGTTCCTGCGCAAGGGCGCTTCAAAGTTCGTCGCCGACGGCGAAAGTGTCCACTTCCGCGTCAGTTGGTGGGTTACTGCGGGTCCGCTGTCGATGATCGATAGAGGCGAGCCGCTTATTCCAGACGACACCGGGCGTGTCCGGTTTGCTCTCTCATTTTGGAAGTCGATCATCCCAATTGCCATTGCAGTCGTTGTGGTATTCGGAATCATCAACGCGCCATTCGGAATGTGGGGAGAGTAGTCCTTCCGATCGTCGGATTTCTTTGGATCGTGACTCCAGGGTATCTGTTCGCCGTATGGCGCTGTTCACGGTTCGTACGGCGAACAATCCGATGACCCTGACCAGCACTCGGCGGAAGCAGTCGAACGGAGCCGAGAGCCGCAGACACGGCGACCCTCGCGCCAAACCGCCCGGCCTGATTTGAACGCGGTAGCGCGACGAGACCGTCCGTGATTCTGGTCGGGGCGTAACTAAACCGCGCACTTCGATTGTTGGATCACAAGCCCGCACACGCGATCGCTACTCTAGATTGAGCTATCAGTTGTTCAGCGGACCGATCGGCAATAGGCGTACTTTGCCGCGCGATTCATCCACTGTTACGAGCGCCCCTTCTTGCAGTTGGGATTCATACCGGCGAATCGTGGTGATCACGATTGTTCGAGATGCTCAGGAAGCACGTCCTGGCTGCGGACCTGAATGACACTCGGGCCGCTCGCTCGCGTCAGCGCGAGTAACGTGCCGAAGTCCAGGTCGTGCGTGAACACCACATGGACGTGTTCGCGCGCCCACGTCATGACGACGCGGTCCGTTGCGCGCGGGTTTCCGACGCTCGTCCAGTGAACGGCCGGCCACCCGTACGTGACGAACACGTCAACCCACGCCGGCGGCAGGCTGACGTCGACGACCAGCTTGATCACTTGTTGATCGGGACTTCGGTCTCTTCGACGCGCCACGCGGCGTAGGACAGCGCTTCGCGGATGTCTGCCTCTTCCAGGTAGGGATACGCCGCGAGGATCTCGGAAATGCTCCGGCCAGCCGCGACAAGGCCGACGATCGTCCCGACCGTGTTGCGCAGACCGCGGATGCACGGCTTGCCGCCCATCACATCAGGGTCGAGCGTGATTCTGGTCAACGGCGTCATCGCAAGCTCCCGCGTCTATTGTCGCATCACCAGCCAGAAGG
>QHWT01000015.1:43679-54536 GCA_003222675.1 Acidobacteriota bacterium | reverse complement strand
GGTGGGCACCGACGGCAAGCTCGGCGGCCAGGCGCAGGTGCCGGGGGCGGCGGGCACCTGGAAGGACCTCACCGACAACGTGAACGCGATGGCGGCGAACCTCACCGGCCAGGTGCGCAACATCGCCGAGGTGACCACCGCGGTGGCCAAGGGCGACCTGTCGAAGAAGATCACGGTGGACGTGAAGGGCGAGATCCTGGAGCTGAAGAGCACCATCAACACGATGGTGGACCAGCTCAACGCGTTCTCCGGCGAGGTGACGCGGGTGGCGCGCGAGGTGGGCACCGAGGGCAAGCTCGGCGGCCAAGCGCAGGTGCCGGGGGTGGCGGGCACCTGGAAGGACCTCACCGACAACGTGAACGCGATGGCGGCGAACCTCACCGGCCAGGTGCGCAACATCGCCGAGGTGACCACCGCGGTGGCCAAAGGCGACCTGTCGAAGAAGATCACGGTGGACGTGAAGGGCGAGATCCTGGAGCTGAAGAGCACCATCAACACGATGGTGGACCAGCTCAATGCGTTCGCCTCGGAAGTGTCGCGGGTGGCGCGCGAGGTGGGCACCGAGGGCAAGCTCGGCGGCCAGGCGCAGGTGCCGGGGGTGGCGGGCACCTGGAAGGACCTCACCTACAACGTGAACGCGATGGCGGCGAACCTCACCAACCAGGTGCGCGGCATTGCGCAGATCGTTACCGCGGTTGCGAACGGCGACCTGAAGCGCAAGGTCGTATTTGAAGCAAAAGGCGAGATCGCGGCGCTCGCGGACACGATCAACGGGATGATCGACACCCTCGCAACCTTCGGCGATCAGGTCACCAACGTGGCGCGCGAAGTGGGCATCGACGGCAAGCTTGGGGGCCAGGCCAAGGTTCCCGGCGCCGCAGGATTGTGGCGCGACCTCACCAATAACGTGAACCAGCTGGCGGCAAACCTGACCACCCAGGTGCGGGCGATCGCCGAAGTGGCGACTGCGGTGACCAAGGGCGACCTGACGCGCTCGATCATGGTCCAGGCGCAGGGAGAAGTGGCGGCCCTGAAGGACAACATCAACGAGATGATCCGCAACCTGAAGGACACCACGCTCGAGAACACCGAGCAGGACTGGCTCAAGACCAACCTGACGAATTTCACGCGCATGCTGCAGGGCCACCGCGATCTGGTCACCGTGTCCAAGCTGATCCTGTCCGAGCTGGCGCCGCTGGTCGATGCCCAGCAAGGCGTGATTTACGCGCAGCCCACGCGCGGCGATGAACTGCGGCTCGACCTCATTGCGAGCTATGCGCACAAGCCGAGCAAGAACCTGCCGAAAACCCGCTTCGGCGAAGGCCTCACCGGCCAGGGCGCGTACGAGAAGAAGCGAATCCTGCTCACGGAGGTGCCGCGCGACTACCTCCGGGTGGGTTCCGTGCTCGGCTCCACCGCGCCCCTGAGCATCATCATGCTGCCGGTGATGTTCGAAGACGAGGTCAAGGCGGTGATCGAGCTGGCCTCGTTCAGGAAGTTCAGCGAGATACACCTTTCGTTCCTCGACCAGCTCACGCAGAGCATCGGCATCGTGTTCAACACGATCGAGTCCAGCATGAGGACCGAGGACCTGCTGCAGCAATCGCAATCCCTGACCAAGGAGCTGCAAAGCCAGCAGGGAGAGCTGGAAAAGACCAACGACCGGCTGGAACAGCAGGCCGTGAACCTGCAGAACTCGGAAACCCTGCTCAAGAAGCAGCAGGAAGAGCTGCAGCGCACCAACGACCAGCTGCAGGAAAAGGCCAGGCAGCTCTCGGAACAGATGGCGCAGGTGGAGTACAAGAACCGGGAGGTCGAGCAGGCCAAGGCTGCGCTCGAAGAGAAGGCCGAGCAGCTCGCGCTCACGTCGAAGTACAAGTCCGAGTTCCTGGCCAACATGTCACACGAACTGCGGACGCCGCTGAACTCGATCCTCATTCTGGGCCAGCAGTTGGGCAACAACCCCAGCGGAAACCTCGTGCCCAAGCAGGTCGAATTCGCGAAGAACATTCATTCGGCCGGCACCGACCTGTTGACGCTCATCAACGACATTCTCGACCTGTCGAAAATCGAGTCCGGAACCGTCACCGTCGAAGCCGAGGAAATCACCTTCAGATCGCTTCGAGACAGCGTCGAGCGAACGTTCCATCACCTGGCGGAACCGAAGAATCTTGCGTTCCAGATTCAAATCGACAACACCCTGCCACGTACGTTTACGACCGACCCGAAACGGCTCCAGCAGATTCTGAAGAACCTGCTGTCCAATGCATTCAAGTTCACGTCGCACGGCCACGTGAAGATGCGTGTGGAGCAGGTCACGTCCGGTTGGTCGGCCGATCACCCCGTTCTTCGTTTTGCGCCCGCGGCCGTCGCGATCGAAGTGGCCGATACGGGCATCGGTATCGCGCCGGAAAAGCAGCGGTTGATTTTCGAGGCCTTCCAGCAGGCCGACGCAGGCACCAGCCGCAAGTACGGCGGCACGGGTCTTGGCCTTGCCATCAGCCGCGAGCTCGCGACGCTGCTTGGCGGCGAGATCAGGCTCGCCAGTATTCCAGGACAGGGGAGCACGTTCATTCTCTATCTGCCGCTCACCTATACCGGTCCCGCACGTGTCGCGATCGGATCGCCCAGCGGCCAACCCGCGGCGGTCCGACCGACGCCCGCGGCGCTGCCGGTGCTTGCCGTGGCGGCCGTCGAGGACGTCGTGCTGGACGATCGTGACAGCATCCTCGAGAACGACAACGTCCTGCTGATTGTCGATGACGATCCTCATTACGCCCGCGTGCTGCTGGGCCTGGCGCGGGACAAGGGATTCAAGGGTCTCGTCGCGAATCGCGGCCAGGCAGCGCTGCTGCTCGCGAAGCAATACCTGCCGACCGCGATCACGCTCGATGTCTTCCTGCCGGACATGCTCGGATGGACCGTGCTCAACAACCTGAAACTCGACCCGGCCACGCGGCACATCCCGGTTCAGATGCTCTCTGTCGAAGAAGAGAGGCAGCACGGGCTGTCGCACGGGGCGTTCTCGTATCTCGTCAAGCCGGGCACGACGGAGGATCTCGAGAACGCGTTGGACCGAATCAAGTCGTACGTCCTGCCGCACAAGAAGCGTCTCCTCGTTGTCGAAGACAACGACATCGAACGGCAGGGGATCGTCGATCTGCTCATGCACGACGACATCGAGGTCGCGGCGGTTGGCACCGGATCAGAAGCGCTCGACGTGATGCACGCCCAGCGCATCGAATGCTGCGTGCTCGATCTGAAGCTGCCCGACATGAGCGGGTTCGAGCTGCTCGAACGGATGCGGAACGAAGACGCGCTGCGCGACACACCAGTGGTCGTGTTTACGGGCAAGGAACTGAGCGAAGCCGAGGAAATGCAGCTTCGGACCGTCGCGAAGAGCGTGGTGTTGAAGGACGTGCAGTCTCCGGAGCGCCTCTTTGACGAGACGGCCCTCTTCCTCCATCGCGTGGTCGGCGAGCTGCCGGAGGCCAAGCGAAGGATGCTCGAGCGGCTCCACGGCTCGAACGACGTCCTGCGCGGCCGGAGCCTCCTGGTTGTCGACGACGATGCGCGCAACATCTTCGCGCTGACCAGCGTTCTGGAGAACCATGACATGCACGTGCTCACCGCGACAAACGGCCGCCAGGCGATCGAGCTGATCGAGAGCACCGCGGGGCTGAGCGTGGTCCTCATGGACATCATGATGCCGGAGATGGATGGATACGAGACGATGCGCGAGATTCGCAAGAATCCGGCGTATCGCACCCTTCCGATCCTCGCCTTGACAGCGAAGGCGATGAAGGGCGACCGGGAGAAGTGCCTGCGGGCGGGTGCCTCCGACTACATCGCGAAACCGGTCAACACGGATCAATTGCTCTCTCTTCTGCGGGTCTGGTTATACCGTTGATCGGTGGGGTCCCATGGGGAACGACGACGTCAAGATCCTGATTGTCGACGACGAGGCGCGCAATCTGGATGCGCTCGAGATCATGCTGGAGCCAACCGGCTGCACGCCGATCCGAGCGCTCTCCGCCGACGAGGCGTTGCTGGCCATGCTGCGGCACGAGTTCGCGGCCATGATCCTGGACATCAGGATGCCCGGGATGAGCGGCATCGAACTGGCCAATCTCGTCAAACAACGACGTCGCACGCAGGACGTCCCGATCCTGTTTCTGACCGCCCACCTCGTGGAAGACGATGACGTGCTGCGCGGGTACGGCGTCGGCGCGGTCGACTATCTGAGTAAGCCGATCAAGGCTGACATCCTCAGGTCGAAGATCGCGGTCTTCGTCGAGTTATACCGGAAGACGCGCGCGCTCGAGGCGCTCAACGAACGGCTCGCGGCGGAAATTGCAGAGCGGCAGAGGGCCCAGGAAGTGATTCAGCAGAACAATCAAGAGCTCGAGCTGCGCGTAGCGGAACGAACGGCCGCTCTGAGCCTGGCCCACAGAGGCGTGAAGGAGAACGAGGAACGTCTCAGGATGGCGATGGACGTCGCCCAGATCGCGGCGTGGGAGTGGGACGTCAAGACGGGGAAGATGACCTGGTCGACCGATCCCGAGGTGCTGTTCGGTTTCCCCAGCGGTTCGTTCGGCGAGAACCTGCGGATTTTTGCCGCGCTCCACGGCGACGACAGAGAGCGCGTGGAAGCTGCGGTCGACGCGGCAATGTCCACCGGCAGCATGTACGAGTGTGAATACCGTGCAGTCCGGCCGGATGGCGTCATCGTGTGGATCACCGAACGCGGACGGGTGCTGGACGGCGAGGACGGAACCGTCGAGAAACTCGTCGGCGTGAGCCGTGATGTCAGCGCGCAGCGTCGCGCCGAGCACGAGCGCGAACGCCTGCTGATCAGCGAGCGGTCGGCGCGCGACGAAGCGGAGCGGCAGAGCCGTCTGAAAGATGAATTCCTCGCGACGCTCAGTCACGAGCTCCGGACGCCGATGAACGCCATCCTGGGCTGGCTCAGCATGCTGGCAAAGGGAGATGCGGTCAGGAATCCCGATCAGGCGATGGCGGCGATCCAGCGTAATGCGTCGATTCAGGCGAAGTTGATCGAAGACCTGCTCGAGATGAACAAGCTCACATCGGGCACCGCGCGATTGGAGCTTGCGCCGACGGATCTCGGCGAAGCCGTGGATTCGGCCCTGCAGACGTTGCAACCGTCGGCGGACGCGAAAGATGTGCGGTTGACGGTGACGGTCGATCCGGCGGTGCCGCCAATCCAGGCGGACGAGCGTCGAGTCCAGCAGATTCTATGGAACCTGCTGCACAACGCCGTCAAATTCACGCCCGTCTCTGGACGAGTCGATGTGAGCGTGACGAGAAACGGTACGTCCGCGCAAGTGCTCGTGAAAGACACCGGTCAAGGCATTCACGCGGACTTTCTCCCGTTCGTGTTCGATCGTTTCAGGCAGGCGGATCCCTCCACCACGCGTGGCGCGTGGGGGCTGGGAATCGGGTTGTCGATTGCGAGACACCTCGTGGAGCTGCACGGCGGATCTATCGAAGCCTACAGCGACGGTCCTGGGCTCGGCGCGACCTTTGTCGTACATCTTCCGATCAGTGTCCCGGTTGCGGGGCTGCACCACGATCGCTCAGGGGCGGCAATCGGCCGGCCCGATGGCGTGCCGCCGTCGACAGAGCGGCGTGCTCGGGCGCGGCTGGCGGTTCAGGAGGCGAGCGTTCGGTGTAAGACCTAGGGCTAACGCATGATCGCGACGCTCCTCGTCGCATTTGGCCTGCTCGCGGTCGGCCTTGCGTGTCTCGGTCTCTACGGTCGCATCCTCTTCACAATTCCTTCATCACCCCTGCGCCACTTCTCTTGCTGGTGTTTTCGAGCAGGGAAGTCATGGGGAATCGCATGGGGTTCCGGATCGCGATTGCGATCCTGGCGCTCGCGACCGTAGTCGCGGTCAGCAGTACAGCTACAACCTTGGCCTGGCGCGCGGCCTCACCGACAACGGCCGGACCATCACCTTCGCACCCGGGCCTTGGGGATTCGGGTTCGGCTTCTTCCCGCTGTTCCCGTTCCTGTTCATCTTCTTCTGGTTCTGGTTCTTCGTCCTGCGCGCGCTATTCTGGCGTGGACCATGGGGCCGTCCCGCCTGGCGCTACGATGGCGTGCCTCCCGCGTTCGACGAATGGCACCGCCGCGCACACGCCCGCCAGGATCCGCCGAGCCCCGCGCCCAAAGCGGATGCTCACGCGTGAAGCAGATCCTCGTCGTCGACGATGAGCCGCGTATTGCGGGGGATCGTCAAGGACTATCTCGAGCGCGCCGGCTACCGCGTGGCGCTCGCGGCGAACGGCGCTGATGCGCTGGCGCTGGCGGGCGCGCGCCGGCCGGACCTGATCGTTCTCGACCTCGGGTTGCCTGGAATGGACGGCCTCGACGTCACGCGAAGACTGCGCACGCAGTCGAGCGTGCCCATCATCATGCTGACGGCGCGTGCCGAGGAGAGCGACACGCTGATTGGCCTCGAGGGGCTGCTCGACGACGTGTATGCGCGCGACGATCGCCAGGTCAGCGATCTGCTCGAAGAGGTGCACGTGCTGTCGCGCCTCGTTGAAGATCTGCGGATGCTCGCCTTGTTGGAAGCAGGCGCACTGAAGCTGCAAAAAGAGGCAACCGACATCAGCGCGCTGGCGCGCGACGTGGCGCGCACGTTTGCCGCCGACGCGACATCGCACGGGGTCAACCTGACTGTTCACGGGTCGGCCGCCGAGCCCGTGTCCGTCGATCCCGTGCGCATCCGCGAGGTCCTGACGAACCTGCTCGCCAACGCGCTGCGGCATACGCCGGCCCGCGGCGCCGTGGACCTGAGCGTCGCCGCGTCACGTGACGGAGCCGTGGTCGTCGACATTCGAGATACCGGCAGCGGAATGACAGCAGAGGTCCCATCCGCCGCGAAGCGGCGGTCGCGCCATAGCCCGCGTCAACTTCACAGCGCGGGCGGAGGCGGGGCCCCATCGGCCTCGATACTGTTCACCTTGCGTCGCGGTGGTCCCCGTCGATAACGTACGGATAGCGGTCCGGTTCAGAGTTCCGATATGCCTGTGAGCGTTATTTGTCCGCATGTTAGCGATGCGGCCCTGCGGTCGCAGTTGTTCCAGTCCGTGCGCGACGCGATCAAACGCTGGCGCCCCGGATTCGAGAAGTGGCAACTCACGCTGTTCCGGTCGCAGAGCGGCGAAGGCTGGGACCTGGCGATCAGCGGGCCGCGGTTCCGAAAGGTCCTGACCCTCCAGGGGCCGTTGAACGATCTTCCCGGTCTCGTGTCTGCCTACGTCGACGCGGTCCTTGCGAATGCGTGACTGAGCTTTCAGCTTCCAGCCATCAGCTTCCAGCCTTCAGCCTAGAGGTTCCGATTCCGATTCCGGCCAGCGGTACCTGGCCGACAAGCTGATAGTGATAATGGATTCGGTGGCTGATCGCTGATACCCGATGGCTGGTAGCTGGGAGCTGGTAACTTCAATGGGCGTCAACCAATGGATGCGCGTGTTCGATACGGTTGCGAACCTGGCGCAGCTGACGCGTGGCTTCAAGCGGGACACCGCGGCTGAGCCAGGTGTGCCGGCGCCGACCGCGCTCGGACAGATCGAAACCCGGCTCGCGGGCGTTGTCGTCGCTGCGCTGAAGGAGGCGTTCGATCGCGACCGCGCGCGAATGGACCTCGAGCGCGCGCATCTCGATTCCGAGCGGCAACGCGCGGAAGAGGCGCTTCGCGCCGAGCTTCGGGGGCAGGCGGCCGAACGCGCGCTCGGGCAGGTTCGACTGATTGCGATCATGGCAATCGGTGTCTGGATGTTGTCCGCGGCGCTCGCGGTGTGGATGCCGGGCATGCGCGCCGGTGGCGCGCGCGGGCTCCTCGCGGGTGGATGGGTGTTCGTGCTGGCCGCGCTCGGGTGCACGTTTGCCGGATGGCAGCGAATCTCAGCGTGGAGCGCAGCCGATGCGGGCCCCGGCCGCGCTGTCACCGACGGTCCGCACCTTGCAGAGGTCTTCGCGCCCTGGCTTCTGCTGGGTGCGCTGGCGCTCTGCGGTGCAAGCCTTCTTCTGGCGCTGTGAACCGGGCCTCCCCGCGACGCGGCTGCGGCGGGGGCAAGCAACCGATTGCCGTGAACCGACCACCGTTAACCGACCGCCGACCACCGTCAACCGTTAACCGACAACCGACAACCGTCAACCGATGATCATCGTCTACGGCGCTGACTGGTGTGAGGATACTCAGCGTTCCATGCGCCACCTCAGACGCCTCGGCGTGCCGTATCGCTATATCAACATCGACGAGGATCTTGACGCGCTCGAACGCGCGAAGGCGCTGAACAGCGGCAGGCGCCGCACGCCCGTCATCGACATCGACGGCGCCACGCTCGTCGAACCGACGAACGATACGCTGACCACCGCGCTCGTCGAGCGCCGGCACCTGACGGTCGAGCAGACGCAGGAACGCGTAGTGGTGCAGAACGTCGGCGACCTGGAGCGCGCGCTCCGGGCGGGCGGCGGTATCTTCCTGGTGGCGCTCGCAGGCGCCGGGCCTCGCGGGCTGCGATGGCCATTACGCCTGGCCGGCGCCGCGATCGCGCTTTCCGGTTTCGCCGGCTGGTGTCCCGCGTACTCAATCACGCGGCGATCCTCGCTCGACGGGCCGGGGGACCGCCCTGCTGAAGCGAGCCGATGGCGGTGGACGGTGAAGCTGATGACACTGGTCGAGGCAGTGCGATGAGCTCGGTTGCCGACAACGCATTGGACGCGCTTGCCGGCGCGCGCCACGCCGATCCGTTTTCGATCCTCGGACCGCACCGTCTCGATCGCGGCGGCGTGGTCGTTCGCGCCCTGCGGCCAGCCGCTGAAAGCATTGTCGTCATCGGGCAAGGACCCGACGTCCAGATGATGCGCGCGCACGCCGGCGGCATCTTCGAAGCCGCGTTCCCGCAAGATTCGCAGATCTTCGATTACCGCCTGCGCATTACATATCCGGACGGCAGTACGGAGGAGATCGACGATCCGTACCGTTACGGGCGGATCATCGGCGATTACGATCTCTACCTGTTCGGCGAAGGGAAACACACGCGGATCTACGACAAGCTCGGCGCCCACCTCTTGCGGATCGGCAACAGCGACGGAGTGCATTTCGCCGTGTGGGCGCCCAATGCCGAACGCGTCAGCGTCATCGGCGACTTCAACGGGTGGGACGGGCGCGTCCACGCGATGCGGTACCTCGGCGCGAGCGGCGTCTGGGAGATTTTCATTCCCGGCGCTCACGAACCGCAGCGCTACAAGTTCGAGATCCGATCGCGCGCGCACGGCGAAGTACTGCTCAAAGCGGATCCGTTCGGATTTGCGTTCGAGATGCCGCCCCTGTCCGCGTCGATCGTGTCGCGCCCCGAGTACCGGTGGGGCGATGCGGCGTGGTTCGCCGAACGTGCCGCGTGCAACACATGGCTCGACAAGCCCATGTCGACTTATGAGGTCCACCTCGGATCGTGGGCGCGCGTGCCCGAACAGAACGGCCGATACCTGACGTATCGGGAGCTCGCGGCACGGCTGATCCCGTACGTGAAAGAGCTGGGCTACACGCATATCGAGCTCCTTCCCGTGATGGAGCATCCGTTTTCGGGATCTTGGGGATACCAGGTCACCGGCTTCTTCGCGCCCACGAGCCGCTTCGGGCCGCCGCAGGACTTCAAGGCGTTCGTCGATACGTGTCACCAGAACCACATCGGCGTGATCCTCGACTGGGTGCCGGGACATTTCCCGAAGGACGCGCATGGCCTCGCGCGGTTCGACGGCACCGCGCTGTACGAGCACCAGGATCCGCGGCAGGGCGAACATCGCGACTGGGGCACGCTCATCTTCAATTACGGCCGCAACGAAGTCCGCAACTTTCTGCTGTCGAATGCGCTCTTCTGGCTCGATGAGTACCACATCGATGGGTTGCGCGTAGACGCCGTCGCGTCGATGCTCTATCTCGATTACTCGCGCCGCGAAGGGGAGTGGGTGCCGAATCGTTTCGGCGGGCGCGAGAACCTCGAGGCGATCGAGTGCCTGCGCGAGCTGAACTCTCTCACGCACGGACATCAGGCTGGATCGATCACCGTCGCGGAGGAATCAACCGCGTTTCCATCCGTGAGCCGCCCCACCTATCTTGGCGGTCTCGGTTTCACCTACAAGTGGAACATGGGCTGGATGAACGACACGCTGGAGTACGTGCGCCAGGATCCGGTCTTCCGCCGCTATCACCATCGTCACCTCACGTTCTCTCTGTTGTATGCGTTTACGGAGAACTTCATCCTTCCGTTTTCGCACGACGAGGTCGTGCACGGGAAAGGATCGATGTGGGGGAAGATTCCCGGTGACGAGTGGCAGAAGGCCGCGACGCTTCGCGTCCTGTACGGCTTCATGTACACGCACCCGGGCAAGAAGCTGATGTTCATGGGGCTTGAGTTCGGGCAGCAGACCGAATGGAACCACGATCATAGTCTCGACTGGCATCTGCTCGATCGTCCGCTGCACGCCGGACTGCGAAAGCTCATACAGGATCTGAACTGGCATTACGGTGCGGAGCCCGCGCTCCACCAGTGCGACTTCGACCCGTCCGGCTTCCACTGGATCGACTGCAACGACGCCGACAACTCCGTCGTGTCGTTCATCCGCCGCGCGAAGAACCCGGCTGATTTCGTGGTCAGCGTGCTGAACTTCACGCCTGTGCCGCGTCACGGTTACCTCGTCGGCGTGCCACGCGAGGGCAGCTACGTGGAGCTCGTGAACAGCGACGCGGAATTGTACGGTGGCGGCAACGTCGGCAACGGCGGTCTCGTGTTCACCGAAGCGGTGGCGGCGCACGGCCA
>QHWT01000015.1:4733-43668 GCA_003222675.1 Acidobacteriota bacterium | reverse complement strand
TGAAACCTGCAGGGTGAGCGGCAATCGCGAATTCGCCGCGTTCTGTGGCCGCAAGACTGCGATTGCCAGCGCCGCGCTGTTCCCGCCGTTCAAGACCGTGATCAACCGGGCACCGCATTTCAGTCTCAGTGCGATCGGCGATGCCTGGTGCCATGAACGATTCGACGGTCCCTTCTGGACGAGTGCGGTCGTTGATTGCCCCGCGGTCAGCATCGTGTTCGTGCAATCGCGCGACGGAAACACGGTGACCGACGATCCGTCATCACTCGGAGCGGGTGAGACGGACGCGCACCTGATCTACGAAGGGCTGTCTCGAATCGCGGTTGACGGCGTGGTCGTCGGCGCCTCGACGCTGCACGCGGAGTCGTTTTTCAGCGTGTGGCGCCGCGAGCTCGTCGACGCGCGGATCGCGCGGGGGCTGCCTGTCCATCCGGCGCAGATCGTGCTCACCCGCGAGGGGCGAGTGGACGTCGACCACACACGCCTCTTCCACGTGCGCGACGTGCCCGTCTACGTGTTGACGTCACGTGCCGGTCGCGAGCGGCTCGCACGTCCTCTCCATGCACGGCCGTGGGTGCAGGCAATCGTTGCCGATGGACAGGATGCGCTCGAACAACAGATGCACGAGCTTTTCACGCGCGGGCAGCACAGGATCTCGTGCATCGGCGGACGTCTGACGGCGTCGTCGTTCGTGGACGCCGGCCTTGCGCACGATCTGTATCTGACGACGAGCCCGCGAGACGGCGGGTCGCCGCGCACGCCGTGGTACGTTGGAAACCGTCCACCGTCGCTCGAACGGGTGCTCGCGAAGACGTGGGAGGACATCGAGGGCGTGGTACGGTTCGAGCACTTCGTGCTGCAGCGTCCCGCCTGACCGCCTCCGCCCCGACTCCGCTCTTCGACCTTCGTCGAGGCTGGGACGAGTCCGCCGAAGCGCTTCGCGCGGAACGCGAAGGGCTGAAGCCACAGAAGAGGCTGTGTGAGGCAGCGGCTCAAGACACCCTGTTACTCATCTCGATGATGGCGTTCCATTCGTCGGTGCTGACGGGCATCACGGACAATCGCGGCACCTTGGTGAGCACGAACGATGCGAATCGCTTGTCGGCCTTGATCGCGGCGAGCGTGACGGGCGCTTTGAGTTTTTTGACCGGCTCGACGTCGACGGCGAACAGCTTGCCCGTCTCGTCCGCCGGATCGGCGTAGGCGTTGCCCGTGGCGCGAGAGATACCCACGACGGCCTTCTCATCGCCCGTGTGGTAGAAGAAGATCCGGTCGCCCTTTTTCACGCCGCGCAGGTGCTTCTGCGCGACCGGATTCCGGACGCCCGTCCACGATGTCTTTCCGTCACGCGCGAGGTCGTCGTAGCTGTAATGCGTCGGCTCTTCTTTGAATAGCCAGTTCATAAAGGCTCAGCGGCGTGCGACTCAGGGCTTTCAGACACTGCAGGCCAGGTCTTCAGACGCGGCGCCATACGCCAGCGTAAGCCGTGAGCCATAAGTCATGAGCCAGCATTCTAAACCGGCTTGGGAGCATCTTCGCCTCAGAGACCGGATCGCACCCGGCGTGCGTGTGCTGCTCGTCGGCATCAACCCGGGCGTGAAGTCAGCGCAGACGGGGCATCACTTCGCCGGCCCGTCCAACCGGTTCTGGCGGTTGCTGTTCGAGTCGGGCCTGGTGCCAGAGCGGATCTCGCACCTCGACGACGTGCGGCTGCCGGAGTGGGGCTTCGGCGTCACGAACCTGGTGGCCCGCCCGAGTCCGGGCATCGACGTTCTCCGTCCGGTGGAGTACATCGAGGGCTGGCACATTCTCGAGAAGAAGATCGATCGCTTCAGACCCGAGATCGTCGCCTTCGTGGGCGTGACGATTTACCGCGCCCTGTTGAGAGTGCTCGGCGCGAAAGGGGCGACGATGATCGAGCCGGGGTTCCAGCACGCGACGGTGCACGAAGCACGGATTTTCGTGCTGCCGAATCCGAGCGGCCGGAACGCAAACTACTCGTACGACGAGATGCTCGCGGCGTTCTCCGCGCTGCGGCAGGCACTCAGTGCGCCGCGGCAGGCCCGCGCCCCGCGCGCGGACGCCGCATCACCAGGATCAGCGGTACCAGGACGAGGAAGATTCCCCCGAGCAGGCGGAACAGCAGCACGAACGACACCATCGAGGCCTGCTGCTGCACCATCCCGAAGAGCGACGCGTAAGCGCGCTGGGTCGCGGTAACCATGTCGGCTCCCGCCGCGAGGAACCCCGAGCGCGCCGCTTCGAACGCGCTCGTCGTCGTGGAGGAATAGGCGTCGACGTTGGTTCCGAGAATGTTGACGTAGGCCTGCGTCGTCCGCGACAGCATCGTGCCGGTGATCGCGATCCCCACGCTGCCACCGACGTTGCGCATGAGGTTGAAGAGGCTCGTCGCGTTGCCCATCTGCTCGCGCGGGATCGCGTCCATGCTGATCGTCGTCAGCGGCACGAACAGGGCGGCAAGGCCGAGCCCCTGGCAGAACTGCGGCCAGAAGATGTCCCAGTAGCCGGCGTTCAGGTTCAGTTGACCGAGCCAGATGAGCGTCAGTCCACCGGCAACGAACCCGATCGCGACCAGCTTGCGCGCGTCGAACTTGCCGATCAATGTGCCGACGAGCGGCATCCCGATCAGCGACCCCATCCCGCGCGGCGCCATCGCGATGCCAGCCTGGAGGGACGGATATCCAAGCAGCGTCTGCAGCATGAGCGGCAGCAGCACGAGGCTGCCGTACAACACGAACCCGACAATCGTCATCATGAACACGCCGGTCGCATAGGTCCGGTTGCGGAAGACGTGAAGATCGATGACGGGCTCCGACGACATCAGCTCGCGAATGATGAACAACACGAGCGAGATGGCGAAAATCGCGACGAGGGCGGTGATGAATCGCGATGAGAACCAGTCGCGCTGCTGCCCGAGATCCAGCGCGATCTGCAGGCAGCCGACCCACAGCGTCAGCAGCCCGATGCCCCAGTAATCGATCTTCGACGACTCCTGGCGCAGATACGGTGGATCGAACACGTACAGCTTCGTCATGACGAGCGACACGATGCCGACCGGCAGATTGATGTAGAACACCCACCGCCAGCTATACGTGTCGGTCAGCCAGCCGCCGAGCACCGGTCCAAGAATCGGCGCGACGACGATGCCGAGGCCCCAGAACCCCATGGCCTTGCCGCGTTCGTGCGGCGGGAACGCCTCGAGCAGCACGGCCTGCGACAGCGGCTGCATCGCGCCGCCGGTAGCGCCCTGGATCAACCGGAACGCCACGAGCGATGCGAGAGTCGGCGCGAGGCCACACAGGAACGACGAAGCCGTGAAGCCGATCACCGACGCCATCAGCAGGCGCTTTCTGCCGAAATTGCGCGCCAGCCATCCCGTCATCGGCAGAACGATCGCGTTCGCCACCAGGTACGACGTCAGGACCCACGTGGACTCGTCGATCGTTGCGGAGAGATTGCCGGCGATGTGGGGCAGCGACACGTTGACCACTGTCGTGTCGAGCACCTCCATGAACGTCGCGAACATGACGGCAATAGCGACGATCCAGGGATTGACGTGTTTATGCTCGCTCATGTCGAGGTCCGCGGTTCGAGGTCCGAGGTCCGAGGTTTGAGGTCCGAGATCCGACACCGTAGGCCGGGTCTTTAGACCCGGCGTGCATGGCCGCGAACTCTCCCGCTCGTGGCGGTTGCGTCCCGGCTGCTAGCGCGTATAGATCGTCGGCGTCACCGACATGCCGGGACGGAGCTGATGATCCGCGTCCTGCCCCGGCTCCAGAACAATCTTCACGGGGATGCGCTGGACGACCTTGACGTAGTTCCCCGTCGCATTCTCGGGGGGCAGCAGACTGAACTTCGCGCCGGTCGCGGCGGCGATGCTGTCGACGTGTCCCTTGAACTCGCGCCCGCCGAGCGCGTCGACTTCGACCGATGCGGTCTGACCCGGGTGCATCGCCTTCAACTGCGTTTCCTTGAAGTTTGCCGTCACCCATACGTCCGTGAGATCGACGAGCGCCATCAGCGGCTGTCCCGCCTGGACCATCTGTCCGACTTCGACGGTCTTGCGGCTGACGACGCCATCGGTCGGCGCCTTGACGCACGCATACTGAAGATTCAGGTCGGCCTGCGCGAGCGCCGCCTGCGCCTGCTGCACGCGCGCCTCGGCTGCGGACGCGCGCGCCTCGGTCACCTTCAACTGCTGCGGCGCGGTTTGGGCGGTCGCGAGATTGGCGCGCGCCTGTGCCGCGGCGCCGTGCAGCTGCCGCGTACGCTGTTCGGCGACGGCGATTGCGGTCTGCGCCGCCGCGGCGTCCGACTTGGCGGCGTCGGCGGCCGCGCGCGACGCGTCGGCTTGCGAGACTGCTGCATCGAACTGCTGCTGCGAGATCTCATCCTTCTGCGCGAGACCGCGGAAACGCTCGACGTCGCGCGCGGTTTTGGTCGCGCTTGCTTCACGTTCCCGCAGGCGGGCCTGCGCCGCGATGAGGTTGGCGCGCGCCGCTTCAATCTGCTGCTCGGATCCCGCAACGGCGGCTTCGGCCTCCTGGACGCCGCCGGATGCGGTGCTCACGCCCGAGCGCGTTTCGACCTGCGCGATCGGCACGCCGGTGCGCGCGGCCGCGGCGTTCGCCTGCGCATCGGCGAGCTCGGCCTTCGCGCGCTGAACGGCGATCTCGTACTCGCGCTGATCGATCTGCACGAGCACGTCGCCGGCCTTGACCGCCCTGTTGTTCGTGACATTCACCTTGATCACGGGTCCGCCCACGCGCGCGGAGATCTGCGTAATGTGCCCATCGACCTGCGCATCGTCGGTCGACTCGTGACCACGCGACCGCCACCAGAAAATCCCTGCGACGAGCAGGAGGACCACCACTGCGACGGCGATGACGCGCCAGCGACCCCTGCCCGCCGACCCGACGACCTTCTCCTCCGCCATTACTGAATGCCTCCGAGATAGCTCATGACGGCCGACTCCGCAATGCCCATCGAACGAGCGAGCGACGCCTTCGCCAGATTGTGCGCGTAGAGCGCCGAGATGTAAGTCTCGGACGCGGCGGCGACGGATTCCTGCGCCTGCGTGACTTCGAGGTTGCTCGCGACACCCGCCGCGAAGCGGTCGCGCGCCTGCTGCAGCTCGTCGGACGCGAGCTGCACGTTCGTCTGCGCCGCCTGAAGCTGCTGATCGGCGGCGCGCACGTCGAGGAATGCGGCGCGGACATCGTACTCGACGCGGCTCGTGAAATCCGCCAGCTCCGCTTCACGCTGACGCATGGCGCTCAGGGTCTCAATGCGCCGCGCCTTCGAACGTCCGGCATCGAACAGGTTCAGGCGTACGCTCGCGCCAAGCGTGTAGGTCGAATGGGCGGTCTCGACGGTCTGCCCGATCGCGCCGTAATCCGCGTCGAGATGCACGGTGGGGAACCACTCGGTGTTCGCGGCACGCGCCGATGCCTTCGTTGCCTCGAAGCGGCTGCGGGCCGCCAGGTAATCCGGGCGCGTCTCGAGCGCGCGCGCAATCGAGTCCTCGAGAGAGAGCGTCGGGATCGGCGCGTAGCGGATCTTGTCGCTCAGCGTGAACTGCTGCGCAACCGGCAAGCCGATCGCGCGCGCGAGCTGCAGCTTGGACTTCTCGTAATCGTTCTCGGACGTGATGAGCCGCTGCCGCTGCGTCTGCAGCTGGACCTGCGCCCGCAGCATGTCGATGCCGGCAACCAGGCCTGACGCCTTGAGATCCTGCGCCTGCTTGAACAGCGCGTCAGCAGTCTCGAGCTGCGCGCGCACCATGTCGACGCGGCTGGCGCCGGCAACCGTCTCCAGATACAGGTTCACCGCCACGAGCACGACGAGATCCCGCGCGCTGCGCACGCCGTATTTCTCCGCCTGCTCGTTCAATTTTGCGGCGCGCAGGTCGTTGACGGCGCTGACGTCCACGATCGCCTGCGAAAGCGCGACACGCGCATCGATGACGTTGAACGGTCCGACAATCGGATTGGGGGCGGGGAATCCAAACGCCTCGAGGTTGAGGACCTGCCGCCGTCCGGCGAGGCTGCCCGACAGATCGGGCAGGAGGTCCGCGAGCGCGCGCCAGCGGGCGCCGCGTGCGGTGCCCGCGGCTTCTTCCTGCAACAGCAGTCCGAGATTGTGCTCGAGGGCGCGCTGCACCGCGTCCTTGACCGACAGCGCGATCGGTTCCGGCGCGACCGGACCTTTGGGAATGCTGCCGAAGAACGGACTCGAGGTCGGCGCCTGTGGTGCGCCCGGGGTGATCTGCGCCTGAACTGGTGCTGCCAGCGACATCAGCAGCACGCAGCCGGCGAGTATTCCAACTCTCATCGCTTCAACGATCCTTTCGACGCCAGTCCCCTCCAGATGAGATCCACCACGGCGTCAACTTCCGCCGCCGCACGGGCGCGCCGCCGTCTCATCAATCGGCGGCTGACGACGCCGCGCGTGAGATCGACGATTGCGCCCGCGGCCCGGCTCGCGTCGACCCTGCGAATCTCGCCGCGGTCGATCGCGGCGGTGACCGCCGTTTGCAGACCTCGCAGTTGACGCTGATACAGCGGCTTGAAATCGGCATGCCCGAATTGCGGGCGCACGGCCTGTCCGCTCAGCTCCTGCACGTAGATGCGGAAGAAGTCACGGCGCTCGTCGAAATACTCGACCTTCGTGAGAATGAACTCGCGAATGGCATCGTGCAGCGTGGCGGCGCGCCGTACGCGCTTCCGCGTGCGAGCATCCAGCTCGGCGATGCCTTCCCGGAGGGCAGCCCAATAGATGCTGCGCTTCGAACGGTAGTAGAGATAGACCGTGCCCTTCGCCACACCGGCTTCGCGCGCGATCTCGGCGATCGTCGCGGCCTCGAAGCCGGACTTTCCGAACACGCGGCGGGCAGCGTCAAGGAGAGCGGACGTGCGGAACGCGGTGAGGACGGCGGAACGGCGCGGTCGAGGCATACGAAGCTAGACCAGCCGTTCAGCCGACTGACCATTCGGTCAGTCTATCAGATTTGGTGATCGGGCGATCTGGTGACTGATGATTTCGCATCGCACGCGCTCCCGCTTCTGAGGGCGCCGGCGGTAGCCGGCGCGAAGCTGAATTACCCAATTACCCAATTACCCAATTACCAGATCACCAAATCACCCGCTCTAACTGGCTCGCAATCCGAGCTGATAGATAGCTGACAGGAGATCGGCCGGGTCCTGATACACACGATACGCACCGGCGCGCGCGAGCTCCTCTTCACCGTACCCACCAGAGAGCAGTCCCACGCCGAGCATGCCGGCGCGGCGCGCGGCGAGCAGATCCCAGACAGCATCGCCGACCACGTAGCATTCCTCGGGCCGCACGTTCAGCCGCGACTGACATGCGAGAAAGAGATCCGGTTCCGGCTTCGCCCGCTCGACATCCGATTGATCGACGACGATGATGTCTCCGGGCACATGGAGTGCGGCAAGTGACGGCTTCACATCTTCGCGCTTGCCCGACGTGGCGATGCCGTGCGCGATCCTGGTCTCGCGAAGGTGGCGCAGGAGCTCGATCGCCCCCGGCAGTGGCCGTCGCACGGGGAGGAGCTCCTTGTAGACCGTGCCGTGACGTGTCTGCAGCGCTTCCGCATCCGCCTCGGCCAGTTCGCGCCCGATCTCCCGTGCGGCCGCTTTCGTCAGCAGGCCGCCGCTCATACCGATCAGGCGATGAATCTTCCAGCCGTCGATGTGAATGTCGGCCTCGGCGAGCACGCGCTGCCAGGCAAACACGTGCGCATACACGGAGTCCACCAGGGTGCCGTCGAGATCGAAGATCACTGCACGCATTGGGGTACCTCACAGGAGATCAAGAATTCAGGAGACCATACCGCACCCCGCACCCCGCACCCCGCACCCGCGCACCCCGCGCCCCGCACCCCGCACCCCGATTCCGCGATAATCCACCCATGCATCCCGTCGTCACGTTGTTCGACGTCGACAACACGCTCCTCGACAACGACCGGGTCGTCGCCCACCTGATGCGGCACATGGATCGGGAGCTCGGACACGAGCGCCAGCAGGAGTACTGGGAGATCTTCGAGGCGCTCCGCAAGGAGCTTGGATACGCGGACTATCTCGGTGCGTTGCAGCGCTACCGCATACAGCATCCGCGCGACTCGCACGCCTTGATTGTCTCCTCGTTCCTCGTGAACTACCCGTTCGCCAACCGTCTCTTTCCCGAATCGCTCGACGTCGTCGAGCACGCGCGCCGCTGGGGACCCGCCGTGATCGTGTCGGACGGCGATGTCGTCTTCCAGCCGCGTAAGATCGAACGTTCGGGCCTCTTCGACGCGGTCGACCAGAACATCCTGATCTACGTGCACAAGGAGCGGGAGCTGGACGACGTCGAAGAGCGATATACAGCGGAGCGCTACGTCGCCGTGGACGATAAACTGTGGCTGCTGGACGCGATGAAGCGCCACTGGGGCGAGCGTGTCACCACGGTCTGGCCGCAGCAGGGGCACTACGTGACAGACGAAAGGGTGCGGACGCTGCCTCCCGCGGACGTGACGGTCACGCGAATTGGAGAGCTGCTCGCCTATACACTGGACGGTCTCTTGCAGGCAGGACGCGTATGAAACAGATCACGCTCGGACGGACGGCCGTCTCGATTTCCGCGATCGGGCTCGGGTGCATGGGCATGTCGGATTTCTACGGCCCTCGCGACGAGCAGGAGGCGATCGCGACCATCCATCGTGCCATCGACCTGGGAATCAATTTCCTGGACACCGCCGATATTTATGGACCGTTCACGAACGAGATCCTCGTGGGGCGTGCGATCGCCGATCGGCGAGGTCGCGTGGTGCTCGCGACGAAGTTCGGCAACGTGCGAAAGGACGACGGCACGTTCGTCGGCGTGAACGGCCGTCCCGAGTACGTGCGCCAGGCCTGCGATGCGTCGCTGCGGCGCCTCGGCGTCGAACGGATCGATCTCTACTACCAGCACCGCGTGGATCCGGCGACGCCGATCGAGGACACGGTCGGCGCGATGGCGGAACTGGTGAAAGCGGGCAAGGTGTGCGCGCTCGGCTTGTCGGAAGCGGGTCCGGCCACGATCCGCCGCGCGCACGCGGTGCATCCGATCGCCGCGCTGCAGACGGAATACTCGCTGTGGTCGCGCGACCCCGAAGACGAGATCCTGTCGACGTGCCGCGCACTCGGCCTGACGTTCGTGGCATACAGCCCGCTCGGGCGAGGGTTTCTCACGGGACGCTTCAGGTCCCCGGATGATTTCGCGCCGGACGACTGGCGGCGCAACAACCCGCGGTTCCGGGGAGAGAATTTTTCGAAGAACCTGGAGCTGGTCGCGCGACTCGAGCGGATGGCGCGCGAGAAGGGCTGCACGCCCGCGCAGCTCGCCTTGGCGTGGCTGCTCGCGCAAGGCATGGACATCGTCCCGATCCCGGGCTCGCGGCAGCGCGCACGTGTGGAGGAGAATGCCGGCGCGGCCGAGATCACGCTGACGCAGGCCGACCTGGACGCGCTGAACGCGATCGCGCCGCGCGGCGTGGCCGCGGGGTCGCGCTATCCCGAGGCGGCGATGCGCCTGCTGAACGGGTAGGTTCCGCCGCACCCCAACGCTCGGCCCATTTACCGATCTCGGCAAGCGCGCGTTCGAGGGCTCGTCCTTTTTCTGTCAGCGCGTACTCAACTCGTACGGGCGTCTCCGGAATCACGATGCGGGCGACGATGCCCTCGTTCTCGAGCTCGCGCAGCCGCTCCGACAGCATGCGATCGCTGATGTCGGGGATGGCGCCGCGCAGCTCGGCATATCTCATGCGCCCGTGGAGCAACAGCTGGATGACGGCGCCGGTCCACCGTCGTCCGACGAGCTCCACCGCCGCGTGAAATCGCGCGCAGAGCGCCCGCTGTAGAGCCATGTGCGCATTGTACCAAAGCTGCCTACTTGACACAACTAACTTACTAAAATATAGTGACACAGGATTGATTAGCTAACCACGGCAGTGCAGGAGGATCAGCAGATGGCCACAGCAACACAGACCGCGACCGGCGTCACGACCTGGAAGATCGACCCGGCGCACAGCCACGTCGAGTTCGCGGTCAAGCACATGATGATCGCGACCGTGAAGGGCCGGTTCAGCGACGTCACCGGAGAGATTCGCCTCGACGAGACAAACGTTGCGAACTCGAAAGTTGAGATCGATGTCAACGTTGCGAGCATCGACACGCGCGAGGCCCAGCGCGACACGCACTTGCGCTCCGCCGACTTCTTTGACGTCGAGAAGTTTCCGAAGATGACGTTCCGCAGCACGAAGCTCGAGGGAACGCTCGACGAGTTCAAGCTGACCGGCGACGTGACGATCCACGGCGTGACGCGCCCGCTGACGCTCGACGTCACGCATGAAGGGCGCGGCAAGGATCCCTGGGGAGGGGAGCGGATCGGCTTTTCCGCCACCGCCAAGATCAAGCGCAGTGATTTCGGCCTCACGTGGAACGCGGCGCTCGAGACCGGCGGGTTCCTCGTCGGCGACGACGTGAAGATCTCGCTTGACGTGGAAGGCGTGAAGGCGTAAGCGCACACGGCCGCACACGCGAGCGCACAGGTCCCGGCTGCGTGGTTCGTAACAGGTAGTCAGTAACCAGTAGCCAGTAACCGATCGCCCAGTCGCCAGTAGCGGTCGCCAGTAGCCAGGTACCAACCGGCAACCGGCAAACGGTTACCGGCAACTGGTTACTGGCAACCGGCAACTGTTACTGGCCCTCTCTCATTTTTCCGGGTACTCCGCGCTGATCGCACTTCGATCTATCCAGACCGTTCCCGCCTTGACGGCCTTGCACTCGGCGGGTGGCCCCCAGTGCCAGCGCGCATCGAGGAGCGCCACTTCAACCATCATCCCGTCGCGCCGGATCTCGTTCACTGGCGTCCCGGGCAGCACCGTGTCGCCCTCGCCGCAGGCCTCGCGTGTCTTCGTCGCATCGAGATAGACGCGCGTATCCGGCTTCACGACGACTGGACGGTAGAACGCGGCGTCGGTGGTGATGGCGTTGAAGAACGCGTCGAGATGCTGCTGCGCGAGCTCACGCCCGCGTGGATCGAGCCGCGTCTTCGCGAGGACGTCGTACAGCGCGGGCTTGCGCTGGAGGAAGCGGTGCCGCGTTTCGTCGAGTTGTGCCCTCGAGAACACGGAACGCGTGTGCTGAACCTGGCTGAGGACTTCAATCTCGACGCTCGATCGCGACGGGACGAAGCCGGCGTTATACACCTTGTCGAACCAGTTGTGGGCCCCCACGACCATGCCCGCGAGGTCGAAGTCCGCGATCACCGGGACAGCGCGTCCGCTGTCCCGCGTGACGGCCATCACATTCCAGAGCGGCTGCCGCGCGTCGCAGCGATAGGTGTCCTCGGGATAGAACCGCACGCACCAGTCGAAGTTAGCGATCATGGCCTGCGCGAACGCCATTGCGGCGGTATCCAGCGGCGCAAACTGATCGCGCGCGCTAGTGAACCGCTCCATCGTGATCTTGCCGGTTCCATCGAGCCGCTTCATCAGGTCGTCGTCATCCTCCAGCAGCATGGCGTTACGCACGAGCGGGGGTGCCTGCGCGCCTTTATCCACATAGGAGACGCGAGCGGGACGCGCTCTCAACGTCGCTACGCCGGCCGCATCGAGCAGCCGGTAGACGAACGCTTCGCGCACGGGGGACCTCTCGTTGGCGAGGCGGCCGAACTTTGGCGTGCGCTCCTCGCCCGGGTTCTCGCCGCAGTGTGTGCCGATGCGCAGACCGTCGAGGCCCGCGAAGATCGATTGCGCACGGGCGCTCGCCTTGTCGAAGTTGATCTTCAGTTTCGGAAACGAGCACTCGGTCTCACGCCGGCTCGTGTGACCGCGCACCGAGACATCGACATCCTTCACCACCACGTTCGATCCAGTGGAGGCGTCGCGATACGACAGGACGCCGCGAACGCTGAATTTATCGTCGTCGATGCCTTTATCGAACAGTTGCTGTAGGGGTGCCTCGAGCGTGAGCTCGATTGGTTCGGCGGACGTGAAGAGTTGGCCGGCCGGCGCCGCCACGATTAGTGAAAGCGAGAAGAGAAGGGGCGCGATACAGGACGTCAACAGCTTCATCGCCCTCCAGCAGATGCCAGAGCGCTGCCAGCTACTCAGCGCCAATGCCGAGATAGGTTCTCAGCTTCTCGTCGTCGAAACGCACTTCCGCGTCCGGCTCACGGGTCAGGAGCGACGCGACAATCCCGCAGAGAAAGCTCACCGGCATCGAGACGATCGCGGGATTTCGAAGCGGAAACAGCGCGGCGGGATAGTGCAGCAGATCGACCCAGACCGTCGGGCTCAGCAGAATCAGCGTGACCGAGAGAATCGCGCCGGACAGAATTGAACACACCGCGCCCGCGGTGGTGAACCGGCGCCACACGATCGAGAGCAGCAGCGGCGGAAAGTTAGCGCTGCAGGCGACGGCAAACGCCAGCCCGACCATGAAGGCGACGTTCTGTCCTTTGAAGAGAATGCCGAGCGCGACCGCGACGCTGCCGAATGCCACGGTCGCAGCGCGCGCCACGCGGATCTGTTCCTGCTCCGACGCGTGGCCTTTTCGGATCGCCTGCGTGAAAATGTCGTGCGACAGCGCGCTCGCGCCCGCGAGCGTCAACCCCGCGACCACGGCGAGGATCGTCGCGAACGCGACCGCGGCGATGAAACCCAGGAACGGCGTCCCGCCAAGCAACTCTGCCAGCAGCGGCGCCGCCATGTTCCCACCCGCATCGATCGATCGAATCAGATCGCGCCCGACCAGCGCCGCGGCGCCGAAGCCTGCCAATGGAATGATCAGGTAGAAGTACGCGATGAACCCGGTCGCATAGAGGACCGAGCCGCGCGCGGCGCGTGCGTCGGGCACCGTGTAGAACCGCATCAGGATGTGTGGCAGTCCGAGCAGACCGAGCATCAGCGCGAGGCCGAGCGAGATCGCGTCGACCGGATCGCTGACGAGCCCGCCGGGCTCCAGCGCCGCCTGTCCGTATTGCGCGGCAACTGACGCGTACAGCGCGCCGGGTGAAAAGTGGAAGCGCCAGAGCAGCAGCACCGTCAGCAGCGAGACGCCGAAGAGCAGAAGAATCGCCTTGATGATCTGCACCCATGTTGTCGCGAGCATGCCGCCGAACAGCACATAGGCGAGCATGACGACGCCGACACTTACCACCGCCCACTCGTACGACACGCCGAACATGAGTCGAACGAGATTGCCGGCGCCGACCATCTGCGCCAGGACATAGAAGATGAGCGTGAGGATCGCGCCAAAGGCGGACGCGATGCGCACCGGCGCCTGGCGCAGCCGGAAGGCGACCACGTCGGCGAACGTGAACTTGCCGAGATTGCGCAGCGGCTCGGCGATGAGGAACATCAGCGCGGGCCAGCCGACGAGCCATCCCGTGGCGTAGATCATCCCATCGTAGCCGCGCAGCGCGACAAGGCCAGCGATCCCGAGGAAGGACGCCGCGCTCATGTAATCGCCTGCGAGCGCCAGGCCGTTCTGCAGTGGGCTGATTGATCGGCCGGCCGCATAGAACTCGCGCGTGGATCGCGTGCGTCGCGCCGCCCAGTACGTGACGGCGAGTGTCAGCGCGACGATCACGAGAAAGAAAACAACGGCCGCTGCCGTCGGCGTCCCGAGGCTCGTCTGCATGCCGCGCTATCCGTCACCGGCACGGGCGCGAAGCCTCGCCGCTTCGGCGTCGTAGTAGCGATTCGCCCAGATGACGTAGACCGCCGTCAGCAGCCAGGCGCCGACGATGACCGCCGCGCCGAGCGGTATACCGAGCGTCGTCACCTCACCGATCCGGCGTGAGAGCAGCGCACGGTTCGCGGCGATGAGGATGATGTATCCGTAATAGAGCACGAAGAGCAGGACGCTCAGCGCGAGCGACACTCGCCAGCGGTTCGCCACCAGGTGCTGGAACTCCACGGAATCGAGCAGTGCCCGTCGTGTCGGGTTCACGAATGTCCTCTCGGCCACGCCGGGTGTTTAGACCCGGTTTCAGATCCGTGTACTTCCGTGCGATCCGTGGTTAGAACTTGCGCGACCAGGCCTTCGGCCAGCGCTCCACGACCACCTTCTGCTGTGTGAAGAATTCGAACGCGTCGCGCCCCTGGCCGTGCAAATCCCCGAAGAAGCTTTCACGCGCACCGCTGAACGGGAAGAACGCCATTGGCGCGGCCACGCCGACATTGATGCCGACGTTGCCCACCTCCGCCTCGTAGCGAAACTTGCGCGCGCTCGAACCGCTGCTGGTGAAGAGCGAGGCCTGATTACCGTAGCGCCCTGAATTGACGACCGCAATCGCCTCGTCGATGTCGTTCGCGCGGTGAATCGATAGCACGGGACCGAAGATCTCGGTGGCCGCGACCTCGCTCGCCAACGGAAGGTCCTCGAGGACGGTGGGCGCGACGAAGTTTCCTTTCTTGTACTTGACGTCCGGGTTCCGGCCGTCGACGGTCGCGCGCGCCCCCTCGCGAACGGCCTTGTCGATCAGATGCTCGACGCGGGCGCGGCTCTCCGGCGTGATCACGGGGCCCATCTGCACACCTTCCTCGAGTCCGTACCCGGTGACGCGCGTCTTCGCGCGCTGCTGCATCGCTTCGGCGAATGGCTTTGCCGCGTCAGCGACCGTAATCGCGAAGGACGAAGCGAGGCAGCGCTGTCCGGCGCAGCCGAACGCGCTGTCGGCGACGATTTCACTGGCGGCGGCAAGGTCGGCGTCCGGCAGAATCACGACAGGGTTTTTCGCGCCACCCTGGCACTGCACGCGCTTGCCATGCGCGGCGCCGCGCGAGTACACGTGCAGCGCGGTCGACGTCGATCCGACGAAGCTGACCGTGCGAATCAGCGGATGATCGAGGATCGCGTCAACGGCTTCTCGGCCGCCATTGACGAGATTCACCACTCCCCGCGGCAGCTCGAGCGCATCCAACAGCCCGAACACCTTCTGCATCGTCAGCGGCACGCGCTCGGACGGCTTGATCAAGACGGTGTTGCCCGCGGCGATCGCATACGGGAAGAACCAGAACGGGATCATTCCCGGGAAGTTGAAGGGCGCAATGACGGCGCACACGCCGATCGGCTGCCGGATCATGATTTCATCGATCCCGGCGGCGATGTCTTCCGAGTTGTATCCCTGGATCATGATGGGCGCGCCGCACGCGACCTCGACGTTCTCGATCGCGCGGCGCATCTCGCCGCGCGATTCGGCCAGGGTCTTACCCGCCTCCATCGTGATCGTCCGCGCCACGTCGTCGAAGTGCTGTTCCAGGAGCGCCTTCAGCTTGAAGAGGTACTGCACGCGGTCTGTAACGGGCACCCGGCGCCAGGCCGGATACGCGCGCGCCGCCGCGCGTGCAGCCGCATCGATGTCAGCGGCGGGAGAAAGCGGCACCCGGTCGAGCTCTTCACCGGTCGCAGGATTCATGACCGGGATGGTTTCAGTGGCGGTTGACGGGCGCCAGGCGCCCTCGACGTAGTTCTCCACGGCTGGCCTCGCGTTTTCCGCTCTGTAGGGCGGGTCTTTAGACCCGCCGCTCTGCAAGCCGGGTCTGAAGACCCGGCCTACCTATCCTGAACGGTTGCAATCTTGAGACGGCAGTGTATACCCTTGGCGCGTTCCATGATCCACGAGACTGGAGGGCCCATGGCGACCGCCGCCCGCTACAAAGGCCGCCTTCACGAGATGACGCGGACGACGCCCACCGCGCTGTGGAATGATTCGGCCTCCATCCAGGAGCTGACGTGGTCGATCGAGCAGGGGGCTGTCGGCGCCACGTGCAATCCTGTGATCGTGGTCGAGGTGCTGAAAAAGGAGATGCACCTCTGGAAAGACCGCATCCTTTATTTAATCGGCTCGATGCCGACGGCCACCGAGGAGCAGATCGCCTGGAAGCTCGTCGAGGAAATGACGGTGAAGGCAGCGGCGCTGCTGAAGCCCATCTTCGACGCGCACGGCGGGCGAAACGGCCGGCTGTCGGTCCAGACCGACCCCCGTCTCTATCGCAGCGCTGACGCGATCGTTCAACAGGCCGAACAGTTCGCGGCGCTCGCCCCGAACATTATCGTCAAGATTCCGGTCACATCGGCGGGGATCAGCGCGATCGAGGAGGCCACGTATCGCGGCATTACGATCAACGCCACCGTATGCTTCTCGCTTCCGCAGTGTATCGCCGTCGCCGAGGCCGCCGAGCGTGGCTTCAAGAGACGCGAGCGCGAAGGCAAAGACATCGCGTCGATGGGATCGGTCTGCACGATCATGGTGGGACGGCTCGACGACTGGCTGAAGGTTGCGGCGGAGCAGCAGGGTATCAGCGTCGATCCCGGAGTGTTCGAGTGGGCCGGCATTGCCGTCTTCAAGAAGACGTACGGCCTTTTCAAGGAGCGCGGGTACCGGCTCCGGCTGTTGTCCGCCGCCTTTCGCAATCACATGCACTGGAGCGCGCTCATCGGGGGCGACGTGGTGATCTCGCCGCCGTACAAGTGGCAGATGCGTTTCAATTCGAGCGACGTGGATGTCGTGTCGCGAATCGACCAACCCGTCGATCCGACGGTGGTGTCGGCCCTGATGAAGTTCCCGGACTTCGTCCGCGCATACAACGAGGACGGCTTGTCCCGCGAGGACTTCGACACGTTTCCACCGACGCGGCGGACGCTGCGGCAATTCATCGCGGCGTGTCACGAGCTCGACGGGCAGATTCGCGACCTGATGATTCCGAACCCCGAGAACCCAAAAGCATGACCGATGCCCGCGGCTTCCGGCTTCAGCCGGAAGATCCAATTTCCGATCTCGTGGCTTCCGGCTTTGGCCGGAAGATCCGTTCGTCGCGGCTGACTTCCGCCTGAAGGCGGAAGCCACGAGAGCATGAGGCAGGAGATTCGAGTGCCCGCATTCGTCAAGACGCGCCTCGGCGCGATGATGTTTCTTGAATACGTAGTCTGGGGGTCGTGGTACGTGACGATCACCACGTACCTGACCAGCACGCTTCACTTTTCCGGCACGCAGGCCGGAGCCGTATTCGGGACGGCCTCGGTGGCCTCGCTCGTTTCGCCGTTCTTCGTCGGGCTCGTCGCCGATCGCTTCTTCGCCACCGAACGTGTGATGGCGGTGCTGTACGTGCTCGGCGCAATCTGCATGTTCGCGCTGACCAAGGTCACCACGTTTGCCTCGGTCTACGCGCTCGTGCTCGCCTTCTGCCTGTGCTACTTCCCCACGATTGCCTTGACGAACTCCATCACGATGCAGCAGGTCACCAGTCCCGGCCGCGACTTTCCGCCGATCCGCGTGATGGGGACGATCGGCTGGATCGTTATCCAGAACATCGTCGGATTCATGCGCGTCGAGGCGACGACCACGCCGTTCATGCTCGCCGCCGCGAGCTCCATCGTGATGGCTATCTACAGCCTCGTCGCGCTGCCGCATACGCCGCCCCGTGCGAAGGGGCAGAAGGTCACCGCGCGGAGCATCCTCGGGCTCGATGCGCTCGTGATGATGAAGCAGCGCGATTTCGCAGTTTTCGTCATCGCGTCGGTCCTCGCCTGTATTCCGCTGACGTTCTACTACTCGTTCACGAATCCGTATCTGAATGACGCGGGCGTAGTGAACGCTGCGAACAAGATGACCCTCGCGCAGATATCCGAGATCGCGATGATGCTCCTGATGCCGGTGATCTTCCGCATTACGACCGTCCGCGGGATCCTGCTCATGGGACTCGGCGCGTGGGCGGTGCGCTATGGCCTTCTCGCGTATGGAGATGCCGGGGCGAAGATGTGGATGTTCTACATCGCGATCCTTCTTCATGGCGTGTGTTACGACTTCTTCTTCGTCGCGGGGCAGCTTTACACCGACCAGGTTGCGCCGCCGCATTTCCGCAGCACGGCGCAGGGATTTATTTCCTTCGTCACCTACGGCGTCGGCATGTTGATCGGATCGCTCCTGTCCGGCAGCGCGCTCGACTACTTCACGACGAGGGCCGCCGATGGCACGCTCACCAGGAACTGGACGTCATTCTGGTTGAGCTCGGCGACGATGTCGTTCGCAATCATGCTGCTCGTGCTGCTCTTCTTCCGCACGTCGGTGCGGATCGGCGCGGGACAGCGCCAAGCGGAGGCGGCGTAAGAACGGCTCAAGGCTCAGGGCTGACGCGGCTCAAGTCTTAAGACGGCTTAGGGCACCGAGCCATGAGCCAGCCTGAGCCATGAGTCATGAGCCTTGAGCCATTTTCCCGAAGGAGGCTGATATGGCGAAGTTTCTCATTACGGCCTCGTACACCTCAGAGGGAACCCGGGGCCTGCTCACGGAAGGGGGATCCGGCCGCAAGGCGGTGCTCGAGAAAGCGATTAAAGGTCTGGGCGGAACGCTCGAAGCCATGTACTTCGCATACGGCGACGACGATGTGCTGCTGATCGCCGACGTGCCCAACGCCGTCAGTGGATTGGCGTTGAGTCTGGCGGCGAATGCGTCGGGAACCGTAAGAGTCAAGACGACACCGCTCATCACGGTCGAAGAGATCGATGCCGCGTGCAAGACGTCAGTCAAATATCGCGGCGCCGGAGCTGCGGCCGTGTAAGTCTTTTCAATCGAAGGGTCGAAGGAAAGCCCGAAGAGTCGAACGATATCTCAAAATTTTAGGAACGCTCCTTCGATTCCTTCGATCGTCCTTCGATTGTTCGATTGAAAAGCTCCCAATCAGAATCCCACCCTCGTCGCGATGCCGAACGTGCGCGGCTGGTTGGTCAGGAAGCCGATGCGCGCGCGGGTTCCGCGCTCCTGATCGAACGACAGCAGCGCGCGCTCGTCGGTGACGTTATTCAAGTAGGCCGCGATATCCCACCTGGCGCGACGGATGCCGGCGCGCAGGTTCAGCAGGTCGTAGGCCGGCAGCTCCGGGTTGTAGGTGAAGACCCCGCTCGTCAGCGGGCCGCCGATCGTGTTCGGCGCAAACGAGAGCAGGTTCAACGTGCCGAGCTCCTGGTCACCGACCTGCGTGAAGCGCGATCCGATGTGCTGGTACGTGCCCGTGATGTACGCGATCGAGCCTGGCCTCACTTCCCACTGGTAGTTCGCCGCCGTGGCGAGCTGGAACTTCGGAACCGTCGGCAGCCGGCGTCCCTGCTCGATCCCCGATACGATGCTGACGGCGCCGCTCGTGTCGGTTGACGTGAGCGTCGAGCGGAGTTCGGAGTCGTTGACGCTCGCCGAAATCGCAAAATCGAAGTTGCGGTTCGCCGCCGCCTCGAACTCCAGTTCGACACCCTGGCTGCGGGCTTTGGGCACGTTGAAGATCACGCGCGACGAGCATGATCCGGCGGTGACGGTCGCCTGGAGGTCGCTCAGGTCCATGTAGAACGCCGAAACGTTGAAGGCGCCGTTGCCGTTCAGCACGCGCGACTTGATCCCGGCCTCGTAGTTCCAGACCTTCTCGTCCGTCCAGGTGTCGCGTCCGCCGAACGTGGCGAGATCCTGCGGCGTGCAGAGCGGCACGTTGAGCGGATCGTTGATGCCGCCGAGCCTGAACCCACGCGAGACCTGCGCGTTCAGGTTCGCGTTCGGCGACAGCTTGTAGGTGGCAATCACGCGCGGGACCGCACCGTTCGCGTCCGTCGAACCGGGCTGCGAGACGAGGGAGGTCCCATTGTCGTCGTTCCCGAAGATCCCATCGAAGATCTGCTGTTTGTCCTCGCTGAAATGGTACAACCGCAGGCCGCCGGTCAGGCTGAACTGATCGGTCAGTGACGCCGTTGTCTCGCCGAAGACGGCGAACTGATTGAGCTTGTAGCCCAGGTCGGAAAAGAACAACGAGTCCTTGGGCGCGCGCAGCCCCTTGGTCGGGATGCCGCTGAGCGCCTCGAATCCAGTCACTGGCAGGTTCTGGCCGTACTGGCGATTCGTGTGGCTGAAGAAGCCGCCGGCGACCCACGGGAACCTGCTCTTGCTGCCGGAGAAGCGCAGCTCCTCGGTCGTGACCTTCGCTGTCGTTGCATCGAAGAGTGGAGCGTTCAGCGTGTAGACGGACGCCGGCAGGCCGATGCTGCCGCCGGTGATGCTCGCCGTCAGGGCAGTGGCGTCGCGCGTTACCAGCACGTCGCGATATGTGTAGGATGTAATCGAGGTCAGCGCGACATCGCCGAAGTTGTAATTCACGTCGACGTCGCTCAGCACGAAATCGTCGGTGTACTTCTCTTCGAGCTGCGTGAACTGCTGGCGCGGGCCGAGCGTAACCGCCGGCCGCGTCGTGGTGAACGGATTGGCGAGGATGTTGAAATCGTCGATCCGGTTCCAGCCATTCATCCTGACGCGCTGATAAACGATCCGCGGCGTGATCGTCAGGCGATCGTTCGACGCGATTCTGACGGAACCCCGCACGCCGCTCCGAATGCCGTCGTTGACGTTCTTCTTCACGCTGCGGTCGGGTTGGACCGCGTCGATGTAGCCGGGGATGCGATCGAAGTACGACGCGATGCGCATCGCCGCCTTGTCGCCGATCGGCACGTTGACGCCGATCTTGACGTCGCCTCCCATGTTCCCGCCGCCGACGAGGCTGGCGCCGAATTCGGCGAACCCCTTCCTCACGCCCATCTCGGGCTGATTCGTGATGTAACGGACGGTGCCAGACAGCGAGCCGGATCCGAACAAGGTGCCCTGCGGCCCACGCAGCACCTCCACGCGGTTCGTGTCGAAGAGATCGATGTCCGGCGTGAAGAGCGAGAGAGAGATGACCGACTCGTCCAGGTAGACACCGACCTGCTCTTTCACACCCGGCTGATCCCGGACGATCTGGCCGGCGGAGACGCCGCGGATCGCCACCTGGCTCTGGCCGGGTCCAAGGTTCTGCACGGTGAAGCCGCCGACGTTGGCGGCCACGCCCTCGATGTCCTCGACACCGCGTGAGCGCAGCACCTGCTCGGTGCGGGCGGCCACGGAGAACGGCACGTTCAGGACCGTTTCGTCGCGCTTCATGGCCGTGACGGTGATCTCCTCGCTCAGTGCCGCTTCCAGCGCGAAGTCCACCGCCTTCAACGAACCGGCTGCGACTTCGATGACTTGCGTGTCCTTTCGGAAGCCCTGCAGCGTTGCGGCGACGCTGTAGGCGCCCGGCGGCACGGAAAGGGAGTAGCTGCCGTCGCTCCCGGTGGTCGCCGTCTGTGTAGCCTTCGTGGCCTGATTCGTCGTCGTCACGGTGACGCCCGGGATCGCCGCGCCGCTTCCGTCACGGATGACCCCGGTGATCTTTCCTTCCGGGGCCTGGGCTCTGGCGGGTGTGCCGTAGAGAAGCGCCACCAGCGCCGACGCGATGAGGACCGCCTGCTTCCGAAACATCATGTTGGGGCCTCCTTGGTGTTGCTTGATACGGCGGAGACGTGGCCTTGTCAAGTACGGCGCAAACAATTCCGGGCGCGAGCAATCGGATCGGGATTCGACTATCCTCACGCGCGACGGAGGTGACGGTGTTGAGACTAACGCTGATCGTGCTCCTCTCGATAGCGTCGCTGAGCGGCCCACAGGTCGGCGGCCAGGCCGCGAAGCTTGGAGAATTCGACGGCCACGCCGACGTCGGTTCGCCGAAGATCGCGGGCTCGGCTGCGTTCAACCCCGTGTTGCAGGAATACTCGATCGCCGCCGCCGGCACGAACATGTGGGGTCAGCGCGACGAGTTCCACTTCATCTGGAAGCGGATGACGGGGGACTTCATTCTGCAGGCGCGCGTGCAGTTGGTGGGAAAGGGAGTCGAGGCGCACCGCAAGGTCGGCCTGCTTGCGCGTCCCGGTCAGGACGCCGACGCACCGTACGTCGACGCGATCGTCCATGGCGACGGGCTCACGTCGCTGCAATTCAGGCGGACCAGGGGCGCAGCCACCGAAGAGCGCCCGTCAACGATCAAGGGCGCTGACGTCGTTCAACTCGAGCGCAGGGGCAACACCTTCATCATGTCCGCCGCGAAGTTCGGCGAACCGTTCACGGACACGGAGATCGCGGACCTCAACCTCGGCGACGAGCTGCTCGTCGGCCTCGTGCTCTGCTCGCACAATCCCGATGTGACCGAACGCGCGGTGCTCAGCAACGTGCGAATCATCAAGCCGGCAAAGGAAGGCTTCGTTCCGTATCGCGACTACATCGGCAGCGTACTTGAAGTGCTCGACGTCGATAGCGGGCGCCGGCAGATGCTTCATCGATCGGAACAGCCGTTCGAGGCGCCGAACTGGACGAGAGATGGCGCCGCGCTGATCTACAACACCAGTGGCCGCGCCGAAGGCCGCGGACGTCTTGTTCGCTTCGACCTCGCGACACGCGAGGGGACCGCGATCGAGACGGGCTCGGCGAATCGGAACAACAACGATCACGTCCTGTCGTTCGACGGGACCATGCTCGGCATCAGCGATCAGAGCGCGGGGCAGTCGGCCGTGTTCACGGTGCCGGTTGGAGGTGGCACGCCCAAACGCATCACGCCGCTCACGCCGTCGTATCTGCACGGCTGGTCGCCCGACGGCAAGACGCTCGTCTACACCGGCGGGCGCGCGAACGAGTACGACATCTACAGCATTGCCGCCGACGGGAGCGGCGCGGAAGCGAAGCTGACCGAGTTCAAAGGCCTGGACGATGGTCCTGAATACGCGCCGGATGGCAAATCGATCTATTTCAACTCGGTGCGAAGCGGAACGATGCAGATCTGGCGGATGAAGCCGGACGGAACGGAGCCCGAGCAGCTGACGAATGATGGCTGGAACAACTGGTTCCCGCACCTCTCTCCGGACGGTCAATCGATCGCCTTCATCAGTTTCCCGAAGGAGGTCGATCCGTCCGATCACCCGTACTACAAACGCGTCCTGCTGCGGTTGATGCCGGTGGACGGCGGCACGGCACGAGTGATCGCGTACGTCTACGGCGGTCAGGGCACGATCAACGTGCCGTCGTGGTCACCTGACGGAAAGATGGTGGCGTTTGTCAGCAACACCGGGCCGTACTGAGCTCACCTGATCGACGTCGCCGAGATCATGCCCGACGTCTGTGTGCCCTGCAGATCACCCCAGGCTGTCGTCTCGGGACTGAGTCCTCCGGTGCTGCCCCAGACAACAACGTCACCCATGGTGGTGCCGATGGAGTCGCTGCCCCAGACCACGACGTTCGCCCAGGACTGCGGATCCGTCCACACGACGTCGCTGCCCCAGACGACGACGTTGCCAAACGTGGTGTTGTCGCTGCCCCACACCACCACCGTGCCCCAGGCCTGCTGGTTGAGATCGACGGTGCTGCCCCACACGACGACCGAGCCCCAGACCACGACCTGCTTCCACGTGATCGTGTCGCCGCCAATCGTCGTCCGCGGCGACAGCGTGGTGGTGAGCCAATGTGTGCCGGTTGGTGCCGATGTGTCCGCAGCCTTGGCGAGGCTGATTGCGCCCTTGCCGTTGATGGCGCCGGCTCCCTCCTCGAGCGTGTTGTATTCCACGCCAGCCGAATTGCGGACGGGAAAGGCGGAGTACTGCAGCATCGCCTTGACGGCGTTCGGGGTCAGCGAAGGATGGTACGGATAGTTGTTGGTGTAGCGGTTCGCTTCGAGCATCTGCGCGATCACCCCGGTCGTGACCGCGGTAGCCATGCTCGTGCCGCTCAGGCGCATGTAGTTGCTGTTGTCCGCCTTCAGCTGCGGATATGTCTTATAGAGCGTGCCTTGTTTGGCGGCGACCGCGATGATGTTGTGCCCCGGCGCGACGAAGTCCGGTTTCGCGAAGCCGTCGTACCACGTCGGCCCGCGCGAACTGTAGTCGGGGATCGAGTCGTCGCTGCGCGACACCGTGTCTTCGATTCGAAGCGCACCCGCGGTAATCGCCGAAGGGGCATTGCCGGGCGACGTGATGCCCGCGTACCCGACCTCTCCCGTCTTTGGATTCTTTCCGTAGTTGCCTGCGGCGGCGACGACTATCACTCCCGCGCGCGAGGCGCGCTCGACCGCCTGCACCAGCGGGTCGGTGGCCGCAGGTTCGTAAATAGGATGGCCGAGCGACAGGTTGATGATGTCGATGCCCAGCGCCGCGCGATTCGCAACCGCAAAGTCGATCGCGCGGATCACGTCGCTGGTCCATCCGGCGCCGTTCTTATCGAGCACCTTGAAAATGGTGAACTTCACCTTGGGCGCCAGGCCGCGATAGTCGCGGTTATACGACAACGCGCCTGAACCGCCGATCGTGCCGGCGATGTGCGTGCCGTGGCCGTAATCGTCGTACGCGGTCGTGCGAATATCACCTTTCGTGAAGTCGAAGAAGGCGGTCAGCCGAGTGTCGAACTCGGACGACTGTTCGAGGCCGGAATCGATCACCGCCACGCCGATGCCGCTGCCCGTCCACGTGGAGCCCAAGCCGAGCGTGTCGCGCAGTACCTGCGGCGGGACCGCCGGGCCGGATGTATCCGCGTTATTTGGCAGGATGATGTTGACCACGCTGACCACGACCTTGACCAAACCTCCGAGCAGGCCGCCGAGCAGCTTGGCGCGAACGATCGCATCGCTCGAAACGGAGACGACCTGTTGCTGGCCGGCGAGCGTCTCGAGATCCTCGGCATGAACCACGGTCGTGATGGCGTCAATCGACTCGTGTTCGGCCACGATCCGATCGCCGTGCTCCGACAGCATCCTGCGCAGCGCCGCGCGCTCGCCCGGCCGCACGCGGATGATGACGCGCTGGGAGTCGCCGCTGCCGGCGTCGAGCGCCGCGCGAAGGTGAGTGTCGAGTTTCTCTCGGTGGCTTGCGCCCGGCGCGCGCCGTGCCACGCCCTGCACGTGGCCGGTAGCAAGGAACGCGATGGCGAGCGCGGTCGAGAATCCTATGGCTTTGCGGAGCATCATCTTCATCGGTGCGACCGTTTCGGGAACGATTCCGTCAGTTGTGTCGGGCGGAAAGCCCACAGATGAGCAAGCGTGAGGCCAGGTCCCGGGGAGTAGGAGAGAGGACGAGCGTCGGTGGATTCAGGCCGACTTACGTCGCTTGCTTGCCGTGCTTTCAGATTCGTCAGTCGCGTGCGGATGGACGGCTGGGCAGGAACGGAACACCGCGCGTCAGCGCGATCGGTGCAACAGGCTGGAATCGAAGACGATAGGCCCGAAGGTTCCGATTCGGGACATCAGTGTGCCGTTACGAGTCGCCCGCCTTCGGCGTGGCAGGCGCAGTTCGGGAGTCACAAGAACGAGAGGAGCGAGCGAGACGTGCTTCGTTGCGCGAGCACCGGCAGCTCGCGCATGGCTCCTGCGAGTGCAGACTACTTATCCTCGTCGTGCTTCACGATTCCGGCAGCGAACCATGACCCGCCCGTGCTGCGGATCAGAAGGATCGGGCTGGTACATGGATCCGGCAGCGGCAGATTATCGAGCACGTCGTCGATTCGAAAATCGCCATTGGCCTCAAGTGGAACACCGTTTGGGACATTGTTTGTCGCGGTGCTGTGGGCTACGCCTCCACAAAACAGCGTCGCGAATACTTTCTGGTTCGCGTTGGTTCCGATGCCGTTGCCGCCGCCGAGCAGCAGGCCGCGCCCTCGGACCTTGATTTGTCCATCGTTCGACACTTCGGCTTTGAGTGCCTTGATGACCCAGATCTGACCTGGCGAGTTGACGCCGTTCACGATATTCCGGTTCACGGTCACGGGTCCTCCCGCGACGGTCTGAATGACGTTCGACACCGGGATCACGCCGATGCCGCCGTTGAATCTCACGAGAGGGCGATCCTCTGCAGCGATCGGGGCGACAATCGCCACGCACAACGCACACACGAACGCCAACGTTGTCTTCACCATCGAGCCTTCCTTCCTTTAACGTCAGTCCGCGACTAATGTGGGCAAGGGCTGTCGCGGGCGCGCCATTCTCTGTCCACTCTCCGGGTGTGTCAACGTCAGGTGGTCATGCATGCAAAGGTGGGCACGCGCCTGGGTTAACAGCATGGCGCCAGAACTCGTATGGAGAAAACAGCGTCGGTTTCTCCCGCTGAGGCACCTCATGTGGTTCGATCACCTGCAGCCATCAGGGCTGAAGGAGGGCCACTTTCAGCGTCCACGCCTGCAGCCGCGCGAGCTCCATCAGCCGGGGCGCGTGGAATCCTTCTGGAAAAATGATCCAGTCCCACAACCCGGGAGAGTCTTCCGCGACGTACTGGTCTGCCGTGTAGTGTCCGGTCCGCCGTTCCACGTCGGGGGGCATCTGACCGGATGTTCCGAGGCGCTCGAACGCGGCGCCCAGCGTCGCGAGGTAATCGGCCGGCGAGATGCTCTCGGCGCCAATCCAGATTTCGTCCGGGATGCGGCGGTGCGTGCGGCAATAGGCGGCCGTGTCGCGGATCGCGCTCGCGAACGCGGGCCAGGGGAAGGTTGACGAATGCACGGTTCCCATCGACGGACTGAACGCGCGTGCGGGTCCATCGAGCAGCGTCAGTCTCGTCGAGGCAGGCAGCGCGTTTCGATCGAGGCGCGCCGCCGCGGCCTCCGTCAGCAGCGCGAACGTGTCGGCAGGTGAGAGTGCATAGCCATCGAATTTCTCGAACGTGATCTCCTTCTGCGCGGCGCGCGCGAGATGGAGAAGATCGTCCTTGCCGAAGCTGCGGTCCAACGCCCGATCGGCATACAGCGACGCGAGCTCGGTCGCCGTCACGAAGCGCACGCCCTGCGACTTGATGAACTCAACGAACTGCTCGAAATCAGCGAAGGCCTTCTCCGTCTCCGCAGCGGGGCGGACTCCCGGCTTTTTCCACTCACTCGGCGGCGGGTTCGCTCCGCGACGAAAGTTGACGGCATCCCAGAACTCCGTCTGGACCCATTCGTTGGGATGGTAGTAGATGCTGATCGTTCCCCCGCCGCGCGCGCGCAACGAAGCGTGTACCTTGTTGAATGCCGTTTCACCTTCTGTGAGACTTGTGCCTCCCGTCAACGCCATCCGCACCAGGTTCGAGCGCATTTTGAAGATGTTGAGCATGCCGCCGTAGTAGAACGGCTGGTCGTCGATGCCAACGTGGTCAGCTTCGTCGAGATACACCTTGATGCCCATGTCGCGAAGCGCGGGATAGGTCTGCGCGGCCCACGCACTCCCGGGCTGCCCGTAGGCGACGGGCGTGACGCCGAATATCCGTTGAATGTCTTTGACCCCCTGCTCCTCACGTCGCTTGAACTCGGCCCGGCCGTCTTCCCAGCCGGCGTTCTGCAGATATACCGCAACTGTCGGCTGCTGGCTGTGCGTGTTCGAGTGATAGCCGATGTCGTGCCGCTTCAGCGCGGCGATCACGTCCGTTCGGCCGCGTCGCTCCAATACTCGAGCCTTCTCACCGACGATCTTGAACGTCGCGCGAACGCCACGCCGCGACAGCATCTCTGCCAGCCGCTTCGTCGCATCGTCGTCCTCCGGCAGAATGTAATCTTCCGTATCGAACCAGAGCGTCACGTAGACTGGCGGAGGCGCGCTGACGAATGATCGCAGATTGGCTGAAAGCGCGAGAACCAGCAGCAGCCAGAGCGCTGTCTTCTTCACAGTCGTTCTCCCAGGCAGTGGGGCGAAATTCTAACAGGCGGCGACTCTTCTGGCACGGCCGTCCCTGTCGATCGAGAGGGAGGCTGTTCGTATAGAGAGTAGAAGCCGGCATGACGCCGGCGGCGACATCAAAGAGGATCGACCAATGAAGCAGTACCTGCTCAGCATTTATCAACCCGACGGCGACCCTCCACCGCCCGAGGTGCTGGACAACGTGATGCGCGACGTCAATGCCGTCCGCCAGCAGCTGAAGGCCGCAGGCGCGTGGGTCTTCGCCGGTGGGCTGCACCCCGCGAGCACGGCCACCGTCGTCCGGGTCCAAGGCGGCGACGTGCTGACGACCGACGGCCCGTTTACGGAGGGCAAAGAGCACATCGGCGGGTTCTCGATCATCAAGGCGCCCGACCTCGACGCCGCGCTCGAATGGGGGCGCAAGCTCGCCCGCGCGACCACGCTTCCGATCGAAGTGCGGCCGTTCCGAGAGGAACACTAGCGGAAGCTGCGAGCTGAAAATTGATGACTGCGGATTGCAGATTGACGAATTGCCGATTGCAGACTGCCGATTTGGATTGTCGATTGGCGATTGACGAATTGCCGATTGAAGATTGGCGCTCAGGAGCACAGCACTCGTGTGCTCCAATCGGCAGTCGAGCATTCGAAAATCACCAATCGTCAATCTGTATCGCTAATCGCTAATCGCAATCGACAATCGTCAGTGCAAATCGGCACTTGTCAATCGTCAATCCGTGAATCGTCAGTCTGCAATCGGAAGTCGACAATGCGCACCGCAGATGACTCGAAGATTTCGATCGCCGAGATCGAACGCATGTTCCGCGCAGAGTACGGTCGCGCGGTGGCGGTGCTGGTCCGTGTCTTCGGCGACATCGACGTCGCCGAGGAGGCGGTCCAGGACGCGTTCACCGCGGCGATCGAACGGTGGCCATCGAGCGGTGTGCCCCCGAGCCCGGTCGGATGGATTATCACGACCGCCCGCAATCGCGCGATTGACCGGCTCCGCCGCGAAGCGTCGCGTCAGGATCGACACGCTCAGGCGGTGCTGCTGCACGCGGCGGATGAACCGCCCGAGGAGGATGCGATGCGCGACGATCGGCTGCGCCTGATCTTCACTTGCTGCCATCCCGCGCTCGCCACCGGCGTCCAGGTGGCCCTGACGCTCCGGCTTCTCGGAGGACTCACGACCGCCGAGATCGCGCGCGCGTTTCTCACCTCAGAAACGACGATGGCCCAACGGCTGGTCAGAGCCAGGGCGAAGATCCGGGACGCGGGGATTCCGTACCGCGTGCCGGATGAAACCGAACTGCCGAACCGTCTCCGGGCCGTCCTGGCAGTCATCTATCTGATCTTCAACGAGGGATACACAGCGTCTGCGGGCGATCGGCTCGTTCGGGAGGACCTGTGCGCGGAAGCGGTCCGCCTGGGACGCGTTCTGGCGAATCTCATGCCTCGCGACCCTGAGGTCATGGGGCTGCTGGCGCTCATGCTGCTCGTTGAATCGCGTCGCGCCGCGCGCGTGAGTCCGGATGGCCATCTGATCCTGCTGGCCGATCAGAATCGCGGCGCCTGGAATCGCGCCCTCATCGCCGAGGGGCAGGCGATCGTGCGGCAATGCCTTCGGCGCAACCAGCCGGGCCCGTACCAAATCCAGGCGGCGATCAATGCCGCCCACAGCGACGCGCCGACCGCCAGCGCCACGGACTGGCAACAGATCCTTCAGCTCTACGACCAGCTGCTCGAGTTCATGCCAGGCCCGCTCGTCGCGTTGAATCGCGCCGTTGCGGTGGCCGAGGTCGAGGGACCCGCCGCGGCGCTCCGAATTGTCGACCGACTCGATCTCGATCGCTATTACCTGTTTCATGCGATCCGCGCCGAATTCCTTCGCCGCTCAGGCCGCACTGCCGAGGCAGCAGTGGCGTACGAAGCGGCAATCGCGAGTACTCACAACGCGACGGAGCGCGATTTCCTGCAGCGAAGCTACGAAGCCATGACTCGGGCGTGACGGTGAATCGGCATGATCTCGAGGCGGGTCAGCGAGCGCGACTGTGCAGTGGAAGATCAATGACACGGACGTCGACATCACGATCGCGCAGGGTGACGATGACGTTGCCGGAGCCGTCAGCTACCAGGCTCGCGCCGCCGAACGTTTGTCCCTTCCACGGGCCGTGCGTCATCAGACCAACGAGGTTCGCGGCGACGACAGGCGCGCGCCACTCCTTTGAGCGCCGGACGACGAGATTCTCGAGGCTCTTCGAATGACCCGGCCACTTGTCCATCTCCGCTGCCCAGCCGAACGGAATCAGAACGAGATCCGGATTCGACGCCCGAATGCGCTCCGCGTGCGCGTCGCCGAACGTATCTGCGCAGATCAGCATACCGATCCGGCCCCACTCGGTATCCACCGCGCCGATGCCGTCGATGGTCCCCTCTGCGTACGGCGGATCCATCAGCTCCGGCAACACCGTCAGCTTGCGATGCTTCCAGAGCACACGTCCGTTCTTGTCCACCAGAATCGCAGAATCGTAGAGCCGATCGTCATCCTTCTCGTCGAGTCCGATTGAGATCATCAGGCCGTACTTCTTCGCGAGGGCGGCGATCCGATCGCTGTCGGCGCCGGGAATCGGCGTGGCGAGTCGGTGCGCGTCCGGATTCTCCCACCCGAGGATCGCGGACTCGGGAAACGCCGCAATGACGGCGCCCCCGCTGCGCGCGGTCTCGAGCGCGTACTCGATGCGCCGGAAGTTCCCGTCGCGATCACTGTCGATGCTCAGAATCTGGCAGATGGCCACGCGCACCGATCGCGGCGCGGCTGCGGAGAGAGGCGCCAGCGCAAGCAAGGCAATCAGGGCGGAACGCATGCGCGAGAGTCTACCAGCACACGTCCGGCCTTGCAGCCAGCGTTGCAGCCGACGCGCAACGCCGGCGCGATCACGCCCTGTCGATTGGCTCACGATCTGGATTCGACGGCTCGCGCGCGAGCTCACCGGACGCGCGGCACTCGTTTTGCGGTCGCGCCACGCCTCGGAGCGCGTGATCACTCATACCGCAGCGCGACGACGGGGTTGATCCGGCTTGCGCGGCGCGCTGGCACGTATCCGGCCGCGACCGCCACGACGAGCAGGAGCAGGATCGCGATGCTGATTGCGAGTGGGTCGCCTGGCGCCACGCCGAACAGCTGGTGTGTGATGAAGCGGCTGGCGGCGAGAGATGCGATCGTGCCGAGCGCCGCGCCCGCGATGACGAGCACAAACGTTTCGCGCACCACCATCCACATCACGGACTGCTGCGGGGCGCCAATCGCGATGCGAATGCCAATCTCACGCGTGCGGCGCACGACCCCGTACGCCATGATGCCGTAGAGGCCGATGCACGCGAGCGTGAGCGCGAGACCGGCGAAGAAGGTCGCGAGCATCGACAGCAGCCGCTCGCGAAGCAGGGATTGCTGCAACCGCTGTTCGATGGTTCCGATCCTGGAGACGAACCCGCCAGGCACGCTGTCTGTAGCGACCCTGCGGATTGATGGTACGAGACGTGTCACGTCGCCGGAACCGCGCACGGCCACCATGACACCGGTAATCGGATCGATCGACTGCTCGATCGGCAGGTACGCCATTCGTTCGTCAGGTCTCCGTAGATCCTCGTAGCGCATGTCGCGAACGACGCCGACGATCTCGTACTCGTCCTCGACCCACTGGCCGGGGAAATTTATTTTTCTGCCGATCGGATTCTCACTTCCGAAGTAGGCCCGGGCGGCCGTCTCGTTCAGAACCGCCACTCGGAGGGAGGCAGCGCGATCGCGTGGCGTAAACGACCGACCCGCGAGAACGCGGACGCCCATCGTCTCGAAGTATCCGGCCGTGACTTGGTTGATGTGAATGCCGCGGTTCTGCTCAGGAGGCGCAGGAGCGCCACTGATAGCGATCGACACACCGCGATCCCGGCCCGTCAGCGGGCTCATCGTCCCGACCGCCGCAGACCTGACGCCCGGCATTGCGATGACGCGAGCGATGAACTCCTCCCACATCGCGCCGAGCCGCCCGTGTACCGGCCGGTTCTCTGCAGAATTTCGTGACGGAGTGCGGTCGGGCAGCGTTGCCTCGACCAGAAGAGTCAGCACGCCGGTCGAAACCGGCGTCGACCGTGCCCAGGTTGTGAAGCGTCCGCACGAACAGGACAGCGCCGCAGAGCAGGACCACCGATAACATCACCTGAATCACGAGCAGCGATTGCCCCACGCGAACGCGCGATCGTGGCGGGGACATTCCGTCAGCAGGGGGCTTTGCCGCATCAACGCGTGTCGCCTGCAGCGCCGGCGCCAGGCTGAAGAGCAATGCCGTGAATATCGCAATCGCCGCGGTGAAGGCGAGCACGCGCCGGTCGAATTGTGGGTTCAGAAGAATGCCATCGCCAGGGCCGGCAATAAGGCCCACCAGAAATGACACGCCCCATCGCGCGAACAGAAGCCCCGCCACTGCGCCTAGACAGACCAGGACGGCCCCCTCGGTGAGCAGCTGCCGTATGAGTCTGGCGCGGCTCGCGCCAATCGCGAGCCTGACGGACATTTCATTGCGGCGGGCGCTCGCCCGAGCCAGCAGCAGGTTCGCGACGTTGGCGCAACCGATCAGCAGAACCACGGCGACGATGCCCATGACGATCAGCAGTGGCTCGGAGTAACTGCGGCGCAGCTCGTTTGCGCCTCTCACGGCCGGAACGAGCTCGATGCCGCTGAAGTACCCGCGCTTCTCGCGAGGGATGCCGACCTCGGTCATGTACCCATCGAACAATGCGTCTAGATCCGCGCGCGCCTGCGCAACGGTCGCGTTTGGCTTGACGCGCGCCACGACGCTCATCCACCACATTTGCTTCCAACGAAGCGTTCTTCCGGCCAGCATGATGGGAATGGTGATATCGATAGGCGAACCGACCTGCAGTCCGAAGAAGTCCGGCGGCGTCACGCCGACGATCGTTACCCAGTCGCTACCCACCTGAATGCGCTTGCCGAGGACGTCCGGGTCCATGCCGAATCGTCGCCTCCACAGTCCATGACTGATCACCGCGACCGCGCCGTGCGGACCACCGCGGCCGAACTCAGAGTCGTCGCCAGGCGTCAGCACCCGACCGTGCACGGCCCCGACGCCGAGCAGCTCGAAATAACTGCCGGACGCGTATTGGCCTCGCCATTGTTCCCGCGTTCCATCGACCGTGACCTTGAAGCGAGTTTTCTCGAATGCCGCTATGCCCGACAGGAAGCGGTTGTGATCGCGAAGCGACTCATAACAGGGATAGGGAGGTCCGCTGCCGCCTCCGGACTTGCCGCCCGAACTGTCAACAAAGACGAGCTGCTGCGGCTGGTCGACCGGAAGAAATTTCAAGAGGACCGTATCGATCAGGCTGAAGATGGCCGCGTTCGCACCGATCCCGAGGCCGAGCGACACCAGGGCCACGAACGTGAACGCCGGCGATCGACGGAGGAGGCGCAGCGCGTAACTCACGTCGCCGCGGAACTCGTCCAGCAGCCGCAGGCCCAGCGCTTCCCGGACTTCGTCCTTGCGCGCCTCGATGCTGCCGAATGCCGCATGCGCGCGCCGCCGCGCCTCGGCCGGGGAAAGGCCGCTCTGGCGGAGGTCAGCTTCGTACAGATCGATGTGCGTTTGCATCTCGTCCTGCATGCCGCGTTCGACATCGGCACGCTGTACGCTGCTGCGAATCCACGACTGCAATCTCGAGAGCAGCCTCATAACTCCTCCGGCAGCGGCTCGAGCACGAACGCGGTCGCCTCACACGAGCGCGTTCTCCTAGCCATACAAGGAGAGTAGGAGGCTTCTCCTAGGATGTCAAGGAGAGCACTCTGCGGCGGGCCAGCGAAGCTCGGCTTATTCGTTGGAAGTCATCCTCGAGACTCGCTCACCTTGACATTCGAGGTGAATGGATTTATTGTCGCCCACCTAGAATGTCTACCAAACGGGATCAGGACCGCATCGAGCTCCTGCAGGGCACGCTGGACCTGCTGATCCTCCGCACGCTGCGGCTGGGACCCGCTCACGGCCATGCAGTCGCCAAGGCCATCGAGCGCGGCTCCGAGGATGTGCTCCAGGTGGAGCAGGGCTCCCTGTACCCGGCGCTGCATCGGCTGATCAAAAGAGGATGGATTACGTTCGACCACGGGACCTCCGAGAACAACCGGCGCGCCAAGTTCTACAGCCTGACCGCCAGGGGTCGCAAACAGCTCGCCATCGAAACCGGCAGGTGGGACAAGCTGGCTCGAGCCATTGCCCGTATCCTTCGACCCGCGGCACAGGAGTGAAGCCCGGGAGTAAGAAATGACGCGCGACAGGCGACCGCTCGATAGTCTCGATGACGACATCCGCGATCATATCGAACGGGAAACCCAGGACAACATCGACAGGGGCGTGCCGCCCGACGAAGCGCGGCGTCAGGCGATGCTCACGTTCGGCAACATCGCGCTGGTCATGGAAGACACGCGCGCGGTCTGGGTGCCGGCGTGGTTCGAGCAGCTCGAGCAGGATGTCCGGTACGCGTTTCGGACGTTCCGGCGGAAGCCGGGGTTTGCGGCGACCGTGATTCTGACGCTGGCGCTCGGCATCGGCGCGAACACGGCGATCTTCAGCGTGTTCGAGGCGATCATGCTGCGGACACTATCGATTCAGGCACCGGGCGAACTGTTTTTCATCGCGCACGGCTCCGGCGACCGGGCGGCTCCCGGGTCGAACTCCCCCTACTTCGAACGCATCCGCGCGCGCACCGACGTCTTTGCAGGCGTGACGACGTACGTGAAGAGCACCTTCAAGGTGTCGGGAGGGGACGACCTCGAGATCGCGCAGGGACAATTCGTCACCGGCAATTACCACGCGGTCCTGGGTGTGCCGATGATCCTCGGGCGCGGATTTGCGTCAGCAGACGATCGAGGAGCATCAGGCGAGCCGGTGGCCGTCATCAGCGATCGCTACTGGGCGCGGAAGTTTAGTCGCGACCCGGAGGTCCTCGGGCGGACCGTGACGATCGACGGCAGACTCACGCCAATCGTGGGAGTCACGGCTCCGAACTTCGACGGCCTCGATCCCGGAAGCCGCGTCGACGTCACGCTTCCGCTGTCGGCACTGGACGCGTCGCGCTTCGTGGCGCGCCACGACGGGTGGACGGACAGTCCGATCGTCGCTCGGCTCACGCCAGGGATCACGAGCGGGCAAGCGGCCTCCGCGGTTGACGCGGTGTTTCAACAGTTTGTCTCAGAGCCGCAGAACGTCTGGCTGAGGAAAATTCCGGGTTGGGATCACGTGCGCGCATCGCTGCTGCCGGCGGGCCGCGGCACTGCCGGCCTCCGCAATCAGTATGCGAGCTCTCTCCGCGCGTTGATGGCGATGGTTGCCGTGGTACTGCTCATCGGCTGTGCAAACGCGGCGAACGTGTTGATGGCGCGCGGAACGGCTCGTGCAAAGGAAGTTGCGGTGCGCATGTCAATCGGCGCCGGTCGCCGTCGTCTCATCCGGCAATTCCTGACCGAAAGCCTGCTGCTCGCTTTGATAGGCGGTGCGCTTGGGTTCGCGTTTGCCCGGATCGCCATCGCGGCGATCGCCGCGCTCGTCGGCACCGGGCCGACCCCCATTCTGCTGGACCTCCAGCCGAACGCGACCGTGCTGGCGTTCACGCTCGTCCTGTCGGTGCTCGCGGGCATTCTGTTTGGATTGGCTCCCGCGTACGGCTGCACGCGCGTGGACCTCGCGTCGGCCCTCAAGGGTGCCGGCGGACCGGTTCGCGAGGCGGGTCGGCGATGGTCCACGAGGCAAGTCCTCGTGGCCGTGCAGATTGGGTTCTGCGTGCTCCTGGTGTCGGGCGCCGGCCTGCTGGGTCGCACGCTGCGGAATCTGGAGACGCGCGGCAACGGAATCGATCGCAACAACGTGCTGATGTTTTCGCTCGACGTACGGGGGACGTTGTTGCGCGCCGAGCAACTCCCGAAATTGTGCGACGACCTGCTCGCGCGATTGACCAGCCGCGCTGATGTGCTGTCCGGATCGTGCTCGAGGAACATTCCCGTCAACTCGCGTGGAAACGCCCGCCCGTTGGATGTTCCCGGTTCACCGCCCCAGCCTCTGAATGCGCGGCTGGTCTTCACGAACATGGTCACACCGGAGTACTTCCGCACCTTCGGCATTCGCGTCGTGAGCGGACGCGTCTTCGATGCGCGCGACTCGGCGAGGGCCGGGAACGCGGCCATTGTCAATCGAGCGGCGGCGCGTTTCTTTTTCGCTGATGAGAATCCGATCGGCCGCACGGTTCATTTCTTCAAAGACGAAAGCAATCCCATGACGATTGTCGGCGTCGTTGAAGACACGATTCAATGGAGCCTTCGCCAGGAACCGCCGATGACGGTATACACGCCGCTGGCACAACTGCGGGAACCTGAATCGCTGGTGACTGTCGCGCTGCGGACTCGACAGGATCCTCTAGCGCTCGCGAGCTCGGTCCGTCCGGAAGTCCGCGCGCTCAGCGCGGACCTTGTCGTGGACTACGTCCGGACGATGGATCAGCAAATCGGTGCGACGCTGGTCCGGGAACGTCTGCTGGCGATGTTATCGAGCGCCTTCGGCGTTCTGGCGCTGCTGCTGTCGTGTATAGGACTGTACGGGGTCGTTTCGTATGACGTCGCGCGGCGCGTCCGGGACCTTGGTATCCGCCTGGCCCTTGGCGCACCACGCCGCGACGTGATACGGCAGGTCATTGCTGGCGCGCTGACGGTATCGTCAATCGGGATGCTGTCAGGGATTGTTGCGGCGCTCGCGGCAACACGTCTCCTTTCCAGCCTCTTGTTCGGGATCACCGCGCGCGACCCGCTCACCATTTCCTTAGCGGCCTCGCTGCTGATGATCACGACGCTGCTCGCCAGCTACCTTCCCGCGCGCCGCGCGGCGTCCCTCGACCCGGTAGCAGTCCTGCGGGCGGAATGATCCCGGCCTTCGCGAGCGGAACGTCGACCATCGCGTCGGCCGCCGCATGAACTTGTCTGATATTTGGCCGTATTAAATGTAGAAGCATGATTCCGTCGCCGAGGTGCACTTCGTGCTGATGCGCAGGTCCACATTCCGGCTCCGCCCAATCGCTGCGGCGCTGTGGTCGTTCTGGCGACGCGGTCGGATGGCGGAACGCGCCGGATATGTGGTCGGCATCATCCTGGCAACGAGCGGGCTGGCGCATCTTGGAATTCTCGTGATCGGCGGCGGTTCGTGGGAGGGGCCGCTGTCGATGCGCAAAGCGACGACCTTCGGACTGTCCTTCGGCCTCACCCTCGTCACTCTTGTGTGGGTCGCGTCCTTCCTGCGGCTCTCTGATCGATCGCGCCGAGCGCTGCTCGGCGCGTTCACCGTTGCGTGCGCGCTCGAGACGGTGCTGGTGACGTTGCAGGCCTGGCGCGGTGTGCCGTCGCACTTCAACATAGAGACGGCCTTCGACGCGATGGTCGCGCGAATGTTAGCCGCAGGCGGTTTCGCACTCGTCGCAATCATCGGTGCGCTGACGTTCACCGCGTTTCGCAGGAATCCGGCGGTCCCCGGCAGCCTCCGGTTTGCGATCAGGATCGGCTTCGTCATGCTGTCTGCCTCGCTCGTCGTGGGAGCTTTGATGATCGCGAAAGGCATGTCGCTCGCGTTCGCGGGAAATCCGCAGGCGGCGTACGCGACCGGAGGAACCTTCAAGCCGACGCACGCGGTGACGATGCCCGCGATTCTGGTGCTGCCCCTGCTGGCGTGGACTCTATCGTTTGTCAACTGGACCGAGTGGCGCCGGCTGCGCGTCGTGATTCTGTGTGCTGCGGGCTACATCACGCTCGCAGCGCTCGTGGCGGCGGAGAACTTCACCGGCCTCTCGCCTTCGGACGCGCCGCTCGCGATGAGCGCGCTGCTGGCCGTTGCCCTGTTCGCACTGGTGGCGAGCGGGTTCCTGGCTGCTAACGGTTTAGTGCGCGCCTTCACACCTGGCGGCATACAACACAGCTAGCCGCCGTTCCGCACGCGCAGCTTCAGCACCTTTTTCTCGCGCTCGGCGATCGAGAGAAGAATCGATGCGCGCTCGAGGGAGCGGACGAAATCAGGATTGAACCACGCACCGAACTCCGGATCGAGCAAGGTCGCCACGCGATAGTTGCCGGCCGGCAGACCGCGGACGACGAACGCGCCGTCCTCCTTGGCTCTGGTCACGAACATCCGCCGTGAGCGTGCAGTCCAGTGCTTCTCGTCGGTCGAGTAGACGAGGATCAAGTACTCGGGCGCGCCGACGATGTACCGTCCGGCTGCGAGTTCCGTGAACTCGAATCGCCCCTGGTTGTCTGTCGTCGACATGCGACCGTCCGCAAGCCCCGGGGCGAGGATCGACACCGTTGCGTCGCCGAGTGGTTGGCCGGACGACGAAGCGACCACCGTTCCTGAGATCGCGGTTGTGCCGGTTCGTGGCCGGGGAGCTCTGGAGTGATCCGTAGGATCTCTTGCCGGGCGCGGCGGAGGATTGCCCGAGCCGGACTGCCGACCGTCCGTTCTGGCGTCAGCCAGACAGATAATCGCCGCGAAAACCGCAAAGGCGAGACAACAGGTGTGCATCGCTGGCTTTTTAGACGCGAAGGATGCCGAATAGTCTCCCGGCACCAGATCGTCCGTCGCCATTTATGATGGCGCATGCAGAAACGACGATTTGCCTGCGCGGTTTTTGTCTCCTGCGCCCTTTGCGTCTCCGGCGCATCCATATCGATCGCCGGGCGGATCTTCGGGCCCGCAGTTGACGCCGTTGTCGGCCCGACACAACCCTGCACGCAGCTGACGTCGCTCAAGCTGCCGGACGTGAGGATCACTGAGGCAGTCGCCGTTCCCGCGGCCACCACCGGTGCGATTCGTGCGCCTCACTGCCGCGTGACGGGTGTCGTGGGCTCCGAGATTCACTTTCGCCTCCTCTTGCCTGATACGTGGAACGGCAAGTTCCTGATGGGCGGCGGCGGAGGCTTCGTCGGTGCGATCGACAATCAGGCACAAAGGACGGTCGACGCAGGCTACGCGACCGTCGGCACGGACACGGGTCATCGGGGCGAGGGCACCGACGCGAGCTGGGCGCTCGACAATGTCGAGCGGCAAGTCAATTTCGGGCATCTTGCCGTTCACCGGACAGCGGAAGTCGCCAAGGCCGTCGTGCGCGCCTATTTCGGCAGCGACGCGACGCGCAACTATTTCGTCGGCTGCTCGAACGGCGGCCGCCAGGCGCTGATGGAAGCGCAGCGCTATCCCGGCGACTTCGATGGCATCGTCGCCGGCGCGCCGGCGCTCGATTTCGTGGCCATCGGGGCGCAGTTCATCAAGGATT
>QHWT01000015.1:0-4722 GCA_003222675.1 Acidobacteriota bacterium | reverse complement strand
CAAATCGTCGACAAGTGCGATGCAATCGATGGGCTCGAGGACGGCCTCATGGAAGATCCGCGGCGGTGCACGGTCGACGTGACGACATTGGCCGGGCTCACTGACGTTCAGCGCACGGCATTAAAAAAGGTGTACGGTGAAACGAGGGGCAAGGACGGCGTGATCTATCCGGCGCAGCCATTCGGCGGCGAAGGAACGGCGGGAGGCTGGCCGGCGTGGATAATCGGTGGCGCTCCGGAACCGCCGCTGAAGGGTCGGAGCCTTCGCCTCATATTCGGAACTCAATTCTTCAAGTACTTTGTGTTTGGCAATCCGTCATGGGACTACACAAAGTACGATGTCTCGAATGCATTGAAAGACGGCAGGCTGGTGGGAACGTTCCTGAATGCAACGAATCCGGACCTCGACGCGTTCAAATCAAGCGGTCACAAGCTGCTGATGTGGCACGGCTGGTCGGATCCCGCGCTCAGCGCGCTCGCGACCATTAACTACTATGACCAGGTCCAGGCACGCGACGCGAGCCTCCGCGAGTACTTCCGCATGTTCATGATGCCGGGTGTGCTGCACTGCGGAGCGGGCCCCGGCCCTGACACCGTCGACTGGGCGTCGATCATCGCGGACTGGGTCGAGAAGGGCAAGGCACCGGATCGCATCGTCGCCCGGAAGCTTGGTCCTGGCGGCGTGGTCACGCGTTCGCGACCGCTCTGTCCGTATCCGCAGCATGCCGTGTACGACGGCAGCGGCAACGCGGACGCTGAAGAGAGCTTCACATGTCGATAACACGGTGAGCGGTCTCAGCCAGTGGCGCCTCTAAAGAGGCGCCCTGCAATCCAGGTTGTAGGGCGGGTCTTTAGACCCGGCATTTCCCGTGGCCCATGAAAGTACAGGGTAACGAATGCGACCACACATCATCGGAAGGCTCGCGCGCGTTGATGGCGTGATGCTCGGCCTTGTACTCGGTGCAGCGTTCGGGCTATGGAATCTGGTTGTTACGGTATGGAACCCGCTCCTCGACGACAGTCCGCTCACGCTTCTGATGTTCTACGGGCCAATGTTCGCCATCTGGGGGGTCGCAGGTTATAGAGCGTCCCGCCGCACCGGACGACTCGTCGACGGCGTCAAGGTCGGAGCGACGGTCGCATTTGTCACGTTTCTCGTCTTCAATCTGGCAGTGATTCTCCGAGTCAATTTGTTTCTTGACGCGCTGACCGAGCGGTCGGATTGGCGGAACCTGGTTCTGAGATTTCAGGCCAGCGGTTTTGAGAGTCTGAGAACGTACGCCAATTACGCCTATCTCACAGGCGCTCCCTTCAAGATTCTGGTTGCGTCGGTGATCGGCGCAGGCACGGGACTGGTTGGAGGATTCGTTGGCAGCCTCGGCGGACCGCGAGGCGGGACCGATATCACAATCGAACGCGTCGGAAAGGCTACTCGGCCCGCAGCGCGATGACGGGATCGATCTGCGCCGCGTGTCGAGCCGGCACCCATGCAGCAAAGCCTCCGACCAGCAGCAATCCAAGCGCTGCTCCGGCGAGCACACGCGGCTCGCCGGCCGTGATGTCGAATAACTGCGCGCTGAGAATCCGCCCGCTGGCCCAGGCGAGTCCCATCCCGACCGCGAGGCCGATCGCGACCACGAACAGGGTTCGAGCGAGCAGGAGACGAACGAGATGTTGAGGCTGGGCGCCAAGCGCCGAGCGGATGCCGATCTCGCGCGTGCGGCGCGTCACGCCATACGCTCCGACAACCGCCAGGCCGACTGCGGCGATGATCGTCGAGAGCGCGCCAAAGGCGACGAATACAGTCGATCCGAGGCGCCACGGCCTCAGCAGGTTCATGAAGATGTCGTCGAACGCGTGGGCATCCACATACGGAAGGTCCGGCGCAGCCGCCTGCGACTCCCGCCGTAGCGTTTGAAGCACGCTTGCGGGATCGCCGGCCGTCCGTACGAGTACTGCTCGGGACGAGGTGCTGCCGTACTGCTCGATCGGCAGGTAATAAGCCGAGGCCCACTGCGTCGTCGGTCGAATCGAGGGATACAGGCGCGCGTCCGCCACAATGCCAATCACGTCGGTGCAGCCGTGATCTCTGCCTCCCAAGTAGAAACACTTGCCGACGGCAGGCTCGCCTGGCCAGATTTGCCGTGCCATCGACTCCGTGATGACCGCCACAGGTGGCGCGCCCTTCCGGTTTTCGTCCTCGGTGAACAATCGGCCCTGGATGAGACGCATGCGCATCAGCGAGAAAAACGAGGGGTCGACGGGATTGTTGCTCGGCACGCTGGTGCTCGAGAATGATCCCTTCCACAGGTCTTTGCCAGGCACCTCGAACAGGAAGGACGTGCTCGATTGCATGGGCATGTTCTGGATGAGCGCTGTCGATTCCACCTGAGAGAGCCGGGCAAGCCGCGCCTGGATTTGGCGATGAACCGCGTGGTTTTCCCACGGATGGCCCAGTTCGAACAGGTCGGTCGTCACGACTGCGACATGATCGGTCTGCATGCCGAGGTCCTGGTGTCGTGCGTTCCAGAGGCTCAGCACGAACAATGCGGCGGCGACGATCATCGGCAGCGACAGCGCGACCTGCAGCCCCGAAAACAAATCGAGAACGCGCGACGAGCGCACCATTGCCGACTGCCCCGGGTTGAGCGCGCGCCGCGTGGTGAGGCGAAGGGCAGGCGCCAGCCCCAGGAGAAAGGCCGCGGCGAGGCAAGAACCAGCGGTGACGAGCACTACGCGCGTGTCGATCGGCGAAGCGAGCGCAGTAATCGGCGACAGAAAGAGGCGCCGCATCACGGTTCCTCCGGTCGCCACGACAAGGAGTGCAACAAGCCCGGCCCCCACTGCGAGCAGCAAGGCTTCGACCAGGACCTCCCGCAGCAACCGGGAGCGGCCCGCGCCGAGCGCCGTCTTCACGACGAACTCACGATCTCGGCGAAGCCCGCGCACCAGCAGGATGTTCGCGACGTTGCCGCACGTGATGATCAGGACGAGGATCGACATTCCAGCAACGAGTACTTCAACGCGTGTCCCGACGGGCGCTCCAGGTGCGCGGGCCGGCCGGAGGTCACCCAGCACCACGAAAGTCTTCTTGTCCCATGACTGTGTGCGCGTGGCGCGAAAGGCGGCCGTCGCATGCTCGTTCGCGCGATCGCGGCTGACACCGGGGCGCAGGCGCGCAATGATTTGAAGGTAGGCCGCCTCCGCAGTCTTCCACCCGTTGCCGTAAGCGGCTTTCGCCCTCGGCGCCAGCGGCAGCCACACGTCAGCGGGCCTCCAGCCCAGACCGCGAAATCCACGCGGCGCGACCGCGACGATGCTATAGGTGTCGAGCCCGAGGCGGAGCGGCTTGCCGAGGACGTCATTCGCCGCGCCGAACTCCTGCTGCCAGAGCGCATAGCTGATGACGGCCACGTCTTCACGTGTTGCGTCCGACGCGTCCGGCCAGGCGCCGGTCGCCGGCTGGAGACCGAGTACTCCAAAGTAGCCGGGGCTGTGCGCGACGATCTCGAGGCGACGCGCCCGCTGCCCGCGCCCCAGGGACAAGGACTCGCTCAGATAGGCGGCGCTCGCTTCGAGCTCGTCGTGCAGCGTGGCCAGCGCCTCGAACGTCGCGTAGCCGGTGCGATCCCCGTACGAGTCGCCCATTCCCAGGTAGACACGCGCGACACGATCTGGATCCGTCACCTGCTCCGGCGCGCGCAGCAGAACACGATCGAGGACGTCCACCATGACGACGGCGGATCCGATCCCGAGCGCCAATATCAGCATCGCGCCGGACGAGAGGAGTGGGGTTGCCGCGAGTCGCCGCACGGCCTGTCGAACGTCCGCGGGAATCAGTCGCATCATCGTTGGCCTAACCGCAAACTGATCGGTTCACCCAGTTCGATTGCGAGCGGTGCGTCACGTGCAAAAACGGATCCGGCAACGCCAGCGTGAGAATACGATGGACCGGGACTGCAGAGGCTCACCAGGAGCGGAGGACTCATGGCAGCTCAAAGCACGGATCGACGCACGTTTATTGGAACCGCATTGGTTTCCCTTGCGACGCTGACAATGGTTGCGGCAGATGGCCAGCGGGCTCCTGAAGTGCCGAACTACTCGGCAGACGTGCCGCCCGGTGCGACGCTTTGGGGTGTCGTGGTATTCACGGGTGACGAACCTGTAGAGATGACCATCGCGGCAGGGAAATCTATCGGGACCGTGCGCGGCCGATTCGGCGGGGAGCGCTTGAAGGAATATTCGTGGCGCAATGAGAGCGGGAAAGTACAGCAAGTGTGGAGTACCGCAGCGACCAGAACGTGTATGTCGGGTTTGGCCGGCGCGCGACCCCGGACAAAGTCGATGCCCGTCAGGGCGGCTATCCGTACGACGCGGTCTTCGTCGGTTTCATCGTCTACGAATGATGGATTTTTTCACGGATGTTCGGTACTCGCTTCGCATGTTGAGGCGAAATCCGGTCTTCAGCCTCACTGCGGTCGCCGCGCTCACGCTGGGCATCGGCGCTAATACGGCAATCTTCTCCGTCGTCAATGCGGCGCTGCTGAAGCGGCTTCCGTACCCCGATTCCGATCGTATCGTCACGTTCATCACGCGTACTCCGACGGGCTCCTTTGCCGGTGCGTCCGCAACGAAGCTCAATGTGTGGAAGGAACAGGGCGGAGCCTTCGAGAACGTGTCGGCGTATCGCTTTCGTTTTTCCACCACGAGCAGCGGTACGAAG
>QHWT01000051.1 GCA_003222675.1 Acidobacteriota bacterium | reverse complement strand
CCCGCACCCGCACCCCGCACCCCGCACCCGCACCCCGCACCCCGCACCCCGGGCCCCGCACCCCGCACCCCGACACAGCGTGTGTCAGCGCTCCGTCTTCAGTGCGTGATACTTCGCCGCGAGCGTCTGGTCGTCTGACGGCTGGGTCATCCCGAACGTCAGCGCACCGTCCCATGACCCGTAGGTCGGGTTGGGCAGCACGATCCATTTCCGCCCCCAGAACGCCTCGTATTTCTGCATCAGCGCGGCGCGATCCGTGACGGACGCGCGCGTCCCGGAGACGAAGTCCTCGAAGTTGTCGCCGACGACGAGCAGCACGCGGTAGTTCGCGGCAACCGACTGGCGCCGTGATGATTTGTCGGACCCATCCCACCCGCTCTCGTGCCGCGTGAGCACCGCATCACGCTCGGCTGTGACGGGGACGCCGAGCTTCGCGAGCACGTCACGCGTCGCGTCTTCGACCTTGTGGTCGCGGTTGGTCACATAGAATGGCGTCACACCACGACTCTTCGCGTATGCGAGGAACTCGATCGCTCCGGGGATCGCGCCGGACTTTCGTTCCTCGACCCAGCGGTTCCATGCCTCCTCCGAATACGCGGACGCGTCCTGCACCTGCCGCGCCTGGAACGCAGAGTTGTCGATGACGGTCTCGTCGAGATCGAGGATCACCGCCGGTGGAAGCGACGAAACGTCGCCTGTCTGTTCCGTCGCGGCCGTCCACGCGGGGTCACCGAGCGCCGTATCGAGTTGCAGCTGCGCGAGACGATACGCCTGCATCGTCGACGCACGGTATTCGGCCGCTGTTTGCATCCAGAGCACCGCGTTCAGATTTTCGTGCGTCTGACGCGCAGCCTGCGTGGCGCCTGCCGCCGGCGGCGCCGGGGAGACGCTCGGTCCATTCGATCTCGAAGCGCACGCCGCGACAATCGTGACGAGTCCGATCAGCACTCCATGCCGGCTACGGTGGAAAATCATCTCGACAGAATATGATCATCGGCTTATGACGCACGACCTATGGCTCGAGCTGGCTGATGGCTTCAATGGCTTATGACTCGTGCCAGCGCCCCGAGCCAGGGTGAGCCCTGAATCGCCCGCACCAATGAGCCCCGAGCCATACGCCATGTCAACTCTGACCCCTGATTCGATGCTGCGGCTGATCCTGACGAGCCGCGTATACGACGTCGCGCATGAAACGCCGCTCGAAGTGGCGCCACGGTTGTCGCGCCGATTGCGCAACGATATCCGGCTCAAGCGCGAGGACCTGCAGCCGGTTTTCAGCTTCAAGCTGCGCGGCGCCTACAACCGCATCGCGCACATGACGGAGGAGGAACGCGAACGCGGCGTGATTGCCGCCAGTGCCGGCAATCACGCCCAGGGCGTCGCCTTTGCCGCACGGCACCTGGGGCTCCGCGCGCTGATCGTGATGCCGCAGACGACCCCTGAGATCAAAGTTCAAGCCGTGCGTGACCTGGGTGCGGACGTCGTGCTCACCGGGGACACGTATGCTGACGCGCGGAGTCATTGCGACAGACTCGTGCGCCAGACCGGACACGTCTTCGTCGATCCGTTTGACGATCCGCTCGTCATTGCGGGGCAAGGCACAATCGGCGACGAAATCCTGCGTCACCCTCTCGGTGACGTGGCCGCCATCTTTGTCCCTGTCGGTGGCGGCGGGCTCATCGCGGGCATCGCCAGTTACGTGAAAGCGCTGCGTCCGGCCGTTCGTGTGATCGGCGTCGAGCCCTACGAGGCGGATGCGATGTACCAATCACTCGCGGCGGGAAGACGCGTGGTCCTCGATACGGTGGGGATCTTCGCGGACGGCGTCGCGGTGCGCGAGGTCGGCCGGCTCACGTTTCCAATCGTGCAGGCGACGGTGGACGAGATCGTGCGAGTGTCGAACGACGAAATCTGCGCCGCGGTGAAGGACATCTTCGACGATACGCGATCGATTATGGAGCCCGCCGGAGCACTCGCCGTGGCGGGCGTCCGGAAATGGATCGAGCAGACCGGCGCCACCAATACGAAGCTCGCCGCCATTCTCAGCGGCGCCAATATGAACTTCGATCGCCTCCGGTTCGTCGCCGAGCGCGCGGAACTCGGTGAGGCGCGCGAAGCGATCTTCGGCGTCACGATCCCGGAGCGGCCCGGCGCCTTTCGCGAGTTCTGTCAGACGATCGGCCGTCGGGTCGTCACTGAGTTCAACTACCGGTTGAGCGGCCGCGATTGCGCGCACATTTTCGTCGGGATCGCCACGCGGTCGCGAGAGGATGCCGGATCGCTCACCGCGGGGCTCGAACGCGCCGGCTATCGGACGGTCGATCTCACCGACAACGAGGTGGCGAAGCTGCACGTGCGCCACATGGTGGGCGGCCGAAGCCCCGCGGTCGAGAACGAGTATCTCTGCCGCTTCGAATTTCCGGAACGGCCCGGCGCATTGATGGAGTTCCTCGACAAGCTTGGCGGACGCTGGAACATCAGCCTGTTCCACTATCGCAATCACGGCGCAGACTTCGGCCGCGTGCTTGCGGGTTTCGAAGTGCCGGCGGAAGACCTTGCACGGTTCGAGCAGTTCCTCGCCGAGCTCGGCTATCGCTATCAACGCGAAAGCGGCAATACCGCCTACGAGATGTTCCTTGCTTGACCAAGAGAGGGTTCCCGGGTTCGGGGTTCCCTGGGTTCCATCGATTCTGGTTCCCGAGGTTCTAGGTTCTATAGAGGTTCTAGGTTCTATAAAGGTTCTAGGTTCCATGAAGGAACCCTCTTTACTTCGCAGCCTCGCCGAGCAGCTTTTCGACGATGACGGCATCGCGCCACGCGCCGTCGACCTTTCCGTGACGGCGGTAGACGCCGACTTCCCGAAAGCCGAGCGCTTTCAGTAATTCGCGGCTCGCCGCGTTCTCAGGAAAGACGCGTGACACCAGCTTCCAGAAGCCCGCGCGCTCGGCGGCGTCGCACAGCCCTTTCATTGCCGCGCGCCCGTAGCCGCGGCTGCGATGCGTGCGGGCCACGTAGATGGAAAACTCCGCGATGCCCGCATAGCACTCGCGCGTGCGGTACGTGGTCGCCGCCGCGAACGCAACGACCTGTCCACCATCCTCAACGACCACAATCGGATGGTGCCCGCCGAACCAGCTGAGGATGTCGTGGGTCGAGCGATGCCGGGTCTCGAACGTCGCGATGCGGTCCTCAATCCCTTCGTTATAGATTGCCGCGATTGCGACGGCGTCAGCTGGGGTCGCCGGACGGCAACGGGACATAAACCTCGCCGCGCTTGCGGAACTCCACGGACTTCTCCTCCATCCCCTTCTCAGCCTCCGCCCGCAGCTGCTGTGTCAGTTCCATGCTGCAGAACTTCGGCCCGCACATCGAGCAGAAGTGCGCGACCTTCGCGCCGTCGGCCGGCAGCGTCTGGTCGTGATACGCGCGCGCGGTGACGGGATCGAGCGCCAGGTTGAACTGGTCCTGCCAGCGGAACTCGAACCGCGCCTTCGACAGCGCATCGTCCCATGCCTGAGCGCGGGGATGGCCCTTGGCGACGTCCGCGGCGTGCGCGGCGATCTTGTAAGCGATGACGCCAGCCTTCACGTCGTCGCGATTCGGCAGCCCCAGGTGTTCCTTTGGCGTGACGTAGCACAGCATCGCGGTGCCGTACCATGCAATCATCGCGGCGCCGATCGCCGATGTGATGTGATCGTAGCCGGGCGCGATGTCGGTGGTCAGCGGACCGAGGGTGTAGAACGGCGCCTCGCCGCACCACTCGAGCTGCTTCTCCATGTTCTCGCGAATGAGGTGCATCGGCACGTGCCCCGGCCCCTCGTTCATGACCTGCACGTCGTACTCCCACGCGATGCGCGTCAGATCACCCTGCGTCTTCAACTCCGCGAACTGCGCCTCGTCGTTCGCGTCGGCGATCGATCCCGGACGAAGACCGTCGCCCAGAGAGAACGATACGTCGTACGCCTGCATGATTTCGCAGATTTCCCGGAAGTGCGTGTAGAGAAAGCTCTCCTGGTGATGCGCGAGGCACCACTTCGCGATGATCGAACCGCCGCGCGAGACGATGCCGGTTACGCGACCGACCGTCATCGGAATGTAACGGAGCAGCACGCCGGCGTGGACGGTGAAGTAGTCGACCCCCTGCTCAGCCTGCTCGATGAGCGTGTCGCGGTAGATCTCCCACGTCAGTTCCTCGGGCCGGCCGCCCACCTTCTCGAGCGCCTGGTAGATCGGCACCGTGCCAATCGGCACCGCCGAATTCCGGATGATCCACTCGCGGGTCTCGTGGATGTCTCGTCCCGTCGACAGATCCATGACGGTGTCGGCGCCCCACAACGTCGACCACCGCAGCTTCTCCACTTCTTCATCGATTGACGAGGTGACGGCGGAGTTGCCGATGTTCGCGTTGATCTTCACCGCGAAGTGGCGACCGATGATCATCGGCTCGAGCTCGGTGTGGTTGACGTTCGCGGGGATGATCGCGCGCCCGCGCGCGACCTCGCTGCGCACGAAATCGGCGTCGAAGCCCTCGCGGGCGGCAATGAACTCCATCTCGGGCGTGACGATGTTCCTGCGGGCGTAGTGCAGTTGCGTCACCGGATGGGTGCCGCGCAGGCGCGTTCTACATCGCCGCACGAGCGCCGGCGGCATCGGGCGATCGACAGACCCGACGTCGGCGAGCAGGCGCGGCTCCTCGATGACATCCCCGCGCGCGATGATCCATTCGCGCCGGAGCTGCGGCAGTCCGTCGCGCACGTCGACACCCTGCGGTCCGCTGCTGTCGTACACGCGCAGCGGCGGCTCGCCGCCCGACAACGTGATCTCGCGCATCGGGACGCCAACGCCGCGCGGCCCGTCCACGTACACCTTGTGCGAGCTCGGAAACGCGCTGCTGAAATCAGCCGCCGGAAGTGGGGTAAATGTGGGTCGCGTGGTCATGGTGATTCCGTGGTGACGAACCTCTATAGTACTGCGGATATGTGCCGTAGCGCAGCCCTTCAGGGCTGCTCCTCTCACGAGCAGGGCTAAAGCCCTGCGCTACGGATGCACGCGTACGCACAAATTCAGCGCTTGAGATCGTTGAAGTCCGGCATGTAGGTGCGCAATGCGCCATCGGGAGTGTTCTTCGAGTACCCCGCGACAAGCTGCTGATTGTATTTCGCGGAATAAAAATCAAACGGATCCTTCGGATCCATGTCAATCAGCTTCAAGTCAGCGTTGGACATCGTGAGCCGGCCGAAGCGGATCGCGTTCCCGCGAAACCAAAATCTGCACGAGACGATCTCCGCGCACGAACGCCTTGACGATGCGGCCGCGCGTCGCGGGTGGCGGCAGCAGCTTCGCGGGATCGAGGATGAGGTCGTTCTCATGCACCGCGATGCCCGCCTCCGGGCGGCCTTTTATCAGGTCCTGCAGTTCGACTCCGAAGAGCCCCATCAGCTTCGCCGCCGGAATCCCTGCGGCCTTCACCTTCACGGGATGGATGACGAGTTGCCCTTCGGCTGTCGCCGTCACCGACGCGGTGACGGTGAACGGCACCGAGATGCCCTTCGACAGCTTGCCGCGCTGCACGATGTTGTTGCCGTCGAACGAGACGCGCAGGTCGGAGAGATTCGATCCTTTGAATGCGAAGGCGCGGTTGACAAGCGCGGTCAGGCTCGCGGCATCGAGCGCGACCTCCGCGTCGTCGATCTCCATCGTGAAGGATGACTGGTCATCGAACACCGGCGGCCGGTCAGGTGACGTGCTGTGCAGGCGCCCATGAATCCAGTTGACGTCGAGGGCGGCGTCATCCGAGACGCGCAGGTGGACGTTCCGCATGTCGATGCTGACGTCCGCCTGCGGCGAATGCGCTTGCCTCCCGTCGATGCGCGGCAGCAGCATCCAGAGCACGATCAGCACAGTCGGTGTCAGCCTCATCGTCGTCAGCCATCCCAGCGGCTTCATCGATCCTACTGCGGTACCTCACGGCGGCTTCGGATTTCGGGCTTCGGGCTTGGAATTTCGGGCTTCGGGCTTCAGGCTTCGGGCGTTTCATCCAGAGTGAGATCCGGCCACGTTTCAACATCAGCTACAGCAAACCATCCGGATCTTCCTGAAGCCTGAAGCCTGACCTCTGAAGCCCGAGGCCCGAAGCCTGAAGCCGCCTGAAGCCTGAAGCCCGGAGATGGTGGGACTGGCCATTTCGAGCCATTCGGCGTCACGGCTCGCGACGGCCACGTTCGATCACGTGTCGATCGGACGCTGACGTCATGGCTCACTCCTTGAGCCCCTGAGCCCTGAGCCATCCTTACGCAAGCCGCCGGAGGATCAGGCATTTCAAATAGTAGGTTTCGGGCACGTTAACAAGGATGGGATGATCGCGTCCCTGTGCCCGCTTTTCGACGAGCGACACTTCGACGTGTGCGTCGGCAGCCGCGTCCGACACCACGTCCAGAAATGTCGCCTCGCCCACGTTGTACGAGCAGCTGCACGTGACCAGAAACCCGCCCCGCTGGAGCAGCTTCAGCGCGCGCAGGTTGATTTCCTTGTAGCCCGAAAGGGCCTTCGGCACCGCGGCCTTGTTCTTTGCGAAAGCGGGCGGGTCGAGCACGATCGTGTCGAAGCGGGCCCCGATGCGCTCGAGCTCCCGCAACTCGTCGAATACGTTCATCGCGCGAGCTTCCACGTTCGGCAGGTTGTTGCGCGCGGCGTTCGCCCGAATGCGCTCGACAGCGTCCTCGGAGATATCGACGGCCAGCACCGTCTCGCTCTTCGGCGCAAGCGCCAACGCGAAGCCGCCGTTGTAACTGAACGCATCGAGCACGCGTCCGCGCGCATAGCGCAGCGCCGCCTCACGGTTCTCGCGTTGATCGAGGAACAGCCCGGTCTTCTGGCCGCGCCAGGGGTCGACCCGGTAGCGAACCGCCCCCTCACGGACGTCGATGGCCTCCGGCATGTCGCCGTACAGCGATTCGACGCGCTGCTCGAGTCCTTCGAGCAAACGGACCCGCGGATCGTTGCGAGCGAGAATGCCCGCCGGCCGCAGCAGCTCTACGAGCATCTTCGTGATCTCGGGCAGCCGCCGATCGACTGCCTGTGAGAGCGCCTGGACGACGAGGTGGTCGCCGTACCGGTCGACGATGAGGGACGGCAGGCGATCCGCTTCGCCGTGAACGAGACGATACGCTGTCGCGTCGAGCGCAAGCGATTCGCGGTACGCGATCGCGGCGGCAAGGCGGTCGCGCCACATACTGTCTGCAGGCGGGTCCTCGCCGTGCGAGATCATGCGCAGCACGATCTCGGAGCGATCGCTGAATAGTGCATATCCGATCGTGCGGCCGCGCGCGGTGACCGACGCGATGTCGCCTGGCTCGGCGTTCACCTCGATCACGTCGCTGCGGTAGATCCACGGGTGCCCCGCGCGAACGCGATCTTCGCCTTTGCGTGTGATGGTAGCGGTCGGCATCTACCGTATAATTCCACATCATGCGCATTGCGATCGGAGCGGATCACGCGGGTTTCCCTCTGAAGCAGCATCTCGTCCAGACGCTGGCGCGCCTCGGGCACGCCGTGGACGATCGCGGAACCGGCAGCGAGGCGCCCGTGGACTATCCGCCGATCTGCGCCGAGGTCGCGCGACTGGTGAGGTCAGGGCAGGCCGACCGCGGCATCGTGATCGGCGGCAGCGGCCAGGGCGAACAGATGGCCGCAAACAAGGTCGAGGGCATCCGCGCCGCGCTCTGCAACGATCTCTACACAACGCGCCTCTCGCGCAAACACAACGATGCGAACGTGCTCGCCATCGGCGGACGCATCGTCGCCTTCGCCCTCGCGGACGAGATCGTCGCGTTGTGGCTCACCACCCCCTTCGACGGCGGCCGCCACCAGCGCCGCCTCGATCAGATCGCAGAAATTGAGAAAGGTACAGTAAGCAGCAAGCGGTAGGCTGTCCGCGGACGGCCTAGCGCAGATCGCCGACCGTTGATGCCGAGGGTAGATTGCCAACGACAAGGATCAGAAATGGCCATTAGTACAGATACGCCGTCCCGCTGGCGATCCCTCGCCGCGACCGATCCCGAAATCGATGGCGCGATCAGGAACGAGCGGCACCGCCAGAACAGCGGCCTCGAGCTGATTGCCTCCGAGAACTTCGTCAGCCAGGCCGTGCTGCAGGCGGCTGGCTCCGTGATGACGAACAAGTACGCCGAAGGCTATCCGGGAAAGCGCTACTACGGCGGATGTGAGTTCGTGGACATAGCGGAATCGCTCGCAATAGCGCGCGCGAAAGAGCTCTTCGGCGCCGAGCACGCGAACGTGCAGCCGCATTCGGGCGCACAGGCCAATATGGCGGTCTACTTCTCGCTGCTGAAGCCTGGAGACACCGTCCTCGGAATGAACCTGGCCCACGGCGGCCATCTCACGCACGGCCACCCGCTGAATTTTTCCGGCAAGCTCTACACGATCGTGCCTTATGGCGTGCGCCAGGACGACGAGCGGATCGACTACGAAGAGTTGGAGCGGCTCGCGCACCAGCACAAGCCGAAAATGATCATGGTCGGCGCGAGCGCGTATCCGCGCGTGATCGATTTCGAGCGCTTCGGCGCCGTAGGAAAGGCGATCGGCACGCCGGTGGTCACCGACATGGCGCACATCGCCGGACTCGTCGCCGCCAGGATCCACCCGAGTCCCGTGCCGCACTCCGATTTCGTGACGACCACCACGCACAAGACGCTCCGCGGCCCGCGCGGCGGCATGGTGCTGTCGCGAGCGCAGTACGCCAAGGATCTCGACCGGACGACGTTCCCCGGCATCCAGGGGGGACCGCTGATGCATGTGATTGCCGCGAAGGCGGTGTGCCTCAAGGAAGCGATGGAGCCCGCGTTCGTCGAATACCAGACGCAGATCGTGTCGAACGCAAAGCGTCTGGCTGCCGGACTGTCCGCGGCCGGCTTCCGTCTGGTCAGCGGCGGCACGGACAATCATCTGATGCTGGTGAACGTGTTCTCTCGCGGCATCACCGGCAAGGCCGCAGAGGCGGCGCTCGGCAAGGCCGCGATTACCGTGAACAAGAACGCCATCCCGTTCGACCAGAATCCGCCGATGATCGCGAGCGGGATCCGCATCGGTACGCCCGCCGTCACGAGCCGCGGGATGCGCGAGGCGGAAATGGATCGGATCGCGGAACTCATCACGCGCGTGCTGACGTCGCCGGACGACGAGGCGGCGCTCGCCCGAGTGAAGACTGAGGTCGAGGCCCTGTGCCGGAAGTTCCCTCTGTATCCCGAGGTGTGATCGCCGGCTCCGACGGAGCGGCCCTGCACGCGGCCGTCGATGCGGTGTTCGCGCCAGGTGGCGCGCTGGCGACGGCGCTCGACGGCTTCGAAGCGCGTCCGGCGCAACTCGAAATGGCGGCCGCTGTGACCGACGTCTTCGCCGACGGCGGTGTCCTCCTCGCGCAGGCGGGCACCGGCACCGGCAAGACCCTCGCCTACCTGATTCCCGCGATCCTCAGCCGCCAGCGCGTCCTCATCTCGACGGGCACCAAGAACCTGCAGGAACAGATCTTCTTCAAGGATCTTCCGGTCCTGCGCGATACGCTCGGCGTACCGTTCACCGCCACCTACATGAAAGGACGTGGCAATTACCTCTGCCTGCACAAATTCGACGCGCTGCGCGACAGCCCCGCCATTCGCTCGCGCGAGGACGCACTCGCGATCGACGCCATTGACGAATGGTCGCGGGAGACCGAGACCGGCGATCGCGCCGAGATGGACGACCTGCCGGAGGACCTGGCGATCTGGCCGGAGATCTCCGCGACGAGCGAGAACTGCCTCGGCGGCGAGTGCCCGCGCTTCAACGACTGCTTCGTCACGCGGATGCGGCAGCGCGCCGCCGAATCGGATCTCGTCATCGTCAATCATCATCTGCTGTGTGCGGACGCAGCGGTGCGCCAGAGCAGCTTCGGCGAGGTGATTCCGTCGTGCGAGCACGCGATCGTCGACGAAGCGCACCAGCTCGAAGACGTGGCGACTCAGTACTTCGGCATCTCAGTAAGTAACTATCGGCTCGATGATTTCGCGCGTGACACCGATCGTGCGATCGCGGCGAACCTCGTGCCGGATCCCGATCGCGCCGATGATTTGAAAGGCGACATCGAGCACGTGCGCGACTACGCGCGGCTGTTCTTCGGCACGCTGCAGATGCTCCGGTTCGATGCCGGGGCCGGCGCCGAGAGCCGCGTGCGCGTCACGCCGGCGCTGCTCGAACGGGCGGCACGCGAGAGAAGCGGTCTCGTCAACGCGCTCGAAGCCGTCGAAGCCACAATCGCGCTCACCAGGGAGCTGCCGGAGGACGTGCTCGCACTCGGCCGCCGCGCCAGCGAAGTCCGCAAGGATATTCAGTTCCTTACGCGGGCAGACGACCCGAGGTTCGTCTATTACCTGGAGATCCGGGGACGCGGGATCTTCCTGCGCGGGTCCCCGATCGACGTGTCCGAGATCGTTCGCGAGCTGCTGCTCGATCGCATGAAGGCGACCGTGCTGACGTCGGCGACGTTGAGCGCCGATGGATCGTTCGAATACGTTCGCGGACGGCTCGGCATCAAGGCCGCGCACGAAATCAAGCTGGCCTCGGAGTTCGATTATCGCCGTCAGGCGATCCTCTACCTCCCCAAGAAAATGCCCGACCCGCGATCGCCGCAGTTCGTCGCGTCCGCAGGGCGCGAGGTGATCGAGATCCTGAAGCGGACGCGCGGGCGGGCGTTCGTGCTCTTCACCAGCTACAACAATCTGCGGCAGGTGCACCAGGTCGCATCGGCGGAGCTCGAGTACCCGATTCTCGTGCAGGGCACCGCGCCGCGATCGTCGTTGCTGCGGGAATTCAAGGCCACGCCGCACGCGGTGCTGTTCGCCACCTCCAGCTTCTGGCAGGGCGTCGACGTCGTCGGCGAGGCATTGAGCTGCGTCATCATCGACAAGCTGCCGTTTGCGTCGCCGGGTGATCCGATTACGTCCGCCCGCATCGAGGCGATCAACGCGCGCGGCGGATCCGCGTTCGGCGAGTACCAGATTCCGCTCGCGATTCTCGCGCTGCAGCAGGGGCTCGGCCGATTGATCCGCCACCGTCAGGATCGCGGCGTCCTCGCGGTCCTCGATCCGCGGCTGCGGACGATGGGGTATGGGAGGAGATTCCTGGCATCACTGCCGCCCGCGCCGGTGACGCACGATATCCGGGCGATCGAACGCTTCTTCGAAGAGGATTCGAGCGATCATGGGTGAGCCGGCGGTCAGGCCGGTCTTGAAGTGGGCCGGTGGGAAGCGTCAGCTCCTGCCCAGGCTGCGTGGGTGAACGAAAGACGGCGCGTGGCCTACAGCTCTCTGTTGTTGGCCAGCCGGATAAACGCTTCTAGCGTGACGATGCGAACCAGGGCGGCGTGTCGCAGATGTTCTGATAGCTGACCGGAGGTGTAATAGTCGCGTAGTGTCCAGCCGTCTCCACCCAAGACGAGATATGCGCGGTCAGCCTTCCCTCCGCGTACTGCGTCGGCAAGGCACATCACCTCGAACGGCACTTTCTGCTCGGCGGTGCCGCCTGTTTGTTGCCATTTCAATGAAACGAGAATGACATCCGCGGCCCGTCGAGCGACGGCGTCGACCTTATGCGTTCCGCCTCCGCATCTGAGTCCAACGACCGCCTGCGTCTCGTATTGATAGCCTCCCCTATCCAAAGCCAGAAGTATCATTGCTTCAAGGACACCTCCGGTAGTGGTATTCCGTGGCGTCATAGGTTTCGCGTCGCCACAATCTCCCGCGCAGGCGTGCGATCTCCGGTGCAACTGATTCGACGCGGCGCGTCTAGGAAGCCGACGCTGTATCCAAGTTTCCGGTACAGCTTCTCGATTCGATGCGTCGCCTGATTGACCAGAACTACCGGTCCGGCGTGACGTGACAGCCAGACCGCGGTGCGTTCTTGGTCCGTCCAAGAGAATCCGTCCTTCGAATACTGCGTGAACTCAACATCGTACGGAGGATCAGCGTAAACGAAGTCTTTGCGCTCGAGAAGGACTGACTCAACGTCGGAGTTCGTGAACGTCCATTCTTTGAACGCATCCCTGTACGGCGCGAAGTCATACCTGTACGCAATACGAGAGTAGCGACCGAACGGAACGTTGAATTCACCCTGTCGATTAAACCGGCACAGTCCGTTGAAGCCTGTTCGATTTAGGAAGTAAAAAAGCGCAGCGGTTTCCGGGCTGTCGGCCTGCCCGTCCCTCAGCAACTGATTGAAGCGGTCACGATACTCGTAGAACAGCGTCTCGCTGTTCTCCATTCGAATCTCGGTTCGTAGCCCTCGTTGTAACCACTGGTAGAAATGGATTAGGTGAGGATTGGCGTCATTCAGAAGCGCTGTTTTGGGCGACAGACCGAGAGCGACGGCGAGTCCGCCGCAAAACGGCTCAACGAGGCGACGGTGCGAGTGCGACGCCCAAATCCGATGGATATGCGGCACTTGCCATCGCTTGCCGCCCGCCCATTTCAAGGGCGGTCGTGTCACGTTTTCCTGCGAAACGGAAGGCATCAGGGAGATGCACCAGTCTACCTCACGCTCGTGTCAGATTAGGTCACGGTTCGATGACCAACTCGCGCGCGACCAGCCGAGGTCCCGTGCGCGAATATCTGATCACGAACGTCCCCGAGCCATGAGCCATGAGTAATGAGCCGGTGTAAACTTATGGAGCACTTCTAACTCAGGAGGAGTTCCATGACGCGCGCCATCATCCGCCGGACGCTCGCGATTGGCACGCTGGCCCTCGGCCTGGCGCTCGTCGCGGCGCCGGCATCGGCTCAGAGCGGCCAGGTCAAAGGCAAGGTCGTCGACGCGAAAGGGCAACCCATCGACGGCGCGAAGGTCACGATCGCGAACACCGAGACCGCCGGCCGCAAGCTCGAGACAAAAACCAACAAGAAGGGTGAATACATCCAGATCGGGCTCCAGCCGGGTCGCTACACGATCACCGTCGAGAAAGGGGATCTGAAGGACACCAAGGATGTGCAAATCCACCTCGACATGGCGGAGCTGAATTTCACGCTTGCACCCGGTCAGGGCTCAATATCGAAGGAAGATCAAGCCAAGCTGCAGGCGAAGAACGCCGCGATTCAGAAAGCCTTCGGCGAGGCGGTGGAGCTCAGCAATCAGAACAAGAACGACGAAGCGATCGCCAAGTTCCAGGAAGTGATTACCAGCGTTCCGAAGTGCGCGGAGTGCTACGCGAACATTGGCATCATTCAGGCGCGCGTGAAGGATTACGAGAAGGCTGAAGCCTCCTTCAAGCAGGCCATCGAAGCGAAGCCGGACTCCGCCGATGCGTACAATGGCCTCGCGGCGGTCTATAACGCTGAAAAGAAGTTCGATCTCGCGGCCGAGGCTGGTAAGAAGGCGGCGGAATTGAGCGGTGCCGCGGGGGGCGCCGCCGGCGGCGGCGCAAGCGCGTCGACGGTCTTCAACCAGGGGGTCATCCTCTGGAATGCCGGCAAGATTCCCGAGGCGAAGGCGCAGTTCGAGCAGGCCGTGAAGATCGATCCGAACATGGCGGAAGCGCACTACTGGCTCGGCATGGCCACCCTGAACGAGGGGAAGACCGCGGACGCCAAGCCGCACTTCGAAACGTATTTGAAGATTGCGCCCACGGGCCAGTACGCCGAGCAGGCGAAGAGCATCCTCGCGAGCATCAAGTAGGCTTCGCCGGTTCACGGTTCACGGTTCACGGTTCACGGTTCACGGTTCACGGTTCATGGTTCATGGTTCAGAGGTCGTGAACCAGATTGCCAGCAATCTTGCCACGGTGCGCGAGCGCATCGCGGCAGCGGCGCGGGCGGCCGGGCGCAGCAGCGACAGCATCCGGCTGGTGGCCGTGTCCAAGACCTTTCCCGTCGAAGACGTTCGAGCCGCTTACGAGGCGGGCCAGCGTGATTTCGGCGAGAACAAGGTGCAGGAAGGCCTGCAGAAGATCGATCGAACGGCCGAATTAGAGATCAGGTGGCATCTCATCGGCCACCTGCAGTCGAACAAGGCGCGGAAGGCCGGCCCGGCCTTCGCCTCGATTCATTCGATCGATTCGATCGACCTGCTGCGCCGCGTGGATGCGGCCGCAGCGGACGCAGGGGCGGCGCCCGAGGTCCTGATCCAGGTGGACCTCGCGGGTGAAAGCACGAAACACGGCATCGCTGCCGGCGAGGTCGCGGCGATCGCGCGCGCCGGGCGCGAGTGCCGGGCAGCGCGGCTCTCCGGGCTGATGCTGCTGCCGCCGTGGTCGGAGGACCCGGAGGTCACGCGTCCCTATTTCAGACGGCTGTGCGAGCTGCGCGACCGGCTCGTCACTGAAGACATCGAAGCCTCGCACCTCCGTGAGCTGTCGATGGGCATGAGCCACGATTACGAGGTCGCCATCCAGGAGGGTGCCACCATCGTTCGCGTCGGCACCGCGATATTCGGCAAACGAACAGTGAGGACCTGATGTTCGAACGTACGCCCCAACGACCGGCCACCACCGACGATCCTGTTGCGCCGCAGCCACCCGAGCGCGTGATGCGGATCAGTCCGCTCGACATGCGGCAGCACCGGTTCCGCACGGTGATGCGCGGGTACGATCGAACCGAGGTCGTCGCACTGCTCACGGAAGCGGCCGACGATTACGAGCACGCGCTGCGCGAGATCGATCGCATGCGCAGCGACCTCGCGCGCATGGAGGCGCTGCTCGGCGAGCATCGGGACCGCGAGGCGAATCTCCGCAACACGCTGCTGACCGCGCAGCGGCTCGCGGACGAGGTCAAGGAGGCGGCGCAGAACGAGGCTAAGCTGATCGTGCGCGAAGCGCAGGGACGCGCCGATCTGCTGCTGCAGAAGGCGCAGGTGCGGCTCGAGGAAGTCGATCGCGACATCAACGAGCTGAAGCTGCGCCGCCGCGACACCGAAGGATCGCTCGAAGCATCGATCCAGGCGCTGTACCGCGCGCTCGAATTCATCCGCGATCAGGATCAGCAGCAGCGCGCCGACGACAAGGTCCTGCTCCATCGGCCGCGCCAGCCGGAAGCGTCCGCGCTGCCGCGCCCGGCGGACGTGCGCGATGAGCGCAAAGCCTCGAGCTAACGTGGGGCTCTGCCCCACACTCCGGCTCGTCGCTCGCGCGGACCCCTGCGCCCCGCTCCGCTCCTCGCAGGCGCGCCGTGCGCACCTAGCCCGCTATGCGATCGCCGCAGCGGGCTGAGACGGTCATCGCCGTTCGTGTGATTCCGCGATCGTCCCGCACCCGCATCGACGGGATGCGGGGTGACGCGTTTCTGGTCCGCCTCGCCGCACCGCCTGTCGAGGGGGCCGCCAACGACGCGCTCGTCGCGTTTCTCGCCGAGCATCTCGATCTCCCCCGCCGCAACATCCGCATCCTCTCCGGCGACAAGTCGCGCGACAAGAGAGTCGCAGTCACCGGTCTCGACGCCGCGACTATCGCGGCGAAGTTACTCGACCAAGCGGTTGACGGTTGACGGTTCACGGTTCACGGTTCACGGTTCACGGTTCAGGGTTCACGGTTCAGGGTTCACGGTTCAGGGTTCACCGCCGCTAATGCATTAGCATTTACGCGTGCTTCTGATCAGACACATTCGGCAGCTCCTCACGTGCGCAGGCCGGGCGCCGAAGTGCGGTTCGGCGCAGCGCGACGTGCCGATCATCGTCGACGGCGCCGTCGCGGCTGACGGTGAACGGATCGTCTTCGCAGGTCGCGATGCCGATCTGCCGCGGCATCTCGCAGAAGCGACCGACGCAGAGGTGATCGACGGGCGCAGCCTGTCCATCGTGCCAGGATTCGTCGACGGGCATACGCATGCGATGTTCGCCGGCGATCGCCGCGACGAATTGCGGCGGCGGCTGGCCGGGGCGACGTATGCGGAGATTGCGGCCGACGGAGGCGGAATCGTGTCGACCGTGCGCGCGACGCGCCGCGCCTCCGAGAGCGAGCTCGTGGAAGCAACGCGCGCACGGCTCGACGAGATGCTCGCGGCCGGAACGACAACCGCGGAAGTGAAGAGCGGCTACGGCCTCGACGTCGGAAGCGAGGTGAAGATGCTGCGCGCGCTCCGAACGCTGTCGGCGTCGCATGCAATCGATCTCGTGCCGACCTTCATGGGCGCTCACGAAATTCCGATCGAGTACCGGCAGCGGCGCGACGACTACGTGCGCCTCGTCATCGACCAGATGCTGCCGCGCGTCGCCGATGAACGTCTCGCGGACTGGTGCGACGTATTCTGCGAAACCGGTGTTTTCACGCCGGCAGAGTCGCAGCTGATTCTCGAGGCAGGCGTCGCGCACGGGCTCGCGCCGCGGATCCACGCCGACGAGCTCGGTGCGAGCGGCGGATCCCTCGTCGCGGCGGCAGTCGGCGCACGTTCGGCGGATCACCTCGTCTTCGTTCCCGACGAAGGGATCGATGCAATGGCACGCGCCGGGGTCGTCGCCACGCTGCTTCCCAACGCGGCGTTCTATCTGAAGCTCGGGCGCTTCGCACCCGCGCGCCGGTTGATCGATACCGGAGTGCCGGTTGCGCTGGCAACCGACGTCAATCCGGGCGGCGGGTTCTCGCCGTCGATGCCCTTCGCCATGACGCTGGCTTGCTTCGCCATGGAGCTGACGTTCGAGGAATCCCTCGCGGCCGCTACGATCAACGCTGCGTACTCTCTCGATCGCGCCGACAGCGTCGGCAGCCTGGAGCCGGGCAAGCTGATGGACGCGGTGCTCGTCGCCGGTGACGCGATCGAGCTGACTCGCGTCGGCGCTAAATCCGTGGCCGGCGTCATCAAACGAGGAAAATTGCTGTGCGGCTGAGCGAACGAACCGTCATTGACCTTCTTGCGGCGTTTCGCTCGCCGGATCCGACGCCCGGCGGCGGATCGGCGGCGGCGCTTACCGGAGCCGTAGGGGCGTCGCTGCTCGCCATGGTCGCAGCGCTCCCCAAGACGCGCGCGTCGGGCGCAGCGGACGAAGAAATCCTGCGCGAGGCTGGGAGACATTGCGCGGCATTGAGCGCAGATCTGGCCGTGCTGATCGACCGCGACAGCGAGGCCTACGACCTCGTCATGGCTGCTTACAAGCGTCCGAAGACAGCCGGCGAGGCGAAGGCAGGCCGTTCCGCTGCGATTCAGAGCGCGCTGCGAAGCGCGATCGCCGCGCCGCTCGACGTCATGCGCGCCTGCGCCGACGCAGCGAACGAAGGGATCGTCGTCGCCGACTTCGGCAATCCGTCCGCTGCGAGCGACGTGCAGGTCGCCCTCGAGCTGCTGACGGCTGCCCTGCGCGGTGCCCGGCTGAACATCGAGATTAATCTCGAAAGCGTAAAGGACGCCGATTACATCGGTGAGGTGCGGGAAGAAATCGCGAGACTTGTTCGGCGCGTGGCGGAAAACGCGGATACGGCGCGGAATGCGCTGCGGCGCTGACGGAAAAGTAAACGCGCCTCAGCGCGTGACGATATCGAACTGCCACTGCCGCTCGTAGCCGGGCAGCAGCTTGATCATCTCGACGTAGGACGCCGTAATCGTGACGCGATCTGCCACACGCTCGATGTGCACGTACTCGGGATCGAGCGGCACGTTGTCGCGCTGGGCAAGCTCCATCACGCGCGCCTTCAACTGATCGTCGCTTTTGGTCCCGGCAAAGAGCGCGGTCTCGCGCACGGCATCCTTGAACTGCTGATAGCGGATGTAGACGGTCCCGGCGTTGACCGTCGCGTACGCGAGCGCCAGGAATATCGCGAGACTGATCAGCTTCTTGAACATGTCAGCGAATCTGGTGGAATAACCGCTCCCAGCGCGTCTTCGTGAAGAAATGCGCGACGACGGACGCGAGCCGCTTGACGGTGGCGCCCCAACCTTCGTCGATGTAGTCCTCCCGTCCTGATTCGTAGGACCAGTAAATCAGCGCCGCTCTGCCCTTGATGTACCCGCGCGGCAGGAACCCCCAGTAGCGGCTGTCCTGGGAGTTGTCGCGGTTGTCTCCCATGACGAAATACTGGTTCGCCGGCACCGTCACCGGGCCGTAGCGCTCCCGCACGTCGAACGACGTCACTTCCTGGTAGTCGCTCGAGGGCGGCGAAAGGAAGTGCACGTAGGGTTCGTCGATTGGCTGTCCGTTGATGTAGACCCTCTTGTTGCGAAGTTCCACCGTCTCGCCCGGTAGTCCGATGATGCGCTTGATGAAGTCGCGATCGGGCTCGTCGGGATACTTGAAGACGACGATATCGCGGCGGCGCGGCGCGCGGACCGGGAGCACCGCGCGTCCGATCGCGAGCGGCGTCGGTCCGAAGACGAACTTGTTGACGAGCAGATGATCGCCAATCAGCAGGTTGTTCTCCATCGATCCCGTCGGGATCTTGAACGCCTGCACGACCCACGTGCGCACGAAGAGCGCAAGAATCACCGCGATGACGATGGACTCGAAGTACTCGCGGAGGACGGATTTCTTGAAGGCTGTTGCCATGTCTGGTTTGAGGCTCATGTCTCAGGGCTCATGATGCCGGGTCTAAAGACCCGGCCTGCGGTGCAGGGTACGGCAGGGCGGACCTTGAGGTCCGCCGTTCCTGGGCCTACTCCTGTCCCACCTTCAGCACGGCGAGGAACGCTTCCTGCGGAATCTCGACGCGGCCGACGCGCTTCATGCGCTTCTTGCCTTCCTTCTGCTTCTCGAGCAGCTTGCGCTTGCGCGAGATGTCGCCACCGTAACACTTCGCGAGCACGTTCTTGCGCAGCGCCTTGACTGACTCGCGCGCGATGACGCGGCTGCCCACCGCGGCCTGGATCGCGATCTCGAACATCTGTCGCGGGATGAGCTCCCGCATCTTCGACGCCAGCGCCCGGCCGCGTGTGTACGCGGTATCGCGATGAACGATCGTCGATAGTGCGTCGATCGGCTCCTCGTTCACCAGGATATCGAGCTTGACCAGCGGGGATTCCCAGTAGCCGGTCACATGATAGTCGAGCGACGCGTAGCCGCGCGAGATCGTCTTCAGGCGATCGTAGAAATCGAGCACGACTTCGTTGAACGGCAGCTCGTAGGTGATGAGCACGCGATCCGACGCGAGATACTCCAGCCCCTTCTGAACGCCGCGCTTCTCCTGGCACAATTCGAGAATCCCGCCGACGTGCGCCGACGGCGTCAAGACCATCGCGGTGATGATCGGCTCCTCGATCTTGTCAATACGGCCGGCGTCCGGAAGCTTCGCCGGGCTGTCGATTTCCTGCACCTGGCCGTCCGTCGTCGTCACGCGGTAGAGAACGCCCGGCGCGGTGGTCACGAGATCGACGTTGAACTCACGCTCGAGTCGTTCCTGGACGATCTCCATGTGCAGCAGCCCGAGGAAGCCGCAGCGGAATCCGAAGCCGAGCGCGGCAGAGGTTTCGGGCTCGAAAAAGAACGACGCGTCGTTGAGCCGAAGCTTCTCGAGCGCGTCACGGAGCTCGGGATACTCGCTGCCTTCGACCGGATAGAGCCCGGCGAACACCATCGGCTTCATTTCCTTGAAGCCGGGAAACGGCTCCGACGTGGGATTGGCGGCATCGGTAATCGTGTCGCCGATCTTCGCGTCCCCAACGGTCTTGATGCCCGCGAAGACGAAGCCGACTTCGCCGACGCCGAGCTCATCGACCGTCTGCGGCTTTGGCGAAAACGTGCCGACCTCCTCGACGACGTACTCCTGTCCCATCGCCATCAACCGGACCTTCTGGCCCGCGCGCATGACGCCGTCGATCACGCGCGTCAGGATGATCACGCCGCGATATGCGTCGTACCACGAGTCGAAGATCAGCGCTTTCAGCGGCGCGCCGGGGTCGCCGGTGGGCGCCGGCAGGCGATGGACGATCGCTTCGAGAATGTCCTTGATCCCTGTCCCCTCCTTCGCGCTCGCGAGAACGGCGTGGCTCGCATCGAGGCCAACGATGTCCTCGATCTGTCGCTTCGCTTCCTCGGGCTGCGCGCTGGGCAAATCGATCTTGTTGATGACCGGCACGATCTCGAGATTGTTCTCGACGGCGAGGTACGCATTCGCGAGCGTCTGCGCTTCGACCCCCTGCGATGCGTCGACGATCAGCAGCGCCCCTTCGCTTGCAGCCAGCGATCGCGTGACCTCGTACGAAAAATCCACGTGCCCCGGCGTATCGATCAGGTTCAGCACGTAGGTCTCGCCGTCATCCGCTCTGTAGGTCAGCCGGACGGCGTGTGCCTTGATCGTGATGCCCCGCTCCCGCTCGAGATCCATCGAGTCGAGGACCTGCGCTTCCATCTCGCGCGGCTGTAACGCGCCGGTGATCTCGAGGAACCGATCCGCGAGAGTGCTCTTGCCGTGATCGATGTGCGCGATGACCGAAAAATTGCGGATGTATTGCTGATTCATGCAGTTAGGGACAGGAAATTATAGCATTTGCAGACTTGCCGAGGGTCTGAGGTCCGAGGTCCGAGGTCCGAGGTCTGAGATCCGAGGTCCGAGGTCTGAGATCCGAGGTCCGAGGTCTGAGATCCGAGGTCCCGAGGCGCGGAATTGGGATGCGGCGTACGGCGTAATTTCACTGCGCGAAGCGCGGGTTACGTCTCTCTCTTGTGGCTTCCGCCTTCAGGCGGAGATCGAGCCCCAATGGACAGCAACCAATCCCGTGATCCATCCGTCCAAGCCGACATCATGCACAGCGCTCTCCAGGACATCCGTTACGCCGTGCGGCTGCTGACCGGATCACCGGGGTTCACGCTGGTGGCCGTGCTGACGCTCGCGCTCGGCATCGGCGCGAACACCGGGATCTTCAGCGTAGTGCACGGCGTGCTGCTGAAGCCGCTGCCCTATCCCGAACCGGATCGGCTGATCCGCGTGTTCGAGGAATCGCCGCCCGATGTTCCTGAGTTCCCTGTCTCGCCTGCCGGATTCCTCGAGATGCGCAGCCAGACCCGCGCGTTCGAGGCGCTCGCCGCGTACCAGCGAAGCGATCTGCAGCTCGGGGGCGAGCGTCCCGAGCAGCTGCGCGCCATGCGCGTGACGGCGGGCTTCTTCAAGGTCCTCGGGTTCCAGCCGCTGTTCGGACGCGACATCACGCGGGACGACGAAACACCAGGGGCGAGTCGCGTGGCCATCCTCTCGCATCCGCTCTGGACACGCCGATTCGGATCCGATCCATCAGTGGTGGGGAAGACGGTCACGCTGTCGGGCGAAAGATATGAGATTATCGGTGTGCTTCCGCCTGGAGTGCAGCACGTAGGCGGTACGTACCGGTCGTACCCGCACGGCGGGTCCGTCGACATCTGGTGGCCGCAGACGCTGCCCTCGTCACCCGGGCGGCGCGATCGCGCGCAGCACTACCTCAGCGTCGTCGGCCGGCTGCGTCCCGCCGTCACCGCCGCGCAGGCGCAGGATGATGTGAAGCGGATCTCCGCGCGACTTGCGACGCAGTATCCCGAGACGAACGAGCGATGGTCTACGCACGTGCGGGGACTTCGAGCGGACATCATCGGGACATCGGACACGACGTTGCTTGCGCTGCTTGCGGCGGCGGGCGTGCTGCTCTTCATCGCCTGTCTGAATGTGGCGGGCTTGCTGCTCGGACGGGCGACGGGACGGGCGCGGGAGATTGGCGTGCGATCCGCGCTTGGCGCAACGCGTCTCCGTCTCGTCCGGCAACTCGTCATCGAAAGCCTGCTGCTCGCGTTGGTGGGCGCAGTGATCGGCACCGCTCTGGCGTATGCCGCCGTGCATGCACTGCTGGCGTCCGCCCCGAGCGACACCCCGCGGCTGCAGATGATCGGTGTGGATCGTGTCGTGCTCGGGTACACCGTCATCGCAACGGCGCTGACCGCTCTGCTCTTCGGCCTGGCGCCCGCGATCCAGCTTGCACGCGCGGATGTCGCTCCGGCGCTGCAAGGCGGTCGTGGCGCACCCGGCGGCGCGCAACACCGTCTTCGCCGAGCGCTTGTCACCGCGGAGGTCGCGCTCGCGTTCGTGCTCGTGCTAACGGGCGGATTGCTGTTGCGGAGTTTCGCGTCATTGCTGCGCGTTGATCCCGGCTTTCGTCCCGACCACGTCCTGACCGCCGTCATCAATCTGCCGGTGGCGCGATATCATGAAACCACCGCCGCCATGTTCTTCGAGCGCCTCACGGCGCGCGTCCGCGCGTTGCCCGGCGTCCGCAGCGCCGGCCTGGCGAGCGACCTGCCGTGGACCGGATACGACGAGAACACGGGGTTCGGCATCATCGGACGGCAGTTTCCGCGACACGAGGAGCCGGAAGCGCGCTATCACTTCCTGACACCCGGATTCATCGGCGCGCTCGGCCTGCCGCTCCGCGCCGGACGGGACATCGCACCAAGTGACGGTCACGAAGCGCCGCCCGTCGTGCTGATCAACGAGTCGACCGCGCGAAGGTACTGGGGCGATCCCCAGAGTGCGGTTGGCGCGCGACTGAACCTCTGGAGCGATCAACCGACTATGGTGGTCGGTGTGATTGGCGATCTCAAGGACGTGCCGTGGTCGGACGCGCGTCCTGGCGGCGTGTATTTCCCACAGGCGCAGATGTGGCACCCGCAAGACATGTTCATCACGATTCGCGCCGATGGCGACGCGCGGTCGCTCGTCGCGCCGCTGGCGGGCATCGTGCACGAGCTCGATCCCGAACTGCCGCTCGCCACGGTGCGCACGCTCGATGACGTTGCCGGAGCGGCGGTGGCGACGCGCCGCTTCACGCTGGCGCTCGTGGCGGCATTCGGCGTGTCAGCTCTGTTCCTGGCGATTGTGGGCGTCTACGGCGTGATGGCTCAGGCGGTCGGCCAACGCGTGCGCGAGTTCGGCGTACGCCAGGCGCTCGGCGCCCGACCGATCGACATCCTCCGCCTGGTGCTCCGCGGTGGCGCCGTGATGGGCCTCGCCGGATTGACCGCGGGCATCATGCTGGCGCTGCCCGTGACACGGCTGGTCCGATCGCTGCTCTTCCGAACAAACCCGGCAGATCCCCTGACGCTCGCGATAGTCGCGACGCTGCTGCTGCTCGCGACGATGATCGCATCCTATATTCCTGGCCGGCGCGCGACGCGCATGGATCCCGCGACGGCGCTCAGACAGGAATAGGCGTATGACTCAGGGCTCATGCTGGCTTACGTGGTAGGCCGGGTCTTCAGACCCGGCAGCTTAACCCGTCCTGAGCCGTGAGTTCTAAGGTTTGAGCCGTTCGTGGTCGATCAGCCACTGTTTGCGCCAGCGTCCACCGCCGTAGCCACAGAGTGATCCATCCGAACGAATCACGCGGTGACAAGGCACGACAATGGCGATGCGGTTCTGTCCGTTGACGCGACCGATTGCGCGGACGGCGGCAGGAGAACCGACGTCGCGGGCCATGTCCGAATAGCTGCGTGTCTCCCCGTATGGAATCTGGCAGAGCGCGCGCCATGCCTTCAATTGAAACGCCGATCCGCGCTGATTCAGTGGAATGTCGAACGCGCGGCGGCGTCCTTCGAAGTACTCGCGCAACTGCTGGCGGGTCTGCCGCAGGATCGGATGATCGCCCGGGACGATCGCGCCCAGCGTCCGCTGCAGTTCGCGCAGCTCCGTTTCGAGTGCGCGGCGGTCGACGAACTCGAGCAGCTCGAGTCCGAGATCCCCCGCAATCGCGAGCATCGGACCCAGTGGCGTTTCGATCCACATCGCGCTCAGCAGCACACTCCCGCGCGCGCGTCCGGGGGTATCGCCGAACACCCGCGCGAACGCCGCGCGAAACCCGCTGTCGGATTCGAAGCCAGCGTCCATGCCGGCATCGAGCGTCGGTGAACCCTCGTGCAGCGCGCGCATTGCGGTGCCCAGACGGCACGCCCGCTGGTATGCCTGGAACGTCATGCCGAAGCTTCGCTTGAACGTGCGACGCACCTGCACCGGGTCCAGCCCGCGGACGCGCAGATCGTGATCGCGCATCCGCAGATCGGGATGAGTTCTGATCTCCTCGAGCAGCGGGTCGAGCCAGTTGGGGGCCGCAACGCCCGCCGACATCGGCTCGCAGACACGGCACGGACGATAGCCACGGTGCAGCGCGTCCTGGATGGTCGCCGCGAATTCGACGTTCTCAGGCTTCGGCTTGCGCGCGCGGCAGGTCGGTCGGCAGAAAATCCCGGTCGTCCGCACGCAGGCAAAGAACAGCCCCTCGAACGACTGGTCGCGTTCGACAAGCGCGCGATACATCTCGGTGGTGGAAGGCAGCATCATCATGTCCCGCAGAGTAGCGGTCCGCTTCCATTGTGCGCTACCGGGAACTGGACGAGCAATTTTCGCGCAGCGCGGGAAAATTGCCAATGTCGGGATGCGGGATCCGGGGTGCGGGGTGCGTGGGGGTGCGGAAATCCACGACGCGTTCGAGTGCCGGTCCTCCGAGCAACCCGCGCCTCGCGCCCCGCCGCGTCACGCGTCCCGCGCCCCGCCCGACAGCGCGTCAGCGCTGGTCCAGCGGCAGAAACGTCTGCGGGTATGACGGCCCGATGTAGTCCGTCCTGGGGCGGATCAACCGGTTGTTCGCGTACTGCTCGAGGCAGTGTGCGGTCCAGCCCGACACGCGGCTGACGGCGAAGATTGGCGTGAAGAGGTCGATCGGAATCCCGAGCGTGTAATAGGTCGACGCGGAGTAGAAGTCGACGTTGGGATAAAGCTTCTTCTCTCCGGTGACGAGACGCTCGATACGCTGCGACATCTCGTACCACCGGATGTTGCCGGCGCGCTCGCCGAGCTCCTTGGACATCTTGCGCAAGTGGGTGGCGCGCGGATCTTCCGTGCGGTACACGCGATGGCCGAAGCCAGGAATCTTCACCTTGCGCGCGAGCTTTCCGCGAATCGCGTCGTCGATCCGTTCGGCGGGTGCGTCCTGACCAACCTCGATCAGCAGGCGCATGACGTCGGCGTTCGCGCCGCCGTGCAATGGACCTTTGAGCGCGCCGATGGCGCCAACGATCGCCGAGTACAAATCGGTGAGCGTCGCCGCAGCAACGCGCGCGGCAAACGTGGACGCGTTCAACTCGTGATCCGCGTGCAGCACGAGCGCGATGTCGAAGGCGCGCGTCGCCAGTGCACTCGGACGCTCGCCTTGCAACATGTAGAGAAAATTCGCCGCCTGCCCGAGCGCGGGATCGGGTTGAATCGGCCCCCCGCCCGCCTGCAGGCGACCGTAGGTTGCGACGAGACTGGCTGTTTGCGCCGTGAGGCGGACCGCCTTGCGGTAGTTCGCCTGCTGAGAATTGTCTCCTGCCTCGGGATCGTATTGACCGAGCGCGGAGATCAGCGTGCGCAGGGTGTCCATGCCGTCTGACGCGGGCAACTGCTTCATCAGCCGCAGCATCGGCTCCGAGACCGGACGCGCGGCCGCGAGCTGCGACTGAAGATCTCCCAGCTCCGCGCGATTGGGGAGCCGCCCGTGCCACAGCAGATAGCAGCACTCCTCGAACGACGCCCGCACGAGATCGTGAATGTCGTACCCGTAGTAGGCAAGCACGCCGCGCTGCCCGTCGAGGTAACAGATCGACGAGGTCGCCGCGACCACATCTTCCAAACCGGCTTTCGGCTTCGGCGCTTCTACGGACATGCGGCGATCATATCAGGAGGCAGGAGGCAGGAGTCAGAACACAGAACACCGAGGAGGGACACCACCGAACCGCGCGACCCAAAGCACACCGAAAGAGCTGCCTCCTGCCTCCTGCCTCCTATTTCGCCACTTCCGGCTGCATCTCGTCCTCGCCCGTCACCTGCTGGAGGATCGATAGAAGACCCGTGTAGAGGAAGCCGATCTGGAACAGCATCAGGAAGGGCAGCGTGCCGTAGATCTGGTTGATCAGCGCGTAGAACACGGTGCCGGTAAAGTAGAGACCGAGACCGAGCTCGATGATCGGCTGCAGGCCAACGGACTGGTGATACTTCTTGCCGACCCACTCGTCTCCTTCGCGCTCGATGCCGTACTTCGGCGTGCGCGTGAATTCGCTCTGCTTGCCGAACATCGCCTCGAGCACCGCGCGCGTGTTGTTCACGCAGAGACCGATGCCGATCGACATCAGGAACGGCAGGTACTTGAGGCGCGAGCGCCAGTCTGGATACAGCTCGCGCTGCGAGACGATATAGAAGTTGCAGACCGAGAGCGTCGCCGCCGCGAACAGCGGCACGTCGATCAGCAGCATCTCGGTCCATCCCATGTTGTAGCGGACCCACATCGCAGGGAACATCAACACGGACAACAGGGACATCAGCAGATAGTTGAAGTTCGCCGAGAGGTGGAAGAACGCCTCCGCCTTCACGCTCAACGGCTGGTTCGAGCGAAGAATCCGCGGCAGCAGCTTCAGGCACGTCTGGATCGACCCCTTCGCCCATCGATGCTGCTGCGACTTGAACGAGGTCATCTCGACCGGCACTTCGGCCGGCGACACGAGATCGGGCAGGAACACGAATCGCCAGCCAATCAGCTGCGCGCGGTAACTCAGATCGAGGTCCTCGGTGAGCGTGTCGTGCTGCCAGCCGCCGGCGGTATCGATCGCCTCGCGGCGCCAGACGCCCGCCGTCCCGTTGAAGTTGAAGAAGCAGCCGGACCGATTGCGTCCGCCGTGCTCGAGGACGAAATGCGCGTCGAGCAGGATCGACTGAATTTTCGTCAGCAGCGAGTAGTCCTGATTGATGTGCCCCCACCGGGCCTGCACCATGCCGATCTTGTCGTGAGTCGCGAAATAGGGGAGCGTGCGCGCGAGAAAATCTGCCGGGGGGATGAAATCGGCGTCGAAGATCGCGATGAACGTTCCTTTCGCGACCTTCAGTCCCGCCTCGAGCGCTCCCGCCTTGAAACCGGTGCGATCGACGCGATGCAGGTACTGGATGTTGAAACCGCGCGCGGCGTGACGCCGCACTGCGAGCTCCGCGATCTCGCGCGTTTCATCGGTCGAGTCGTCGAGCACCTGGATCTCGAGCAGTTCGCGCGGATACGCCATCTCGCAGACCGCATCGATCAGCCGGTCCGCCACGTACATCTCGTTGTAGATCGGCAGCTGAATCGTGACCGGTGGAAGCTCGCGCAGGGGAGGCGGCGGCAGGCCGCGCCCCGCGGCCTTATCCCGATTTTTCATGTAAAGATAAACGAGATAGTACCGGTGCCAGCCGTAGATCGCGAGAATGCTGAGGACAAAAAAATACAGGACAAGAATGAGTGTCTCAGACAGCGTCATAAAGCGATGAATCCATCACGCGGCACAATCGTTCATGTTACGGTCGAGCTCGGACCGAAGTCAACGATCTTCAGGCTTTTGCCGCGATGAACCGGCAACAGTTGCGGGCCCTTCTCGACGAGGTGCGCAGCGGTTTGGTTACACCTGAGTCTGCGCACGATCGCCTCTTTCAAGTTCTGCGCCAGAGCCCGTTCGAAGACCTCGGATTCGCCCGCGTCGACCACCATCGACCTACCCGCCAGGGATTCCCCGAAGTCGTGTTTGGACAAGGAAAGACCCCCAGCCAGGTCGCCGCGATCGCCGAACGGCTGGTCAGCGCCGGACACAATCTCCTCGTCACGCGCACAACGCCTGAAGCATATCAAGCTGTGACGGCTGTCGTCGCGCGTGCGACGCATCACGAGCTCGCGCGGTGTATCACGTTCGACCAAGGCACGGCATCCCGTGGACGAGGGACGATCATGATTGCGGCCGCCGGCACCGCCGATCTTCCTGTGGCCGAAGAAGCCGCTGTCACGGCGCAGTTGATGGGCAACACCGTCGATCGGCTCTACGATGTCGGCGTCGCGGGTCTTCATCGGCTGCTGAAGGAACATCAGCGCCTGTCCGCGGCACGCGTCGTCATTGTCGTGGCTGGCATGGAAGGAGCGTTGCCGAGCGTCGTCGGCGGCCTCGTGGACGTGCCCGTTGTTGCCGTGCCGACGAGCGTCGGGTACGGAGCCAGCTTCGGGGGCCTGACAGCGCTGCTCGCAATGCTGAACAGCTGCGCGATTGGCGTCTCCGTGGTCAACATCGACAACGGATTTGGCGCCGCCGCCGTCGCCAGCAGCATCAACCATCTCCAGTGAACTCTGTCGGTGCTCGGTGCAAGGTGCTGGGTGCTCGGGCCCGACACGCGCGCTGAAGGGCACGAAGCACTCAGCACATTGCACCGACGAGCTCGCAATAGAGAAGCCCAGCTTGACAGTCGCCTGTTCAGCTCCCATATTCAAAAAAGAGTCGCCCTCCTGAGCTATCATTAAAGATTCCGCTCACCAGCGGGCTCGCGTTCAAGCTACATGCACCCAGGCGCCCTCAAGGCCCTCGAATTCGATCGGATCGTCGAGGCTGTCACGCGGCTTGCGCAGACGCCGCCGGGAGCGGACCGTCTCGCGCACCTGCAACCGCAGGCGGAGCCGCGCGACGTGAGCGCGTCGTTATCGGCCACCGCCGAAACGGTGCGATTCCTCTCGACGAACGGCGAGATCGCGCTGCGCGCGCCCGCTGACCTCGATCAGATCCTGACGGGGCTGGCGGTGGAAGGCCGCGCGCTCGAGCCGTTGCAACTCATCGCGCTCGCGACGTTCCTCGCCTCGATCGAGGCGAGCGCGGCCGGCATCCGCCGCACGCGCGCGTCGTTCCCGCTGCTCGCCGGCGTCATCGAGGGAGTCGCGTCGTTCGAGCGTGAGATCGCGGACATCCGCCGCAAGATCGACCCAGCGGGTGACGTGGTGGACGATGCGAGCCCCGAGTTGAAGTCGCTCCGGGAACGGCTGCGGAAGCAGCGTTCGCGGCTGCGCGGGACGCTCGAGTCGTACCTGCGAGGCAAGGACACCGCAAAGTACCTGCAACAGCAGGTGGTGACGGATCGCAACGGGCGCTACGTGCTGGTCGTGCGCGCGGAACATCGCACCGCGATCCCTGGCATCGTGCACGGTAGTTCGGCGAGCGGTGCGAGCCTGTTCCTCGAGCCGCTCAGCACGGTCGAGATCAACAACGACATCGTCGCGCTCGAGCAGCAGGAAGCGGAGGAAGTGCGGCGCATCCTGCTGGCGCTGGCGGACGCGCTGCGTCGGCGCGGAGCGGAACTGCAGCGGACGATCGATGCCGCGACGACGCTCGACGTGCTGCAGGCGAAGGCGCGGTATTCACTTGCAATCGACGGAATCGCGCCCGCAATCGCGCAGGACGGCCGACTCGAGCTGCGCGCGGCGCGTCATCCGCTGCTGATTGCCGCGGCGCGCGACGTGCCGGGACATGCGGACGTCGTGCCGGTGGACGTGCTGGTGATTCCGCCGACGACCGTGCTGGTGATCACGGGACCCAATACCGGCGGCAAAACCGTGGCGCTCAAGACGGCGGGTCTTCTCCCGCTCATGGCGCAGGCGGGACTGCTGATTCCAGCCGCCGACGGTACGCAGGTGACCGTATTCCGCAGCGTGTTTGCGGACATCGGCGACGAACAGTCGATCGCGGAGAACCTGAGCACCTTCTCCGCGCACATCGCGAACATCGTGTCGATGGATGCGTCGCTGACGATGCCGTCCCTCGTGCTGCTCGATGAAGCGGGCACCGGCACGGACCCGAACGAGGGCGGGGCGCTCGCGATGGCCATCATCGATCACTTCCGCCGCCGCGGCGCGATGGTGGTGGCCACGACGCATTTCGATGCGCTGAAGTCGTATGCATCGACAACGCAAGGCGTGAAATCGGCGGGATTCGGTTTCAATCCGGATACGTTCGCACCGACGTATCGGTTGAACTACGGATCGCCGGGCAGCAGCCTCGCGCTCGAGATTGCCGCGCGGCTCGGAGTGCCGGCATCGATCATCGAGGAGGCGCGCGCGCATCGCAGCGAGCGGGAAACACAGCTCGCCGATCATCTTGCGAAGATCGAGCGCGACATTCAGGGGATCGACCACGAGCGACGGCTGATCGCGCGCGAGCGACAGATCGTCGAGGAGACGCAGGCCCGACTGCACGCGCGCGAGCAGGAACTGCGCGATCGTGAAGAGACGTTCAGGAAGCGTCTCGACCAGCGGCTCGATGACCGGCTGCGCGAAGCGCGGCGGGAGATCGACGCCGTGGTCGATCAGCTGAAGGCGCGCACCTCGTCGATTGCCGCGGACGCGGAACGCCGCGCCGCCCGGCTCGTGCCGACGGGAGACATCGGATCGGCGCGAGCTGACGCGCGCAGTGCGCTGGATACGGTCGTCGGCAAGGTGCGCGAGAGCACTGATGGTCCGCCTTCGGCAGCTTCGGCGGGACAATCGCGACCCGCGGTCGTCGGGGATCGGGTGGCGGTGGGCCCGCTCGGTCTCGAAGGCATCGTGCAGGCGGTCCACGACGGGACCGCGGAGGTCGACGTCCGCGGCAAGCGGCTGCGCGCGCGCATCGACGAGCTCCGCGTGATCGCGTCCGCGGCGGCGATTGCGGCATCACCGGCGCGCGTGCGAGTGAATGTCGAGATGCAGCCGCGCGGAGCCGCATCGAGCGAGATCAACGTGATCGGCGCGTCATCCGACGAAGCCGTCACGCGCGTGGAACGGTTTCTCGACGAGGCCGACGTCGCCGAACTGCGGAGCGTGCGGATCATTCACGGGTACGGTACGGGACAGCTGCGTCGATCGATTGCCGAGTTCCTGCGCGCGCACTCAGCGGTCGCCAACTTCGGTCCGGCTCCTGACCACCAGGGAGGCGGTGGGGTCACGGTCGTGGAGCTGAAGGAGTAATGGTGACAATGGCGAATGCGGAATGCCGAATGCCGAAGAGGGCACCGCTTCCTTGTGCCGGACATCGGGCATCTGCCGTTTGCGATTGACATGCCTCTTTTTCCAGCATCCTTCGTCGAAGACCTGAAGTCGCACGTCGACATCGTCCAGATTGTCCAGGAACGCGTGCCGCTGAAGAAGGCCGGCGTCACGTGGAAGGGACTGTGTCCGTTCCATGGCGAGAAGACGCCCTCCTTTCATGTGAACGGGGACAAGGGGTTCTTTCACTGTTTCGGCTGCAGCGTGGGCGGAGACGTCATCAAGTTCGTCGAGCTGTACGACAAGGTGAGCTTCCCTGATGCGGTGCGGCAACTGGCGGCGCGCGCGGGGATGCTGGTGCCTGAGGCGGAAGATGCGAAGCACGACGTCGAATCGCAGCGCGAACGCGAAGCAATTTTGAAAGCGCACGAGGTGGCCGCGGGGTGGTTTCGTGAACAGCTCGCGGCACCGGCGGGCGCCGCAGCGCGGCGGTTGCTGCGCGATCGGGGCATGTCCCCCGAAACGATCGAAATGCTTGGCATGGGATACGCGCCGTCGGGACGCGACGGGCTGCGCACGCGTCTTATCAAGGACGGATTTACCGAGGGCCTCCTCGGGCGAAGCGGCCTCGTGCTGCAGCGCGACGACGGCCAGACCCGCGATCGCTTCCGCAACCGCTTGATGATCCCGATCTGCCGCGACAGCGGCCCGATCATCGCGTTCGGCGGGCGAGCAATGGAGACGGGGCAGCAGCCGAAATACCTCAATTCGCCCGAGACGGCCGTTTACGTCAAGGGACGCACGCTCTACGGGCTGAACTGGAGCAAGTCTTCGATCAGCCGGATGAAATATGGCGTGCTCGTCGAGGGGTACTTCGATTGGGCGCAGGCGTTTCAGGCGGGTATTACCAATGTCGTCGCCTCGTCAGGAACGGCGCTGACGCCCGTTCAGGCACGGTTGCTTCGCCGTTTCGCGGGAAAAATCGTGCTGAGCTTCGACCCCGACGCTGCCGGCCAAGGTGCCGCGGCACGGTCGTCCGAGCTTCTGGTCGCCGAAGGGTTCCAGGTCAACGTGGCCATGCTGCCGGCCGGCGATGATCCCGATACTTACATTCGCAGGCTCGGCGCGGCCTCGTACCAGGAAATGCTTCGTGGCTCCAAGCCGTATCTCGAGTACCTGCTCGAACGTTCGGCTTCCGAAGACGACCTGACGCGGGATGAGGGTCGCCGGGCGTTCCTGAACCGTATGCTGGCGGTCGCGGCGCGTATTCCGGACGCTGCGCTGCGTGACCAATTTGCGGACAGGTTGTCCCACAAAGCCAGAATTACGGAAGAGGTTGTGAGGGCGGAAATCCGGAAGGCGGCCGTCCAGAAGCAGACCGCCCTTGACAAGGTGGAGCGTCGGCTCCCCGCGCTTGGACAGATCAAGGTGGCAGAAAAAGGCCTGATTTGGGCCCTGGTGCATGAACCGGACGCGACGGTCGCAGCCCTCAGCGAGCTCGAAGCCATTGATCTGGACGGGCTTGCGACGCAGGATATTCTCCGCCAGGCGCAATCCCTGCAGGGATGGGCGGGAGCTTCATTACCGAAAGTCCTGATCGAGCGTCTAAGTAAAGGAGAGGCCGAGCTAGTCGAGGACATCGGCCGCCAGACCGGCGCACCCGCACACGCGGCCGACTGTGTCCGGACCCTGAAACGTCTGAGATACGACCGCGAGCGCGCCGACGTGCAGCGGCAGATCGATCGTCTCCAGGAGTCCGGGACCGCTCAGCACAACCAAGAGATCAATAAGCTGTTAGAGCGTCAGCAAGGATTGCTGCATCGATTGCAGGAATTGTAGGCCGGGTTTTTAGGACCCGGCGGCTCGTAGACCGGGGTGGTCCGCCGGCGAGATTCGCGGGTTATTCAGGAGGCACGCAGTTGTCGATCGAAGAAAAATACGATGAGGTGAGGCAGCTCATCTCGATCGGAAAAGAAAAGGGCTACCTGCTGTATGACGAGGTCAACGAGCTCCTGCCGGCCGACATTACGTCGTCCGACGAGCTCGACGATCTGTTCAGCACGTTTGGCAGCGCCGGCATCGAGGTCGTGGACTCGGAGAAGACCTACCGCGAGGAGAAGCTCCTCGATCGGACGGGTGAAGGGGCCGAGGAACTCGAGCTGGATCTGACCCCGGGGGCCCTCGACAAAACGAACGATCCCGTTCGCATGTACCTGCGCGAGATGGGCACCGTTCCGCTGCTCACCCGCGAAGGAGAAGTCGAGATCGCCAAGCGGATCGAGCGGGGGAAGCTCGCCGTCATCAAGTCGATCTCGCGCACGCCGACGATAGCGCGCGTCATCATGCAGATGGGAGACGCGCTCAAGAACGACGAGCGCAGCATCCGCGAGCTGGTGACATTCGTGGACGAAGAGCTCACCGACGAGAAGATCGAGGACCGCAAGAAACAGGTGCTCCGGCAGATCGAGGCCGTCCGCAAGGCCTGGGCGGTGTCCGAGAAGTGCAAGGAGAAGCTCGATAAGACGCCGAAGGGGGCGACGAGCCGCGACAAGCGGAAGTACCGCCGCGTCCGCTGGGAGACGCTGCGCGCGCGCGTCGAGCTCTCGCAGTTGATCCGCAAGATCGAGTTCACCGAAACGATCAAGCGCCGGATGATCGATCAGATCAAGGACAAGGTCGAAGCGGTGATGCGCCTCAAGCGCGAGATCGACTACATCGAGCGGCAGGTGACGATGAAGAACCGCCGCCCGAAGCTGAAGGAAGAAGAAAAGAAGAACCTGCAGAAGCGTCAGAAGGAGCTCAGGGTCCAGGTCAAGAGCATGGCCGACGAGCTCGAGGAGACGCCCGAGCAGTTGATGCGCACGCTCGAGACCATCTCGCGCGGCGAGGCGCAGGCGGAGCAGGCGAAGAAGGAGCTCGTCGAGGCAAACCTTCGACTCGTCGTATCGATCGCGAAGAAGTACACGAACCGCGGCCTGCAGTTCCTGGATCTGATTCAGGAAGGGAACATCGGCCTGATGAAGGCCGTCGACAAATTCGAGTACCGGCGCGGCTACAAGTTCTCGACGTACGCGACATGGTGGATCCGCCAGGCGATCACGCGCGCGATCGCGGACCAGGCACGCACGATCCGCATCCCGGTCCACATGATCGAGACGATCAACAAGCTGATTCGCACGTCGCGCGCGCTCGTACAGGAGCTCGGGCGCGAGCCGACCTCCGAGGAGATCGCGCAGCGGATGGATATCCCGGTGTCGAAGGTCCGCAAGGTCCTCAAGATCGCGCAGGAGCCAATCTCGCTGGAGACGCCGATCGGCGAGGAGGAAGATTCGCATCTGGGAGACTTCATCGAGGATCGCCAGGTCGTGTCGCCGTCCGACGCAGTGATCAACCTGAATCTCAAGGAGCAGACCGACCAGGTCCTCAAGACGCTGACCCCGCGCGAAGAGAAGGTGATCAAGATGCGCTTCGGCGTGGGCGACGGCAGCGAGCACACGCTGGAGGAAGTGGGCCAGAGCTTCGCCGTCACGCGCGAGCGGATCCGGCAGATCGAAGCCAAGGCGCTGCGCAAGCTGCGGCACCCGTCACGCAGCCGCAAGCTGAAGGCGTTTCTCGAGGGAAGAACGTAGAGCGCTTTCTGAGCCCGCCGCGTAGCGGCGGCAAGCCCGAAGGGCGTCGCGCGAAGCGCGTAAGCGCATGGGGGTGGGGCCCCATGCGCATGAAAGAATGCTGACGGAAGGCCGCGAGCCAGCATTTCTTAATGCGCGCGGGGCCCAGCCCCGCGCGCTGTTGCTCGGCTGCCCGGCTAACGCCGGGCTGCACTCCGTCGCCTCGCAACGGCCGCAGGCGCTTTTTTGTTACGATTAAGCGGGCCCATAGCTCAACGGTTAGAGCCGCCGGCTCATAACCGGCCCGTTCCAGGTTCGAATCCTGGTGGGCCCACCTTCGCTCGCCCTTGCCCGACCGCGAGCTTCGGCGGGCAGGCCCAATGCCGTGTCACTCCGGCAGGCGACTTGTCCACCGAAGCGGCGCAGCCGCGAAGGTGGAAGGCGGACCCCATGCCCAGAGACTCGCCGAAAGAGCTATAGACAGATATGCTTAGAACAAAGTCCCGAGCGTGAACTCAGATCTCCAACACCTGATCCGCCTCCAACAACTCGACACCGACATCGAATCCTCGCGACGGCGTATCGCGGAAATCCCGTCTGTCCAGCTCGCGCTCGACGCGAGACTCGCCGAGCAGCAGGCCGCCGTCGCCGCAATGAAGGAGCGCCTGGCACAGAGCCAGACGACGCGCCGCGCGACCGAAGGCGAAGTCGCCTCCCTTCAGATCCGCTTGTCCAAATACAAGGGCCAGTTGATGGAGGTGAAGACCAACAAGGAATACCAGGCGATGCAGAAAGAGATTGCGACTGCCGAAGAGGCCGTGCGATCGCAGGAGGACCGCATCCTCGAGCAGATGGAGGAAGGCGAGACGCTGGGACGCGAGCTGAAGGTCGCCGAAGCGGCGCTGAAGGCCCAGCAGGAGGAGATCGCGCGCGAGCGGAAACGCCTCGAGGAGGAAACCGCCGCCCTTCAGAAAGGGGCGAACGACACCTCGGCGGCACGCACGGCGGTCGCGAAAGAGCTCTCGCCGACGGCGCTCCGTCTCTTCGAGCACGTCTCGCGGCAGCGCAAGGGACTCGCGGTCGCTGAAGCACGCGACGGCATCTGCACGGTGTGCCACGTGCGGCTTCGTCCTCAGGTGTTCAATGAGGTCCGCCGGAACGAATCGCTGATCCAGTGCGATAGCTGCCTGAGAATTCTCTACTTCTCTCCTGTGCCCGCGCCGAATGCGGGTCCCCCGCAAGCTTCGTGATCACCGCGTACATCGACGGCGGGGCGCGCGGCAACCCCGGCCCTGCCGGCTACGGCGTTCGCATCGAAGGGCCGAACGGGACGCTGCTCGCCGAACTCCACGGTGGCCTCGGCATCGCCACGAACAACATCGCCGAATACAACGGGCTGCTCGCCGCGCTCCGGCATGCCGTCGAGCATGGACACCGGATTGTGCACATCAAGGCAGACTCCGAGTTGCTCGTGAAGCAGATGCGCGGCGAGTACCGCGTCAAGAACGAAGGGCTCAAGCCGCTGTTCCTCGAGGCGATCGGGTTGATCCGCAAGATCGGCGACGTCACGTTCGAGCACGTGCGCCGCGAGTTCAACAAGGAAGCCGATCGTTTGTCGAACCTCGGCATGGACGAGGCGGAGCAGATGATCGCGCGCCGATAGTTCACGCTCGATGTCCAAACCCGGGAGGCCATCATTGACCCGGCGCGCGGCACTACTCCTCGGCCTGCTGCTGGCGGCGCGATCCTTTCCGACCGCCCGGCTCGAGCCATTGACACCGCGCGACGCTGCCGCCGCTGCGGAGTTCCCTCCATATGACAATCCCGTCTTCGCACTGCATCAGCGCAGCCTCGCTGAGGCGGCCGCGTCGCGCGCGCTGGCTGAAGCCCCAGACACCGTTGACACGCTTGCGTTAGTCCTGTCCCAGGATCGGATCGACGACGCCCTTGCTGTCCTGAAACGAATCGTCGAGCGGCATCCTGTGTACCAGCGAAAAGCGTTGGCCACGCTCGCGTGTCTGGCGTTTGAACAGCGCGATTACAAGACGGCGCTCGATCGATTCACGTTGTACGTGCGCCTGTACCCTGACAGCGCCTACGCCTGGGTGGCGGCGCTGCGCAGCGGCGAATCGTACGAATCGATGGCGGAATGGCCGGCCGCCGCGGCGTCCTACCGTGCGGCGTCGGCTCGCTACAGCAAGGTGCGGATCGCGCAGGTCCTTGGGCACGAATACGCCGCGCGAGCCCTCGAGGCTTCGAACTAGTTCGCTGATGCGCTTCGGGAGCACGAAGCGGCACTGCGGGCCTGGAACGCCGACCAGGCAACTGAGTACAGCTTGTATTCGAGACACACGCCGCTGCCCGACCAACCTGATGAAATGCGACCGGCGCCGGGACTCAAGCGGCGAGCGACCTCCGAGCGCGTCGAGCGGCTGCGCGCCTCGCTGGCGCTTCGCGGCGGATCGCTCGTGGAACGAGAGCGCTGGCTAATCGATCAGCGTCGATGGGCCGAGGCGGTCGACGCGTTCGGGCAACTGATTGCGGAATTCCCTGACTCGCGCGCTACCCAGGAGGGCCGCTTTCTCTCGCATCGGGCAAGGCTCGGGATGGCGCTGGACCTCGCGAACGCGGAACGCGACAATCGCGACATCGGCGCAGCATCCGCGCAACTCGAAGCGCTCGCCGGCGAGCCGTACGACGAGGCAATCTGCGCGGCAAAGATCGCTCGCGCCACGCTGCTCGCGACGGACCGGCGTGCCGAGGCTGACACGATGATGCGCGAGGCGGGGACGAGTGTCGACGCCACGGAGTCGTTTCATCGCGCACCGGACCGGCAGCCGGTCTCGAAGCCGACGTCATGGCCATTCGCAAATCCCAGGATCACGCAGATTGAGTTCGTCGACGCGGGGCGGACGAAGCCCGCTGTCGCAGTCACCGTGGGCTATTCGGGCGCTACCGTGGTGCTCGAAAAGGAGAACGGTAGCTGGAGGACCAAGGCACTGGTGAATCGCTGGGTCACGTAAGATGTCACTGCTCAACAGAATCGACGGGCCAGTATCTTGCAGTTCTCACAAGCACCTGATGAGACCTCGACTGATCGTCGCGGTGCTGTCGCTGCTGGCACTCGAGGCGTGCGCCGAGTTGAACAAGTTGGGCGCGCTCGTGCAGCCGCCGCGGTTCGAGCAGGCGCCCGGCCAGCGGTCGGAAATCCGGTTGCTGGGCCCGTCGAGTGGCCGGCCCCTTGGCGGCGCCGGCGTGCGGTTGTGGGCGAAGGTCAGCAACCCGAATGCGTTCGGCCTCACTCTCGGTACTCTCAAAGGCACCCTCTACCTGGAGGATGCGCGCGCGGCGGATGCCGACTTCCCGCTCGGCCTGCCATTAGCTGCGCGGCAGGAAACGGTCGTGCCGATCGACATCTCGTTCAGCTTTTCCGATCTGCCGGGACTCGGCGGGGTTGCGCGGCGTGCGGCAAGCCGTCAGCCGCTCGCGTACCGCCTCGACGGAACGATTGGTGTGGACGCCGGGCCGCTGGGCCAACCGGTCTTTGGCCCGATGACGCTCCTGCAGGGGGAAGCGGCGGTTCCTGCAGTCTCAAGCAATGGCGCGGATCGCGCCGAGCATACGTCCCGCGCGCTCGCGATCGGCGCGATACGAATGCAGCCGCTCGTGATGCGTCTTCGTGCACAGCCCTGACTCGAAGATCGCGCCGGGCGACATACCGACGTGGATCAACTGGTCGCGATTCGCTCGCGAGAGATCGAGGAACAATCGATCCGCGCGTCCCGGCCGAAACCATTTTTCAATCGACGCCTGGTCAGCCCCGCCCGAGCGGAACGCATCGAGCACCTCCGGTCCCACCTCTCCGCAGCAGGCGCCGAGGCAGGGACCGATCGCCGCGACGAGGTCCGTTGGATGGGAACCGAATGTCTGCTGCATCGCGCGGACGGCGCTCGTGGCCGCCTGTGCGGCGGCACCTCTCCATCCGGCGTGCGCCGCGCCGACAACACCTTTTCTTCGATCGAACAGCAGCACGGGCGCACAGTCCGCAACGCGCACACCGATCGCGATCTCAGGATCATCGGTGATGATGGTGTCTGCCGCCGGACGATCCCACGCGGCCTGACGTCCGCGCTGCGCAATCGCCACCGCGGTGCCGTGCATCTGTCGAATCAGCAGCAGCCGATCGCGCGTCAGACCGAGCGACACCGCCACTGCCTCCCATTCCTCCTCGTCGTCTCGAAGCTCCACGTCGCGAGTCGTGAAGAGATGCCGGGTCGGGAGCGCCGCGCACCGAAGCGCGCGGCCCCACGACTCTTGCGTCCACTCGAACGCACCGCTAGGCTGAGGGTCGGTCATGAGCATCATCGGGCTTGGGTTTGACGCCACGGACATCCCGCGCGTCCGAGAGGTGTTCGCGCGCCATGGCGAACGTTTCCTCCGGCGGGTCTTCACCGACGAGGAGATTGCCTATTGTACGCGGCAGCGCGATCCTGTCCCGAGCCTGGCCGGTCGCTTCGCGGCGAAGGAGGCCGCGATGAAGGCGCTCGGCACCGGTCATTCGCGCGGCGTCTTGTGGAAGGACATCGAGGTATTCCGCCGTGGCGGTCCGCCGCAACTGCGGTTGACGGGCGGGGCGCTCCGGCGCTTCGAAGCCATGCGCGCCGCCAGGTCGCTGCTGACCATCACGCACGCCGACACGCTCGCCATGGCCCAGGTGCTCTTGCTCAGCGACTGAACGCAACCAGGGTTGACGTTTCCGCACGGTTACCCAGCCGTCCGGGTCTCTTCATCTCACGGGATCTTGCTAACCCTCGTCATTGGCCTGTTTTGCAGAGTCTGCATCTGCCGGCGTGCACCGGCGCGCGGCTTGCCCTTCTTCGGTCGCGCGATGGCAGCGCCTGCCGCGCGAGGAGACACGCGATGACGATCAAGATCGTGGCGAACGACAAAGGGAATCCGCCGGGCAAACTGGCGGATGCGGAGTTGCACTTCACCGACGGGCCGCTCGCAGGGCTCAAGCTGATTGGCTTCGCAGTATGGGAGCGGCGGACCGGCACGGGCCGAAACGTCACGTTTCCCGCCCGACAGTACTCGGTTAATGGCGAGCGCCGCAGCTTCGCGCTGCTGCGCCCTACGGTCGACAGCACGGCACAGAACGGGATTCGGGACTTGATTCTCGAAGCGTACGAGGCGTTCGCAGGGGCTCAGATCGAGGCGACCGCCTGAGACCACTCGTAGGGCGGGTCTTCAGACCCGCCGGTGTCGATCTTGAGGCCCACCGGCGTCGCGCTAAGTCACGAGAGGCAGGAACTTGCGGTTCTCCTGCTGACGCTTGGGCGGCAGCGTCCACTCTTCGCGGAGTCCCTTCTCGAACTCCGCGCGGAAGAACGACGACTTCATGCCGCCGTCGATGATGTCCCACGGCAGCACCGCATCGGCGGAGCGGTCCCGGAAGATGTAGAAGGCCGCATCGAGTCCCGCTTCGGCCACCGCGGCGCGCCAGTTCCCGCCGTTGCGTTCAGCGATCTCGATCGCCGGCGCGACGCGCCGATCGCCGAGCGAGAGCAGCGCCTGGTAGTAGGAGTGCCGCTCCGACTTGATGTTGAAGTACACATTGTCGAGATCCGCGACCATCGACCGCAGCCGCTTGCCCTTGCGATCCGTGATGGCCGGATCTTCCATCGGCAGCCATTGGTACGCGGTGCCTGGTTTCGGAATCAGCGGATTCACGCTGGCAACGATGCGGCCGACGCGGCCTTTGGGACGGGCGTGTTTGAGGAGAAGCGCCCGCAGCTGCTCGCTGAGATCGCGGATCGCAACAAGATCCTCCTCCGTCTCCGTTGGCAGGCCGATCATGTAATACAGCTTCAGATTCTCCATGCCACTCGCGAAGATGAGATCCGCCTTCTCGAGGATCTCGGCGTTCGTGACCGTCTTGTTGATCACGCGGCGGAGCCGGTCGGAGCCGGTTTCGGGTGCGATCGTGATCGATCGCTCGCCGCTCTGGTGCAGCATCCGGACGATCGGCTCAGTGAGATCGTCCAGCCGCAGGGAGGCGGGGCTGATTGAGTAGCCGAGTGCCAGCAGGCCCGACAGGATGCGCTCGATTTCGGGGTGATCGCACAGCGCGATCGATACGAGGCCCGCGCGCGTGGCGTGCGGCCGCGCCTCCGCCGCGAGCGCCAGGATGCGGTCGGCGGAGAAGGGTCGCACGGGAAGATAGTTGTAGCCGGCCCAGCAGAATCGGCACAGGTTCGCACAGCCGCGGACGACCTCGATGAGGAATCGCGATCCGAACTCGGTGTCGGGCGTAAAGATTCTCGTTGCCGGGGGATCGAGGTGGTCCGTGGTTTTCACCGCGGCCTTCTTCACGACGAGCGGTGCGCCGGTTCCGGGTTTCGGTTCGAATGCGGCGATCCTGCGATCGTTTCCGTAGTGGACCGTGTAGAACGATGGAATGTAGAAGCCTCGCTCGGAAGCCAATCTCCGCAGGAGATCGTCGCGATCATCGGCCGAGTCGAGACTCTGCATCAGCGCAGGGATCAGCACTTCCCCTTCGCCCGCGGCAATCACGTCGGCGAACGGCGCGAGCGGCTCGGGATTGACGAACGTCACCGCGCCGCCGATGACGACGAGCGGATCGTGCGTCGTGCGCGCCTCTGCACGGACGGGGACACCCGCGAGCCGCAGCATGGAAACGACGTTCGTGTAGTCCCATTCGAACGAAACGGAGAAGGCGAGCACATCGAAATCGCGGACAGGCGTGTCGGACTCGAGCGTGCGCAGTGGCCTGCCGGACGCGAGCTGTGCGGCGAGCTCCTGGCGTCCCGGCAGGAACACGCGTTCGCACACCACGGCGTCCAGCTCGTTGAACAGCCGGTACACCGTCTGGAAGCCCAGGTTGGACATTCCGACGAAGTAGGTGTTGGGAAACGCCAGCGCGACGCGCAGCCGGCCGCCGTGCGGTTTACGGATGAAGCCGACTTCGCGAGAGAGAACGTCGCGCGGACGCTCGCGGTCGATGCGCTGCGCCATCAGAGTTGCCGATGTCGGACCAGAAAAGAACAGACGTGGTGCGGGGACTGCAGCTGAACCGACGCCGCTCCCGCGTACCTTGGATTTATCTAGTTTACCACGTGCGTGAAACAGGCCACGGAGACGACCGCATCACTCAGCTCCAACAGAGCCCACGGAGATCTGCTTTTCTGGATAACTCAGAGACCACCGAGGTCACAGGGATCAGTTGTTCAAACCCGATGTGTTCCGTAGTCTTCACGGCCTCTGAGTTAAACGTTGCCGTGGCCTCTCTGGACTCCGTGGGCTCTACGCTTCGTTCTGGCGCCTCAGAAACGCGGGAACGTCCAGCGGGGAGACCGGTTCGAACTCGGCGCCGGGGCTGATCATTTCCCCCGCCGGATCCGCGGCGGACGCCGGCGCGGCGGGCATCTCGAGCACCGGCCGCCGCGAGAACGACATCCGCGCGCCGCCGCCTCCGGCCACGGCGGCGGCGACCTTCGGCGCCTCCACGGGCTCATTGCGCCACGACGTATAGTTCTGCAGGTCGACCGGCGTCTGTGCCGCGGACGCGCTGACCTGTTTCGCAACGATCGGCCGATCGAAGCCGGTGGCGATCACGGTGATCTTCACCTTGCCTTCCATCTTCGGATCGACGACCGCGCCGAAGATGATGTTGGCTTCCTCATGCGCGGCTTCCTGGATGATCGCCGACGCTTCGCTGACTTCGACCAACGACAGGTCGGTTCCACCCGTCACATTGATGATGACGCCGCGCGCCCCTTTCACCGATGCATCCTCGAGCAGCGGGCTCGAGATCGCGTGGTTGGCCGCCGCGATCGCGCGGTTCTCTCCTTCGGCGAGCCCGGTCCCCATGATCGCGATGCCCATGCCTGCCATGATCGTCTTCACGTCGGCGAAGTCGAGATTGATCATGCCGGGGACGAGGATCAGATCCGAGATGCCCTGGATCGCCTGGCGCAGCACGTCGTCCGCATTGGTGAAGGCATCGTTGAGCGACGTCGACCGCGTGATCGTCGCAAGCAGCCGCTCGTTCGGGATCGTAATCACGGTGTCGACCGATCCGCGAAGCTCCTCGAGGCCACGCTCGGCTTGCGTCTGCCGCTTCTTGCCCTCGAACTTGAACGGCTTGGTGACGACCGCGATCGTCAATGCGCCCAGCTCGCTCGCCAGGCTCGCGATGACCGGCGCCGCCCCCGTACCGGTGCCGCCGCCGAGTCCGGTCGTGACGAACACCATGTCGGCGCCGTCGAGCGCTTCGATCAGCTTCTCGGTATCTTCGAGCGCCGCCTGGCGGCCGACGTTGGGATCCGCGCCCGCGCCGAGTCCTTTCGTCAGCTTTGCGCCGATCTGCAGCTTGTGCGGCGCCGCATTCAGCTTCAGTGCCTGCACGTCGGTGTTCGCGACGATGAACTCGACCCCATCGAGGCCGGCCTGCACCATCCGGTTCACCGCGTTGCTGCCGCCGCCGCCGACGCCGACGACCTTGATGCGCGCGCCGGTGCGCACCTCGTCGTCCAGCTTCAGCCGCAAGGTGGACGCGTGTTGATCAGCCATGCCGTGGCCTCCCATTCCTTAGAAGAATTCCTTGAACAACGTGCGCAGCCGACCGGCTACGCGACCGAACGCGCCGGCGCCCACCGGCCGCGCTGCCTCTTCGACGTGATTCCTGTGCGCGTACATCACGAGACCGACCGCCGTGGCGAACGCAGGGTTGTTGACGTGATCTGCAAGGCCGCCGACGCCGGATGGACATCCGCGGCGGATCGGCAGGTCGAAAATCTGCTCGGCGATCTCCGCCGTGCCGTCGAGCATCGCGCCGCCGCCGGTGAGGACAATGCCCGAATTGAGCGACTTCTCGAAGCCGGCGCGCCGGATTTCATCCCACAAGAGATGGAAGATTTCTTCGGCGCGCGGCTGCAGGATCTCCGACAGGATCCGCCTTGCCATCACGCGCGATTTGCGTCCGCCGACGCTCGCGACGTCCATCGTCTCGTCTTCATCGACCATGGCGGAGAGCGCGCATCCGCATCGGCGCTTGATCTTCTCCGCGTCTGGGATCGGTGTCCGCAGGCCGACGGCGATGTCGTTCGTAAAGTGATCGCCGCCGACCGTAACGACCCCGGTGTGCCAGAGGCTTCCGCGTTCGAAGATCGCGAAATCGGTCGTGCCGCCGCCGATGTCGACGATCGCCACGCCGAGCTGCTTCTCGTCGTCGTTCAGCACGGCTTCACTTGCGGCCAGCTGCTCGAGCACCGTGTCGAGCACGGCCACCCCGGCGCGATTCACGCATGCGACGATGTTCTGTGTCGACGAGGCGCTGCCCGTGACGACATGGACATTGACCTCCAGGCGCGTGCCGGTCATGCCGACCGGAGCGCCGATGCCGTCCTGCTCGTCGACGACGAAATCCTGTGGGAGGACGTGGAGGATCTCGCGTCCGCTCGGCAGGGCGACGGCTTTCGCCGCATCGATCGCCCGCCGAACGTCCTCGCGCGTGATCTCGCGGTTCTTGCCCGCCACCGCAACGACGCCGCGGCTGTTGAACGCCTTGACGTGCGCGCCGGACAAGCCCAGATGCACGGAGTCGATCTCGACGCCCGCGGTCAATTCCGCCTCGTCGATCGCCTTCTTGATCGATTCGACCGCCGCCTCGAGGTTGACCACGACGCCGCGCCTCACCCCTTTCGAATCAGCGAGGCCGATGCCGATGATGTCGAGTCCACCATCGTCGGTCATCTCGCCGACGATCGCGGCGATCTTCGAGGTGCCGACGTCGAGTCCGACCAGGTATCGCTCTTTACGAGCCAATGTGAGATTCCCTTTCTTCCGCCTAAAGGCGGAAGCCACGAGTTCGGCTGTGGGCCGCCGTGCCTTATTCCTTGTTCCTGTGGCTTCCGCCTTCCGCCGTAGCCTTGGCGGAGGCTGGTCAGGCGGAAGATCCTTACCGCGCTCTCTTCGTTGCCGGACGCACGTACACGCGCTCTTCGAAACGCATATCCACGTAATCGATCTCCGGCACGCGATCGTGCAGCGTCGGCGCGAGATCGACGTACGCCTGCAGCCGCTCGAGAAACCGTCCCTCGCCAAGGTGCAGCAGCGCGGGATCGTTCTGCATCAGGACGATGACGTCGTGCGCGTCGCGCACGTCAATCTGCGAGATGCGGAGCGCCAGATCGCGGTGCGGTGCAATCGCATCGATTGCGCGCGCGGCCAGCTCGGCGCGCTGCTCATCGATCGTCGGCTGTCCCGAGGACGGTGGACGAACGAGTCCATCGATGATCGGCAGATCGAACTCCGCGTATTGCGGGCCGAACGCGTCGATCAACATGCCCTGCCCATCGACCAGGTAGAGATCGCTTCCGAGCCGACAGAGGCCCATGGGCCGCCGCTCCGAGACGAAGACCTCCACCGTCGAGGGCAGCACCCGGCGCAGCGCGACGTCCGCGACCCACGGCGATTCCAGGAGCCGGCGGCGGTAGCGTGGCAAATCGGCCGTGAGAATGCTGGACCCGCGGAGTCCATCGATGATGGCCTGTACCTCGCCGCTCGAGAGCCGGACGTTGCCACGCACGCTGATGCGCCTGACCTGCAGCGCCGACGCGTGCAGCACGAGATGCGTCACGCGGTACCCGGCATAACTCACGATTGCGATCGCGATCGCCCACCTGCCGATGCGCCACGATAACCACGAGAGAGCGCCCGATTTCCTCTTTGAAGGGCGCACCTTCGCGCGGCGGAAATTTTTTTCGGCCGCCGCCTTGACGTTCGCCTTGACGCTCATTCGGCTTCGCCTCCGGCGTCCGCGGAGGCGTGCGGTTCCCGAATCGCCGCCAGGATTCGATCCGGCAGCGTACCGATCGATCCGGCGCCCAGCGTGATCACCAGGTCGTTGGGGCGCGCGATCCTCGCCACTGCGGCGGGCACATCATCGAGCGCCTTGACGAGGTGGACCGGACGTCCGCCCTTGCGCACGCGAGCGTCGAGCGCCTCGATCGTGATCCCGGGCACGGGCGCCTCGCCGGCGGGATAGATATCGGTCAGCACGATCTCATCGGCGGCCGACAATGCATCGCCGAACGCGTCGAGGAGATCGCGGGTTCGAGAGTAGCGGTGCGGCTGGAACACGACGACGACGCGGCGATCGAGTCCCGCGCGCGCGGCGGCAATCACGGCGGCGATCTCCGTCGGGTGATGTCCGTAGTCGTCCACCACCATGACTCCCTGCTCTTCGCCGCGCCGCTGGAAACGCCGCTCGGCGCCGGCGAACTGTTCGAGCGCGGAGGCGATCCGTGTAAATGGCACACCGGTTTCGAGGCCCACCGCCACCGCCGCGAGTCCGTTCAGCAGGTTGTGCCGTCCCGGCACGCGCAGCCGAAGCGCGCCGAGCTCCGTGCGCTTCCCCTGTTCTGTGCTCTGCACGATACGGCACGTCGATCCGAATGCCTCGAGCGCCATGCCATGCCCGGCGATCTGCGCGCTGGCATCGCCGAGTCCGTACGTAATGACGCGCCGCGTCATGTGCGGCACCAGCGCGCGCACCGGTCGATCATCGGCGCACGCGATGACCGCGCCGTAGAAAGGAACCTTGTTCGCGAATTCGAGGAACGCCTGCTGCAGCGCGTCCCAGCTGCCGTAGCTCTCCATGTGCTCGTGGTCGATATTCGTAATCACGGCGATCGACGGCGACAACTTCAGAAACGATCGATCGCTCTCGTCCGCCTCCGCGACCATGTAATCTCCCCGGCCGAGCCGCGCGTTGCTGCCAAAGGCGCTCAGCCGGCCCCCAATCACCGCCGTCGGATCGAGGCCAGCCCGCTCGAGCACCAGCGCCACCATCGAGGTCGTCGTGGTCTTTCCGTGCGCGCCGGCGATGGCGATGCCGTAGCGGAGGCGCATCAGCTCCGCAAGCATCTCGGCGCGCGGGATGACGGGGATGCGCCGCTTTCGCGCGGCCTCGACCTCGGGATTGCCCGCGTCGATCGCCGAGGACACGACGACGACATCCGCGCTCCCGACCTGCGACGCCGCGTGCCCGCGCCCGACGCGGACCCCGAGCGTCTGCAGGCGATCGGTCACCTCGGACATCTTCGCGTCCGAGCCGCTGACCTCGTATCCAAGATTCGCGAGCAACTCTGCGATCCCGCTCATTCCAATGCCGCCGATCCCCACGAAATGTATGCGACGAGTGCGACCTAACATCGGCCGTTCATCGCGCAACGAGGGCGAGCGCGCGATCCACGATGACCTGCGCCGCGTCCGGGCGTGCGAGGCGTCGTGCCGCGGCCGCCATCTCCGCGCGGCGCGCCGGGTCGCGCGCGAGCGTCACTATTCGCCCCGCCAGCAGCGCCCCCGTCAGATTCCGCTGCTCAATCAGGTCGGCGGCGCCCACAGTGGCGAGTACCTCCGCGTTCTTTCGCTGGTGATCGTCTGCGGCGGTCGGCAGCGGAATCAAAATCGCGGCGCGCCCGGCGGCCGTCAGCTCGGCGATCGTCGTCGCACCCGCACGACAGACGACCACGTCCGCGCTCTTCATTTCCCTGTCCATGGCGAAGAGGAACGGTTCCACGCGAGCCGCGAGCCCCGCGTCCAGGTAAGCGCGCCGGACCATCTCCAGATCGCGTTCTCCTGTCTGATGCGTGATGTCCACGCCGCCATCGGCTGCCAACCTCGGCGCCGCCTCCACCATGGCCATGTTGATCGCGTGCGCGCCCTGGGAGCCGCCAAAGATCAGGACCCGCGGCGACCCGACAGGCGGGCGTTGCTGCTCGGACTCAATGCCAACGAATTCCGGGCGTACCGGATTGCCTGCGACAAATCCCCTCCTGCCGAAGAACGAGATCGTGGACTCGAACGTCACCGCCGCCGCGCTTACCATCCGCGCCAGAATCCGATTGGTCAGTCCCGGGATCGCGTTCTGCTCGAGCAGCAGCGTCGGAATCCCGCGCGTCACCGCCGCCAGCATCACCGGACCGGAGCTGTAGCCGCCGACGCCAATCACGAGCTGAGGTGTCCGACGCGTGAGAATCCGCCACGCATCGACGCCGCTGAACGGCAGCACCGCGATGCCGCGGAGCAGCGCCGTCGCCGACTTTCCCTTCAGCCCCGCGCTCCTCAGCACGTCGAGCTCGAAGCCTTCCCGTGGCACGACGCGTGATTCGATCCCGCGCGCCGTCCCCGCAAACGTCACGATCGTCTCCGGTCTCCGCGACAGGAGCTCGCGTGCGACGGCAATCCCCGGGTACAGATGGCCGCCGGTGCCGCCGCCGGCGATCACGACGTGGAGTCCGCTCATGCATCCGCCGTCCCCGGCTCGATCACCGTCGTGATCACATGGCTCGCCGACGCGTGCTGAGACACGTTCAGCAGGATTCCCATCCCGATCATGCTGATGAGCAGCGACGATCCGCCGAAGCTCACGAACGGAAGCGGAATGCCTTTGGTCGGGAGCAGTCCGAGCACGACGCTCATGTTGAAGAAGGCCTGGAACGCCACCATCGCGGTCAGGCCGAGCGCGAGGAACGCGCCGAAGCGATCCGGCGCGCGAAGAGCCGTCCTCAGGCCGCGCCAGACAATCACGCAGAAGCACGCGAGCACGATCGTCGCGCCGAGGAGTCCGAGCTCTTCGCCGATGACGGCGTAGATGAAGTCCGTTTCCGGGTACGGCAGGTAGAAGAGCTTCTGCACGCCCGCCATCAACCCGCGTCCGAACACGCCGCCGGTGCCGACGGCGATGAGCGACTGAATCACCTGGAAGCCGTCTCCGAGCGGGTCTTCCCAGGGATTGAGAAACACGGTCAGACGGCGGCGGCGATAATCCGCGCTGACGAGGACGATGTAGGCGGCCGGCACCGACACCAGCAACAGGCCGACGATGTATCGGTAGTTGATCCCCGCCGCAAACACCATCGCGGACGCGATGATCAGGATCGAAAGCGCGGTGCCGAGGTCCGGCTGCAGGAGAACCAGTCCAACGACGCCTCCTACGACGACGGCGATCGGCAGCAGCGAGTGCGTCAGATCGTCGATGCGCTCCATACGCCGTTCGAGAATCGCCGCGACGAAGAAAATGACGGCGATCTTCGCGAGCTCCGAAGGCTGCACGCCGACGCCCGCGACACCGAACCAGCGGCGCGCGCCGTTGATGCGTGGTCCAAACAGGACACCCACGAGTGCGAACGAGACGATCCCGAGCGCCGTCCAGATCACGATCGGCTGTCGATAGTGGCGGTAATCAATCCGCATCACGATCGGCATGATGGCCAGCCCGAGCAGCACCCACGTCGCCTGCTTGAACAGGAACAGATTCGGCTGGTGATAGCGTTCCATCGCGATCACCGCGGACGCGCTGTACACCATGACGACGCTGGCGCACACCAGCAGCAGCATCGCGGTAAAGAGCAGCTTGTCCGACTTGAGTTTCCGCGCCATACTTGACGATCCGTGACCTAAAGGTTCAGCACGACTGAACCGACATATCGTTTGGCTTCAGGCTCCAAGCTCGACTCCAGGCTTCAGGTTTCAGGCTTCAGGTTTCAGGCCTCAGGCTTCATGCCTCGTCGTGCTGAAGCCCGAAGCCTGGAGCCCGAAGCCCGTTCGCACGAGCAGTCAGCAGTCATCAGCCGGCCGCGGGGCAAGACACCGACCTCGCAGACCGGGGCAGCCTGCGTTCCCAGCGGCCAGCTCTTCGCCGCCTCGACCGGTCTGATGACTGCTTACTGCTCGTGCTGTTTTCTTGAATCGCAGGGATTCCTGCGCCCCGCCAAGCTCACTCCGCTGCGCTCGCTCTCGCAGCTCCCTCCGCTCCGTTCGCTCACTGCTCGCGTGCTTGGTTCCACTCGTCTGCCAGTCGCGCCACGTTCTGTTTGAACACGCGGCCACGCTCCGCGTAGTCTCGGAACATGTCGAAGCTCGCGCACGCGGGCGCGAGGACGACGGTGTATCCCGGCGCCGCCGACGCGAACGCCGTGCGCACGGCCGCCGACATGTCTGCCGCATCGAGCACCCGCACCGCGCCGTTCAGCGCAGCGTGAATCAACGGCGTGGCTTCTCCAATCGCAACGACCACCGCATGGCGCGCGACGAGCGCGTCGCGAAGATCCGCGAAACTGCCCCCCTTGAATTTCCCGCCGAGAATCACCACCAAGCCCGAATCGAAGCTTTGAATCGCGCGGAGCGCGGATTCGATGTTCGTTGCCTTCGAGTCGTTGACGAACCGCACGCCGCCGATCTCGCGGACCGGCTCGAGCGCGTGCTCCAGGCCTCCGAAGGCTTCAACCGCGCGTGTCATCGCGGCCGGCTCGACACCCGCAATCGAGGCGACGGCCGCCGCCGCCAGAACATCCGCGAGCAGGTGGCGGCCGAGCAGCTTCACTGCGGACACCGGCACCAGGACCTCGTCACCGGTGCGCGAGCGCCGGACAATCGAGTCGCCGGCGATCACGATCCCCTCGTCGAGCTGCTCGCGCAACGCGAAGAACAGGCGGCGTCCCTTCGCGTCACGCGCGAGATCGACCGAGGGCGGATCGTCGGCGTTCAGCACCGCCCAGTCCTCGCGTTCCTGGTTCGCGAAGATGCGCGCCTTCGCCGCGGCGTACTCGTCGAGGCTGGCGTGGCGATCGAGGTGATCCGGTGAAAAGTTCAATAGCACGGCGATCCAGGGACGAAACGCCTCCGTGCCTTCCAGCTGAAAGCTGCTGGCCTCGACGACGTGGATGGTGTCTTCGGTTGAATCGTCGACCTGCGCGCTGAGCGCGAGGCCGATGTTGCCGCCCACCAACACGTGATGTCCGCCCGCCTCGAGCATCCGTCCGGCCAGCGTCGTCGTCGTCGACTTTCCCTTCGTGCCGGTGATCGCGATGATGCGGCCGCGCAGCCACCGCGACGCGAGCTCGAGCTCCCCCATGACGGGCACGCCGGCGCGGCGCGCATGCGCGATCGCCGCCTGATTCGGAGCCACGCCGGGACTCAGCACGATGAGATCCGCTGACGCAAACGTATCGGCAGAGTGCGGACCCAGTTCGAGGTGCACACCCGCCTCGCGCAGCCGCGCTTCGTCCGGGAGCGATTCACGGGTGTCGCTCAGGATGACGCTGGCGCCGCGACGCACGAGCAATTCTGCGGCGGCAATGCCACTGCGTGCCGCGCCGACCACGACGACGCGCTGACCCGTGACCGAGAAGGATGGGCCGACCGTCATCGCAGCTTCAGCGTCGTCAGACTGAACAGCGCGAAGATGATCGCGATGATGACGAATCGCGCGATGACCTTCGGCTCGCTCCAGCCGACCAGTTCGAAATGGTGATGAATGGGCGCCATCCGGAACACGCGTTGTCCCGTCAGCTTGAACGACGTGACCTGGATGACGACCGAGAGCGCCTCGAGCACGAACACGCCGCCGACGATGACGAGCACGAACTCCTGCTTGATGAGCAGCGCGATCGTGCCAAGCGCGCCGCCGAGCGCCAGCGATCCGACGTCGCCCATGAAGATATCGGCAGGGTACGAGTTGTACCAGAGGAAGCCGAGGCTGGCGCCGACGAGCGCGCCGCAGAAAATCGTCAGCTCCCCCGTCAGAGGCGAGAACCGCGGAAGCTGCAGGTACTCGGCAAGAACGCGGTGGCCGCTGACGTAGGTCAATGCAGTCAGCGCGGCGGCGGCGACCGCGAATACGCTGATCGCGAGTCCATCGAGGCCGTCAGTCAGGTTGACCGCGTTCGTCCAGCTCACGAGGACAACGACTGCGAACACCACGTAGAACCAACCCAGCTCCGGGATGAGGCGCTTGAAGAACGGGAACACGAGCCGCGTGTTGTAGAGATCCGCCCGCGCGAGCGCCAGCAGCGCGATCCCCACGCCCAGCGCAATCACGATCTGCCATGCCATCTTGTAGCGCGGAAGAAGGCCGTGATGAGAGCGCCGCACGATCTTCAAATAGTCGTCCGCAAACCCCACCGCACCGAATGCTGCCGTCGCGATCACGGCAATCCAGATGAACGCATTTCGCAGGTCGGCCCACAACAGTGTCGGAAGAAGTGATGCCGACATGATCAGCAGGCCGCCCATCGTTGGCGTGCCCGCCTTGGCACGGTGGGTCTGCGGCCCTTCCTGCCGGATGACTTGTCCGATCTGGAATTCACGCAGACGGCGGATCAGCACGGGACCAAGCACCAGGCTGAGCGCGAGCGCGGTCACGCTCGCCCCCGCGGTCCTGAACGTGATGTAACGGAACACGTTGAAGACCGGAACGGCGTCGTGCAGCGGATACAGCAGGTGGAAGAGCATCAGGCGAACTCCACCTTCAGACGCTCGACGACGACATCGGTGCGGATGCCGCGGGATCCCTTCACGAGGACGAGATCGCCCGGACGAATCCGCAAGAGCGCAACTTCCGCTGCTTCCTCGCTGGTGCCGACGTGCAACACGTTCGCCGCGGGCAGGCCAGCCGCGCGCGCTGCGTCCGCGAGTTGTTTCGCCGGATCGCCGCCGACGGTGATCAGCACGTCGAGCCCGGCGTCCGCGGCCGCGCGTCCGCATTCGCGGTGCAGCCGCGTCGCGTGCTCGCCGAGCTCGAGCATCTCGCCGAGGACCGCAGTCTTCCGCGCGCTTCCGGTCGCTGCGGCCACGGTCGCGAGCGACTGCTTCAGCGCCGCAGGGCTCGAGTTGTAGGAATCGTCAATCAGCGTGACGCCACCGGGAAGCCGCAACAGCGCGCCGCGATGCGCGGCGGGGCGCATCGACGCGGTGCGTTCGGCAATCGCGTCAAGCGGAATGCCGAGCTCCGACGCAACGGCGGCAGCCGCGAGGACGTTGGAGAGATTGCCGAGGCCAAGCAGCGACGTCGACAGGTGCACCTGCCCGCCGGGCGTCGTCACCGTGGCCGCGACGCCGTCGAGCCCGCGATGCTGAATGCTGGTCGCGCGCACGTTCGCGCGCCCGGAGACGCCGAACGTGATCGTGCGGCCCGCGAAACGCGGCACGTGCGCCATCACGCGCGGATCGTCGGCATTCGCGACGAGCAGATCGGTTCGACGCGCCCCCTCCAGAATCTCTCCCTTGGCGTCCGCAATCGCGTCGGCGGACACGAAGAACCCCAGGTGCGCGTCCCCCACGTTGGTCCACACGCGCACGTCGGGCTCCGCGACGCCCACCAAGGTTCTGATTTCGCCGGGATGATTCATACCGAGTTCGACGACCGCCACTTCCGGCCTCGTCCGCAGCTCCAGCAGCGAGAGCGGGAGGCCGATGTGATTGTTCAGGTTCCCCTTGTTCCGAAACACGCTGTACTTCGCGGACAGAAACTCCGCCGTCAGCTCCTTCGTCGTCGTCTTGCCGGCGCTGCCGGTAATCGCCACCACTTTCGCGCCCGACCGCCGTCGCACTTCACGCGCGATGTCCTGCAGCGCGCGCGTCGTGTCGGACACTTGCAAAAGGACCGGCGCTGGCCGTCCGTGACCTGCCTCAGGGGCGGCCGGCGCCTTGGTCACCACGGCACCGGCGGCTCCCGCGGCCAGTGCGGCGGCGACGAACTCATGACCATCGAACCGCTCACCGCGAATCGCGATGAACAGGTCCCCGTCCGACACCGACCGCGAGTCGATCGAGATCCGCTCGATCCGCCGATCCGGCGGGCCCGACAGCAGCCGGCCCTCGGTGGTGGCAGCCAGTTCGGCGGTCGTCAACGCGATCGGTTCCACAAGTTACGGCACCCGCGACCCGCTGCGCCGCTTCGCGAGCGCCGCGCGCGCAACCTCGACGTCGTCGAACGGCAGCGTGCGATCGCCGATGACCTGGTACTTTTCGTGCCCCTTGCCGGCGATCAGCACGAGATCCCCCGGTTTCGCCTCGCGGATTCCCTTCTCGATCGCCTCGCGCCGGTCCACGATTGCGAGCGACGGCGTGCCGTGCTGTCCCTTCGGCGCCACGCGGTTCGCGGGTATGACGATGCCGCGCCGGATTTCTTCGATGATGCGTTCCGGATCCTCGCTGCGCGGGTTGTCCGAGGTGACGATCACGAGATCGCTCAGCCGCGCGGCGACGGCACCCATGAGCGGCCGCTTCGTGCGATCGCGATCGCCGCCGCAGCCAAAAACCGTGATCACGCGCCCGGCCGCGAGCGGACGTGCGGTCTCGAGGAGGTTCTTGAGCGCATCGTCGGTGTGCGCGTAGTCGACGAGCACCACCCGGCCGCCCGGATCGGGCACGCGCTCCAGCCGTCCCGGCGCGCCCTGCGCGTGCGGCGTTGCGCGCGAGAGTTGCTCGAGCGGGACCCCGAGGCCGAGCAAGAGGCCCAGCGCGGCGAGGAGGTTCTCGGCGTTGTGCGCGCCGATGAGCGGGCTCTCGATCGTCGCCTCCCCGAATCGCCCGCGCAACTCGAAGCGCAGCCCCGAGAGGTCGCTCTGGATCGATCGCGCCTCGAGCGCCGCGCCCTTTGCGCCCCGCACGGTAAAGCCGATCGAGCCGCGGATCTCGCGCGCGAGCTTCGCGCCGCGCGCGTCGTCGAGGTTCAGCACCGCCGGAGCGCCCTCGGGCAGCAGCTCGCGAAAGAGCCGCGCCTTCGCCTCGAAATACGCTTCGATCGTGCCGTGGTAGTCGAGGTGATCGCGCGAAGGTGCATCCGGAGACGCGCTCCTGCGCCAGCGCATGGCTCGAGACTTCCATGGCGACGACGTCGGCCCCCGCCTGTGCGATGCGGGCGAGCAGCTCCTGCAGCTCGTGCGACTCCGGCGTGGTGTGCGTCGCGGGGGCCCGACCGCCGGGCCAGCGCGCCTCGACGGTGCCGACGACGGCGGTGCGGAGACCGGCGGCGGAGGCCAGCTGGTCGACCAGATACGTGGTGGTGGTCTTTCCGTTGGTGCCAGTCACGCCGACCAGCCGCATGCGCTTCGAGGGTTCGCCGTGGAAGCGCGATGCCGCTTGCGAGAAAGCGCGACGCGCGTCCCGCGCCACGACCAGGACCGCGGGAGCGACGTCCAGCTCGCGATCGCAGAGCACCGCCACCGCTCCGGCCCGCACCGCCTCGGAAGCGAACTCGGCGCCGTCCGCGGTGACGCCCTTCAACGCGGCGAACAGGGACCCGGGGCCGACCTTTCTCGAGTCGACGGCGAGCGCGCGCACCTCCACGCGGTCCGCGCGCGGCGGCAGCTGGACGTCGATTCCCTGGAAAAGCTCCGCAAGCCTCACTTCAGGCCCCATGGTGTACTTCGCTCATCCCGAGGGCGCCAGCGTGACGCGCACGCGAGCGCCGCGCTTGACCACAGCGCCTGGGCGGGGGAACTGGGATACGGTCCGGCCGCTGCCTCGAAGCTCCGGCTCCAGCGCCGCCTCCGCCAGGCGGCGAACGGCGGAACGCGCGGGCAGCCCGGCCAAATCCGGGACCACCGATTGGCCCGGCGAGCGGGGCGCGACCCGCGGCGGCGGATCTTCCTCGAGAGTCGTGTCGCCGGCCGAGTCGTCGTCGCGAGCGACGGACGCCAGCGCGATCTCTTCGCGCACGGTGTCGGGCAGGACGCCGATCTGCCGCAGGCCCTCGGCCGCGATCGCGCTCCACGCGGGCGCCGCGACCGAGCCGCCGAACACGTCGCCCTCGGGCTCGTCCACCGCCACCAGGATGGCGAGCCGCGGATCGTCGGCGGGGAGGAAGCCGAGGAAGCTGGCCAGCCGTTTCGCTCCGTAACCGCCGCGCACCGGGTCGACCTTCTGCGCCGTTCCGGTCTTCCCCGCGACGCGGAAACCCTCGACCTGCGCCTTCATGCCGGTCCCCTTGGCGACGACATCTTCCAGCATCGCGGCGACGGCGCGGGCCGTGACGGGCCGGAGCACGCGGCGGACCTCTTCCCGCTGCCGCTGCAGCAACACGGTTCCGTCCGGCGCCACCGCCCTGGCTACGATGAACGGCTTGAGCAGGATGCCGCCGTTCGCGATCGCTGCCATCGCCATCACCGTCTGCAAGCCCGAAGCGGAGAGGCCCTGACCGAACGACACCGTATCGACGGCGATGTTCGGCATCCGCGCCGGATCGGGCAGCGATCCGCGCGCCTCCCCCGGAAGACCCACGCCGGTGCGCTCGCCAAAGCCGAAGGTGCGCAGGGCAGTCATCAAGCGCTGCTTCCCGAGCGTCTCGCCGATCTTGGCCGCGCAGATGTTGGAGGACTCGCGCAGCACCGCCGCGGGCGACGCCCAGGCGACCTTGTGCGTGTCGTGAATGCGGTGGCCGTAGCGCTCCCAGAGGCCGTTCTCGCAGTAGAGCGGCTGGTTCGGGTCGAGTACCCCGGCGTCGAGCGCGGCAGCCACCACGAAGCTCTTGCCGGCACCCCGCGGCTGCGCCACAGCCCCGGATCGCGACCTGGCTTGTTCGCGTCGAACGCGGGATTCGATGCGAGCGCGAGCACTGCCCCGCTCCGCACGTCGATGACGATCGCCCATCCCGCCGTCGCCCGCGACGAGGCGACCGCGCGCAAAAGCTCGCGCTCCGCCGCGAGCTGGATGGCCGAATCGATCGTCAGCGTCACGCTCGCTCCGGTCAGCTCGGTCGGATCCGGCGCGCCTTGAGCGAGGACGGTCACCCCGCGCGCGTCGCGAACGGCCTGCACGGAAACCGTCTTGCCCCGCAGCAGCGGCTCCAGCTCTCTCTCCAAACCCTCCTGGCCGCCTTCTTCGCCGACGAATCCGAGCACGTGCCCGGCGAGCGCGCGCTGCGGATAGAAGCGCTTCGGTTCCTTGACCAGCTCGACTCCGTCCAGGCCGAGGGCGGCGACGCGCGCGGCAGCGTCCTCGTCCACGCGCCGCCGCAGCCAGACGAACCGCTTCTCGCCGGCCAGCTTCGCCAGGACGTTCTTCCGATCCATGCGCAGCGCGGAGGCGNNGACGTCCTGGGTCACGGCAAGCGTGGCCCCGCGCCGATCGGTGATCAGCCCTCGACGCGGCGCCCATTCGATCTCGCGCCGGGTCTGGTCGCGAGCCAGCCGCGAGAGGCGCGCGCGATCGAGCAGCTGCACCTTCGCCGCGCGGGCGATCACCAGCGCGAAAGCGGCGAGCAGGCCGAGCGCGACGAGCGCAACGCGGAGCCGCATCCAGCGGCCCGCGTGTCCGTTCGCGCTGCGCCCCGCATGCCGCACGAACCCTCCTATTTGGAAGCCACCATCGAAGCGCTGGAGCGGAGCGCTCCGCCGACCAGCACGATGATCCGATCGGGCGGCGGCGGCCCCATCCCCAGGCGCGCCCGCGCCAGGTCCTCGATGCGCTGCGCGCTGCCGAGCCGCGCCGCCGCGAGTTGAAGCCGTTCGTGGTCGCGGAGCAGCTGCTGCCGCTCTCCGGACAGACGGGACAGCCGGTACCCTTGCTCTGTCACACGCGTGCGCACCCAGATCTGCAGCAGCGCTCCGCCGGTGAGGAGCGCGCAGGCGACCAGCGCGCTGACGAGCTGCCGCAGGCTTCGCTTCTCCACGGCGCGCCGGACCGACCCGGCTGGGGCCGCGAGAGGGCGGCCCTGGCGGCGGACGGCGCAGTTCATGCGAGCCTTTCCACGGCGCGCAAGCGTGCGCTGCGCGAGCGCGGGTTGTCGCGCTGCTCTTCCTCGCTCGCCTGCATCGGCTTGCGCGTGAGCAGCTTCCACTGCGCGACGCGGCCGCAGCCGCACACCGGCAACTGCGGCGGGCAGATGCACCCGGTCGCGAGCTTCGCGAACCCTTGCTTCACGATGCGATCCTCCAGGGAGTGGAAGCTGATGGCGGCGGCGCGGCCGCCGCGCCCGACGATGCGGGGCAGATCTCCGACGAACGCGGAGAGCGCGCCCAATTCGTCGTTCACCGCGATGCGCAGCGCCTGGAAGGTGCGCGTCGCGGGATGGACCTCGCGCGGCCACGCCTTCCGCGGGATCGAGCTGGCCACCAGATCCGCGAGCTGCGCGGTGTCCTCGAGCTCGCCCGCGCGGCGCGCGCGGTGGATCGAGCGCGCGATGCGGCGGGCGAACCGCTCCTCGCCGAGCGTCTCCACGATCCGCGCCAGGGCGCGCTCGCCCCACTGATCGAGCAGGGCGGAGAGCGGCTGTCCCCGAGTCGGATCCATCCGCATGTCGAGCGGCCCCTTGGCGCGGAAGGAGAACCCGCGTTCCGGCTCGTCGAGCTGGGGACTGGAGACGCCGAGATCGACGAGCGCGCCGTCGACCTGGGGAACTCCCAGCCGGTCGAGCACGCCGCGCGCGTCGCGGAAGTTCGCCTGTTCGGCGACGAAACGGTCTCCGCGCCCTGCGAGCCGCGCGCGCGCCGCCTGCAGCGCGCTCGGATCCTGATCCAGCCCGATCACGCGAGCCCCCGCGTCGAGGAGCGCCTCCGCGTGTCCGCCTCCACCCAGCGTGCCGTCGAGGAACACCTTCCCCGGAGCGGGCGCGAGCAGATCGACCGCCTCGCGGCGCAGCACGGTACGGTGCTGGAAGGAGTCCACCGATGATTCCTCCACGGCGCTTTACTGCCGCCGCCGAGCCGACCCTGCGCGCGCGACGGCCACTTCCGCGAACGCGTCCTCCGGGGAGCGGCAGATCGGGAGCTCAGTCCCGCCCGCCGCCTTGAGGATGTTGGCGACATAAGGATTGCGGACCGCCACGACCAGATCGCCGCCGAGCGAGCGCAGCTTCCGCCGCCGCGCCAGGAGCTCGGGAACGCCCGAGTAGTCCAGGTGCGTGACCTCGCGCAGGTCGAGCACGATCCGCCCTGCCTCGATGGACGCGCGCTCGATCGTGTAGTCGATGGCCCAGAGAGCTTCGCGATCCAGTTCCCCGCGGACGGCGACGGTCGCCTGCTCCTGATCCCAGCGCACACCGGCGGGGCGCGGCCCAGGCGCGGGCGAAAGCGCGAGTACCGCCGCGCCGCCTTTCTGCCGCTGCGGCGACTCGCGCTGTGCCAATCCCCGGATGCGCGTGCGTTCGGTCATCGTCGTCTCCTAGAGAAGCTGAT
>QHWT01000148.1 GCA_003222675.1 Acidobacteriota bacterium | reverse complement strand
TCACGGCGGCGTCGCTCATGAGCCGTCGGCGAATGCGCGGGCGGCCTATCGGAAGGCCTACGACGCGGCGCGCTGCCCTACTTCCGTAAGACCATTCGCAAGCGGCGGAGCGAGCGCTTTGCGACGGTGCAGGTGGGCCCGGCAAAGCGGTCAACGGCTGTGATTCCCGCCAGCGCTTGCCAATTTCCCCCCCATTCGTAAGATCTACTCATACCCGGTAATACTGGATATTCACGATGCCATTCGCACGCATCGCCATCACGCTTCCCAAAGACCTGCTTGCGGCCACCGATCGCCGTGCCAAAGAATTGGAGCGCTCGCGCAGCCGGGTGATCGCCGACGCGATCCGCGCGCTCCTCGCGGCACCAGCCGTCGTGCGAGCACCGACGCCGGCGTACGGCTCAGACGCCCTTGGCTCGGCGCGTCGCCATCAGCTCGGGCGCGATCTGGCGCGCTCTCCGGCTGAGCGGCTCCGGCGCGCCGAGGAGGCCGCGAGGCTGGCACGGTCACGCCGCCCGCGGCGCCGGCGCCACCAGATCATCGCCTTCGATTCGTTCGAGGACTTTTGGGAATGGAAAAGAGCGAATCGGGGGTAGCCTTCGTCTGCGCGGCGTTAAACCGCACCAACGCTAAGTACCTCGTCATCGGCGGCGTGGTGTGCATTCTCCACGGCTACGCCCGTGCCACCGATGACGTCGATATCCTGATCGAGCGGACCGAGGCCAACGCGGCCCGCGTCCTGAAAGCGCTCGCTGGCGTGGGCTACGGCTTCGCAGGCGCATGGTCGGCGACAGAACTGTTGAAGAAGCCGATCACGTTGATCGGTGATGATCCGCGCGTCGATATCTTCACTGCTGGCTGGACGGTGAAGTACGAGCAAGCCGCGCCCAATGCGAGCACCGTGAAGATCGGCGGAGTCCAGGTTCCGCTCATCGGTCTCGACGATCTCATCGCCACCAAGCGCACCGGCCGGCTCCAGGATGCCGCCGACATCGAAGCTCTCGAGCAGATTAGGTCGCTCCGCGGCTAACCTGGCCCGCCGTTTCACCTCGATCCGCTTTTGGGGTACCTTGATCCACATGTGGAAGACGTTTGGGGCGCTCTGCTTGCTTGCGTCTCCCGCACCCGGGCAGACGCCAATCGATTCCGTTGCGCTCGTCACGCGCGACATCCCCAACTTCTGGCGCGCCTACGATAGCGCGACGGGCAAGGCGGATGCCGAGCAGGCGCGCATCCTTCGGACGATCTACCTCCAGCCCGGCTCTCCGGGACTGCGCGACTGGACGCGCCTGCGCCTGATACCACGGCTCGGCTCGACTCCCTCGGTCGCGATTCCCTCGAACGCGTGCGTGCGCCGTTCGCCGAGCAGTCGGGAGCTGAAGAGCTGGTCCGCGCGTTGCACGCATACCCGCGCTACTACGCGGCCGTGCGGGCGCGCACGCTCGCGGTCGACACCGACGCCGCGATTCGGCAAGGGATCCGCCAGGGCCTCGCGAGGCTTGCCGCACTCTATCCCGAAGCCCGATTCCCGAACATCTACTTTCTCATCGGCACGCTGTCGACCGGGGGAACGGTGGGACGGAGCGGTATGCTCATGGGGACGGAGCAGAGCGCGAGCGGACCCGATACGCCGCTCGACGAGCTGCCCGCCTGGGCGCAGAAGGGTTTCCCGACGCATACTTTCGCATCGCTCGTTGGCCTCGTCGTGCACGAGGCGGTGCACACCCAGCAGAAAGCCATGCCCCCGGGCCAGCACACAGTGCGTGTACATGTGCCCACGGGATGGGCCGCGATTCTGTTGACTAGCGCCCAGCAGAGTTTCAGATGGGAGAGGCCGACGAGTGCTGGCCGCCCTTTAGCGCCGCGCAGGTCTACCGCGCGACGCCGCCCGGCTTCGTGTGGGATGCCCGCATCCGCATGCTCCCTGGTGTGGGAGTCCACATGCGCGGATCGCCGGTGCCTACTACGCGCGCGCCGCGGACAAGCGCGCTGCGGTTCGTGAGCTGCTCGAGCTGCGCGATCCGGAGGCGATTCTGCGCGCGAGCGGCTACGCGCCTTGACCGAGGTCACCACCCTCTCTGTATCACTACGACATCCTCGAGCATCACGCAGGTAGTTACAACGGCACCGAAACCGTCTTGGTCTGCTCGCCCTTCGCGAGGGCGACGTCGGCCACGACGCGGCCATCCTTCAACGACGGTGTGATGCTGACGGCGCGGTAGCCGGCGTTGTCTCGCAGGGTCT
>QHWT01000014.1 GCA_003222675.1 Acidobacteriota bacterium | reverse complement strand
TTCGCGAACGAAGCGCGTGCGATTCAATTCGAGCGGTACCTGAAGTCCGGCTCCGGCTGCGCGTTCGCCGCGCGGCATTTTCGCTGAACCAGATCTTTGCAGTGATAGCGAAGCGCGATCGCCGCGGGCCCATACGGGGAAACAGGCAGGTGGATTCCCGCGATGTCTTCGCCGTTGCGCAGCATGGCGTCGAACGTCTGCGACGGCACCGGCTTCCCGCGTCTCGTTGTCTGGCCGAGCGCGATCACGCTCTTGCGAACTCGTCCTTCGTGAATCGCGAAATCCTGGAAGGCACGTCGCATCACCGGCGCTCGTTCCGGATCGGGAATCAGGCTCTTTCCGATGGCGCGGGGCGCGTTCAGGTAGCCAAGGGGCGCGAGAAACGTCCAGCGTCCCAGCTTCAGCGCCGGCTTCATTCCGCCACGTGTTTTCTCGGAGCGCACGTCGTTTGTCGAACTGCGCGAATGCCGTGGCATGCCCTCCATCAACTTGCCGGTCGACGTGTCGTCAATCGGCTCGGTGGCGGAGCGCAGCGAGATGCCGAGAGACTTGAGATGCGCGCGGAGGGCGAAGTGGTCGTACTTTTCTCGCGCGAATCGGGTCAGGTTGAAGACGACGACGAACTGGACGGCTCCCTTGTTCTTCCGGCAGAAGTGCAGCAGCTTCTGGAGTTCGGTACGGTCAGCGGTTTTCGCGCTCTCGCCTTCCTCACGGAAACGCGCGAGCACTTTGAAGCCCTGGCGCTCGCAGTACTCCTCGCAGGCCTTCAGCTGCGTCGGCAGACTGAGGTTCTCGGTCTGCTCCTTGGTGCTGACGCGCACGTAGATCACTGCGCCGACCATGTCAGGCAGCTTAGACCTGTCTGCCTTGCGTCGCAAGTTCGTGCTCATCGCTAGTGGATCGTCGGACGCTTCTCGTCGACGAACATCTCGATCACGACACGCGCAACGGTATCGGCGCAGCGTCGGGCTCGATCGATCTCGTCGTCGCATAGGTCCACGGCGTCGTCGCCGAGCAGCTCGCGACACCGCTCGATCGAAATGTCGCCGTTCGGTTCGCCAGCTGGAAAGATCTCGTCCATCGCAACGCGCTCCACAAACGGACATTAGTTGTAGTGGGCGTTCGCGCTCAGGACGTCGAGGGATGTTGCCGAGACGTCCCGGTCAATTGCGCGGATGAGGGCTTCTGCCGTCATCGAATCGAGCGACGTGCGGTCGCGCGATCGTAATCGCGAGCGAGTACGCGATCCAGCCTATCGGGAATCGAGTGGAAGATCGATCGTGGCTCCAAGGCGACGATCGAATCAAACCTGCCGGCGGAAGTGCGCGCAGCGGAAGAAGTGCCGCACACCAAGGGCGGCACGTACGAATCGAAGAATAGCGCCCTCGCTGCGTGTCGTCAATCGTCTACCGTGCTCGTCTCCTGGGACGATACGACAGTGTGGTCGCCTAAGCTGGTTGCGCAGCGTCGGAATGACGAAACTACCTCCAAAATTCCCACCAGCGCTTGAGCTTCGTGCCGACGGCTCGGTCGATCATGATCAGGATGTAGTGGTCACCTTGCTTGAGCACTGACCTTGCCTGTTGCCACGCCTCGCGCGCTCGAGAATCATTCGCGCTGTCCGCTGCAAATGCATTCCGCAAAAGTGTCGCGATCTTTGCCTCGTAGTCTTCGTCAGACATTTCGGCCGCGAGCTGCTCGACAAGTTTGGGATCAGCATTGAATTCCGGATCCGATTCAGACCAGTAGAGCATCCGCCGTTCGGCCTCGGAAAGTGCGACTCCTTCCGTCCGCGCCCGGTCGATCACCTTGGTCGCGAAGAAGCGTTTCGCTTCGGACTGGGTGGTCATGATTGCACCTACGTTGCCCTCATCGAACGCTTCCGATCGGTCACTCAGATTAGAGCCCATTCCTGTTGCCATCACGCAGCTGCAATCGTGCGACTGCGCGCAGGCGCGGTCAAGGCCCGAAGCGCCGCGGAACGCGGCGGCGGAGCAAAGCGACGCGGCCTTGACGGCGCCGAGCACAGCGCGACACTCGAAAACGTGATGGCCGCGAATGATTCCGTGAACGTTTCTCGGTGCTTACGCCGCTCGAACTGGCAGGTAGTCGTGCTCGCTTAGCGGCGTCTCGCCGAGATCGGCGAGGACTCGGTTCAAGCGCTCCAACGGCACGGCTGAGGGAGCGGTGATTTCGACCCCGATTGCGTTCCCGTTCCGACCGTAGTCGATCACGAGCAGACCGTCGGCCGACGGAACCGTTCTCGCGCTCTTTTCTCCGGTCTGATGCGACAGGTGCAGGTACGCAGAGAATGGTTTCCCTTTTCGGTACGTGACCTGTAGAGAGCGCTCAGTCATTCGGAGACCTCATACGCAGTGACGACGACCAGGACCGACGCGTCGGTGTCAGGCTCCACGATAACGATCCACGGCCCGTTGTTCCTGGCGACATGGATCATGAACCGGCCCTCGACAACGCTCCGTTCGAACCCGGTCGCTCGCTCCAGCATAGCGCGGACGTCACCTCCGTCACCCCGCGCTGTTCCATGCGCAGTTCGGCATGGGGCGTGAACGAAAGTTCCCAGTTCCACCACACTGGAAAGTCTGGCTTCAAGGGCATCTGTTCTGTCCGATGATATCAACCGACTTCCCCGCCAGAATTGTTCTGCAATTGCGCGGCGCAAACACGTGCGCCCTCGGCGCGGCTTTCGGGCAACAAATCCGTGTGGTTCCAATCAGCAGCAGCCGGGACGTGAGCGACCCCCGAACCGACCCTGGGGTCAGGGTCCGGGGTCCGGAGGTGGGGTCGCTCACGTCCCGGCTGCTCTCCTGCGCCGGTCATCCGCGCGGCAAAACACGCCGCGCGAACGCCTCCCGCTACTGACACGGCAGCGGTCGGCAACATAAACGTGCCGCAGGAGAAACCGTCACAAGTGCGTCGCGGCGATCGTAGCAAACAGACGCTTCCAATTCGACGAATCGGTGAGCATGCTTGAGGGGTGATGGTCCCCCTGGCTCCATCTCCCCCTCCATCACCCCCCGACCCAGCAATTCCCGCTCTGGTGAGTCGGCGCTGTGAACCGCGGTTTTGGTCTCGGCGCAGCGGCGAGAAGTGTCGTGTTCAGCAGTGGCGCCGAACAGGCGAAACGGCCTTCGGTTGTCAGACGGTTGTGGCATCCTCAAGGGTGCGAACGAGACATTCGAGCCCGCCCGATCGCTTCGAGATAACTTGCGCCAAGGGGACATCAATCGAAGCTCTGGCGAGACGCTCGCGCATTCGCCGTACCTGGTCTTCCCAGTACTTGTCCAGCATTACGAAGTCGCAATACGCAACGGGAACGACCGCGTGCAGGAAATCCACGGCGTGATTACGCGAGAGGCTCGTCGAGCGATCAAGAACGAGACCACGCAGCAGTTCCTTCAGGACAAGGCGCGTTCCCCTCTGAATCCTTTGGAAGGTAGCCGGCCTCTTGAGAGTGGCCTGAAACGCAGGGTCTGATTCGTGTTCGATCCGAAGCTTGGCGACCTGCTGGACGATGGTGTCGGCAAGTTCGTTGGCCTGCCGCCCGATGCCGCTTCGAACACCATCCAAAAGAGTCTGGGCGGTAAACACGGAGACGGATTGAGGCTTCAATTGAAACAGCGTCGTGAACAGTTCGCGATCTTCGTGGGGAGGTCTGGGCGGGCCGCCTTGGAGCAGCGCGTCCTCACACTTTTGCACCAGGAATGGATCCATTTCGACAAAGAACACGTGCGGCAGACTCGCCTCGAGCAATTCTTCTGCTTGCCTGGCCTGCTGGTCATCCGTCGAGTTGCAGAACTCGATCAAGTTCGTGCAGGACAACGCGAGGGTGCCGTTTCGCTGCTTCAGCGCCGCGACGAACTGCTCGGCGAGCGTCGGTGTCGTCGACAGCTCGCGCAGAGCCCAGTGATCCAAATAGACGGTCGGTGAGGCATCGCGTTGGGTAGCGACCAGTCGCCCGTCGTTGTCGATCGATATCGTCAACATCTGACTGAGTGCTTACCCTGCGGAGCTGGCCGGGATCCAGTCCACGGTGCCAATGGTGGTCCTCAGCGCTTCGCCATCCGCCGCCGGGTAAATGAATCCCAGAAAGCCCGCCTCTCGCGTGGTGTCGTCCATCACCTCGCGCGCGTCGAAGCCGCCGTAGAAAACGAGGGCATGAGGCTCTGAACTGAGGGCCGGAATCAGCTCACATGTGACCAGCAGGACATAGTCGGCGTGTTCGTTTGGGCTCGCCAGAAGAAACCCGTTTCGAACCTGCCCTTCCGGGTCCTGAGTTGGAACAATAGGGCCGATGCTGGACGTCGGATCTCGAAACCTCAAAGCGGAAGCCAGTGACCACCGGCCGACGATCTTCATCGCATCACGGGCGCCAGACGTAGGGAGCTCAAACGTCAGCACTGTTCGCTTCGGCGATACTCCCGAGTCTTTCGCATCGGTGGCTGTATCGAACGCTTCAAGGCCTTGGAACAACACCGAGAAGATGTGTCCCTGTTGCCGATCAAGCGCAATCGACTGCCGCTTGATCGCGGTTCGCACCTTGCCGTCTTGAGAGAAGTGTGCGCGACCGTCAGGATGATGCGCGTACTTGACCAAATGCGATGCGATCTTGCCGCCGATTTGAAGGCTCACTTCAGACGTTTTCTGTCCGTTGCCAGGAATCGTCGCTGCGGCGAGAATCCCCGTTCGATGCCTGAAGTACGGAAAATTGACGAACAGACTACCGTCGCGCCCGAAAATGATCTGGACGACCTTGTGCCGGCGTTCGTCACGTTTCACGGTCAGGATGATTCGTTCTGAGCGGAACGCGGTCACATTCGCGGCTTGATACCCAACGACTCTGGGCTGCATAGTTCAATAATCGCATGGCGACGCCGACGCGCGGCGCGATGGCGACAGAATGAACGGTAAGGGCCCCCTTGCGTTGGGTGTCACTGGTGGATGAATCGGAGGACTCTGGCGGCGCGCTGCAATCGAATGAACGCCAAGGGCAATACGTAGTCACCGTCACGCGCCGAGCAGCAGGCGAACAGTTGCTGGCCTGAGAACCGGGTCAACTCAGACCAGTGCCGCTCAGTTCGGATCGACTGTGCTCGCTAGCGATACCAGGGTCCGTTCGGTGGCGTTAAGCTCCTCAATCCAGCGATTCCAGTCAAAGCGAGCCCAATCGAAGCCCCGCTCGCGCGGCGTCTGCTGAACCGACCGGGAGGTTGTCGCGACGGTCGTCAGATGACGATGGGCTTCGGCCCCAAGATTCGCAGCGTCCTTCCCGAACGGCACCGCAAGTTCTCGCAGGAGCGCAGCGTCAGCATCGGGCCAAAGGGTGACCTGCCGGATCTGCTCGGCCTTGCTTTGGTCGCGCGGCAACTCGTGTGTGATGAGGCGCGTCTGATGCAAGAGTGACAGGAGTTGTTGCTTCTTCTCATTGTTCGGAACGGGATTCACGAGATCCGCTGCTCGAAACCCTTCCTCGGTGACCTCGAAGATCTCGCCCTCGATACCCCGTTGCTCGACGAATCCAGCCTCGACGAGTTCGCGCACAGCCTTTCGCCATTGCGCCTCGGATCGGCGATTGCCGCGCTCGACAAAATCTCGTTCGTTAGTCTCTACGGAGAGACCGCCCATGGCTTCGGTCATGAGGACTGCTGCGTTTCTGTCCCCCGACGCCGCCACGAGAAGTACGCGCGCATCTTGCGAGATGCCACGTAAAGCATCGCGATCGTCCCGTGACATGCCTTGCAGGCTGCCGACGGAGGTGGATTGTGCAGTTGACGGGAATCTTTCGATGATCGTCTGCGCCAATTGCCGCGAGAATTTCTCCTTGAACTCGTCGAGCGTATCGTAGTGCTCGACAAGGCCGCGGCGCATCACGTCGGCCTTGAAATCGCGAACCGCTTTGTACTGTTCTTCATCGATCGAATCTGGTCTGACGGGTTCGTTCGAGAAGTACAACATCGCCGGTTTACCGAGCCGAAGGTGTTCGTCGATCTCCTCAACGGTGCCGCTCGGTGCGACACCCGTGGGTGTGCCGAGTCGCGTCCAGAAGATTGCGACAATCAGATCGCTTTCGCTCGTTAGCTGGCGGTTGATCACTTCCTGAGGGCGGGAAGCGAACGCAGGAGCGCTGTTGTTCTCCCAGGCCAGGGGTAGGAGAACCTGACCGCGACTTTGACTGTGAATTGCGTTCCACTCGTGCATCAAAGCGTGAACGGCTTGACGTTCGTGACGCACGTCCGAGGGAGAGGCGATCATGACCTTCAGGACCATTGCCGTATAGGGCATGCGACCAGTCTATCGGACTCCTGTGACGAGCGAGGTCACACCCGGCTGTCGTTTTTCAGCTAACGACTTGGACATTCGCGTGGGGCTCGCCTCGCTGCTTTTTTGGCCGATACTGAGGTCGTGACGACCGGGGGTTTCCTGAAGTGGACGGGGCATCAAACCGCGATTGCTGCCGTCTTCGCTCTTTGCATGCTCGGGTGTCTGATGGTTCTGTCCGTCGAGCCCCTCGAATGGGTGGACCTTAATCGCCCACTCGGACCGTGGATTCTTCTATCGGGTTTCGGGCTCGCAATCCCTGCATTCATCGGACTGTGGCTGTTTGTGCGCTGTCCACGCTGCCGTGCTCGCATCGTCTGGCATGCTGTCAGCAGAGACGCCCATCCGCGCGGGACCAATGGTCTGTTAATGGCGACCCAGTGCCCGATTTGTAGATTCTCAGCCGGCCGCGCGGAGCGCGACGATCCAACGGCTCGCTAGGTCGCCCGGCGGATCACCTGTCACGACACCTCTCGTAAAGAGTCGATGCGCTTCAGCCAAATGCTGAGATGGTTCCAACTGGCGCCTGTCTGGTCCACCAACCTCATCAATAAATTCCATCGTTAAGTGCTCGCTCTTTTGAGCGAACGAGCATCGCCGACGTTTCCGCGAGCCATAAGAAGCTCTCTTTCGCTTCCATCTCGACGCTGTAAATAAGTGGCTAGATGGTCCCATCTAGAATGTCCACCAAAAGAAGGCGAGATCCATTGAGGTCTGCGTGCGCCGCGCCGGCAAACTGCAGGCGCCGCACGCATCGCCAGATGCGAGCAGAACGTGTGACGCAGTGGAGTCCTATTCCTGTCGGAGCCGTCAGCAGCTTGATGCGCGCGCGGCGCCGCGGGCAGCCAAGACGCGAGCTCGCGATGGCGCCACCAGCACGACGACGATCGCGTACGTCGGGAGGTCGTACGGCGTGACGCCGAAAACCAGCGTGCCGAGCGACCGCAGGAGCAGCAGGGAGCCGGCGATGCCGATGGCGACGAGCACGAGGCCGTTGGCGACGACTGATCCTGTGATGCGTGCCAACCGCGCACCAAGAGCGATGCGGATGCCGAACTCCTTGGTCCGTTCCGCGACCAGATAACCGAGCAGACCGTAGAGTCCGAGCGCAGTCAAGGGAAGATGGGCACGAGGTAGCTGCCACCGGAGCGGTCGATCAGCCACGCTAAAATCCACTTTTCGCCAAACGCTCGCGCCGATCGCGGCGACGCGCTGGCCAGCTGTAGGAGGAGCTCCGTGAAAAACATTCTCGTCCTGCTCGCGCTGGTAATGGTCACGTCGCCCGTACGCGCGGCCAACGGTGTGACGCCCGGTCAGTTCGTGATCGAGCCGGCCACGCTGATCTGCCTCGGCTTCGAGTGGGACATCACCGGCGATGAGAATCGCAATGCGAGCGTGGAGGTCCGGTATCGCGTCTTCAGGCCAGACGGCATGGACGGAGGGCATGCCGCTGCTCCGGATGGGTGGCGAGCGGATTATGCGCGCGCCCTATACCGTGCCGGACCGTTTTGCCGGAAGCATCATCGATCTTCAGCCGGATACGGAATACGAGGTCCGTTTGACGATGAAGGATCCGGATGGTGTGGCAGGAACGGCGGTCCAGGACGTCCAGGTGCGCACGCGGGCGGAGCCGAGGGCCGCGGCTGGCGGCCGAACGATCCACGTCTATCCATTGACATGGCCGGCGGATCGACCGAAGGAGAATCCGAACGTGACGGGTCTCATGGCTGCGTACAACGGCTATGTCGGCACAGGTGACTGGAACGTCGTCGCGCTCGGCGCGTCGGGCCGGCGCACACGATTGGTGATGCGGTCGCGTTCCTGCCGAAAGACGGCGTCCTGTTCACTGGCGATCTCTACGTCAACTGGCGGTCGGGCAACAACGTCGGCGATCGCGATGCTGATCCCCGGCACTGGGTACAGGTGCTCAACGATCTCACGCGCTGGGAGGTAAAGACCGTCGTGCCAGGACACGGTGCGCTCGGAACGGTCGCCATATTGCGCGCGCAAAGCGCGTTTCTCGATGATCTCTGGACGCAGGTGTCCAGCGGCAAGAAAGCTGGCAAAAGCCTCGAACAGCTGCTGAAGGAGGTCAATCTCTCCAAACACGGAGACTTCGCGGCCGACCAACAGCAGAATCAATCAGCGATTCGTGCCGTGTTCCGCAAGGCAGCGGAATCGTAGCGAGCGCGGTGTCGACGAGCGATGCGATATCAGCCAGCGTCTCCTTCTATCAGACGCCGTCGAGCCCACGCTGCCAATCGAACCCGATCGCGGTGAGAAACGCACGGGCAATCAAGGCCGACCCAGTGTTATTCGGGTGCACGCGGTCCCAGTTGATCGTGGCTGGATAGTAGGTGGTGAGCAGTCGATCGAAAGCGGACTGCACGTCGACGAACACGCTGCCCGCTGTCGCAGCGGCGACCTGCCTCACAACGGCGCTGTACCTGTCCATCGTTGCGCGCATCGCGTCCTGCCGGTTCGGCTCGAGGTAGTACGGCGTCATCAGGATGAGGCCCTTGACCAACGGCGTCGTGGACGAGACCAGCTCGCGGAGGTTGCGCTCGTATTCGTCGATCAGCACGTGACCCTCCGTCTGTTTCGGCGAATCGTACTGGCGCCAGACGTCGTTCGCGCCAATCATGATCGACAGCCAGTCCGGCTTCAGGTCCAGCACGTCCCTCTGCCATCGCGCCTTGAGATCGCGAGTCGTGTTTCCGCTGACACCCATGTTGATGACCCGGATCATGCGCTCGGGATACACCGCGCCCAACAGCGCGTCGACCATCATCACGTAGCCCCGCCCAAGCGCATCGTCCGCTCGCCCCTCACCGATCGGCTTTGCGCGGCCGACGTCGGTGATCGAGTCGCCGATCATCACCAGCTTCTCACCCATCTGAAGTCGTAGATCGGGCCGGCGACGGGGCGTCTGAGCGGCGGCAACGGGGATCCCGAGCGTGGTGAGCCCGGAAATGCCGGCGAGGGCGGAAACAACTTCTCGTCGTGTGACCATGACTCCCTTTTTACGTCGCCAGTGGCGGTCCGCTCGGCACGCGGATGCGCGTGTGAGCCGTCGTGTACGCGTGACGCCTGGCGGTGAACCTGGCGGTCAAGTACTCGCCGAGGTGAATCGGCCCTGAGATGGTGCCATTCGCCAGTGTCCCCGCGAAGATGAACGTGATCGAATCGGCCGGCCGCTGATCGACGCTGCGCAGCGTCACCTTGTCGCCTTCGATCATGCCGACCAACTCGCGGGTCGAGAAATCGCCGCGATGCGAGCCCTGGATCCAGTTGCCGTCCTGCTCGATCTGCAGCGTGTGCTGACTGCGGCTGCTGTAGAACTCGACGTCGACGTCCCAGCGGCCGCTGACGTCGCCGGACGGACGCGGCATCTCGGTGGTTCGCGGCGAACGATTGCGCGACAGCACCGCGTGGACGCGCTCCGCCACGATCGTGTCGTCGCCCGGCTGCATCTGCCATGCAGTGATGGTGATCCCCGTCGTGCCGGGCGCTGCCGCCTGCGCCGCGCGGTCGCCCCCGCCGGCGCCGACCGCAATCCGCGGCTTCGTTGTCGCAAGCTCCTCGGCTACGTCATCGCCCACGACGTTCAGCGCCGTAGCGTCCCACGTGATGGCCAAAGACGGGCTCTTGTTCGACAGATCTGTGGGCTCCAGGACGGCCGTCTTCACGCCGTCGATGGTCATGACACGTTTCGAGATTGTGTCGAGCCAGCCGAGCCAGGTCTTCCATTCCGCCGTGTGATCGCGATTCACCCAGGCTTCGACTGCCGCCAGCATGCCGAGCGTCTCTTCCCTGCCCACCTTGTTGTCGCGCCCGGGGCCGTGATGCGGCGAGCTCGCTTGCCAGGCGGACTGCAGGATGTCCTTTCGTCCGAGCAGCAGCCCCGCGCACTGCGGACCGCAAATCGCCTTGCCGCCGCTGTAGGCGACGATGGTGGCGCCGCGCTGCAGGTGGACGTTGGGAATCGTCAGCACTTCGGCCGCCGCATCGACGAGGATGGGAATGTTCTTCGGTCCGGCGACGCGTGCCACTTGCTCGAGCATCGCATTGGGCCCGTTGTCGGCCATCAGGTAGATCATCGCTGTCCGCGGATTGATGGCGCGTTCGATCTCTTCGATCGACTCGATGGTCACCATCCTGACGCCAACGTTGCGAATCGCGTGGTCGTAGACGGTTCGCGACGAACGCGGAACGATGACTTCGGTCTTGTCGAGACCGGACAAATCCGGGATGCGAATGAGTTTTTCCGGATTGCCGCCGGTGACGCAGGCCGCCGTTACGTGCTTCAAACCGGCGGCGCAACCGGCCGAGACCATGCCCCACTCGGCCCCGGTCAGCTCGGCGAAACGGCGGCCGACCGCGTCCGCGAGCTCGTCGATCTGAACGAAGTGTTTCGCCGCGGCATTCATCGCCGCGCGGACTTCCGGCCGCTCCACCGATCCGCCGATGATGGTGAAAGTCCCGCAGCAATTGATGACCGGCTCGACGCCAAGCGACTGATAGATCTGCGGTCCAGCCACCAATGGTCCCGCAGCCGCCGCGGCCTCGAGCGACGCGTCAAGCCGGCCGAGCAGAGTCGGCACCGCAAGGGCATTGCCCATCAGGAACAATTCCCGCCGGGTGAGACCATTCGACATTTTTCCTCCCCGAGGGGCTTCGCCCCTCGAACTCCCCCACACGCTCTCTCGGGAGCCGCTCCGCCGGCTCGCTCCGTTCGCGTGGCTCGCTTCGCTGCGCTCGCTCGCGTCTTTCGTCGCAATCCCTTGCCTCGCCGAAGCAGTCGCCTGTTTCATCAATTGCGACAATTGCGGCGACGGGTTCTACTTCACCGCTACCAGAGAAATCTGTTCGAGGCCCGGAAAGACGTCCTCGCTCACCGGTTTCCGCTCGATGGGCGGAAGCGTAGCAACAGTCGTTCGCGTCGGGAACAGCTCCGGGAAGTATTGCGCGTAAACGCGGTTCATTCGCGGAAAGTCGTCGATGTCGTCGAGGTAGACGTTTGCGGCTACGACGTTGGCGAGCGTCAGCCCTGCCTCCTCCAGGCCATCGAGCAGGTTCCGCATTGTCTGGCGGACCTGCGCTTCGACGGTCGCGGCATAGATGCCCTGAACCTTGTCGGGTCCCGGCGTGAACGGCCCCTTGGCCGAACAAAAGTAGGTGTCGTCGGCAAAGACGCACGGGCTTGCAGTGGCGCTCGGCCGCATGTTCTTTGGCCGGACCGCGAGGCGCTTCGAGAGATCGGCGACGGCCACGCCGGTGAATTCGATCGTGTTGCCGCCCGGCAGGCTGGCGACGCGGATCGTGGCGCGCGCTGGCGTGTTCCCGAATTCGAAGTGGTTCGCGTAAATGGCGTTCATCTGTCCCGACGCCTGGTCAGTCAGGTAAGGGTTGACGAATACGACGTGACGGAAATCCATGCCCGCCGCGTCCAGCGTCCGTTTCATGTTGTCGAGTGCGAGCTGCACCTGCGCGGCCGGATCCGCCGGCACGCTGCCCGTCTTGAGGTCGGCGCCGAAGGAGCCGGACAGGTAGAGCCGGTCGCCCGCCATCACGCCGGCCGTCGCAGGCGAGTTCGCCGGATAGCCTGCAGGGACGATGGGCTTTCTGCGGGAGAGATCGCGGAAGGCGATTGCATTGATCTCGACCGGAGTGTCGGTGGGCATCCGGTGAACCCCGAGTACGGCTCGTGCCGGCGGCTGTTTCGGAAAAAATTCGCGCCAGATACGGTCCATCCGGTCGGAGCTGGACATGTTGCTGAGATAGACCTGGGTGTAGACGACGTGCTCCAGCGTCAACCCGGCGGCCTCGACGATCCCCTTGACGTTGTCGAGGGTCTGTCTCACCTGCGCTTCGACTGTGTCGGGCAGCCGTCCGTCGGGGTCGCGTGCGCCCTGCCCGGAGACGTAGAGGAAGTCGCCGGCCATGATTCCGGGACTATAGGGGCCAACAGGCTTCGGTCCCTGGGGCGCGATGACTCGTCTTTCTGCGGCAGGCACCGGCTGCGCTGCGGCATTGAGCGGCGGCATCGGATCGACAAGGCGCGGCGGCAACTGGCCAATCGCCGTCGAGGCGGCCATCAGTGTCACGAGCAGCGCCGGAACCAATCGCGCAGTCCCCGTTGGCATCATCGTCTCCAGTTCGGTGGAGATTATAGGCGCTGGGCTGATGTTATCCGGGTGGTCGCTATGCGAACGCTTTCGCTTGTCACGACAGGCGGACAAGACGACGAACTGCTCGTGCGCTGGCGACCGACAGGAATTCCATCGTCCTCGAGCTCGCCCATGATGCCCGGACCGTCGGTTACTACCGGATCACCACCCGAATCGGCGAGGGCGGCAAGGGGGCCGTGTACGATACGATGCTTTTCTCGTCGCCGCTGTTCCTGGCGGATGGCGCGGACGCACGCCCCTTGTGACGCGCAAGTCATCGGCGCCAGCGCGCCATGGACTCGCCCGACTGAGCCGAAGGCGAGCCGTTGATGCAGTCACTCACATCGATACGTCGCATCAGCCTGATCGTTGTGATTCTTGGGTGCTGCGGCTTATCGGAGACGCTCCTCTCCCAGATGCCGTGTCAGGTCACCTTCCCCACGGCAAGCCTGTCCATTCCCTATGTGAAGGGAGAGCCGCCGCTCGATATCGACCCTACGTCCGTGACATGGAAGACCACCGGAACCGCGACGATCGTCAAGAATTGCTCTCGAAACGTGGACTACCCGGACCTGAACACCAAAGCCCGAGGCTTCTGGACGGATAGCGCGCTGTACTTGCGCTTTGCGTGTCCCTACCGATCGCTGAATCGCTTCCCGCTGGCCGCGGACGGTGCTGACCGAGACAAGCTCTGGGACCGCGATGTCGTGGAGGTCTTTTTGGGCGACGACTGGAAGAACATCCGGCACTACCGGGAGTATGAGATCGCTCCGACGGGCGAGCGGGTCGATTTGGCGATTGACCTTGACGGGGGAGGCGAGGGCAGATCGTGGAATTCAGGCTGGCAGACACGAGCCCGAATCGATGAAGCAGCCAAGGTCTGGTACGCGGCCGCCAGAATTCCTCTGGCGTCCGTGTCGAGCTCGAAAGTGGTTCCAGGCACGCGTTGGCGTATGAACTTGTACCGGATCGACGGCGATGGCCCGGATTCGCAGCGACGCTTTCTCTGCTGGCAGCCCACGTGTGCCGTCAACCGTGATCCCAACCACGTGCCGGAAGCGTTTGGCACGCTCGTGTTCGAGCCCTCACCCAGAACGAAGTGAGACACGGGCAAAGATCGGTCAAGAGGCACGCTGCGCACGAGAGGACCCGTGCCGAACTTCTTCCAACCACAATTCTCGAAAAGACCGTGCACCGAAGGCCAAACCCGCTGTCTGCAACCTCGGTTTCTTCTTGGCTTCAAAGGTCCCGCTCTCATCGAGGACTCCACTTCTGAGAGGCCACCTTCCCTTCAGGATGCCCTCAGATGCACTCAATTCGCCCGTGTAAGTCAGCACGAGCCGGTCCGTGGCCCTTTGGGGATTCCGACCCTCTCGACACTCCACGTCACTCTTGTCCGTGTACTCGACCCTTCATTTCGGTTCCCGCCCACACTTTACGGACAACGATCCCCTTGTAGATCTCGTGCCCGACTATGTCAGGAAGCTCGCAGCGCGCGGCAGCAGCCGCGTGCGCCTGCTTAGCTGGCTCATACGGAAATGTTAGATTACATGCCGAGTGTTTCGACTGCCGTTTCCTAACATGGATCAAATTAAGCAGCACGATTAGTCAGGACCAATCGCGACGCGGGGGCCGTGTTCAGCCACATCTCCGTACGGCCAACGGTATCTCGGTAGCCGGAGTGTGCGTTTTTGAACAGTAAGCGGCGCTCGCCGTTCGATAGGCTCGGTCCGAGGAATCCCATCATGAGTGCCAGCCATCAGCCGACCGACACCCACCTACGGCAACAGCGGAAGAAGAAACGGAACAAGTTGCGTGCGCGGATTGCGGCGGCTCCAGCAGCGGGACGTGCCGTGCTCGAAGCGAAGGTGCAGCGCACATATTCACCCTTTCACAAGCCGGAAGCGAAGCGGGCACAGCAAACGGAGACGTAGCCACGGCCAACGCCCCGTGGGCACGCCGAGCGACCTGGGCCGACTATCGAGCGTCCGGTACCAGCAGCGAAGTCATGTCGCCGCAGATCCACTTATGCTGCGGGCCGCGTACGACACGTCGGACCAGGCAGGTCGAACAGGTTCACGCGGTCCACAGCCAACGTTGTGGCGCTGATCCTCGGATCGATCCGCTTAACGGCGTAGTGTTTACCGCGGGCTGACAACGGCCAAGGCGACCGTGCTCGGCAAGAATTAATCATCATTCTGATCCATCTGCGCGTGTCACATTGACAGCCCGATCTTCGTCTCGACCAGACACCTTGACGCGCCATGGATTGCAGCAGACCTCGCAGTCCTGAACGAAGGTGCCGTTGACGTCAGGCTCGACATAGATCTCCACCTGCTCGCCGCAATACGGACATGTGACTAAAAACTCGTCTGACACCCGCGCGATCCTACTGCAGTGCGGGTGAGACAGCGATGCAATGCACGCATATCGGTAGATGCGCTTTCGGCGAAAAGCCGTACTGTTCATCTGCTTACCAGACAATCGCTGGCCGTTGGACGGCGAACCGACGGCCGGCTCCTGAATCGCGTCAACATTGGGCGACATCTCATTACTAAAACGACTGTCTTGACCTACTCGCGCTAGAATCCAGCCGGTTGACCGTCAGTCAGTGACTCCGACCCCTGGCACGCGCCTCGGCCCCTATGAAATCGTCGCGCCGCTCGGTGTGGGCGGCATGGGTGAGGTCTATCGGGCGACCGACGTCAACCTAAAGCGTCAGGTCGCCATCAAGGTCCTGCCGGCGTCAGTGGCCGCTGATCCGGAGCGGCTCGCGCGATTCCAGCGCGAAGCTGAAATTCTCGCGGCCCTGAATCATCCGAACATTGCGCACATTCACGGACTCGAAAAATGGGACGGGACCATCGCGCTCGTGATGGAGCTGGTCGAAGGGCCGGCGCTCGCGGATCGGATCACGAAGGGACCGATTCCGCTCGACGAGGCGCTGCCGATCGCGAAACAGATCGCCGAGGCGCTCGAGGCCGCGCACGAGCAATTAATCATCCACCGTGATCCCGACGGGGCGGATCGTGCTCGAGATGAAGCGCGCGGGTAACGCGTGAGCGCACAACGTTGCAACGAGCTGCGGCTGACGGGTTCTGGCGGCGCGAACCGGGTCATGGAGGCGGAGCTCAAGCGGCTCGTGATGCGCTCTCCGTTCGGCGTGCGCGTCGAGAAACCGAAACGGGAGGGGGAAGCGACGCTGCTCTATCCCTTCGAGGCGTGCATCGCATGGGTCGCCGCCTGCCATCACCGCACGTCGTCGCGAATCTCCTGGGATCTTTGCTCGAGCACTGCGGTGCGCCTCGAGCCGCTCTTCGACGACCTCCTGCCCGCGCTCTTGTCGGACGACAGGCTCCCTGGCGGCGCACCCCTGCGCTTCTCGGTCGAGGTTGGTCCCTCGTTCGACTTCGAGGCTTCGCCACTCCAGCTCCGCGGCGTCGTCAAGAACGCGATCGTCGAGACCTTGGCGTCACGAAGAGTGGCGTCCGAAGTCGACGCCGACTCGCCTGACGTCGTGTTCGTCGTGCGCCGCGCAGGAACGCCTGGAGCGCGGCGTACGGTAGTCGGCATCGACATCGGCGGCGGGCCGCGGCATCGCCGTGGGGCGCGCGTGGCCGCCGGTCCCGCGCCGCTGCGCGAGACGATGGCGGCGCAGCTGATCATGTTGTCGCGCTGGGACGCGCGCACCGAGCCCCTCGTCGATCCGATGGCTGGCGGCGCCACGATTCCGATCGAGGCCGCAGGCCTTGCGACCGGCGCCGCTATTCGTCGCCCCTCGGATCTCCCGCAGCGCCATCTCGCCGCGTTCAAGGATCTGCCGCGCGAAGCACCCGACCTGTTTCCAGGAACCGTGCCGCAGATAGCCGCGCTCGACGTCGACCCGGAAACCATTCCCGCGATGGTGGGCAACCTTCGGGCCGCCGGGCTGACCGGTCCCGCATACGAAGTCTCAATCGTTATCGCGCAATATGACGTTCGAGAGCTGACACCAGACTACATCGAGCGCATGCTGCCCGCCGTGCGCGAGATGAGGCCGGGGGTCTTCTGCTTCAACCCGCCGTATGGCGTGCGCATCGGCGCGGAGCACGGCGAAGAGAAGCTGCTCGCGCTCTACTCTGACATGGGCCGCGCCTTCGCGCGCTTCAGGGGTTGGCGCGCAGCCTGTTTCGTCGCGAACCCGCATTTCGTGGAGGCCTTCGCCCACGCCCCGACCATGACAAAGCCTGCGAGCAACGCAAACCTCCGCGGCACGTTTCTCGTGTTCCAGCTGTGAACGGCGGCGGTGTCGACTGCACGATCGAGGGGATGGTGATCAGGCAGCAGTCCGTAGTCGCTCGACTTGCTGCAGCCACCCGGCGATTCGGTTCCATCTGGCGCCCGTCAGGTCCACCACCCTTCGCTCGCCCGCATCCGTGAGCGAGCTACGGGTGGCAAGCCAACCTTCGCGCACGATCTCAGGCGAAGGCTCGCCGTCCCGCGAGCTCACGCCACCAGATACGCGAAGGGT
>QHWT01000113.1:6320-7055 GCA_003222675.1 Acidobacteriota bacterium | reverse complement strand
ACCGGTAGTCGTGCTCGAACTGGTACAGCATCTCCATGTTCTCGCGAACAATCGGAGCGAACACACCGAGCAACGCGAGCATCCAGCGAGGCGGCACTTGCAGGCCGTAGGGTTGGTGCAACAGTTCGCACGCGAGCCGCACGAAGTATTCGCCGGTCATGGGTTCGTGGTTGGTCAGCGCATGCCAGACCTGTCCGTACGCTGTCGCTGTGTTTCCGAGCAGAGCGAGCGTACGGCCGGCGTCCTGTGTGTAGGTAAACATGTGAACCGCTCTGCGGTTGCCAAGCCATTGGGGCGTCTTCCCGGCTCTCAGGCGCTCGGTCACCGTCGCGTGCGTCACGCTCAGTACGGCGCCAGGCCCGTAGAAGTCCGCGGATCGCACGATCATGCCGCGCAACTCGCCGCGCTTCACTTCGTCCATGAACATCGTGGCGACATTCGCTCGGACGTCGCCTTTGCGACTGGACGGATTGTACGGTGTGTCTTCGGTCATCACGCCGTCAACGCGACCATACGCATAAACGTTGTCGAAGAACACGAGTGCGCTGCCGTGGCGCTTGCAGGCCTCGATGGCGTTGCGCATCACCGTTGGCCACTGTTCCTGCCAGACGCGAGCGTCGTATTTGAGGCCCGCGACGAGATAGGCGACCGAGCTCCCCGCGACCGCGTCGGCCGTGGCTTTCGCGTCGAGGAGATCTGCGCTGACGAGATCGTCTGTGGGATGCATCCGCTTCG
>QHWT01000113.1:0-6295 GCA_003222675.1 Acidobacteriota bacterium | reverse complement strand
GAGTGCGCGGGACAGCGCTCGCCCGATGACGCCGTTCGCGCCCAGAATGCCTTGCATCTTGTCAGTCGCGGGGCGTTTTAGTCCGCCGCGGCCCGCCTCAATCGAGCCTAACGCCCAAACGTCACGAGGCGACCCCGCGATGAAGCAGGGACGCGAGCGTTGTCGCCAGGAGCGTCGGCTCGATTGGTTTGGACAAATACGTCTGAAACCCCGCATCGAGCGCCTGCTCCCTGCTGTCTCCGTCGACGTAGGCGCTCAGCGCTGCTGCGGGTAGTCGGCCCGCATCCACGGTCGTTCGGACCCGGCGCATCAACGCATAACCATTCTCATTCGGCATAGCGACGTCGCTGAGGAGAACATCTGGAAGAGTCTGTGCCATCGAATCGAGTGCGTCCTGAGCGGATGCCACGACTGTTGGCTCGGCGCCGAATTGTTCCAGAATCGTTCCGAGTGTGATTCGAGCATCCGCTTCGTCATCGACGACGAGCACTCGCACACCTGAAAGCAGCGATCGATCCATTAACAGCGCGTGAGGCGCTGAAGCAGTCAGCGTTACGTCTTTCAGTAGCGGCAACGTGATCGTAAACGTCGATCCGTGGCCGGACCCGGCGCTTGCGACGGCGACCTGTCCGCCGTGCTGCTCGACAAGGTGCCTGACGATCGCCAGCCCCAGCCCGAGCCCACCGTGGGTGCGAGTCGTGGAACTGTCACCCTGCTGGAAGCGATCGAAAATCCGCGGCAGCAGATCGGGCGCGATTCCAATTCCACTGTCGCGTACGACAATCCGGGCGCTGTCTTCGACGCGGTCGACGCGCACGTCAATCGAACCGTGTTCCGGAGTGAATTTCAACGCGTTCGTCAGGAGATTCGAGACAACCTGCTGAAGGCGCTGCGGGTCGGCTGCCATGAAGAGGGTGGGCTCGATAGTAGCGGTCAGAGCCACTTTCTTCGCGTGGGCTGCGGGACGAGCCGCGTCGACCGCTGCGTCGACAATCGTGGCGAGATCGACGCGCCGCTTCTCAACCCTCAATTTGCCGGTGACGATCCGAGACACGTCGAGCAGATCCTCAATCAACTTCGCCTGCAGTCGGACGCTGCGTTCAAGGATGTCGAATCCTCGGGCGGCGGCAGCGGGGCTCACCTGACCGGATCGCAACATCTGCGTCCAACCGAGCATCACGTTTAGCGGTGACCGCAGTTCGTGGGAGAGTGTCGCCAGGAATTGGTCTTTGGCCGCATTCGCCTCTTGCGCTTGCAGGCGCCCCGCCTCCGCGCGCGCGAGGTTCACGCGGTCCTCTTCCGCTTGGACGCGTTCGAAGTAGGCCCGCAACATCCCGGCGAGCGACTGAATCAGGTTGCGTTCCTCGGCGAGAAATGGACCTTCGGCCGCGCTGGGGCGCGCCTCGCGATACACGATTTCAATCGTCCCTGTCCGACCGTCCGAAGTCGTGAAGTTCGCACGTTGCACCCACGGGGTCAGTTCAAATCCCTCTGTGCGAACGTCGATGTCTCCTGTTGCAATGTGCGCGCCCGTGATGTCCGGGTACTGCCACGCAGGCGGCAGCAACGTCACAATGCGGGCAAGCAACTCGCTCGGAGTTCCAGGCTCGTTCAGAAGGCGGCTCGTCGTGTGCAGCGCCGTCAACTCCTTCACCCGCTCGCCCAGATCATGGACGAGATGCAGTTGCACCTGCTGCGCGCGATTGCGCTCGGTCACGTCGCGGACGATCCCGACGATGGCGCGTTGTCCGTGCGCATCCAGCAGACTGACGCGGATCTCCACCGGAAACTCGGTTCCGTCCGCGCGCTTGCCCGCCAGCTCGCCAGCGATCGTTCTCGTCGCCGCAGCCGTCCCGTAGGTCTGTCGCTTCGCGGCATGCGCAGCCCGGAATCGCTCGGGAATGATTGTTTCGATATTGCGGCCGATCAAGGCGTCCCGCGTGTATCCAAACATGCGTTCCGCCTCGTCGTTCATTCTGAGGACACGGCCATCGGTGTCGATGACAAGAATGGCGTCTGGCGCGGCGTCGATCAGGCCGCGGAAGTTCCGCTCGCTCTGATTCCGGCGCTCGATCTCTCCGCGCAGTGTGTCGTCGGCTGTCGCCAATTCGGCGGTTCGTTCCCGTACCCTTTGTTCGAGTTCGGTGCGGGCTGCTGCGAGCGAATCGACCGCGCGGCGGCGCGAGGCGTTCAGAGAGCTGATGAGGATCGCAATCGCCACAAAAGCGGATAGCTGAACGAGTCGCGACGAGTCGAACGTGAGAGTATGGAGCGGCGCAATCAGGAAGTAGTCGGCGGCTAGCGTTCCGAGAACAGTCGAGACGATTCCTGGCCCGAGGCCGCTGATCCACGAACTCAGCATGACGGCCCCGAGGAAAAACGAATAGGTTGCGGCCGTACCCCAAACGCCGCGGCCGAGGAATGCTAGCGCTAACGCTGGCGACGTCAGCAAAACCGCGATTGTGTACCGCCGCAGGTGTGACACAGCCCGTGAGCTTACTGATGATCGTCAGATTTCGCCAATGTTTCTGGACCCGCGCTTTCCGTCGTCGTGGCGTTCAGCTCCGCAAGCAGATCTCGCAGCGAGACCCCGTAGATTTCGCACGCCTCCTCCAAGGTTTCAAAAGGGGCAATCTCGCATCCGAGACAGTGCATGCGGTGATTCATCAGGACGCGTGCTGCGAGGGGCCGCTTGCGCAGGACGTCGGCGACAGTCGTGCTCGCCGTCAAAGGGTCCGTCATTGTCCGTTGTCTTAGGATCGACGACGAACCGGGATTGGTCGTTGCGCTGGAGCAAACAGCGGACGTCGCTACCGATCCGGTATGTCTTCGGCGATCGCGACTAGGGCGTGCGGCTTGGTGAGGACGATTTGCTGCCGACCACTCTTGACGATGCCGCGCTCTTCCCAGGCGCTGAGAAGCCGGCTGACCGTAAACAGGGTGGTTCCCGTCATCTCGGCGATATCCTGCCGTGAGATCGGAAAATCAATTTCGACGCCCTTGTCGACTTGGCGTCCAGCTTCATGCACCAGCCGTAGCAACGCACGAGCGACGCGGCGCTCGACACGCTCGGTCATGGCTTGCCGATACCGTCGCTGAAGATCGTGATACCGGTTCGCGACAAAGCGGAGCGCGTTCAGCGCCATCTGGTTCTGCGTCTCGAGCAGGAGGCGCATCGTCGCCGAATTCCAGGCGAGCGCCGACGCCGTCTCCACGGCTTCCGCACTGATCGGATACGTCGGATCGCCGAACGCGCCGACACCACCGAAGGCATCCCCGGGGCCAATCAGCCGAAGGACAATCTGCTGACCGTCGGGTGTCAACTGCGTGAGCTTGACGCGGCCTGCCGTCAGCACGAAAAATTCGTTGGCTTGGTCACCTTCGTTAAAGAAGAAGTCTCCGGCGTTGGCCTGCTTCGGATACGACAAGCTGACGATCTGAGCGAGCGTGTCCAGCGACAGCCCCTCGAACAACGGGACGTGCAAGAGTCGACGGGCGGTCTCGGCCACATCCTGAACGGCCATGTCGAATGTTCATCGTGTCACATTTCGTCATTGATCGGCTCAGCGTCGTCGTTCAAGCGGGCGGCGGCTATGTCGGCTCAACGCCGAGCGTCCACGGTGGAGGATCGCTGGCAGGGAAGGACTGATTGGACGCGTCATCGACGACATCCGACGAAGCGTTCGTGTCACCGCCCTCGACGCGCAGGAGCGGCTTCACATCGAGTTGCTGAGACGCCGCAGCGCTTGGTCGCACGCTGCGGGGATCTCCAAATGCTCGCGCATGAAGGCTTCCTCATCTCCGGCGGTCATCGTCGCCGCCGGTACACGGCCCTCTTGTCGCACGTAAGAAAACCAGCGTCCAGCAGCACAGTCAGGAGGTCGGCCGCACGTTCGGTGCCGAACCCCCAGAGGCGCGCCGCTTGAGGCAACGTCAACACGAGCCCGGATATTTCAATGTACTCGCTGCGAATCCGCGCGAGGTCGGCCGACATCGACCCATCGAACCGCTTCGCGCGACGATCGGTCGTTGAAACAGGGCTCGCGCTCACGGGCGGCGCCATCGTTGCGCTCATCTGAGGTGCTCCTTCACGGTCATTCCGTTGCCCCTGATCGATTGTGGTCCGCGGCGGCCCCCAGTTCTTTGCGATCTATCAACGACCAGGCGTCAATGGACGACGGCCTCGGACTGATGTTGTGCTCCATGGTGGCCGCGATTCGCACGGCACAAGTCTTGGCGTGTTCTGCCATTGGCCCTGAGAAGAGGTCGTCGACGGTCGACTGAAACAGCGCGATCCAACGATCGAATGCGGCAGTCGTCAACGGAGTGCGCCGATCGAGCGCGCGATGCACAAGTAGCGGCGTGCCCTTGAACGTCGCCCTGGCAAAGAGCACGGATTCCCAGAAATCGTACATCCGCGGCAGATGCGTCGCCCAATCCACGTGCGCGATGTCGTTGAAGATGGGTCCGAGGATGTCGTCGTCTCGCACGCGATCGTAAAAGACGTTCACGAGACGCGCCACATCGCGGGAATCGGTGATATCGAGTCGAGGTTGATTCACGTCACGCTCCATTGCAATCGTCGGCCATTGGAGGACAGCTGTCATTGCGCTGGAGCAAGGAACCCAGCTCGCCCCGGGGCTCCCATCGCTGATTGCGCACGCGCAAGGACGTCCTGCTTGCGCGCGCGGATGATTGGGAAGTCGAGGCTGCGCGCGATGCGCGACGAGGGCGACGATGACTCAAGCATTTCGGCTGCGGGCGATCATGAAACAGGGGACGGCCGGGAGCCTTCCTGAAACGTGGACGCACTATCCGTCCGTCCAAGCTGCGCGTGCTGGCGCCAAGGTGATGTACCACAACGATCGCGTCCTGCGCGTCATGATGGTGACCGACAGCGCGGGATCATTTGTCGAATGGATCGAGCGATGACGGCCATCAGATCCCAACCCGAGCGGCCACGAACGGCCATGGCGACGTCCGGCCTTACCTGATTCGTAATCGAAGAGTACAAGGGACGCCTGTGGTCGACTTCGACGCAGCACACGCCGCGGTTCACTATCCGCCCGATCGACGCTTCAGGGTGTGGATACGGCCGTCTCTCGTCGCGCTGGGTGCGCTATTGGTTGTCATCCCCGTGGCCATCGCATGGATCGAGATGAGCCTCTGGGGTCTCCCGACGATTGCACCGATCGCGTCTGTGAATCCGAACAACGTGGCCTCGCCGCACGGCTTTCCCGTGTGGGTCCGCTACTGCCATTTTTTCAACTTCTTGTTCGTGACGCTGCTCATCCGCAGTCAGGACCGGCTATGGACGGCCAAGGATGATGCGCGTTACATATCGCCGCTCCTTGCCACGCCCGGTTACCGGCACACCGTTGGCGTCGCGAGAGCGTGGCACTTCATCAACATTCATGGCTTCATCATCACAGGCATCGTGTTCGCGATGATGCTCTTCGCGACCGACCAATGGAGGCGGATCGTCCCGACGTCGCCCGTCGTGTTCAGGCAGGCGTGGAACACCTGGGTCCATTACGCCACGTTTCGTCTGCCGCCAGAGCCGAATGGCTTCTATGGCTACAACGCGCTGCAGCAGATCGCGTACTTCGCCGTGTTCCTGGTGTTCGGGCCGGTCGCGATCCTGACCGGCCTCGCGATGTCTCCGGCCGTCGTGAATCGTTTTCCGACCTACCCGAGACTCTTCGGCGGCAGGCAGTCCGCACGATCGATTCATTTCCTGACAATGATCGGCTTTGTCGGGTTTCTCGTGGTCCACGTCACGCTCGTGATCATGACCGGGTTCGCGAGGAACATGAATCATATCGTGATGGGAACCGACGACACGAGCCCGTCGGGAATGATCTGGGGGTTCGTCGGGATCGGAGTCGTCGTTGGCTGCTGGATCGCCGCCCATCATGTGTCCTGGACGTATCCGCGGGCGCTCCAACGCGCGGTGAAAAGCGTGACGTACCCAATGCAGTTGCTGACCTTGAACCGGCTGAATCCACATCAACGCTATCGAGATCGCGACATTTCACCGTTCTTTTGGCCCAACGGGAAGCTCCCTCAGCGAGCCGAGTGGAACACGCTCGCACAGGGCGCCTTCCAGGACTTCCGCCTGAGAGTGGACGGCTTGGTCGAGCATCCAGTGGAGCTCTCGCTTGCAGATCTGAGGCGGCTTGGATTCGTCGAACAGATCACGATGCATCACTGCATCCAAGGATGGACGGGCATCGCGAAGTGGGGCGGCGTCCCGATGGCGGACCTGATTCGGCTCGTTCGACCCCTTCCAGCG
>QHWT01000050.1:136454-138465 GCA_003222675.1 Acidobacteriota bacterium | reverse complement strand
TCGTGTTTTTCTGACACGAATTATGCTGCCAGTACTGCGATATCGGTGTCGCGGAATTTGAGCGCGGTGGTCATCACCGCGTGGCCTTTCAGGGTGACGCGGTAGTAGCGGGTGGCGGAGACTTTTCGGACCAGGCCGTGGGCGCGGAGCAATCGTAGCAAGCGACTGGTGCGGGCGGAGGCTTGGCGTCGGCTGGTCGGCGTATCGTCTACGTCGCGCATCAGCTGACGACGGAGGTCGGCATTGCGGATGCCTTGAATGCAGTACTGGCCGTGCAGCAGCACGCGAAAGACGGCGGCGTCCTCGGGACTGATCGGGCGCAACGGACGATAGGCCCGACCGTCGCGGGTGACCCGTTGACTGACCGGGTCGAGCAGGTGGTGCGAGGGGGTGATCTCGCCCACCACGCTGAGCGCGTCGAAATAGCGCGCATTGGCGGCGCGGGCGATCTCCGCCCGACGTCGCAGATCCGCAATGCTCTTCCGCAAGGGCAACCAGCTGACGACGCGTTGATGGCCGCGGCGACGGGCTCGGCGTACCTTGAAGCGTCGAGGATTATTGATGGTCGTTTCGATCCGCAGCAGGCGACCGGCTTTGTCGTACATCTTGATCGAGTTTTCATCGATCCAATGCTTGATGCGTCGGCCTTCGACGCGCTCGCGCAACTCGGTCCGGGCCTCGCCGCGGAAGCGGCCAGGCAGCGGCCGGCCGAGAAACCGGAGGACATCTTCCGCGCCGAAGTGTTCCACGGCGTGATGCAGCAGGCGGGGATACCAGCGGGCGAGCGTGGGGTCGTCACAGAAGACGACATCGGTGGCGTACTCGCTTTGTCGCACGCTCCAGTAGTACGGCTTGACGGCGGTCCGTTTGGCGGTGGCCCACGGATTGACCTGCCGAGCGAGGCGCTGCAAGAAGGACGGCCACGGCCAATCGAGCAGCCGGTCGGCGATGGCCTGGGCGCGCTCGGGATCGGCGAGGTGCACAAACGCATTGTCGGCTTGCTCATACCCGAGCCCACGACGGGTCATGTGGCGCGCGAGCCACTCCCGGCCGTTCACACACACCTGGATCGTGCAGGGCAACCAGGTCTGCAGCCGCACATGCATCACCCCAAAGTCACGATCGAGATAGTAGAAGTACAGATGCAAGCACTTGCGTTCCTGCGCGATCAGCTGGAGGTAGTGGGTGGCGCGATCACGGCGGATCGTGAACGACTGGCACGGCTCGACACAGGAGAGGACGCAGATCAGGCCGTCCGTTACCGGATCGGCCCGGAGGATGTCCCGCGCCAGGTCCTCCTTGGAGATCCGCGAGGAGGCCACGTAGCGGAACGGCCGGTGCGCCGCCGCCGCGATCGCTTCCGCGTGAGCCTTGAGCTGGTTCGATACGCGCTCGGCAAATCGTCCGAAATCTTTGTACAACACGCGGTGGCTCGCTAAGAAGATGTCGAGGCCTTCCACATACGCGATCGAGCGCAAGGTCCCGCGAAAGAGCAGGCGGTCGAATCCTGATAGGATGGCGACAATGCGGTCTCGGTGCCGCAGGAGAAAACGCTCCATGGTCCCTCCGCGTGATGACGTGGTCGCACACCCATCATCGTCGGAAACCATCCGGAGCGTTTTCTCTTTTCTGAAGGCGGCGCGCGCGCTGCAACTCGCGCGACCAGGGCCGCACCCGAGTCTCACGAGCTACCGCGATTTTGGTTGCGGCCCTGGCCGCGCTGTGTAATCCGTGGCTATAATCCCCGGTCATGCGCATCAGTGTCGGGACGCTCTGCACGTTGATTCTCGCCGCATCCGTGGCGTCTCTCGTCGCTCAGGCGCGCGGGGGACAGTCTCCGCCGACCGCCGCGCGGTTTCCTGTGGCGGATCTCGTGCTCACCAACGGCCGGATCATCACGCTGGAAGACGCGCAGCCTGAGGTGCAGGCGATCGCAATCGGTGGAGACAGGATCACGGCGCTGGGATCCGCTGGTGCCATGGAAAAGTATGTCGGCCCGAACACGCAGGTC
>QHWT01000050.1:86300-136401 GCA_003222675.1 Acidobacteriota bacterium | reverse complement strand
CACTTTACTGGTGTCGGCGAGTCGCGGCTGCAGCTGAACCTGATGACGGCGCGCTCGTGGGATGAGATCGTCGCCATGGTGGCGGAGGCGGTGAAACAGGCAAAGCCCGGACAATGGATCTACGGCCGCGGCTGGCACCAGGAGAAATGGACCGCGCGTCCGCAGCCCAACGTCGAGGGGTTTCCGACGCACGCGTCGCTCGACAAAGTGTCGCCGGACAATCCCGTGTTTCTGGTACACGCCAGCGGCCACGCGAGCTTCGCGAACCGAAAGGCGATGGAGCTGTCGGGGATTCGCCGGCCGACCGAGAGCCCGCGCGGCGGCGAGATCCTGCGCGACGCCAGCGGCGATGCGACCGGCCTGCTGCGTGAGACGGCGTCCGGCCTGATCAAGCGCGGCGCGGGCGAACCCAAACCGACACCCGAGGATGCGCTGGCGCGCGACCGCCACGTGCTCGAGCTCGCGGGGGAGGAATCGCTGTCGAAAGGCATCACCACGTTCGAGGACGCCGGATCTCCCCTGCTAACGATCGATCGCATCAAGCAGATGGTCGACGAGGGAAAGCTGGGGGTGCGCCTGTGGGTCATGGTGCGGCAGCCGAACGCAATCATCGCGCCGAAGCTCGCCCAGTACCGAATGATCGATTACGCCAACGGGCACCTGACCGTGCGCGCGATCAAGAAGCAGATCGATGGCGCGCTCGGCTCGCGGGGAGCCTGGCTGCTGGAACCTTACACCGACAAACCTGAAAGCACCGGGCTCCAGACGACGCCGATCGCGGAAATCGACGAGACGGCGCGTCTCGCGATTCAGCATGGCTACCAGCTGTGCGTGCACGCGATCGGCGACCGCGCCAATCGCGAAACGCTCGACATCTTCGAGCGCGCGTTCAAGGCGCACCCGTCAAAGAAGGACCTGCGCTGGCGCGTGGAGCACGCGCAGCACCTCAGCGCCGCGGACATCCCGCGCTTCGGCACGCTCGGAGTGATCGCGTCCATGCAGGGAGTGCACTGCACGTCGGATGCGCCATACGTGACGGAACGCCTCGGCGCGAAGCGCGCGGAGGAAGGGGCATACGTCTGGCAGAAGCTGATGAAGTCCGGCGCCACGATTGCCAACGGCACCGACGCGCCTGTTGAAGACGTCGATCCTATCGCGAGCTATTACGCGAGCGTCAGCCGCAAGCTGAAAGACGGCAGCGTCTTTTATCCGGATCAGCGGATGACGCGCATGGAGGCGTTGAAGTCGTACACGATCAACGGCGCGTACGCGGCGTTCGAGGAGACGAACCGCGGCTCATTGAAGCCGGGCAAGTATGCCGACATCACGGTCCTGTCGAAAGATATTCTGAAGGTGCCGGAGGACGAGATCCCCACGGCGAAGATCGTTTACACGATCGTGGCCGGACGGATCCTGTATCGAGTTCCCAAGTAGGCCCGACCTGCCGCCTCCGCCAAGGCTACGGCGCGCCACGCCGAAGCGCTTCGCGCGCAAGGCGGGAACTAGCGTACGGACGCGGTTCGGCCGCCGCGCCGCGGCGAATCCTGCTGCTGCGGCACGCGGCGTCGATACTGATCGAAGAAGCGATTGCATGCCTTGTGGAACCGCTCCGACAGCTGGCGGCCCGTCTCGCCGGGGACCGGCACCAGCCGCGCCCACGATGCCTGCGCCTGGCGCACTTCCTCGGCCATCGTGCGCCACTTGCTCTCCTCGCCTGCGCGGCCGCCAATCGTATTTGCGGCGAGTGCCTCGCGGAGACGCGCGGCGAGATCCTGCGACGAGGAGGCCGTGGCGTCCTTTTCAGACACGAAGCTCTCGACCCGTGTCACGAGCTTTTCCATTCGCTGCCGGCTGCCCTCGACGTCGAGCTCGGTGCCACGGAACGCATCGGGATATATCGTGAGCAACCGTTCCATCGCGCTGACGAATCGGCCGCTGAGCGGGTCGGCGCCATGCCGCACGGCGGTGGTCGATTGGTTCCAGCGCGAGCGCAGCGAGCGCACCCGCTCGAGCAGATCCGAGGGGGGGGCGCCTGCGTCGGCGCCCTCTGCCGGGAACAACGATTCCAGCTCCACCGCGAGCGCCTCGCGATCCGCCTGCCGCGCTTCCAGCTCGATCTCGTCGCGCCGCTTGTAGCGATCGAAGAAATGATCGGCGGCGCCCCGGAAGCGTTGCCAGAGCGCCTCGGACTTGCTGCGGCGCACCGGTCCGATCGTCTTCCACTCCGCCTGCAGCCGGCGGATCTCCGACGCGCTCCGTTCCCACTCGCGTGAGTCGGCGAGCTCCTCCGCCCGGGCGCACAGCGTCTCCTTGCGCGCCTGATTGGCGGCCCAGACTTCCTTCCGCTGGGCGAGATCTTCGTTGCGGCGAGTGAAGAAGTGATCGCACGCATCACGGAATCGCTTCCAGACGATGCGCGTGTCGGGGCGCGGGACGGGTCCGATCGCCTGCCATTCGGCCTGGAGCTTCTTCAGCTCGTCGGCCGTCTTGATCCAGTCAGTGGAGTCGGCGAGCGCTTCGGCACGCTCGCAGAGCGCCAGCTTCTTTTCGAGATTTCCCTGACGCTCCTCCGCGCGGTGCGCGAAGAACTCGCGCGCCTTCGCCTGGATCGGGTCGGCCGCCTGGCGGTATCGATGCCAGAGCGTCTGGGCCTGGGCGCGCGGCGCCTCGGCGGCCTGCTTCCAGCGCTCCTGGATCTCGTGCAGCTCCTTGGCAGCTTTTTCGAGATCCTCCGGTCTTTCGAAATCGTATTTCGTCTTCAGCGCCTCGGTCTGCGCGATCAGCTCTTCCTGGACGGCAGCGTTGGAGAATCGCTTCCACTCGTCCATCTCGCGCAGCTCGTGGAGCTTCGGCGCGAGCGTGGACAGCGCGCCCTTGAGCCGTTCGACGAGCGCGTCGCGTTCGCCCGGCGGGATGGCCGGCGGCGCCTCGATCGCGGCGCGCAGATCGCGCGCGGCCTTGTCCGCTTCTTTTAACGTGAGATCTTCCGCCGCCGCCCGCTTCTGCGCGCGATCGATCAACTGCTCGAGTCGCTGCACCTGCTGGCGGAGCACTTTCTCGGCGGCGGCGCGCTTCGCCTCGGCGCGCTCGCGGATGATGGTTGCGGCATTGGCGAACCGTTCGGCGACCGCCTCGTCGACCTGCTCGACGCGTGACCGCAGATCATTCCACTCGCGCGAGATCGAGTCCCAGATGTATGCAGGACTATCCTCGAGTGCGGCGGCGTCCTCGGCTTCCTTTGCGACCTCCGCGAGCCGGCCGGCGGCGCGATCGAGCTCCTGCCGGTTCGCGTGACGTTCCTCAGCGCGGCGGCACGCCTCGGCAAATCGAGCGAGCAGCTCGGGATCGATCGACGGCGTCTCTCCTTCAATCGCCGGCAGCCCTTCCCACTCACCGCGTGCCTTCGCCACCTCGTCGAGCGTCTCCTCGCCCCGCAACACCTCGACGCGCTCGCACAAGCTGACGCGGGACTGACGATCGGTCGCGACCAGTTCTGCGCGCTCGCGTTCGGCCGCCGCTTCGCGTTCCGCACGGCCGATGCCGTCGCGCGCGGCGGTCACTGCGGCACCGAAGCGCGCGTGGTCATCGGCGCTCAGCTCGATCGGCGCGTGCGACGACAGCTCTCGCCACTCGGCTTCGGCATCGGCGAGCGCCGAAGCCGCATCCGCCGAGGACGCGGCGCCCGCGAGCGCCTCGGCGCGGGCGAGCACGCCCGCAAGCCGCTGCTGATGCTGTTCCAGTGCGGCACGCCGCGCCGCCTCTGCCTCGTCTATCGCCTGCACCATCGCACGTGCCCTCTTCGCGACCGATTTGTTCTTGGCGCGTGACGCGAGGTCGTCCAGCGTCGCGCGATCGGGGGCGGCTATTTGCACGGCTCGTTCCAACGCGCCGACGCCCGCCTCCTTGTGCTCCGTTCTCGCCGCTACGTTCAGCAGCTCCAGCGGATCCTGGATGCGCTCGGCGGCGGTTGCCGCAACCCGCGCATCGGTGCCGTTGCGCGCCACCGAGCTCAGCACCTTGAGATCCGTGAGGCGTCCCACAGCCTCGAGCCGAATCGATTCCACCGGCGACGTCTTCGCCACCGTCCCAATCTGCTTTTGATCCGTCAATACTCCCAACGCCTGAGTGGCATATTCCGGCTGATCGCTCGATGCCGCGAAGCGGGCCAGCCGATCGAGCACCTCCGAACGCAGCTCATCGTCAGTGTCGCCCGCAATCGAGGCGAGGACGGGCACGTCGCTGACGCGCGCCGCGGCGGCCCGACGGACGCGTGCATCGGCGTCTTCACGCGCCAGCGCAGCCAATACCGCCATGTCCTCCGCGGAGTCGCTCAACTCCTGCACGCCCGCGACGCGCACGTCCGGATCGGCGGACTTGTGCTTGGGTTGGAGCTTGAACCGGTCGAGGAAAGACATGTTGGGGAGCCTTACCTCATTTGGCAATTGAGCAATCGGGTAATTGAGTAATTGCAATTACCCGATTACCGGATTACCCAATTACCCGATTGCCAAATAGACACGTTTACGTGGTCGTTGACTCCTGCGACAACCAGTCGGCGATCTGCTCGCGCGTCCAGCGGTGATCGTCGTTCAGGTGCACGATCAACGGGGCCAGCGGCAGCCGCTTGGCGCACTGTTCGTGCGGGCACCGTTTCGTTACTTCGTCGAGACAGCGGAACAGCCGCTCGAGATGATCCGGAACGAGCTTGCCGTGCTTGCGCGGGAGGTGGTACACGCCGTCGTACACCGCCCCGAGCGCACACGATCCGCCCTTCTCGTCGAAGTAGCTGCCGAAGCATTGCGGTCCGCGTGTCGAGCCCGCTCGAATGAAGTCCGCGAGCTCCTTTTGTTCGCTCTCGAGCTCCGTCACCATGGATTGCCTCCGGTGAAGACCACATTATTGTAGTCCACCCGTTCAGGTCGCTTCGGGTGGCGGACGCCCAATCCTTTCCGACGCGATCCACCCTTTTGAATCCGATCCATCGCGGACATTCAATCGCCCGCATGCGGACATTCTCCGTCCGGGACCGGCGCCAGGATGCGCGGGGCTCCGACCCGTCGTGTGGCCCGAAGTGCGCCGGAAATGCAGGCGAGAGACTCGTCACCGCCCGCCGTGTCACTGACGCGTCACAACTGTCGCGTAGCCGTGCGTGAGGCGCATTGCTACCGGCGTGCCAGCCGACGCGAGTACACTGAAAACGCCAGTGACCGAAGGAGGGACCGCGATGACCTGGATCGTGTGCCTGGCGTTCGCCGCGCTGCAGACGCCACCCGGAACGCAGACTTCCGCTCTTCAACCCGCCGCGGGCAACCCCGTCGTCGTGGTCGAGACCTCTGCCGGATCCATCACCATCGAACTATTCAAGGAACAGGCGCCGGTGTCGGTTGAAAACTTCCTGCAGTACGTGAAGGACGGCTTTTACCCCGGGACGATCTTTCACCGTGTCGTCTCCGGTTATGTGATTCAGGGTGGCGGTTATGCCGAGGATCTGACCGAAAAGCGCACACGCCCGCCGATTCAGAACGAGGCCGACAACAAGATTGCCAACCGGCGCGGGACCGTGGCGATGGCGCGCACGCGCGCCCTGCGCAGCGCAACGTCGCAGTTCTACATCAATCTCGCGAACAACGCGTCGCTCGATTTCACCGGCTATTCTCCGGAGGAGTTCGGGTACGCGGTGTTCGGCCGCGTCATCGCCGGCATGGACGTCGTCGAGCGCATTGCCGCCACACCGACGGCGGACCGGGGCGGAATGGCAAACGTGCCAGTCACGCCGGTGTTCATCAAAGGCGTGACGGTGAAGCAGTGAGCCGGCCGCTCCTCGTCATCTTCCTGACGATTCTCGTCAACCTGATTGGATTTGGCATCATCATTCCGCTGCTGCCGTTCTACGCGGAGACGTTCGGTGCATCTCCGCTCGCCATCGGGCTGCTGTTCGCTTCGTTTTCGCTGAGCCAGTTGATCGCGTCGCCAGTGCTGGGTGAGTGGTCCGACAGGTGGGGACGGCGGCCGATTCTGATCTTCAGCCTGCTCGGCACGGTCGTCAGCTTCGTCATGCTCGCGCTCGCGCACAGCCTGCTGATGCTGTTCGCCGCGCGTATCGTCGACGGTCTGTCGGGCGGCAACATCACGACGGCGCGCGCCTACATTGGCGACATTGCCACCGACGAGAACCGCGCCCGATCGTTCGGCATGCTCGGCGCCGCCTTTGGCGTCGGGTTCATCATCGGTCCCGGGCTTGGCGGACTCTTCGCGCGAATCAGTTATACCGCACCGATCTGGGCCGCGGCCGTGATCACCGTCGCCGCCATGCTGCTCGCATGGTTCTGGCTGCCTGAGACGGTTCACCGGACGAGCGCAGCCGTTGGATCGCCCTGGCGCGCCCTGCGCGAAGTCGGCGGGCGTCCGGGGTTGCGCGTGCTCTTCACGATCGACTTTCTCTATTGGGCGTCGTTTGCGGTCTACCAGACGACCTTCGCGTTGTTCGGGCAGCGCCGCTTCGGCTTCGACGCAACGCACATCGGGTATCTTCTCGCCACGTTCGGATTTCTCGGTGTGATCGTACAGGCGGCGATGGTCGGTCCGATCGTGCGCGCCATCGGCGAGCGGCGGACGCTGACGATCGGGCTGCTGTTTGCCGCGGCCGGATGGGGCGGCAGCGCCGTGACACATACGTTCTGGCTGTTCGTCGCGATGCTGGTGCCCGGCGCGATCGGCATAGGCCTCACGAACCCGTCCCTCATCTCACTCGTCAGCGCGGCGGGCGGACGTCACGAGCAGGGAAGAGTGCAGGGAGCGGCTGGCGCGCTCGAGAGTCTCGGCCGCACGCTGGGCCCGGTCTGGGGGAACGGCGTGCTGCAGTGGATGGGGGAGGGTGCGGCGTACGGGTCAGCCGCTGCAGTGCTCGTCGGTGCCGCGGCGCTCGCGGCGAGATATCACAAGCCGCCGGGCGCCGTGGCCGCCGATACACGGTGACGACATCCGGAAGACCAGCCAACGAGCTGATACGGTCCGCTTGTCACGCACGACTCACGCAGAGGGCGCCGAGCGCGCAGAGCAGGGCGAACGGCAGAAAAGAACGAGTCGTCCACACAGACACGGACATTGCAGTGGCTGCCGCTGCATACGCGCGGAGAAGACCATTGGAGAAGCGGCTGCGCAGCCGCATTGGCCGCCGAAGGCGGGCGCGGCGAATGCGCGGAGATGCAGCCTCCTCGGCGTCCTCGGGCAAGAGTCCAGCTTTGCGTGAGATCGTCTTCTCCGCACGGCACGCACACACAGCCGCGGACCAACTCACCCAGGCTAGCGGACGTTCGCGAGTTCTCGCTCAAGTCTGGAGACCAGATCGTCGAGTTGATCGACGATCGCGCGAACCGTGTCCGGCTGACTGAGATCCACGCCGGCCTTGCGCAACTGCTCCATCGGATAATCGTTGCCCCCTGCCTGCAGGAGCGTGAGATAGCGCTCGCGCGCCTCCGCGGCGGCCGGGCCGCGTCCCATGATCTCTCGCGCGAGTCGCGCCGCCGATGCGAAGCACGTCGCGTACTGGTAGACGTAGTACGGCGAGTTGAAAAAATGGGGGATGCGGGCCCAAGTGAGGCCCGTCAGCGGATTGAGATCGAGCGAGTCGCCATAATAGTCCTTCAGCAGCTGCGTGTAGATCTCGGTCAGGATCTCCGCCGTGATCGGCTGATCCTGTTCGGCGAGGCGATGCGCGCGCAGCTCGTAATCGGCGAACAGCACCTGCGTATAGAACGTGCCGGTGATGTTGTCGATCGCATGCTGCAAAAGCACGATCCGCTCGACGGGATCGGTCGAGTGCGCGAGCATGTATTCGAGCAGCAGCGCCTCGGAGAGCGTCGATGGCACTTCCGCCACGAAGATCGTATAGCTCGAATAGATGAAGGGCTGCGTCTCGTGCGACAGGATGGTGTGCATCGAGTGCCCCATCTCGTGCGCTGTCGTGAACACGTCGTCGAGCGTGTCGGTGTAGTTCAGCAGCATGTAGGGGTGCGTGCCGTACACGGGGGCGGAGTAGGCGCCGGAGCGTTTGCCTTCATTCTCGTATACGTCGATCCATCCGCCGCTGAAGCCGGTGCACATGCGCGCCTGGTAGTCGGTGCCGAGCGGCGCGACCGACGCCGTGATCCAGTCGAGGACGTCCTCGTAGTTGTATTTCTTATCGAACGTGACGAGCGGGATCGAGAAGTCGTACACCTGGTACGAAGGCACCTCGAGCACCCGACGCCGCAGCTGGTGATAACGCCGAAGCGGCGCGACCCCCGCCCGCGTGGTCTCGATCAGATTCTCGACGACCGAGGTGGGGATGTTGTCGCCGTGGAGGGCGGCTTCAAGCGTGCTCTTGTAGCCGCGTGCCCGCGCCTGGAACCAGTCGCGCTGGCAGACGGCGTTGTAGAGCGTCGCGTATGTATTGAGGCTGCCCTTGTAAGTCTCGTGCAGCGCGGTAAAGGCCTTTTCGCGGTCCGGCTGTTCACGCCGCGTGGCGAGAATCGCCCGGTATTGCCCATAGGACACGGTGACGGTCTCGCCGGTCGAGAGCGTGATCGACGGGAACTTCGCGTCCGCCGTGGAGAGTGCCCAGTAAGCTTCGTTCGGCGACGCGGCGAGCCGGCTCGCCAGCGACATCAATCGCTCGCCGGACTCGTCGAGGACGTGTTCCTGCTGGCGGTACAGGTTTTCGATCGCGAATTCGTAAAGACGAAGCGCCGTGTTGTCGCGCATCCACCCGCGTACTGTCTCGAGGGGAATCGCGAGCAGTTCAGGGTTGAACCACGAGCCCGCCTGGCTCAACCTGGCGAACAGGAGCTGTACCTGCTGCTTTTTCGCGTTGACCGTGTTGTCGCGCTGGTCCTGGTCGTATTGCAGCGAGGGGTAGTACCACACGCGATACGCGAGCTGGTCCAGCTCCTCGGACAGCTGGAAGGTTTCAAGAAGCCGATGCGGTCCCTGGGACAGCGTGCCCCTGAGCGCGGCGTAGCGATCGATGCCGGCGTCGAGCTGTCTGTACGCGCCCTCCCACGCCTCCCAATCCGGGTAGATGTCGTTGAGATTCCATTTGAAGCGGTCGGGTATTTCATCGCGCCGCCGGCTGCGCGGCTGCGCAAGTGCCTGGGGGCCCATCTCCCAACTATAGAACGTATTGCGCGGATTTTTCTCAGCCGCAGGTCACGCGGGCGAGAACTTTCGGAACATCCTTTTCAAACGTTGATCGACGCGTGCATCCAATCGGGTCATCGGGGACATCGATGCTCTATTCATTCGACTGCGCAATCAATCCATCACGCGATTCGTCGAACTCGTCCCAGGAGCACCGACGCGTGTAATAGTGTTGCCTCCTGGAGGTGGCAATGCACCGATGGAGGCAGGGCGTGTTCGGTCCAGGGTTCGAACATTTCTCCTCGACGGTCACACGGTGGACCGGGAGCAGCACGGCGTTCGGCATCGCGTGCGCGATCATCGTTGCGTGGGCAGCGCTCGGTCCTGCCTTCCGGTTCTCAGACACCTGGCAACTGGTCATCAACACGGGTACGACCATCGTCACCTTCCTGATGGTTTTCCTGATCCAACGATCGCAGAACAAGGATTCGCTCGCGCTGCAGTTGAAGCTGAACGAGCTGGTTGCCGCGGTTGAAGGCGCGAGCAATCGGCTGATCGACGTCGAGGATCTATCTGAGGAGGAGCTGGCGTTGCTGCACAAGCATTATCAGCGTCTTGTCGTCATGGCCAAGAAGGACCTCAGCCTGACGCATTCGCATTCGATCGAGGAGGCGGACCAGCGGCACTCGAGCAAGGCGACATCGCGCCGGCCGCCAGAAAAGCCGTAGCAGACTACGACTGGCGCTCGGCGCACATCCGCGCTTATTGTGTCGCTTGCCATGCGCGACGGTGTCCTCTACATGCCTGCCTGCCGCGCCCGGCGATCGGATCCTATGAGCGTGCTGCGGACCGAATGAATGCCACTACCCGATCGAAAATCCTCTCCATGACGACGGAAGGCTTGCCGATACGCGCGGGGACTTTGAACGAATGATCGCCGGCTTCGACTTCGTAGAGTTCGGTCGCGGACGCCAGGCGTGGGACCAGGGCGCGGATCTCGTCGGCGGTGCCAAACGCATCGCGGCTCCCCTGCACGAACAGCATTGGCACGTGGATGTTCGGAAGATGTGCGTCTCGACGCTGTCCGGGCTTTCCCGGCGGATGTAACGGGTAACCGAGAAAGACGAGCCCGGAGATCGGAAGCGGCCGCTCGGCCGCTGCCTGCGATGCGATGCGGCCGCCCATGGACTTGCCGCCAATGAACAGCGGCAGCCCGGCAAAGAGGGCACGGGACGAGACGTCGCCGATCGCATCGCGCCACGCTTCCTCCAGCACCGGCGCTTTGTCGGGCAGCTTCCGTCCTTCAGCCATGTATGGAAAGTCGAACGTGGCGGTCGCGACCCCGCGCGCGGAGAGCGCTCGCGCGGCGGCAACCATGAACGCGCTTTTCTGTCCGGCACCCGCGCCGTGCGCGAGGATCAGCGCGGCCCGCGGCTTCTCGCTGGGATAGACTGAAACGTCGCGGCGAGGCATCGCTGCATTATCGCGCAGTCGTTGGATGAACTTCCGCCAGAGGGCGCATTCCATATGACGATGAGAAAGCAGGCGTTTTGGACGCTGGCGGTTCCCGTCGCGGCGCTGATAGCGCTTGCGGCCGCGCGGGTCGGGGCACAGGAACCAACCGACCAGCCGATGGTCAGCCGGTCCGGCATCGACCTTGCGGCCCTGGATCGGTCGGCGGATCCCTGCAGCGATTTCTACCAGTTCGCGTGCGGCGGATGGCTCGCGAAGCATCCCACGCCGCCGGATCAGGCACGCTACGGCCGATTCGAAGAATTGCAGGATCGCAATAACGAGATCCTCAAGAACATTCTGGAGGATGCCGCCAAGTCAACGAGCGGTGCGGACGTGCGCCAGATCGGCGACTACTACGCGAGCTGCATGGACGAAGCGACGATCGAGTCGAACCGCCTGCAGCCGCTCGAGCCGGAGCTCGCGCGTGTCGCAGCCATCAGGACCAAGAACGACATCCCCGCCGTCGTCGGATTCCTGCACACGATCGGCGTTGGTCCGTTCTTCGGCTTTGGCGCAGCCCCGGACTTCAAGGACGCCTCGCAGGTGATCGCGACGTTTGGCCAGGGTGGTCTCGGGCTCCCAGATCGCGACTACTACGTCAAGGACGACGCGAACTCGGCGAAGCTGCGCGAGCAGTACGCCCAGCATGTGACGAAGATGCTGGAGCTCGCGGGCGACACGCCGGAGCGGGCCGCGGCCGGCGCCAAGGCAGTTGTACAGATCGAGACGACGCTGGCGAAGCACGCGCTCAAGCGCGAAGAGCGGCGGAACCCGACCAATGTCTATCACCGGATGGGCATGGACGAAGTCCGTAGGCTGATGCCTTCCGTGAACCTGCCCGCATATCTCGAGAAGGCCGAGGCCCCGGCGGTCACTGCCGCCAACGTGACCGAGCCGGAGTTCTTGAAAGGAGTCGACGAGGTGATAGCCTCCTCCTCACTCGACGATCTAAAGACCTACATACGCTGGCACACCGTGCACGGCAACTCGCACGTGCTGCCGAAGGCGTTCGACGAGGAGAACTTTGCTTTTTACGGCAAGACGCTGACCGGCGCGCAGCAGCAGCGGCCGCGCTGGAAGCGCTGCGTCGACGCGGTCGATTCGGATCTCGGCGAGGCGCTGGGCAAGATCTACGTCGACCGCACGTTTGGCGTCGAGGGCAAGCAGCGCACGCTGCAGATGGTCCAGGCGATTGAGGCGTCGCTCGGCGAGGACATCAAGCAGATCACCTGGATGTCGGACGAGACGAAGCGCCAGGCTGAATTGAAGCTGCGCGCGGTCGCCAACAAGATTGGATATCCCGATCGCTGGCGCGACTACTCGTCGCTTCGCATCGTCCGCGGCGATGCGCTCGGGAATTCGCAGCGATCGAACACGTTCGCGTATCGCCGGCAGCTCGCGAAGATCGGCAAGCCCGTCGACAAGACGGAATGGCTGATGACGCCGCCAACCGTCAATGCGTACTACAATCCGCTGGAGAACAACATCAACTTTCCGGCCGGCATCCTGCAGCCGCCGTTCTTCATCAAGGCCGCCGACGATGCGGTGAACTTCGGTGCGGCTGGAGCCGTTGTGGGCCACGAGTTGACCCACGGATTCGATGACCAGGGACGCCGTTTCGACGCCCAGGGAAATCTGCGTGAGTGGTGGACCGCGGCGGACGGCCAGGCCTTCGAAGAGCGCGCGGCCTGCGTTGCGAACCAGTACGGCGGCTACACCGCCGTCGCCGACGTGAAGGTGAATGGCAAGCTCACGCTCGGCGAAAACGTCGCAGACAACGGCGGCCTGCGCCTCGCGTGGATGGCGCTGATGGAGCAGCTCAGGGCGAAGGCGCTCGGAGGGGCCGATGGCTTTTCACCGGAGCAGCGCTTCTTTCTCGGATGGGCGCAGATGTGGTGCGAGAACCGCACCGACGAAGTGGCGCGCCTCCACGCAGCGGTGAACCCGCATTCGCCCGGCAAGTACCGGACGAACGGAGTCGTGTCGAACTTCGCGGAATTTCACAAGGCCTTCAGCTGTCAGGCGACGGCGAAGATGGTGAACCAGCCGATTTGTCGAGTGTGGTGACGTCAGGCTACTGAGTTAGCAGCTGTTTGAGCGTCGCGTCGAATTTCGCGTACGGCACCGCACCGACTATGAGGGATCCCTCGATACCGGACGGCCTCGTGCGGCCGACGACGAACGTCGGCGTGCCGGTGAGGCCGAGATTCACGGCTTCCACCATGTCCGCCTGGATCGCTGCATCGAACTTCGTGGTTGCGGTGCAGGCGGCGAACGCCTGCGTATCCAGCTTCAGATCAGACGCCGTCTTCGTAATGAAGGCCGGCGAGAGCAAGTTGGCGTTGCGCATCAGCGCCCACCGCATCTCCCAGAACTTCCCCTGCTCGCCGCCGCAGCGCGCGGCGCGCGCGGCATTCATGGCCTGCTGGTGGAACTCGAGCGGGAAGTCGCGGCTGACGTAGCGAAGCTTGCCGGTGTCGATCCAGTTGCGTTTGAGCTCGTCGAATGTAGTCGTCGCGAACTGGCGGCAGTACGGGCACTGAAGATCGGTGAATTCCACCATCGTCAGCGGAGCATCGGGACGGCCCAGCGCATAGCCTGTGAGATTCGACACCTTCGCGACCTGCGGCTGTGCGGGTCCCTGGGGCTGTGTCAGGCGCTCGAGCAGCTGACGGATCGCGCGCAGCTCCTTGATCATCTCCTCGTTCTGTTCCTGGGTCGAGCGCGGCTGCGCAGGCGGCGCCGCCTGCTGCGCGGACGGGGCCGACGAGAGGATCAGCGAGGCCAGCGCAGCGCCGGCGACGGTGCGGATGAGCATGGAAAGCTCCGTTCGTGGGAGAAAACCCCAGTATACGCTCCGCCGCTGGCCAAATACCCATCAATTAATGTAGATTCATGGATATGACGGCAGCCGGTCTGCGCTCGCGTGCCACGATCTCCCGGCATCGGCCGGGAGCGGCCGAGCCGATGGTCAAGACGACGGCCCGGACAGCAGCGCTGTTCCGCCTTCTCGGCGATGAAGTGCGTCTCCGGCTGCTGCGCGTGTTGTCGCTCGAGCAGCTGAACGTGACGGAGCTGACCGGCATCCTGGGCCTGGCGCAATCGGGCGTGTCGCGTCACCTCGGGCTGCTGAAGGACGCGGGGCTCGTGGCCGAGTCGAGGACCGGAGGCTTCACCTACTATCGCATCACCGTCGACGCGCGTGAGGGCGTCAACGGCTTCGGCCACCTGTGGCCGCTCCTCGAGCAGGAGTTCGCAGCCGCGGCCGCAACGCCTGCCGGCCGCGCGGACCATGCCCGGCTGGAGGAAGTGCGGCGGCTTCGCAAGGAGAATTTCGACGAGCACGGTGCCGGCGAGGAGCGGCGGCAAATCGTGCCCGGCCGGAGCTGGGCCGCGTGGGGGCGCGCGCTCGGGCAGCTCCTGCCCCCGATCGACGTCGCGGATCTCGGATGCGGCGAAGGATACCTGACGCTCGAAGCGAGCCGCTTTGCGCGCAAGGTGATTGCCGTCGATCGATCGGAGGCGGTCCTGGCGCGCGCGAAGGAGCTCGCGCGGCGCCGGCGCCGCACGAATATTCAATGGAAGCGCGGCGAACTGGAGAAGCTGCCGCTCAGGGACGCCAGCGTCGACGTCGCGCTGCTCTCCCAGGCGCTGCACCACGCGGAGCATCCGTCGAAAGCGCTGGCCGAAGCCGTGCGGATCGTGCGTCCCGGCGGCCGCGTGCTGCTCCTCGACCTGCGGCGGCACGACGAGCAGTGGGTGCGGGAGCGCCTCGGCGATCGATGGCTCGGATTCGAAGACGCGGAGCTCGAGCGGCTTCTCGAAGCATCCGGACTGAAGGACGTGAAGGTAGCAGTGGGCGCGAGGCGCGCCCGCGATCCGTTCACGGTCCTCGTCGCGAGCGGAACGAAGAGGACACGACATGCCTGACACGTTGGCCATTCTCGACCGCCTCCTATCGCGCCGCATCCTCGTGCTCGATGGCGCAATGGGCACGATGATTCAGAGGCGCAAGCTGGCCGAGGAGGATTTCCGCGGCGAGCGGCTGAAGCAGCACCAGAAGGATGTGCAGGGAAACAACGACCTGCTGATCCTGACGCGGCCTGACGTCATCAGCGACATTCATCATCAGTATCTCGCCGCGGGCGCCGACATCATCGAGACGAACACGTTCAGCAGCACGTCGCTCGTGCAGTCGGACTACGCGCTCGAATCGCTCGCCTACGAGCTGAACGTCGAAGGCGCGCGGCTCGCGCGCGCTGCCTGCGAGGCGTGGACCGCGAAGACGCCGGACCGGCCGCGTTTCGTCGCAGGCGCGATCGGCCCCGCGAACCGCACCTTGTCCATCTCGCCGGACGTCAACGACCCGGCCTTCAGGGCGACGACCTTCGACGCGCTGCGCGCGGCATATGAAGAGCAGGTCAGGGGACTCGTCGATGGCGGCGCGCAGATTCTCCTCCTGGAAACGATCTTCGATACGCTCAACGCGAAGGCCGGTATCGTCGCGATCGAGAACGTCTTCGAGGAGCGCGGCGTCGGCCTGCCCCTGATGATCTCGTTCACGATCACCGACAAGAGCGGGCGGACGCTGTCGGGCCAGACGCTCGACGCGTTCTATGTCTCCGTGCACCACGCGCGGCCGTTCAGCATCGGAATCAACTGCGCGCTCGGCGCGCGCGATATGCGTCCCTACCTCGCGGAGCTCTCGCGCATCGCCGGGTGCTATGTGAGCAGCTACCCGAACGCGGGGCTTCCAAACGCATTCGGCCAGTACGACGAGCACCCGGAGGAGACCGGCGCGCTCGTCCGCGACTTCGCCGAGAGCGGCTTCGTGAACATTGTCGGCGGCTGCTGCGGGACGACGCCCGATCACATCGCCGCGATAGCACGGGCGGTGGAAGGTGTAAGCCCCCGGGACGCGGGGCGCGGGGTGCGGGGCGCGAAATCCGGGACGCTCACCGACCTAGGACCCCAGAACCCGGCGCACCCCGGATCCCGCACCCCGCACCCCGATACGTTCACGCAGCTCTCCGGCCTCGAGCCCCTTGTCATCCGTCCCGACAGTAACTTCCAGATGATCGGCGAGCGGACGAACGTGACGGGCTCGGTGCGATTCGCGCGGCTGATCAAGGCGGGCAACTGGGCCGCGGCGGCGCACGTGGCGCTCGACCAGGTCCGCGGCGGCGCCAACATCGTCGACGTCAACATGGACGAAGGCATGCTCGACTCCGAGCGCGCGATGACGACGTTCCTCAACTACATCGCGACGGAGCCCGAGATCGCGCGCGTGCCCGTGATGATCGACAGTTCGAAATGGTCGGTGATCGAAGCCGGCCTCAAGTGCGTCCAGGGGAAGGGCGTCGTCAACTCGATCAGCTTGAAGGAGGGAGAAGCCGACTTCCTCGACAAGGCGCGCGTCGTACGGCGGTACGGCGCAGCGGTGATCGTGATGGCATTCGACGAAACGGGCCAGGCCGACACGATCGGGCGTAAGGTGCAGATCTGCCAGCGCGCGTACAGGCTGCTGACGGAGCAGGCAGGCTTCGATCCGAGCGACATCATCTTCGACCCGAACATCCTCGCGATTGCCACGGGGCTCGAAGAGCACAACGATTACGCCGTGAACTACATCGAGGCGACGCGCATCATCAAAGCGACATGCCCGGGCGCGAAGATCAGCGGCGGCGTCAGCAACCTGTCGTTCTCCTTCCGCGGTAACGACCGGGTGCGCGAGGCAATGCACTCCGCGTTCCTGTTCCACGCGATCCACGCCGGCATGGACATGGGCATCGTCAACGCTGGTCAGCTCATCGTCTATGAGGACATCCCAAAGGACCTGCTCGAGCGCGTGGAGGACGTAATTTTCAATCGGCGTGCGGACGCGACCGAGCGTCTCGTGCAGTTTGCCGATACCGTGAAAGGCGCCGGGACGAAAAAAGACATCGACATCGCGTGGCGGAACGGAACGGTCGAGAAGCGGCTCGCGCATGCGCTCGTGCACGGCACGGTCGAATACATCGAGCAGGACGTCGAGGAGGCGCGCCAGAAGTACGCGCGTCCGCTCGACATCATCGAAGGGCCGCTGATGGACGGCATGAAGATCGTCGGCGAGCTGTTCGGCTCCGGCAAGATGTTCCTGCCGCAGGTCGTCAAGAGCGCGCGCGCGATGAAGAAGGCCGTCGCATATCTCGAGCCGTTCATGGAGGCCGACCCCACCGCCTCGGCGGCGCAGGGCCGGATCGTGATGGCCACCGTGAAGGGGGACGTTCACGACATCGGCAAGAACATCGTCGGCGTGGTGCTCGGGTGCAACAACTACGAGGTGATCGACCTCGGGGTCATGGTGCCGGCGGCGAAGATCCTGGAGACTGCGATCGAGCGCAAGGCGGACATGATCGGCCTGAGCGGCCTCATCACGCCGTCACTCGATGAAATGGTGATGGTCGCGCGCGAAATGGAACGCCGTCACATGCAGCTGCCGCTGCTGATTGGCGGAGCCACGACGAGCCGTCAGCACACGGCGGTGAAGATCGCGCCGGAGTACACGCCGCCCGTCGTGCACGTGCTCGACGCGTCGCGCGTTGTCGATGTGGTGGCCCACCTTTTAAGTAATGACCGCCGCGCCGCCTTCGATCGCCGCAATCGCGACAATCAGGAAGACATCCGCGAACGGTACAAGGCGCGAAGCGAGAAGCCGCTGCTCACCTACGAGCAGGCGCGCGCGAACCGCTTGAAGTACGACTGGGACGATCACGAAACGGCGACGCCGGCATTCGTGGGACGACGGTACCTCGATGACGTGCCGCTCTCGGACCTCGCGAAGTTCATCGACTGGACATATTTCTTCTCCGCATGGGAACTGAAGGGACGCTTCCCGGCGATTCTCGATCACCCGCAGTACGGTCCCGCGGCACGCGAGCTCTACGAACACGCACAGGCACTGTTGAAAGAGATCGTCGACGGGCGCCTGCTCCAGGCGCGCGGCGTCTACGCATTCTGGCCGGCGACGGCAGATGGCGACGACATCCTCGTTTACAAGGATGAGGATCGCCGGACGGTGCTCGCGCGGCTCCCGATGCTCCGTCAGCAGGAGGCGCAGCCCGATGCGCGGGCGAACCTGTCGCTCGCAGACTACGTGGCGCCGCGCGGCAGCGGCATCCCCGACTACATCGGCATGTTCGCCGTGACCGCGGGACTCGGGGCTCACGAACTGGTGAGGCGTTACGAAGCGGATCACGACGACTACAAAGCGATTATCGTGAAGGCGCTCGCGGATCGATTCGCGGAGGCGTTCGCCACCTGGCTGCACGCGCACGCGCGCGACGACTGGGGACATCCCGACGTCGGGCCGCGCAACATCGACGACCTCTTCGTCGAGAAGCACCGCGGCATCAGGCCCGCGTACGGCTATCCTGCGTGCCCGGATCACAGCGGCAAGTTCCAACTCTTCAAGCTCCTGGATGCCGAACGGCAGGGGCTCGCGCTGACGGAGAGCGCTGCGATGACGCCGGCGGCCAGCGTCAGTGGGCTGTACTTCTCACATCCGTCAGCCAAGTACTTCAACGTCGGCCGCATCGGGCGCGACCAGGCCGAGTCGTACGCGCAGCGCCGCGGCATCAGCATTGAAGAGGTAGAGAGGTGGCTCTCGCCGAACCTGTCGTACGAACCGGCGGAGTTCGGGGTCAAATGCTCGTAGACGCCACCAGCCACCAGCTCCCAGCTAGAAGCTGAGAGCTGAAAAGGCTGGGGGCTGGTGGCTGGCGGCTTTCAGGTGCGGTATCCTGAAGTGCTTCGAACCAACCATCGGGGCTCCGATGCCGTCTGATATCCGGGGCCAAGTCGCGTTATTACATGGTGAAATCCAGACCCCTGATCGTCGCGTTCGCTGGCGGAGCGATTGTGGCTGCCGGACTGTACGTGAGTGCCCGGCCGCCGCAGCCGCAGTCCGCCGACCGGGCGAGCCAGACGTACAAGGTCGGCCGGCGCGACTTCGTGCGGGGTGTGCGGTTGAGCGGCACCGTGGAAGCCGTCCAGGCCTCCACGATCTTCGTGCCACGGCTCGCGGGCCAGAACCAGAATTCACTGATTGTCACGGCCCTGGTGAAGGCCGGACAGACCGTTCGTCCGGGAGATCTCCTCGTCGAGTTCGACCGGCAGGATCAGATGCGCAACGCGCTCGACAAGCAGGCCGAGCTCAACGATCTTGAACAACAGATCCGCAAGCGTCGCGCACAGGAAGCGGCCGCGCGCGCCGCCGACGACAGCACGATGAAGCAGGGCGAGACGACGCTGCAGCGCGCGAAGCTCGAGATGCTCAAGAACGAGATGCTGCCGAAGATTCAGGCTGAGAAGAACGCGCTCGCGCTCGAAGAGGCCGAGGCGCGTCTCAAGCAGCTGCAGCAGACGTACGACTTGAAGCGTCGCGCCGCCGAAGCGGACGTGCAGGTGCTCGAGATTCGGCGCGACCGCGCCGACACCGCCATGCGGCAGGCCGCGTCGAATGCCGAGCGCATGCTCATCAGGTCTACGCTCGACGGCATCGCGGTCATCAAGTCGACATGGAAAGGCCGGAACATGGCCGAGATCCAGGAAGGGGACGAAATGCGTTCCGGCCTTCCCGTTGTCGACGTCGTCAACCCCTCGACCATGCGCGTGCGGGCGAGGGTGAATCAGGCCGATATCGAGGAACTGCGCGTCGGCCAACCGGTGCACGTGGGGCTCGATGCATACCCGGACCTGTCGTTCGCTGGGCGAATCAATCAGATTTCGCCTATCGGCGTGCAATCGAACCTGTCGCCCAAGGTGCGCAACTTCATCGTGCTCGTCGACGTCAACGGCTCGCACCCGAACCTGATGCCGGACCTCTCCGCCTCGCTCGACGTGGAGCTTGGGCGCGCTCCCGGCGCGCTCGTGGTGCCGCGCGATGCCGTCGCATTCGACGGCGAGCAGGCCTATGTCAGCGTGCGGCGCGGGAGTCGTTTCGAACGCCAGGGTGTGTCACTGGGCGGCATGAACGCGCATGAAATCGTCATCGCGAACGGCCTCTCAGAAGGGTCCGTCATCGCGCGCAATGTCGCACGGGGAGCGCAGTGATGACGCCGGCGCGCCGCCGCCGTGTGCGCATCCTGGGCATCGTCGCCGCGGTCGGGTGCATCGGGGCCGCCGGGTTCGCGATTGCGACGCGCGCCGACGCCGTGCCCGACGTGCCGATGGCGGACGTGACGCGGGGAGATTTCGTTGATTACGTGCAGCTTCGCGGCGACATTCGCCCCGCGAAGTCGATTGTGCTGTCGGCGCCGACGGACGCCGGCGACCTGCAGATCCTGAAGCTCGCGAAGAACGGCGGGGCGGTGAAGGCGGGAGAGGTCGTGGTGCAGTTCGACGCCACGACGTTGCGGCAGCGCACGCAGGAAAAGCAGTCGGAGCTGAAGCAGGCTGACGCCGAAATCGCGCAGATGCAGGCGCAGCTGCGCATCACCGAGGAGCAGGACCAGGCGGCGGTGATGAAGGCGAAATACGACCTGGACCGCGCGAGGCTCGATCTCGGCAAGCGCGATCTCGTCTCGAAGCTCGAATACGAGCAGGCGAAGCTCGCTGTCGCAGACGCGGAGCAGCGGCTTCACGAGGCGGAGGAAAAGGCGAAATCGAACAAGACCGCGGCTGAGGCGGACATCGTCGGCAAGCAGCGCAAGAAAGACAAGGCGCGGTTCGATCTCGAGCGCGCGCAGCGCGGCCTCGACGCGCTCTCGATCAAGGCGCCCACCGGCGGCGTCGTCAATGTCATGCCGAACTGGCGCAGCGGCGGGATGTTCGGCGGCCAGGTGGAGTTCCGCGAAGGCGATCGGGCGTGGCCCGGCGCCAACATCATCGAGCTGCCGGATCTGTCGTCGATTCATCTCGAAGCGCGGCTCGACGAGTCCGATCGAGGCCGGCTCAAGGTCGGCCAGAACGCGACCGTCAAGATCGAAGCGGTGCCCGGCAAGGATTTTGCCGCGACGGTCGACCTCATCTCCGTTCTCGCGAAAATGGACTTCAGCGCGGGCTGGCCGCCGCTGAAGAATTTCGATCTCGGTCTGGTGCTGAAGGATCCCGATCCGCGGATCCGTCCGGGGATGACGGCCACAGCGCGCATTGCAACCGATCGCGTGCCGTCGGTGCTGCTCGCGCCGTCCGAAGCGGTGTTCCAGCGCGACGGCCGTTCCGTCGTCTACAAGCTCCGCGGATCGCTCTTCGACGAGCAGCACATCGACGTGGCGCGCCGCGGGCGCGAGCAGGTGATAATCGCCGCCGGCGTCGAGACCGGCAACAAGCTCGCCACGCGCCGGCCGGAGCCCGATCAGATTCGAAGGCAGCCATGAAGGGGCGCCGCGTGCTGTGGGGCGGCGCCGTCATCCTGGTGCTGGCCATCGGAGCGACTCTTGCCCTGGCGGTGCCCGCGCTGCCCGATCGCAAGCCCGACATCCCTTCGACGCGTGTGGTTCGCGGCCCGTTGAAGCTCACCGTTTACGCAACGGGCGAGCTGCGCGCAGGCCGGACCGCTACGCTCGTCGCACCGCCCGCAGGTGGCACGCTTCGCCTCGTCAAACTGGTCCCGACCGGCGCGTCGGTGAAGAAGGACGAAGTGGTCTTCGAGATCGATCCGTCCGACCAGGAGTTCGCGCTCGCGCAGGCGAAATCGGAGGTGGCCGAGGCCGAGCAGCAGATCGTGAAAATGAAAGCGGACACCGCGGTCAAGGCGGCCGAAGACCAGGTGGCGCTGCTGACGGCACGCTACGACGTCCGCCGCGGAGAGCTCGATACGGTCGCCAACGACCTGATCGGCGCCATCGACGCGCAGAAGAACGTGTTGACGCTGCGGGAAGCGCGGGGCCGGCTCGCGCAGCTCGAAGCGGACGTCAAAGAGCGGTCTGTGACAAACCAGGCCGCGCTGGCCGTCGTGCTCGAGCAGCGCAACAAGGCACAGCTCGCCATGCAGCGCGCCCAATCAATTATCGATGGCCTGGTGTTGAAGGCGCCATTCGATGGCGTCGTGGCCGCAAAGGAAAACCGCGACGCGGCGGGCAACTTCTTCTTTGGCCAGACCCTGCCCGAGTACCGGCAGGGAGACACGACGTCCGCCGGCCGCGCGATTGTCGACGTTATCGAAGCGGGTCGCATGGAGGTGCGCGCGAAGATCAACGAAACGGATCGCGACAACCTGCAGGCGGGCCAGGTTGCGAAGGTGCAGTCCGACGCACTCCCGGGCGAGACGTTTACCGCGAAAGTCGGCGCGCTCAGCGGGCTCGCCTCGAAGGGCAACTGGTGGGAAGTGACGGCCATACGCCAGTTCGACGTCTCGTTCGCCTTCGACAATCCGGACCCGCGCCTTCGCGCGGGCTCGACCGTCCGGCTGATGATCGACGGACGCGGGATCAAGGATGCGCTGCAGGTGCCGCGCCAGTGCGTGTTCGAGAAGGCGGGGAAAACGTTCGTCTACGCGCGCGCCGGCGATCGCTACGAACGGCGTGAGGTGAAGGTCACCAACAGCACCGAGAGCCGGGTCGTGGTCACCGGCGTCAATGAAGGGGACGTCATCGCACTCATCGATCCAGAGATCGCCGCGAAGCGATCGAAGTCATCATCGCCGATCGCCGGGCCGTCCGGGGCCGCGAAGTGAGCTCCCGCACCCACCTCTGGTCCACCGATTTCCTTCCCGAGCTGATGCTCGGCCTCGAGAACCTCCGCGCCCACAAGCTTCGCTCATTGCTCACCATGCTGGGCATGATCTTTGGCGTCGCCGCCGTCGTCGCGATGCTGTCGATCGGCGCCGGCGCGCAGCAGGAAGTAATGGCGTTCATCGAGCAGCTCGGCGTGCGCAACCTGATCGTCGAAGCTCGCGAGGCGGCCGACGAGCAGGCGCTGCAGAAGATCCGCCAGCTTTCCGCGGGGCTCTCGTTCAAGGACCTGCGCGTCATCCAGGCGAACCTGGAGAACATCAGCGCCGTCAGCGCGCGGAAGCGCTTTACGCCGACGAAGATATCGCCGCGTCCCATCGGCGGCGACATGCCTGTCGTGTACGGCGTCAGCCCGTCGTACACGGCCATTGGCAACCTGCGCGTCGCCGCCGGACGATTCTTCGAGGAGGCAGAGGCGGCAGCCGCGGCGCCGGTTGCGGTGCTTGGCGAAGCCGCCGCCGCGACGCTCTTTGGCACGGATGATCCGGTCGGGCGCTACGTGAAGATCAACGAACAATGGTTCCAGGTGATTGGCGTCGCCGGCCCGCAGGTCACGGTACAGACCGATGTCGCCGGGCTTCCGGCGCAGGATCGCAACAATCTCATCTACGTGCCGTTGTACTCGTCGGTCTTCAGACTCGAGGACGCGCAGAGCGCGAATCGGGACGAAATCGACGGCGTTTACCTGCAGATGAAATCGGGCGCTGACATTCCCGCCGCCGCAGCCCTGCTGCGCGGGTTGCTCGACGTCGCGCATCGTGGCGCCGGCGACTTCACGATTGTCTCGCCCGCGGAGCTGCTTGCGGAGCAGCGCCGCACGCAGCGCATCTTCGAGATGGTGATGGTGGCGATCGCGTCGATCTCGCTGCTGGTCGGCGGCATCGGGATCATGAACATCATGCTCGCCAGCGTGCTCGAGCGCACGCGCGAGATCGGCGTGCGCCGCGCCATCGGCGCCCGCCAGAGGGACGTCGTCCGCCAGTTCCTGATCGAGACGACGATCATCTCGCTGTCGGGCGGCGTCGCCGGCATCCTGCTCGGCGTCGGCCTCTCGCAATTGATCGGCGTGCTCGCCGGCTGGTCGACGATCGTGACGACGACATCGATCGTGCTGGCCTTTGGCGTGTCGGTGATGATCGGGATCGTGTTCGGCCTGTATCCGGCCGTCCGCGCGTCGCGCCTCGATCCCGTCACGGCGCTGCACTACGAGTAATCCGCAGCTTCCGTTTGGCGTATTCCGCCGCGCCGGCACGATCCGTCACAATCTCGGGTGTGCCGAGCGCAATGCGCGCGGGGACGCCGCCGATTGCGTCGATGCTCACGTTGACGTTCCACGCATGCCGCTCGGGCCGATAGAACAGGCTGAACTTCCATCCGGCGTATGCGGACAGATCCGCTGTCAGCATCGACCAGCCGCTGCTCTCCGTCACGATCGTCTCGCTGAGGCCCTCGTAGATGCGCGCATCGCTCACGCCGATGCGAACGCGCGCGGGCGTAAGTGTGGTCGCCGCGACAACGGCGCGCAGCAGACCGTGGCGGGGAAGCCGAAGCGACCACGTAATCCGGCCTGGTGCGGGCGCCATGATCGCAGGTCGCCGCGTGCCGGCCGCGAGGTGATCGGCGATCGAGTACTCAGTGGCCGGCCGCTTCTCGGCGCGATCGAACTCCTTGATGAGATCCACGACTGGAACAGGAGCTGACGGGGCCGGCGCGCGGCAGGCGCCGAGCAGCAACGCGAGCAGAACGCACCGAGCGTGTCGAGCCGTCGCGCTCGTCGTCGTGGTCATCTTCCTTGCGTCGGTCGCGCGATTTTATCACCCGGGTACCGGCTTCACGGCCCTGATCGGGTTTCCTGCAGGGAATGACAATTACGAGGCGCCCGACCTCAGAGCCGTGCCGCATTACACGTATCCCGCGTGGGCGAGCTACGACGGGCAGTTCTACGCGCAGCGCGCGTTCGATCCGCTCGTCCGCGATCCACACGTCGATCACGCGATGGATCTGGCGCCCTTCCGCGCGCGTCGCATCCTCTTCAGCTGGACTGCCTATGTGGCCGGCCTCGGGCGGCCCGCGTGGATTCTCGAAGCGTATGCACTGCAGAACGTGATCGCGTGGCTGCTGCTGGCCGTGCTGTTGATCCGGTGGATGCCGCCGCACACGCCGCGCGGGCTCGCGCTCTGGTGCGCATGCCTCTTGTCACACGGGCTGCTCTGGTCCGTCCGCTTCGCGCTGCTCGACGGGCCGAGCCTGGTGCTCACTGCGTTTGCCGTGAAGTTGATTGAAGACGGGCACCCGCTCGCGTCTGCCGCGGCAGTCGGCATCAACGGCCTCGGACGGGAAACGAACGTGCTCGCCGCGCTTGCGCAGCCGGTGCCGCGTGACCTGCGTGGTTGGGCATGCCTGCTGTTCGCGGGCCTCCTCGTGATGCTTCCGCTGCTGCTCTGGGAAGATTACCTGCGGTCGATTTACCGCTCGACCATCTTTGCCGGCGCCGATCCGATCATGCGTCCGGGCGAGGCCCTGATGGTGACTGCCGGCGGTGTCTGGAAGACGCTTCGAGCGATGGGCGTGTTTTCCGCCGCCGGCCTGCAGTTGTGCATCGTGCTCCCGCTCGTCGTCGAGGCGGCTTTCATCGTCGCGCGCCCGCAGCCGCGCGAACTGTGGTGGCGCGTGGCGGCTGGATACGTGGTATTGATGCTGATCCTGGACGCCGTGCTGTGGGCGCCAATCACCGGCGCCATCACGCGCGTGATGCTGCCGTTGACGGTGGGGTTCAACGTGCTCCTCGCGCGCGAGACGCGCGCGTCGCGGTTCTGGCCCTGGTTCATCGCCGGGAACCTGCACCTCATCCCAGCGATGTGGGTGATGCCGCTGTTGCCGTAGCGCAGGGCTTTAGCCCTGCTCGTGACGAGCAGCCCTAAAAGGGCTGCGCTACGATCCTTTCGTAAGAGCCGCCGGGAATTCTAGCGCTTCTTTTGCGAGGTGCGCACGTCGGCAGGCGCGGCGAGGTTCAGCGTCACCCCACCTGACAGCGACAGAATCGTGGTGTTCTCGTCGTGCGCGGAGATCGTGCGCCCCAAAGATCCAAAGACAATCCACGTTGGTCGAACCGCGTAGCTGGCGCCGCCGCTCACGTCTGTCCTGACGCGGCTCAATCCGGGCACCGGCACGACGTCAGCCTTTGTCGAGTACGACGTACTCAATGTCCCGGTAATCGAGAGTTGCGAGGAGATGGCGCGCTCGAGCGCGCCGCTCGCAAACAGCGAGCCCCGCGAAAAATATCCGGTCGCGCCATACACGCGCCATTCGTTGCGCTGCACTTCCATGCTGATCGGCAGCGCCCAGTTCACGCGACGCTGTCCTTCCGCCTGCACGCCGCTCGCGACTTCGACGATAGGGACGAGCGCATAGCCGAAGCCGTGCGACGCGTCACGCAACTGGATTTTCGAATGGAGGTAGAGATCGCCGAGGCCGCGCGCCGGCGCGGCGCCAGCCATGTTCAGGTTGTAGACCGGCACGGTGAATCCGAACTGAGCCCGCTTGTTCAGGCCCACGCCCGCATCCGCGACGGGCACGTCGAACTCGCGGAACAAATCCGTCCTGTAGTATCCGAATGATACGCTCATCCATCCGCCGCCAGGCGCCGCAACCGACGCGTCGTCCAGCCAGACGCCGAAGTTGCGAGCGCCGGCGCCGGACGCCGGCAGCGGTGTGGCGCTGCCGGAGCCGGCGGTGACTCCCCCCTGCTTCCCGTGTCCGTAGGCGTGACCGTGACCCTGCGCGTATGCGAATCGCGGCGAAAGGGTGACACACGCCGCAATCGCGCCCGTGATCAGAAGTCGACCGATTCGAACGAGCATCTAGACGCCGCCGGTCAGCGTCTTGCGGCTCGACTTATGCGGCTTGGCAGCTGCGGTCGTCGACGTCTTGGTGGTCGACTTCGTCGTTACCCCGGCCGACGCCATCACGCTGGTTTCCTGCTCCGTCTGCGCGATCAGGGTGCCGGCGTCGTACTCGGCGTGCTGCGCCTCGACCGACGCGCTCGACGCCGGCCGCAGGTCCTGAATCGACTGGCCGAGGCTCATCTTCTTCGTGACCATATCGGCCTTGAGCTTGTCAAAGGGAACGTTCAGATTGTTCGACACGTTAACCGCGGCGACAAACTGTCCGAGGTTGCGGAAGCCGTCGGCGGCTTCCATCAGGTTCGTCCCGGCGGGCAGCCGCGCCTGCAGCTTGCTCGCGAGATTCGTGTTCTTTGCGAGCTTCTGCTGCACGGGCCCCAGGTTCTCGAGCGGCGTCGGCGTGCTGGTCGTCGTTGCGGTCTTGGTGCCGTCGGTCTTTTTCGTCTTCATGGACTCAGCCCTCGCCGCGTCCTTCTTCGTCGCGTCGGTCTTCTTCGTCGAGGCCACCTTCTTCACGGATGTGGCTTCCTTCTTCTCGGTCTTCGTGGCGTGCATTGCGACGGGCTTCGTCTTGTCGGTGATGTGCTTCGCCGACTTCGTCGCAGGCTTGGCGGTCGTACGTTTCGGGGCCGCCGCCTTCGCGGTCGCGGCTTTCCGCGTCTGCGGCTTCGTCACCGCATGCTTCCCGGTCGCCGGTTTCTTCATCGTTGGTGTCGATGCCTGCGGCTTTGCCGTAGTCGTCTTCGCGGCGTGCGGAGCCGGAGCGGGCGTCGCGGACTTCTGCTGCGCGTGAAGCGAAACCATGTGAAGCGAGAAAATGAGCGCTGCCGAAACGGCAATCGCGCGAGCGGTGCGAGACATGTAATCCTCCCGGGCGGATTTCCACCCGCGACCGGATCGGCAAGCGTCGTACCGCTATGTACAGATGCGTGCTACTCCAGCGGACGAGCGATTTACAGGCGAGCGCAACGCCGCCGGATCGCCGACCGCATTACGAACTTGACGACGTCCTGACGGTCCTGACGCGTCGACACGCGCCCCCATAATCGGAATCCACACCAGACCGGCGCCGATAACACGCATTCGTTGTTCCGGCGTGCCGTGGGCGGCTCGAGGTCGTCGAACAGCTCGATGCAGCCACGGTCGGCAGAGAGGCGCCGTCACACCCGTAACAATTGCTGAAGGTCCGCGTCACGCCACCTCAGCCTTGATACGTGACTAGCCGGATTGCGCGGCCGTGCGGGATAATGTGGTCTTGGCCACACGGCCGGAAGGGATTGTAAGAAGGGTTTGGCCGACACACGTTTGAAAATCGCAGTTTTCATCGACTTCGATAACATCGAGATCGGAGTCAAGAGCACGCTGAATGCGCAGTTCGACATCGGCATCGTGCTCGAAGCGCTCAAGGAACGCGGCGAGGTGGTTTCGAAGACGGCGTACGGAGACTGGACGCGGGCGGGGGATTACAGCCGTTCGCTCACGCAGCACGCCACGAAACTGGTGCAGCGCAACCTGACGCCGGGCGGCGATAAGAACGGCGCGGACATCAATCTCGCGCTCGACGCCCTCGAGATGGCGTTCACGCACGCCCACATCAACGCCTATGTCATCGTGGGCGGCGACAGCGACTTCATCTCGCTCGTCGAGAAGCTCAAACAGTACGACAAACAGGTGTTCATCGTCGGCGGGCGCGCGTTCACGAGCGTCGTGATGCAGCGCAACTGCCACGAGTTCATCGCATACGAGAACCTCACCGGCGGCCGGCGTCCAGACCGTGGCGGGCGGCCGAGCGGCCCGGCACCCGGTCAATCGGGAATCGACCAGGTGATGCCGCTCGTGCGCCGCGCGTTGAAGGTCCTGAGCGATCGGGAAGTTTCGCCGCAGCTTGGACTTTTGAAGAGCACGCTGCTCCAGCTCGACTCGACGTTCTCCGAACGCACGTACGGCGTCGGCAGCTTCCGCGATTTCGCGCAGAAGCTCGCGAGCGCCGGTTATGTGACTTTGAAGGAATCCGGACGCAATGTGCTCGTCGAATTGAAGGAGAACGGCCACGGCTCTCACCAGCCGGCTTCGCATGACGGCGGCGGTCAACGTCACGACGACTCGCAGGATCAGCACGAGCGTCGCCCTCAACGCGCTGCGCACGAGGGACGTCCTGCGCAGGAGCCGCGGCTGGCGGACGGCATCCGCGAAGTGCGGCGACTCTTCCAGGCCGCGCAGAATCCGCCACGCTGGCCCATGTATGTGCGGCAGGTGAAGCAGTTCCTTCGCAACGTCGATCCGTCATTCGACGAGCGACGCTTCGGTTTCGCGAGCCTGAACGATCTGCTGCGCGCCTCGCAGCGCGAGGGGTTGTTCCGGATGGAGCGCGATCGCCAGGGCGTCCTGCGCTTCTTCCAGGGCAACGTGATGAAGCCGGTCGAGGGTGAGCCCATCGACATGCCGGCTGAAGCGGCGGATGTCGAAGAGGCGGCAACGTCGGACACGCTGGAAGCGGCGTCCGCTCATGACGAACGCGAGGCGGAAGTGGTCGACGGTGACGTCGTGCAGGAAGTCGAACTGACGCCGCCGGTCGATGCGGAGGAGGCGCCCCTGCGCACGGAAGAGGGAGCGGGCGAGCAGCCGGAACCCGCAGCCAGAACCGCTCGCCGCAAGCGCGGCGCAAAGCCCGGGACGGCAAAGTCCGCACGGGAAAAGAAGGCCGCACGTCCACGGGCGCCGCGCAAGAAGCCGCCCGTGCCGGTCGGCATGTAATCGTCCTGGTGAGCCGAGTCAAGCAGGCTGCTGAAAGAAAAACGCGGCCTGAATGTCAAATGCCGAATGCTGAAATCTCAATCAGTGTTCGGCATTGACCATTCAGCATCCACGAGCCACGGATCACACGGATCTGACGGATCAACAATCCAACGGCATCGGAGCCCGCGCCGTCCCGCCGATCGCATGGACTGAAAACCTTATGGAATCAGATCCGTGAAATCCGTGTGATCCGCGGCTTCCTTATTCCGTGGCCGCCGTAACTTGTATCACGCGCCGGAACGCATCGACGATCTGTGGATCGGATTGCGTGCCGGCGCAGCGGCTCACCTCGAGCCACGCGTCGCGAGCGCTGATCGCGTCCCTGAACACGCGCGGACGGGTCATACGGATTCCGCCGATCCCAACCCACGGGCCACGGATCACACGGATCTCACGGATCAACAATCCAACGGCATCGGAGCCACGGCGTCCCGCCGATCGCACGAACTGAAAACCTAATGGAATCAGATCCGTGAAATCCGTGTGATCCGTGGCTTCTTCATTCCGTGGCACCCGGCCTACGGGTCGAAGGGGAGCACCGGACCTTCCGGCGAGAAGGGCGCAGCCGGATCTTCGAGGTTGTGCACGCTGACGCCCAGCAGGCGGACGGGGCGGGTTGCGGCGTCGGTGCGTTCGAGCAGCGAGACCGCGCGCGCGGCGATCTCTTCCGCGTTGCGTGTCGCGGGCGCCTTCGAATGGCTCCGCGTGATGGTCGTGAAATCGTTGTAGCGTACCTTGATCGTCACGGTGCGGCAGAGCAGCTCCTTCCGCTCGAGCCAAGCCGCGGCGCTGCGTGCCATCTCGTCGATCTCTGCCCGTATCTCGTAGATGTCCGTGAGGTCCTGCGAGTACGTGTTCTCCGTCCCTGACGACTTCACTTCGCGGTTCGGCTCGACTCTGCGATCGTCGATGCCGTCCGCGAGCCGCCGCAGCCAGTCGGCCGAGCTGCCGACCGCCTCTCGAAGCACCTCCGTATCCGCAGCGCGGATGTCGACGAGCCGTTCGATCCCGCGCTCGCGCAGGCGGCTCGCGGTGACCGGTCCAACACCCCACAACGCATCGACTGGAAGCTTCTGCAGGAACATCTCGACGCGCGCGGGAGCGATCACCGTGAGGCCGTCAGGCTTCTTCCACGCGGACGCGATCTTCGCGAGAAACTTGTTGGGCGCGACGCCTGCTGACGCGGTGAGCCCCGTCGACTTCCGAATCTCGGCCTTCAATCGCTCAGCGACAACGCGGCCGAGCGGCTCTCCCCAGGAGTTCTCGGTGACGTCCAGATACGCTTCATCGAGCGACAGCGGCTCGACCAGCGGCGTGACCACTCGAAAGATTGCAAAGACCGCCTGCGAGGCCGTCCTGTATCGCGCGAAGTCCGGACGCACGATGATGAGATCCGGACAGAGGCGGACCGCGCGCGCCATGGGAATCGCGGAGCGCACGCCGAACGCGCGCGCTTCGTAGCTCGCCGCGGCCACGACGCCGCGCTTGTCGGGATCGCCGAAGACCGCGACCGGCTTCCCACGCAGTGCCGGCTTGTCGCGCTGCTCGACGGACGCGTAAAAGGCGTCCATGTCGATGTGGAGAATCCGGCGCACCGATCAAGAATACCTCTCCATGCGCACGTTGACGATCGTCCTCTTCCTCTTCGGCGCGATGTCTCTCTGCGCGAAGCAGGGCGCGGATATCGATGCCGCGACGCCCGCGGCAGCCGCGATGAAGTGGCGTCTCGTCGGGCCTTTCCGCGGCGGCCGCGTGGTCGCCGTCGCCGGCGTCGCCACCGAGCCTCATACCTACTACTTCGGCGCCGTCGCCGGCGGCGTCTGGAAGACCACCGACGGCGGCATTGTGTGGACACCGTTGTTCGACGCGCAGCCGGTGCAATCGATCGGCGCGATCGCGGTTGCGCCGTCAAATCCGGCAATCATCTATACAGGCACGGGTGAGCCCGATTGGCGATCGGATCTCTCGAGCGGGGATGGCATCTACAAGTCCGCCGATGCAGGCCAGACCTGGCAGCACGTTGGCCTCGAAGACACCCGGCATATCGCGCGCATCGCGATCGATCCGCGCAACTCCGACGATGTGCTCGTCGCCGCAATGGGGCACGCCTATGACGCGAACCCCGATCGCGGCGTGTTCCGCTCGCAGGACGGCGGCCGCAGGTGGCACAAAGTACTGTTCACGAATGAGGATGTCGGCGCGATCGATCTCGTGCGGCAGCCTTCGAATCCCGACATCGTTTATGCTGCGCTCTGGAGCGCGCGTCGCCCGCCCTGGAGCCGTTATCCGCCGGTCAACGGCCCCGGCGGCGGGATCTTCAAATCGACGAACAATGGCGCGACCTGGACGGAGATCGCCGGCAACGGCCTGCCGAACGTCGCGCTCGGACGCATTGGCCTCGCCGTTGGCTATGGCGATCGCGGCAGTCGCGTCTATGCGCTGATCGACGCCGACAAGCCGGGCCTCTATCGATCGGACGATAGCGGCGGCACGTGGCAACTCGTCGGAACCGACGCGCGCATCACGGCGCGAGCGTGGTACTTCAGCGAGATCGCGGTCGATCCGCGCAACGCAGACGTGGTGTATGCGCCGAACGTCAGCCTCAACCGATCGACCGACGGCGGGAAGACGTGGACGCCAATCAAGGGCGCTCCGGGCGGTGACGATTACCACGCGCTGTGGATCGACCCGGCCGATCCGGGCCGCCTGATCACCGGCGTCGATCAAGGCACGACGATCTCGGTCGACGGCGGCGCCACGTGGAGCACGTGGTACAACCAGCCAACCGCGCAGTTCTACCACGTCGCCACCGACAACGCGTTCCCGTATCGCATCTATGGAGCGCAGCAGGACAGCGGAACGGTCGGCATCGTCAGTCGCGGCAACTATGGCGCAATCACGCCGCGCGACTGGGAAACCGTCGGCGGCGGCGAAAGCGGCTACATCGTCCCGGATCCTGACGATAGCGACGTCATTTATGGAGGCAGCACCAACGGCGGATTGTTCCGCTTCGAGCGAGCGGCAGGTCAGTCGCACGACATCGCGCCGCGCGATGCGCGCGACATCGGCATCTTCCGCCGTAATGCGACATTCCGCTATACGTGGACGTCACCGATTGCTTTTGGCGTCCGTCGCGGCGCTGCCGGCACGCCGCGTCCGATGTATTTCGGATCGCAACGCGTGCTTCGCAGCGTCGATCGCGGCCAGAGCTGGATTCCGATCAGCGACGACTTGTCGAGACGCGGCGTCGATGCGACACCCGCGAGCGGTGGCCGCATGGTCCAGGATCTCGCGAAGGACGAAGCTTTCGGCGTGGTTTACGCGATTGCGGCGTCCAAGGTCCGGCCCGGACTGATCTGGGTCGGCACCGACGATGGGCTGGTGCACATGACGCGCGACGACGGATCGACGTGGAAAAACGTGACTCCAACGGAGCTGACGGCATGGAGCAAGGTCAGCATGATCGAGGCGTCGCCGCACGATGCCGGGACAGCGTACGCCGCCATTGATCGGCACCGACTCGATGATTACACGCCGCATGTCTATCGGACGTTCGACTCCGGCGCGACGTGGACCGAGATCGTCAACGGCCTTCCGCGCGGCACGTTCGTGCGCGCCGTTCGCGAGGATCCTGTCAGGAAGAGTCTGCTGTACGCGGGCACCGAGTTCGGCGTCTATGTCTCGTTTGACGCCGGCGATCACTGGTCGTCTCTGCAGCTGAACCTGCCGCGCGCGCCGATTCACGATCTCGTGGTCCACGAGAACGATCTCGTCGTCGCGACGCACGGCCGATCGTTCTGGGCGCTCGACGACCTCTCGCCGCTCCGGCAGTTCGACGTCAACGCCGGGACGCGACTCCTCAAGCCGGCCACCGCGACGCGCATCCGGCGCAGCGTGAATACGGACACGCCGCTCCCTCCCGAAACGCCGATGGGAGAGAATCCGCCTGACGGCGCCGTCATCGATTACGCGCTAGAAGACGCTCAACAGGCTTCGGTCACGATCGAGTTCTTCGATGCCTCCGGAGAGCTCGTGAGGCGGTTCTCGAGCAGCGACACGCCGTCGCCCGTCGATCGCAACACGCAGTTCCCGTCCTACTGGTTGAGCCTGCCGCGCCTGCCGACAGCGAATGCCGGGATGAACCGGTTCGTGTGGAATCTGCGGTATCCGTCGCCGCCCGCGAAGCATCCTGATTACACGATCGCCGCGCTTCCCGGCGATACGCCGGCCCTGCCGCTCGGTCCTCAAGTCGCGCCCGGCACGTATCACGTGAAGCTGACCGTTGGCGGTCGAGCCCTTACGCAGCCGCTCGTCATCAAAATGGATCCGCGCGTGAAGACGAGCCCGGCGGATCTGTCCAGACTGCTCACGCTGGAGCGGCAGATCGCCGCCGCCATCGAGGACAGCGCACGGGCGCTCGACACGCTCGCTGCTCCCGGCGTGAGCCCGGCGGAGACCGAGCAGAAGAAGAAGGCGACGCTCGCGCGGTTGCACGATGCGCTCACAGACCTCCTGTCCGTCGTCGATACGGCGGACGTGGCTCCGACGCATCACGCGGCCGCCGCGTTTGCGGAATTCAGGCGGCAGTTGGACGCACTGCTGCGGTAAGGAGCTGGGAGCTGGGAGCTGGAGCGAACGAGCCAAGAATCGTCCAGCTCCTGACTCCCGAGACAAGAATCGCTCTAGCTCCTAGCTCCTAACTTCTCACTCCAGCCTCCTGCCCTTCGATCCGCCCACCATGCCCACGGCATGATGAAGAGACCGGCGATTGACGTCCATGCGAGCGCGGTCACGCTGGGCGGCGGCGGGCCGAATGCGGCGGCGAGATACAGCGCGAACAGCACGGCCATCAAAATCCAGAACGACACGCGCGGCTTGAGTCCGCGCGCGTAGAATACGATCGCCGCCGCGAACATCGAGCTCTCGACGAGAAGCGTGAGCGGCACGGAGTTCCACAAGCCCAGACCCAGATACGGACCGTGAGGCAGGACGGGCACGTCGGAGCGATGCGAGATCACGTCCAGCACCCAGTGGCTGACGACGCCCATGAACAGCAGCCATGCCGCAGCGCTCCGGCCGCGGCGCAGCATCCAGCCGCCGGCAAACAGCGTGGCCCAAATCAGCGCGCCGACGAGACTGTGCGAGACCGGGTAGTCGGTGAAATCGAGCGGCGTGAAGGCGGTGTTGCCTGGATCGATTCGGACGTGCTCGATCCCGGCGAGAACGAAAAACGGCCACAGCACGTCGAGCAATTGCACCGCGAGGAACCACACGGCGAGCGAAACGGTCGGGGTGAGGCGCCGGCCGGCGAGCCCTGCGGCGAAGTGGCCGATGAACATGCGCGCATTGTAAGGTAGGCCCATGCGGGCACTCGCCGTCGCGATCATCGCCCTCTTGAGTGTTCAGGCGCCGCTCCGCTCCGACTACCCTGCGGAGATTCAGAAGCATCGGGACGAACGCGTCGCGGAACTGATTGCGCCGAACGGCTGGCTCGCGGTTGCGGGCCTGTTCTGGCTGCGCGAGGGTATGAACACTGCGGGCAGCGATCCCGACAAAACGATTCGTCTGCCCGCGAGAGTGCCGAAGACGCTCGGTGCGTTCGAGCTCAAACAGGGCACCGTCACGTTCACCGCCGACGCGGGTGTGCGGTTGACCGCAGGCGGAAAGCCCGTGAACCAGTTCACCTTCGAGCCGGCCAAGGGCGAAGAGTCGGCCATCGCGATTGCCGGTTTGACGCTGTTCGTGATCAAGAGAGGAGATCGTTACGGCGTGCGTCTGCTCGATCCGGAGAGCGAGCAGCGCCGGCGGTTCAACGGCCTCCGCTACTTTCCTGTTCAGCGTGCCTACCGCGTGCGCGCCGCGTTCACGCCGTACAGCAAACCGAAGCAGGTGCCCGTGCCGAACGTGCTCGGCATGACGGTCCCGATGGAGAGTCCGGGATATGTGACGTTCACCATGAACGGCAGGTCGTATCGGCTGGAACCCGTCTACGAGAGCGACAAGCGCGAAGATCTGTTCTTCATCTTCAAGGACCAGACGAGCGGCAAGGAAACCTACGGCGCCGGCCGCTTCCTCCACACGCCGCTTCCGAAGAACGGCAGCGTCGATCTCGATTTCAACAAAGCCTATAACCCGCCCTGCGCGTTCACCGCGTTTGCCACCTGCCCTCTGCCGACGAAACAGAACCAGCTCCCCATCGCCATCCGCGCGGGGGAACTGAATTATCACCAGTAGGCCCGACGTAAAGGTCGGGCCTACTGGTCCCGCAGGGCCACCAGCGGATCGACCCGCGACGCCCGTCTCGCGGGCAAGTAGGCCGCCACGGCGGAGACCGCGAGCATCATCGCGGCGGCACCCGCGAGCGTCGCGGGATCGCGTGCGGGGAGCCCGTACAGCAGCGACTCAATCGCCCTGGTCCCGGCGGCGGCGCCTGCGATGCCGAGCAGCAGGCCGATTGCGGCGAGCACGAGGGACTGCCTCAGGATCATCCATGCGACGGCCGATCGATCGGCGCCCAGCGCCATGCGGACGCCGATCTCCGGCGTCCGGCGGGTGACGGTAAAGGCGAGCAGCGCATACAAGCCGATGGCGGAGAGCGCAAGCGTGACGCTTCCGAGCAGCGCCGCGAGCCGCGCGAACAGCCGTTCGCGATCGAGCGAGGCAGCGATCTGTTCGTCCTGCGATCGCATGATGAAGACCGGCAGGTTGGGATCGACCTCGCGCACGATCTCGCGGGCCGCTGCGGCAAACGTCAGCGGGTCTCCCGACGTTCGCACCTCGAGGGTGGCCTGGCCCGGCGGCCACCGCTGATGAAGCAAGTACACCGTTGGCGGCACAGGCTGGCGGAGTGACGTGTAGCGCGCGTCTGCCGACACGCCGATCACCTCATACAGCGGCGCATTCCTTCGCATGCCGATTCTGAGCTGCTGGCCGATCGCATCGTCGGTCGCGAAGAGGCGGCGCGCGAGCGACTGGTTGATGACAACGATCGGCTGAGAGCCGCTCACGTCCGCATCCACGAACGCTCGCCCGTGCACGATTGGAATCTCCATCGTTGCAAAAAACTGCGTGTCGACCGCGAGACGCCACGTCCGGTGCGTCTCCATGAACGATGAGGCGAGCTCGCTGCCGAGATCAGGCAGCGGTTCCTCCGGCCGCGCAGAGACGCTGATGGACGCGGAGTTGCTGATCAGCATGTGATCCGTCAGCGTTGCGCCGCGCACGCCGGGCGCAGCGCGAAGGCGCTCGAGAAGGCGCGCATAGGTGGCGCGGATGCGCGCCTCGTCGTACCCGTTGAGCGCCGGATCGAGGCGCAAGAGAAGAACGTTGCGCGGGTTGAACCCAAGCTCGACGTGCTGCAGGTTGCGGACCGAGCGGACGAGCAGCGCCGCCGTCGCGACGAGCACCATCGAGAGCGCGATTTGCGCGACGACCAGGCCGGCCGCCAACCCTCCCTGATGCCGTGCCGCGGCCGAACCGCGGCCGGCCTGGAGACCCGAAACGAGTGACACGTCGGTGGCCCGAAGCGCCGGCGCCAGGGCGAACAGGATGGCGCAACCGCCCGCGAGGGCTGCTGCGAACAGGACCACTCGCAAATCGAGACCAGTGCTACCCGGCGGGAGCGGCGTATCCGTCAGCGCGGGCACCAGCGCGCCCGCGACCCATTGCGCCGTGACGATCCCGAGCGCGCAGCCGCAGAGCGCGAGCAGCAGTCCCTCGGTGAACAGCTGACGGACGACGCGGCGGCGTGGCGCGCCGATCGCGATGCGAACGGAGAACTCGCGCACGCGCGCTCGCCCGCGCGCGAGCAGGAGGTTGGCGACATTGGCGCACGCCGCGAGCATCACGATGGCGACGACGATCGCCATCACGCGGAGTGGTTCGCGCATCCGGTCGCGGTCCTCTGCCTGGCCGCGCGATCCGGGGAGCACCTGCACGGACGGCAGGTCTTTCGAGGCCAGCGCCGGCTTTGCGGCCGCGACCGTTTGTTTGAGCACGGTATCGAGGACGCCTCGCACGTGGTCTGGCGCCACGGCCGGGTGAAGGCGCCCCATCATCAACACCCACCAGGAGTTCGGATCGTCCGAGGGGTCCTCGCCGCGCGCGAGGCGAGCGCGCAGCGCCAGCGGAACGAACAGGTCGGGCGCCTCGAGCACCTCGCCCGTGCCGTGAAACTGCGGCGGGGTGACGCCGGCAATGGTGAACGACACACCATTGATGAGAAGCGGCTGGCCGACGGCGTCCGGCGCCCGGTTGAAGCGCCGCAACCAGAAGCCGTCGCCGATCATCGCGGCTGGCTGCGCGTCGGCGCGGTCGTCTGCCGGACCCAGCGATCGACCCGCCGCCGGTGGCACGCCGAGCACCGTGAAGTAATTGTCGGAGACCGCGTGCGCGGACGCTATTTCCGCGCGGCCGGCCGCTGAAACGGTGACGCGGTACACATCGGCAAAGCCGAATACGTCAGCGGACGACTGCGCCGCCTGACGCATGCCTCGATAGGCTGCCAGCGAAAACGACGTGCTGCTCAACCCGTTGCTGTCCTGGTGAATATTGCCGTTCAGCGATGAAAACGGAAAGATCGGACCTGACGCCCACCGTAGCGCGATCAACGCGTCGGGATCCTTGACGGGCAGCTTCCGCATCAGAACAGTGTCGGCCAGGCTGAACACCGCGGCGCTGGCGCCGATACCGATGGCCAGCGACAGGACAGCGACGGCCGTGAATGCGGGAGACCGCCGGAAAAGACGGACGCCGTACTGCAGATCCTGGAGGACGGTGTCGAACGCCGGGAAGCCCCACGTGTCCCGCGCCTCCTCTGTCAGCCGCGTGATGTTGCCGACGGCCAGCGCGGCCTGACGCCGCGCCTCGATCTCCGGCACGCCTTCGTCGATCAGGGCCTGTGTCTTCCACGCGACATGCTGCGCCAGCTCGTCGCGCATTTCCTCATCCAGCTGCCCGCGGCGAATCCAGGTAATGAGATGCCGCAGAGAACGCCGCACATGACACCTCCCGTAGATATTCTACGCAGGACGCATGACCCGCGTGATGGCCCCGATCAGCCGATCGAAGCTCGACTCCGCGTCGCCCAGCGCGCGGCGCCCGGCGCGCGTGAGCCGGTAATAGCGGGCGCGCCGGTTGTTCGCGGAGTGCGGCTGTCAAGCAGAAGGCAGAAGGCAGGAGGCAGAAGGCAGGAGGCAGGAGGCAGGAGGCAGGAGCCGACTACATGCGCGCGAGCTGCTGCTCGAATCCCTCGGACATCGAGCGCAGCGTGCGATACGCGCGGCCCAGCGCCTGCTGTCCCGCCGTGTCCATCAAGTAATGCTTACGGCGCCTGCCGCCGCGCTGCGGCGTCGGCTCTCCCGTGTAGGAGCAGATCATTTTCTTTGCTTCGAGGCGTCCCAGCGTCATATACAGCGCGCCGATCGCGATCTCGCGTCCGGTCCGCTCGCGGAGCTCGCGCAGGATCGACGCGCCGTATGCGCCGTTGCCCAGACGCAGCAACGCGAGCAGCACGAGCTGCTCGAATTCCCCGACAATCGGCGAATAGTAGTCGGCAATTTGTATCACATTGTTAAGTATATCAGAGCCGAATCGCCCCTATGAGCGTGTTTTTGTCTTGCCCGCGGCGGATGCCGTCCCCATAATCAGGAACTTGAACCTTCTGCTCCTCCCGCCGACGAGAAAGGATTTATCCAACATGGGTTCTGCTTCATCCGGTGACGCCATTAGAAACATCAACGACTTCAGCGTCTCGGCGCGCAGCGCGCAGTCGACGTCGCTGCGCAAGGCGAGCGACGAATTCGGCTCGCTGACGTTCAACGAGGAAGTCCAGCGCGCGCGCCTCCCGAAAGACGTGTTTCGCGGATTGCGCCGCGCGATCGCGCACGGCGAGGCCATCGATCCGTCCATCGCCGATATCGTGGCCAGCGCCTTGAAGGACTGGGCGGTCGAGCACGGCGCCACGCACTACACGCACTGGTTCCAGCCGATGACCGGCATCACCGCCGAGAAGCACGATGCCTTTCTCAATCCGACGCCCGATGGCCGCGCCGTAGCGGAATTCAGCGGCAAGGAGCTCGTGCGGGGCGAGCCGGACGCCTCGAGCTTCCCGTCGGGCGGCATGCGATCGACCTTTGAAGCCCGCGGCTACACCGCGTGGGATCCGACGAGCCCGCCGTGGCTGCTCGTCACGCCGCAGGGGACGACCCTCGTCATCCCCACCGCGTTCGTGAGCTGGACGGGGGAAGCGCTCGACAAGAAAACGCCGCTGCTCCGGTCGCAGGAAGCGCTGTCAAAGCAGGCGATCCGCATCCTGCGGTTGTTCGGCTCGAAGGCACAGCGCGTTGTCACGACGTGCGGCCCCGAGCAGGAGTACTTCCTGATCGACCGGCAGTTCTATTTCAACCGGCCCGATCTGATTAACGCGGGACGCACGCTGTTCGGCGCGAAGCCACCGAAGGGACAGGAGATGGAGGACCACTATTTCGGCTCCATCCCCGAGCGCGTGCTGGCCTTCATGATGGACGTCGAGCGCGAGCTGTACAAGATCGGCGTGCCTTTGAAAACGCGTCACAACGAGGTCGCCCCGAGCCAGTACGAAGTCGCGCCGATCTTCGAGAACGCCAACGTCGCCACCGATCACCAGATGATGACCATGGAGATGCTGCGGCGGGTGGCGCCGAAGTACGGTCTCGCGTGCCTGCTGCACGAGAAGCCGTTCGCGGGCGTCAACGGCTCTGGCAAGCATTTGAACTGGAGCATCAGCGACGACCTGGGGAACAACCTGCTGAACCCCGGCGAGACGCCGCACGACAACATCCAGTTCCTGGTGTTCTGCGCGGCGGTGCTGCGCGCGGTCAACAAGCACCAGGGGCTGCTGCGCTTCAGCATTGCGAGCGCCGGCAACGATCACCGGCTTGGCGCCAACGAGGCGCCGCCGGCAATCATCTCGATCTTCCTGGGCGACATGCTCACGGACATCTTCCAGCAGATCGAGAAGGCGGGCAGTGCGAAGACGACGAAGAGCGGCGGCATCATGGACATCGGCGTCAACGTGCTGCCGAAGCTGCCGCGCGACGCGGGCGACCGCAACCGCACCAGCCCGTTCGCATTCACCGGCAACAAGTTCGAGTTCCGCGCCGTCTCGGCGAACCAGAGTATCGCGCTGCCGAACGTTGCGCTCAACGTCGCCGTCACCGAGTCGCTCGACTACGTCGCGACCGAGCTCGAAAAGCAGCTGAAGGAGGGCAAGAAGCTCCAGGCCGCGGTGAAGACGCTGCTGACGAAGCTGATCAAGGAAAACAAGCGCATCATCTTCAACGGCAACAATTACTCCGAGGAGTGGACGAAGGAGGCAACCAAGCGCGGCCTCCTGAATCACCGCACGTCAGTCGACGCCTACGGCGAGGCGATGAAGCCCGAAGTCGTGAAGGCCTTCGAAAAGTACGGCGTGCTGAACGAGCGCGAGCTCCGCGCGCGCTACGACGTCGCGATTGAGCAGTACAACAAGACCATCAACATCGAAGCGCAGCTGATGGTGCTCATGGGCAACCGCTACATCCTGCCGGCGGGGTACCGTTACCAGACGCAAATCGCCGAGAGTGTTGCAGCGGTCAAGGCGGCAGGCGCCACGGCAAAGGAATCGCGCCGCGCGCTCGACGAAATCGTGAAGCTGACCGACGAGATGAAGATTCGCGTCGACAAGCTGCAGGAGCTGCTCGAGCACGAGGGCAACGGCGAGCCGGAAAAGCACGCGAAGTACTTCCGCGACAAGGTGATTCCGGCCATGAACGCCTTGCGTGAGGTCGGCGACTCGCTCGAGGGGATCACGCCGCAGGATCTCTGGCCGCTGCCGACTTATCGCGAAATGTTGTTCGTGAAGTAACGTCGTCGAGCCGAGAGCCGAGAGCCGAGAGCCGAGGGCCGAGGGCCGAGGTCCGAGGTCCGAGCTTAAAGGACGCCGCGGCAGAGCCCGGCGTCCTTTTTTCATTCGCCGGCAAACCTTCCAGAAAATATTCCGTCAAACGTTCCGAGGAAGGGCCGCCGCAAGCGAAGCGCTAAGGCGCCGCGGCAGGCCGTTCGCGCGAGAGGAAGGTCGCCGCAAGGTAAGCGCTAAGGCGCCGCGGCAGGCCGTTCGCGTGAGAGGAAGGTCGCCGCAAGGTAAGCGCTAGGCGCCGCGGCAGGCCGTTCGCGTGAGAGGAAGGTCGCCGCAAGGTAAGCGCCAAGGCGCCGCGGCAGGCCGTTCGCGTGAGAGGAAGGTCGCCGCAAGGTAAGCGCCAAGGCGCCGCGGCAGGCCGTTCGCGAGAAAGGCAAAAGTCATGAATGCTCCTATCGTGGCAGTGCTCGGGACGGTTACGGTTGCGCTGGCGCTCCCGCCAATCACTCAGTCGCGCCGCCCTGTGCACCTCGAGGGGGCAGACTGCTCCCAGGTCAACATGACGTTCGGAGATTTCGAGGTCGCCAGGTCCGAGCAGCGGGTGACCGTGCCGCTCGCCGCCGGCGTGCTCGACGTGCGGCCCGAGGCCAATGGCGGCATCCGGATACAGCGGGGCACCGGCCGCGACTATGCGATCACTGCGTGCATTGCGGCTGGCGCGGCCACGATGGGCGAAGCGCAACAGGCGGCGGATGCTGTGCGCATCACGGTTGAAGGCAGCCGCGTGCGCGTGGAGAATCCCGCGCGCGCGCAAAGCTGGAACGTGCAGTTCGTCATCGAGGCGCCGGATGACGCGCGCATCACCGCCGAAACCAGCAACGGTCCGATCGGCATCGAGGGTGCGTCGGGGCAGTTCAACGCGCGTGCCTCGAACGGGCCGATCGGTCTCGACGATGTGAGTGGCGATGTGACCGCGCGTGCGGCGAACGGACCGATCAGCGTCGAGGGCAGCCGCGGAAACTTCGATGTCGAGACGAACAATGGTCCGATCTCCGTGACGCTTCAGGGCACGCGCTGGGATGGACGTCTCGACGCGCGCGCGCACAACGGCCCGCTGAACCTCCGCGTGTCCGACCAATATCAATCGGGCGTCGAGATCTCATCGTCCGATCACTCGCCGTGGAGCTGCCGCATCGCCGCCTGCCGCCAGGGCAATCGCGACTGGGACGATCACTCGCGCACCCTTCGCCTCGGGACCGATCCCATCGTCGTGCGCATCTCCACCGTCAACGGACCGGTGACCGTCCAGGGCCGCTGAGATTCCCGATCGTTCCCCTTGCTTACCGAGGGCAGCTTGATGTATCGTTGCCCTCGGTAACCTTGGGGAGATCTTCATGAGCAAACCATCCGACCTCGTGCAGGGTACGCTCGACCTGCTCATCCTCAAAATCATCGCGCTCGAACCCCGCCACGCGTGGGCCATCGGCCAGCGGCTCAAACAGGTCTCGGGCGACGTACTGCAGGTGAGCGACGGCTCGCTGTATCCGGCGTTGCACAAACTCGAGCAGGAGGGCTGGATCACCGCGGAGTGGAAGCTCAGCGAGAACAATCGCCGCGCGAAGTACTACCGCCTCACGTCTCCTGGACGCCGTCATCTCGATCGCGAAGCCGCGAACTGGGATCGCCTCGCGACCGCCATCTCCTACGTGGTGAAATTGAAGGAGGCGTGATCCGATGCGCCTGGAACGCTGGCTGTACACCGTGCCGTTGCGTTTCCGATCGTTGTTCCGCCGCAATCAGGTTGAGCAGGAGCTCGATGAAGAGCTCCGCTACCACGTCGAGCGCTTGACTGAGGAACACCTAGCACGCGGCATGTCCCCGGCCGAGGCGCGGCTCGCGGCGCGCCGGGCGATGGCGGGCATCGAACAGCGCAAGGAGGAGTGTCGCGATACACGGCGCGTTCGCTTCATAGAAGACGCGGTTCAGGATTTGCGATATGCCGGCCGGACGCTGGTGCAATCGCCCGGCTTCGCCGCCGCTGCAATCCTCACGCTGACGCTCGGCATCGGCGCAAGCGTCGCGGTGTTCAGCGTGATGAACGGTGTCCTTCTCCGGCCGTTGCCGTTTCCGGAACCCGAGCGGCTCTTTCTCCTGACGCACTCTCCGCAGGGACCGATGATTCACCAGCCGAGCATGGCGGATCGCGACTATGTCGCGTTCCGCGAAGCTGACCGGTCGTTCGAGCACGTCGCCGCGTTTTCCGGCTACAACGGCAACCTTGTCGGAGCTGGAGACCCGGCGGTGATTTCGGTCGGGCGCGTGACGGTGGAATTCTTTGACGTGTTCCGCGTCCCGCCAGCGCTCGGGCGCACTTTTCTGCGCGACGACGAGAAGCAGGCGGGCAGGCAGATCGTGTTGAGCAACGAACTATGGCGGAGTCGATTCGCCGCGGACCCGAGGGTTGTCGGCGAATCGATCACGCTCGACGGCGAACCACGGACGGTGATCGGTGTCATGCCGGCCGGATTCAACTTTCCGAGAGCTGCCGTCGCGTGGACGCTTTACGCCATCAAGCTCGATCCCCACAACGGCTTCGCGACTCCCATTGTCGGACGGCTGAGGGTCGGCGTCACACGGGCGCAAGCGCAGGCGCAGTTCGAGACGCTAGCGCGCCACTTTTCCAACTGGTCCGGTGAAAAGCTCGTGTCGGGCGTGCTGCCCCTGAAGGAGTTGCTCGTAGGAAACGTGCGACGGCCGCTCCAGGTTTTTGCTGCTGCGGTCGTGTTCGTACTTTTGATCGCCTGCGCAAACGTTGCGAACCTTCTGTTCGCACGCGCCGCGCGGCGAGAACGGGAGATTGCGGTCCGTGCCGCCCTCGGTGCGAGCCGCGGACGTCTCGTTCGTCAGTTGTTGACTGAGAGCGTGCTGCTGTCGCTCGCGGGCGGCACATTCGGCATGGTGCTCGCGGGATGGGCGGTGCCTGCGCTGCTTGCACTCGCGCCGCAAGGTCGCATCCCGCGGCTCGAGCTGGTTCGCCTCGACGGCTGGGTCGTGGCGTTTGCGGCCGGCTTGTCACTGACGACAGCGATCGTGTTCGGCGTCGCACCGGCGGTTCGGATCACGCGACGCGGTTCGCATGAGTCGCTGGCGCCAGGCCTGCGCCCGTCCGTGCGCGTGCAGGAGCGCCTGCGCGCATCTCTCGTGGTCGCAGAAATCGCGCTCGCGCTGGTTCTGCTGACGGGTGCCGGCCTCATGCTCCAGAGCTTCCTTCGCTTGCGCGCGATCGATCCGGGTTTCCATCCGCATAATGTGATGACGCTCACGGTCGACCTGCCGGAATCGACGTATCCGACGGCGGAGAGGATGCATGCGTTTCACAGCGCGTTCCTGGAGCGGCTTGGCGCGCTTCCCGGAGTAATCGACGCAAGCGCGGTGAACTGGCGGCCGCTCGGAACGATGCTGATCCACGGTGATTTCCACGCGGAAGGACCGACGTCGGCAGCCGCGGACTCCACAGCCGACAAACTCGCCGTCGGTCCCGGTTACTTCAGGACGATGGGCATTCGTCTGTTGCGCGGCCGCGATTTCACCGCGCGCGACAATGCATCATCGGCCGGAGTCGCAATCCTCAGTCAGGCGGTAGCGCGCATGCTCGAACCGTCCGGCGACGCGATTGGCAGGCGCCTCACATTGGAGGATCATCCGAAGTCGGAAGACTGGCTGACCGTGATTGGCGTGGTGGACGACGTGAGACAGTGGGGCCCCGCACAACCGCTGCATGCGGCGATTTACCAGCCGTATCCGCAGGTGCGCCAGCCATTCTTCCTGCGCCACATGACCTTCGCGGCGCGTACGGGCGCCCAACCGGTGACGCTCGCGCCGGCGATGCGCAGCGCGCTTCGCGCTGTCGATGTGAACCAGCCGGCCGCGTCGATGGTGCTGATGGAAGACGTGCTCGGCGCCGCCACGGCCGAACCCCGTTTCCAGGCAAGGCTGCTCGGCATCTTCGCGCTGCTCGCGTTCATCCTGGCGCTGGTCGGGACGTACGGCGTCCTGGCCTATTCCGTCGCGCAGGGCACGCACGAGATCGGCGTGCGCATGGCGCTCGGCGCGCGCAGTCGCACGCTCGTGTGGATGGTTCTCCGCCGGACGCTGCTGCTGAGCGCCCTCGGCATCTCAATTGGCATGGCCGGGGCGCTGGCGACGACGCGCCTTCTCGGCACGCTGCTCTTCGAGATCACGCCCACTGATCCAGGCACGTTCTCCGCCGTGGCGATGGCAATCCTCGTCGCGGCGCTCGTCGCCGGTTTCATTCCCGCGCAGCGTGCGGCGCGGGTCGATCCCCTGGTGGCCTTGCGGCACGAATAGCGAGTCCTTGCAAGGAGCAAGGAGCAAGGAGCAAGGAGCTGGAGTGATTCGTGTCTCAGGAGGAAGGAGCGAGCAGCTGGCGATAGAGCGATATTTCTCCCATTCGATCTAACTCCTAGCTCCTAGCTCCTGCATTCGGCCGTGCGCTCGGCCGCAGCGCCAACGCCAATGCCGCGCCCATGCCGATGAGTGCCGCGGCTACATAGGCGGGAAGACGTTGCGCCGTCTCCTCCGCATGATCGATCACCAAGGCGCGTTCCACAGCGCTGCCCGATGCCCGCCCGTTGGACGCGGCGAGCTGAAGCACCTGCGCCAGGTGCAGTGCGCGACGGTTTGTCAGCTGCGCGATCTGCTCGCGACAACTGAATCCATCAGCCACGAGCAGGCTCGTCGCAGCGGCGCGGCGTACCGCTGGCAGCAGCACGCGTTCACCGACACGACATGAGATGGCGTAGTGCTCTTTCTCAAACCCGAACGAGCCCGCCATGCCGCAGCACCCGGTATCAGGCGCAGACACGCGCGCCCCCAGCGATTCGAGCAGATCGATGTCGATCCCGCGGCCCCAGATCGCCTTCTGGTGGCAATGCTCGTGCACGAGTACGTCCGCATCGAGCGCCGGCATATCGAACCGCTCGCGATGCTTTGCCACGAACTCGCCGAGCAGGCGCACTTGTGACGCGAGCCGTTTGGCATCCTGGTCGTGCGGGAGCATGTTGAGCATCTCGTCGCGGAACACGGCCGCGCAGCTCGGCTCGAGGACGATGACGGGTACGCCCGCGCGAATCGGATCCCGCAGCGCGTGCAGCGTGTTCTCCAGCGTCCGCTTCGCGAGCGGCAGGAAGCCGTAATCGTACAGCGGTCGGCCGCAACAGAGTGCCTGCGGCGGCACGCTGACCTCGAACCCCGCACGTTCGAGGACACCGCATGCCGCGCGCGCGATCTCCGGATGAAAGTGGTTGTTGAAGGTGTCCGGCCACAGCAGCACGGGCTCGCCGCCGTGCGATCGCCGCGCTGCGCGCGCGTGTTGATGCTGGAACGTCTCGGCCGCGAAAGCCGGCACGCGGCGCTGGGCCGGCATGCCCGCGATCCGCTTCGCCAGCGGCGCTACGCCCGGCGCATGGGTCAGCAGATTTGCAAGCGTGGGCAGTTTCGACGCGAGCCGCGCCCACACGTGAACGAGCCCGAATGCGTACGCGCTCGGCGGCCGCCAGTGCTGCTCGTAATAGTGCGACAGGAATTCTGACTTGTAGGTGGCCATGTCGACGTGCACCGGGCAGTCGCTCTTGCAGCCCTTGCACGCGAGGCAGAGGTCGAGCGCCTCTCGCACCTGTTCGTTCTGCCATACGTCCGCGACGGGATCGCCCTCGAGCATCTCCCACAACAGGCGCGCGCGCCCGCGCGTCGAATGCATCTCCTCGCGCGTGACCTGAAAGCTCGGGCACATCGTTCCGCGATCCGTGCGCCGGCACTCGCCAACTCCCACGCATCGCATCGTCGCCTTCGAGAAATCGCCGTGCTCCTCAGGGAATTGAAAGTGCGTCCACACGCGCAGCGGGCTGAAGTCCGGGCCATAGCGCAGGTTCTCGTCCGCGCGATATGGATCGACGATCTTGCCCGGATTCATCATCCCGCCGGGATCCCACACGTGCTTGAACTCACGGAATGCCTGGATCAGCGGGGCCGAAAACATCTTCGGCAGGAACTCCGCGCGCGACTGGCCGTCGCCATGCTCGCCCGACAAGGAGCCGCCGTAAGAGACCACGAGATCGGCGGCTTCTTCGAGGAACGCATGAAATTTCCGAACGCCGTCCGCCGTGAACAGGTCGAAATTGGTCCGTGTGTGCAGGCAGCCCTGCCCGAAGTGACCGTAGAAGTCGCCGATGTAGTGATATCGGTCGAGGAGTTTCCGGAGATCCCTCAGGTACTGACCGAGGCGCTCGGGCGGCACGGACGAGTCCTCCCATCCTTCCCACGTGGGATGGTCGGAGGTGACGTGCGCGGTTGCGCCCAGCCCCGCCTCGCGCGTCCGCCAGATCTGCTCCTCGTGTTCGCGATCGTCGAACACGCGACACGCGGGCGCATCGCGGCGTTGCTGGAGGCTGCGGACCATGTCCTGTGCCTTTGCATCCGCTTCCTCGCGAGACTCTCCGCCGAACTCAACGAGCAGCCAGCCGCCGCCCTTCGGCAGTTGGCGCAGGGACTCGTCCCGGACACCGATGTGACGGATATCCGCGATCAGGCGATCGTCCATTCCCTCGAGGCCGATGGGCGCGTATTCGAGGATGGCCGGAACATCGTCTGCAGCCGAGTACACATCGGGATAGCCGAGCGCTACGAGCGTTCGGGACTGCGGATTGTGAACCAGCCGGACCGTTGCCTCGAGGACGATCACGCAAGTGCCCTCGCTGCCGACAAGGGCGCGGGCGACGTTGAAGCCGTTCTCGGCCAGCAGCCACGGCAGGTTGTAGCCGGACACCCGGCGTGGAATCCGGGGAAAGCCTCGCCGGATCTCGTCCGCGTACTTGTCGCGGAGCGATCGCAGGCCGCCATAGATCTGTCCGACTCTTCCACTCGTGACCGCGAGGCGCGCCAGCTCCGCGTCCGACGTCGGACCGACGGTGAGTCGTGTGCCGTCGTAGGTCAGGACGTCGAGCGATTCGACGTTGTCGTCCGTCTTCCCCGCCATCAGGGAATGCACGCCGCACGAGTTATTGCCGATCATGCCGCCGAGCGTGCAGTGATCGTGTGTCGAGGGATCCGGGCCGAACGTCAGGTGATGCATCTCGGCCGCGCGATCGAGATGGTCGAGAATCAGCCCCGGCTGAACGCGGGCTCGCTTCGCCTCCGGATCGAGATCGATGATGCCGTTCATGTACTTGCTGCAGTCGAACACGACGGCGACATTGCAGCACTGGCCGGCGAGGCTCGTTCCTCCGCCGCGTCCGAGCAGCGGCGCATCGTGCGCGCGGCAGACGTCGATCGCGCGAACGATGTCGTCCTCGGCCCTGGGAATGACGACCCCGATGGGGACCTGCCGGTAGTTGGATCCGGCGGTCGCATACATTCCGCGGCTCGCGGCATCGAACCGGACTTCCCCACGGACCGCCGCCCGCAGGTCCCGCTCGAGTGCGGCGCGTCGCTGATCGGACCACGCGTGCGATCCGAATCGACGGTGCCTGGGCGCCGCGGGGTCGTCGAACCGTCGCGCTTCATGCATGGCTGCTGCTCGCGAGCAGAAGGTACGGCGCGGCGTCCGCGCGCTTCAACTCCAGGCCGAGGCCCGGACGGGTCCGATCGGGCACGAGCACGCCGTCAACAGGCGTCGCGGCGCCGTCGAAGAAGAGGCGCTCGATCCGGACGTGGTCGTGGAAGTACTCGATGTGCTGCACGTTTGCCAGCGCAGCGCACGGGTGGACGTGGAGGGAAGGCGCCGTATGGGCGGAGAGTGGAGTCGCATGCGCCTCCGCCAGGGCGCCCACTCGCAAAAATGCGGTCACCCCGCCGCAGCGCGTCGCGTCCGCCTGGAGCACGTCGACGGCGTGCGCCTCCAGCATGCGCGCGAAATAGAACGCGTCGTATCCGTACTCGCCGGCAGCAATGGCCATTCCGGCGGGCGCCCGCTCGACGAGCCGCGCGAGCCCCTCGAGATCGTCGGACGACACCGGCTCCTCGAACCACGTGACGTCCTCGACGGCGAAACGCTCAGCCTGTGCGAGCGCCTCCTTGCGCGTGTACGCGCCATTCGCATCGACGAACAACTCCGCGTCCGATCCGATCGCGCGCCGCGCTGCCGCGACGCGCTCGACATCGGCCCGCGCATCGCGACCGACCTTCATTTTCACTCGCGTGATGCCGTCTTCCACCCAGCCTCCGAGCTGCGACTCGAGCTGAGCGATCGAATACGAGGTGAATCCGCCGCTGCCGTAGACGGGCACGTCGTCGCGCGCGGCGCCAATCAGGTCGACGACCGAGAGACCGAGCAGGCGTCCCTTGAGATCCCAGAGCGATGCATCGACGGCTGACAGCGCGGCGGAGGCGATCCCGGGCCGCCCATTGTTGCGCAGCGCGCGGCACATGACGGTCCATGCACGCGTGAGGTCGAGCGCGTCGATGCCGAGAGCCGCGGGAGCGAGGACGCTCTCGATGAAACACGCGGCCGCCTCGTCTGCGTACGAGTACCCGATCCCTGTCTCGCCGCCCGCTTCCGCCTCGACGACGACGACCGTTGTCGCGCGCCACTCGAGCGTCCCGTCCGCCTCCGGTGAATCGGTCGGCACGCGGTAGGCAGACGGCGTGATGCGGCGGATGGGCGCCGAGTCCGCGGCCGACTTCAGCGTCTGCTTCAGGAAACCGAGCGACTCGGCGTCTCCCTTCAGAACGGACGAGGCGTAGTTCTTCGCCTGTTCGAGCGTGATGTGCGGCGGCATCGGCGGCACGTCCGGATCGGTGACGGCTTCGAAGATGAACGGACGGTCAGACGCGAGCGCGCGATCCCACGCGGCGCCGATCTCCTCGGGTCGCTCCACGCGGACGCCGCCCAGGCCCAGCGACCGCGCGTATTCGGCATACGGAAAGTCCGGAATGTCCTGCGACGCCTCGAACTTCGGATCGCCGACGAGCACACGCTGTTCCCACGTCACCATGTTGAGGTCGCGATTGTTCAGCACCAGCACGATCAGCCGCGGATCCGACCACTCCTTCCAGTACTTTGCGATCGTGATCAACTCGTTGATCCCGTTCATCTGCATCGCGCCATCTCCGGCGAAGTCGGCGTGTGCCTCGCCACGTCGGGTCCCGGCGCCATTCACCTGCTC
>QHWT01000050.1:50538-86285 GCA_003222675.1 Acidobacteriota bacterium | reverse complement strand
CGGACCCATCGTCGCGAGATTGCCCGAGAGTGAGCCCATCATGCCGCGGCGGAACTTGAGGTCCCGGGCATACCAGTTCGCCGTGGTCCCCGAGTCTGCCGAAAGAATGCACTCGTCCGGCAGGCGTGACGAGAGCTCCCAGAAGACGCGCGCCGGGTTGATTGGATTCGCGTCGTTCATTGCGCGGGCCTCGACGACGTGCCACCAGTCGGCGACGTTCCGCTCGATTCGCTGCCGCCACGATCGCTCCGTTTTCCGTTGCAGGAGCGGGAGCAGCGCGCGCAGCGTCTCCTGGCTATCGCCGACAAGGTTGACGTCCATCGGATAACGGATGCTCAGCAACCGCGCATCGATGTCAATCTGGATTCCTTTCGCGCGTCCGGGTTCGGGCAGAAACTCGGTATACGGAAAGTTGCTCCCGACCATCAGCAGCGTGTCGCATTCCATCATGAGGTCGTAGCTCGGCTTCGTCCCCAGCAGGCCGATCGACCCGGTCACGAACGGGTAGTCGTCCGGTACCGCCGCCTTGCCGAGAAGCGCCTTCGCGACCCCGGCCCCGAGGACCTCGGCGACTTCGATGACCTCATCGCCCGCGTGCAGGGCTCCGGCGCCGACGAGCATCGCGACCTTCTGGCCGGCGTTGAGGAGATCTGCAGCCCGGCGGAGATCCGCGTCCTTCGGGATGACGTGAGGACTCGTGAAGCCAACGCCGGACTGAATCGCGCCATGCTTTCGAGGCGGTTCGGCGGCATCGAGTTCCTGCAGATCGTTTGGAAGGATGATGCACGTGACGGTGCGTTCCGCGCGGGCGATGCGCACGGCGCGATCCACGAGATGCCGCACCTGTTCGGGGGTCGTGCCCATCTGCACGTACTCGTGCGCGACGTCCTTGAAGAGCGAGAGCAGGTCGACCTCCTGCTGGAAGCTGCCGCCCATCGCCATGCGCGCCGACTGCCCGACGATAGCGACTACCGGCTGGTGATCGAGCTGTGCGTCGTAAAGCCCGTTGAGCAGGTGAATGGCGCCGGGACCCGACGTGGCGAGGCACACGCCGACTTCGCCGGAGAACTTGGCGTGCGCGCACGCCATGAATGCCGCCATCTCTTCATGGCGGACCTGGACGAACTTCATCTGGTCCTGGGCGCGGTTGAGCGCGCCAAGGATCCCGTTGATGCCGTCGCCCGGGTAGCCGTAGATGCGCGTGACGCCCCACGCGTGGAAGCGAGCGATGAGGTAATCGCCGACTGTTTGAGCCATGCGACAAAAAACGTGCAAGGCTAATTCCGCCGACCGCGCGACAGCTTGACTCCTGCCACGCTTTCGGGACACGCCTCGGCTTGCGCGTGGCTCAACGATTGCACCTCCACTGTTCGAGGTGCTCCGACGGGCTTGTCGCTGAAGCCCGACCATTTGCGGCGCTATCGCGACATTGCCGCACTGTGCATTGGACGTTTAGCATTGAACATTGAGGCGTTAGCCTCTAGCAGCTAGCATCCGCTTGATCTCGTCCAGCCTCAGGAGAATCTCCTCGTGGGTACGGGGCGGTGCCGCGGCCGTCGCCCTGTTGCGGCCTACGAATGACAGCGTGCCGCCTGGCTCCAGCACGGCGCGCCCGACGTCCCCGAGCGACTCGAAACCCTGCCGATGTGCCGCCGCCTCGAGCTCGGCCACCGTGATTAATTCGTTATCGAGGCAATGCTTGAGTACCTGCCCGTCCTCCACCAGCGTCACGGGATCTCCCTCGATCCAGCGATCGAGCTTTTCGTGCCGGTACATGAATCGCACGACGAGCCAGTTGACGCCGACGAGGGTGACGGCGCCGATGACGCCGCCAATGAGCGAGTTGTCGTTGCCGATGATTGCGTTCTGGACGGTGTTCGACAACGTGAGCAGAACGATGAGATCGAACGGATTGAGCTGCGCGAGTTCGCGCTTGCCCGCGAGCCGCACGAGCATCACGAGCACAACGTAGACAATCAGCGGGCGCACCACTTTTTCGACGAGCGGCACGCCGGGCACGAAGAGATCGGTCCAGACCATGGGGCCTCCGCCCACAGCAGACCACAGAATCGACCACCCGGAGTCAACGGCCACAGAAAAACACAAAGGGCCACAGAACAACACGGAACGGGCTCCGGGAAGAAGCGGGGCGTTACGGCACTTCGAGCGTGCCCTTGCCGACGAGAACGCTCCGGCCGCCGATGCGCACGCTGGTGATGCGATCGCGCTCGGCGCCGATGGAAATATGAATCCGGCTGGGCCGCTGCATGGCTGCCCCCTGCAGGCTGACGAACCCGGTCAGCCGGTCGGCCGGGAGCAGTCGATGTATTGCGAGATAGCAGCCGAGAGGCCCGCTTGCGCTGCCGGTCGCGGGGTCTTCCGCGACGCCGAAGCCGGGAGCGAGCATGCGGCTGTAGATGGATTCCCGTTCGGTGGCGCCGCCGTCGAGCGTGAACAGGAACAGCGGCCGCTCCGCGAGGCCGGCGGCCTTGCAGCAGGCGGCATAGGCGGGTCGATTCATCGCTACGCGATCCACCGCTGCGCGTGACGCCAGCGGCGCGAACAGAAACGGCACACCGCACGAGACGACTTCCACGGGCGCGCCCTCGACGAAATCCGCCGCGTCGAGGCCGAGCGATGCGGCCAGCGCGGGCCGATCCGTGACGCGTCCCTCGAAGGCCGGCAGCTTCTGCGTCATCCATGCGAAATCGAGCTCGTCCCGTTTCCATTCGAGCGTCACGGGCGTCGGCCCCACACCAAGGCCGAACACGAAGCGCTCCCGTCCTTTTGCGATGATCCCTTCCGTCGCGAGCGCGAACGCGCTCCCGATTGTCGGGTGTCCAGCCATCGGCAGCTCTTCACCCGGCGTGAAGATCCGCATCCGGATATCGGTGTCCGGTGTCTCGCGCGGAAAGATGAACGTGCTCTCGGAAAAATTCATCTCGCGCGCAATCCGCTGCATCTCCTCTGTCGTCAGCCCGGCCGGCTCTGGAAACACGGCGAGCTGGTTGCCTTCGAAGGCGCGATCGGTGAAGACGTCGTAGTGGAGGTATCGGAGGGTTCTCATAGTCGTCTGCCACGGAGGGTGACGAAGGGAACGGATCTCAAAAACGAAGCAACGAAGCTAACGGAGGGTACGAAGAAAGTGCAACATATCAGGCTTGCTGGCAGCATTTCGGGCCAATTCCGCCGCGGTCCGCTCCTTGCTATGTCCGCCGTGCATGTTGACAGATCCACATGGCACGAACCTGATCACTCGCGCGATCATCGGGTGCGGCATTCGCGTGCACGACGTCGTTGGTCCAGGAGTATTCGAGAACGTGTACGAAGAATGCATGGCGTACGAACTGACCGCAGAGAAGCTGCAGTTCGAACTTCAGCGCAGGGTGCCAATCATCTACAAAGGCGTGCAGCTGAAAACGCTCTACTACATCGACATCGTCATCGAAGGCTGCGTCGTCGTGGAGCTGAAGAGCGTGCAGACGCTGATGGAGATTCATCGGCGGCAGGTGCTCACCCAGTTGAAGCTGGCCAATCTGCCCGTCGGGCTGTTGATCAACTTCAACGTCGTGAGGCTCGTTGATGGCGTGAAGCGCGTGGTGAATCCGAAGATGCGGATTGAAGGGGTCACCGACGATCCGGTTTGACCGCATGAGGCGATCGCCGAGCCGCGCTTCGCGCGGGTGTGGAAGTGACGCCCGGCCGGAGGCCGGGCGCTCGGCGATCGCCCTTCGTTCGTCTTCGTTGCGTTCGTTGCTTCGTTTCTAGGATCCGTTTCCTCCGTCCGTTTCCTCCGCCCGTTTCCTCCGTCCGTTCCTCCGTTCGTTTCCTCCGTCCGTCTCCGTTGAGCCCAGTGCTATTCTGCTAAGCGATGGCCAAGCGCAAAAAGCCCACCAGTAACTCCCTGTTTGACGTCGACACGGATCTCGATACGCCGCCGGGGCCGCCACCTGACGAGGGGGTGTCCCTTCATGAAGCTGCACAGACGCGGTATCTGAACTACGCGCTCTCCGTGATCACGTCGCGCGCGCTGCCCGACGTGCGCGACGGGTTGAAGCCGGTCCAGCGCCGCATCCTCTTCACGATGTGGCAGCAGAACCTGACCGCCGACGTCAAGCACCGGAAGTGCGCGAAGGTCGTCGGCGATGTGATGGGCAGCTACCATCCGCACGGGGACGCCGCGTTGTACGAGACGCTCGTCCGCATGGCGCAGTCGTTTTCGCTGCGCTATCCGCTCGTCGATGGCTCGGGCAATTTCGGATCGCTCGACGGCGACAGCGCCGCCGCGATGCGCTACACCGAGTGCCGCCTGGCGCGCATCTCCGACGAGCTCCTCGCCGAGATCGATCAGTCGACGGTGCCGTTCCGGCCGAACTACGACGGCACGAAGACCGAGCCGGTCGTCCTGCCGTCTCGGATTCCAAATCTCCTGATCAACGGCGCGACGGGCATCGCGGTCGGCATGGCCACCAACATCCCGCCGCACAACCTGTCGGAAGTGTCCACCGCGCTGATCAAACTGCTCGACAACCCCGATCTGACGAGCGTGCAGTTGTGCCGCTACGTCAAGGGACCCGATTTTCCGACCGGCGGCGAAATGCTCAACGCTCCCGAGGAGCTGAAGCAGATCTACAAGACCGGCTCCGGCGCCATCCGCTTGCGCGCCACATGGGAGGCCGGACCCGAAACGCGCGGATCGAAGACGATCTACGTCACGAGCGTTCCGTACACGGTGAACAAGTCCGCGCTCGTCGAGCGGATCGCGGACGTCGCGCTCAGCCGCAAGCTGCCGCCGCTGGTCGACGTGAAGGATTTGTCGACCGAAGACGTGCGCATCGCGCTCGAGCTCAAGCGCGACGCGGACGAGAAGATGGTGATGGCGTACCTGTTCAAGCACACGCCGCTCCAGACCAACTTCCTCGTCAACCTCACATGTCTGATCCCGACCGAGAACACGGACGTCGGCCGTCCCGAGCGGCTCGACCTGCACTCGATCCTCTGGCACTTCCTCCACTTCCGTCTCGATGTCGTCACCAAGCGCCTGGAGCACGAGCTCGACGCGCTCAAAAAGCGCATCCACATCCTCGAAGGCTTCGAGAAGGTGTTCGACGCGATCGACGACATCATCAAGATCGTCCGCAAGTCGGAAGGAAAGGCCGACGCCGCACAGCAGATCATCAAGCGCTTCTCGCTCGACGCGGAGCAGACCGACGCGATCCTGGAACTGAAGATCTATCGGCTGGCGCGCCTGGAGATCCTGATCATCCGCAAGGAAGCGGAGGAGAAGCGGAAGCGCGCGCGGCAGATCGGCGGGCTCCTGAAGAACGAGGAGAGCCGATGGGCGCTCGTGCGAGGGGAAATCGTCGAGATCCAGAAGACGTACGGCGACCCGCGCCGCACGACGATCGCCAGCGATGAAGGAGAGGCGGAATACACCGCCGAGGATTTCATCGTCGAAGAAGACAACGTCGTCATCGTGTCGCGGGATGGATGGGTCAAACGTCAGAAGGAAGTGAAGGACATCTCGACCACGCGGCTGCGCGAAGGAGATCAGGTGCTCGCGACGCTCGCGGGGAGCACGCGGTCGATGGCGGTGTTCTTCAGCAACTTCGGCGTCGCCTACAGCGCGCGCCTTGCCGATATCCCGGCGTCCACCGGATACGGCGAGCCGATCCAGCGCTTCTTCAAGTTGAAGGACGGTGAGCGGATCGTGTCGGCGCTGAGTCTCGATCCGCGCGTCGCCGGTGAGATCGAGCCGAGGAAGGAAGGGGCCGAGCCACGCGTGCACGCCGTCGCCGTCAGCAGCGACGGCTACAGCCTGCGCTTCAGCCTGGAGCCGTTCGCCGAACCGAGCACGCGCGCGGGTCGCCGCTACGCGAAGACAGGCGAGGGGGCGGAGTTCGTCGGCGTTGCGCGACTGACGGGTGGAGAGATCCTCATCGCTGCGACGCGCGACGCGCGCGGGCTCCTCACGAAGGCCGACGAGGTGAACTTCCTCTCGGGCCCCGGGCGCGGCGTGATCCTAATCAAGCTCGCCTCGAAGGACGATCGCGTCCTCGGGTTCATCGCGTCGACCGGGGATCGCGACCTGCTGACGGTCGAAACGAGCCGCGGCGCGGAGCAGACCATCTCGACTGCGAAGTACGAGGTCACCGGTCGAGGCGGAAAGGGGCGCGAGCTGCTCCAGCGCGGCCAGTTCACCCGCGTCGTCTGGCCGGTGCCCGACGCGCCCGCGCCGTTCGGCGAGTAGCGCTGACGCTGGCGCTCGGCGCTCCGATACGAGCGAATCCAGCTACCGCGCTTTCGGGATGCTGAGCGTGCGCCAGGTCGAGGACCGCAGGTGTTTCGCGAGGAAGACGATCTGGCCGACGTGATACGCAAGATGCGTGATTGCACGGTCCAGCGCCTGCACGACGGAGTGACGCTCACCGCGGATCGAAACATCGCGCAGCAGATCCTCAGGACGTAATTCGCGCAGCGCGGCGAGCAGGCGGCTGAAGCCGCTGTCCCAATCCGCTACAACCGTCTCGCGCGTCGCTGCCGCGGGCATTTCGAATTCGCCGTCCCGATGGCGATCCGGCTTCTCGCCGTCCGTCGTGAGAAAGTCCGTGAACCGCGATCGGAGGTTTCCCGCAACATGGCGCATGACGATCGCGATGCTGTTCGACTCCGCGTCGATCGTTCGGAACAGCTCCTGGTCCGTCACCTGGGCGATCGCCCGATCCGCCAGACTCTTCTGCTTTTCGATCTGCGAGATCACATCGTCGAGATAGTGGCGGCCAAGATCCATGCTGGTTACCGTTTCGCGTTACGGGCTGGTGCCTGCGGCTCCGCGTGCGTACGCGTTCCTCTGTATCGCGATGGTGCGGATGTCGCGACCGAGAGAAGTACGATCAGCGCCGCGCGTGCGGCAATGCGCATGCGGTAGGATTATAAAGACATGTCCACCTGGCAGGGATTCACGGGACTCAACCGTGGGTACGTGCTCGAATTATACGAGCGCTTTCGAAACGATCCAGCCTCGGTAGACGCGGAAACACGCGCCCTGTTCGCGCGGTGGACGCCTCCTGCAGACGTTGCCGACGAAACGCCCCGCTCGCTCGATGCGAAGCTGCTCGGCAAGGCCGTGGGCGCGGTCAATCTCGCGCAGGCGATCAGGAGGTACGGTCATCTCGCCGCGCAACTCGATCCTCTCGGGAAGCCGCGGCACGGCGATCCATCGCTGCTGCCGGAAACCCATGGCGTCACCGAGGCGGACCTGCGCGAGCTCCCCGCGACGTTGATCCCATCGCCGCTCGCAGAGTCCGCCGCGAACATGTACGAGGTGGTCGAAGCGTTCCGGCGGGTGTATTGCTCGACGACGGGCTACGATTACGCGCACGTGTTCGTCCCGCAGGAACGTGAATGGCTCCGCCAGGCGGCGGAGCTCGGCAGGTTCCGGGCACCGGTGGATCCGATCGATCCCGTCGCGCTGCTCGAGCGCCTCACACAAGTTGAAGCCTTCGAGCGATTCCTCCACCGCACGTTTCAAGGCAAGACGAGGTTTTCGATCGAAGGGCTCGACATGCTCGTGCCCATCCTCGACGAGATGATCGGCGATGCCGCAGAGGCCGGCACGCGATCGATCCTGATTGGCATGGCGCACCGCGGCCGCCTCAACGTGATGGCGCACGTGCTCAACAAGCCCTATCAGCAGATTCTCGCCGAGTTCAAGGACCCGCTCTCGTCCAAGAATTTCCGCGAGGACATGGCGTGGACCGGCGACGTGAAGTATCACGCCGGCGCGCACCGCGCGATCAAAGAGGGCCGCGAGATGGATCTCGTCGTCTCGATGCCGCCCAATCCGAGCCATCTCGAAGCGGTCGACCCGATCGTCGAAGGCATGGCACGTGCGGCCGGAACGGTCACCGATCGGGCCGGTGCGCCGGAATTCGATCCCGCCCGCAGCCTGCCCGTCCTCATTCATGGCGACGCGGCATTCCCCGGGCAGGGCATCGTCGCGGAGACGCTGAATCTCGGGCGCCTGCGCGGCTACGACACCGGCGGCACGATCCATATCATCGTCAACAATCAGCTGGGGTTCACGGCGGACTCGCAGGACTGCTACAGCACGTCCTACGCGAGCGGGCTCGCGCGCGGCTTCAAGATTCCCATCGTGCACGTGAATGCGGACGATCCCGAGGCGTGCGTCGAAGCGGCGCGCCTCGCGATTGCGTATCGGAACGAATTCCAGCGCGACTTCCTGATCGACCTGGTCGGCTACCGGCGTCACGGCCACAACGAAGGGGACGAGCCGGCGTTCACGCAGCCGCTGATGTATCAGAAGATCGCCGACCAGCCGAGCGTTCGCGAGATTTGGGCGCGGACGCTGGTCGAGCGCGGTGTTGTCGAGCCGTCCGTACCGGATCAACTTGTGGCCCGGTTCAACGCGGAGCTGCAGGCCGCGATGGACGCGCTGCAGCCGGAGCAGGACCTGATCGAGCCGCTCCCCGCGCCGCCGCCGCCCGGTGCCGCCGCGAGCGCACAGACGGCCGTTTCGCTCGATCGCCTTACCGAACTGAACGATGCACTGCTCAAGTTTCCGTCGGGCTTCTCGATCCACCGAAAGCTGGAACGTGTCCGCGAGAAGCGATCGCAGGTGTTCGCGCACGCCGACGACCGTTCGATCGACTGGTCGACCGCGGAGGAGCTCGCCTTCGCATCGATTCTCGGGGATGGTGTGAGCATTCGGCTGACGGGTGAAGACGTCGAGCGCGGGACGTTCAGCCATCGCCACGCGGTGTTTCACGACGTCAAGACCGGCGGCCTGCACGTGCCGCTGCAGTCGCTGCCGCAGGCGCGCGCCGGCTTCGAGGTTCATAACAGTCCGCTGTCGGAGAACGCGGCGCTCGGGTTCGAGTACGGCTACAACGTGCAGGAACCGTCGCGGCTGGTCATCTGGGAAGCGCAATACGGCGACTTCATCAACGGCGCCCAGGTCATCATCGACGAGTTCATCGCCTCCGCTCGGATCAAATGGGGGCAGCAGCCCTCGCTGGTTCTGCTGTTGCCCCACGCGCACGAAGGACAGGGGCCCGATCACGCGAGCGCGCGCCCCGAGCGCTTCCTGCAGCTCGCCGCAGACATCAACATGCGGATTGCGAACTGCACCACCGCCGCGCAGTACTTTCACCTGCTCCGGCGGCAGGCGGCCCTCCTGATCAAGGATCCGCTGCCGCTAATCGTGCTCACGCCGAAGAGCCTCCTGCGCCACCCGCGCGTCGCATCCGCGCCGCGCGAGCTCGCCGAGTCGCGCTTCCGCATGGTGATCGACGACGACGATGCGCGCGGGCGCGCCGGAGAGATCCGCCGCGTGCTGCTCTGCAGCGGCAAGATCTACGTCGACCTCGCCGGAAGCGATGTGCGCGGCGCACGACGCGACGTGGCGCTCTGCCGCCTCGAGCAGCTCTACCCGATCCCGATGCGCGACCTGCGCGCGATGCTCGACGGATACGGATCCGCCGAGGAGATCGTCTGGGTGCAGGAAGAACCGGAGAACATGGGCGCGTGGGAATTCGTCCGGACCCGGCTGACCGACGTCGCGAACGGCCGTCCCGTCCGCGCGGTCACGAGACCGCGTAGCGCGAGCCCCGCGGAAGGATCCGCGGCACGTCATGCCCGTCAGCAGCAGGCGCTCATCGAAGCGGCCTTCGCGGAGTCGAAGTCGCCGGGACGTCCAAAGCGTGGGTCGAAGCCCGCGCCTGAACAGGTTGCGGGATAGGAGAGATATGCCAGCGAATATCGTCGTTCCTGAGGTAGGCGAATCGATTGTCGACGCGCGCGTGGCGAAGTGGTTGAAGAAGCAGGGGGACGTCGTGTCGGCGGGCGACCCGCTGGTCGAGCTCGAGACGGACAAGATCGATCTCGAAGTGGCGGCGCCACAGGCGGGCGTGTTGAGCCGGATCGATCATACCGATGGCGCCGACGTGAAGGTGGGTGAGGTGCTCGGGGTGATCGAAGAACGCGGAGCGTCGACGGGCGCGAGCCGCGCCGAAGGCCAGGAGGCGAGTCCAGCGAAAGCGGGCGAGGCGACGGTCAAGGCGTCCGCCGCTGTCCAGGGTCCGGCGGACAAGGACAAAACCCGTGCGACACCGACTGCTCGGAAGGCGGCGCAGCAGAACGAAGTCGATCTCAAACAGGTGCGCGGCAGCGGCGACGCGGGACGCGTGATGCGTCGCGACGTCGAGCAGGCAGCGCAGGCGCCTGCCAGCGCGCAGGTGTCGGCGCAGCAAAGCGGGAGGGCATCGCAGGCACCGGCCGCGTCCACTCCTCAGAAGACCCGACCCGCCACGCCCGTATCGGAGGATCGGCGCCGCTCCGAAGGAGAACGGACGGAGGAGCGCGTGCGCATGTCGAAGCGCCGCGCCACCATCGCACGGCGTCTCGTCGAAGCGCAGAGCACGGCAGCCATGCTCACCACGTTCAACGAGGTGGACATGTCCGGCGTGATGGCTCTCCGCGAACGGCACAAGCAGGGCTTCAAGGATCGCCACGGCATCGGCCTCGGCTTGTCGTCGTTCTTCGTCAAGGCCGTAATCGGCGCCCTCCGGGACTTTCCGCGGGTCAACGCGGAGATCCAGGGAGACGAGATGGTGCTGAAGCACTACTACGACATCGGCATCGCCGTGGGCGCGAGCGAGGGGCTCGTCGTGCCCGTGCTGCGCGACGCGGATCGGATGTCGTTTGCCCAGATCGAGCAAAAGGTGCGCGAGTACGCCAAAGCCGCCGAGGAGGGAACGCTCTCGCTCGCAGACATCCAGGGGGGCACGTTCACGATCACGAACGGCGGCGTTTTCGGATCGCTCCTCAGCACGCCGATCCTGAATCCTCCCCAGGTCGGCATTCTCGGACTCCACGCGATCAAGGATCGCGCCGTCGTCATCAACGGCCAGGTCTCGGTGAAGCCAATGATGTACACCGCGCTCACCTACGATCACCGCATCGTGGACGGGTCGGAAGCCGTGCGGTTTCTCGTGCGGATCAAGGAACTCGTCGAGGATCCCGGCGCGCTGCTGATCGAGTAGTACTGACGGGAATGTCGGAAGCCGAACGCCTGATCGATCAGTTCCAGCGTGCGCACGATGGTGATCCGTGGCACGGGTCGCCGATCACAGCGATCTTGAAAGGTGTCACTGCCCGGCAGGCAGCGAAGCCTCCGCCCAATGGCGCGCACAGCATCTGGGAGCTCGTTCTGCACGCGACCGGCTGGCGCAACGAAGTCGCGCGCCGTGCGACAGGCGCCCCCGCGCAGGATCCCGAGCAGGGCGACTGGCCCGAGGTCGGCGATCCGACGCCGGAGCGCTGGAAGGCGGCGCTCGCCGCACTGGACGCCTCACACGCTCGCCTCGTCGACGTCGTGCGCGGCATGCCGGACGCGAAGCTGCTTCAACCAACGAACGATCCTCGCAACCGCGAACTCGGCACCGGCGTCAGCTACTACGAGCTCCTTCACGGCATCGTGCAGCACGATGCATATCACGCGGGGCAAATAGCGATTCTCAAGCGGGTGATGGGCCTGTGAAATCCTAAGAGGGTTCCCGGGTTCCTCAGTTCCAGGGGTTCCCCAAGTTCTTGTTCCTCAGGTTCTCAGGTTCTAGGTTCTCAGGTTCTAGGTTCTAGGTTCTCAGGTTCTCAGGTTCGCGGTTCTCGAGTTCGCGGTTCTCAGGTTTGAGGTTCTCACGTTCGAGATTGCGAGTTCGACCTTCTTTTATGGCTGGTTCTTGGTTCCGTCCGCTTTGGTTTCTTGCGGTTGCGGGCTTACCGACGGCTTCATGGTAGACCGAGGCTTGTAAGGTTTGCCTTCAGGAGCGCGCGCGCAGGACTTCAGGTAGCGCAGGTAGCGTGTCGTCGCGATGAGAGCGCGTTTATTCAGTTCGAGGAGACCATCGCGCTCGACGGGATCAAAGTGGTTCCGCTTGAATCCCTCGAGCGTATGATTTTTTGTTTCTTCAAGCGATGCTTTAGCGATCGACACGTGGCGCGCGTTAGGCTTTGGGTCGTACCATCCAAAACCCTCCGCAATGTTGGCAGGTGCAGATCGGGCGGACCTCTGGATGTCGTTGCAGAAATGCGTGTCGTGCGCGACCGGCTCGCGCTGTGTCAATCGAAACACTTCCTCTTTGAGCGCGTCAGACAGCTGCCAGGCAACCAGTTCCTCGAAGCAATGCGCAGTAGCCATACCGGCTGCCGAGCACCGATCGTGCCGGGCCCGTTTTCGGCCGACTTTTGAGAGTGACAGCAAAAAGTACGCGGTACGTTTCACGTTGCAAGTCGTTTTGGGGAGCAGTTTCTGCGATACTTGGTGCTCTGTCCCACACCCGACGCGTTGCGGGCGAGAACCTAGAACCGAGAACCGAGAACCTAGAACCCAGAGAACCGAGAACCTGGAGAACCGAGAACCATTGGAACACGGGAACGAGAACCGTGGAACTCTGGAACTCGGGAACCTGTAGAACCCTCTCAAGTGCCAGCAACCTATACAGCAAAAGACATCACCGTCCTGGAGGGCCTCGAGCCCGTTCGCAAGCGCCCCGGCATGTATATCGGCGGCGTTGGGAGTGCCGGACTCCATCATCTGGTCTGGGAAATCCTCGACAACGCGATCGACGAAGCCATGAACGGCTACGCGTCGAACATCACGGTCACGCTGCACGACGACGGCGCGTCGCTGACGATCACCGACGATGGGCGTGGGATTCCGGTCGATAAGCATCCCAAAACAAAGAAGAGCGCGCTCGAGGTGATCTTCACCACACTGCATGCCGGCGGTAAATTCGAGGCGGGCAACTACAAAACGGCGGGCGGCCTTCACGGCGTCGGCGCCAGCGTCGTCAATGCGTTATCGAAGGAGCTCGTCGCGACAGTCAAGCGGGACGGCGCATCGTGGGAGCAGCGGTTCAAGCACGGCGTTCCCGTCGGAACCGTGAAGAAACTCGGCGCCGCCCGCGGCACCGGGACGACGGTGTTCTTTCGCCCGGACTCGACGATCTTTCCGAAGGTCGAGTTCGACCCGGACGTGATCAAAGAGCGGATCGAGACGTCGAGCTACCTGCACAAAGGTGTTCGCATCGTCTTCGAGGATGAGGCGAAGCAGGAGAAGGCTGTCTTTCAGCACGCTGAGGGTCTCGCGGACTACCTGAGGAAGATCATCGCCGATCGAGGCGCCGCGCAGGTGCACGACGCGCCATTCACGCTCGCGCGCGAGCACGACGAGAGCGGCATCCGCCTCGACATCGCGCTGCAGTGGACGCAGTCGACCGACGAGCACGTGCGCAGTTACGTCAACGGGATCCCGACAGGATCGGGCGGCACGCACGAGAACGGCTTCCGCGCAGGGCTCGGCAAGGCCGTCAGGAATTTCATCGATACGCACAACCTGTCGCCCAAGGGGGTGACGCTCACCGCGGAAGACATCCGCGAGGGGCTCGTCGCCGTGCTCAGCCTGTTCCTGCAGGACCCGCAGTTTCAGGGACAGACGAAGGATCGCCTCAACAATCCCGAGGTGACGGCCGGAGTCGACTCGCAGGTCCGGCCGGCGCTCGAGCACTGGCTGAACACGAATATCTCGGTTGCCGAGTCAATCGTCGCGCGCATCATTCTCGCCGCGCGCGCGCGCGAGGCGAGCCGCGCTGCGCAGCAGGAAGTCTCTCGCAAGACGGCCACGTCCAATCGGTTGACGCTGCCAGGAAAGCTGAGCGATTGCACGTCGCCCGGCCGCGGGGACAGCGAGCTGTTCATTGTCGAGGGTGATTCCGCCGGCGGCTCGGCAAAGCAGGGGCGCGACCGTGCGCGGCAGGCGATCCTGCCGCTCCGCGGAAAGGTCCTGAACACCGAGAGCGCCTCGCTCGCGAAGGTCCTCGAGAACAAGGAGCTCTCGGATCTCGTTACGGCGCTCGGCTGCGGGCTCGGAAAGAACTTCGATCTCGCACGGCTGCGCTACGGCAAGGTCATCATTCTGGCGGACGCCGATTCCGACGGTCACCACATCGCCACGCTGCTGATGACCTTCATCTACCGGCACATGCCGCAGCTCATCTCGTCTGGCCGCGTGTTCCTCGCCCAGCCGCCGCTCTACCGCATCGACGTCGGCAAGGAAACGTTCTGGGCGCTGGACGAAGCGCAGAAGGAGCGGCTGTTGAAGGCGCACGGCAACGGCCGCGCGAACCCGGAGATCACGCGCTTCAAGGGCCTCGGCGAGATGATGCCGAAGATCCTGTGGGAAACCACGCTCAATCCACGCACGCGCCGCCTGCTGCGCGTCGACATTGCCGATCACATCCTCACCGATCGCGTGATTAATGAATTGATGGGGAAGGATCCGTCAGCGCGCTTCCGGTTCATCATGGAGCGCGCCGAAGAAGCCGTTGAACTCGACGTGTGATGGGAGGCGCCTGCGGCCGCGGCGAGCGAGCCACCCGAGTCGAGCCGCAGCGCGTCGGGGGTGGGGCCCAGGCGCACTGAGAAATGTGCGGATCTTCGGCCTGACGGGCGAAGCTACGAGAAGAGTCTTCCGACGCCGAAGCTCAATGACGATCAGTCCTCAGAAGCGGATGCATGCATTTCCGGCCCTGAGCGGCACCGTCGCTGCCGCGGCATTGCTCGCGGCCGTGCTCGGCTGCGGCGCGAGCTCGTCCGCCCCAACATCGCCGGCCGCACCGGCGTCCGAGCCGCCGATCGTGGTCGCGCTGGGCGACAGCCTCACCGCCGGCCCTGGTCTGCAGCGCGATGAAACGTATCCCGCCGATCTCCAGCGGCACGCAACGGCCGCAGGATATCCGCACCGCATCATCAACCAAGGCGTGACTGGGGATACCTCGACGGACATCGCGCGCCGATTCGATCGTGATGTCGTCGCCGGCACCCGCGTGTTGATCCTCGCCGCGGGAGCGAACGACGGGCTCCAGGCAGTTCCGGTGGCCACGCTGCGCAGCAACCTGACGAGCATGATCGAACGCGCGCAGGCGCGCGGCATTCGTGTCCTGCTGTGCGGGATGGAGACGCCGCCGACGCACGGGTTTCAATACACCATTGATTTCCATCGGCTCTTCCCCGACCTGGCGTCCACCTACGATGTTCCACTCATGCCCTTCCTGCTGATGGGCATCGTCGGCCTGCCGGAGTACAATCTGGGTGATCGCGTGCATCCGAACGCGCGCGGCGCGCAGCTCATCGCGGACAACATGTGGCCATACCTCGAGCCCCTGCTACAACGAACGATGAGCGTGACGACCCGATAATCAACAATCCTTCATGCGTTCCGGCACCGCCAATCTCCCGCTTCATTCGGGTCGCGCGCCTGCATGGCTCTTTTCGCGCATGGTGCGTCTCGCGCGCGAGATCACGGCGCACATCGCCGCCGAGTACGGGAGCGACGAGGTTCTGCGGCGACTCGCGGATCCGTATTGGTTCCAGGCCTTCGGCTGCGTGCTCGGCTTCGACTGGCACTCGAGCGGCGTCACGACAACGGTGACGGGGGCGTTGAAGGAAGGTCTGCGGGGAACCGAGCACGAGCTCGGCATCTACGCGGGCGGCGGCAAAGGCGCCGTGTCTCGCAAGACGCCTGCGGAAATCACGGGCTACTGCGAGCGGCTGTCGATCGATCCGCGTCCGCTCGTCTATGCGAGCCGCATGTCGGCAAAGGTGGACAGCGCCGCCGTCCAGGACGGCTACCAGCTCTATCACCACGCCTTCTTCTTCACGCCGTCCGGCGGCTGGTGCGTCGTGCAGCAGGGGATGAACGGCGACAATGGCATGGCGCGCCGCTATCACTGGCTCGCCGCTCAGGTGCGCAGTTACGTCAACGAGCCGCACGCGGCGATCTGCGCGGAAGCGCAGGCGCCGACGCTGAACCTCGTGGCATCGGAGAGCGACGCGACGCGCGATAATTGCGCGGAGCTCGCGAGAGAGAAGCCTCGGGTCGTCCTGTCCGCCTTGAAGGAACTGCCTTTCCTGTCGATGCCGAAGCGGCACGCCGTCATGATCGCGGACGTCAACGCGCACCATCTCGAGAAGATCCTGCTGAAAACATACGAGCGTGCTCCCAAAGATTTCGAGACGCTGCTCGGCATGGAAGGCGTTGGCGCGCGTACTCTTCGCGCGCTCGCACTGGCGTCCGAGGTGATTTACGGAACCCCCGCGAGCACGCGCGATCCGGCGCGGTTCTCGTTCGCGCACGGCGGAAAGGATGGCACCCCCTTTCCCGTCGACATTGAGACCTACGACAAGACGGTCCAGGTCCTGCGCGCCGCGGTCGACAAGGCGAACATCGATCGATCCGAACGCGTGAAGGCGCTGAAACGTCTCGTGGATTACGGTAAGTCGAAGGTGTCGAAGAGGCTCCAGACCGTGAAGGACCTTGAAGCGTCGAGGGATCTCGAAGGACCGAAGGAGCCGGCCTGATCATCCTGCTCGCGGCGATTCTGGTACTTTGGGAACCGCTGAATTTTGCATCCGCGGCGGCCGCAGCGGGCAGGTCGCTCGAGTTCCGCGGCGCGATGGCTCTCGTCGAGCTCGCGGCGTCCGGCGTCATTGCGGTGCTGTCGGTGGCCGCCTCCTGGTCGCTGCTGAATCGCGCGCCGCACGGGATCCCGCTGGCGCGCATCGCGCTGATCGCGACCACGCTGCGCGAAATGCTGGCGCTCTACTGGACGCGTCTGCCCTCAAACGTGGTTCCCGGCACCAGGGGTGTGCACTCGATGGTGATGGCCGCACATGCGGCTGCGTGGCTGATTTATCTCGCGCGGGCGCGGCGGGCCTATGAGATCTGACGGTGGGTTTCGGTCTCGGCGGCGTTCGCAGCGGTCGCCTTCGGCTGCTCTTCCTTCCGTGCCTCTTCATCAACCGTGTCGCGGATGTTGTTCAGCCCCTTCTTGAACTCGTTCATCGTCTGACCGACGGCGCGGCCGAGCTGGGGTAACTTGCGCGGGCCGAAGACGATCAGCGCGATGACGAGAATGATGATCAGTTCCGGCATTCCGACCGAGCCAAGCATGTGCCACTCCCAGAAACCGAGAAACCTGACGCCCGGAGCCTGAAGCAAAAGAAACGGGACGCCGGAGCCCCCAGCTTACCGGCGTCCCGCTGCCGGCCGAATTGCTTCGAACCGGCGCCTCTCTGTGACCGACAAGATTGCAATCGCGCTGCCGACCAGCGCGCAGGCGTGGCTTCGGCCAAGTCTATGATTGTCAGCGGGTTGCGGGATGCAGTGGCCCGACCGCCGCGCGCATAAACGCCACAACGGGGCGGTTTGTACGCGCGCGGCTTCAGGCCGCGCCGGTGTCAATGCTCAATGTTCATTGGCCAACGTTCAATATCGGCGGTTGAGCATTGAGCATTGCAGATTGAACATTTGCCTTTATGGCAGCAGCACGAGCTTGCCGATTACACGACCCGATTCCAGCGCGCGATGCGCTTCCGCGGCGTGCGCCAGCGGATACGTGCTGTAGACGATAGGCCGGACGTCGCCGCGTGCGATGAGCGGCCACACATTTGATTCGAGCGCGCGAGCGATAGCGCCTTTCTCGCACGGCGTGCGGGCGCGCAGCGTCGAGCCCGTTATCGTCAGCCGTTTCTGAAGGATCAGCGAAAGGTTCAACGTTGCGCGCGCGCCGCCGAGCAACCCAATCTGCACGAGCCGTCCGTTCATGCGGAGGCACTCGAGATTGCGCGGCAGGTAGTCGCCGCCAATGATATCGAGAATGACGTCGACGCCGGCATCGTGGGTGTCCCGAACTGCCGCCACGAAATCCTCGGTTCGATAATTGATCGCGCGCGATGCACCGAGGCGCCGGCACGCTTCGCACTTCTCGTCAGACCCAGCCGTCGCGATCGCGGTCGCGCCGAAGGCGCGGGCGAGTTGAATCGCGGTCGTGCCGATCCCGCTGGTCCCGCCGTGGATCAACACCGTCTCTCCGCCGCGCAGGCCACCGCGCTCGAAGAGGTTGGTCCAGACCGTGAAGAAGGTTTCGGGCAGCGCCGCGGCTTCGTGTAGGGCAAGGCCCTCGGGAATCCTCAGGCACTGCTCCGCGGGGACGGTGCAGTATTCCGCATAGCCGCCACCTGCGACCAGCGCACAGACCTCAGCACCCTCAATCCATCGATCGCTTCGCGATCGCTCGATCGTGCCCGCGATCTCGAGACCAGGCACCGGAGAGGCGCCTGGCGGCGGAGGATACTTGCCGAGTCGCTGCAGAATGTCCGGCCGATTGACACCGGCGGCCGCGACGCGGACGAGAACTTCACCGTCGCCGGGAACGGGCATGTCGCGCGTTACGAGGCGCAGCACGTCGGGCCCGCCGGGTTCGAGTATTTCGATCGTGTGCATTGACGACGGCGTTTGCATCTCGATTGTTCGACGGATTCGCGTCCTGCGCCTGACGCGCGGAACGATCGCCGCGCGAGGGCAGGTAATAGCGCGTCAGCCACCGGCTCAACCCGTCGAGATCCGGAAACAGGATACGCTCGTTGACGTTGGCCTGATCGAGTTTGTCGCGGATCTCCCATTTGAGCGACGAGGGCACGACGACGAGGCGGCATAGCTCCGGATGCTGCCGGAGCCAGTGATCTATCTGGGCAGTCGGACTCGACATCAGCGAGAACAGCGCGAACTGGTTCAGGATGCGCCGGTCGATCGCGGGCGGCTCCATGAAGACGAGAAACGGATCGCGCGCCAGCGCGTCGAAGTCGCGCAGGGTGCCGAACCCGCCGAGCATCTCGACGGTGAGCGTCTCGGATCCTTCCTGCTCCAGGATCTTTTTCAAGCGGCTCGGAAGGCGTTTGTTGGCCTGAACGAAATTCACGCACCACACCGCACCGTCGATGCCGTAATCTTCCGGGTTCTCCGTCGCGAAATGGAGTGCGACCAGAGGGGAATAGGTCCAGTCGAGGAGCCGGGTGGGCAGCCCGCGATGTTGCGCCAGGGCCAGCCAGTCCCAGATCGAATCGGCGTGCGCTCCCTCGGCGTGCGCGTACTTGCGAAAGTTCCGCAGCAGGGCCATCTCGACGCGCGCCGTCGCGGCTCCGCCGGACGACAGGCGCACGAGCGAGCTCGATAACGGATGGTCGGCGCGGGAGAGACCGCGGAATGCGAACGGCGACCTGAACCTCTGCAGCGCGGCATTCCAGGATCCCGCGTACAAGTCCTCGATGATATCCGTCCAGCTGCGGTTGGCCATGGCTTGCTACATTACCAACATGCCCGCCAGTGCGCTCGCCACCGATCTCTATCAGCTTACGATGATGGCCGGCTATTTCGCGGCCGGGCGTCACCACACGACGCGCGCCACGTTCGAACTGTTCGTCCGGCGACTTCCACCGGGCCGCAGCTTTCTCGTTGCTGCGGGAATCGAGCAGGCGCTCTCACTGCTCGAGCTGCTCCACTTCGAGGAGCCCGAAGTGGCCTGGCTCGCGCGGCAGCCCGCGTTGGCGCGCGCGCCCGCCGGGTTCTTCGATTACCTGCGCGGATTCTGGTTCTCGGGCGAAGTCTGGGCGGTCCGCGAAGGAACGCCGGTGTTTGCGAATGAGCCGATCCTGCGCGTCACCGCGCCGATTGCAGAAGCGCAGCTCGTCGAGACGGCGCTCCTCGCCACAATCAACTTCCAGACATCAGTTGCGAGCAAAGCCGCGCGGGTCGTGATCGCGGCGGACGGGAGACCTGTCATGGAATTTGGCGCGCGGCGGGCGCATGGCCTCGACGCGGCGCGGTGCGCCGCGCGCGCGGCATTTCTCGCCGGATGCGCGGGCACGTCGCTGGTCGAAGCGGCCCAGCGCTCGTCGATTCCGCTAGCGGGAACGATGGCGCATTCGTGGGTCATGTCCGCGGTCGACGAAGTCACCGCCTTCCGCGAGTACGACGCGATATTCGCGGAGCATGCAGTGCTGCTGCTCGACACGTACGACACCATCGCTGCCGCGCGGGCGATCGTCGACCACCACATGCAGCCTTCCGCGGTCCGCCTCGATAGCGGCGATCTCGGCGGGCTCAGCCGCGAAGTGCGCGCCATCTTCGACGAGGCGGGCCTTACCGGGACGCGCATCTTCGCAAGCGGCGATCTGGACGAGCACGCGATTGCGCGCCTGATCGCCTCGGGGGCGCCGATCGACGGCTTCGGAGTCGGCACGAGCGTCGTCACCTCGATCGATGCGCCAGCGCTCGGCGGCGTCTACAAGCTCGTTGAAGTTGTGGACGATGGGCCCGGACGGCTGGTCATGAAGACGAGTGCTGGAAAGGGAACGTGGCCCGGGCGCAAGCAGATCTGGCGTGTGATGGAAAACGCGCGCGCGGCGCGCGACATCATCGCGCTTCACGATGAACCACAGACTGCCGGGTCGAGGCCGCTCCTCGAACGCGTGATGGTCGATGGCACGCGCACGAGCGCACTCCTTCCGCTCGCCCACGCCCGCGTCTGGTGCGCCGAGCGGATCGCCGAGCTCCCGCCGGATCTGCGTCGCATCGATCGTGACGCGTCCTATGACGTGCAGCCCAGTCGGGGGCTGACGGAGGCGATCCGAATGGCTCAGGGCTCATGACTCAGGGCTCAGGGTGGCTCATGACTCATGACACAGGCTCTGAGCCTCTAACGACTCACCGCGACCTCTCCGATCATGACGCCGTGATTGTCGTCGCGCGTGACGTTCGTCCGTACGTCGATACGGCGGACCCGCCGTGATCCACGCGGCGGCATGTCGAGTGCGACCGCGGTCCACGACGCGTTGGTCAGCAAGACGCGCGCGGCGCGCCCGTCATCTACGCTGAAGGTCACCATCATCGGCCTGTCCGCGGGCGTGTCGAACGTCGTGGCGACGGGAACGACGATGCGAGTCGCGTCGGACGTGACGAAGAAGGATGCGTGGCGGCCGGACCACCGATAGCGTGTGCCGTTGGCTGCAGGCTGCCACGGATGCAGTCCCGTTGTCTGGTCGGCGAGCCACGCCGGGTCGCGCAGGTACCACAGCGCTCCTGCGACGGCCATCGTCAATAGCAACCAGCCGCCGACCCGCCGTTGCCTCACCATGGCTGCAGGAAGATTGACGTGTACTGACGCCATGTGATGTCGATCATTGGCAGCACGCCGTGCCAGTACTGCAGCATCTGGAACATCGACAGGGCACACAGCACGGTGACGAGGGTCGCGACCGCGCTGCGAATGACAGGTCGTGGAGCGATCCTCGTGTAACACGACGCGAGACCGATGACTAACAGGGGATACACGTCTACGAAGCCGCGATGGCCGTAGCTCGCGCCGAACTGCCACTCATTCCAGCTAGCGATCAGGTAGATCTCGATCGCCAGGATCGCCGTCGCCGCAGGTACCCAGCGGCCGAGCGATCGCGGCGTCATCAACAGGCCCGCCACGCCGAACAAGAGAACGGGCGCCCAGAAAAACAGGCCCCGGCGCGGGCTCACGAGCACGCCGGCGACATGGGGCGATGTGAATGTGAACCGGTCGCTCCCGTACGAGTTCACGAACCAGCGATGCGTGGCGGATTCGTAGAGAAACACCTGCGGCAGGACCACGATCGTGGCGATGACTGCGGCGGTGAGAGCGAGGCGTACTCCTTCCGGGTGCAGGCGGAGGCGACCAGAACGGTTCGAGGATATCGCCAGCGTGCCCACGACCGCGATGGGAATGATCACGTTGGTGTGGCGCACCAGCACGATAAAACCGCTGATGATCCCGATCGCCAGCGCGCCGCGGTCGGGCGTCCATCGATCCGCGAGATCGAGCAGCAGGCTGAAGAGCGCGAACGAGAACGCGTGACTCCACGTGCTATCGAACGTGGCGTAGTGAAAGAGACTCGTGCCGAGGAGCAGCGTCGCGAGTGTGGCGTCGGTCACGCCCGGCGTGAAGTGACGGAGCAGCAGACGCCGCAGGCACCAGATGCCGAAGACGGTGTAGAACAGGCCGGCGAGCCCGGCGGCGTGCTGGTAGTACGGTGTGAAACCGTCGGGCGAGAGATTGGTCCAGCGCGTCAGCACGTGAGCGATCACGAAGAAGGGCGCTATCAGGATCGCTTCGCCGATCGGGTGCACGTTGACCCACCGGTGCGTGCGCGGCCAGCGCATGAATCCTGTCCAGGACGGAAACTCTCCGCCGCAGCAGTCGTCCGCCACCGCCTGAAGCGTGAGGTCGTGATACAGCAGGAACGAGGGGAGATAGACGTAGTACGAGAACGCGTCGGATCGAATCGGCGTGCCGGCGCGGCCCTCCGTATAGGCATAGACGTACCCGGCGAGGCAGAGGACTGCCGTGAGCAGGACGAAATGCTGATGAAGCCATGTACGCATACCAGAGCGGACGAGGGTCCAGGCTGGACTAGGCGGCCGTGGCGTGCGGACAAGACGATCTCACGCCGAGAAATGCAAGAGGCGCAGAGGTCGCCGAGGAGGCTGCCGCAAGTGCATTCCGCCGACCCGCGCTTCGCGCGGTCGGGAGAGTGCGCGAACTCAGATACAAACGGCTTGGAGTCGACTGGCCGCTTGTATCTGAGCGTCGCGGTCGGCGGAGTGCGAAAGCAGCCGCTTCTTCACCTGTCTTCTCCGCACGCGTGTGGCCGCAGCGATGAGCGTTTTCCTCTGCGCCTCCGCGCCTCCGCGTGAATCCTACGTGACAAGCGTACTCTCCCCTTTACACTTCCAGCCGCCCTATCGAAGCTCGGATGGCAGCCGCGGCGACGACAGCAGGCGCGCGAATTCCTGCCAGCGGCGTGCGGGATTGCTCGCGGTGCCGCCGCGCGACTCGATGAACGTCCGCACGAGATCCTTGCCGTAGTTGTAGTTGATCACGTAGCTGCGGTACTGGTCGAAGAAGCGCACGCGCTGCGCGGCGCGATCGTGCGGCATGAGCGCATACTTTTCCAGCCAGGCCACAGCTGCGTCCGCGTTGATCGTTCCGTCCAGATATCGCCGCGCGGCCTCGTTTCCCGCGTACGACAACTGATCGACGAGCGTCTGCACGTCGTAGTACTCAGGCGCTTTCGACGGATCGAGTCCTGCGAGCGGGAACAGCTTCGACTGCTCGAACGTCACGCGCTCCTTGCCCGGGAACGCCACCTCGATTCCGAAATTCGCCGTCCCCTCGGCGATGAGCGACTGCGGCGAGAACAACGGATAGACGGTGAACTCGATCCAGCCGCGATGCTTGACGAGATGCTGTTCCAGCAGCGCGTTGTAGACGTGGTGACCGGGGTAGCCTTCATGGCACGCCAGGTCGACCGCGCGATCGATGTAGATCGGTAGATCCGTGTTGACCTGGATCAGGCTGCGGAAGCCTCCCTGGTACCAGTTGTAGCCGCTCCACGACTTGTTCGTGACGTATTCGACCGTGAACCGTTCGCCGGCGGGCAGCGTGACGTGCGCCACCGTGCGCTCGCGACATGCCTGGATCGCGGCCTGGAAGACCGCATCGAGCCGATCGCGCGGGATCACGAACGCGCGCCGCCACGTATCGTACCGGTCGACGAGCGGTCCGTTCCCCGGAAATCGACGCTCGAGGCGATCGAGCACCGCGTCGAAATGCGACTCGGGATAGGTCGGCGCAACCGCGTCGTACAGCGCTTTCGACTCTTCATCGAACGAGAGTCGCGCCCCCTTCAGCATGCCAACGCGCGCGCCGAGCGAGGAGAGCTGCCGCTCGAGATAGCGGTGCCGCAATCGCGACAATTCCTCATCCCCATGGGGCGCTTGCGCGAGCGACTGCACGAGCGCCGCGGCCTCCGTGCCGATCGTCGCGAGATCCAGCTTGTCCGCTTCCGCCTGCTGCTTGAGATCCGCGGGCCCGTAGTACGCATCGACGTAGTCCTTGTCGTGCGCGCCCATCGCGAGAACGAGCCGCACGTACTTTCGCGCAATGTCCTGCATCGAATCTCGGGTCTCGGTGCCCGCGGACATGGTGGCCAGCGCCGCCAGGCACGTTGCACGTATCAGCCACTCCCTCATCGTTCGTCCCGTTCTCTCGAGCGTTGCCTATATTGTCACCACACTATGGCTCAGGTCACCCGGGCGGCTTCCGATTTGCTGAGGATGTGGTGTGCGCAGGTTCTTCTTCTCTGTCCTCGGGTATTTTCTGACGCCTGGCGGCGTGGTGTTGATGGGCGTGCTCGATGCGTCCATGATCTTCTTTTTGCCGCTCGGCATCGACTTCGTCGTCATCATCATGGCCGCGCGGAAGCCGGACCTGTTCTGGCTGTACCCGCTGCTGGCGACGATTGGATCCAGTGTGGGCGCGGCGCTGACGTTCTGGATTGGCCGGAAGGCAGGGGAAGTGGGGCTCACGAGGTTCGTGAACCCGAAGCGCCTCGCGCAGGTGAAGGTCCGCGTGAGCCGCGGCGCGACTGTCGTCGCGGCCCTCGCGATCATTCCGCCGCCGTTCCCGTTCACACCGTTCGTGTTGACGAGCGGCGCGCTGGGAATGAATGCGTGGTCCTTCTTCAGCACGCTCGCGGCGGTGCGCGTCCTCAGGTTCGGCGTCGAATCCGCGCTCGCATCGCGCTACGGGAGCCAGATCATTCGATGGATGAAGACGCCGGTATTCGAAACGATTGTCGGCATCCTCATCGCGCTCGCCGTCATCGGCACGATCGCCTCGGCGATCGCGCTCGTGCGCGGATCGAAGAAACGCGCTACACGCGGAAGCGAAGCAGCGCCGCCACGCCCCCGTACGGCTCGAGCAGCGCCGCGTCCTCGATGAACGTGACGCGCGCCGCCGTCTGATGCGCCTTCGTCACGAGTTCATCGGCAAGCCGTACGGTGCCGACGTCGGCCTGCGCGGGTTCGCCGGCGACGGTGGTTTCGACCGCGGGTTCGGCGAGCCCCCCATCGTTGGCCAGTGCCATCACCGCTGCGGGCGTGTTGTGCAGGGCGCCGAGCGTAGAGAGCGAGGCGGTCAGCAGCAATTCGTCCACCTGCCCGTTGGTCAACGCGAGCAGCGTGCGATCGGGGCCGACCACGCCAAGGCCGCCCGCGCGATAGGCGCCCACCGCCGCGTCGACCTTCTCGCGATCGATCCGCTCGTTCAGGCGGCGCATCGACTCGAGCGCCGCTTTCACCACCTCGTCGTTCGATATCCCGGCGAGATCGGTTTTCAACTCGTCGACGACTTTTTCGGCGAGGTGCTTCGGCATCTGCTCGCGCAGCAATGGAAGGACGCCGGGGTCACCCGCGATGAGAATCTGATCGATACCCTCGCGCATCACGATGCGATCGAGCGCTTCGATGACGTCCTTCACGTGCTGAAGGTGGTAATTCTCGATGTGACGCTGGAACCGCGCCTGGGACCAGCCGCCCTGCGACGTCCGGCGCGTCTTGACGCCTTCGATCGAGTGCGCGTCAGAGACGGTGTTCTGCGCGACGACGAGAATGCGCGTGGCGTGTGTGTCGGCAAGGACCGCGGCGTAGCGTGGAAATTGCGACACGATCCTCGCCAGAGGATACAGGTGCGGCTGATCACCGATCGACAGCCAGTGGTCCTCGATCGGCGCGTCGAGCTGAACCGCTTCGAAGAACTCGCCCGCGTGGCACGCGAAGATCGCAACGCCATGGGCTGAGGGCTGAAGCTCCGTCTCCAGATACCGGCTGATGCGCTCGATGTCGTGTTCGAGGCTGTCGCGCTCGGGCGTGTTGCTCCCGTATGTCTGCTGACGGGCCTTGAACTCCCTTTTTGTGAATGTCTGGTAGTTATCCCGGCCGTGCTGATTGGGCTGGGTATTCAGATACAGGCTCACGACCGGGTAAGGAGCGGGTTCGAACGCCGCGAGCCGGTCGAGCTGTTCGGTCAGGGGCATAAGCCTCCTAAAACGGTTGGCGGTTGTCGTTATCGAATTTCGATCTGCAAACCCTCCTCCAGTCACCAGCAAACGGCGTGCTCGCCGCGACAGCTCTGCCGCCCGCGCGAGGTCGGGTACAATCTCCCGACCGAATGCGGACCGCTCCGTACTTCCTCGACACGTACCCACGCAGCCGTCGTCCCGAGTATTCGCGCCAGAAGGGAGAATTCAAGACCACCGTCGTCATCGTCGGCGGCGGGCTGACGGGCTGCGCATGTGCGGCCGCGTTTGCGACCGCCGGCGTGCGATGCGTCCTGCTGGAAGCGGGACGCATCGGGACCGGCGCCACCGCCGCGAGCGCGGGACTGCTGCGGCAGGATTTCGACGCGTCGTTCCAGGCGACGGTGAGTCGACACGGACTGCGCGCCGCACGGCACCTGTGGCAGGCGATCCGGCGCGCATCGCTCGACTTCGCATCGGCAGCGCGGCGCTTCGGCATTCGCGCCGATCTCGCGCCGCAGGATCTGCTCGTCTTCACGCGTGACGGCGCGGCTGCGGGAAAGCGCCTGGCGCGCGAGTACCAGACCCGGCGGGAGGCCGGCCTCGACGTGTCGTGGCTGAATGCCCGTGCGTTGATGCGCGAGGCTGCGGTCGCCGGCGACGGCGCTCTTCGCATCAAGGGAGACGCCTTCGATCCGTATCGCGCCTGCATCGGCCTGGCCGCCGCGGCTGCCGCGCGCGGCGCGATCATTCACGAACGTACGACTGTCCGTCGGGTGCGCCCGGGTCGCAAATCCGTCGAAGTGCGCACGGAGAGCGGCGCGATCACCGGGGAGTCCGTGATTATCGCGACGGGAGGTCCCATCGACGATCTGCGCGCGCTCCGCAGACACTTCCGTCCGCACCAGACCTACGCGCTCGTCAGCCAGCCGCTTCCCGCCGGGGTCCGCCGCCTCGTCGGACGCCACGACGCGGCGCTGCGGGATTCCGCGGCGCCACCACACCTGTTGCGCTGGATGAAAGACGATCGCCTGCTCTTTGCGGGCGCTGACCAGGATCCCGTTCCCGCACGCGCGCTCGACAAGACGCTCGTCCAGCGCGCGAATCAGTTGATGTACGAGCTCTCGACGCTCTATCCGGCGATCTCCGGGCTGCAGCCGGAATGGGCATGGCCGCTCGTGCACTATGGGTCTCCGGACGGCCTGCCCGTCATCGGTCCGCACCGCAATTTCCCGCGCCACCTCTTCGCGCTTGGCCACGGCCGCCACGGCGCGGGCGTCGCATGGCTGGCCGCGCGGCTGCTGCTGCGCGAGTTCACCGGCGATCCGGCGAAAGGGGATGATCTGTTCGGCTTCTCCCGAATCCTGTAATCCGCGCGGACAGGCACGGGAGCAGGATTCAGCCGATCATCGGAGCGTCCAAGCCATCCGCTAGTCACCAAACATGCCTCGAAAGGCGATGTCGATCTCGGGATACCGGAAGTGAAATCCCGCGCCGAGCGCGCGTGACGGCAGGACGCGCTGGCCCGTGATGATGGATTCCGCCATCTCGCCGAGGACGATGCGGAGCGCGAAGGCGGGCGCCGGAACGAAGGCGGGCCGATGGAGCGCGCGGCCGAGCGCGTGCGCGAGCTCCGCGTTGGTGACGGGGTGCGGCGCGGTCGCGTTCACCGGACCGGCGATCTCCGGAGTCTCGACCAGCCACCGCACCATCTCCATCCAGTCGATGCGGTGGATCCACGAGACGTACTGGCGACCGGATCCCATCGCGCCGCCGGCGAAGAAACGGAAAGGGAGCATGATCTTCGTGAGCGCGCCGCCGCCGCGTTCCAGCACGATCCCCGTGCGGAGCAGGACGACCCGCACCAGGGGACCGGCCGCGTGCTGCGCTTCCACTTCCCAGTCGACGCACAGCCTCGCAAGAAAACCGCTGCCGGCCGGAGAGGCCTCGGTGAGTGCCGCGCGGTCGTGCGCGCCGTAGTAGCCGATCGCGCTTCCGCTGATGAACGTGCGCGGCGGGTTCGCGGCTGCCCTGATCGCAGCCGCAAGCGTCCGCGTCGAGAGGATGCGGCTGTCGCGGAGCGCCTGCTTGCGCGCCGGCGTCCAGCGTCCGCTGGCGACCGACTCACCTGCGAGGTTGATGACGGCGGCGGCCCCTTCAATCGCGGCGGTCGTCTGCCCGACCGTGCCGTCGGGACGCCACCCCACGCGCGTGACGCCCGGGACACCTGTGCCCGGATCGTGGCGTGATTCGCCTGCCGGCAACGCGCGCGTGAGCATCCGCACGTCGTGCCCGTCCTCGGCCCACGACTCGCAGAGCGGGCCGCCAAGAAATCCGCTTCCGCCGGCGACAACCAGTTTCATCGGACTGTTGGACGTGCTCTCGGGTCCGGAAGTTTGGCCTAGTAACGAAGCGGACACGTCGCGACGCCGCTTCGTTACGTGCACTATAATCTGACTCCAGAGCTCCCCTGCACCTCCTTTCGTCCTAGGACCCGATGCGCCATCTGATTTGCGCCGCGATCCTCGCCCTCGTGTCGTCTTCGGCCGGGGCCGGGCAGCAACAGGTGATCCCCATTCCACCAAGCGTGAAGGTGGACGGGATGCCGCCGATTCCGCAATCGATTGCCGACGACCTTGCCCGATACGCGGCATTCCGGGATGCGCAGCTCGTCGCGTGGCACCCGACGAAGCGCCAGATCCTCATCAACACGATTTTCGGCCAGTTCGCGCAGATTCATCTCGTCGATGGACCAGGCCGCGCACGCACGCAGCTCACATTCCTGTCGCCGGGCGTGCCGCGGGCGACGGCTGCGTCCCCTTTCTCTGCCGCGTCGTTCGATCCCTCCGACGGCAGCACATTCGTGCTGCGACGCGACGCGACCGGCGGCACGGAGGGATACAGCCTGTATCGCTACGACATGCCGACCGGCCAGATTACGCCGTTGAACGATCGACGATCCGCATCCGGCGTTCCCGTCTGGTCGCGCCAGGGCAAGTGGATCGCATATCGGTCGAGCGAGCGCAACGGCAAGGATCGCGACATCTTCGTGATGCAGCCCTCCAACCCCACGACCGCGCGTCGCGTGGGAGACACGACCGGCAACTGGGATGTCGAGGATTGGTCCCCGGATGGATCGTCGCTGCTCGTGCTGGAGCTCGCGTCGAACAGCGTAACGACCATCTGGAGGATGGATGTCGCGACTGGCGAGAAGAAAGCGCTCACGCCGCGCGACGGCGAGCCCGCCGGCTGGTTCAACGCGCGGTTCAGCGCCGATGGCCGGCACGTCTATGCCCTGTCGGACAAGGGAGGCCGCACGCGGGTATGGCGCGGGGCCGTCGCGACCGGCGCCTGGACTCCGGTCAGCAGTGAAGCGGATGCGGTCGACTCGTTCGAGCTCTCGCCCGACGGCCTGATGATGGCCATGATCCTGGACCGCGGCGAGAACACTGACGTGCAGGTCCTCGATCTTGGAACGCTGAAGCCTCGCCCGCTCCCGTCGCTTGCAACGGGCGTGATGAGCCAGTTGATCTGGCGGCCCGGCTCGCGCGAGCTCGCCTTCACCTTCGCATCGATCAGGTCGCAGGGCGACGTGTACTCGGTCGACACCTCGCTGGGCACGCTGACGCGATGGACGTTCAGCGAAGTGAGCTTCAACCCCGACGCCCTGCCTGCTCCGGAGGTGATCCGCTGGAAGAGCGAGGACGGTCTGCTCGTCTCGGGGATTCTCTATCGGCCATCGACGAAATTCACCGGGCCGCGGCCGGTCATGATCTCGCTGCACGGCGGCCCCGAGCAACGCGATCGGGTCCGCTTTCAAGGGCGCAGCAACTACTTCCTCAACGAGCTCGGGATCGCGATCATCTATCCGAACGTTCGCGGCTCCATTGGATTCGGCAGAAAGTTCGAAGACGCCGACAACGGAAAAGCGCGTGTCGGCGCCATCAAGGACGTTGGAGGGCTGTTGGACTGGATCGCGACGCAGCCGGATCTCGACAAGAGCCGCGTGCTGCTTCAGGGTCCGAGCTACGGTGGCTATCTCGCCCTGGAAGCCAGTATCGTCTACGCCGATCGCATTCGGTGCGTGATGGCCGGCGCAGCCATGACGAATCTCGTCACCTTCCTCGAACAGACGGGACCCGATCGGCAGGCAAATCGGCGGGTGGAGTACGGAGACTGCGCGCATTTCTGCTATCGATCTCGCCGATTACCCGTGCGTCGGAACTGAAGCGGCCGACGATGATCCTTCACCCGGGGAATGACACGCGTGTGCCGGTCAGCCAGGCACAGGAACTCGTCAAGGCGCTCAAGGCGAACAACGCGCCCGTGTGGTACCTCGAGTTCACGGGCGTCGGCCACGACAATTTCCCAGGCAGCCTTGCGAACGTCGATCTGATGCTCTACTCCTGGACGTTGTTCATCAAGACGTATCTGCTGAATTAGAGCCGGGGTGCGGGGTGCGGGGTGCGGGGCACGGCGCGCGGTGCGGGTGCGGGGCGCGGGGCGCGGGGTGCGGGGCGCGGGGCGCTCTCTCCCCTCTCGTGGCTTCCGCCTTCAGGCGGAAGACAGACGGACGAGGTCCTTACGTTAACGCGCGCTCGGCGTCGCGAGCCGCGCGGCGTCCCTCGTCGACGTTCACCACCGTCAGCAGCGCTGCGCCCAGAACGAAGAACACAATCACCGAGAGGATTGCGTTGCGGCTCGTGCCGCTGCGCTCCACGACCCACGCGAAGATCGCCGGTCCGAGGATTCCCGCGTAGCGCTCGAACACGCCAAAAAACGCAAAGAACTCCGAGGATTTGTGCCGCGGGATCATGCTCGCGAACAGCGACCGGCTCAGCGCCTGCGTGCCCCCCTGCACCATCCCGACCAGAATGGCGAGCGCAAAGAACTCCCTGGCCGAATGCATGAAGTAGCCCAGCACGGTGATCAAGGCATACACGGCCAGGCCCACGAACACCGCGGCCTTCGCGCCGACCTTTCCCGCAAACATTCCGAAGAGGAACGCGAACGGCACGCCGATGAACTGCGTCACGAGCAGCGCCCCGATCATGGCGTTGTCGTCGATTCCAATCTCGGTTCCGTAGGTCGTCGCCATCCGGATAATCGTCTGGATGCCGTCGTTATACAGAAGGAACGCGAGCAGCAGAAAGAACGCCTGGCGGTAGCGGCGCAGTTCCTGAAAGGTTTCCACGAGACGACGCGCCGCCGTTGCGAGCGCGTTGCCAGACGGCGTTTCGTCGCGCTCGAGTTGCCGGCGGGGCTCCGGCACGTCACGAAAGAGCGGGATTGAAAACACGACCCACCAGACAGCCACGCTCGCAAAGCTGGCCCGAACCGCGACCTCGCGGCTGGCGAGGCCGAACAGCCCTGGCTTGCTCATCATCAGGACGTTGATCGCGAGCAGGACGCCGCCGCCGATGTACCCCATCGCGTAACCGGCTGACGATACGCGATCGAGCTCGTCTTGACCGACCAGATGCGGAAGCATCGACTCGTAAAACACGATGCTGCCGGCGACGCCGATGTTGCCGACCACGAACAGCGCGAGCGCCAGCTGCCAGTCGCCGCGGCCGATGAAGTACATCGCGGCCGTCGCGATCGCGCCTATCGCCAGGAAGATGCCGAGGAACCGCTTCTTCACCGCCGCATAATCCGCGACCGCCCCGAGGAGCGGGGCAACCACCGCGACGATGATGATGGAGATGGTCGTGCCCCAGGCGAACCGCGCGGTTGCGACGGGTCCGGGCAGATCGGCTGCCGCGACCTTCTGGAAGTAGATGGGAAAGATCGCCGCGATGATCGTCGTCTGGAACGCGGAGTTCGCCCAGTCGTACATCGCCCACGCGCGCAGATCGCGGCGGCCGAGCCCGAGACGCGTCAGCAGCTGTTGCATTGTCTAGAGTATGTACGAACTCGTCAGACGCCTACGGCGACCTCAATCAGAAGAGTACGCTTGTCCACGCACGACTTCACGCGGAGACCGCGGAGCCCGCAGAGATAGCCCCATTTTTGTTCTCTGCGCGCTCGGCGCGCTCGGCGTGAGATCGTCCGTGACAAGTGAATGTTGTCCGATTGTGAGTTGTCTTCGTGATTCAGAAGGTGCGCCGCGCGACCCACTCGCGCAGCAGCGAGTCGACGACGAGGTAGCGGTTCCCCTCGCGCGCCAGGACATCGTCTCGCACCAACGCTGCGAGCGAAGCCTGCACGGTGGAAGGGCCGGCGAGACGATGGCGTGCGCGCACGTCAGCTCCGAGCAGCTCTCGTCCTTCTTCGAGCACTGTCGCGCGGAGGGCGCCGCGCTGCGGTATCGTGAGCCGCTGCCACATCGCCTCGAAGATCGCGTGGTGCTCGTTCAGCAGGCGACGCAGCGTCGCGTGGAGCAGATCGAGATCCACGCGCCTGGCGCCGGCCGCGCGCGCATCGTCCCACGCCTCGTGGGCCAGCCGCTGCACGTCGTACGGCAGGTTGCCGGCGAGCTCGACGATGGCGGCGCCGAGGCCGGGCTCGGGTCGCACGCCGGTCTTCTGAAAGCGCGCTTCGAGAAACGCCGCGAACTCGTCCGCGGGAATCCGATCGAGCCGCATCACAGGACCCGCCTTGTAGAAAGGGCGATTGCGCGCGAGCATGCGCTCCATCAGACTCGGCTCCGATCCGGAGAAGACGTAGCCCACTTGACGCTGATGCTGAATCGCGGCGCGCAACGCATGCTCCACCTCGTATGATCCAGCGTCGAAGGCGTTGATCGCCTGGAACTCGTCGAGCGCGACCGCCAGCTTCCGCCGGCGCAGTTCGGCGATGCGGCCAGGCAGCGCGAACACGGTTTCGGCAAGCCGCGAGACGTCCTGCTTGGTGCGGACGGACGGAAACGAAAGGGACATCTGAGAACCGGCCTCGAGCCTCAGTTCGGGCCGCAGACCTCCCAGAAGATCCTTGATCCAGCCGCGGATTCGGTCGGGCTGCGCATCGGCCGTGAGCAGCGCGCGGGCGTACCCCTCGAGAAACGCCGGATAGGAGCTATAGCTGCTGACCGTGACGTCGACGGTGAGCGCCCGCTCCTTCGCGGCGCCACGGAGCGCCTGCCGCACCAGCGAGGACTTGCCGTAGCGGCGTGGCGAGATGAGGAAGACCTTCTGTCCCGCCAGCAGGTCGCGCGTGAGCCGATCCAGCTCCTCCTCGCGATCCACGAACGCGGAGGCAGGAATGACCTCGCCATAGACGAAGGGGTTTTCCATGCGGCGGAACTTGGCGATTCTGGCGAATCCAGGATCGGGCGATCTGGTCGAATTTCGGAGACTCACAAATCGCCGGAGATCGCTCAATCACCCAATTGCCAAATCACCCAATCACCCAATGACCAAATCACGACATCACCAAATCGCCCTACGGTATTCAACGTAATCGCTACGTATCTTAACGTAACGGCGGCACCGGCGCAATCGCCGCCGGCGGTTCCAGGATCCAGGTGACCGTCATATTCCAGACGGCATGCTCCTGCGGCAGCCATGGCGGGAGGCTCTGCCAGCCTTCGCCGCCCGGATAGCGAGCCGACATGATGGTCGCGCGCGCCGCCGGCAGCGCCGATTCCTTCCCGCGTGGAAACGATGCTCTCCAGGTGATTCCCTCCGCCGGCAGCGAGACGAAGGTCGCCTGCCAGCGGCCGCGCGAGATCACCCCGGGAAGGTTCGTGCGCGCGGGCTCAATCCCCTGCGGCAGCACGAACGACGCCGCGAGGCTTGCCGCCTGCGGCACGATGGTGATCGTCAACTCGGTTCCGGCCACGACCGGCGTCAGCGAAAACGTGGAGATCGCCGCCGGCGGCGGGCCAGGTGACGGCCCTTCCGTGCGGAAGACGAAGGGGCTGCGGAACTGTCCCATCGGCAGGCTCGCGCGCGGCGCATCCGTTGCGCGATACCAGCCGCCGGGCGCGCCCGGCTGAAGATCGAGTCCGGGTTCCTGCGACGCGACCTCGTAAGTGGCTTTCGTCGAGCCGGGCTCTATCAGGACCCGCGCGAAGCGGCGCTGCGGCTGCGCCTGCGTATAGGCGGGCGCAATGTAAGCGAACCCTGCCGCAATCACGACAGTGATGAGCAGGACCGCCGTGACAATCGACGGTCGAAACAGCGGCTTCGTCGATGCGATCGCCGCGAGAAACGGTGGGACGACCATCATCCCGCACGCCAGTATCAATGCGGCGAACGTATAGACGGGCGTGACAATCGGCAGCCGTCCGAGCAAGGCCACCACGAAGCGCAACAAATCAACCGTATCGCGCAGCCAGAGCGTGCCCGCCACGGCAAGCGTCACGATCGACACGATCCGTACGGCGTGAACGTCCGTGGCCGGGAGCGCGAGCAGTCCGACGGCCGCCACGAGCAGTGGCACCGTCCACAAATAACCGGCCGACGGCACCTGCGACGCCACGAACCCGGCAAGCGCAACCCACAAGGGAAGCGTGAAGCTCCACGCGAGCACCGGATGCCGCGGTGCGTGCGCGCGCCGCGGCAGGATCGCGCCAATCCGTGTCACGATCCACGCTGCGAGCGTGCCAGTGCAGAGGAGCAGCACGAAAAGCCCTTCGGGATGCGCATACCACGGATGGTAGACCTCGCGCGCTTCACGCAGCAGCCACGTCACGCCGATCATCGACAGCGCGACCGTCGCGACGCCCAGCAGCGTCCAGATCACGTCGAGAATCCACCGCGCGAGGCCGACGAGCCGCACGCTCGCCGCGATCACCTTGAACCAGGCGAGCGTTCCGAGCGCGAGCCCGGCGACCGCAATGAACCAGGCGGCCAGGGGTCCCCAGCTGAGCGCCGCAACACCGGCGATATCAAAAAAGGTCGGCTCCACAATCGAGTGTGCCGTCAGATCGAGCGCGTCCACCGCGTCCATAGTCGCGACGACGTTCTCTCCGCTCAGGCGGAGCGAGCCGTCCGTCAGACGGTCGGCCGTGTCGCGCGCCGTGTGATATGCATAGCTGTCGCCGATCAGCGCGAAGTTCAGCCCCGGGATGTCGTGACGCGCGAAGATCGAGAAGTCGGTATCGTTCGGCAGCCGCCGGTAGATCTCGATCGCGTAGGAGGCGCCGCGCGGGTGCGGCGCATGCCGGGCCCATGGCTTCACGATCCACCCGTTCTGCGGTCCGGCCTGGAACAGGATAGCCGTGCCCGACGAGCCGCTCGATTCCACATTGACGTAGGCACCCAGCCGCGCCATCACCTCACGATCGGCGACGAGTCCTGCCGCACCCATCAACCCTTCTTCTTCGCCGTCGGTGATCAGCACCATCAGCGAGTGCCGCCGATCCGTTCGCGCCGCCAGCACACGCGCAGCCTCGAGCGACACCGCGACACCGAACCCATCGTCGCCGCCGCCCGGGGATTCGGCAGCGGAGTCGTAATGGGAGAGCAGGGCGATCGCGGATCGCTCCGCGCCGGCGCGCACCGCGATGATGTTCGCGACGCGCGCGGTCAGCCCGAGGTCGGGCCGACGCGCGTCCGTCTCCTGCACGCGCACTTCGAAACCGTACAACCGCAGCTGATCGACGATGTACTGGCGGGCGCGTGCGTTTTGAACGCTGCCGATCGGCCGGCTGCCGATGGTCCCACCGAGCATCTCGACGTGCGCGCGCGCGTTTTCAGTGGAGAAGCGAGGCACCGGGCGGCCGCAGGCGGCCGCCCAGGCGCAAATGACGGGCAGGAGCAGAACGCGGGTGACCCGCCGGCGATCCATGCCGGAAGGGTAGCCCAAAGGCTACTTGATGCGCACGTCGCCGCTGAACGTCTTGAAGTGGAACGTGCTCGAGGCGCCGCTCCCGATGTCGCCCGAGACGCGTCGCTTGTGGCCGGCGCGGTACGTCATCGGCATGTCCGTGTCGAGCGATCCGCTGAAGCTGTCGAAGTCGACGCGGCCACTCGCCGAAGGGACGAGGTCGACCTCGATAT
>QHWT01000050.1:0-50497 GCA_003222675.1 Acidobacteriota bacterium | reverse complement strand
TATGCAGCTTCTGCTTCCCTCCGACGCCTGTGATCCGCACATCGCTCGAAAAAGCGTGAACGTCCAGCGTCACGGCCTGCGGGACCTCGATGTCGAACTCCGTGTCGACGACGTTGTTGTCGTGGTCCTCCCAGCGGTCGTCCTTCCTGTTTGCCTCGATGGAGATCTCCGACGGGGTTGCCTCAATCTCGAGATGGATGCCGGCCAGCCGCTCCCGCGTTGCGCGCCGCACCGCGTGCACGACCACGTTTGCGCGGTTGCTGCCCGTGATGGTGACCTTGCCCGAGAAGTTCTTCAGCTCGAGATGGCCGTCCGGATTGAAGGGGAAGCTGCGGTCGACGACCTCCGTTTCGCGCCGCTCAGCCTCGGCCGCGGAGGCCGATGTGCCCGCGGGGACGAGCCAGAGCGCCGCCGAAAACGCCACGATTCCGCGGAAATATGCCAATTGCATCGCGATTCACCACCGATTACACGGAAGAACACGGATCTGATCCGTGAGATCCGTGAGATCCGTAAGATCCGTGAGATCCGTGGATCCTGTCGTTTAGACGGGGAGGTCGCGGCAAGGGTTCATCGGCCCGGTTGGGAGGTTGCTACCTGACTCGCAGGCTGCGTCATTCAGCACCCTGCTAGATTTTCAGTCGGCCCGTATAGACGGCCATGCCGACCACAGCGTCGACACCGATTGAATCGAGCCAGTCGACTTCCTCCTGCGTCGTGATCCCGCCGGCGGCCGTCACGTGGCGCTTGGTGGCGTGCCGGACCTCCTCGATAGCCGGACGGTTCGCTCCATTCATCAATCCCTCGGTGTCGACGTTCGTAAACAGAAACTCGCCGAAGAACGGTTCGAGCGTGTGCACCGCGTCGACCGACGAGATTTCGAGGCGCGTGCGCCACCCGTGAATCGTGACCCGGCCGCCCCGCGCGTCGACCGCTGCGATTAATCGATCGTCGCCGAGCGTGTCGCGCAGTTCTTTCGCGAGGCCCACGTCGACGCGGCCATTGCTGAAGAGCGCTGAGCCGAGGATCACCTTCCTGGCGCCGCGCGCCAGCAGCGTGGCGGCGCGTGCGGCGGTGCGGATGCCGCCGCCGACACGGCACGGCAGCCGCGCGCAAATCATGTCGATGAGCGCGGAGTTGTCCCCGTCTCCTTTCGCCGCATCGAGGTCGATCAGCTGCACCTTGTCGAAAGACTTGAACCGTTCAATCCAGCCCTCGAAGTCCGCGCTCACGATCGCCAGGCGCTCGCCCTGGACCAATTGCACGATCCGGCCGCCCTGGAGGTCAATCGAGGGAATCAGCATCGTCAGAGACGCATGGGGACACCACGATCGTGGAGATAGGTCTTGAGATCCGCGACCGCGTGTTCCGAAAAGTGAAAGATCGAGGCCGCGAGCGCGGCGTCCGCCTGCCCGCGCGTGAAGACCTCGAGAAAATGTTCGAAGGTGCCGGCGCCGCCGGAGGCAATGACGGGAATGGAGACCGCCGACGAGACTGCGGCCGTGAGCTCGCAGTCGAATCCACTTCGCGTTCCGTCGCGATCGATCGAGGTCAGCAGGATTTCACCGGCCCCGCGATCCGCCGCCTCGCGCGCCCACTCGACCGCACTCCGCCCGGACGCCGTGCTGCCGCTCCGGGCGAACACGGCAAAGCGTCCTTCTGTCTGCTTCGCGTCAATGGCGACGATCACGGCTTGTGAGCCATATCTCGCAGCTAGCTTTGTAAGCAACGATGGTTCCGCCAACGCCGCGCTGTTGAGGCTTACCTTGTCTGCACCCGCGTCGAGCGCCGCTGCAGCGTCGTCCTCCGAGCGAATACCGCCGCCGACCGCCAGCGGAATGAATATCCGCGAGGCCACTTGACGGATCGTTGCGGCCAGCGCGCGGCGTCCTTCGAGCGTGGCGGTCACGTCGAGGATAACCAGCTCGTCAATCCCTTCGACGTTGTAGCGGCTCGCAAGCGCAGCCGGATCGCCGGCATTCGTCAGGCCTTCGAACTGCACACCTTTGACGACACATCCATTTCTGACATCGAGACACGCGATGATGCGTTTGGCCAACACGGGAGCTCAGTGATCCGTAAATCTCGTGACGTGGCGGGTCAGTGACCCTGTGATTTCAACGAAGTTCCGCAGAACGCGGACGCCTGCGTCGCCGGACTTCTCGGGGTGAAACTGCGCGCCGAAGACGCGCTCGCGTTCGACGATGGCCGCGAAGGCGGCGCTGTGCTTCGTCTGGGCGACGCAGGCATCGGTGACGGGGGCGGCGTACGAGTGCGTGAAGTAGAACGAGGTCCCGGTCGGGATCCCTTCGACAAGCGGCGACCGCCGGGTCAGCTCCACGGTGTTCCATCCGACATGCGGCAGAGCCTCGTCGCTGCCTTCGAAGAGGTATTGAAGGCCGAGGCAGATGCCGAGCAGCGGCACGCCCGCATCGACGGCGCGCGCGATTCCGCGCCGCCACGTATCATCCAGTGCCGCCGTCGCGCCGTAATGTCCTACACCCGGAATGATGATTCCAGACACACCGCTCAGCGCGTCGGGGGCGGCGGGGATGACAACGGGTGCCGCGATGGCCGCGAGCGCCTTGCGCACCGACGTGAGATTGCCCGCGCCGTAGTCAATCAATGCAATCACTCTGTAGTCTCCTCGCACCCCGCGTCCCGCGTCCCGCACCCCGCACCCCGCACCCCGCGTCCCGCACCCCGCGTCCCGCACCCCGCGTCCCGCACCCCGCGTCCCGCGTCCCGGTTACAACAGTCCCTTCGTGGACGGGAGCATCCTTCCAAGCTGGCGATCCCGTGAACACGCTACCCTCAGCGCGCGCGCGAACGCCTTGAAGATCGCCTCGACCTGGTGATGGCTCGATCGGCCGTACAGCACCTTCACGTGCACGTTCGCACGGGCTCCCTGCGCGAAACCTTCGAAGAAGTCCTGCACCAGTTCGGATTGAAGATCGCCGACGCGCGGCACCTCCAGCTTCAGATCGACGACGGCATGGGGGCGGCCGCTGAGGTCGATTGCGGCGACGGCGAGCGTCTCGTCCATCGGCATCACGAAATACCCGGCCCGATGGATCCCGCGCCGCGTGCCAAGCGCAGATGCGACCGCCTCGCCGAGCGCGATGCCCACGTCCTCCACCGTGTGATGCTGGTCCACGTCGAGGTCTCCATTGGCGCGTAGCACCAGATCGAATGCGCCGTGGCGGGCGAAGAGCTCCAGCATGTGATCGAAGAAGCGGATTCCCGTCCTGACGTCGTAGCGGCCCCGCCCTTCAATCGTGAGCTTCAGGGCGATCGACGTTTCTCGAGTCGTGCGCTTCAGCGAGGCTTTGCGCACAGTTCCTCCTCGAGCGCGGCTATCAGCTGTCGGGTATGCTCGACGACCCCCGTCGTGATGCGAATGCAGCCCTGGCAGCCGGCCTCCGACGATCGATCGCGGACGTAAATGCCCCGAGCTGCGAGCGCGGCCGTCAGCGCCGGCGCCTTTTCACCGACATGGACGAGCATGAAGTTGGCGGCGCTCGGCCAGGTGCGCAGCCCGAGCCGAACGCACTCCTTCGTCAGCAGGTCCCGCGACTCGGCCGCCTGGGCGATGTACCAATCGCGATACGCGCGGTCGTTGAGTGCGACGGGCAGCGCTGCCGCCGCCCATGCGTTGAGGCTGTAGGGCGGCACGATGCGCCGGATGGGCGCCAGCGTGTCAGGATGTGCGATGAGCGCTCCGGCGCGCAGAGCCGCAAGGCCGTACGCCTTGGCGAACGTGCGTCCGATGACGAGATTGCGATAGCGATCGAGCGTGCCGCGATCGAGGAGTGTTTCGCCTGAAAAGTCTGCGTACGCTTCGTCGACGAACAGGATCACCGGCGCAAGATCGCGCACGAGATTTCGAAGCGGGTCGAGCGGCAGGATCTGGCCGGTCGGGTTGTGAGGATTCGTCAGGAACACGATCCGCGTGGCTGGCGTGCGCGCCCGCGCGATTTCATGGAACGAAAACTCGAACCTCGCACCGAGCGGCACGGTGATGAGGCGCCCACCGAGCGCCTCGGTGCAGACCTCGTACATGTCGAACGCCGGCAGGACGCCGACCGCGTCCGGCACGCCGCGGGATCGATCGCGGAAGGCGGCGGCGGTGACTGCGAGGATCCCTTCGTCCAGCCCGTTCGTCAGGAGGACGGCGTCCGGCTCGACATCGAAATGCGTGGCCACAGCGTGCTGCGCCGCGTCGTAGTCCGGATAGAACGCCACGTCGACGCGCGTCATCGCGCGCAGCGTCTCGAGCACCGCCGGAGAGCAACCCGCGGTGTTCTCGTTCAGATGCAGTCGAAGACCGCCGCCGGCTGCCGCCGGCCTCTGATATTCGCCGCTCATCAGGTCAGCCTCACCCGCAGCGACGCGGCGTGCGCTCGCAATCCTTCTGCGTTCGCCAGCGCGATGGCCGCCGGCCCGACGCGCCTGATGCCCTCAGCCGTCACGCGCTGGACCGTCGACACGCGCACGAAATCTGCCGCGCTGAGACCTCCGCGTGCGCGGGCGGCGCCAGACGTCGGGAGCACGTGGTTCGAGCCAGTGATGTAGTCGCCGGCTGCCTGCGCGCTGTATCGTCCGACGAACACGGTGCCGGCGCGGCGCAGACGCGTCGCCGCCGCGGCTGAATCGCAGACGAGATGCTCCGGCGCCATGCGCTCGCTGAGCGCGATGGCTTCGTCCAGCGTCTTGGTCACGATGACCGCGCCGTTTGCCGCAATCGCCTGGCGAGCGGGCCCTTCTGCCGGCATCTGCCGGCGCACGGCAGCTTCCGTGTCGCGCGCGAGCCGCCGATTCGGGGTCATGAGAATCGCGCGTGCGTTCGGATCGTGTTCAGCCTGCGCGAGGAGGTCTGCTGCGATCCAATCCGGACGGCCCGTCTCGGACACGATCAGGATTTCGCTGGGGCCAGCGAAAAAATCAATCGCGCAGGTCGACGATACGAGCGCCTTGGCGCTCGCGACATACGCGTTGCCGGGGCCGACGATCTTGTCGACGCGGGCAATCGTGCGCGTGCCGAATGCCAGTGCGGCAATGGCGTGCGCGCCGCCAACGCGCAGCAATCGGCTGACGCCCGCTTCGAGCGCCGCCACCATCACGGTCGCGTCCGGCCTCGGACAGACCGCGACGACCTCGGGGACGCCGGCCACGCGCGCGGGAATCGCCGTCATGAGCAGCGACGAGGGCAGCGGGTACCGGCCGCCAGGCACGTAGCAGCCGACCCGGTCGAGCGGCAGCACGCGCTGCTCGATGGTGACGCCGTTCACCGGGCTCGTCGACCATGCGCGCGGCACCTGCAGGCGCGCCACGTGACGGATATGCCGCGCCGCCATGCGGATCGCTTCACGGATCTCGCGGCGCACGGTGGCGGCCTGCGCCTCCATCTCGCCGCGGGTGACCTCGATGTCGCCGTCCAGGCGATCGAGCGTCCGGGCATAGGCGAGCAGCGCGCGATCCCCGCCGCGCCGCACGCGATCGACGATCCGCGCTACGCGGCGCTCGATCGCCGCATCGCGCCGCGGCGCCCGGTCCAGCAGCGCCGCGACACGCCGTCGATCGGAAGCTTCGATGATGCGAATCATGTATGCGTCAGCTACCAGCTACCAGCTACCAGCTACCAGCTACCAGCTACCAGCTATCAGCTTCCAGCTACCAGCTGAACTCCGAACCCTCGAACCATGAACCGTGAACCGAACCATGAACCATGAACCATGAACCGTGAACCGTGAACCGTGAACCGTGAACCGTGAACCGTGAACCGACCTCCGTCCTCCGTTCCGACCTCCGGCTACATCACAATCTTGTTCAGCGGATACTCAACGATCCCCTGCGCGCGCGCGGCCTTGAGGCGCGGGATGAGATCGCGGACGGTCCGCTCCTCGATGATCGTGTTCAGGGCGACCCAGTCGGTGTCGCTGAGCGGCGAGATGGTCGGCCGCTGGAGCGCCGGCAGGAGCGCGAGCACGCCATCGAGATCCGCCCGCCGGACATTCAGCATGATTCCAACGCGCCCCTGCGCTTCGATCGCTGCCTTCAACAGGAGCGCTACGTTCTCGACCTTCGTGCGTTTCCACGTGTCCGACAGCGCGGCCGCGTTCGCGATCAGCTGCGTGTTGGATTCGAGCACCGTATCGATAATGCGTAACCGGTTGGCGCGGAGCGACGAGCCCGTCTCGGTGACCTCGACGATCGCGTCGGCGAGCACCGGCGGCTTCACTTCGGTGGCGCCCCACGAGAACTCGACGTTGACGTTGATCCCCAGCTTTGCGAAGTACGCTTGCGTCGCGCGCACCAGCTCCGTCGCGACGGTTCCGCCTTGGAGATCCTGTGGCGATCGGTACCGTGAATCTTCGGGCACGGCGAGCACCCAGCGGACCTTCCCGAAGCTCTGTTTCGCGTAGACCAGATCGGCGAGCGCGACGACCCGCGGGCCCGCGTTCGCCGCCTCGTGCTCGGCGATCCAGTCGAGCCCCGTCAGCCCCGCATCGAGCACGCCATCCGCGACGTAGCGCGCCATCTCCTGCGCGCGGATCAACATGCATTCGATCTCCGGATCGTCGATGCTCGGAAAGTACGAGCGCGGGCTGGCGTAGATATTGAAGCCCGCGCGCGCGAACAACTGGATCGTCGCGTCCTGCAGCGAGCCCTTCGGTATACCCAGCTTCAGCCTGGTCGTCATCTCTCGTTCAGCGTGCGGTGGAAGCAGCTGCGCTGACCTGTGTGGCAGACGTTGCCGTCACCGAGGCGCGTGACCTTCACGAGGATCGTGTCCTCGTCGCAATCGACGAGCATCTCCGCGACCTGCAGACGGTTGCCGGATGTCTCCCCCTTGGTCCAGAGCGCATTCCGCGTGCGGCTGAAGAACGTCACGTAACCAGTCTCGCGCGTCCGATCGAGCGCCTCCTGGTTCATGAAGCCGACCATCAGCACTTCGTGCGAGTAACGATCCTGAATGACCGCCGGAACCAGACCTCCGAGCTTTGAGAAGTCCATAAGCGTCCATTGAAAGGCCACGGGAGTCCTGGTACTCAGAGGCCACTGAGGTCACGGAGACTTCATTTTGTTGTTGTCTGTGGCCTCTTAGTTAAAAACTCTCTGTCGACCCATCCCTCCGTGGCCTCAAATAAAAAGCCCCGCTCGGCGCTGCCGGCGGGGCCTGGTGAAGTCGTGCTGCTCTTGTCGATGGTCAGTGGCGCAGATCGACCGGCCCGCCGGGACAGGAATGGTGGTGCCGGCAATGATGGTGCGTCAACGAAAACATTTGAAGGTTCGAGCGTAGCTGCTTCACCGCCGCGAAGTCAAGCCGCGAGGGATCGACGTCTTGCCGTCAGGGCTGCGCCGGTCGGCGGCGCCCGTGGCCCTGCCTCCCTCGTCCACCTCGATCGAGTTCGCGTCCCCCTGCGTGCCGGCGACGTTCACGGTGTGTCCCATCGCCCGCAGCTTCTGCACCACCTCCTCAGTCGTGCCGTCCCGTTCGATGGTGACGGCGTCGGGGAGCCACTGGTGATGCATCCGTGGCGCATCGACTGCATCGCGCACGCCGAGGCCGAATTCCGTGACGCCGAGGACGACCGAGAGCACCGTGTTGATGATCGTGCGTCCGCCGGGCGATCCGGTGATCAGGACGACCCGGCCGTTCTTCGCCACGATGACCGGCGTCATCGAGCTGAGCATGCGCTTACCCGGATCGATGAGGTTCGCGGGCGTGCCGATGTTGCCGGTGAGGTCAGTGACCCCCGGGTTCTTATTGAAATCACCCATCTCATTGTTCAACAGGAATCCGGCGCCCTTCACCACGACACGCGATCCGAAACCGCCCTCGAGAGTATAGGTGTTCGACACGGCCGTGCCGTTGCGATCGATCACAGAGAAGTGCGTCGTTTCGTCCGGTTCCTGCGCCGTCACCGTGACGATATCCTTCCCCAGCTCCACGCTGTTCGTCGCCTTGAGCGGATCGATCGATCCCGAGAGCGTGCGGGCGTGCTCCTTCGAGATGAGGTCGGCGATCGGCACATGCACGAAATCCGGATCGCCCAGGAACCGCGCGCGATCGAGGTACGCGCGACGCATTGCTTCGATCTGAAGGTGCATCGACTCGGCGGTGTTGCGCCCCTTCGACTTCAGATCGAAGGGCTCGAGGATGTTCAGCATCTCAATCAGTGCGACGCCGCCCGAGCTCGGGGGCGGCATGGTGATGATGTCAAAGCCTCGAAACTGGCCACGGATCGGTGTGCGCTCCTTCGCCTCGTACTTCGCAAGATCGTCCTTGGTGATCAGCCCGCCGTTTGCCGCCGCGTCCTCCGCGATGCGGTCCGCAATCCAGCCCTTGTAGAAGACGTCGGGTCCGTTCGTCGCGATCGCGCGCAGCGTTTTGCCGAGCTCTTTCAACACGATCCGATCGCCGCTCGCCCACCTGCCGCCGCCTGGCTTGCCATAGGCCTCCACAGATGTGGGAAAGCGGCCCATCGCACCGGAAAGCTGCTTGTTGAGACTCTTCGACAGCGCGTCGGAGAGAACGAATCCTTCCTCGGCAAGCTGCACCGCGGGCATCACGAGTTCTTTCCACGGGAGCTTGCCGAAGCGTTTGTGCGCGAGCGCGAGACCACGCACGGTGCCCGGCACGCCTGGCGCGAGATACCCCGCGTTGGTCAGCGAGATATCAATCTGTCCGTCGCGCAGGTACATCGTCCGCGTCGCTTTCAGCGGCGCCTTCTCGCGGTAATCGAACGTGGTTGCATCGCCATTCGGCGTGCGCACCAGCATGAAACCGCCGCCGCCGAGGTTTCCGGCGCTCGGATGCGTGACGGCGAGGGCGAACGCGGTTGCGACCGCCGCGTCCACGGCGTTGCCGCCGCGCGCGAGGATGCCAGTTCCCGCGTCGCACGCCGGCGCCGACGTACAGACGACAAGCCCGTCTCTCGATGAGACCGCCTCGTCCCGAAGCGGCGCGGCAGAGATCGGCACGACCAGCAGAAGAAGAGCGACGAGTGCGGTCATGCGTCGGATCATGTTCGATTCTCCAGAAGGGGCAGCTTACACGATTCGGGGCTCAACGGCAGCGTCACGCGCTCCGCGGCATGGGACTTGCTCGTTCAAGCGCGACAGTAACAGCTTGCCTCGCCGAAGCGGCGCGAAGGCGGCCTGCCTCGCGACGCGCGAGGCGCAAAGGCGGGAAGGACGAGACGCGAATGGAAATCTGGCCCGGCCAACCGTACCCACTCGGCGCCACCTACGATGTGTTTGGAACGAACTTTTCCCTGTTCTCGGAAGTCGCTGAGCGCGTTGAGCTCTGCCTGTTCGATGAGCACGGAAAGCAGACGGCCATCGATCTGCCCGAAGTGACGGCGCTCTGCTGGCACGCGTACCTTCCGGGCGTGAAGCCAGGCCAGCGCTACGGTTATCGCGTGCACGGGCCATGGGATCCCGACCAGGGCCAGCGGTGCAACCCGTCGAAGCTGCTGCTCGATCCGTATGCGAAAGCGATTGAGGGCGAGTGGAAATGGAACGAGGCGATGTTTCCGTATCACTTCGACAATCCCGAGAACTCCAAGAACGACACCGACAGTGCGCCGTTCATGCCGAAGTCGGTTGTCGTCGACGCGGAGTTCGATTGGGTAGGCGACCGCCGGCCGCACACGCCATGGCACAAGACGATCGTGTATGAGACGCACGTGAAGGGCTTCACGAAGCGTCACCCTGGCGTGCCCGAGAACATTCGCGGCACCTACGCCGGACTCGGGCACAAGTCGTCGATTGAATACCTCAAGAAGCTGGGCATCACGGCGATCGAACTGCTGCCCGTTCACCAGTTCGTGCAGGATTCCACGCTGCACGATCGCGGGCTGCGGAACTACTGGGGCTACAACTCGATCGGCTATCTCGCGCCGCACAACGAGTACGCGTCGTGCGGCACCGCGGGAAAGCAGGTGCAGGAATTCAAGCACCTGGTGAAGACGCTCCACAAGGCGGGCATCGAAGTGATCCTCGATGTGGTCTACAACCACACGGCCGAAGGCAATCACATGGGGCCGATGCTGTCGTTCAGGGGAATCGACAATGCAGCGTACTACCGCGCGGTAGCGGACAACCGCAAGTTCTACATGGACTATACCGGGACGGGCAACACGCTCAACATGATGAACCCGCATGTCCTGCAGCTGATCATGGACAGCCTGAGGTACTGGGTGCTCGACATGCACGTCGATGGGTTCCGCTTCGATCTTGCCGCGACGCTCGCGCGCGAACTGCACGATGTCGACCGGCTGTCGTCGTTCTTCGATCTCATTCAGCAGGATCCCGTGGTCAGTCAGGTGAAGCTGATTGCGGAGCCGTGGGACGTCGGCGAAGGCGGATACCAGGTCGGAAATTTTCCACCGCTCTGGTCGGAGTGGAACGGGAAGTACCGCGACTGCGTGCGCGATTTCTGGCGCGGGACGGATCAGACGCTCGCAGAGTTCAGCTCACGCTTCACCGGCAGTTCGGATCTCTACCAGGAAACCGCGCGCCGCCCGCACGCCAGCGTGAACTTCATCACCGCGCACGACGGATTCACGCTGCGGGATCTCGTGTCGTACAACGAGAAGCACAACGAGGCAAACCGCGAGGAGAACCGCGACGGCGAGAGCCACAACCGATCCTGGAATTGCGGGGCTGAGGGGGACACGGACAATCCGGCCGTGATTGCGCTGCGCGCCCGGCAGATGCGCAACTTCCTCACGACCTTGTTCCTCTCGCAAGGTGTGCCGATGCTCGGCGGCGGCGACGAGATCGGCCGCACGCAGCGCGGCAACAACAATGCCTATTGCCAGGACGATGAGATCTCCTGGTACGACTGGGAACACGCCGACGAAAAGCTGCTCGGGTTCACGTGCGATTTGATCCGGCTTCGATCCGAGCATGCCGTCTTCTGCCGCCGCCGGTGGTTCCAGGGACGCCCCATTCGCGGCGGCAAGGTCGCCGACATCGGCTGGTTCACGCCGGGGGGCACGGAAATGTCGGACGAGGACTGGCAGGCAGGGTTTGCGAAGTCCCTTGGCGTGTTCCTCAACGGGCAGGCGATCGCGACGGTGGACGAGCGTGGAAAGCGTGTCGTGGACGACAGCTTCTATGTGATGTTCAACGGCCATGACCAGCCGCTCGAGTTCGCGATGCCCGAGGCGAAGTGGGGAGAGCGCTGGACGATCGTCCTCGACACGAACGAGGAAGCCGATCACGTCACGTGCGACGACAGCGGCCGCGAGCTGAAAGCCGGAGAGAAGATCAACGTGCAGGCCTGGTCCACGGTGCTCCTGAGGCACATCGCGCCCGCCCGATGATGGACGACTCGGCGATTCAGCGGCATTACGTCGACGCGGTCGGCCGGCAACACGACGTTCCCTCCGCCACCCTGGACGCCATCCATGCCGTCATGGCTCGCGACACCCAAGGCGGCCACCAAAAAAGCGGGCAGCGTCCTTTCCTCGCAAAAAAAGGGAACAGCCTCATCATCGTCACGCAGGGTGAGCCGAAAGAAACCGGACCCGCCGAGCTGCGCCTCGATGACGGCACGTCACTCACCGTTGACGATGCGGTGCCGGAGGATCTGCCGCTTGGGTACCATACGATTCGGCGTCGCGGCGAACGCGTTGATACGCGCCTCATTGTCGTGCCGCCATCATGTCATCTGCCGCGCGACTACAAGGCGTGGGGCTGGGCAATCCAACTCTACGCGGCTCGCTCGCGTCGAAGCTGGGGCATAGGCGATCTGGCGGATCTGCGCCGTCTGGGCGCATGGGCGCGGCGCGACGGCGCGTCGATCGCGCTCGTCAATCCGCTCGCTTCGGCGACCCCGATCGTTCCACAGCAGGCGAGTCCGTACTTTCCGAGCAGCCGGCGATTCCGCAATCCGCTGTACTTGCGCCCCGAAGAAATGGACGGCGCGCGAGAGGTCGGTGATCTGCCTCCGCTAGCGTCATCCGCCCGGGGCCTGAACAGCGACCGCATCATCGAGCGCGATCGGATTTTCGAATGGAAGCTGACCGCGTTCGAGAAGATCTGGTTGCGCGTTCGGCGCAGGCGGGACGAGAGGTTCGAGGCGTACCTCGCCGAGCAGGGATCGGCGCTCAACGAATACGCCACGTTCTGTGCGCTCGCCGAGCGGTTCGACAGCGGATGGCACTCGTGGCCCGTCGCGTATCGGCGTCCTGATGCTCCGGGTGCCCGGCGACTCTCGCAGGATCGCGAGTTCGCCGGCCGCGTGCGCTTCCACGCCTGGCTTCAATACCAAGTCGATCGTCAACTCGCGCGCGCCGGGCGTGTGATGCCGCTGATGCAGGACCTGCCGATCGGTTTCGATGCCGATGGAGCAGACGCGTGGGCGTTTCAGGATGTGCTGGCTGACGGCATCAGTGTCGGCGCGCCGCCTGACGAATTCAATACGAAAGGGCAGAACTGGGGCCTCCCTCCATTCATTCCGCATCTCCTGCGCGCCGCGGGTTACGAACCTTTCATCCAGACGATTCGCGCCTGCCTGCGCCATGCCGGCGGCCTGCGCATCGATCACGTGATGGGACTCTTCCGCCTGTTCTGGATCCCGCGCGACATGCATCCCAAGGACGGCGCGTATGTCACCAACGCGGCGGAGGATCTTCTGGCGATCGTCGCGCTGGAGAGCCACCGTGCGAAAGCCGTGATCGTCGGCGAGGATCTTGGAACGGTGGAGGAGGACGCGCGTGCGCAGTTGATGGCGCGCAACGTGCTCTCGTATCGCCTCGTCTGGTTCGAGGAGGATCCACCCAGCCGGTTCCCGGAGCAGGCGCTTGCAGCCGTCACGACGCACGATCTGCCGACGATCGCGGGCTTGTGGACCGGCTCGGATCTCGCGGCGCAGAAGCGGCTGCACCTGTCGCCGAACGACCAGGGCACTCAGCAGATGAAAGAGCGCGTCCGTCAGCTGACGGGCGTGACGAATCGCTCACCCATTGAAAGCGTCATCGCGCGGTTGCACGAGGCGCTCGGCCGCACGCCCGCTCGCATCGTCACGGCCACGCTGGACGATGCGATGGGCGTTGAGGAACGGCCCAACATGCCTGCGACCAGCAACGAGTGGCCGAACTGGTCTCTGGCGCTCCCGCAGCCGATCGAGACGCTGACGAAGTCGCCGCTCGCCACTCGGATCGCGAAGGCCCTTTCGCGCAGGGCAGGCCGCCAACGTCGTCTTTCTTCCGCCTGAAGGCGGAAGTCTATTAAGCTGACGCCATGTTCGCGACCCTGCTGGCGATCTGGCTCGCCTTCGCCTGTGCGCCGCAGAACGCGCCGGAGCGGCCAGCCATCACGGTTTCGGCGGCCGTCAGCCTCACCACCGCACTGACGGCCATCGCGCAGGAGTACGCGCGTGCCGGGAGCGGCACTATCCGCTTCAATTTCGCCGCATCCAACGTTCTGGCGCGCCAGATTGTGAACGGGGCGCCCGTCGATCTGTTCATCAGCGCCGACGCGGCGCAGATGGATGTCGTCGCCCGGGCGGGACTCCTTAGAGAACAGAGCCGAGTCAACCTTCTCACCAATCAACTCGCGGTCGTCGTTCCGAACGATCGTCAGCGGACGTTCGCGAGCATCAACGATCTTGCAGGCCAGGCGTATCGGCGCATCGCGATCGGTGATCCCCAGGCCGTGCCTGCCGGTGTCTATGCGAAACAGTACCTGGAGCGGGAAGGATTGTGGTCGGCGATCGAGCCGCGCGTGGTGCCGTCGGCAAGTGTTCGCGCGGCATTAGTAGCGGTGGAGTCAGGCGCTGCCGATGCGGCAATCGTCTATCGCACGGACGCTCGCGTGTCGACGCGCGCGTCGGTCGCGTGGGTTGTAGCGGCTGACCGCGGCCCGAGGATCGTGTACCCGGCGGCCATCGTGCGCACCTCGACTGAGCCGGCCGAGTCGCAGCGTTTCATCGACTTTCTGCGCAGCGCCGCGGGCGCGCGCGTGTTCGAGCGATTCGGTTTCGGCAGCGCGCGCTGATGGACCTCTGGCAGATCACGTGGTTCACGGTCGCGTGCGCGAGTGGCGCAACCGCGATCGTCCTGCCCCCTGGCGTCGCCGTCGCGTGGGCGTTGGCACGGCGGCGGTTTACCGGTCGAACGCTCGTCGAGACGCTGGTGTCGCTGCCGCTGGTCATGCCACCTGTCGCCACCGGCTTGATCCTCTTGATGTTGCTCAGCCGGCGCGGCGCGATCGGCCGCATCCTCGAGTCCGCCGGGATCGAGGTGGTCTTTACATGGAAGGCTGTCGTACTGGCGATGGCCGTCATGGGGCTGCCGCTGCTCGTGCGGACGGCGCGCGCCGGCTTCGAGCAGGTCAATCAGCGCTACGAGCAGGTGGCATCGACGCTCGGAGCGCCGCCGTCGCGGATTTTCTTCTCGATCAGCCTGCCGCTCGCGTGGCCATCGATCGTCGCCGGCGCCGTCCTCGCGTTCGCGCGTGCGCTTGGCGAATTCGGCGCCACGATCATCGTGGCCGGCAGCATTCCCGGAGCGACGCGGACGCTCGCCGTCGCGATTTACTCGTACACCGAGACAGGCCAGGATCGTCAGGCCGGTGTGCTGCTCGTCGCATCGGCATCCATTGCGTTCCTGGCCTTGTGGTACGCGAACCGCCTCGCCGAGAGGCGCCCCGCGTGATCGAACTCGATATTCAACTGACGCAGGGCACGTTCCGTCTCGAGGTGTCCGCGAAATTCAACGGCAAGGCGACAGCAATCTTCGGCCCCTCCGGCGCCGGCAAGACGACCACGCTCGATGCCATTGCGGGTCTCCGCACGCCGGATCGCGGCGCGATCACCATTGATGGGCGGCCGCTCTTTTCATCCGCTGGGCGCATCAACGTGCCAACGCATCAGCGTCACGTCGGCTACGTGCCGCAGGACGTCGCGCTGTTTCCGCACATGAACGTGCGCCGCAATCTCCTCTACGGCCGGCATCCGGGAACGTCGCCGCCGCTCGAGCGGGTCGTCTCGATGCTCGAGATTGAATCGCTCGTCGATCGTGAGGTGGGGGCGCTCTCAGGTGGTGAGCGCCAGCGGGTCGCGCTCGGCCGCGCGTTGATGTCGGGTCCGTCGCTGCTCCTGCTCGATGAGCCGCTCGCGGCCGTGGACGTGCCGCTGCGGCGCCGCATCCTCCCGTACCTGGAGCGTGTGCGCGACGAGCTGCACCTGCCGATCGTCTACGTCTCACACGACCGCGACGAAGTACAGCGCCTCGCAGACTACGTGGTCGTTCTCGATGCGGGACGCGTCACCGCCGCGGGCGCGCCGTCCTCCTTACTGGGCTCGAACCTTCACCCGGAGTGACAGAACTGGCGAACTGTAGGACGATTTCGATGTGCGCAGGCTGCTGCTTACGCTCATCGTCGTCGCGCTCGCATGGGCTGCGATCGTGCTCGTCACCGGCGGCATCGAGTATCGGATGGCGGGCCTGCTGTTCCGCTCTCGCGATCCCGCGCGCGCGCTGCTGATCAGCCTCACGCTGCTGCTTGTGTATTCAGTCGTGTGTCGCGAAGCGGTCGCGCACGACACCGCCCGGGTATCGGCGATCGCGCGGAGGGCCGCGCCACTGCTTGCTGCGACCTTTGCCATTCTCATCGCCGTGCATGGAATCGCGAATGGCACATTCACGGCCGGTGGTGCGGATCCCTACGGATACATCAGCCAGGCGTACGGCTGGGCGAGCGGTCACCTGCCGCAGCCCTATGCGTTGCCGTTGACCTTATCGCCTGCCATCCCCGAGGCCGCGCAGGCGCCGCTCGGCTACCGCATCGGCAACGAGCCGCACACGATCGTGCCGACTTACTCGCCGGGCCTTCCGTTGCTGATGGCGGTGGGTGTGCTCGTCGCCGGGCCGATCGGTCCGTACTTAATCGTGCCGGCGTTCGCCGCGCTGTATGTGTGGCTCACCTTCGTGCTTGGCCGTCATGTAGCGGGGCGCACTGGTGGCCTCATCGCTGCACTGCTTGTCGCGACGAGTCCCGTCGTGCTGTATCAAACTCTGTGGCCGATGAGCGACGTACCCGCGGGCGCGTTGTGGACGGCGGCGGCGGTTGCGGCGCTCGGGCCCGGGTCCATGGGCGCGAGCGTCAGCGGATTGTGCACCGCGGGAGGCCTGCTCGTTCGACCCAATCTGCTGCCGTTGGTGCTTGTGCCTCTGATGCAGGTCGTGCTCACCGCTGATGGTCGCGGACGGATCGTGCGTGCTGCACTCTTTCTCGCGCCGATTATCCCAGCCGCGCTCTTCGTCGCAGGCCTGAATGCCATGTGGTATGGCTCACCGACGACCTCAGGTTATGGAACGTTGGCGGAATTGTATTCGGCGAAAGACATCTGGCCGAACGTTCAGCGATACGGCCTGTGGCTCTGGCAATCACAATCGCCGTGGATACTTCTCGCAGCGGTGCCATTCATCCCATCGCTGCGCGCGCAGGTCGCGCCGGGCCCCCTTCGACTGTCGGCCGCGATGTTCACCGTGACGTTGTTATGTTATCTCGCGTATTTCCAGTTCGACGAGTGGTGGTATCTCAGATTTCTGCTTCCGGGCCTCGCAGCATTTTTTGTACTCGTTGCGGCAGCCATTGTTACGCTCGCGCGATGCGTTGTTCACCCGTGGGGTCGCCTCGCAACGGCAGTGATCGTTGTCCTCATGACGCGGCATGTGACCGGTTATGCGATAGGCAAGGGCGTGTTCGGAGCCCTCAAAGCCGGGGAGCGGCGATACGTCTACGTCGGCGAATTCATCAGGCGCACCCTTCCACCGAGCGCCGTCGTCCTGTCGATGCAGCACAGCGGCTCCATACGGTTTTACAGTGGCCGGATGACGCTGCGCTACGAGTGGCTCCCCCTTGAGTCCGCGCTGAATGCCGCTGCGGACCTGGGACGGCTTGGCTATCATGCGTATCTCGTGATCGACGACTGGGAGACGCCGTTGGTTCAGAAACAGTTCAATCTCGTCGCTGATGCGCCGCTGCCATGGAGGCTGGTGGCCCGCATACGCGAGCCTGTCGGCGTCAGTATCTTCGACATGTCGCCGGATGACGCACCTGAACGACCCGTTGCCCTCGAGCCTGGTGACGCACCGCTGTACAGCGGGCCGCAGGAGCTCTCCGTGGCTCGATCGACTCATGGCTCATGACCCACGACTCACGCTGGCGCAGTCATCCGAGCACCAGGAGCTCGACGATCGTCCAGCCGCGCGTCTCTTCGGCGCCGGTCTGGCGAAGGCGTACGAACCGCGCGTCGCGCTGGATTGAGATGCCGATCGGGACGGCGCGGGGATCGGCGAGCGCGCCTTCGAACGTCAGCATCGCGGTCCGTCCCGACCATGTGGTCGACCACGTCGTGCCGTCTGAGGAGACGTCGACGCTCAACTCTCGCGGATATTGCGACGCGTAGGTGCCCTGGCAGAGAAGCACGCCGCTCACATGCCGCGTCGCGCCGAGGTCGGCCACGACCGTCTCGTCGCCGCGCTGCTCGGCCGAATGCCAGCGTGTCACCAGGTCGTTGTCCTTGACGGCGTTGATGTCGGGTTGGTTCACGGATGCCGTGAGCTCGGCGATGGGAAGCACGGGGCCGTGCAGCATGACGCGCGGCGCGACCGGCTGGCGCGGGATTTCGAACGCGCTGAGATCGGTGCGAGACATCAGCAGCCGCGCGCCTGGCGCGGCAGCGACGAAGCGACGCCACTCTCCGGTCGGATCGAGCTGATGCTCCAGGGTGACCTCGATCGGCCCGAATGCTGCGAGGCGCGGCAGGATTGCGGGATCGCGGCGTTCGAGCAGATCGCGAAGCGGCGGATAGTGCGGCGCGATATATCCGCTGTAGCCATTGAACACGGGCAGATTGTCGCCAATGGATCGGTACATCGATTTCACGTCCGTCTCATGGAATGGCAGTCCGAGACGTGCGACAGTGTCCGATGGCTTTGGAACAAACGCAGGAGGCGTGGATAGCGCGAACGTGCCCGGCCACCCATCCGCGAGAATGCCAAGTACGGCCACCCCCGCCGCGAGTCGCCGGCGCCGCGGCGAGTCGATCCGCGCGATCACGAGCGCAGCGGCGACCGCCAGGCACAAGACGGACAACATCCAGAGCCGCGCCGTCACGCGCACTTCGTCGAATCCCGGCATGTGCATCAACAAGGCATATGGGCCGGGCATACCGACCGGACGGCCGCTGACGGTGGGTGCTGGTCCGAGCGCGAAGAGCCACATCAGCACGGCCATCGCCGAATAGAACAGAATCTCGGAGCGGCGAAGCGGCACGCGTCCCCCGTTCCGTTGATGTTTTCGTCTGCGCCACGCGACGACCGCTCCCGCGGCGAGCAGGACCGGAATCGTGAGGCCTGGAAATGTCTCGGACTCGAACTTGTCGACGAGGTGCACGTGATTCCAGACCAGAGATGCCCGCGGCGCCGACAAGAGGCCGGCGACATCAGCGCTGTAATTCACCATTTCGACAAACGATCGTTTCATCCCGTATTGCTGGTGAATACGACGATATCCAAGGACCACCGGTAGCATGAGCATCGCGGCGATCGCCCAACAGCCGCTGACGATCGCAAGTTGACGGAGCCCCATCCGCCCTACGGCAAACCATCCGAGCCATAGCACGACCAGCACGGACAGAAAGAAGAAGTAGTAGCCGGACGACAGCGCCTGCATCAGCCAGGCGACCGCGAAGAGGACCGCCCACCTGTGATGGTTCGTCGCGAGGTAGCGGTGCAGCGCCGCCAGTGCCACGGGCATCCAGTAGGACGAGAGCAGCTGAAGATGCGCCGCATGCGAAAGACGATACGGCGCAAACGCATACGCGGTGGCGGCGACGAATGCGGCGCTGTGCCTCCGGCACAACGCGAACGCGAGGAAATACGCGCTGAGGCCGCTCGCCACGTAGCTCAGGAAGAACGCCGTATTGTAGCCGGCGAGCGGACTTCCCGTCGCGGCAATCACCGGCACTGTGATCGGCGCGAGGCCGAGCATGTGTTCCGAGAATGCGAAGACGCCTGTCGCGGGGTAAAACGCCGGCGCGTTCCACCACGGCGCGGTCAGCGGCACGGCCTTCGTGGACCACCAGAGCATCCACGTCACCAGCAGCGGATCGTTCGAGTCGTCAGGAATCAACGATCGAACGTTCAGCAGCAGCGGCCACGTGTACGCGCAGGTCAGGGCGACGAGCGCGACCGTGACGATCACGATCGGGATCGCTCGACCGCCTGTTCGCATTTTATGTGGTGAGAACGACTTTGCCGATGTTCGCACGGTTCTGGATGAACCGGTGCGCGTCGGCCGCGCGATCGAGCGGAAAGGTTTTCGCGACGATCGGGTGCAGGCGCCCCGCGCTCAGTTCCGTCAGCAGCAGATCCATCAGCGGCTGCAGCGCGCGGCGCTCGTCCCAGAGGTGCCCGACGTTCAATCCAAACACGCCGCGATTACGGTTGATCATGGAGAACGGACTGAACGACGGCATCGCCCACCAGGATTGGAACACGCGCCAGGCGCTGCGCCGTTCGGACGCCATCGACGAGATGCCGAGCATGACGAGCCGGCCCAGGGGCGCGAGCAGGCGATAGCTGACTGCGAAACTGCGCCCGCCTATCGGGTCGAGCACGACGTCGACGCCGCGTCCGCGCGTGAGTCGCCTCACTTCCGACTCCACATCCGCGTGACGATAGTCTATGGCGTGCTCGACGCCGAAGCTGCGCAGCGCGTCGTGCTTCGCCGCGGACGCCGTACCGATCACTGTGGCGCGCCGCAGTCCCGCGAGCTGGGTCGCCGCGATCCCGAGTCCACCGCCGGCATTGTGGACGAGGACGGTCTCCCCCGCCGTCAGCGCGGCCATGCGATAGAGCGCGATGGCTGCGGTGAGATACGTCACGGGCACGGCGGCCGCCTCCGCATCGCTCAACTGATCGGGAAACCTGAACGCCTGCGAGGCGGGCACGACGACCGAATCGGAGTATCCGCCGAACCGCGTGAGCGCAACCACGCGGTCCCCCTCGCGCAGCATCGTCACGTCCGGACCGGTCGCGTCGACGATGCCGGCGACCTCGTAGCCGACGACCACGGGAGGCTTTGGCGCATCAGGGTAGAGCCCGATGCGGGCCAGGATATCGGCGAAGTTTACCCCCGCGGCGCGCACGCGGATGCGGACCTCGCCGTCACCGGGAATGGGCTCCGGCGCATCGCGGACCTCGAACACGTCCGGTCCGCCATGCCGCGGGATCACCATCTGGCGCATGGGGGGAACACTACTCCAGAAACGGGGACACTCACAGTTCTTCCCACAACCGGTCACTCCGCGGCCAGAAACCGTGACAGTCACAGTTCCGGAAGTGTGACTGTCACCCTTTCGGACTGCCGAGCGTTCGTTATTGGGACGAAGTGTGAGTGTCCCCGTTTCAGGCGGCGAGCAGCGCGAGAAGCGCCTTCTGCGTATGCAGGCGGTTTTCCGACTGGTCGAACACGACAGAGACGGGCGAGTCGATCACCTCGTCAGTGACCTCCTCGCCGCGATGCGCCGGGAGACAGTGCATGAAGATGGTTCCGGCGGGCGCCTTGGCGAGAAGCGCGGTGTTCACCTGGTACGGGGTGAAGATCGCGCGACGTTCGGCCGCCTCGCCTTCCTGGCCCATGGAGGCCCACACGTCGGTGTAGATCGCGTCGGCTGACGCCACCGCGTCCGCCGGATCGCTCGTGACAGTGACGCCGCCGCCCAAGCGCGCGACGTGCGTGACGGATTCGACGACGGACGCCGGCAGCTCGAAGCCGGATGGTGACGCGACAATCACGTGGCCGCCCAGCATCGCGACCGCCTGCGCGAGCGACACGGCCACGTTGTTGCCGTCGCCGACGAACGCGACGGTCCTTCCCTCAATCGTCTCCAAGCGCTCGATGAGGGTGAGGCAATCGGCGAGCGCCTGGCACGGGTGTTCCTCGTTGGTCAGCGCGTTGACGACACGCAGGCCCGGCGCTGATAGCGCGAAGCGCTCGAGCCGATCCTGCGCGAACGTGCGGATGACCGCCCCAAACACCCATCGCTCGAGATTGCGGGCGACGTCCTCGATTGTTTCGCGGCCGCCGAGCGCCACTTCCGACTGAGGCTCGATGACCTCGCCGCCGAGCTCCCGCACCGCGATCTGAAATGTCGATCGCGTGCGAAGCGACGGCTTCTCGAACAGCAGCGCCACATGATGCCCCTGCAGCGGCGTCGCGTGCGCGCGGCGCGCCTGCCGCGCGGCCTTCATCGAGCGAGCGAGATCGAGGCAGCTTTCGAGCTCCGAGGGCGTCAGATCGAGAATCGACAGGAACTGCGTCGGATGCCACGCGGCCGTGGCGCGCGAAGCGGCATGAAGGCTCATGTTCGATACTCCGCGTTGATGCGCACGTACTCGGCGCTCAGATCGCAGGTCCACATCCGGGCGGATCCCTCGCCGCCGGTGCCCAGATCCACCTGGACGTGAACGTCGGCCTGCTGCAGGTGACGCGACGCGTCGGGCGCGCGCTCGTCGTACGGGCGGCCGTTCGCGAACAACTCGACCTCGCCGAGCTGCACGCGCGCACGGTCGAGATCGAAAGCGACGCCGGCGCGCCCGGCGACGGCAACGAGGCGTCCCCAGTTCGGATCGGCGCCGTGGATCGCGGTCTTCACGAGTGGTGAATTCGCGATGGCCCGAGCCGCGCGCTTCGCTTCAGCGGCGGACGCGGCGCCCGTGACGTCGATCGTGACGAGCTTCGTCGCCCCCTCTCCGCCGCGGACGATGCCGATCGCCAGCGGCTCGCAGACGCGACGCAGCGCTTCCACGAACACCGGCAGCTCCGCCTCGCCGATGGTGACGCCGCTGGCACCGTTGGCGAGCGCGAACACGCAGTCGTTCGTCGAGCACTCACCGTCGACCGAGATCGCGTTGAACGTCACGTCGGTCACTGCCGTCAGGGCGCGCTGCAACAGCGACGGGGCCACCCCCGCGTCCGTCGTCACCACCGCGAGCATCGTTGCCATCAAGGGCTCGATCATCCCCGAGCCCTTCGCGATGCCGCCGACCTTGAAGCGGCCGATCGGCGTGTCGACGACCACCGCTTCCGCCTTCGGGAATGGATCCGTGGTCATGATCGCGCGCGCGGCCAGCGCCCCGCCGTCGCGGGTCAGTGCTGACGCAGCCTTCTGAATGCCGGCCGTCACCTTCTCACGATCCAGCGCGACGCCGATCACACCGGTTGACGCGACCAGCACGTTCGACCGCTCGCTCCCCATCGCCTTCGCGGCCGCGTCGGCCATCGCGTCAGCAGTGGCATGCCCGTCAGGGCCGGTGCACGCGTTCGCGCAACCGCTGTTGATCGCGATCACGCGGGCATGGCCGTGAGACGCGGCGAGCAGCGCTTTCGAGACCAGCACGGGTGCCGCCAGCGCCTTGTTCGTGGTGAACACCGCGGCCGCGGAGGCTGCGACGTCGCTGACGATCAACGCAAGGTCGAGCCCCTTGCTCTTGATGCCGCACGATACCCCCGTCGCGCGGAAGCCTTCCGGGGCCGCCACGCTGCCGGTGATTGGCGTGACCTGCAGTTCCGCGACGGTCATGCGGGGACGCGCTCCGCCTCGTCGCTCGCGATCTGCACGAGACGCAGCCGCTCGACGCTGGCGCGTGGAGGCGCCACGGTGCGCGGCGCGGCGCCCAAGCCTTCGGCGAGCCGCAGGCCGCCACCGGCGCGCAGCGAGAGCGACACCGCATACTGGCCGCAATGACGGAACTGACTGCAGCCGGCGCAGTCGTGCGCGATTTTCTCCGGCACCCACTGGTGCGGCACGATCGAGAAGCCGAGGCGCAGGAAGTGTGACGGTTGATGCGCGAACGCGCACAGCGTCACGTAGCCGAGCGTGCGCGCGCGATCTGCCAGCGCGGTCACGAGCGACATGCCCGTCCGCCGCCCGCGACGTGCTTCATCGACGACGAGCGACCGCACTTCCGCGACGGATTCGCTGAGCGGCGCCAGCTCGGCGCATCCGATCACGACCTCTTCGTCGATCGCCACAATGAAACGAGGCGCGTGTTCACTGATGTCTTCGAGCGAGCGCGGCAGCAGGTGGCCCGTACTCAGGTTGGCGGTGATGAGGCCGTGGATCGCGGCAGCGTCCGCCGCAACTCCCGTGCGCAGATGGATGCTCATGTGCGCGGCGCCTCCAGCGCCGTGGCGATCGCCGCTTCCAGCAGCGGCAGCGCTTCATCGATCTCCGGCTCGCCAATCACATACGGCGGCAGAAGACGGACGACGGTATCCGACGTGCGATTGATCAACAGATGCCGATCGAGCGCCGCCTGGACGACAGAGGCAGCGGGCCGATCGAGCTCGATTCCCCACATCAGCCCCGCGCCGCGGAGGTCCTTGACGCCGGGCTGACGCGTGGCGATCGCGCGCAGACCCGATTCGAGATGCGCGCCCACCTGTGCCACGTGCTGCATCAATCCGCCTTCGATGAGCTCGTCGAGAAACACGAGCGCGGCGCGACAGGCAAGCAGGTTGCCGCCATAGGTGCTGCCGTGATCCCCGGCCTTCGCCGCGCTCGCCACCTTCTCGGAAAAGAGCGCGGCGCCGATCGGCACGCCGCCGCCGAGCGCCTTGCCAAGCGCCATCAGATCAGGCTGCAGGCCGAGCACCGGCGAGTAGAATGCGCGTCCCGTCCGGCCGAGGCCACACTGCACTTCGTCGGCGATCAGCAGCGCGCCGGTGGCGCGGCACGCATCGGCAATCGCGTCTGCCGTCAATGGCGTGAGCGGACGCACGCCTCCTTCACCCTGTATCGGCTCGACGATGACGGCAGCGGTCGATTTCGTGATCGCCGCGCGCACGGCGGCCGCCTCGCCGGCGGGTACGAACGTCACGCCAGGGATCAGCGGCCCGAACTGCTCGCGATAGTGCACGTCCCACGTCACCGACACCGCGCCCATCGTCCGGCCATGGAACGAATGATCGAGCGCGACGAAACCCGTGCGGCCGGGCTCCCCATGGGCATGCCAGTAGCGCCGCGCGAATTTGAGGCACGTTTCGACGGCCTCCGCGCCGCTGTTGCAGAAGAACGCGCGCGACAGCCCGGAGAGTTCGGCGAGGCGCGCCGCCAGTTCCGCCTGCAGCGGATGATGGAAAAGGTTCGACGTGTGCAGCAGCGTGGATGCCTGGTCGGCAATCGCGCGCGCGAGCGCGGGATGCGCATGACCGAGCGCCGCGACTCCGACGCCGGAGATCAGGTCGAGGTACCGCTGGCCGTCGCGCGTGAACAGCGAGCAGCCGCGCCCGGACTCGAACACCACGGGCGATCGCCGATAGACCTGCAGTACGCGTTGCTGGTCCAGCGCGATCGGGTCAGACGAGGTCGTGAGCATGATGCTGAATCCGCGTTCCGTTTGCGGCAAGGTAATCCCCGCGGCGGCCGTCCACGATGCGCACGTCCTTGACGCCTCCGGCGAGCGCGTCGAGACAGGCGCCGAGTTTCGCGACCATGCCGTCGCGCGCCGTGCCGTCCGCCACCATCGCGGTGGCGGTGTCGATGTCGAGTACTCGGCACGTCTCGCCCGAGGCATTGAAGACCCCTGGCGTCGCGCCCGCGATGATCAGCCGATCGGCGCGGAGGGTGCGTGCGGCGTGCGCGGCGAGCACGTCCGCATTCACGTTCAGCAGTTCCCCTTCCCGCGTGACGCCGATGCTCGCCAGGATGGGAACGTACTCGAGCGAGAGCAGGTCCTCGAGCAGGCGGCCGCCATCCTGCTGCGGCAATCCAACGAGCCCAAGATCGACAGAGACGCCGGAGATCGCCTGCAATGCCGGGGCACGACGGCAGAGCGCCGTAGCGGCATCCGCGCCCGTCAGTCCCACGGCGCGCACGCCCGACGCGCTCAGCGCGGCTACGAACGAGGTGTTGATCCGGCCCGCAAGCACGCCGATCACTGTCGCCAGCGTCTCCGCGTCGGTGACCCGCAGGCCGTCGACGAAATGCGGCGACTTGCCGCGCGCGCGAAGGTCAGCGTCGATCGCGCGCCCGCCGCCGTGCACGACGGCAAGAGATCCTGCGCCGGCAAGCGCGGCAATGCCGGCGGCCGCCGTCCGCATCGCGGCCTCATCTTCGAGCAGTTCCCCCCCGAGTTTCAGGACCGTGATCAATTCAGCCCGAGCCTCTCATCGAAGCCGAACGCGACATTGAAGTTCTGCACCGCCTGCCCGGCGGCGCCCTTGACGAGATTGTCGATGCACGACACGAGCACGATCTGGCGCGTCCGATCGTTGATGCGCCAGCCGATGTCGCAGAAGTTCGTGTGCGCGACGTGCTTGATCTCCGGCAGATCGTTTCCCGTCAGCCGCACGAACGGCGAATCCGCATAGGCAGACTCGAGCGCGGCCGCCACGTCTGTTCCCGACGCGCCGCGCGGCAGCGTCACATAAATCGTCTCGAGGATTCCGCGATCGATCGGGACCAGATGCGGCACGAACGTCACCGGAACACCCAGTTCCTGCTCGATCTCCGCCGCGTGCCGATGCGAAAACACGCCGTACGCCGAGAGACTGCCGTGGCACTCGCTGAAGTGCGTGCGTTCGGTCGGCGTCTTGCCCGCGCCGGAGACGCCCGACTTCGCGTCGATGATGATCGGCCCGTCCACCAGTCCGGCACTTACGAGCGGCAGCAACGCGAGCAGCGCGGCTGTGGGATAGCACCCGGCACACGCGATGAGCGGCGAACCCGCCAGATCGTTCCGATACCGTTCCGTCAATCCATACACGACGCTCGCGGGAAGATCCGGCGAATGCGGATACCAGCGCCGCCTTTGATCAGCGTCCCGCAACCTGAATGCGCCCGACAGATCGAAAACGCGCTTGCCGCGCGAGACGAGCGCGGGCGCGATTTCCGCCGACACCTCGTCTGGCAGCGCCAGGAACACGGCGTCCGCAGACGAGGCGAGCGTATCGAGATCCAGGCCTTCGACGGGCGCGTCCCAGACCCTCGCCAGCGAGGGCACGCGCCGCGCCGTCGAGCCCGGTGATCCCATTGCCGCGGCAATTCGCGCCCCGGGGTGCCGCACGAGAAAGCGGAGGAGCTCGACCCCTGTATACCCGGTCGCCCCTGCCACGCCGACCCGCACTGGATTGGCATAACTATTCATCAGAATCATTAGATATACATGCAGTCTCCAGCCAACGTCAAGAAAAATAAGGATCACGGCCTATGCAATGCGTGTATAATCAGTCGTTCGCCTGAATAGTTATGAAGTCGTATAGGCAATCGCTCGTGCTCGAGTTGGTCGACCGGGAGGCGATCACGAGCCAGGAGCAGTTGAGAGAGAGGTTGGACGGCCGCGGCATTCACGTCACGCAGGCCACGCTGTCACGGGATATCCGTGATCTCGGACTGGTGAAGCGGGCCGGAGACGGCGCGTACCGGCGGTCCGGCGCGGCTGAGACTGACGCGCATGGCGGTCCCGAAGCGGTGCTGCGCCGCGCTGTCACCGAGTTCCTTCGACGATTCGAGTCGGTGCAGCAACTTGTCGTGCTGCGGACCGATCCCGGACAGGCCCAGCCGCTGGCCGTTGCGCTCGACCGCGTCCGCATCGCGGACGTCGTCGGCACGATTGGCGGCGACGACACGATCCTGGTCATCTGCCGCGGTGAACGCGAGGCTCAGGCGTTCACGAAACAGATTGAGCAATGGCTGCGGAGCTGAGCGGAGCGCACATGGAACGCATTGTTCTCGCCTACTCGGGCGGTCTCGATACGTCGGTGGCCGTTCCGTGGCTCGCGGAAACGTACGGCGCGGAAGTGATCACCGTCACGCTCGATCTCGGGCAGGGGCGCGAGCTCATCGACATTCGCGAGCGCGCGCTGGCGGTCGGCGCACTGCGCGCGCACGTGCTCGACGTCCGCGAGGAATTCGTGCGCGATTACATTCTTCCTGCGCTCCAGGCGGGCGCCGTGTACGAGGAGCGCTATCCACTCGCGACGGCGCTTGGACGTCCGCTGATCGCAAAGAAACTCGTCGACATCGCGCGGATGGAAGGGGCGACCGCGATCGCGCACGGGTGCACCGGAAAGGACAACGATCAGGTCGGTCTCGACGTGTCCGCGCGGGCTCTCGATCCGTCGATCCGCTTGATCACGCCGGCGCGCACGTGGGGGATGTCGCGCTCCGACGAAGTCGCGTACGCGAAAGCGCGAAACATCCCGGTGGCGGCCGAGGTCGACAACGCCTACAGCACAGACTCGAACCTGTGGGGCCGATCGATCGAGTGCGGTGTGCTCGAGGATCCCTGGCAGGAGCCGCCGGACGACATCTACACGCTGACGCGCTCGCCGCAGGATTGCCCGAACGAGCCGGCCTACATCGACATCGAGTTCGAGAGAGGAGTGCCGGTGCGGGTGAACGGCATCGACATGCCGCTGCTCGAACTGATCGAGAGCCTCGAGACCATTGCGGGCGCGCACGGCGTCGGGCGGATCGACATGATGGAAAACCGGCTGGTCGGCATCAAGTCGCGCGAGATCTACGAGGCGCCGGCGGCCGTCGTGCTGCATGCGGCGCACAAGGAGCTTCAGCGGCTTGTCGTCCCGCGCGATCTCGATCGGCTCACGCAGGAGATGGGACGTGTCTATGCGGATGCCGTTTATAACGGCCTCTGGTTCTCGCCGACGCGCGACGCGATTGACGCCTTCGTCGCGGCGATTCAACCTCGCGTCACCGGCACGGTGCGACTGAAATTGTTCAAGGGGGACTACCGGGTCGTCGGACGCAAGTCCCCCTTCGCGTTGTACGATCGCGGGTTGGCCACCTACGAGTCAGGCGACCTGTTCGATCACGGCGCGGCTGAGGGCTTCATCAAGATCTGGGGCCTTCCCATTGAGACCATCGCACGCAAGCGCAATCGGGTGGAGACTGTCGAACCATCCTCGACGCCCCTCGACGCAGGTCCTTCGACGCCGCTCAGGGCAGGGTAATGGCGCACCTCTGGTCCGGACGGTTTGAAGAGGACCCCGACGCCGAGCTCTTTGCGTTCGGCGCCTCGTTCCGCTTCGATCGGCGGCTGTTCGAAGACGATGTGCGGGGGAGCGCCGCGTGGGCCGCGGCGCTGGCGCGAGCGGGTGTGTTGTCGTCCGTCGATGCCGCGGCGATCGATCGAGGCCTGCGCGAGGTTCTCCAGGCGGGCGTCGGCGAGGGCAGCAACGACGAGGACGTGCACGCGTACGTCGAGAGGGAGCTCGTTGCGCGGATCGGCGAGGCTGGCCGCCGCCTTCACACCGGACGATCGCGCAACGAGCAGGTCGCCGTCGATCTGCGGTTATATCTGAAGCGTCGCGTGCCGGTGGTCCAGAGGGCCATCGCGGCCGCCGTTCGCGAGCTCGTGGCGCTCGCGGAGCGTGCGGGCGACGCGCTGATGCCCTCGTACACGCATCTGCGCCGCGCGCAGCCGGTCCTCGTCGCGCATTTTCTCCTTTCGCACGTGTTTCCGCTCCGCCGCGATGCCGATCGATTAACCGCGGTGCTGAGCGAAGCCGACGAACTGCCGCTCGGGTCCGGCGCCGTCGCGGGGACCAGCTACGCGATCGATGTGCGCGCGATCGCGAGCGCCCTCGGCTTTTCCCGGATCTCCCGGAACAGCATCGACGTCAGCGGCGATCGCGATTTCGTGGCCTCCTTCCTTCACGCTGCGGCGCTCGGCATGGTTCATCTCAGCCGGCTCGGCGAGGATTTCATTCTCTTCACCGCCGAGGAATTTGCGTTCTTCGATCTCGCGGATGCTGCCGCGACCGGCAGCAGCCTGATGCCGCAGAAGAAGAATCCCGATCCGCTGGAGCTCGTGCGCGGAAAGAGCGGCCGCGTGATCGGCCACCTCGCGGGATGGCTCGCCTCGATGAAGGGACTCCCGTCGGGTTACAGCAAGGATCTGCAGGAGGACAAGGAAGCGCTCTTCGACGCGGAAGACACGTGGCTGGCCTCGCTCTCGGCGGTCGCTTCCGTGTTGCGAGGACTGCAGCCCAACCCGCGCGTCTCGACGCGCGCCGCGTCAGGGCTGCTGCTTGCCACCGACGTTGCCGATTACCTCGTCGCCCGTGGCGTGCCGTTTCGCGACGCACACGAGATCGTCGGCAGCGTCGTCCGCCGGCTGCTGAAGGAAGGACGATCGTTCGACGCCTTGTCGCTCGGCGAATGGCGGGAGCACTCGCCGCTCTTTGGCGAAGACGTTCGCAACGCGATCACGGCGCGTGCGTCAATTGAGAAAAAACGGACGCCGCAGTCAACCGCACCGGATGCAGTCGCCGCGGCGTTGGCTGAAACACGAGAGTGGCTCAAGGCTCAAGGCTGATGACTTATCGTGGTTCCGGCCGGCGGACCTAAAGGTCCGCCCTACGATTGCAGTGCACCGTAGGCCGGGTCCTCATATCCGGCGCCCTCTGCCCGTAGGCCGGGTCTTTAGACCCGGCCCTGAACCACCATCAGTCGCGACTGATAAGCCGCTCAGAATTTAAACGTGACGCCCGCCGACCCTCTCCAGTAGTGGAAGTTGCTCAGGCCGAGGCCCGTCGCCGTATCACTGCTCCCCTGGAACGATCGGAAGTACCGGAAGTCGCCGCGCAGGCCGATGTTCTGCGCGAAGAATCCCATCACGCCCGCGCCGAGGTCGAATCCGAAGTCGTTCTTGCTCGAGACGTCGAACACATGCTGCGTGTCCTGCACGTTCGATCGGATCAGCCCGACGCCGCCAACCACGTACGGACGAACGGATCCGCCGTGCCCGCCGATCGGCGCGCCGACGATCACGTTGCCCGTCAGCGTCACGACGTTGCTATCGTTCGTGAACTCGAATCTGTTGTTGGTCGCGGTGCCCGTCTCGAAGAAATTCGGCGAATAGCCGAAGTCTGCCTCGAATCCCACTGCACCAGCACCCATGTTCGCCAGGGACACGCCGTAGTCGAGCTTCCGCTCGAACTGGTTATTGAAGCTCGCGCCGCCGTTGCCGTTCACGTCGGCTGAGCCGCTGAAGTTCCAGCCCACAAAGGGCGTCACGAGCCAGTCGGCCGAGGCCGACCTCGGCGCTGCTGCCAGCGCCACAGCGCACATCGCCACCATCAGACACATTTTTCGCACAGACATGTGACTAGCACTCCTCATTCAAAATGCCCGTGCGGCAAGAGTGCAAGCGATGTGCCCTCGGCTCGAAGCCGAGGTCGCGGTCAGACCCGGGCCGCGTCGTTCAGCAGAGCCCAGGCGCGCGCGACGTGCTCTTCCGTTGTGTGCAGGTTGCCAATCGCAACGCGCAGCACGAAGCGCCCATCGAGCTTCGTGTGCGAGAGAAACACCTCGCCAGACGCGTTGACGCGATCGAGGATGCGCTGGTGCTCCTCGTCGCTCGCATCGCCACGCAGGCGGAAGCAGACGACGCTGAGGGGCACCGGTGCGACGCGCTCGAATCGATCGCTCTCATCGATCCAGCCCGCGAGCACGCGCGCGAGGCGCATGTGTTCCGTCAGGCGCGCGCGCAAGCCTTCCGCGCCGAAATGCCGGAGCACCATCCAGAGCTTCAGCGCGCGAAACCGGCGGCCCAGTTGAATGCCCGTATCCATCAGATTCCTGACGCCGGCTTCGCCCTCGCTCGTGCGCAGATACTCGGGCGTCAACGAGAACGCCTGGCGGATCGCCTCCATCCGCCGGCAATAGAGCACGCTCAGATCGAACGGTGTGAACAGCCACTTGTGCGGATTGACGACGATCGAATCGGCGCGATCGGCGCCGCGCAATATCCACTCGCAGCCGGGAACCATTGCGGCGACCCCGGCATACGCGGCGTCGACGTGGAGCCAGAGCTGCTCCGCCGCCGAGATCGGCGCGATCGCGTCGACCGGATCCACGCTGGTGCTCGACGTGGTGCCGATGGTTGCGACCACCGCGATGGGCAGCATCCCCGCCGCGCGGTCCGCGGCGATGGCATCCTCGAGGGCGTCTGGCCGCATCGCGAAATCCCGGTCGGCCGGAATCCTGCGGAGCCCGTCGTGGCCAAGGCCGAGGAGAATCACTGCCTTGTCAACCGACGAATGCGCGTGCTCGGAGCAATAGACGCGCAGGCGCGGCAGCCCCGCGAGACCTGCGCCGCGAACCTCCGGCACCGCGATCTCACGTGCCGCAGCAAGCGCGTGCAGTGTCGACACCGATGCCGTGTCGTAGATCACGCCTTCGAATGCGTCGGGGAGCCCCAGGAGCTGTCGCAGCCACGACAGCGTGACGTCTTCGAGCTCCGTGGCGGCAGGAGACGTCCGCCACAACATCGCCTGCACGTTCAACGCAGCCGAGAGGAATTCCGCGAGCACTCCCGGCTCGCTGCCGCTGATCGCGAAGTACGCAAAGAAGCCCGGGTGGTTCCAGTGCGTGATGCCCGGAAGAATGACGCGTTCGAAGTCCGCGAAGATTGTCTCGTAGGACTCGCCGCGCTCGGGCGCCGACTGCGGGAGGTGGTCGCGAACCTCGCCCGGGCGCACGCGCGAGAGCACGGGAAAGCGCTCGGGATGTTCGAGATAGTCCGCGATCCAGTCGGCGAGCCGGTGAGCTTCGTGTCTGAACGAACCGATTTGACGATCTGGTGATTTATCGATTTGGTGATTATCGATCGAGCGCCAAATTACCAAATCACCAAATTACCAAATCGTGTTCATGACTCTCTCTTCTCGACCTGGATCGTCGCGGGAGACGAGAGGTGCACGGTGACGATCGATCCGGGCGCGACGACCGCGGCGTTGCGATCGCCGGCCATCGCGGCTGCGGTGCCGCCGGCCGCGCCGGTCGCTCCTCCAATGACCGCGCCCTTGCCGCCCCCGAGGATTCCGCCGAGGATCGCGCCGACCGCCGTCGCGCCGCCGATCTTCTTCGCGCTGTCGCCGGTCGGCGACTCGCCTTCGCGGTAGAACGGCTCGGTATTCAGGGCGACTTCGCTGCCGTCCGCCAGGACCAGCGTGTGGAAGCGAATTCCGAGACGCGCCGTTCCTTTGACCTTCCCGCCACGATCGACCAGCGTGACCGACCCGAACACGCGCGATCCCGCCGGGATTGCGACGCGGCCGTTGACGAGGACATCGCGCGTGACACGTGCGTCGACGCGATCTTCCAGCCGCGCGCGCTCTGACGACAACGCCGTCTCAACCTGCAATCCGATCACGGACGAGGCGGGCAACACGAGCTCCTCGAACTGCGGCTGACGCGGCGGTTCCGGTTGAGGGTCCACTGGTTTCGGCGGATCCGGTTTTGGGTCCGCCACGTTCGTGGCGACAGGTGCAGGCGGCGCGACGATCGGAGGCGCGGCTGGCGACGGCGTCTGAGTCGGTTGTGGCGCCGATGCCCGCTCGCGCAGGGGGACCGTTCGAGGCGCCGAAGCGTGCGGTGACCGCGCGCCGGTCGGCGCGGATTGTTCGGCTGCCGATGCAGGCCGTCGGGCGCCGGCCGGCGGATCCTCCTTCTCGGCCTTGACGGCGGGCGCAGGATCCGGTGTCGTCGGGCTCACGGCTGCTTCAGTCTCCGCTACGGGACCAGCGGCTGCGGCTTGGGCCGGCGACGGTGCCGCTGGGGCAGTCGCCGCGGGCCGAACGGCGGCGACATCCGCGCTGTTATGACGAGTGGCGACGTACGCTCCGCCTGCCGCGGCCGTGAGACATGCTACGGCCAGGAGGGCGAACGCCAGCGGTTTAGAGAACATTGATGAAAACTCCCTGTGCAGGCCGGTTGAGCAAGGGATGTGCCCTCGGCCACCCCGCAATTCTAGGCTGTTCGGCCACTGGGCCGCTCCGGGCGGGGGACACTGCTGTCCTCGCGAATGGACCACCTCGGCTGACGCGCCTCGTAACAAGCCCGAATTCGGCGGGCCAACCGAAGGCACTTTCGTTGCACTATTATTGAGGCGTATCGGAGGTCCTCCATGCGGCGTGTGTTTCTCGCCTTCGTGTTCGTTGTCCCACTCTCCGTGGGGCGCGCCGACGCGATCACCGTTCGCGACGTGATTGAACTGTCGAGGGCGGGGCTGAGCGAAGAGGTGCTTCTCGCGCTGATTGAGGTGGACCGGAACGTCTTCACGCTCGACGCCGCGACGATGAAGGCGCTGAAAGACGGGGGCGTCAGCGATCGCGTCATGCTCGCGTTGATTCGCAGCGGCCGCACCCCGGTAGCGGCTCCGGTCGAATCCGCGCCACCACCGCAGCCGGCTGTCGCACCGCAAGCGCAGGCAGAGCCTGAACCGCGCATCATCGTCATCGACCACCACGATTCGACGCCTGCGCAGGCGCCCGTGATGGTGCCCGTGGCCCCGTACTTTCCGACCGCCGGGTTCGGCGTGGGAACGGCAGGCTTCGGCGTTTCGGGGGGGTTCGGTGTAGGTGTCCCACCGGGAGTGTTCCTCGGCGATTCGGGATTCCGTTCCAACCGTGTGACTCGGAACGTCATCGTGCCGACCGGCGACGGCGGAGCGGTACGAGCGAACGTGCCACTCCCCAGTAATTGCATCAACGCACAGCCGGTGTTCTGGGGATTTGGCGGCAAGCTGCGTCCCGGATCGTGGGAACCGCCGCCGCAGATACTCTGCCGATAAGTCTACCGGGCGCGGGATGCGGGGCGCGGGGCCGCGGAACGCGAGATCTGACACACGCCGGATTTGGGATTTCGCACTCTGGATTCGGGATTTCGCACCCCGGATCGCGCATCCCGCGCCCCGATGATTACGCGCTCTTCTTCATCTCCTCGCGAATCTTCTTCGCCACCACGACCGCCGTCGGGATGAGCGCGATCGTGCCGATCAGCAGCTCGCTCGGCGTGGCTTCCGGGTGCTCGACCGATGCCGGGCGGTCGATGTCGCAGTTGACGGTCTCGGGCATTGGCTTGATCGGGATCTCTCCCTTCGCGCGCTTCTCCTCGTAGATGCGCTGCGCAAGCGGGCCGATGGCCTTCTTCTCTCCAGGCACGCGTTCGCCCGGATCTTTTCCATAGGGTGACGCGTGTTCGATCTCGGCGTTGAGCTCCGCCCCCATCAACAGGGCGATGCCGGAACAGTAGAACCACAGCATCAGCACCATCACGCCACCGATCGTTCCGTAGGTGGCGTTCGCGTTTGGTACAAGCGTGTAGTACAGCTTCAGCCCCAGTGAGACGATGAGCCAGAGAACGGCGGCAAGCACCGAACCCGGCGTAATCCACACCCATTCCTGTTGCGCGTCGGGCGCGAAGTAGTACACGACGCCAATCCCGGTGACGACAAACGCGAACACGATCGGCCACTGCAAAACCCACCACGTCCACTTGAAGGCTGCGCCGAGGTACAGCGTGTTAGCGAGGTGCTCGGCGACCGTGGGCCCCGCAAGCACGAGGAACATCGACGCGATGATGAAGAAGGCGATGCCGATGGTAAGGCCAACCGCGATGACGCGGGTCTTCCACCAGGGCCGCGATTCCGTGATGTCGTATGCGGCATTGAGCGTCGTGATGATCGACACCATCGCGCCCGAGCTGCTCCAGACCGTCACGAGGAACGCGAACGTGAGCAGTCCTCCGCTGTTTTGCTTGGCGAGTGAGGACATCTGCTCCGTGACAATGTCGATCACCGCCTTCGGCGCGATCCGCCCGAGCATCTGGACGACGTCGTCGATCAGCGACTGCAGCGGGAAGAAGCTGGCAATCGCGATCACGAACAGCAGCGCAGGGAACAGCGCGAAGAAGAAGTAGTAGGCCTGCTGCGCGGCGAGGTTCAGGATGTCGTCTTCGACGGCTTCATTCCCCGTGCGTTTGAGCAGGTCTGTCCAGCCGAGCGGGACTCGCAAGCGTGCCAACATGCCGCGGATCGATAGCAAACTCCTGGCCGATCGCGAGGGCTCATCCATGGTGACGCCGCTTAACTGACTGAGTTCGTGATATAAGACGCCGTTTTGCCCGTTCGTTCCGAGGAGCGATCCATGTACCGGTCCAGATTCTTTGCGGGTCACATTCTGGCGCTCATCCTTGCAACGACGGCGGCGAGCCGTCCCGCCGCGCAAGCACGGCAGGCCGCCCCAAGGCAGAAGCTCGACGCTGAATACACCGCGAAGATAAAGGAGTACCTCCAGGATCCGCGGATCACCACTGAGCTGGTCGACCACCTGCCCGCGTCTGAAACGGTGCCGACGCCGCTCAAATTTCTCGGCCATATGCCGGGCACGCCTGGCGAGCTGACGCACGCGGCGGACATCCATCGGTACTTCGAGGCGATCGACAAGGCATCGGATCGCATCGCGATGTGGAGAATCGGGAAGACCGAAGAGGGGCGCGACATGGTGCTCCTCGCCGTCGCGGACGAAGCGACGATCAAGACGATTGACAAGTACAAGTCGATGCTCGCGCAGCTGACCGATCCGCGGAAGACAACCGACGCGCAGGCTCAGCAGCTGATCAAGACCGCGAAGCCGATCTACTGGTTCACGAGCGGCATGCACTCGCCGGAGACGGGCGGACCGGAAATGCTGATGGAGCTCGCCTATCGGCTGGCTGTCGAAGAGACGCCGTTCATTCAGAACATCCGCAACAACGTCATCACGCTGATCACGCCCGTCGTGGAAGTGGACGGACGCGAGAAGGAAGTGGACACCTATTACTTCAACAAGAAACAACCTGAAGGGGCGCCGCGGCTCCCGCTGATGTACTGGGGCAAGTACGTGCAGCACGACAACAATCGCGACGGTATGGGGCAGTTCCTCGCGCTCACCCGCAACATCGAGAAGGCGAGCATCGAGTGGAAACCGACCGTGCTGCACGATCTGCACGAGGCGCAGACCTACCTCTATTCATCCACCGGGACTGGCCCCTACAACGAGGCAATCGATCCGATCACGATCGACGAATGGTGGATGCTCGCGCAGAACGACGTCATGGAGATGACCAAGCGCGGCGTGCCCGGCGTGTGGACCTATGGCTTCTATGACGGCTGGGTTCCGAACTACATGTTCTTCATCGCGCACGGCCACAATGCGATTGGCCGGTTCTACGAGGTCCAGAGCTACGGTCCCGATCCCTACACCGTAACGCCGGCCGCGACGACGACGAGCCGCGAGTGGTTTCGGCCGAACCCGCCGCTGCCATCGATTAAATGGGGTCCGCGCAACAACACGAATATCCAGGAGTCCGCCGCGCTGCTGTCGCTGAGCCATGTCGCGAAGAACAGGGAGCTCTATCTCGAGAACTACTGGATCAAGAACAAGCGCGCGGTGGAGAAGGGCAAGACGGGGCCGACCTACGGCTGGGTGATTCCCGCGATGCAGTATCGCAAGGCGGACGCGGCGCAGGCGGTCAACGATCTGCGCGCGCAGGGGCTCGAAGTGCACCAGGCGGCGGCGGCGTTCAAGGCGGGGAGCATCGACGTCAAGGCGGGCGACTACATCATCCGCGGCGACCAGCCTTACCGGACCGTCGCCGACATGTATTTCTCCGTACAGAACTACGCGCCCGCGAACCCGCGTCCATACGACGATACCGGCTGGACGTTCCAGTACATGCGCAACCTGGTAATGCGGCCGATCACCGAGAAGAGCGCGCTCGATCAACGCATGGCATTGCTTACGTCCGACGCGAAGGCGCCCGGCGGCATCGAAGGCAGCGGTCCGGTGCTCGTCGTCGAGCACACCACCGACAGCAACCTGATGATGTTCCGGTTCAGGAACGCGGACGTGAAGATGCAGGCGGCGGAGGAGGACTTCGAGCTGGCCGATCACCGGTTCCGGGCGGGCGCGTTCATCATTCCGAGCGCCGATCGCGCGACGCTCGAACCGATGATCAAGGACCTGGGGCTTTCCGCGTGGGCTGTGGCGAGCGCGCCGGCCGTCGGCGCGCACGACCTCGACGTGCCGCGCATCGGCTACGTCCACAGCTGGTCGCGCACGCAGGATGAAGGGTGGGTGCGCGCGGCGCTCGACACGTATGCCGTTCCCTATGCGTATTTCGGCGACCTGAAGCTGCGCGAGGGAAACCTGCGTTCGAAGTACGACGTGATCATCTTTCCGCACGTCGGCGGGAATGCGCAGTCGCAGGTGAACGGCATTCCGAAGACCGGCACCACGCCGCTTCCCTACAAGAAGAGCGCGGAGTTCCCCAGCCTCGGCGGGAACGATCAGTCCGACGACATTCGTGGCGGCATGGGCTACGAGGGGCTCATCGAGCTCGTGAAATTCGTGCAGCAGGGCGGCACGCTGATTACCGAAGGATCGACGTCGACGATCCTGCCGCAATACAACATCACCACGGGCGTCACGATCGAGAACCCGTCGCAGTTGTTCGTGCGCGGATCGATCCTGCGCGGCGTGTTCGCCGACAAGCGCAGCCCGCTCGCATACGGTTTCGAGGGCAACCAGATCCCCGTCTACTTCAATCAGGATCCGGTCATCAGCGTGACCGCCGGCGGCGCGTTCGCCGTCGGCCGCGGCGGATTCGGCGGCGCCGAGAACGCGATCCCCGGCGTGGGCATGAACGTGACGCCGATGGCCACCGCAGCCGAGCAGCGCATCGCGCCGTACGATCCCGAAGGGCAAGCGCCGCCTGCTGAATCGGCGGCGACAATCGAGCCGCCACCTGGAGGCGGTCGCGGAGGACGGGGCGGCGCCGGGCAGGGCTCTGGCGGCGGACCCGGCCGATCCGGGGGCGGAGCGGCATCCACGGACGCGCCGCGGGTGATCTTGCAGTTCCCGTCGAATCCGGACGACATGCTTCTTTCAGGAACGCTCGCGGGCGGCCAGGCGCTGGCGAACCGCGCGCAACTCGTCGACGTGCCCCTTGGACAGGGACACGTCGTGTCATTTGCGATACGGCCGTTCTGGCGCTGGCAGACGCAAGGCACGTACTTCCTCGCGTTCAACGCCATCCTGAATTGGAACGACCTCGACGCCGGAAAGGCGACGCCGCCGCGGCGTACGACGACGACCCCGCCGGGCCGCTAAGCCAGTCCCGTGCTAGAGGTTGCAATTACCTTTGCAATGCAAAGCACTATTACGTTAGACTTGATGTCCGAGCATTGATGCCCGTTTCACCCGTCGAGGTCATAGTCGAACTCACACCGCGGGCGCGGTTCGACATCATTGATGTTCGTGAGCGCCTGCGGCAGACACACGGCGATCTCCTCGACGGCTATCCGCGCCACCTCTATCACTCCTTTCATACGACGGCGGGATATCTCGAGCAGAGCCTCGCGGCGCGGCTGACGCGCGAGAAGGAAACCGTCGCGCCGTACGTGGAAGTGTTCCGAGCGATGTTTCCCGAAGGCGCCGGCTACGAACACGATCAGCTGCACCGGCGGGCGGATCTGACGTCAGAGGAACGCGCTGTCGAACCGCGCAACGCGGACTCGCACCTGGCGTTCATGGCGGCGGGCCTGAGCACCTGCGTCAGCTACGTGAACCGTCCGCAACAGCCGGTGTGCTTCGTCGATCTCGACGGGATCACCGACGGGCGTCCACGCCGCCGGCTCACGAGCATCGTCGGTTTTCGTCGCGAGCAGGAAGTGGCGCGGCTGACGATCGCGGTGCCGATGTCGGATCACCCGATCGATTCAATCAATCTCAAGAGCCCGAAGCTGGGAATCTACGACCAGATCGTCGCGCTGGTGAAGGAGCACGGGGTCTCGAGCGGGCGCGTGCGGCTGGAGCTCGCGCGCGGCGAGCGGCAGGCCGGACTCACGGTCAACGAGTACGAGACGCTGTTGATGCGCCACGATCTTGCCGACGTGCTGCGGAACCCGTTCCGCTTCGCGGCCGAGCGGGGACGTCATATGCTGGCGCACCCGCGATCGATTCCGCAGAAGGCACTCGACTATGCGAAGTACGACATGGTGCGCGCGCTGAACCAGGTCCTCGACATCACGGGCCTGCGGGCGGGCATGCTCGAGCGTCTCTTCGCGCGGGCGATCGCGGTCCCTGCGGGACGGTTCCTGCGGATGAAGCGGTCCGTCAACCTGCGCATTCGCGAGAGCGATGGCAAAGGGATCGTCGCGGACGGTCGGTACCAGAGTCCGATCCTGGTCCAGTGGAATCGCGCGGACCACCGCGTGCGCGGCCTCGACGTCACGCTGACCCGCTTCGAGTAGCCCCGAAACGGGGACACTCACACTTCGTCCCGCATCCGGACAACCGTGCTGCCGAAAGGGTGACACTCACAGTTCGTTCCCACCTCCGGACGAACGCGCGACCGAAAGGGTGACACTCACACTTTTCTCGCGACCGGATCTCTCGAACTGTGACTGTCACCGTTCGTGCACCGTCCATCGACCCGTCGCGGTCACCGTTCGCGACGACGGCACGAGACATGAAGCCCTGTTGGGCCTCCCTATGTCTCGACATCGTCGTGTCTCGCCGGACGGCTACGCGCAGCACGTGTTGAACCGCGCGAACGATCGAAAGCTCCTGTTTCCAGAAGTCGATGATTATCTGCGGTTTCTCTCGCTGATGCGCAAGACCGCGGAGCGCGTCGACGTTGACCTGTTCGCCTATAATCTGATGCCCACGCACTTTCATTTTGTCCTTCGCGCGGCGCACGGGGAGGATGTTTCTGCGTACATGCGCCTTCTGCTCAATGCGCACGTTCGGCAACATCAACGCATTCACAACACGATTGGACGCGGCCACCTGTATCAGGGGCGGTTCAAGAACTTTGTGATCGGCGACGCGCGGTACTTGCTGAACGTTCTGCGATACGTGGAGAGCAATGCGCAACGAGCCGCTCTCGTCAGCAAAGCCAGTGACTGGCCATGGAGCAGCGCATCGCGATTGGCGAACCACCCGGAGCGTCCGCCGCTCTCGGAATGGCCACTTCCCCGCACGTCGTTTTGGACGGAATACCTTCAAACCGTGATGTCTCAGGATGATCTCGACCGCATTCGCCTGTCGATCCGCAGAGGCCGTCCGTACGGCAGCAACCGTTGGGTGGAGGACGTCTGTGAGAATCTCGGTCTGGAGCACACGCTCAATGAACCCCATCGTCCGTTGACTCGCGCTAAGATCTTGAAACCTGTGGAGATTCGCACCTGAACGTTGATGTGTCCGACGCGTGCGAACGGATTGTCTGAACTGTGACTGTCACACTTTCACAAGTATGACCGTCCGCAATTGGGAAGAACTGTGAGTGTCCCCGTTCTGATCGTGGGCGCTGGCGTCATCGGGACGGCGGTGGCCTGCGAGCTGACGGCGCGGGGCGTCGCCTGCACCGTGATAGACGAGCGCGACGCCGGTGGCCGGGCGACCCAGGCCTCGGCCGGCATGCTCGCGCCATACGTTGAGGGACACGAGAACGGGCCGCTGCTCGATCTCGGGATCCGCAGCCTCGCCCTCTACGACGAGTGGGTCGCGCGCCTGACGCGCGACGCGGGCCTCGATGTCGAGTACCGGCGCGTTGGAACGCTGGAGATCGCGCTCGACGCGGACCACGCGGCCCAACTGCGGGCGACCAGCGCGCGTGACGCCGGCGTCACGCGGACGTGGCTCGACCCTGCCGATGCGCGCGCGCGCCATCCGGCGCTCGGCAGCATTGCGGGCGCGCTCTTCACGCCGACGCATGGATACGTTGCGGCGCGACAACTGACCGCAGCGCAGGCCGCGGCGGCCGTCAAGGGCGGCGCCGCATTTCACCGCACGCGCGCGACGCGCATCGAGCGCGGTGGGGACGTCCTGCGTGTGATCACGTCGACCGGCGCGCTGACCGCGCGCAGCGTCGTGCTGGCGGCGGGCGCGTGGGGCTCTGACATTGATGTCGCGGGTTCCAGCATCCCTCCATTACGCCCCGTTCGCGGCCAGCTGCTTCACCTCGGCTGGCGCGGCCATCCTATCGAGACGATCATCTGGGGACCCGAGTGCTACATCGTTCCGCGGACCGATGGATCGCTGCTGGTGGGAGCAACAGTCGAGGATGTCGGCTTTGATGAACGCGCGACGGCCGCCGGCGTCCGCGATCTGCTCGATGCCGCGTGCGACCTGCTGCCGGGCGGATGGGGCGCGACGTTCCTGAGTGTGAACGTGGGGTTGCGGCCCGCGGCACCCGACGATTTGCCTGTGCTCGGGCCGGATGAAAGGATGCCCGGACTCATTCATGCGTCCGGGCATTATCGCAACGGCGTGCTGCTCGCTCCGCTGACGGCGCGTCTCATCGCCGACTGGATCGTCGATGAAAAGCGCGACCCGGCATTCGCTGTGCTGCACCCGAATCGGTTCTTCCGCGGAGTCTGACCTCGGTCCGATCCTCTATTCCCCGCCAGGTCCAGCAGCCTGGCCGGGCGCTGCTGTTGTTGCGCCGGTCGTCGTTGTCGGCAAAGACGTCGCAGGAGTCGTAATCGCCGACGTCCCCGACGCACCCGCGCCGAATGCGCCGGCGGCGGTGCCGGTCGACACGTGCTGGGCCGTCTCGTAGTTGATCAGCGCCACCTGGTAATCGAGCTGCGCCTGCAGCTCGCTGTTCCGAGCGACGGCAAGGTCGCGCTGCGCCTGGATGACGTTGAAGTTCGTCGACATCCCGACCTCGTAGCGCTTCTGCTCCGCATCGAGCCGCTGCTCCGACAGCTCGCGTGCCACCCTCGTCGTTTCGATCCGCTGCCGATTCTGATCGAGCTGCAGTGCCGCCTGGCGGATTTCGCGAACCGCCTTGAACTCCGCGCTCCGCAGCCGTGCGACCGTCTGCTCGCGTTCGAGTTGAGAGCGGGCGAGCGCCGCCTGCTCGCTGCTGCGGCCGAGCGGATAGCTGAGCGTGAAGCCGACCGTCCATGTCGGATAGTTCGCCATGAACAGTTGGCGCAGCACGTCACCGAACGCGGTGAAATCCTGGCCGACGACCGTGCCAGGGAATCCGCCCGTACGGAGCAGTTCGGTGCCGCCGAGACCGTTCGTCAGGTACGTCGCCTGCGCGCGAAGGTCGGGCAACACGTCGTTTTTAGCGAGCGCCACCGCCGTGTCAGAGATCGCGATCGCTTTGCGCGCGCGCACCAGATCCGTGCGTTCCTGCAACGCCACGCGAACCGCCGCGTCGACGTCCGGTGCTGGTCCAACGGAAGGCACGAAATCGACCGGCTCGATCCGCACGCCCCAGAAATCCTGGCGCTTCGGATCGATGATCAGGATCCGAAGCTGATCCTCCGCCTGACGTACCGCCGTCTGCGCGATGATCAAGTTCTCTTTGCGCTGCGCCACTTCCGCGCGCGCCGACACGAGATCGAGCGGCGGCGACTGCCCCACGTCCACGCGAGCGCGGTTGTTGCGCTCGAGCTCGAGAGACAGATCGAGAGACCGCTGCTGCACCGCGACGGCCGCGTTCGCCAGCACGAGCGCCCAGTACCCGCGCTGCGCGTTTGCCGTCGTGATCTCGGCGGCCTCGCGCAGCGAGACGTCCGCAATCTCCTGGCTCCGCTGCGCGGTCGTGACCTGGGCCCTCAGCGGATCGATCTTGAAGCCGCGCAGCAGCGGCTGCGAGACGACCGCCTGCAGCTGCGCAGTGACCGCGGGGTTGAAGTTGGACAGCGTGCTGCTCGCGTTCGTGCGGTTCGACGTCCACCCGATGCTGTACGTGCCGCCTCCCCACGGAAGCTGCTGGCCGACGCCGATGTTGCCGGACCACACGTCGGTGCGCACCCCGTTCGTGCCAAAGAAGACGCTGGTCGGCGGCGTCTGCTGCACGTTGCGATTCACGCCGGACTGCAGCGTCGGCAGGAACACGGCACGCGCCTCGGCGACGCGTTCGGCGCTGATGCGGGGATCGTAACCGGCTGCCACCAGGTCGGGATTGTTCTCTCTCGCCATCCGCACGACATCTTCCGATGTGAGCCTCAGGACTTCGCCCGCTGGCGCCTGCGGCGCGGCGCCTGGCGTCACTGACTGCGCCTGCGCCGGCGTCGCGGTGATGGCGAGAATCAGTGCTGTGGTTACGGCCGCTGCCGCGGTCGCGCGCCGCGCGCGTCCCCACGAGAACAGCCTGACGCGCGGCAGATCGTCGAAGAGCGAGTACGCGACCGGTGTCGCGACGAGAGAGAGGACCAGCACGAGCGACTGGCCGCCGATGATGACGAACCCGAGAGCGCGGTTCGTTCCCGAACCGATGCCGCTCGAGAGCACGAGCGGGATCATGCCCGCGACAAATGCGAATGTAGTCATGAGAATGGGCCGCAGCCGGTCGCGGCTCGCCTGCAGAATTGCCGTATCACGTTCCATGCCTCGCTCCCGCAGCTGATTGGCGTGGTCAATCTGGAGAATGGAATTCTTCTTCACCACGCCGAACAGCACGAGCAGCCCGAGCGCAGAGAAGATGTTCAGCGACTGGCCCGTCACGATGATCGAGATCAGCGCGAAAGGCAGCGTCAGCGGCAGCGAGAGCAGGATCGTGATCGGATGCAGCCACGACTCGAACTGCGCCGCCAGGATCAAGTACATGAATACGAGCGACAGAACGAATGCGATCAGGAAGTTCTCGGCCGCCCGTCCGAGCTCGCGCGAACGTCCGGCGAAGCGCATGCTGTAGCCCGGCCCCATGTTGAGCGCATCCGCCGTGCGCATCATCGCGTCCATCGCGGGCGTCTGTGAAACGCCCGGCTGCAGGCCCGCGAACACCGTCACCTGTCGCTGCCGGTTCAGGCGATCGATCGCGCTCGGCGCCGTGCCTCGCGTGAGGTTCGCGATGTTCTCGAGCGGCACGCTGCCGATGCGGCTCGACGGCACCGTCAACTGCCCGATGCTGCCGGCAGAGTCGCGTTCGGTCTGCAGGGCGCGCACGTGCACCTCGTACTGCTCGCCCCCTTCATTGTAAGTGGTGACTTCGTCGCCACCGACGAGAAGGCGGAGCGCGTCCGCAGCATCCGCGACCTGGACGCCAAGATCGGATGCCTTCAATCGGTCGAGATGCACGGACAGTTCGGGCTTGCCGGTGTTCAGGGACGTGTCGACGTCGACGACGCCGGGCTGCTTGCGCGCCGCATCTGCGACCCCCGCCGCGTATCGTTCGAGACTGCCGAGATCCGGCCCGTTCAGCGTGAACTGGATGTCGGCGTTCTGGTTGCCGCCGCCACCGATCGTGGCGACCGGGCGCACGCCCGTACGCAGGTGCGCCGCCGCGAACTGCGGCAGCACTTTCGTGCGCACATCGTCCATCACCCTGAACTGGTCCCGACGCCTGTCCTTCAGCGATTTGAGGCGGACATAGAGCGTTGCCGAGTTCTCGGTCTGCGCGGGATCGTCCGCGGCGGTGACGAGCGTGTAGTCCACCTCGGGCAGTTGACGGACCCCGGTTGCGATCCGATTCGCAATCAGTTCGGTCGCGTCGAGGCTCGTCCCTTCAGGCGCGCGCACGGCGATTTCGAACTCCGACTGATCGTCGATCGGCAGGAAGTTCTTGTTCGCGACCTTGAAAAGCGGTGCGCTGCTGAGCAGCACCAGGACGGCGACTGCCGCGATGATCGCACGATGGCCGAGCGCCCACGACAGCACGCGCCCGTAGGCGTGATCGATTGGCCGGAAGAACCGGCTCTCTTTTGAACTCTCGACACGGATTTCGCGACCGTCCGCGTCCTTGCGACGCGGGGATATCTTGATCCACCGCGCCGACAGCATCGGCGTCAGCGTGAAGCTCACGAGCAGCGACACCATGATCGCGAATGCCATCGTGAGGCCGAAACTTTTCATGAAGCGGCCGACGATGCCGCCCATGAAGCCGACCGGAACGAAGATGGCGGCCAGCGACAGCGTGGTCGCGAGCACCGCGAGGCCGATCTCGCGGGTCGCCTCGATCGCTGCCTGGAACGGCGGCCGTCCCTTCTCCTCGACGAAGCGATAGATGTTCTCCAGCACGACGATCGCGTCGTCGATGACGATGCCGACCGCGAGCGTCAGCGCCAGCATCGTCATGGAGTTGAGCGTGAAGCCCTCGTACCAGATCAACCCGAACGTTGCGGTGATCGACGTTGGGATCGCGATGGCAGCGATCACCGTCGAGCGCCAGTTCCACAGGAACACGAGCACTACGAGCGCCGCGAGCATCGAGCCGATGACGAGATGTTCCTCGACCGTGTCGATCGACGCTTTGATGAACTCGGACTGGTCACGGACGATGCGGATATCGTAGCCCGCCGGTGTGACGGCCTTCAGATCTGACAGCCGTTCCTTGACCGCGTCCACGACCTGCACCGTGTTCGTTCCGGACTGCCGCCTGATCGTCAGGAGGACCGTCGGCGCGCCGCTCACGTTTGCCTTGGTGGTGGCCTCGGCCATTCCGTCTTCGACCGATGCGACATCGCGTAGGAGGATCGGATGTCCGGCGGTCTGCCGCACCACGACATCGCCAAACTGCTGGACCGTCTGGACACGTCCGCGCGTGCGGAGCGTCATGGCCTGGGCGCCCGCTTCGACCCGGCCCCCAGGGATCTCGGCGTTCTGCGCCTGCAACGCGCGCGACGCGTCCGTGACGGTCAGGTTGTAAGCCTGCAGCCGCGCGGCATCGAGCCACACGTTCACCTGGCGCTGGCGTCCGCCGACGACCACGACCTGCCCGACGCCGTTGACGCTTTCCAGCTGGCGCCGCAGCGTCTTGTCTGCGTACTCCGTGATGTCGCGGATCGGCTTCGAGGCCGACACGGCCAGCGTGAGCACCGGTGCCGCATCCGGATCGAACTTCTCGATCGTTGGCTGGTCGACTGTCTTCGGCAGCAGCGGAATCACGCGATTGACGCGATCCCTGACTTCCTGCGCCGCGATGTCTGCATCCTTTTCGAGAAGAAACGAGATGATGACGGTCGAAACGCCTTCCGAGGATGTCGATCGCAGCTCGTCGATGCCGCTGATCGTGTTGACGGCCTCTTCAATCTTGTCGGAGATCTCCGTTTCAACTTCCTCCGGAGCTGCACCCTGCAGCCGTGTCGTGACGACGACGGTCGGAAAGTCGACTTTCGGAAATCGATCGAGGCCGAGACGCGTGAACGCAAAGGCGCCGATGACCGTGAGCGTGAGAATAAGGACGCTCGCGAAAACGGGGCGCCGGACGGAAATGGACGCTAGCCATTGCATAGACGATCCTGTTAGCTCTCACACCAGCGATGCACACGGAACCAGACGGACTTGCCGGCTATTCCGTATCGTTCCGTGGTTTTTCGATCTGAAGGCGGGTGCCATCGGCCAGCTTCCCGCGCGGATTCACGGCGACGGTTTCCCCCGCCGCGAGGCCAGACGTGATCTCGACGCGATCGTCGGGCCCTCTCGCCCTTGACGACGTAGACGCGGCTCGTCCCCGCGAGGGTTTCGACGGCTGATGACGGCACGAGCAGCGCTGGCGCGGCCGCCGGCTGCTGCACGAAGGCGGTGGCGAACAGCCCCGGCTTCAGCCGGCCGTCGCGATTCGGCGCGATTGCTTCTACGGTGAGCGCGCGCTGGTCGGCCTTCAGCGCCGGCGAGACGAAGCGCACGTTCGCGGCGAATGTTTCGCCCGCGTACGCGTCCACCGTCAGCTTGACGGCTTGTCCTGCCTTCACCTGCGACACGTACTGTTCGGGAACGGTGAGCTCGACGCGCAGCGGATCGATTCGAACGACCGTCGCGACTTTCGTGCCGCGCGTGACATAGTCCCCCTTGCTCACGACGCGCTCGGCGACGAGGCCGGCGAACGGCGCCTTCACGACCGTGTCTGCCGCGGTCTTGCGCGCGAGGTCGACGCGTGCACGCGCCGCCTGGAGCGACCGATACGATTGCTGCGCGGCGTTCTGTGCCGTCTGGTACTGCTGCCGCGCGGCCTGCATTTGCGTCTGCTTCTGATCGAACTCGCTCTGCGACACGACCTTCTGATCGAGGAGCGCCTTGATGCGGTTGAAATCCGCCTCAGCCCAGTCGAGCGACGCTTTCGCGTTCAAGACTTCCGGAACGCGCGCGGGATCGAATGGCTGGCCGGGCATGAGGCCGAGTCGCGCTTCGATCTGCGCGGCGTTGGCGTCTGCCTCGCGAAGCGACGCGTCCGCCTCCTCGCCCGACACACGAATCAAGACAGCTCCGGCGGAGACACGCGTTCCCCGCTCGACCGGCGTGGCAATCACGCGTCCGCCGGTTTCGGCGGCGACTTCGGCCTGTTCGTCGGCCGCCAGCGATCCTGTGACGCGGAGGAAACGGTCGATGGCCTGTGACTGGACGGCAGTCACCCTGACTGCCACTGGAAGGGGTGCAGCGGGCTCGGCGGCGCTCGTCGGCTGAGCGGAGCATCCCATCGACAGCAGCGCGGCAATCGCGGCACTGCTGATGAACGCGGATATGAACACCTTACGAATCATGACGGTCGGCCCTCGCTTCGCTGTCAACACACTCGGACAACTGGCAATTGACGCCGGATCCGGCGCGGAGTCCCTGGATTGCCGCGTCCAGCGTCGCGCGCGCGAGCAGGTCGGCGTCTTCACCACGCTCCATGCGATCGCAGATCCGCAGCGTGGCAGCGCCGTGCAGAGCCGTCAGCAGGATGCGGAACACCGCGTGGGGCGATGTCCCGGATGGAAACGCGCCGCTCTCGATCGCGCGCTGGATGCGATCGTGAAGCTGCTGCTTCATGGCGGCGACGAACTCGAAGCCGTGCCAGTCGCGGCTGATGCGCGGCACCGTGCGGTCGATGAACATCAGCGCGAAGTACTCGGGATGCGTCTTGCTGAACGCGTAGTAGTGCCAGAACATCGAGCGGATTTCGTCGAGTAGATCGCCGCTGGCGGGCGGCTCGGTGCCCGAGGAGGCCAGCAGCCGGAAACCTTCCTCCGCGAGCGCGAAGAAGATGTCGTCCTTGCTGGGGAAGTAGCTGTAGATGGCCGCGGGGCTGTACTCGATGCGCCCGGCAATCTTCCGAATCGAGACGTTGTGGTAGCCATGGCTGACGAAGAGATCGCGCGCGGCATCCAGAATCGCGCGGGCGACGGCCTCGCGATCACGTTCCTGTCGTTCCTTGACGCCCAATGGCTGTGTTTCCTGCGATTTACGGCTTTTCAACCGGTTGAACTGAACGGTGTTCACTAGTCTAACACCGTTAGACGCGAAGCACCAGCGGCAGGTTCCGAAACGGTGACAGTCACAGTTCTTACGTCGACTGTTCACGTGCGGGATTAAGTGTGAGTGTCCCCGTTTCTGGGTATGCTCAGCGGATGGCGAAGTTGGATGCGGCAGAGGTCGAACGGCGGGTCGCGGATCTAAAAGGATGGGGACTGCGCGGCAACGCGATCAGCCGACAGTTCGAGTTCCGCTCGTTTCCTGACGCGATTGCCTTCGTCACCCGTCTGGCCTTCGACGCTGAAGGCGCCGATCATCACCCCGACATCCTCGTCAGCTATAAGCGCGTGACGCTGACCTACAGCACGCACAGCCAGGGCGGGCTCACCGAGAAGGATTTCGATGGGGCGCGAATCGCCGACGGGCTGGCATCCGCGATGCTGAAATCCGCCTGAAGGCGGAAGCCACCAGATTGACTAGAGCGATCACCCTATAGGAAAGATCTTATCGAGACCGTCGGCGGGGCGGGCGATCACGTGCACGCCGACGAGCTCGCCGACACGTCGCGCCGCCGCGGCGCCCGCATCGGTCGCAGCCTTCACCGACGCCACGTCGCCGCGCACGATCGCGGTCACCAGTCCCGCATCCACTTTCTGCCAGCCGACAAAGACGACGTTCGCCGTCTTCACCATGGCGTCGGCCGCTTCGATCATGCCGACCAAACCGCGCGTTTCCACGAGGCCGAGCGCTTCACCGGGCAGGTCTCTCGCCATATGCTTCGAGGTCCGAGGTCCGAGGTCCGAGGTCCGAGGTCTGAGGTCTGAGATCCGTGTGATCCGTGGGATCCGTGTGATCCGTGTGATCCGTGTGATCCGTGGTTGATTTTATGTGATCCGCCCGCGCGCCGCTACCGGCAGACGATCGACCACCACGTCGCCGTCCACGAGCCACACCGTATCGACCATGTTCGAGACGACGCACGAGTGGTTCGGAATGATCCGGACCAGATCGCCGATCGCGAGCCGCGACGTACCGCTCGCGATACGAACCGTCGCATGCTCTTCCGACAAGCGCTCGATCAACAGCGAGTCGTCGGGCCGCGAGCCGTGCACCTCCTCGAGCACCGCCCCGTGTCCAGCGGTGTTCCCTCTGCCCTTCACCGCGTCCGACGTCAAGGTCTTGCTGCCACTGTCAAAAATGATCCGATCGGTCGCGGGACGGCTTACCACGCGCGCCAGCACGGTGAGCGCGCAGTCGTCCCAGGTCGCGGACCCCACCGCCACCTGCATGCGGTCGTAGTACGCGTAGTTGCCGGGGCGAAGCTCTGTAACGCCCTCCTGATGAATCGAGAACCGCGCCGTTGGCGTTGCACCTACGCTCAACTCCTCGCACACAACCCCGGATAGCGACGCGAGACCGCGGAGCATACGCGCCTCCGCGCACGCGATGGCTTCCACCTCCGCATCGGAGCTCGCGCCATATGCGTGGCCTGCGTGACTCAGCAGCCCCTTGAACCGCAGCCCCGGGAGCGCGGCCACCTCCCGCACGATTGACGGCGCGTCACCCGCGTTTGGATCGATACCACACCGGTGAAACCCCACGTCGACCTTGATCAGCACGTCGAGCCGCCGCCCGGCGCGGCGGGCGATGTCCGACCACGCGCGCGCCACGCCCTCATCGTCCACGATGAAGGAGAACGCGACGCGATCAGCGAGCGCGAGGACGCGATCGGCATTGACGGGGTTCAGCGGATACGGCAGCCGGATGTCCATGATACCGGCGTCGGCGAACACCTCCGCCTCGCCGAGCTTCGCGCAACAGATCCCGACGGCGCCGCGGGCGATCTGCATCTCGGCCACGAGCGGCGATTTGTGGGTCTTGGCGTGGGGCCGAAGTCGCCGGCCCCGCGCGGTCACCGCCGCCTGCATTCGATCGAGATTGCGCTTCAGGCGTGATGATTCGATCAGTACGGCGGGCGTCTGCAGGTCATCGATGCGCATCGGGTGGTTTCACCATGTCATCGGCTGTCTCCGGATCGCGGGCGCCGGCCTTTTCTTCAACAATGAGCTCGATCGCGTTTCGCTTGTCCTGATTGAGAAGATCGTAGATGGCGCCGGAAGCGGCGGGACCGATGCTCACCGACGACCGGCGTCCGCCGCGGTTCTGATACGCGGACACGCCGACGATGACCAGAAAGATCACGATCATCGCCGCCCAGACGACCAGTGGCGCGGCTTCAGCGTCCATGACGTGCCGAGGACGCCCTACACTATCACGCAAGGAATCCGAGCGGCGCTGAGCTCTTGAAGCCTGGGAAGATCGTCGCCGTGTCCGTGACGCCGAGATGGCCGCGCACGGCGTCGGTGAAGACGCTGCGGAAGTCGGTCGTGACCGCGAGATCGCGTCCGTCGTAACGCTGTTCCGGCGCAAGCCCGGGCCAACGCCCATACACCTTTCCACCGCGAACAGCCTGGCCGCC
>QHWT01000112.1 GCA_003222675.1 Acidobacteriota bacterium | reverse complement strand
GTCCGCGTTCACTGGGATGGCATAGTCGGCGAGGTTGCTCGTGATGATGCTGCCGTCTCGTGAATCGTAGACGGTGTGCTCCATCAACGCCATGCCGACGCCCATGACGACGCCGCTGTATCCTTGACTGCGCGCCGTTTTCGCGTTGACGATTTTGCCGACATCGAACGCGCTGACGACACGCGAGATCTGCACCTTTGCGATCTCCGGATCGACCCTGACTTCCACGAATTGTGCGCCGAAGGACTGGAAGGCATACTTGTCCCGTTCAGGTCCGGGCTCCGTGTATCCCTCGC
>QHWT01000111.1:498-6020 GCA_003222675.1 Acidobacteriota bacterium | reverse complement strand
GGCATCGTGGCGGCTAGGTGTCTCAGTTTGCTGAGCGCATCCTGAGCCGCCTTTCGTGTTGCCGGAAGAATGCTGGCCGTCGTCATCGACCCACCGGAAACTGGCGCAGGCGGCAACAGACTGTCGCCGAGAACCGTACGAATCCGCTCGATCGCGATTCCCATCACATCGGCCGCGATCTGGGCCATCGTCGTATAGGTGCCGCCGCCCATGTCCTGTGTCGCGCTGACCACGTCGACGTGTCCATCCTGCAGTAGTCGAACTTTCGCCGCGCCAGGGCTGCGGATGCCGGGGTACGTCGCCGTCGCCATGCCCCATCCGACGAGGACGTTGCCGTCGCGCATGGATCCAGGTTGCGGCGCGCGCTTCGCCCACCCGAAGCGTTCTGCCCCCATCCGATAGCACTCTTTCAAGTACTTGCTCGACCACGGCCTCCGCGCTTGTTCGTTGACGTCCGCATGATTGACGATCCGCAGCTCCACGGGATCCATGTTCAACAAGTACGCGAGCTCGTCCAGCGCTGACTCCAGCGCGAAAAGGCCCGGGTTCTCGCCAGGCGCCCGCATCGGCGTCGGCGTCGCGACGTTCACGCGGACGGCCCGGTGCCTCACCCGGACGTTTGGGCAGCTATAAAGAAAGCGTGACGTATTTCCGCATGCTTCGACGAACTCGTCGACCATGGACGTCTGCACGACCGTGTCGTGATCGATCGCGACGAGCCTGCCGTTGCGCTCGGCGCCGAGTTGCACATACTGTTTGGTCTCCGACCGGTGGCCGCACGCGCTGAACATGTGCTTGCGCGTCAGGTTCAGCTTCACCGGCCGATTCACTCTTTTGGCCGCGACGGCACTCAGAATCGAATGTGGCCAGACGAATCCCTTGCAACCGAAGCCGCCTCCAATAAATGGGGAGACAATATGGATCTTCTCCTCAGGCATGCCGAGAGTCTGCGCGACGGTCTTCCGGGCTCCAGCGACCCACTGCGTCGTTTCGTAGAGCGTCAGCTCGTCACCGTTCCATACGGCCACTGAGGCTGACGGCTCTATCGGGTTGTGGTGTTCGATCGGTGTCGTGTAAGTCGCCGCGTGCGTGACAGCGGCTCGCGACAGCGCGACGTCCGGATCGCCGCGCGTGGTCGTGAGCTTTTCGCCGAAGAATTCGTCGGGCAAATACGCGGAGTCCAGCGCCGCGTCCGTTTCGATGGTTGGGTCCTCGACGGCGTACGACACCTGTACGAGCTCCGCTGCGTATCGCGCCTGCTCCAGTGTCTCGGCGACGATGATCGCCACATATTGCCCAGAGTAGTGAACCCGGTCGTCTTCGAACACGACTCGCGCTTCGCCGGGCTTGCTCGCGGACATGAAGTCGTTGTCGGGTCGGTACAGCGTCGGCGCGTTGCCGTGATGGATGACGGCGAGAACACCGGGCGCCTTCTCGGCCATGCGACCGTCGATGGCGGTGATGCGACCGTTGGCAATCGTGCTCTTGATCGCGACGGCGTGAACGACGCCGGCAATCGGCTGGTCGGCCGCATACGGCGCGCGTCCGGTCACTTTGAGGCGGCCGTCTTTTCTGCTGATCGATCCGCCTACGGCAGTCGACATTGTCAATCCTCGTCTAATGCGTCAACGCGTCAGCGAGCGCGCGGACCACCGCACGCTTTGCGAGCTCGATTTTGTACGCGTTGTGGCGGCGCGGCACAGCGCCGGTCAGCGCAGCGTCCGCGGCGTTCAGGAACGTGGCCTTGTTCGCAGCGGCCCCCGTAAGGACCTGCTCGGCTTCGAGCGCCCGCCATGGTTTGGTGGCGACTCCGCCGAGCGCGACACGGGCACTTCGAACGGTCGTTCCTTCCAGTTGCAGCGCCACCGCGGCCGAGGCGAGCGCGAACTCGTACGAGGCGCGATCGCGCAGCTTGACGTATGCCGAGCGTGGTCCAAAGGGCCCGCTCGGCAGAGTGACATAGGTGATCAGCTCGCCCGGACGAATCACCGTCTCCCGATCCGGCGTGTCACCCGGGAGCAGATGAAATTCCGTAATCGGAACCACGCGTTCGCCGTTCGCTGCTCGGATGTGAACGCTCGCGTCGAGGGCGACGAGCGCGACCGCCATGTCCGATGGATGCGTTGCGATACACGTGTCGCTCGCACCAAGGATCGCATGGATGCGGTTGTAGCCGTCCATCGCCGCGCACCCCGCGCCGGGTTGGCGCTTGTTGCACGGGTACACCGGGTCGCGGAAGTAGTAGCAGCGCGTGCGCTGCATCAGATTGCCGCCCGTTGTCGCCATGTTTCGCAGCTGCGCGGAGGCACCGGCGAGGATCGCCTCCGAAAGCACCCGATATCGCGACTGAATCCGCGAATCGTGCGCCAGATCGCCGTTCCGAACGAGGGCGCCGATTCTGATCGACCCGTCGGATCGATCCTCGATCTGGTTCAGCGGCAGCCCGTTGATGTCCACAAGTGCCGTAGGGACCTCTACGTTCAGCTTCATCAAATCAACGAGCGTGGTTCCGCCTGCGACGAATGTCGCGTTTCCGAGTCGCGCCCGTTCGAGCGCCTCGTGCTCGTTCGTGACCTTTTCATACGAGAACGGGTGCATGACAGGCCTCTCACGCGCGGCCGCGCGCCGACTGAATAGCCGCGACGATGTTCGGGTACGCGCCGCAGCGGCACAGGTTTCCGCTCATCTGCTCTCGCACGTCGTCGTCGCTCGGTCCGCACGATTCGTTGAGCAGGGCGGCTGCCGACATGATCTGACCGGCTGTGCAGTATCCGCATTGGAAGGCATCGCGCTCGATGAAGGCTTCCTGGACCGGATGCAGAACGCCGTTTCGTTCCAGTCCTTCGACCGTGATGATGTCGTCGTCGTCATGCATGACGGCGAGCGTGAGACACGACAGGACGCGGCGACCGTTGACATGGACAGTGCATGCGCCGCACTGGCCATGATCGCAGCCCTTCTTGGTTCCGAAGAGCTGGAGCTGCTCGCGCAGCGCGTCGAGCAGTGTGACGCGTGTGTCGACATCGAGCCGAACGGCTTCGCCGTTCACGCGCAGAGCGAGCGCGCGGGTGACGCTGGCGGACGGCGCGACGGAGACGCCTGACTTGGTGTCCTTTCGAACCGAGGTAGCTGCCGCCGTGATCCGTATGAATTCGAGTCGGTCGATTGGGGTGATGGACATTTCACACACTCGCAATCAACAATTCAAAAGTTACAATCTACAAAGAGAAGGTTGCTGCTGAATCGAAGTCGATTCTCATTTTCGAACGGACGGATCGTCTTGCAAAGGGAACGCCGCCCTGTACGGTGTTCAAATTCGTTCAGGCCACGAGACGATACTCACGGAGCAGACCATCCAAACGATCGCGGCGCGTCACGACTCGATTTTCCGGTGCAACCGTCGGGCCGAACGCGATCGTTCGGTAATCCGGCGGGGGTGCAGTTTCAGTCCTCGATGTTGAGGCTCGCCAAAAGTCGTCCCGTTGATTTTCGCACCGACGCCGGCCACGATCGACGCATGTTGGAGCTGCTCATCGTGGTCGCCCGCGCACTCACGTTGGCACTCCGCGGCCATTGGGAAGTAGTCTTGAAAAACCTCGCTCTGCGGCAACAGCTTGCGGCCATCCGCCGCACGACGAAGCGAGCTGACCTCCGGACGTGCGACCGACTCTTTTGAATGGCTCTCTCGCAAAGCTGGAGAAACTGGCTGTGGCCCCCAAAATAAGATTCCGAAAGTATTGGCCGAATTCTGGCAACCGGTGGGCGGTGCCGAAAAAATCGTACAGCGCGTCCGCGTGACGACGGTCAATGAGGCCAAGTGTCCGCAGCGGTAACATCCGCAGCATGGCCCAGTCCCGTTCTCACCTCGACATCGTCACGATCCTGCGTCTTGCTCGCGATATCCTGCGATTCGTGTCCTCGACGTTCCGGCCACATGCACAGCTCGCGGCCGAGAATCTGTTTCTACGCATGCAGTTGGCGTTGTACATCGAGCGGCAGGTCAAGCCGCGGCGGGCCCATGACGCGACGCGAATGACGCTCGTCGCGCTGTCTCGCCTCATCGGGCATTCCTGACCTGCCGGATGATCGCCTCGCATCATGTTCTAGCGGCCATCAGATTCGTGCCGGTCATCGCGTCGTCGCGAAGCCCGTTCTCGGCGGACTGCACCATGAGTATCGTCTCGAGCCGATGGCCGCATGAGCCGACTGACGTCGGTCGTAAGTTTTGCGGACGACACCAGGCTGCGGTACCGGATCTGCTATTGAGCATTCCCTTCATCGTGGCGTTTGCGAAAACTCGGAGGTCGGAGCACGATGCGTGAGTTCCCACACATGCCACGGAACGATGCCCTGTTCAGGGCGCGGCTCGTGCGGCAGCATCGCGATGTACTCCAGCAGGTGACCGTCGGGGTCATGAAAGAACACGGACGCGGCCGGCATCCAGGCGAACACCACAGGCTGGTCTGTCGGTTGCCCGTCGAAATCGAGCGGCGTAATGCCCGCAGACCGCAATGCGCTCGGGGCTGCGATGACATCTGCGAGGCTCGCGCCGAACGCGGTGTGCAATGCCATCTTCTGAGGGCCCGATCCGACTCCCCACAATCCAAGCATCGCGTTTCCTGCGAGTCCGATCCAGAAGAATGCGGCCTGCCGCGCGGGAACGACATGGGCTAACCTGATGCCGACGACGTCGCGGTAAAACTTCATGGACTTGTCCAGATCGGTTACCGGTAGGTGAGTTTCAAAGAGGTTTTGTACGGGAATCATTAGTCGGGTCTCCTGTGGCCGAATCGCCTTACGAGCGAGTCGTTTAAGCGACGGCATCTTCTGAATCTTTCGACTTATTTGTGGAGCATACTGCACCCGAGCAGAACGAGGAGGCAGACAATGCCCCATGCAACACACGGCTCGGTGGCGTCTCTGTGGCGATATCCAGTCAAGTCGATGCTGGGAGAGGAGCTCACTGCAACTGAGGTGACGGAACGCGGTCTGCTCGGCGATCGGGCATACGCCTTGGTGGACACCGCCGATGGGAAGGCCACGACCGCCAAGAACCCGAAGAAGTGGCCGACGCTCCTCGGCTTCCGCGCAACCTTCATCGAGCCACCGCGCCCCGGTGCGAGTGTGCCGCCGGTCCGCATCACGCTACCGGATGGCACCACCGCCACGAGTCAGCAGGCGGATCTCAACCAGCTCTTCTCACAAGGCGCTCAATCGCACGGTGAAACTGAATGCCGCAGACAAGCAGACGCGAGCAACTGAACTGCTGCGGACCGGTATCGCCGACGATTCGATCCGCGTCCCGCACCAGGCGCTGATCGAGTTCATCGCCGCGACGACGAAGCCGTTGACGCGGAACGGTCCGTCGCTGCTCTCTCCTGATGATGCGCGACGCGAGCTGGAAGAGATGCTCGTGCAGTTCGAGGTGCTTTACCCGGACGAGGAGTTGGTGAGAGTTGCGATCCTCGGCGCGGCGACCTACGGGCTCTCGTGGTTTGACGCGCACATGTGGGCCTATGCGG
>QHWT01000111.1:0-474 GCA_003222675.1 Acidobacteriota bacterium | reverse complement strand
AGGCTCTACGGCCGCGTGCGAGCCAGGGTTCGTTCGTCAGATCAACCTGACGACCTCTTGGCGCAGCCCTGAGATGACAGGCAGGAAGAGACGACTTGGTACTGAACATTCATTTCGGTCCCACGCGGCCCTCCAACTTCTCGAACATTCATCCAGCTCTTCGCCGACGAAATCCTACGGTGAAGATCTTGTTCCAGTCGATCTTAACGTCTGAGATGGAAGACGCCACAGGCCGCGGCGCCCGACGAGGATCCGACGAATACGCGCGCCGTGCGGCCCGATTGGCGCGCGTATCGGGCGGCGATCGCGTCCACGAGAGGGCCGGCATCGGCGCGGCCGAGGATGGCCACGGTCCCGCCGCAGCCGCCACCGGTGATCTTCGCGCCGTACATGCCGGACTCGGGACCCGCGCGACGGACGAACGCCACGAGCGCGTCCGTGCCGCCGGATCCGAGTCCGCAGGCGGAATAGCTG
>QHWT01000049.1:259904-262202 GCA_003222675.1 Acidobacteriota bacterium | reverse complement strand
CTGCGACTGTTGCAACAGGTTTTCCGTCCGCATCGTGGCTTCGATGGTGTTCAGGACGACGCCGATTGACTGCGTCAGCTGCTCGAGGAACGCGAGGTGTGTCGTGGTGAACGGCTGCAGCGACGAGAGCTCGATGACCGCCTTAGTTTCCCCTTCGAAGAGCACCGGCAGCACGACGATGTTCTTGGGAAGGGCGCCGCCCAGACTGGAGTGCATGCGCGTGTACTGCCGCGGCACCTTGGTGAGCAGAATGCGCTGCTTCTCGAGCGCGCACTGGCCGACCAGACCGCGTCCGACCTCGATGCGGTGTGCCTGATCGTCGCCGATGGCATATCCGGCGAGGAGCGATAGGGCCGGTGAACTATCGGCGACTTCGCTGAGCATCTGGTAGACCGTACCCTGCTGGGCATTCACGAGCGGCGCGAGCTCCGACAACAGCAGCTTGCCGACGGCCATCAGGTCGCGCTGTCCCTGCAGCATGCGCGTGAACTTCGCCAGGTTCGTCTTGAGCCAGTCCTGCTCCTGGTTGCGGTCCGTCGTCCCGCGCAGGTTGTCGATCATCGTGTTGATGTTGTCCTTCAGCTCGGCGACCTCGCCGCGGGCTTCGACCTGAATGGAGCGCGTAAGGTCACCCTTCGTGACGGCGGTCGCGACTTCCGCGATTGCGCGGACCTGGTTCGTCAGGTTTGCGGCGAGCAGGTTCACGTTGCCCGTCAGGTCTTTCCAGGTTCCGGCCGCGCCCGGCACGTTCGCCTGGCCGCCCAGTCGGCCTTCGACACCGACCTCGCGCGCGACGTTCGTGACCTGCTCGGCGAAGGTGGCCAGCGTGTCGGTCATGTTGTTGATCGTTTCAGCCAGAGCGGCGACCTCGCCTTTCGCCTCGACGGTCAGCTTCTGACGAAGGTTGCCGTCCGCCACCGCCGTGACGACCTTCACGATGCCGCGGACCTGGTCCGTCAGGTTCGCTGCCATGACGTTGACCGAGTCGGTCAGATCCTTCCACGTGCCTGCGACGCCGGGCACCTCGGCCTGGCCACCCAGCTTGCCTTCCGTGCCGACCTCGCGTGCGACACGCGTCACTTCGGCCGCGAACGCACGAAGCTGGTCCACCATCGTGTTGATGGTGTTCTTCAACTCGAGGATCTCCCCCTTGACGTCGACCGAGATCTTGCGCGACAGATCGCCGCGCGCGACGGCGGTGGTCACTTCGGCGATGTTGCGGACCTGCGCCGTCAGGTTCGCGCCCATGATGTTGACCGAGTCGGTCAGGTCCTTCCACGTCCCGGCGACGCCCGGCACGACCGCCTGAACGCCCAGCCGGCCTTCCGTGCCCACCTCGCGCGCCACGCGTGTGACTTCAGAAGCGAACGAGCGAAGCTGCTCCACCATCGCGTTGATGGCTTCTTTCAGCTGCAGGATCTCTCCGCGCACATCGACCGTGATCTTCTTCGAGAGGTCGCCGTTCGCGACGGCAATCGTGACTTCCGCGATATTGCGAACCTGTCCCGTCAGGTTCGACGCCATGGAGTTGACGTTGTCGGTGAGGTCCTTCCAGGTGCCGGCCACGCCGGGCACGAGCGCTTGGCCTCCGAGCTTGCCTTCGGTGCCAACCTCGCGCGCCACGCGGCTGACTTCTGATGCGAACGCGTTCAGCTGATCGACCATCGTGTTGATGGTGTTCTTCAGCTCGAGGATCTCCCCCTTCACGTCGACGGTGATTTTGCGCGACAGGTCGCCGCGCGCGATGGACGTCGCGACGTTCGCGATATTGCGCACCTGGCCCGTCAGGTTCGATGCCATGAAGTTGACGTTGTCGGTGAGGTCTTTCCACGTGCCCGCGACGCCTGTGACGACGGCCTGTCCGCCCAGCTTGCCTTCGGTGCCGACTTCGCGCGCCACGCGCGTCACCTCCGACGCAAACGCATTGAGCTGATCGACCATCGTGTTGATCGTGTTCTTCAGCTGCAGAATCTCTCCCTTCACATCGACCGTGATCTTCCGGGAGAGATCCCCTTTCGCGATGGCCGTGGCGACGTCGGCGATGTTGCGCACCTGACCGGTCAGGTTCGACGCCATGGAGTTGACCGAGTCGGTCAGGTTCTTCCATGTCCCCGCCACACCGGGGACGACGGCCTGGCCGCCCAGCTTGCCTTCGGTGCCGACTTCGCGCGCGACGCGCGTGACTTCCGACGCGAAGCCGTTCAACTGATCGACCATCGTGTTGATGGTGTCCTTCAGCTCCAGAATCTCGCCTTTGACGTCGACGGTGATCTTGCGGGAGAGGTCGCCGCGCGCGAC
>QHWT01000049.1:105312-259839 GCA_003222675.1 Acidobacteriota bacterium | reverse complement strand
TCCAGGTGCCGGCGACGTCCGGCACTTCTGCACGGCCTCCGAGCTTGCCTTCCGTGCCGACTTCGCGGGCCACGCGGAAGACTTCGGAGGCGAACGCGTTCAGCTGATCGACCATCGTATTGATGGTGTCTTTCAGCTCCAGGATTTCGCCCTTGACGTCGACGGTGATCTTTCGCGAGAGGTCGCCTCGGGCGACGGCTGTCGTGACCCCGGCGATGTTGCGAACCTGTGCGGTCAGGTTCGACGCCATCGCGTTCACCGAGTCGGTAAGGTCCTTCCACGTGCCGGCGACGCCCGGCACCACCGCCTGGCCACCCAGCTTGCCTTCCGTGCCGACTTCGCGCGCCACGCGCGTGACCTCGGCGCCGAACCCGCGCAGCTGGCCGACCATCGTGTTGATCGCCTCCTTCAGCTGCAGGATTTCGCCGCGGACGTCGACGGTGATCGTTTTCGAGAGGTCGCCCCGGCCATCTGGTTGACCGATTCGGTGAGCTCCTTCCAGACGCCGGACACGCCCTTGACCTGCGCCTGACCACCGAGCTTGCCCTCGGTGCCGACTTCACGTGCGACACGCGTCACCTCGGAGGTGAACACCGAGAGCTGGTCGATCATGTTGTTGACCAGCTTTGCGGACCGCAGGAATTCCCCTTCGAGCGGCCGTCCGTCAACTTCGAGCGCCATCGACTGGGTCAGGTCCCCCTTGGCCACTGCGCCGACCGCGCGGGTCACCTCCGTGGTCGGCCAGACGAGGTCGTCGATCAGCGTATTGATCGCATCGACTTCCGACGCCCACCCTCCCGTAAGCCCCGCGACGCGCATACGTTGTTTGAGCTTGCCTTCCTTGCCGACAGCGTGGGTCACACGTGAGGTCTCGCGCGCGCGGCGTTCAGAGACGAGCGCAATATCGTTGAACGCGTCGGCAATCTTGCCGTTGACACTGAGCAGGTCCGACGGCATCCGTACTGAGAAGTCCCCTTCTTTCAAGGACAGCATCGCGGACAACAACGCGCGAGAGAACTGGTCGGGTTCGGCCGCCGGTGTTCCGGGCGCACCTCCATTCCCAGCCGCGGGTTCAACCCTCGTCGACGTCTCACGCAACTCCATTGGTTCGCTCTCCTTGGCGGACGGGTGACCTCGTCACCGCGAACGATCGCGGCGCGTGTCTCCTTTCAAACTTCGGGAAATCGTCGCGCGTCCCTGGGGTTGGGAGCACGGAAGCGCCCGATATAGTCTCAGGAAAGCAACAAAGACGCGAGCTCTACCGTACCTGCGTGGACCACAGCTCTACTGTAGCCGGATATTTTCACGTAGACGGCGGCTTTTTCAACAGCCGCTATCTCACTTCTTCTCTGCCGGCACCAGAAGCTTCAGCGCTTGCCGCAGCTTCGTACTGACCATGTCGCCCGCGGCCAACCTGACCTCTTTACCGCGCGTGGCCATCACAGCGCCCGTGCCGCCGACCGCCCCGCCGATCGCCGCCCCTTTCCCACCCGCGGCGATGCCGCCGATGATCGCGCCGGCTCCTGCGCCGACGCCGCCCTTCTTCAGATCGCCTTTGCGATCTGCACCGGCCTCGCGCGCGACGCGATCGGTCTGAATCTGGTGGCGCTCGCCGCCGACGACGAGATGGTCGAATCGAAACGCGATTGACGCGCGTCCCTTCACCCGTCCCGACCTGTTCGCTTCGAGAATCGATCCCGTGACTTGCGCGCCCGCGGGCACCGCGGTCTCTCCAGACACGACGATCGAAGTGGCCAATGTGCCATCGACAGGATCTTCCACCTTGCTCGTGTCTGACGCGATCGGGGCCGTCAGCTTCACGGTAAGTGGCGTGTCCGCCGGAATGGTGATCTCACGGGACGTCGGCACCGGAGCCGGCGTGGGCGCCGCTGGCGCTGCAGGCGACGCTGCTGCCGGTGCACCTGATCCACCCGGCGAGCCGGCGGGTGCTGCAGCCGGTGACGCGGCCGCCTTGTCTCCCGCAGCGCCCGACTCCGGAGCGCTGGCTCTGGAACACGCCGCCACCAACGCACATGCGACGAGCATTGCGAGCATTACTCTGATCACGTTGCACCTCCTCGTGAGCCACGTCGCCGGCGCCATAGCCCCTCATTAATGATCTATGCACGCGCCTGCGAAGCAGTTGAGTTACGATGTCGCCGTTCCGGAATACGCGTGAATCCCACCACATCACGGAAAGAGAGCGGTCATGCCCCACAGCAAGGTGCCATTGGTCGTGTACGCCGTTGCGCTACTGTCGTTGCCTCTGTCGGCTGCGCCTTTTGGCGTTGACGAGTCCCAGGCGGCCGCTGCCAAAGAGACCATTCTCAAGGCCAGCGATATCACGCCGAAGATCTTTCCCGAAACAGTTTTCTATCGCGGCCGGGTTGCGACGGTTCAGATGCGCAATACTGGAGGCGTACACTTCACGGATGATTTGTATCTGCTCGCCGGCCTCGTCGATGTAACAGGTTATTCCAGCGGCGTTCGCGAGAAGTATCAGGGCTATCTCCTCACTGAAGTCCCTGTCGACATCAACGGCAAGGCCCTCAAGCCGGGCGCCTACGGCATCGGCTTCGTCCAGGGCTCCAGGTTCATCGTCACAGATCTCGGCTCCAAAAGGGCCTGTTCCTCTTCAGGTCGTTGCGGCGCCTGGCGCAGGCGCCTACCGGCTGTATCTCGGCCGCGATTACGTCACGCTCAAGCGCACGCGGTAACCGCCTTCAGAGTTTCAGCGCGAGGGGATCGATGAGACCAGCGGGATGAACATTGGGACGGCCGCGACGTCTAAACAGGGAACCCATGCTTGCCCACACGCTTATCCGCGATATCAAGATCGGTTTGCGCGTTCTGATCAAGGAGAAGGGCTTCTGCGCTCTGGCCGTGGTCGTTCTGGCGCTCGGCATCGCCGGCGTCACCACGATGTTCAGCGTCGTCAACGGCGTGATGCTGCGCGGGTTCTCCTTTCCGAACGGTGACCGTCTGGTCAGCCTCAACTTCATCGACCCCACCAGCGCGACTTTCTTTGGCGTGAACGGCCAGATCTCTTCGATGGACTTCGAGGAGCTGCTCCCGCAGCAGAAGTCCTTCGACGCCCTGACCGCCTATCTGACGGCCACCCGGAGCGATACACCGGGGCGTACGTCACCGAGAACTTCCTCCGAAGCCTCGGCGTTGTCCCGATGATGGGCCGCGACTTCACGGCCGGCGACAACGCGTCGGGCGCCGGGAAGGTCGCGATTATCGGCTATGGCACGTGGCAACGCGACTTCGGTGGGACCGCCGACATCATCGGCAAAGGTGTACGCATCAACGGCAAGCCGGCGACCGTTGTCGGCGTCATGCCAAAAGGCTTCGCATTCCCGACGAACGAAGAAATTTGGATTCCGCTCTACAGTGAGTTTCCGCCGAGACCGAGGAACGACCCTGCGGCAAACAATCCGGCGATGCTCGGACTGCTGAAGACCGGCGTCTCCCTCGACCAGGCGAACGCCGAAGCCACGACCATCGCGAAGCGCTTCGCCGCCGCGTACCCGGACTCGAACAAGCAGTTCAACACGGGACAGGTTCAGCGGCTCCTCGACACGTACACGCCGCGTCCGCTCCGCGGCACGCTGTGGACGATGCTCGGGTTCTGCGTGGGGGTGCTGCTCATCTCGTGCGTGAACGTGATGAACATGCAGTTCGCGCGCGCGACGCTGCGCGCGAAGGAGCTGGCGGTCCGATCGTCGCTGGGCGCGTCGCGGATGCGGCTCGTGGGGCAGATGCTGACGGAGAGCCTGCTCATTGCGGGCATCGGAGCGGTTGTCGGGATCGCGCTCGCATACGCGTCGATCGACTGGCTGTCGGCGACGGTGCGGAACCTCGAAAACCCGCCGCCCTCGTGGATTACGTTCGACGTGGACGCAAGGGTTCTGCTGATCACCGTCGTCTCGACGGTTGCGGCGGCCGTGCTGTCTGGCCTCCTCCCGGCGTTGATGTCGTCGCGCGCGAATGCCGTCGAAGTGTTGCGCGACGGCGGACGCGGGAACACGAGCCGCGCGGTCAGCCTCGTCTCGCGCGGCCTGGTTGTCTTCCAGATCGTCGTCACGTGCGTGCTCCTCGTCGGATCGCTGCTGCAGCTTCGCTCGATCACCGCGCAGCAAACCATCGATTATGGCTACGACACGTCGGCCCTCATCTCGGCGCGCATGGGGCTGATGGAGGGCGACTATCCGACTCCCGCATCTCGCAGGGTCTTCTACGACCGCGTGCTCCGGCAGTTCGAGAGCGACTCCGAGTTCGAGTCGGTGGCGCTCTCCAATCGGTTCCGAATGGTGTTTTCAGGAAGCAGTCCGATCGAGCTCGAAGGCCGGCAATATCGCGCCAAGGGCGATCGGCCGAGGGCCAACTGCGAACAGGTCACAGGGAGCTTCTTCTCTGTCACAGGTCAGAAGCTCCTGGAGGGTCGCACGTTCAGCGCCGACGATCTCGATGCGCGGCAGCCCGTCGCCATCGTCAATGCGGCGTTCGCGAAGAAGCATTTTGGAACCGAGAGCGCGCTCGGCCGCCGCTTCAGGACGGCGACCCCCGACGGCAACCCGCAACAGGCTGGCCCCTGGCGGACGATCGTCGGCGTCGTGACGACCGTGCGGATGCTCGGACCGTTCAACCAGCCGGGCCTCGACGAGACGGGCTTCTACGTCCCCTTCTTCTCGAACCCGGTCGGCCCGATTCAGGCGGCGCCGTTCGCGACCCAGTTCACGACGATCCTGGCGAAACCACGCGGCGGCCAACGCGCCGAAGCGATGGCCGTCCCGCTGCGCCGGCAGATGACGAAGGCTGATCCGAACCTGCCGCTGTATTTTGTCGGCACGCCGAAGGTCCAGATCGACGGCTTCGTCGCGCAGAACCGGATCGTCGCGACCATGTTCTCGATCTTCGGCCTTGTCGCCATGGCGCTCGCCTCTGTCGGGATGTACGGCGTGATGTCGTTCTCGGTGAATCAGCGCCGGCAGGAGTTCGGTGTGCGCATGGCGCTCGGCGCGCACTACGGACGGATTCTGAAGATGGTGCTGACCCAGGGCGCGATCCAGCTGGCGCTGGGGTTGTTCCTCGGCGTGGGCCTGGCGCTCGGCCTCGCGACGCTCGCCGGCTCGGGAATTCAGAACATCCTGTTCGGCGTCACCGCGCGCGATCCGCTCACGTATACCGTGGTCGTGGCGCTTATCACCACCGTCTCGCTGGTCGCGACGCTCGTTCCAGCCCGCCGCGCCACGCGCGTCGATCCGATGGTCGCGCTCCGCGCGGAGTGAACGTCGTTAACGAATATCCTCGCTAACTACCCCTCGGAGCGTTCGTATGCATCCTGTTCTCAGCGTGCTGATCGTCATCGTGGCGATCCTCGTGACCGGCGGTCAGCGCGCGGGAGGAACCCGCACCTTCAATACCGTCGTCCTGCTGGAGACCACGTGAGAGACATCCGCGAACGTGAGTATGGGGGACCTCGACGGGGATGGAGATCTCGATCTCGTGCTTGCGAAGGGCCGGCACGATCCGCTGCGCGATCGAGTTCTCCTCAATGATGGCAAGGGCGGCTTGGTCGCGTCGGATCTCGGTCCGACAGCGGATCGCACCTACACCGCGGCCCTCGCGGACGTCGACGGCGACGGCGACCTGGACGTGCTCACCAGCAATGACACGCCCGACAAGAAACTGGTCTACCTGAATAACGGCAAAGGCCAATTCACTGTGGCGGATCCGCGTACGGCTTCGCTCTTGGAGATATCAACGGAGACACGTTCCCTGACATCGCGCTGGCAAGGTCCGGGGCGCCGAACGTGCTCTATTTGAACGGAAAGTGATTCCCTCACGCAGGATTCGCTCGGAATCATGCCGGCGCACGCCCGTGGTGAAAGCCGCTTTCCTTGCGCCGCCTGCTTCGCGTGCCGCGGTCGTTTGCCCATCGCCATCGGCGACAGTGTACCTTCACTATGGGCTGCTAGCCGTGCCAGCTGCGCGAACCCAGAAGCTTCTCGCCGAGAGTGGTCAGAGTCGCGGTTTTGTAGCGCGTTCGCTCCCAGTCGCGTGGGTCGCCAGGAAAAGCAGGACGCTTCGGGGCCTCGCGCTCACGCCAGCTGCGCACGCGCGCGTCGCGATCGGCGACGTTCTGTTCTTCGGCCGGATACATCGAGATGTACTGCGCCATCCGCACGCGATCGCGGGAAACGTTTGGTCGGATGCCATGGGCGAGCAGACTGTTGTCAGGTCGCCAGACATTGCGATCAGCGGGCTGTGTGGAGATCCAATGCTCGAGCGTGCGGAATAATTCCGGCACACATTGGAAGCCGCCGGTTTCGCTGTCGGTGTCGACGAGTGACAACACGCCCTGCACCCCGATCGGAAACGGCGTCAGCGATGTGTCCACGTCCCAGTGGATGAACCCGGTGAACGCGCGTCCGTCGCGATTTGGCGTATTGAGATTGGCGCGATCGATGGCGACCCACAGATCGGGACGATCCCAGACGTCCACGAAGGCATCGTAGACGCGAGGATACTGTCTGTTGTCCCAGAGGTACTGGTGGTTGTAGATCTCCACCATGCCGCTGTTGTTCAGCTCCTGCATCTGATGGTCTCTGAGCTGCTTCCTCGACCACGTGGTTGGATCGGTTGGACGCATCTCGCTGAACTCCCAGAGAAGGTCGACGAGACGACGGATATGTGCCTCCGGCACTGCGGCGGGCGCGACGACATAGCCCCACGTCGTCCAGTGCTCCCAGTCGACCTGGGAAAGCACGCGGAGCGGCAGACGCTTCCTGATGTCTTTCAACTGGACGGCGAGGCCCTTTGCGGTGGAATGCCCCTCGAACGTCAGGCCTCCCTCGTGCACGTCAGTCATCGCTCCTCCTGGAGGGTGACGCCGCGTCAGGTGGTGCAGAGTACTTAGCGGGCGACCGGCGGGATAGGTGCTGGCGTGGCGCGAGGCCAGCGACACTCGAATGCCTATCGCCCGACTCTCGAGAAATGCCGTTTCGCAAAGGCCTGGCCCGAGCCGGATTTCAGTCAGCCGCTGGACAAAAAAATGGCCGGGCCGAAGGCCTGGCCCGGACGAAGCTCGTCCGAAGGGCGGCGAAAGGCTGGCGGAGAGGGAGGGATTCGAACCCCCGTGCCGGTTACCCGGCAAGACGCTTTCGAGGCGCCCCCGTTACGACCACTTCGGTACCTCTCCATATTTCACTTCGCTCGGTGGAGCCTCTTTAAATTCTCCACCTCGCTGCGCGCTCGCGGCCGCGCTTCAGGCCCCAACGCTGCGCGTTGGGGTCCCTTGCGGCTACCCTCCGGCGCTCGCTTGCGGCTGCCCTTCGCTCGGTGGAGCCGCTTTAAATGCTCCACCCTCCGCCTTCGCTCGTTGACTTCGCATCGAGCTTCGGCGGACAGGCCGCTTGCGCGCGCCATCTCCAGCCGAAGGCTGTCGCGCCTAAGCGATGTGCGCCAAGGCGGACGGCGCTCGCTTGCGGCTGCCCTTCGCTCGGTGAAGCCGCTTTAAATGCTCCACCTTCCGCCTTCGCTCGTTGACTTCGCATCGAGCTTCGGCCGACAGGCCGCTTGCGCGCGCCATCTCCGGCCGAAGGCTGTCGCGCCGAAGCGATGTGCGCGAAGGCGGACGGCGCTCGCTTGCGGCTGCACTTCGCTCGGTGAAGCCGCTTTAAGTGCTCCACCTTCCGCCTTCGCTCGTTGACTTCGCATCGGGCTTCGGCGGACAGGCCGCTCGGGCGCGTATCTCCAGTCGAAGGCTGTCCGCCGAAGCGACGTGCGGGTAAGGCGGACGGCGCTCGCTTGCGGCTTTGTCGCTCTAACGTGCAGCTCCCTAGCTCCTGTCGTCCCGGCGTTCTTTGAAGAACGCCTGCAGGACGGCGCGGCACTCTTCCTCGAGCACGTGCCCGGTCACCTCGAGGCGGTGATTCAGGGCGGGGTGCTCATGCGCGCGCTGGGTCGATTCGATGGCGCCCGCCTTCGGTTCGAGCGCGCCGAAGACCAGGCGCGCGATGCGCGCGTGAACCATCGCGCCCACGCACATCTGGCAGGGTTCGATCGTCACGTACAACGTCGCACCCGTCAACCGGTAATTCCCGATGCGCTGCGCGGCGTCCCGGATCGCCACGATTTCGGCGTGCGCCGTGGGGTCATGCGTCCCGATCGGCTGGTTGCAACCCGCGCCCGCGATCTGATCCTCAATCACGACGACGGCGCCAACCGGCACCTCGCCGCGGCCGTGCGCCTGCCGCGCGGCGTGCAGCGCTGCGCGCATGAACCGCTGGTCGGTAGTGGTGCTCACGCCTGGGCTACTCTGCGCTTCGGTGTTCCGGTCAACGATGAGCTAAGCGGACGTCATACCGTCTATCCAAACCCGTTGACCGGACGCTTGCTTCTATAATAGAAGAGTGACGTTTCCGAAACGGTAAACTCACACGCACAGCCGTCTTGCAACACAGCTCTGTTCACGGCGTCTGCTCTTCTGACGGCAAAGTCATTCGCCTGTGCGCTAGACGCTTCCCACCAGGTGTGTGCTGCCTCGGACGTGCATGATGCATCGCGAACCGAGCGCCGCAACCCTGGACAATCCGCGTCACCATCCGACCACAATCCTCTCGTCACGCTCTCAAATCGCGCGACTCGACGAGCCCGTCGATCGTCTCATGCCGCAGCGTGACGTCACCGTCACGCCTTCGTTTTTTCTCGCGTCGCTCGCAGACAACTGGCTGCCCCGGGTAGCCGTGGTGCATCGCGACAACGCGACCGCAGGAGTCATCTACGGCAAGGAGCGCACGATCGCCGGGTTCCGCACGGGGTTGATTTACGCTGACGGGCGGCTTGGAAACCTTGCCGTCGCCAAACCGATCGATTGCAAAGACGTCATGCGCGCGGCCGTTCGAGCGTGGTTCGAGCTGCCTCGAGTTCGCGGCGTTCGCCTGTTGATTTCGCCGACTGGTCAAGAGGCGCGAGCCCTGGCGACGGTCCGCTCGACCATGCCGATCGATCTGACGCATTCTGCCGCGGCGCCGACCGAACTTCACAGCCGGCTGCTGCTACCAGTCACGTACGAGCACTTCCTGAATTCGCTCGGCAAGAAAACGCGGCGCAACTTTCGATATTACCGGCGGAGGTTCGAGGCCGCCGGTCACACCTACTTCGAACATCTCTCGTACGAGGAGTTCGATCGCGCGGCAACCGACCTGAGAACCAAATGCCACCTCTCGAGCAGCGTCAGCGAGATCAGGCGAGCCGTGCGTACGGTGAAATCGGCAGACGACACCTGGATCGCCGGCTTGAAGCATGCGAACGGCGAGTGGCTGAGCGTGTCAGCGGGCTGGAGCGCGCCCGGCCGCGCGACGATGTTCCTCCAGCTGAATAACGATAAACAGTTCGGCGATGCATCGCTCTCGGTTGTTCTTCGTGCGTTCCTGATCGAGACCTTTATCAGGCGAGGGATCTCCGAGCTCGTCTTCTGGTCCGGCTCCGCGCCCCCGCTGTCCCGATACGTGCAGCCCATTCCTGCAATCGCCGTCCATCTCGATGCACCGACGATCGGATGGCGGTTCATTCGAGGCGTGATCGGATCGACCGAGCCGCTGATCGGTCGCTGGATCACGCCCGACGTGCGGTGGATGATCGGCACGGGCCGATCGTCCGAACCGCTCGACGCCGGCGGGACGGAGTCCCCATCTGCCACCTCACAACAGCACCCGCCGGCCGGCATTGGCCGCTCGCATACCGACGCGAACGAGCGAAGCGAGTGAGCCACACGAGCGGAGCGGGGCACGGGGCCCCGCGAGCGAGGGTGAAAGGGGGGTCCGGCGGGGCGAAGCCCCCCGGATAATCAGTGGCGCGCCCTGCACGACTCGAACGTGCGACCTCCTGGTTCGTAGCCAGACGCTCTATCCAACTGAGCTAAGGGCGCGGCGAAACTGTCATTATACCAGATCCGTTTCTTCCGACTCCAGCCGCGGAGCGCTCTCGAACCCGGGATACCTCGACGGCTCACCTCTATAATGAAGGCGTGTCGGTAGCGGATCACAGGAAAACGGCCGCCACCGGCGTGCGCTGTTTCGTGCTGACGATCAGCGACACGCGCAGCGAAGCAACGGATACGAGCGGCCGCGCGATCGCTGAACTCCTCGACGCCGCCGGGCACGTCGTGATCGAACGCGCGCTCCTGCGCGATGAACCGCGCGAGGTTCGTGACGCGATTGCCGCACGCCTTGGCACGGTCGACGCGATCATCACGACGGGCGGCACGGGCATAACATCGCGCGACAGCACGTACGAGGCGATCAACGGGCTGCTCGAGAAACGCCTGGATGGTTTCGGTGAACTGTTCCGCGTCCTCAGCTACGAAGAAATCGGAAGCGCGGCGATGCTCACGCGTGCCGCCGCCGGCGTCGCGCGCGCGACGGCGGTGTTCATGCTGCCAGGGTCCGAGAATGCCGTGCGGCTGGCACTCACGAAGCTGATCGCGCCGGAGCTCGGGCATGTCGTGAGGGAACTTCGGCGGTAATCGGGCTTCAGGCTTCAGGCTTCAGGCTTCAGGGGACGATGACTCACACGATGCGGCCGATACGCGAAACGATTCCGCTCGACGAGGCGCTCGCGTTGATCCTCGAACACGCGGCGCCCGTCACGCGTACCGAGCGAATTCCTCTGGCACAAGCGGCAGGACGCGTGATCGCATCCGCGACGACGGCGTCCATGGACGTGCCGCCCTTCGATCGCGCGGCAATGGACGGCTACGCGGTCCGCGCGGAAGACACCTTCGGCGCGGGACGATACGAGCCGCGCGTGCTGCGGTGCGTCGACAAGCTCTACACCGGCCAGGCGCCTGCGCGTCCGGTCGGGGCCCGCGAATGCATCGAGATCGCAACCGGCGCGCCGATGCCGGACGGCGCGGACGCGGTTGTGATGGTGGAAGAAACCGAGCGTGTCGCAGGCACAGACGACGTTCGCCTGTTCACACCCGTCTACCCGCGACAGAATGTCGGGCGCCGAGCAGCCGATATCGCGACAGGCCAACCCGTCCTGCAGCCCGGTGACGTGCTGAACCCGAGCCGCATCGGCGCGATGGCCGCGATCGGCGCGCTGGAGCTCGACGTGTACGCGCGTCCGAGGATTGCGATTCTCTCCACCGGCAATGAAATCGTGGAGCCGGGCACACCGCTCGGGCCCGGACAGATCTACGACATCAATAAGTTCACGCTCTCGTCGATCATCACGGCGCACGGTGGGGAGCCGGTCGTTCTGCCAACGGCGCTCGACAGCCTGGACGCGCTGTCGCATGCGATTGATGCCGCGCTGGCGGAAGACGTCCTCGTGTTTTCGGGGGGCAGTTCCGTCGGCGAACGCGATCTGATCCTCGACGTGCTCGTCCGGCGCGGCGAGGTGCTGTTTCACGGCGTCGCCGTGAAGCCCGGCAAGCCAACCGTGTTCGGACGCGTCGCCGGCAAGCCCGTGCTCGGCATGCCCGGATACCCGACCTCGTGCCTGTCAAATGGCTACATGCTGCTCGTGCCGATGTTGAGACGCATGGCGCGTCTGCCGGAACATCGACCCGAGATCGCACGCGTGCCGCTCGCGCGCCGGATCGTGTCGACGACGGGCCGTCACCAGTTCTTCACGGTCCGGATCGCCGACGGGATCGCGACGCCCGCGTTCAAGGCATCCGGCGACATCACGAGCATGTCGCGCGCCGACGGGTACGTCGAAATCCCCGCGCACGTCGATATCGTCGAAGCGGGCGAAGTCGTGGACGTGAAGCTGTTCTGATGCATCGCTCGGGGTTGACCGAGGCGCCGGGTTTCGCGCTCCCCGATCAGAAGGGGCGCGTGCACGCGCTTGCGGACTATCTCGCACGCGGGCGACTGCTGCTGACCTTTCATCGCGGCACCTGGTGACCGAACTGCCGCCACCGGTTCGGTGAGCTCGCCGACAACATCGCCGCATACACGGCCCGGGGCGTTCAGGTCGTGGGCGTCGTATCGCAGAAGGCGCGCGCGGTCCGCACCTACATCGAGGACACAGGCCTCCCGTTCGACATCCTCATCGACGAACGGCGCGACGTGCTGCGCGCGTACGGCGTGTGGCATCGCGTCGGTCTCGATGCCTGGAATATCGCGCGCCCCGCGGTGTTCCTCATCGACACCGATCGGCGCATCCGGTACTCGTTCATTGCGGATCAGCAGCGGCAATTCCCGCCGCAGGAAGAGATTCTGGCCGCGATCGACGCCAGATAAGGACGGGGAGCGTAAAAGCCGATTTCAATACGAAACGCCGAATGCCGAAAGCCCATCGAAACTTTGGCATCCGGCACCTGATACTCGCCATTCAGGCTGTCTCTTCACCACCCGTTAGTGGACGACCGCCGGCGACTCCGCCGCGGGAATGAACACGCGCGCCGGCCCGCCACCGTCGATCGGGGCGACCCACACGTCCGTCACACCCGAGCCCGACCGTGGAACTCCATAAAGGACGTGCGTCGCATCGAGCCATTCGATCTGGTCGTCGATCGAGCGCGTCTCCGCATCGAGGAGCCACTCGCGCCCGGTCGACAGATCGAGCAACGCGAACCGCCAGCGAATCGGCGTGCCTTCGACGCGCTTCTTGAACGCGAGGACATCGTTCGCCGGCGAGAGCGACGGGCACTCGACGTTTTCGCGGACGACAACGAGCTTGCGGAGGCCGAGATCGCCGCGCACGAGGAATGTGCGGCCTCCGGTCTGCAACGACGCGTAGAAGACGTTGCTGTCGCGCGTGAACGTCACGCCCCAGAAGTTGAAGTCCGTCGCCTTGAACCGCGCGCCCTCGCGCCACGTCGTGAACTGTTCGAGATCCCCGAGGACTTCCCCCGCCGCCATGTCGATGAGGGTCGTGCGCGTGGAGCGCGACATGTTCGTATATCCATCGCCGGCGACGAACACCGTAATCGCGCCGACGCGCCCGTCTGGTGAGATCCGCGTGCGGCTGATGCTGCCGTCGAGCGGGATCGTGCCGCGCGGCTGCAGATCGCGATCGAGGAGAACCGCCGTATACGTCGTGAAGACGCCGCGATCGGCGCGCAGGCAGATGCCCTGGCCGGCAGCGTAAGCTACGCGCTCGCACGTGAGCGCCGCGCTCACGCGCGAGCCGTCCGGCCGATCGAGCGATGCGACCGAGATGGCGCCGTACGCCGCGTCGATCGCGGTATGACGGAACAAGACGTGCGGCGTCTGCAGTGCGGCGGTCAGGACCGCGGGTGCGGCCGCCATGGCGGTCCGCGATGTGACGCTGCGTACGCTGACTTCCGCGAGAACCGGCATGCTGATGAGAACGAGCAGCAGCGCGGCATGCGGCCGAAACACGCGCGCGGCCTCCGACGAAGGGAACATGGAGGTGACGCGCGCGGCAATCGCCGACGCGAGCGCGGCAGAGAGCGGCAGAATCACGAGCAGGTCGCTGATGTAGCGTCCATAGACGCCTTCAGGCCCATACGGCTCGGTTGCCGTGTGCAACGCTTCGCTGGAAGGCAGCCACCGTGCCTCCGCCGATTCGTGAAGCATGTAGAGCGCGATCTGGGCGATGAAAAGCGCGGCGAAAGTAACCATCGCGGCGCGGAATGGCCGCGCCGGGAGGCGCCGGATGCACGCGGCGCTTACCAGCGCCGCCGCGAGCGCAATGGCCGCGCCCGTGCCGATCGACAACAGGGCCTGGAACGAACGAGCGTCGATCACCGCCACCAGCGCCGCGCCGACTTCCATGGCCTGTCGCACGATCAACAGCACAACGGCGCCGAAGAGGAACGCGCGCGGCGGTGTGGCGCACCGCGCGCCCGTCACCTCGGCCACGAACCAGAGCGCGGGGACGAGCGCTGTTGCCGCCAGCGCGGCTTCCCACTGCGATTGGTGCGTGGACGTGCGAAACACCTGCGTCGCAAGGAGGCACGCCGGAAGCGACGCCACCAGCGCGAGCCGCGTCCAGAGACGTTCGCGCGAGCCGTAATGACGGGCCGCCCACGTCATCCAGATTGCGACCGGGATGAATGCCTGGAGGCCCTGTGACAGCGTGCGGGCAGCAAGATCGCTCATAGGCAATCGCCGATCATGCGCAAAGGCGCGGCCACCCGAAGCTGCGCGCAGGATTGGACAATCGGAGCCTCCACGGGTTCGGCCCCCTCTTTTGTCGCCGAATGAGCAGACTTTTGTCGCCGCCAGAGACCATCTCTATGGGCCCGTCCTTTAGTGAGTCGTGAGCCATGCGCGCGGGTTCGCAACGAAGGAGTCGAGGATCGTGAGCAGCGATTGCCGCAGCGCCGCGCGCGCGGGTGAGGCGAGCGACCGGCGAATGCGCCAGAGCAGGTGGTGCAGCAGCAGTCCGTCGACGGTCAGCTCATCGTAGCCGCGACGCTCGGCCGCGTACCGCACGCACGTCTCGAGGCACGACGACCACGGCAGAGCGCACGCGCCGTCCTGGGAAAGGCGCATCGAGAGTGCGAGGCCGAACTCGTCGTGCAGGGGCATGCTGGTCTCGCCGAACTCATCGAAATCGATGATGCCGACGAAGTTTCGAGACACCAGCAGGTTGTTCAGCGAGAAGTCGCCATGCTGCCAATGGCTCGCCATCGCGCCGCGATCGTCCAGCCGCTCGGCGCGACGCATCACGAGCGACATGACGGCGGGATTGAACGTGACCCCGGCGTTCACGCACGCGCGCGCCTGCGCCCGCAGTGCGTCGCCCGGATGCACGGCCGCGGTCCAGTCCTGCTCGCCTCGCGCGGCCATCTGAAACAGGCACAGCGCCCGGACCGCGTCCTCGAGCAGGTGCCGCCATTGCCGGCCGCCGCGATACTCGCGCCGAAGCGCAAACCACGGCAGGCCCGGCAGTCCGCCCTGCACGCAGATCGCCGACGTGAGATCCCACTGCGTGCAGGCGAGCGGCTCCGGCACGAGCGCCGGGATGCTGGCGTGCAGCGCCAGCAGCACCTCGTGATGGCGCCGCATCGCGGCGATCGGCCCCATCTCGACGACACATGCAGGGCGCGAGCGATCGCGCTCGAACACGAGAAACTTCGGATGCGTCGCGGATACCGCTGCCACGGACAGGTGCCGGGAATCGAATCGGCCCGGCAGCGCATCGTGCAGGACCTCGGCGACGCGGAGAATCATGGCCTTGTTCCAATCAAAATGATGCCGCCGACCGACGGGTCGCAGCTCAGCCACCACCGAAGCACCCGTCGGACGAGCGACCATCGTCCGCTGTGTCCGAGCAGGTGAGTCGTGGCGTACTCCTCCGCGATGCTGCCAAGCTCGTAGATGAGGGCGGGGGCCGAGAGACTCGGTTCGACTGCATACCGCGTCACCCGACAGCCGCTCTCGACGAGCGCGCGCTCGCACGTCCGAACGCGCGTCGGCAGCGTCGTCCACGAACGGAGTCTCGCCAGCCGTCCACGGCCGTTCCGCAGCGGAATGCCGACGATCACCGGTCCCCGTCGCTTTGGCGCGTGGACCTGCAGCGTCAGCTGCCGCAGCGGACGCCACTCGCCGTCCATCATGAACACGCCGGATGCGGCAAGCGGACCCTGGGTCGCAGGATCGGCCGTCACGCCGGCGAAGAGCGCTTCGATTGGATGAGCGGTCATGGCATTCATCGTGTCAGCCGGGGGCGCGACAAGGGTCGCGCGCCGTAAAGTCCCCGTGGCGCCTGGCGGGCGTCTTCGATCATCGCGCGATAGATGTCGACGTACTTCCGCGCGGTCCGCTCCGGGCGGCATTCCTGCTCCACGTAGCGACGGCCTGCCCTGCCCAGTTGAATCCGTGTTGCCTCGGATGCGGCGAGCCGATCGAGTGCATCCGCAAGCCCGGCCGCGTCTGCCGGCGGGACGAGCAGCCCCGTCGTCTCGTCCTCGATGACGGTTGGAATACCACCGACGTCGCTTGCCACGACGGGCAGTTCCGCCAGCATCGCTTCGAGAATGCTGCGAGGGCGGGCTTCGCTCAACGACGGCAGCACGAAGATGTCCGCCTGCTGCAGGAGCTCCGCCACGTTGTCGCGGTGATTCAGCAGCGTGACGCGGCTTGCGATGCCGAGCGAATCAATCGCCCTGCGGATGCGCGCCGGGTACTCGCCGACGTTCCAGTCGCCGCCAACGATCCACAACTCGGCGTCCACCACCATGCGGACGAAGGCTTCGACGAGCACGTGCAGTCCCTTGCGCTCGACGAGCTGACCGAGGAAGAGAATGCGCGGAGCGCGCATATCAATCCGGCGGCGGTCGATGCCCGAAATCCGCGCCGGCCGGAACAGATCGCCGGTGATGACGACGCGGGACGCGAGCGGCGACGCGAGAAGCTCGCCCGCCTGCGGCGCACAGTTGGCCAGTAACGTGTCGATCCAGTGATTCGACGGGTTGCTCTCGATGAATGCGCCGCTGGCCCTGCCCGCAATCGGGATGCCGCACATACGGGCGGCACACGCGAGCGATGGGCCATAGCCGTTGTAGTTCATGTGCACGACGTCCGGGCGGTGTCGCGCCAGGCGTTCGAGCCAGCGTGCCACGTCGAGCGCATACAGCGGGAATCCGCGGCGCGAAAACACGCGGCTCGTCGCGCGCAGCACCGTGGCTTCGTGCCTCGTGGCTGCCGCCGCAAAGTTATCGTCGAGCGGACCCGCGAACGTAAAGCGCACGCCAAGCGGGCGAGCGAGCGCTGCCAGATCGATCGCGTCGTTGACCGCGCCGATCCGCAGATCGGACGACGACAGCTCCATGAGCACCTGCAGCTCATTGATGCCGTGGCCATCAGTTGCCAGTGGCGCGTTCCGTGGGTCGCTCATGTTCGCACCGGTGCCGGCTGACGCACCCGGCGAGAGAGGCGGTTCGACAATCCTGCGGTGAACAGCCCGAGGCGCCGCTTCCACTGCAGCCGCGTCCACGCTCTGGTCTCGGCAATCGCCGAGTCGCAGGACACCGCAAATGCCAGCGACCCCGCGCACTCCGTGCGGTCGCCGAGATCCAGGAGCCGCGCGGCGCTCCAGAACGCGGCTTCGGCCGTCGTCTGGCGCACGAGACGCATGTACCGCTCGCGTTCGACGGAGGCGAGGGGAGAGTCCGCAAGGTGCGTCTCGAACGCGCGCAGCTGTTCCTCGAGTCGTTGCCGCGGGGAGTACCCGTGGCTCATGTTGCTGGCGTGGAGCCGCCGGAACGCCTGCACGGCATCGAGCGCGGCCACGCGGCCGTGCGACACGATACGCAGCCAGATTTCGGTGTCGCCGCTGTGCGGCAGGTCGACGAGGTAGTCGCCCGCCGCGCGATGCGCGTCGGTCTTGACGAGCACTGTTGGCGCCTGGATCGGCGTGTGGCCGAGGCGGCAGGCCGTCTCGAGCAGCTCGCGGTACGAGTAGATGCGATAGCTCTCCGGCTGCATTCGCGCGTCGTGCCATGGCGGCTGCGGCGCGCTGAACGCAATGTCACGTCCATACGTGAGTACGACGTCGGGGTGCGCCTGCATCACGCGAACGGCGCGCACGAGGGATCGCGGCGTCAGCACGTCATCGGCCGACAGCAGGAGCACGTACTCCGCCTGCACCCACTCGAGTCCCTCGTTGTAGGTGCGGATATGTCCGCGGTTGACGGCGTGGCGCCGGAATTCGACACGTTCGTCCTCGGCCGCGAGGTCCGACCCGATCCTCGGCGTCTCGTCTGTCGACGCATCGTCGAGAATCAAAACCCGCACGATCACGTCTTCCTGCGCAAGAACGCTTCTGACGGCGTCCGCGAGCAGGTGCCCGTAGTTGTGACACGGAATGATGGCGTCCACCGTGCTGATCGGCAGGCCTTCTGTGTCGATCATCTCAAATCCCTCATCGGATTCTTGCGGTCAACAGGTGGATGCGAGCGATGCATGATCTTCCTCACTCTGTGCCCGCGTGATGGCTGTCTCGAGCTCCCGGATCGTTCGCGCGGGGTTGCCCGCGACCATCACTCTCGCAGGCACCGCCTTAGGGACGACGCTGCCGGCGCCTACCATGGCTCCCGCCCCCACGTTGGCGATGACGATGGCGCCTTCACCGAGCCATGCTCCCTCGCCGATTTCGATCTGGACCATCTTGGTCATATTCGTCGCGAGCCACTGTCCGGACGGGCCGCGTGCGTGAAGCATGCCGCCGCTCAGGATGCTCACGCGACTCGCGATCAAACACCCTTGTCTCAGGCGCGACGACGCGATCATCGAGTAAGGCCCGATGTAAACGCCGGATTCCACGCTGACGGCGCGGTGCGTGAAGATGGCGCCGAACCCGATGAAGCAGTCACGCGCGCAGCTGTCCAGCGCAAGACGGTAGAACCCGCGCCGAAGAATCATTCCCGGCAGGCCGGGGAACAACGCCACTGTCTGGGCACACGCGTCGAAGACGCGCTCGCTCCGCGGCGCAAATCGCCGCTCCAGTCCGCAGCACGCCCCGAGCGGTGACATGAGGACTATCGCGATGGCGTCGAGCATCACCTTCAATGTGCGGTGCACCAGCGTAAGCACGTTCATGCAGCCCCCGCGGTTTCGATACCCGCCGTAACCCTGCTGCGCTTGAAACGACGCAGGCTCACGAGACCCAGGCAATCGAGCGGACTCCCGGGCCCGACGATCGGCGCCTCGGCACCCTCCAGCATCTTCGAGTCCTCGGGTCGCGTCAGATTCGCCGCAGTCATGGCCGCAAGCACGATGTCCTGGAGTTCGGCGGTCGCGGCCATGTGTGCTTCCCCGTTGTCAGACTGCGCAGAGGCCGATCGCCGCCGCCAGCGCGTCGATCACTTCGTCCTGGTCTACGTCCGTCATCTGTGGAAAGAGCGGCAGAATCAAACCCTCGCGCGTGGCACGCTCGGAGTTGGCGAGCGCGCGGCACCGGCGAGGTCCGCACATGCACGAGACCGGTCCGCGTTTCTCGCAGTGCCACGGCTCCTTCGCATACGCAGTCTCCTGGTGCGCGCACATGACTCCGCGGCGCGTCGACACGCCCCGGTCGAGCATCGTCTGCATGACGGCGCGCTGATCGACGTTCTGCGGCAGGCGTACGCAGAAGCTTTGCCAGTTGGAACGGGCCCATGCAGGTTCGACCGGGAGACTGACCTGCGGCACGCGGACCACGATGCGTTCGCGGTACCGATCGGCGAGCACGCGCCGCCGCTCGATGATCTCCGGCAGGCGTTCGAGCTGCTCGCGCCCGACCGCCGCCTGAATGTCCGTCATGCGGTAGTTGTAGCCAATCGTCGGGTACTCTTCGAACGCCACCTCCGGCGATTGGTGCCGCACGGCGTCGGAAATGCTCATCCCGTGCTGCCGCCACAGCCGGAACTGGCGATCCCAGTCCTCGTGACGCGTGGTGATCATGCCGCCGTCTCCGGTCGTGATCACCTTGCGCGGATGGAACGAGAAGCAGGCGACGTCACCGTGCGGACGGCCAATCGATTCCCAGCGACCCTCCCACATGACTTCGCTGCCCGCCGCGCACGCGGCGTCTTCGATCAACGGCAGGTAACGGCGCCTCGCGATCGCGACGAGCTTCGCGAGATCGCACGGCATTCCAAGCTGGTGCACCGCCAGGATCGCGCGCGTGCGCGGGCCGATCGCGCCTTCCACGCGCGACGCGTCGATGTTGAACGTCCCTTCGCCGATATCGACGAAGACGGGGATCGCGCCGCAATACCGGATGGCATTCGCGCTGGCAATAAAGGAGTGGCTGACCGTAATCACTTCGTCGCCGGGGCTGACGCCCGCCGCGCGGAGCGCGAGGTGCAGCGCCACCGTGCAGTTCGACACGGCGCACGCATGCGGTGCGCCCACGGCGGACGCGAAGCTGCGCTCGAACGCCTGCACTTCCGGTCCCTGAGTGACCCATCCCGACAGCACCGCGCGTCCGGCGGCTTCGGCCTCGCGCCGGTCGAGGACCGGCCGCGCCACGGGGATTGCCTGCCGCACGACGCTCATACCTGCATCTCCTGGCAGCGCTCGGCCTGCCCTGAGCCTGGTCGAAGGGCCTGCCACCATTCCACCAGCGACTGAAGGCCTTCCTCGAGGCTGACGCTCGCTTCGAATCCGAGATGCGCGCGCGCGGCGGCCGTGCTCGCCAGGCGCCGCGGCACCGGATTCACCTTGCGCGCCGGCGCGTGCTCCGGCTGCAGCGTCGACGCCATGACGTGGAGCAGCATGGCCAGGAGCATGTTCAGGCTCGTCTCCGTCCCGCTCGCGACGTTGAAGACCGCGTCGCTGGCCGTCGCGGCAGCCGCAAGCAGGTTCGCGCGCGCGATGTCCTTCACGTGCACGAAATCCATCGTCTGCGTCCCGTCGCCGAAGATGACGGGCGGCTGGCCGGCCGCAATCGCCGCCATCCACCTGATGAGGACTTCGGTATACGCGCCCGTCATGTCCATACGCGGGCCGTAGACGTTGAAGTAGCGCAGCGCGACGTACTCGAGCCCGTACATGTCGTGGAAGCTGCGCAGCATGCCTTCGTTGAACGCCTTCGCCGCGCCATACAGCGTGCGGTTGTTGTACGGGTGATGCGCTTCCGTCGTGGGAAACGCCTCGGCCAGGCCGTAGACCGATGCCGAAGACGCGGCAACCACCCGGCGCACTCGCGCCTTGACGGCCGCTTCGAGCACGTTGAAGGTGCCTGTCGCGAGCACGTCCATTGCGAGACGAGGCTCGTCCGCACAGAGCGTGATTCTGATTGCCGCCTGATGAAAGACCAGCCCCACACCCTGCATCGCGGCTGCGACGGTCTGCCGATCGCGGATGTCGCCCTCGATAATCGTGAGACGGCCGGTCGCTGCGGCCTTATCGAGATTGGCGCGCTTCCCGCGCACGAAGTTGTCGAGGACGACAACCTCGAGCCCGGGATGATTCTCGAGCAACAGGTCCGCGATGTGCGATCCGATGAGTCCCGCGCCGCCGGTGATCAGCGCGCGTTCCCGGTGTGGTGTCACAGTTGGCTCCCGTACTCAGCGCCGGCCGCAATGCCCTGGCTCTCGCGCGTCTCTTCAGGGTTCCGCCAGCGCACGAGGCGTGCGGGCACGCCCGCGACGATCGCAAATGGCTCTACGTCTTTCGTCACGACAGCTCCGGCGCCGACGATCGCGGCGTGCCCGACCGTCACGCCCGGCAGCAGCACTGCGCGCGTGCCGATGTCGGCCCAGCGTTCGACGCGCACGGGACGGATTTCAAGGTCCGTCCGGATGATCGGCACGTCGAGCGGGAAGCCCGTGTGCGACGAGCCGAGAATGCTTGCTCCAGGCCCCCAGCCGACGTACTCCTCGAGCACGAGATCACGCGCGTCGAGATACGCCTGCGGGCCGATCCACACGTGGTCGCCTATCGCGCACCGGCCGTCGAATCGGCCCTGGAGAAACGCGCCGCTGCCAATCCGAACCCCGCAGCCGAAGCTGAACGTGTTCAGGTGAAGAAAACCGGCACCAGGGGCGATGTTCAGCCCCTCGCCGGCCCGGTGAGCCGCTGCGCGCCAGATGGCTTCCCGCATGAGTGCGCTGACGCGGTCGGTGCCGTGTGCGAAGCGCCCATAGAGCTCAATGAGCCCGTCGTAGCCGAGTTCTGTGCGCAGCCAACCCACCAGAGGTTCGACACACGCGGCGCTGGTCGGACGCTGCCTGCCGTGGACTGCCGCCACGATGCGCGCCGCAGGCGTCTCAGAAGACATACGCCTCCTGCAGCACGCCGCAGACTTCATCGACCTGCGTGCGTGTCATTTCCGGGTACATCGGGAGCGAGAGCACCTCGTCGGCGGCGCGCTCCGATTCCGGGAACTGTCCGCGGAGGTACCCGAGGTCCGCGTATGCCGGCTGCAGGTGCACCGGCACGGGATAGTGAATGCCGCTTTGAATGCCGTTCGCTTTCAGGAGACGCTGCAGCGACGCGCGCTCCGCCACGCGGATTGCGAACACGTGATATACGTGCCGCGCGTACGCCTTCTCGATCGGGAGCGACAGGCCGCTGCTGCGGAGCACTTCGTGGTACGCGGCCGCGTGCGTGCGGCGCAGCTCGGTCCACCGTTCCAGGTGACGGAGCTTCACGCGGAGGATGCTGCCCTGCAGCCCCTCCATGCGGTAGTTGAATCCCTTCAGAACATGGTGGTAGCGCTGCTCCTGGCCCCAGTCGCGCAGCATGCGCATCGTGCGCGCCTGCTCCGCATCGTTGGTGACGGCAAGGCCGCCTTCGCCATACGCACCCAGGTTCTTCCCCGGGTAGAAGCTGAAGCAGCCCGAATCACCGATGGGGCCGACTTTGCGTCCCTTGTATTCGGACCCGTGCGCCTGGCATGCGTCCTCGATCAGCGTCAGGCCGTGCCTGCGCGCGATGACCAGAAGCGGATCGAGATCCGCCGGCTGGCCGTAGAGGTGCACCGGGAGGATCGCGCGCGTCCGCGGCGTGATCGCCGCTTCCACCTGCGCCGGATCCATCGTGAGCGAATCCGCGGTGACGTCGACGAACACGGGCGTCGCGCCCGTGTAGACGATCGCCGCGGTCGTCGCGACGAACGTGAACGGCACGGTGATGACTTCGGTGCCGGGCCCGACACCCGCGGCGAGCAGCGCCAGGTGCAGCGCGCTCGTGCCCGAGTTCATCGCGATCGCATGCTTCGCGCCGACGTACTTCGCGAACTCCTGCTCGAAGGCTTCGACTTCGCTGCCGAGCACGAACTCGGCGGACTCGAGGGTGCGCGACACCGCCTGGTCGATTTCCAGCTTGATCGACTTGTACTGGGCCCTGAGATCACAATACGGAATCATGCGACACGCCTTTCTGCGTGGAGTTCGATCGCGCGCCCGCGCTGTCGCAGAGACTGGCTGGCCGCTTCGAGGATCTGGATGACGCGAAGAGCGGACGCGGCATCGGCGATCGGCTGCCGGCCCTGGTCGATGCATTCGAGGAAGTGGCGCATCTCGACGGTGAGCGCTTCCGTCATGTCGAGGTGCGGCGCCCACATGTCTCCGGCGCGATAGCCAACGAGCATCTGGTAGTCGGGCGTGCTGGCCGCGCTCAACTCGTGCTCGCTGCCGTTGACCGTGATGCCCTTGTCGTACACCTTGATCTTTTCGCTCGGCTCGAGATCGTCGTAGACGATCATCTTGCGGCTGCCGCCAATGAGCGTCCGCCGCACCTTCACCGGCGCGAGCCAGTTCACGTGGACGTGCGCGATGAGCGGCGCATCGAAGAACAGCGTCAGGTACGCGATGTTCTCCGGCTGGCCGGTGACGTGCCCCAGCCCGGTCGCCGACACGGCCACCGGACGCAGCGGGAGCACGTAATCGATGATGGACAGATCGTGGACGGCGAGGTCCCACACGACGTTCACGTCGTGCTGGAAGAGCCCCAGGTTCACGCGCACCGAATCGTAGTAATAGATGTCGCCGATGCCGTCGCCTGCAATCAGCTCGCGAATCTTGCGCACCGCGCTCGTATAGACGAACGTGTGATCCACGGCGAGCACCAGGTTGCGGCGGTCGGCCTCTTCCATGAGGCGCAGCGCGTGCGCGCTGGTCATCGCCATGGGCTTCTCGACGAGCACGTGCTTGCCGGCGCGAAGCGCTTCCAGCGCCAGCTCGTAGTGCGTCGAGACGGGCGTGGCAATCACGACCGCGTCGACCCGCGGGTTGGCCAGCACCTCGCGCATCTCGGTCGTCGCCTTGACGCCGGGATACCGCGACGCCGCGTCGATCAGCCGCTGCGGTCGCAGGTCGCTGATCGCGACGAGGTCTCCACCCGGCTGCTCGCGGACGTTGCGGGCAATGTTCGGGCCCCAATAGCCGTAGCCGATGACTCCGACACCAGTCACGATCTGCCTCCTCTACCTCACTGCCGTTTCTTCGTTTGCGAGTCGTCAGTTGCCAGTTCCCAGTTGCCAGTTCCCAGTTGTCAGTTGCCAGCTGCTTGATTACTGGCTACTGGCTACCGGCTACTGGTTACTGACTGAGTCGCATAGCGCAGCACGCGCGCCGGCACGCCGGCGACGATGGCTCCGGCGGGCACGTCGCTGACGACGACCGCGCCCGCGCCAATCAGCGCGCCTTCGCCAATCCGCACGCCGCCGAGGATCGTCGCGTTCGTGCCGATCGCCGCGCGCGCTTCCACCATCGTCGGCACCATCGACCAGTCGGCGGGGCCGCGCATCGAGTCGTCCGCATTCACCGCCTGCGGGAACAGGTCGTTGATGAACATGACGCCGTGGCCCACGAAGACGCCGTCGCCAATCGTCACGCCCGAGCAGATGAACGAGTGGCTCGAAATCTTGCAGTTCCTGCCGATGATCGCGCCCGACTGGATCTCGACGAACGCGCCGACCTTCGTGTTGTCGCCGACCGTGCAGCCATACAGGTTCACGAGCTGCGGCTGCGGGATGGTGACGCCGTCGCCAAGGATCACGTCTTCCGAAATCATTCGAGACCTCCCGCGGCGGGCGCCCCCGCCGACACCGATGCATACGATTCGTGCCGCCAGGCGCGCTCGAGGTGCACGACGCCGAGGTCGCGCTCGTCGGAGGCGACCGAAAATGGATACGCGCGGTGCTGCACGTCGAGCGGCCCGAGCCCCTGCGCATCGAGAATGCCCACCGAGATCACGTAGCAGCCGGGCAGCAGCGACAGCCGCGGAAACGCCAGATCCACCACGCCGCGACCGGAGAGCACGCCGAAGTCGCGGCGATCCATGCGGCTGTTGATGCCGGCGCAATACACGCCGTCGGCGCTGTAGATGTCGACCGCGAAGTGGCCGCGGACGGGGAGCCGCGCCTCGTATCCGATGCGGACCGTCAGCCGCGACGAGGCGGCGAAGACGGCTGCGTCGGTCTGCCGATCGTCGAGAAGCTGCACGCGGCCGATCATGATCCCGCGCGCGTCGTGAGACGCGGCGTGCGTCGTGCGCGCCCACGGCACCCGGCGGTACTCGGCCACACCTGCGCTCGGCTCGCCGTCGAACAACACCGTGCCGTGATCCACCACCATCACGCGCGTGCAGAGCTGCAGCACCGCTGGCAGGTTGTGCGAGACGAACACGACGGGGATCCCGCGCGCGATCAGCTGCCGCATGCGCTCGACGCACTGCTGCTGGAATCCGGCGTCACCGACGCTGAGCACTTCGTCGACGAGCAGCACGTCGGGATCGAGGTGCGCGGCGATCGAGAAACCTAGGCGCGCGTTCATCCCCGACGAGTACCGCTTGACGGGCGTATCGATGAATTCGCTGACGCCCGAGAAGTCGACGATGTCGTCGAACTTCCGGGCGATCTCGGCGCGGCGCATACCCATGATGGCGCCCTGCAGAAACACGTTCTCGCGCCCCGTGAGATCCGGATGAAACGCCGCCGCGACTTCGATCAGCGACCCGACGCGGCCGCCGAGCACGCAGCGGCCGACCGTCGGCCGCAGGATCCGGCTGAGTATCTTCAACAGCGTCGATTTGCCGGCGCCGTTGGGACCGATGACGCCGAGCGCCTCCCCCGGATTGACGGTGAACGAGAGATCGCGGAGCGCCCAGAACTCTTCGCGCTGGAGCGTGGCCGGCTGCGGCCGCAGCGCGCGGCGCACGAGCGAGGGGACGAGGTCCCGCAGGCTGTCGTGGCGCTCGCCGCGACGAAACTTCTTCCAGATGTGTTCGACGACGACCGCTGACCGCGCCATTAGAGGTGCTCCGCGAACGCGAATTCCGCCCGGTGAAACGCGAACCACGCCATCGCGAGCAGAGCGATCGATACGATCGCGGCGCTCGTCAGCGCGCTCGACGGCCAGGTACCCAGGAGCAGCACTGAGCGATACGCGTCGATGACGGCCGTCATCGGATTGAGGCCGAGCAGCGTGCCGAGGCGTCCGCCGACGCGCTCGACCGGATAGAGCACCGACGTCGCGAACATCCACACCGTGATCGCGACCTCGAACAGGTACTTCACGTCGCGGTAGAACAGATTGCCCATCGCGAGCAGCAGCCCGATCGCCGCGGTGAAGATCACGTGGATCGCAATCACGACGGGCAGGAGCACGAGCGACGCGCCGACGGGCACGTGGTAGTACGCCATCAGCGCGGCCAGCGGCACCATCGCGACCGCGAAATCGACCAGCGCAACCAACACCGCGGCAATTGGAAAAATCTCGCGCGGGAAATAAATCTTGCTCACGAGGATCTGGTTGCTCGTGAGCGACGTCACCGAAAACCGCAGCGCGGATGCGAAGAAGTTCCAGGCGAGCAACCCGCAGAACGCATACAGCGGATACGCCATGCCGACGTCGAGCGGCGCGACGCGCGTGAAGATCACCGAGAACACCGCGGTGTTCACCAGTGGCATCAGCACCGCCCACCCGAATCCCATTACCGTCTGCTTGTAGCGCAGCGTCAGATCGCGCAGGGTCATCTGCCGGAGGACCTCGCGGTACTCGAACTGCTCGTAGACCATGTCGCGCAGGTCGCCAAGCACGGACGTCGCAGCCATCGCCTGCGAGGCGCTCACAGAAGTCTTCATAGCGGGTGTGCCCGCCAGTGAGCAAAGGGCTCTCCAGCATTCGAAGATGCCGGTAACCCGCCGCTGCTGCAGGAGTTGCGCCCGCGTGCGCCGACGCCCCAGGCGCGGTGACGTCTGCCGGGGCGCGGACGAAAGTTCCGGATCTGGAAGCCTTTCAGGTTTGAGGGATCGCGCGCTCGGACAGGCTGACGGACTGGCGCGGCCGTTGCTATCTCACCCGCCGCGCGTGGTGACACGCGCACCCCAAAAAAGTGATTCGGAGGATCTATGACGACCCAGAGTCTCGCCGTCGAGTCGTTCGCACGTGCAGAGCGTCCGGCCTCACCCGCACGCAGCTGGTTGCCGATGCTGTTCACGGCGTGCCTCTGGATGGTTGGAATTCTCTTCTTGTATGCGCGCACCGAAGGGGCGCTGCCCGAGTCGGGCGTGATGCTCATGTTCGGTGCGGGCCTGATGACGCTCGGCTCGGCGCTCGCGGCGCGCGCGCGCACGGTGCGTTGACCTGATCGGCCAGACGGAGCGATCCCCAGTCCATCCAGGCGGAGACAAAAATCGCGGAAGCGTGGGCTTTCGTGCGCGGGAATCGGTTGTTCGATCGTACGGCGACTTTGCGCCGCGCGATGTAGGAGCGTGATGGCGAAACGTATTCGTGTCGGAGCGTGGCGACAGATCGGCGTGCGTGCGGCACTCGCGGCAGGACTCGTCGCCTTCGCCTTGAGCGGCCCTCGACAGCCGCACGTCGTGGCCGCGAGCGCGTGCGGGCCAACGGTGAATCCGGTCGCGTGCGAAAATCAGAACCCCGGCGACCCCGCCAGCCAATGGGACGTGTCGGGCGCCGGCGACACGAGCATCCAGGGATTTGCCACGGACATCAGCGTCGCGCCCGGAGGGACCGAGCTCTTCAAGATCGATACGTCCGCATCCGCGTACTCCATCGACCTCTATCGAATCGGCTACTACGGCGGCATGGGCGCGAGAAAGATCGCGACGATCGCGCCGTCCGCGTCGTTGCCGCAGAACCAGCCGAACTGCCTGACCAACGCGGCAAGCGGCCTGATCGATTGCGGCAACTGGGCCGTCTCGGCGTCATGGCAGGTTCCCGCCAACGCGGTGTCGGGGATCTACTTCGCGAAGCTCACGCGCAACGACACTGGCGGCGCGAGCCACATCTTCTTCGTCGTTCGCGACGATGCCGGGCGCTCGGACGTTCTTTTTCAAACATCCGATACGACGTGGCAGGCCTACAACACGTACGGCGGGAACAGCCTGTATCAAGGCGCGCCGGGAACGTCGCCGAGCCGCGCGTACAAGGTGAGCTACAACCGGCCGATCACGACGCGGGGCACCGGATCCGAGGACTTCGTGTTCAACGCCGAGTACCCGATGGTGCGATGGCTCGAGTCCAACGGGTACGACGTCAGTTACACCACCGGCGTCGATACCGACCGCCGCGGCGCGGAACTCCTCGAGCACAAGATTTTTCTGTCGAACGGACACGACGAGTACTGGTCGGGCTCCCAGCGCGCCAACGTCGAAGCGGCAAGGGCCGCCGGCGTGAACCTCGCGTTCTTCAGCGGCAACGAAGTGTTCTGGAAGACGCGGTGGGAAACGAGCATCGACGGATCGAACACGTCGTATCGCACGATGGTCTGTTACAAGGAGACGCACGCCGGCCGCGTCCTCGATCCCGCGGATCCTCCCACGTGGACGGGCACCTGGCGTGACACGCGCTTCAGTCCGCCGGCTGACGGCGGCCGCCCCGAGAACGCGCTGACCGGCACCATCTTCATGGTGAATGATGGCGACACGGGGACGATGCTCGTCCCTGCGGCGGACGGCAAGGCGCGGTTCTGGCGCAACACGACGGTTGCCACGCTCGCCGCCGGCGCCACCGCGACACTCCCAAGCGGGGTGCTGGGCTACGAGTGGGACGCGGATCTCGACAACGGAGCCAGGCCGCTGGGTCTGATCCGCCTGTCGACGACGACACGCAACGTCGCCGGCAAGGTTCTCGACTTTGGATCGACCTTTGGTCCCGGTACCGTGACGCACAGCCTGACCTTGTATCGCCACGCGAGCGGTGCGCTGGTCTTCGGCGCCGGCACCGTACAGTGGGCCTGGGGCCTCGACGCGAATCACGATCGCGCGGGCACCGCCGCCGATGTACGCATGAAGCAGGCGACGGTGAACCTCTTCGCCGACATGGGGGTTCAGCCAACCACGTTGCAGGCGGGGCTGGTCGGCGCTTCCCTCTCGACAGACGCGCTCGCTCCCACGTCGACGATTACGTCTCCGGCTAACGGCGCCAACGTCACCGCAGGCAGCGCCGTGACGATTACAGGAACCGCCACCGATGCGGGCGGCGGGATTGTGTCCGGCGTGGAAGTGTCAGTGGACAACGGCGCCACCTGGCGTCCCGCAACGGGCACGACGAGCTGGTCGTTCAACTGGGTCGTGTCCGGCAGCGGCACCGTGACGATCAGGAGTCGCGGTTACGACGACACCGGCAACATGGAAACGCCGTCGGCCGGCGTGGCGGTCAGCGTGGCGGGGACGCGCACCTGCCCGTGCAGCATCTGGGCGTCGGCGGTGGTGCCGCCCGCGCCGATCGATGACGGCGACCCTGCGTCTGTCGAGCTCGGCACGAAGTTCCGCGCCGAGATCAACGGCTACATCACGGGCGTGCGGTTCTACAAGGGCAGCGCGAACGTAGGCAACCACATCGGGAGTCTCTGGACCAGCACGGGGACGCTCCTCGCGAGCGTCGCGTTCAGCGGCGAGACCGCATCGGGCTGGCAGCAGGCGAACTTCTCGTCGGCCGTTCCGGTGACCGCGAACACGACCTACGTCGTATCGTACTTCGCGCCAAACGGACACTACACCGGGACCGATCCGTACTTTACGGCCGCGGTCGACAACCCGCCGCTGCACGCCCTGCGCGACGGTGTTGACGGCGCCAATGGCGTCTACGTCTACACCGGATCGTCTGCCTTCCCGAACCAGACGTTCAACTCCGAGAATTACTGGGCAGACGTCGTGTTCACCACGACAGCGCCGGTCGATACGACGCCGCCGACGATCACGACCACGGTTCCCGTTGCTGCCGCCACGAATGTCGACCCCGCGGCCCCGATCACCGCGACATTCAACGAGGCGATGGACCCGGCGACGATCTCGGCGAGTAACTCCGGGAAGGAAGGCTCCGCCGCCCCTGGCACGTTCGAGCTGAAGGACAACTCTGGCGTGATGATCAGCGCCACCGTCACCTACGACTCGACCACTCGCGTCGGCACGCTCAAGCCCGTGTCGTCGCTGCAGCTGGGCAGCACGTATGTCGCGACGGTAAAAGGAGGCACGACGGATCCGCGCGTCAAGGACGCCGCAGGAAACGCGATGGCGGCGACCGTGACATGGACGTTCACGACCTGGGCGACGCCTCCGCCGCCGGTCGTCTGCCCGTGCAGCATCTGGCCGTCGACCGCGGTGCCCACGCCGGTCGACGATGGCGATCCGAGCTCGGTGGAGCTCGGGACGAAGTTCCGCTCGGACGTGGCGGGCTTCATCATGGGCGCGCGGTTCTACAAAGGCGCTCTCAATACGGGGACGCACGCGGCGCGCTTGTGGTCGAGCACCGGGACGCAGCTCGGAGTGACGACCTTCGCAAACGAGACCGCATCGGGTTGGCAGGAAGTCGCGTTCGCGACGCCGATCGCAATCGCCGCGAACACGACCTACGTGATCTCCTATCATGCGCCGAACGGTCACTACCCCGGTCCGGACAACTACTTCACCAATGCCGGCCTCGACACGCCGCCACTGCACGGGCTGCGCAGCGGCGTCGACGGGGCGAACGGCGTCTACGCCTACGGCACGACGAGCGTCTTCCCGACGAACACGTTTATCGGTGAGGCGTACTTCGTCGACGTCGTATTCAATACAACGACCGCGCCGGACACGACCCCGCCGGCCGTTTCGATGGTGACACCGCCGCCGAATGTGTCCGGTGTGCGCACGAACACGACGGTCACGGCAACCTTCAACGAGCCGCTCAACAGCACGACGATTACGACAACGTCGTTCCTGCTCCGGAATCCAAGCGGCAGCGCCGTGCCCGCCACCGTGTCCTATGACGCAGGCTCGAGAACCGCGACGCTGACGCCGTCGGCGGCGCTTGGCAACTCCGTTCTCTACACGGCCGTCGTGAAAGCCGGGGTCAAAGACGCGGCTGGCAATGCGATCGCGAGCGACTATTCGTGGACGTTCACCACGGCCGCCCCGCCGCCGCCGCCGCCGACGCAGGGCCCTGGCGGTCCCGTGCTGGTCGTGACCTCGGCAGGTAATCCGCATTCCACGTACTACGCGGAGATTCTGCGGACTGAAGGTCTCAACGCTTTCGCAACCGCCGATCTCTCGACGGTGACGAGCGCGACGCTCGGCGGATACGACCTCGTCGTCCTCGGCGACACGCCGCTCACCGCCGCGCAGGTCTCGATGTTCACCGACTGGGTGACGGCCGGCGGCAACCTGATCGCCATGCGGCCGGACAAACAACTGGCGGGCCTGCTGGGTCTGACCGACGCGGCGTCCACGCTTGCGAACGCGTACCTGCTCGTGAACACCGCGTCTTCTCCTGGTGCGGGCATTGTCGGTGAGACGATCCAGTTCCATGGCACAGCGGATCGATACACGCTGAATGGCGCCACGGCGGTGGCCACGCTGTACTCGACGGCTACGGCCGCGACCGTCAATCCGGCTGTCACGATGAAGCAGGTCGGCAGCGGCACGGCGGCCGCGTTCACGTATGACCTCGCGCGGTCGGTCGTGCAGACGAGGCAAGGCAACCCCGCGTGGTCCGGCCAGGAGCGCGATGCGCAGGCGCCGATCCGCAGCGACGATCTGTACTTCGGCGCCAAAGCCGGCGACGTGCAGCCGGACTGGATTGACTTTTCGAAGGTGGCGATTCCACAGGCTGACGAGCAGCAGCGGCTGCTCTGGAACATCATCCTGAAGGCGAACGCGAACAAGAAACCGCTGCCGCGCTTCTGGTACTACCCGCGCATGCTGAAGGCGGTCGTCATCATGACCGGCGACGATCATGCGAATGGCGGGACGGCGGGTCGCTTCGATACGTATCTTGCGAACAGCCCCGTCGGCTGCTCGGTCGCGAACTGGGAGTGCATCCGCGGCACGTCGTACATCTTCTCGAATACGCCGCTGCCCGATACGGGCGCCGCGAACTACGTGGCGCAAGGCTTCGAAGTCGCGCTGCACCTCAACACGAACTGCGGCGACTGGACGCCGGCGACGCTGGCGAGCTTCTACAACACGCAGCTGACGCAGTTCTCCGGCGCCTATCCGCACGTGCCCGCGCCTGCGACGAACCGCATGCACTGCATCGTCTGGAGCGATTACGCAACACAGCCCCAGGTGGAGTTGAACAGCGGGATCCGCCTCGACACGAGCTATTACTACTGGCCCTCGACCTGGGTGCAGGACCGCCCAGGACTCTTCACCGGCTCCGGCATGCCGATGCGGTTCGCGACGTCGACCGGGCAGGTGATTGACGTGTACCAGGCGCCCACGCAAATGACGGATGAATCCGGACAGACCTACACGAGCACCATCAACACACTGCTCGACAACGCGCTCGGTCCGCTGGGCTATTACGGCACGGTCACCGCGAACATGCACACGGACTTCAATCCCTCCGAAGGAGCGACGGGTTCGGCGGCCATCGTCGCGTCGGCAAAGGCGCGTGGCGTTCCGGTCATCGCGGCAAAGCAGATGCTCGACTGGCTCGACGGGCGCAACAGCTCGACGTTTTCGTCGATTGGCTGGAGCGCCAACGTTCTGTCGTTCACGATCGGGGTGGGAGCCGGAGCGACCGGTCTGCAGGCGATGGTGCCCGCCAGCGTGGGCATCTCCCCGATCAATAACGTCACGCTGAACGGCGCGCCAGTGACGTTCACGACGCAGACGATCAAAGGTATCGCCTACGCGATCTTCCCCGCTGGCGCGGGCGTTTATGCGGTGACGTATGGGGCTGACACGACGGCTCCGACGATCACCAATGTGATCGCCTCGCCCAGCCTCAACACGGCGCTCGTCACGTGGACGACGAATGAACTGTCGGATTCGCGGATCACCTACGGAACCGATCCGGCGCAGTTGATCTCGTCTGTCAGCAACGCGACAGGCGTTACGTCGCACAACCTTTCGGTCGCGTCGCTTGCGCCCAACACGCCATATTTCTATCGGGTGAGCTCGAGTGATGCGGCCGCCAATACCGCAGTGCAGCCGGTGACGGGATCGCCGGCCTCGAGCTTCACCACGGCCGGTGCAACCGTCTCCGGGCAGATCGCGCCGGTGGCGGGCTGCACCGGGGCGACGCTGACGCTGAGCGGCGCAGTAACGGCGACCGCGGTTGCGGATGGCTCGGGCAATTACGCGTTCAGCGGGCTGTCGAACGGCTCCTATACCGTCGAGGCCGCCAGGAACGGGTGCACGTTCAATCCGGCCAGCCAACCGGTCACGATCGCAGGCAGTAGCGTGACCGGGGCCAATTTCACGGCGCAAGCGGTGACAATCAGCGGCACGATCTCGCCCGCCGCGATCGGCAGCGGCGCGACCGTGACGTTGAGTGGGGCGGCCAGTGCGGTCACCACGACTGACGCGTCGGGCAACTATTCGTTCAGCGGCATGCTCGACGGTGCCTATACCATCACGCCGTCGAAGAGCGGCTTCACCTTCACGCCGGCAAACCGCTCGATCGGAGTGGCGCGCGCCAACGTGACCGGCGTGAACTTCACTGGCCAGGCGATACCGACGTTCAATGTGTCCGGCACGATCTCGGGCGGCGCTGGCGCCACGGTCAACCTGAGTGGGGCGGCTGCCGCGACCACGACGGCGGACGCCGCGGGCCACTACAGCTTCACGGGCCTGCTCGACGGCAACTACACGGTAACACCGGTCAAGACGGGCTTCACGTTGGCGCCAGCGAGCGCCGCCGTTACGATCGCGGGGGCGAGTGCGGTTGCCGACTTCAGCGCAGTGCCAGTCGTCATCAGCGGCACGATTACACCGGCATCGATCGGCAGTGGCGCGACCGTTACGTTGAGCGGCGCGGCCAGCGCGGTTGTGACGGCCGACGCATCAGGCGCCTATTCGTTCAGCGGAATCACGGACGGCTCGTATACGGTAACCGCAGCAAAGAGCGGCTTTACGTTCACGCCGGCCAGCCGTGCCGTCACGGTGGCGGGCTCGAGCGTAACGGCCGCCGATTTCAGCGGTCAGCCGGTTCCGACGTTCAGCGTCTCGGGAACAATTGCGGGTGGCGGCGGCACGACCATCAATCTGACAGGGGCCGCCGCGGCCTCGACCACGGCTGATGCGGCAGGGAACTACACGATCTCGGGCCTGGCGAACGGCAGCTACACCTTGACGCCGGTAAAGAGCGGGTTCACGTTCTCGCCGGCGAACCAGGCCGTCACCATCGCGAGCGCCAACGTCAGCGGCGTGAACTTCACTGCGCAGGCGGTGGTGATCACCGGCACGATCACGCCCGCCTCCATCGGCGCGGGCGCAACCGTGACACTGAGTGGGGCGGCAAACGCCGTGGTCACCGCGGACGCCTCTGGCAATTACACGTTCAGTGGGATTGCCAGCGGATCCTACACGGTGACGCCGGCAAAGAGCGGCGGCTTCACGTTCACGCCAGCGAGCCGGGCAGTGACGGTGGGCGGCGTGAGCGTGACGGGCGTCAACTTTACAGGTGCGCCGCCGACCTTTACGCTGTCCGGCACGATCACTGGCGGCAGTGCTGCGACGGTGAACATGACCGGTGGTGCGACGAGGAGCGTGACCGCGGACGTCTTGGGCAATTACTCGTTCACCGGCCTGGTCGACGGTCAGTACACGATTACGCCGGTCAAGAGCGGGTTCACGATGACGCCGCCGAACCAGGCGGTCACCGTGACCGGCGCCAACGTGACTGGCGTGAACTTCGTCGCGCAGGCGATTCCGACCTGGACGATATCCGGCACCATCACCCCCGCGTCGGTCGGTGCTGGCGCGACCGTGACACTGGGCGGAGTTGCGCTGACCACGACCGCGGACGCATCGGGCAACTACTCGTTCAGCGGCCTGTCGAACGGCACTTACACCGTCACGCCTGCGAAAGCGGGCGCGAGCTTCACGCCGGTGAACCAGAGCGTCACCGTCAACGGCACCAACGTGACCGGCATCAACTTCACCGGCGTCACGACCATTGCGCCGATCAGCGTTGACGCGAACGTGTCGCTGGGACGCTCCACGCGGTCCACGACGATCACCAGCCCGGCCTTCTCGACGACGGCTGGTAACGAGCTGCTCCTCGCGTTCATCTCGGCCGACAACGTCACCACGGGGGCAACGACGGTGACCGGCATCACGAGCACCGGGCTGACGTGGACCCTCGTCAGGCGGACCAACGCGCAGCTCGGCTCGGCGGAGATTTGGCGCGCGTTCGCGGCAAGTACGGTCACGAACCTGACGGCGCGCGCCACACTGTCGCAAGGAGTGGCCGCGTCGATCACGGTGACATCGTTCAAGAACGTGGACACGACGGGCACGAACGGGTCCGGCGCCATCGGCGCAACGGGCAGCAACAATTCGTTGTCCGGTGCACCCACAGCATCGCTGACCACCACGCGCGCGAACTCGCTGGTGATTGGCGTCGGCAGCGATTGGGACCAGGCGCTCGACCGGACCGTCGGTGCGAATCAGTCGATCGTGTTCCAGTTCTTCGCGACCGATGGCGACACGTTCTGGGTCCAGCGGCAGAATGGGCTGATTGCGCAGAGCGGCACGGTGGTCACGATCAACGACACCGCGCCGGCAACCGATCGGTTCAATCTGACGATCTGCGAGGTGCTGGGCGCCTTGCAATAAGGCTCAAGGGTTCACGGATAAGGCGCTCAAGTCACAGGACGGCCTAGGGCACCCAGCCACGAGCCAGCCTGGATCGTGAGCCGTGAGTCAGACTGAGTACACAAAAAAGCCCGCGAGAGCGGGCTTTTTTGTGATTCCAAGCTTGAGGTCAGGCGGATCGCTGCACGTCCTGCGTCGGCGTCGACAGCATCCGGAAACGCTGGAACGGCATGTTGCAATCGTACTTGCGGAGGAAATTCAGGAAGCGGCGGTAGTCCGACTGCGGCATGTTGAACAAATCGACCAGCAGCTTGTAGTTTCCTTTCGTGTGCGTCAGGCCGGTGCACACGATGGTGCGGAGCTCCTCGCGGGTCAGGTCTCGCGCCATGAACGGCTCATGAATCGCCGTCCAGAAATCCTCGCCGCCCTTCACGACGCGATCGAACATGAGCGCGACGCGATCGGGTTGTGGCGCGGCGGCCGGCGCGGCGGCGGCCGGCTTGCTGCCGGTCCACAAGAGAATCTCCGGCGGCAGGTCGTCGAGCGCGACGACCGACTTGCGCTGGCGAACCACGATCCGCTCGATGACGTTCTTAAGCTCGCGCACGTTGCCGGGCCAGTGATACGCCTCCAGCGAGGCGAGCGTTTCCGGCGCGGCCTGCATCGGGCGTGTGTTGTGGCTCTTCGTGTACATTTCGAGGAAGTGATTCACAAGCACCGGCACGTCGTCGCGACGATCGCGAAGCGGCGGCACCACGATTTGAATCACGTTGAGCCGATAGTACAGGTCCTCGCGGAACTCGTTCGCGGCGATCCGATCGAGCAGCCGCCGGTTGGTTGCGGAAACAACGCGGACGTTCACGCGTGTGCAGGCGCGGTCGCTGCCGATGCGCTGAATCTCGCCTGTCTCCAGGAAGCGCAGGAGCAGCGCCTGCATGCGCAGGCTCATCTCGCCGACTTCATCCATGAAGATCGTTCCGTCGTCCGCCTGTTCGAGCCACCCTCGCTTGTCTCGGTACGCGTCGGTGAAGCTGCCGCGCACGTGGCCGAATAATTCCGACTCGAGGAGCGAGTCCGGCATACCAGCGCAATTGATCGTCACCAGCGGCCCGTGCCGCCGCGGGCTGCGATGATGGATCATCTGCCCCGCGATTTCCTTGCCTACACCGCTCTCGCCCGTTATGAGCACCTTCGCGTCGGAACGTGCAGCTTCCTCCAGTTCCTGTTGCAGCGCTTTGGTCGCGTCACTGATCCCTACAAGGTGGCGCGTAACGTCCATGACATTCCCTCCGACAGAACGCAAGCCTTGGGAGCACGAAAATGGGCTCTTCAACCGAACGACCATCTCGACAGAGAAACGCTACTCGCGGAGCGTTTCGCGCGTCGGACGGTATCAATCTGATGTCGAGAGGAAGCAGCATTACCGCTGTGCTTTTTCTTGTCAACACGAAAAGTTCACTTCCGGAAAGAAAGTACCTTCGGGTGTGCGGGAATGAGGCACTTCTTGCCGCACACCTCTGCCTAATGGACGGAAAATGTCACCTCATCCTCGACAAATTTCCTTAAATGATGACCGCTCGCGTGGCTCACGACGCGACAGTCACGCAGCCAGCGCCTTAAAGTCCGCACTGTCGGCCTCGAGAGTCTGCCATGTCCATATGGAGCGGAGGCCCCGCTCAAACTGGTAATCGTCGCGATATTCGAGGAACGTGCGCTGATCGTCACGAGACCGCGTCGATCGCTTCGGTAGGAACTTCCCGATTGGCTCGATCTCGCGCGTAGCAGACGAGGCCAGATGGACGCCTTGCAGGGTGATGTACTCGACGTCCGGGTAGCGAGAATGTGAGTCCCGGATGCAGGGAGGCAATCGATATCATTTGCCCGCGATCACAAATCGCGCGCGGCGGATTGCGATTACGCGTTGGCGTGAAACGCCGCACGATCGTCGCGACGTTCGGCACCTCTGCTTAAATCCCTTCCCCCGCGCCTCGCGCGAGCGCTGCGCGACGCCGCTCGGCCCGCCGCCGTTCGGGCTCGAACTGCAGAATGACGACGCGCCGGTCGCTTTGGCGACGATCCCGATACAACTCGGTGGTGCCGCCCGGCCTCGCTCCGGCTATCAGCTGGGAGACCAGCGCGAGAAACGGCCCCTCTTCCAGTGGCTCGACGAGGTACGCCGCGCCTAACCGCTGCGCGTCGGCCCTCAGCGCAACATCCCGCCGCACGTCGAGCACGACCGCGGCCAGATGCGGATCGCTCGACCGCCCGTCGAGCACCAGGTGCAGGCCGTTGAAGATGCCGAGCTGAACACCAGCGACCAGGCATGCAGGGCGCGCGGCCAGCGCGATACGCGCCTCCTCGAACGACGGAGCGCGGCGCACGCGGTAACCCGCGCGCTGGAGCATCTCGGAAAGCGCGACGAGCGTCGCGGAATTCGAATGGACGAGCAGCACGCTCGTTCGCGCGGTACGGCGTCCTCGCCGTCTGATTTTCGCGAGGTCGCCCGCCCTCGCGTCCGCGCCGGCCTTTACATCGTCTTCGCATGTCGTCGAAAGGAAGACTTTAGTTTCACGGCGACGCAATCTTTGATCTTCGGGGAGGCTTCCTGCCGGCGAATTCCCCGGCACCACATCAGCCCCGGATTGCATCTGATCTCCCGAAGAATCCTGCGGGTACATAGGGTTACGAGGTTCCATGGGTTATCCCTGTTGATGGCGACTTCTTTGCACTGCGCGGTGTCACACGACACCTAAGAACACTTTGCGGGCCACCGTCGGCGTCACGCCGGCGGGGCCGTTAAACCCGTCGTTCGGTGTCAACAGGTTGACTGATGGCCCTGACAGCAATGCGACGCATACCACCCTCGGCTCGACTGATTGGCACCAGCCGCGTGATACGCGGGTTGATGGAGGAAGTCGATCGCATCTCGCGATCGGACGTGAAGGTCCTCATCACCGGTGAGAGCGGCGTAGGGAAGGAAGTGGTGGCGACGGAGATTTTCTCGCGCAGCCCACGCGCCCACCGCCCTTTCGTCATGGTGAACTGCGCCGGTCTTCCTGAGACGCTTCTCGAATCAGAGCTGTTCGGGCACGTCCGCGGGAGCTTCACCGGCGCCTACCGCGACAAGCCGGGCAAACTCGAGCTCGCGCACACCGGCACCGTGTTTCTCGACGAGATCGGAGAGATGACGCTGCGGATGCAGGGTCTCCTCCTTCGATTCCTCGAGACCGGCGAGCTCCAGAAGGTTGGTGGTGACGGCGCGGAGACGCGCGTCGACGTGAGAGTCATCGCGGCAACGAACCGCGATCTCCGTCAGCTCATCGCGCAGGGACAGTTCCGCGAGGATCTGCTCTATCGGCTGAACGTGATTCACCTGACGGTACCGCCGCTGCGCGAACGCGCCGAGGACATTGCCGGCCTGGTCGAGTTCTTCCTCGGGCGCATGGTGACGCACAACGGCCGTCCCCACGTCTGCACCGTGACGCCCGAGGCCATGGCGGCGCTGACGCAGTACTCGTGGCCTGGCAACGTGCGGCAGCTACAGAACGTTCTCGAAAGGCTCGTGGTCGTCGGGCACTCAGAGCTCATCGAGCTCGATTCGCTGCCGCCGGAAGTGCGCGCGCCGCGCGCGAACGCACAGCGACCGTTCGTCGAACGGCGGCGGAGCGTTGCGGACGACCTCTTCTCCCGGCTGATGACCGACAAGGAATCGTTCTGGACGACGGTCTACCCGCTTTACATCCATCGCGAGATTACGCGCGGCACCGTCCGCGACGTCATCCGCAAGGGACTCGAAGAGTCGCGCGGCAACTACAAGGTACTCGCGCGCATGTTCAACATGGAGCCCGGCGAGTACAAGCGCTTCCTCAATTTCCTGCGGAAGCACCACTGTCAGCTTCCGTTCAAGCAGTACCGGTAAGCGACGAGGATTCGACAGATGCAGCGACTGGCAGTGACCGCAATCGTGTTCGTCCTTTCTGTGTCGGTGATGGCCCAGCAGAGTGCGCCGTCGCCCTCCAAGGCTGAAGCGCGGCCGCGCGGCGCAGAATCCACGGTCGCGGTGACGCCCCCCGGCTACCTCATCGGCCCGGAAGATGTCCTCGCGATCCTGTTCTGGAACGACAAGACGATTTCGGGTGATGTGGTGGTGAGGCCGGACGGGAAGATCACCACGCCGCTTCTGAATGACATTCAGGCTGCCGGACTGACGCCCGACGAGCTGCGCGTTCGACTCAACGAAGAAGCGTCGCACTACATCGAGGATCCGAACGCGACCGTTGTCGTGAAGCAGATCAACAGCCGCAAGGTGTTCATCACCGGCGAGGTCGAGAAGGCCGGCGCCTACACCCTCACAGGACCGATGACGGTTCTGCAGCTCGTTGCGAATGCGGGAGGCTTCAAGGAATACGCGCGCCGCGATCGCATCGTCATCATGCGGACCGAGGCGGGACAGCAGGTGCAACTCGCGTTCGACTACAACGCGGTCGTCCGCGGCAAGAAGCTGCAGCAGAACGTCGAGCTCAAGCCAGGCGACACGGTCGTCGTTCCCTAGGTCGAATTGATGAAGACGCTGGGGAAAGGCCTTCTCGTCGCGTGCGCGCTGCTCGCGATCGGATCCGGCGGCACGGTGCTGCTGGCGGCCGATCAACCGTCGCGCATTTATCGCGGATTGTTCGGGCCCGACCCCGACGTTGCGCTCACGTCGCATCCGGTAGTCGAATTGCTCGTGACGACGTACGAGGCGCGCGGTCAGACGCTCGCCCGCCAGGGAGAAGGCGTCGATGAAACGACGCTGCACGGCGGACAATTCTATTCAGGCCTTACAACCGGACTCTCGTATCGGCGTAAGACGCGCACTGCAACGCTGAACGGGAGCGTGGGCAACGCGCTGCGGGTATACCCGCTGACCGGCCTCACCACGACGGAGCATTCAGGCTACGGGAGCATGGAACTGCGTGCGAGCCGCCGCACTATCGTGCGCGCCGCGACCGGTCTGCTCTACACCCCGTTTCATCAGATCCTCGGGTTGCCGATCGCGACGGACACGTCCAGCGGGACCGATGCGGCCGTTGCGACCAGCGCGTCGACGACCTTCACGGGCGGCGCGTCTGTCGTGCGACAGGTTGGACGGCGCGGCCTGCTGACCGCCGGATATGACGGCCGTGTGACGACTTACACGTCGGGGCAGCCGGGTCCGACCAGCCACCAGGCCGGTGCCGCCTACACCTACGAGTTCGCGAAAGGTATCGCGTTGCGCGTGGGCGACGGCGTGCGCATGCTGCGCGCGGGGACCAGCAACGGAATCGTGGCGCAGGACATTGCGCTCGGCATCGACGTGAACCGGTCGCTCACCGCATCTCGCCGGACGAGCGTCACCTTCACCACGGGCTCGAGCATCGCATCGAACGAAACCGGCCACCGCTTCGTCGCGGCCGGCTCCGCGACGCTTGCTCATCGCATCGGCAGGAGCTGGCAGACGGCCGTTACCTTCGATCGCGGACTGCAGGTGGCCGATCTGCTGCCGAAACCGTTCGTCGGTAACAGCGCCGGTTTTACGCTCGGGGGCTTCCTCGGGCGTCGCACGTCGCTCGGCATGCGCGGCTCGTACGCGTTCGGCGACTTCGATCTGAACGGGTCCTCGTCGCGGTACGTGAGCTACCTCGCCGAAGGACGGGCCTCGGTCGCGCTCGGGCGTCACTTCCGGCTCTATGTCGAGCACCTCTATTACCAGCATCGGTTCCCTGACGGCGTGTCGCTGCCGCCGGACGTGCCATTCCGCCGCGTGCAGCACGGCACGAGGTTCGGCCTCGACATCTGGGCGCCGCTGACGGGGAAGTTATGATTCCAGGCCACAAGTACACACCGCAGGACGTTCTCGACGCGGTGAACCGGCGCAAGTGGCTGCTCATCTGCCCGGTTCTGGTGTTCGGTATCGCCGCGTTTCTGATCACGCGATCGCTCCCGAACCTCTATCAGTCGGAGACGACGATCCTCGTCGTGCCGCAGCGCGTGCCCGAAAGCTACATCCGCTCGACGGTCACGAACCGCATCGAAGACCGGCTGCGCTCGATCAGAGAGCAGGTCCTCAGCCGATCGATGCTCGAGCCGATCATTCTCGAGTTCGATCTCTATCCCGAGCAGCGCAAGCAGGTCCCGATGGAAGACGTCGTGGCGCGGATGCGGACCGAAGTCGATGTCGATCCGCCAGTGAAGGACGACACGTTCAAGATCAGCTACGTGTCAGGCGATCCCGTCGTCGCCATGAAGGTCGTCGCCCGTCTGGCGTCGATGTTCATCGACGGCAACGTGCGTGATCGGCGGGTGGTCGCCGAGGGCACGAACCAGTTTCTCGAATCGCAGCTGGAGGACGCAAAGCTGCGCTTGATCGACCGCGAGAAGAAGCTCGAGGAGTATCGCCGCCGTTACATCGGCGAACTCCCGTCGCAGCTCCAGTCCAACCTGCAGGTGATCCAGACGACGCAGATCCAGCTGCAGTCGCTGTCGGAGTCGCTCAACCGCGATCGCGATCGCCGGCTCGTGCTCGAGAGGGGACTGGCGGACATGCGCGCCGATCCGGCGACCGCGGCGGCGACGGCGGATCCATCGGATCGCACGCCGGATCCGCTCGACGCGGCGCGCACCGAGCTGGCGACGCTGGGGCGGCGGCTCCTGCCGACACATCCCGACGTGATCGCGGCGAAGCGCCGAGTGGCGCAGCTCGAAGCGGAGCGCGTGGCGATGCCGAAGGCTTCCGACGCACCCGCATCGGCGGCCGCGCCGCAGGTGGCCGATAACGTCGTCGTGCGTCGCATGCGGGAGACGCAGACGGAGATCGACAAACTCGATCGCCAGATTGCGGGGAAAGAGGCGGACAGCGTCCGCCTGCGCGGCACCATCGCCGAGTATCAGCGGCGCGTGGAAACGGCACCGACGCGTGAGTCGGAGATGGCGGAGCTGACGCGCGATTACGAAACCCTGAAGAAGGGCTACGAGTCTCTGCTCGCAAAGAAGGAAGACTCGAACATCGCGGCGAACCTCGAGAAGCAGCAGGTCGGCGAGCAGTTCAAGGTGCTGGACCCTGCGCGTGTGCCCGAGCGGCCGTTCAGCCCGAAGCGGCTCCAGCTGAATCTGACGGCGATCGGCATCGGCCTCATGCTCGGAATGGCAGTGTCCGCGTTGCTCGAGTATCGCGACACATCTCTTCGCACCGAATCGCAGCTGCTCGAGGCGCTCAAGATCCCGGTGCTCGCGGTGCTGCCGGTCATGGAGTCGATCGACGAAAAGCGACGCCGGATGCTGCGGCTCGCGTTCACATTCACGGGCGGCTTCCTGCTCGTGGCGGCTCGGATTACTGAAACGGGTGTTCTGATGCCAGAGACTGCAGAGATCGGAGTGTTCGTTCCGCTGAAGAACCCGATCGGCGTTTCCGAGGAGCTGTTCGATCCAGCGCTGACGGGCAAAGTGGCGGCGCCCGGCATGCTGCCGGTCGCTACCGAACAGTACCGCCGGCTCGCCGCGATCCTGCATCACGCGCAGGCGGACACCGGCATGCGCGTCGTCATGGTCACGAGCGCGATCAGCGGTGAAGGCAAGAGCCTGACGATAACGAATCTCGCGCTGACGTTGACGCGATCGTACGAACGGCGCGTGCTGCTGATCGACGCGGACCTGCGTCGGCCAACGCTGCACACGATTTTCAAGCTCGAGAGTCCGTGCGGCGTGAACGAGTACGTGCACTCGCACGGGGCGAAGCCTCTGGAGCTGTTGCCGGTTGCGCCACGGCTGTTCCTGCTGCCGGCGGGGCGGCCCGATTCCGATCCGATTGGCGCGCTCACCTCCGAAACGATGCAGCGCATTGTGAAGGAAGGGCGCGAGCAGTTCGATTGGGTCTTGATCGACACGCCGCCGATTGGCCTGCTGCCGGACGCGGGCCTGCTTGGCGGCATCGCGGACGGCGCGTTGCTCGTAGTGCGTGCCGGACATAGTCCCTTCGACCTCATCAAGCGCGCCGTGGACACACTGGGGCGTGAGCGCATCCTGGGCGTCGTGTTCAACGGTGCGGACACCTCGCGTCGCTATGGCGACGACTACTACGGCTATTACGCCAAGAGCGGATACGGGAAGAGCAGGTAGACGATGGGGAAGGGGCTCATGCAGTCGGTCACATGGCGTTCGAGCGCGCTGATTCTCTCCGAGACGGCGCTCATCATGGCCGCGGTGACCGTCAGCACGTATCTGGTGCTTGGCGCGAGCTGGTCGCTCGCGACCGTCGGCGACATCCTGCCGAAGGTGCTGCTCATCGGCTACGTCTGCCAGATTTGCCTGTATTACGGCGATCTCTACGACGACCCGCGGCTGCTGCGCGATCTGCGGCAGATGGCCGTACGGATGCTGAAGGCGCTTGGGGCCACGTCGATCATCCTTGCGCTGCTCTATGCGTGGTTCCCGGACCTGATCGTCGCGCGCGGCGTGTTCGTGATGGCCGCCATGATCGTCAGCGCATCGCTGCTCGGATGGCGCGCCGCATTCCGGTGGGCATCGACCCAGGTCGGTCCACGCGAGCGGCTCCTGCTGATCGGACGGAGCGCCACCGCGCACAACTTCGAGCGGGAGCTGGCCGAGCGCAGCCATCACGGCGTGGAGATCGTGGGGTTCGTCGAGGCGCAGTCGGGCGACGGCGGCGCCGCGCAAGTGCTCGGCGCCTTCGAAGATCTTCCAGCCATCGTGCGCGCGCATGCCGTCGATCGTGTGGTCGTCAACCTCGCGGACGCGCGCGGCAAGCTGCCGATGGACAAGCTGCTGGAGATGAAGCTCCAGGGGGTCACGTTCGCGGACCTCGCATCGGTGTACGAGGAGTGCACCGGCAAGATCGCGCTCGAGAACCTGCGTCCGAGCTGGCTCATTTTCTCCAATGGATTTCGGAAGAGCGCGACCGTCCTCATCGCGAAGCGCGCGATCGAGGTGGTGATTGCCGCCGTCGCGCTCGTGGTGTGCCTGCCGCTCCTGCTCGCGCTCGCGGCGGTCATCGTGCTGACGTCACCGGGCCCTGCGGTCTACAGCCAGCTGCGCGTCGGACGGAATGGCCGGGTGTTCCGCGTCTACAAACTGCGATCGATGCGGAACGACGCGGAACGCGACAGCGGCGCCGTATGGTCGACGCCCGGTGATCCGCGCATCACGCGGATCGGCAGCATCCTGCGGCGAACGCGCCTCGACGAGCTGCCGCAGCTCTGGAACATCCTGATCGGGAACATGAGCCTGGTCGGGCCGAGACCCGAGCGCCCGGAATTCGTCCAGGAGCTCGCGAAGCAGATCCCTCTCTACAAGCTGCGGCACGTCGTGAAGCCCGGGCTCACAGGCTGGGCGCAGGTGCGCTACACCTACACCGCGAGCGTCGAGGACACGATGGAGAAGCTGCAGCACGATCTCTTCTACATCAAGAACCTGTCGCTGCGGCTCGACCTGTTCATCATCTTCGAGACCGTAAAGACGGTCGTTCTGCACCGGGGACGCTGATGTCGGCCCGGCCCCTGATTGTCAACGCCATGACGATCGACGTGGAGGACTACTTCCACGTCAGCGTCTTCGACGGTGTGGTCCCTCGACGCCATTGGGAGGCGCTCGAGAGCCGCGTCGAGCGAAACACCGATCGCCTGCTCGCGCTGTTCGAGGATGCGGGCATCAAGGCGACGTTCTTCATTCTTGGGTGGGTCGCCGAGCGCCATCCGGCGCTGGTCGGGCGTGTGGCGGCGCTCGGTCACGAAATCGCGTCTCACGGCTACGGGCACCGGCTCGTGTACGACCTGACGCCACGCACATTCAGGGAAGACATCCGCCGGTCCAAGGGCGCGCTCGAATCGATGGCGGGCCGGCCCGTGCGAGGCTATCGCGCGCCGAGCTACTCGATCACGCCGCATTCGTTGTGGGCGCTCGATATCCTGATCGAGGAAGGCTTCCAGTACGACGCGAGCATCTTTCCGATCCATCACGATCGTTACGGCATCCCGATTTCGCCGCGGCACCCGTATCCAATCCATCGTGACCACGGCACGATCGTCGAAGTGCCGGGATCGACGGTGCGCATCGGGCCTTACAACCTACCGGTCGGCGGCGGCGGCTATTTCCGGATCCTCCCCTACTGGTGGACCAAACGCGGCATCGAGCGCCTGAATCGCGACGAGCAGCGGCCGGCCGTCTTCTACCTGCACCCGTGGGAAATCGATCCGGATCAACCGAAGCTCATGACGTCCGCGCTCGGCCGGTTCCGCCATTACCGGAATCTCGGCGAGACCGAAGCGCGGCTGACGCAATTGCTGCGCGACTTCGAGTTCGCCCCGATGGAGCAGGTGATGTTGCCGGCGTCGGTTGAAGACGCGCCATCCGCACTGGCCTTTGCCCTTCCCTACGTATGGTGACGATCACAACCGCGCAAGCGCGCACTACCGTCTCGATCGCCGACGACGGCGCCGAATGGAACGCGTACGTCGACCGACATGCGGACGCGAGCGGCTACCACGCGTGGGCGTGGCGGCACGTTTTCGAGCAGGCTTTTGGCCACGAGGCGGTCTATCTCGTCGCGCGGCGCGAGCCGCACGTCGTCGGTGTGCTGCCTGTCGTGCTGTTCAGGTCCACGCTCTTCGGCAAGTTTGCCGTCTCGCTGCCCTTTGTGAATTACGGCGGTGTGCTCGCCGACGATGATCAGGCTTCAGAGGCGCTGCTGTTGGAGGCCAGGTCGCTTCTGTCGCGTCGAGGCGCGCGGCACCTCGAGTTGCGGCATCGACTCCGACACTTTCCCGCGCTGCCGGCGAAGGATCACAAGGTCACGTTGCTGCTGGATCTTCCATCGACGGAAGAGGCGTGTTGGCAGGGCCTCGATCGGAAAGTCAGAAACCAGGTTCGCAAGGCAGAAAAGAGCGGTCTCACAGCCGAAATCGGCGGTCGGTCACTGCTGCCGGAGTTCTACGCCGTGTTCGCGCGCAACATGCGCGACCTCGGCACGCCGGTCTACAGCCCGCGGTTCTTCGACGCGATCTGCGCGCACGTCGAGTCGCGCGTGCGCGTCGTTCTCGTGCGTCTTGGTTCCGAGGTCATAGCGGCCGGCATCACGCACACCCATCGGCAGGTGATGGAAATGCCATGGGCCTCTTCGCTGAAGGAGCGGCGCGATCTCTGTCCGAATAACCTTCTTTATTGGACGGTGATTCGCGAGGCCATTCGTACCGGGCACGCGGTGCTGGACTTCGGACGGTCGACCGCGGATGAAGGTCCGTATCTCTTCAAGCTGCAGTGGGGCGCGCACCCAGAGCAGCTCTGGTGGGAGTACTGCCTGAACGGGACCGACGCGCTTCCGGACCACAGCACGAAAAATCCGCGGATGCAGACCGCGATCGCGTTGTGGAAACGGCTGCCGCTTCCCGTCGCGAGCTTCATAGGACCCCACGTCGTCCGGTCCATTCCATGACGGCGCCTGCTGGCACGTGGTCGCGCGTGCCAATCGTCCTCACGCGGCGTCGTGCCGGCGAAGCGCTGCACGACGCGACGCACGAGCCGATCACGCTCGGACTTCCCTTTCCGCCCGGCGCGGTGACGGATGCGGCGCTGCTGAACCTGCGCGACGCAAGCGATCGGCGCGTGCCGTTACAGGCCCGCGCACTGGAGCGATGGCACGACGGCTCCGTCAAGTGGGCGTTGCTCGATTTCCAGACGCGCGACGACACGACGATCTTCAATGTCGGCGCCGGGTCGCGCATGTCCGACGCGAAGGGCATCGAGCTCACGCAGACGAGTGGCGGCGTGCTCGTCGATACGGGTGCCGCGCGATTCTCGATGCTGGTTCATCGGCCGTTCCCGTTCGCGTCCGTAGCGATCGATGCGCGAGAGGTCATCGATCGGGAGCGCAGTGGACTGCGCGTTGTGGACGGGACGGGACGCCAGTGCCGTGTCCAGGTGCGGCGCGTCGTCGTCGACGAGCACGGGCCGCTCAGGGCGACCGTGTTGATCGAAGGCACCATTGCGAGCTGGACCCGGCCCCTCCTGGGGCTCCAGGCGCGGCTGCACTTTTTTGCGGGCTCGGCGGCCGTACGCTGCGCCCTGACGCTGCGCAACCCTCGCGCCGCGGTGCACCCGAGCGGCATCTGGGAACTGGGCGACCGGGGCTCGGTCTATGTGCAGTCGGTGGAACTCGAGACGGCGCTCTCTGAAGGTCCGACGGCCGACGTGTCCTGCTCGCCGGAGCTCGAACGGCCCATCGAACGAATGTCGCAACCGCTCGACCTCTATCAAGATTCGAGCGGCGGCGAACAATGGCGCAGTCCGACCCACCGAAATCGCAACGGTGTCATCACGACGAGCTTCCGTGGCTATCGCTTGAACACGGCGTCGGAATCGGCGGCGGGCCAGAGAGCGACGCCGGTCATCACACTCGAGCGGGGAAGAGATCGCATCGCCGTTACGATGGAGCAATTCTGGCAGAACTTTCCAAAGTCGCTCGAGGCGCGCGACAACGCCGTTGTGCTCGGCCTGTTTCCGCGGCAGCACGCGGACCTGCACGAGATTCAGGGGGGCGAGCAGAAAACCCACAGTTTCACCCTGGCGTTCGGCCGCGATCCGTTGAGCAAGGATGCCGTGCGCTGGGGACGCCTGCCGCGCGTGGGGCACAGTTCGGCAGCGTATTACTGCGCGGCGCGCGCGGTTCCGTACCTCGTGCCGTCGCACGCGAATGGCATGTGCGCGTATGACGAGCTCGTCGCCAGCGCGGTCACCGGACCGCACGCGTTCGAGCGCAAACGGGAGATCATCGACGAATACGGCTGGAGGAATTTCGGCGACATCTACGCCGATCACGAGGCCGCTTTCCACGCCGCCGACGAGCCGTTCGTGTCGCACTACAACAATCAGTACGACGCGATTGCCGGCTTCGCGTGCCAGTTCATGCGATCGACCGACGTGCGCTGGCTCACGCAGATGGAGGAGCTCGCCGCGCACGTCGTGGACATCGATATCTATCACACGACCAGGGACAAGAGCGCGTACAACGGCGGGCTCTTCTGGCACACCTATCACTACGTGCCTGCGGGCCTGTCGACGCATCGTTCCTATCCGTCAGCCGAGGGCGTCTCGGGTGGCGGGCCGTCGAACGAGCACAACTACGCCTCTGGCCTGCGGCTCCATTACCTGTTGACCGGCAACGAGCAGTCTCTCGAAGCGGCTATCGGGCTCGGCCGCTGGGTCATGGCCATGGACGATGGAGCGACGACCCCGTTTGCGTGGATCGCGTCGGGCGCAACGGGACTCGCGAGCGCGACCTGCACGCCCGACTATCACGGGCCGGGGCGCGGCGCCGGTCACTCGATCAACGTGCTGCTCGACGCACATCGCCTGTCCGGTGATCACGCGTTCGTGGAGAAGGCAGAGGAGCTGATTCGCCGCTGCATTCATCCGAAAGACGATGTCGAGGCTCGGCAGCTGCTCGATGCGGAGCGGCGCTGGTCGTACACGGCGCTGCTCGAAGCGCTGGCGAAGTACCTCGATTACAAAGTGGAGCGGAACGAGCTCGACGAAACGTACGCCTACGCGCGTGCGAGCCTGCTCAGATACGCGCGGTGGATGCTGGCACGAGAGTATCCGTTCCTGGAGAAGCCGGAGATCCTGGAGTACCCGACAGAGACCTGGGCGGCGCAGGACATGCGCAAGGCGGAAATTTTCCTGCTGGCGGCGCGTCACGCGCCGGACGCGGAGAGGCACGCGTTCCTGGAGCGCGCCCGCTTTTTCTTCGAGTACTCGATATCCGCTTTGAGGCGAATGCCCACCCGCGGTTGCACGCGGCCGGTCGTCCTGCTGCTGTCGCATGGCTTCATGTACGGCTACTTTCTCGAGCATCCCGGCGATCGTGCGCCAGAGCTGCCGAACGACATGCACGACTTGAATGCACCGCCGTCCGTGTTCATCCCGCAGAAAATCCGCGCGCTGGAGCGGTTGAAGCCGCGCGGCGCGATGCTGCTGACCCGCCTACTAACCGTCCTCGCGGCGGGGTAGTCAGAAACGGTGACAGTCACACTTCGGGCGTCCGGAAGCGTCCGGATCTGGGAAGAACTGTGACAGTCACAGTTCAGTGCGGGCGCCTAAGCCGACAGTCGATCCCAAACGTGACGAGATCGCCTATCCCGTGGATGGACGCGAGCCACCGCAGCCTCCGCACGGGGATCCGCTCGAAGCGTTCGAGCGTGAATCCGGCGGCCGCCGCGCTGCCCTTGTAGTCGCGAAAACGACGTGCATTCAGACCGAGCGACTGCCACGTCGCCGCCCCACGAGGTGTGTCGCATCGCGCGTTACGGAGCGCGAGCACGGCGTCCAGTCCACACAGAAGATGCGCGTACGGGACCTGGCAGGCCCAATACAGATGATAGCCCTGCGGCGAGAAGAACAGCGGTCCGAACCGCGAGAGCACGACGCCCCCCGGCCGGAGGACACGGAATAGTTCCTTGAAGGCCGCGTCGAGATCCATCACGTGCTCGAACGTGTCCGTCGAGAACACGGCGTCGAACGAGCGATCGTCAAATGGAAGGACGCCCGATCGTGCCTGAACGAACCGGCAGTTGGTGACGGCCGACTCCGCGCGCGCTCGGTTCGCCTGGTCGATTGCCGCCGCCTCGATGTCGACGCCGACGACGGAACGAGCGTGATTCGCGAGCCATAGTGTCTCGCCGCCCCACCCGCACCCGAAGTCCAGCACGTCGACGTCGGATGAGCCGAGCTCGGCGAGGTAGCGCCCGGCGGCCCCGTTCGCGCGATGCATCGAGCGCTGCGTCTGGCCGTCCGGATCGAGAAATGCGCGCGGATTCGCCGGGAAGACCTTATCGAGTTGCCACAACAAGGCCGTGCGCGCCGCCTGGCTGCGCGATGTGCGATCGCTTTCGGGACTATGCACGGCACTCACGAAACAGCGCTCCTCCATTCGCGAACCGCGGGCCCGGCTGGCCGGCAACAGTATGGAGCAGACCGCCGAGCGGGGCGAATGCCTCCCGCCACGACAGCTCCGACAAGTTCACCTGGCTGGCGAGCCGGCGGCGTTCCTGCGGCCGCATCGAGAGCAACCGGATCACTGACGCCGCGAACGCGGACGGCGTTTCGCCTTCGATGCACCCTGGCCGCGCGGCCCGCGGCACGCCTTCGAACACCGGCGCGCTGACGACACAAGGAAGCCCCGCGGCCAGCGCTTCGAGCACCTTGTTCTGCACCCCGCGCGCAATCAGCAATGGGGCAATCGACACGGCGGAGCGCCACAAGTACGGCCGTACGTCCGGCACCGTTCCCGTGACTTCGATCGATGAATCCGAAGAAAGCGCGCGAATGGCCGGCGTCGGGCGCGCGCCCACGAGCGTGAGCCGCGCGTTTGCATTCGCTTGTCGCACCCGGGGCCACACGTGCTTGACAAACCACAGCACACCGTCAACGTTGGGCGCATAGTCCATTACGCCGCAGAAGACCACCTGCGCTTCCACGGATGGCGAGGCCGGCGGCGTGAATCGAAGCGCGTCGATGCCGTTCGGCACAACGTGCACCGGCGCATCCGGCGCAATCGCTTCGAGGGCTGTCCGCTCGCGATCGTTCACGACGAGCGTCGCAGCCGCGCGGCGGGACGCGAAGGACTCGAATGGACCGAGCACGCGCGCCTCACGACGGTATATCCACCCGAGCGGTCCGCGCGAGGACGCTCCCATCTGCCGCCACTTCTCCGAGTCCACATCGATCAGGTCGAGGATCAGCGGCAGCTCATCGAGCGGCGGCCGCAGCACAAATCGCGCCATGCTCGAGCACAAGGCGACCACGACGTCGGGTCGGTGCTCCGCGGTGACGTCGGCGAGCGCGCGATCGAATCCCGGCGCGTCCAGCAGCGCGTGCGTCAACGGCTGCCCCGTGCCGAGCGCCGCGACCGCCCGCAGCCACGAGCGCGCGCGGCCGACGCGCGCCATCGTGACGCTGCGAACGCGACCCTGCAGCAGATGAACCTGTGACGCCTCATCTCGATCGTGGACCAGCGACACGAGATCGACGTTCGCTTCGCGCGTCAGCGCCTCGAGCAGGTAATAGGCGCGGATCCGATCGCCGCGGTTCGGCGCGAAGGGCAAGCGGTGCGTGAGGAGCAGCACGTTCATTGATGGTCACGCACAAGTCAGTTCCGCCGCCGGCCGCTGCACGACGGTGCCGCCTGACACGAGCTCGCGATAGAGCGCTTCAATTTTCGCGTGGCGCGCGCCGAACGACAGCTCGGTGACGATGCGCAGCCGGGCCGCCCTCGCGCGCGCCTGCGATTCCGCGCGCCGTGTGAGCGCCCCGACCACCGCGTCGGTCAGCGCGGCGAGGTCGCCGATGCGCACGACCCGCCCGTGCACGCCGTCGGTGACCAATTCCGCGGTGCCGCCGGCCGCCGTCGCGACCACGGGTGTCTCGAGCGCCATGGCTTCGAGCACCGCGTTGGGTGTGCCCTCGTAGTCCGACGACTGGGCCAGCAGGTCGAGCGCATGGTGCAGGCCAATCACATCCGGTGTGTGCCCGAGCAACCGGCACACGCCGTCGAGATCGAGCGTCCGGATCAGCGCCGCGAGTTCCTGACGCAGCGATCCGTCGCCCGCGATGAACAGACGCAGGCTCGGCAGTGTCCGGCGCGCCTCGGCGAACGTCCGAATCAGCAGGTCGAAGCGCTTCTGCGGCTCGAGGCGGCCCACGGCGCCGATCGCCAAATCGACCTCTTTGAGGCCCAGAGCCGCGCGCGCCGCGCGCCGAGCCGCCGGGTTGCGCTTGAACCGCTGATCGTCAATCCCGTTGAGCACCGTCACGACGCGATTTGGGCGACAGCCGTACCGAATCAGCTCCGACCGGATCTCTCCCGACACTGCGACAACGCGATCGCATCGGCGAAGCAGCCGCTTGTCGGCGGGATAATAGAGGTAGCGTTCGCGCGGGCTGTGCCCCGTCCAGCCGTGCGCTGTGGCCATGGCGATCGTGCCCTCCCTGCGCGCGAGCAGCACCGCCAGGAGGTCCGTCTTGTAGTCGTGCGCATGCACGATCTGGATGCCGTGACGCCTGACCACACGCTGGAGTTGCGGCCAGATCGCCGGATCGACCGACGAACGTTCCAGGAGCTCGATGTAGCGGAGATCGAGTTCTTCGGCGCGACGGCGGATGTCGCAGCGATCGTCATCAGCGGCGCGCAGGTAGCAGACGGTGATCTCGAACATCCGCGGATCGCTCAGCGCGGCCCCCGACAGGATCGTCTTCTCCGGGCCCCCGCCCGGTCCGAGGACGCTGCGCAGCTCGAGCACGCGAATCGGCATCATCCCGCGTCCTGCATTTGAAGCTCGCGTGCCGCAGACCGGCAGCGCAGCACAGCGCGCGCCTCGCGGCGCGCGACCATTCCAATGGAGCGCCAGTCGTAGTGATCGCGCACGAGAGAGCGCGCGCGTTCGGCAAGGCCGTACGCCAGTAGGCGATTCGACAGAACGGTGACAAGCGCCTGCGCCATCCGCTCACGCGGCGCGACGAGCAGGTGCACGCCGTGCTCGGCGCGCAGCCCTTCGCAGCCGACCGGCGTGCTGACGACGGGCAATCCCGCCGCGAACGCCTCGAGGATCTTCAAGCGCGTGCCGCCGCCTGATTCGAGCGGAACCGCCAGCGCGTGCGCCTCGCCGAGGTGCGGCACGACGTCAGGCACCGCGCCCGTCACGTCGATGTTCGGCCGCTCTGCGAGCGCACGAATCTCGGGAGGAGGATCTCGTCCGATGATGCGAAGTCGCGCGTCGGGAAGACGAAGCTGGATCCGTGGCAGCACGTCGAGTGCGAGGAACTTTGCCGCCGCCACGTTCGGTCCCCACGACATCGTCCCCACGTAAAGAATCACCGGCGGCCGCGAGTGGCGAATGAGCGGCAGCGCGGCGTACGCATCGCAATCCACGCCGTTGGCCACCATCGCAACGCGGCCAGCGCCCGATGCCTGGTAATACGCGCAGTCTTCGTCCGACGCCGCCGTCACGAGCGCGGCGCGCGTCGCGGCGCGGCGCTCGGCGCGCTCGAGGAGGCGCGCCTCGCCGCGCAGGTACTGTCCCACGATGGGGTTTGGCTGTTCGTCGGCCGTGCGACGCACCAGCGCCGAATAGATGTTGTGAACGTCGAGAATCGCGGGCACGCGGCACGTGTCGGCATACAATGCCGAGTCGAGGTGATCGAGATAGAGAAGATCCGGACGGTTGATGGCGACCTGCACCGACACCGTGTGACGGACCGACGCGCGATCGTGACGGCGGAAGAGCACATACGGTTCTCTCGTCAGCGCCGCGCGGAATACTCGAAGCGTTTCGATCGGCGCGCGCCGTGGTCCCACCCGCACCGGGCAGACGCGAATTCCGGCGGCCGACAGCGCAGGCACGAGCGCTTCCTGCCCCGGCTCGATTGGCGCGACGAGGCGCACGTCGAAGTCGGCGGCCAGCCCTCGCAGCAGGTGAAAGCTGCGCAGGTGTCCGCCGCGATCGAGCGGCCACGGCAGTTCGCTCGTGATCGCCAGGATCGACGGACGCGCGGGTAGCCGATGGAACGGGCCGCGAACAAGCAAAGCGAACCTCCGCACGGGTGTAGGCGTCGAGGCGCCAGAGATGTGCCGCCCGTCCGGGCATCGCGATACGCTCGCTTCTCATTCGAGAAGAAGTGGCGCGCGCAAGACGACTAAAGTCATCCGGCACGCCGACATTGCGGTTCGGTGATGCCCGGAAAACGGGCGGCGCCCTCGGAACTGCACGTGGCGTTCCGTCTCGACCGGGCTGGCGGGTCCTTTGCGAGGCAGCCGGGGGACATGGTTCCCCATCGCGTCAATCGCGTCACCCTGGATGAACCGGTACTCGTGTTCGACCGTGACCGTCCTCGGTCCCAGTCACGCCCACCGAGCGAGGTCCGTCGAATGCACGGCGACATACACCCGCGCGTGGCGCAACTGGTGCTGACGCTGTGTCCGGGCGGGGCGGAGCGGCTCGCGATTGAGCTGTCGCAGAGGCTCGTGGACCCCTTCGGCATGACCGTCATCTGCCTCGAGGAGGCAGGCGCGCTCGCCGAGACCCTGAACGCGAGCGGCATCGGCGTGATTGCCATGCGGCGGCAACAGGGATTCCGGCCGTCACTCGCGCGCACGATCGCCCAACTGACGCGTGCGCACGGCATCGAGGTGCTGCACTGCCATCAGTATTCGCCTTACGTGTACGGCTCGCTCGCGCGCCTGCTGCGCCCGTCGCTGCGCGTCATCTATACCGAGCACGGACGGCACGCCGACACCCCGCCGTCACTGAAGCGGAAGGTCGTCAATCCCCTGCTCGCGCCGCTGCCGCACGCCATTTATGCCGTGTCGGAGGACCTGCGCCGTCACATGCTGGCGGAGGGATTTCCAGCGGCGCGCGTGGGCGTCATCACGAACGGCATTGACGTCGGGAAGCGGCCCGGCGAGATCGAGCGAAGGAAGGCGCGCGCCGAATTGCGCATTCCACCGCATGCGCTTGTCTTCGGCACGGCCGCGCGCCTGCATGCCGTCAAGGGCCTCGGCACGCTGATCGACGCGTTTGCAAGGATTCGATCGGAGGTGAGCGGCGCGCGACTGCTCATTGTCGGTGACGGCCCGGAGCGCGACGCGCTCGCGCGGCGCGCGGCGGAGCAGGGTTTAACTGACGCCGTGCTGTTCGCGGGCTACCGCGCCGACGCGCGTGGATTGCTGCCCGCGTGCGACGTCTACGTCAACAGCTCCGTCAGCGAAGGCATCTCGCTGACGATCCTGGAGGCCATGGCGGCGGAGCTCCCCGTCATCGCCACGGCCGTTGGCGGAACTCCGGAAGTTGTGAGCGACGGCCAGAACGGAATGCTCATCGCGGCAAGAGATCCGGAGCGTCTCTCGCGGGCGATGCTCGCGCTCGCGCGTGACGAGCGCCAGCGCCGCCGGCTCGCCGCGAACGGCCGCGCCCTGGTCGTGGCGCGCTTCACGGTCGACCGGATGATCGACGATTACGCGCAGGCCTACGCTGCGGCGTACGCAACACGGGCGGCGCGTTGAGGCACCGCCCGACAGTGAATCGGCTCGGGGCTTATGACTCACGGCTCATAGTGGCTCATGACGGCGGACCTGAAGGTCCGCCCTACAAGCGCAGTGTACCGTAGGCCGGGTCTTTAGACCCGGCGGCATGAGCCATGAGTCCTGAATCCCCGAGCCTTACTTGAATCTCTTATTCACCGCATCCCAGTTGATCGTGTTCCACCACGCGGCGATGTAGTCGGGGCGGCGGTTCTGGTACTTCAAATAGTACGCGTGCTCCCACACGTCGACGCCGAGCACCGGCTTCTTCCCTTCCATCAGCGGACTGTCCTGATTCGCGGTGCTCTCGATGACGAGCTTGCCACCTGCGTCGATCAGCCAGGCCCAGCCGCTGCCAAATCGCTTCACACCAGCGTCTGCAAACTGCGTCTTGAACGTGTCGAAGCTGCCGAAGGACGACTTGATCGCGTCGGCGATCGTGCCTGTGGGTTGGCCGCCTTTCTTCGGACCCATGATCTCCCAGAACATCGTGTGGTTCACGTGCCCGCCGCCATTATTGCGGACGGCGGTCCGGATGGCTTCCGGCACACTGTTGATGCCTTTGATCAATTCCTCGACGCTCTTGTTCTGCAGCTCGGGTTGCTTTTCGAGTGCCGCGTTGAGGTTGTTCACGTACGCCGCGTGGTGCTTGTCGTGATGGATGCGCATCGTCTGTTCGTCGATGTGCGGCTCCAGCGCGTTGTAGTCGTACGGAAGGGGGGGAACTGAATGTGCCTTCACGCTTTCCTTAACATCCGCCATATGTCTCTCCTTCAGCGAATCTCGAGCATCCGATCGAGCGCGACCCTGGACCAGCGCTTCGTTTCCTCGGGCACGATGATTTGATTGTGGATCGTTCCTTCTACGAGGCCTTCGAGCACCCACAGCAGGTGGTTCGGTGAGACGCGGAACATCGTGGAGCAGAGGCAGCCGAATGGATCGAGCGTGACCACCGTGCGATCGGGCGCGAGCTCGTGCATCAGACGGTTTACGAGATGGATCTCGGTCGCGACCGCCCACACCGATCCCTTCGGACTCTTGCGGAGCGTCTCGATGATGAACTCGGTGGACCCGCTGAGATCCGCCGCCTGTACGACGTCGAACGTGCACTCGGGGTGCGCGATCACCTTGCCGTCCGGGTGCTTCGCCCGAAACGCGTCAATCTGCTGCCCGGTGAACCGCGTGTGCACCGAGCAGTGACCTTTCCACAGCAGCAGCGTCGAGTTCCTCGTCTGTTCGGCCGTCAAACCGCCGCCAATCTCGTGCGGGTCCCAGACCGCCATGCGATTGAGCGGCACGCCGAGTTTGTAGCCCGTGTTGCGCCCGAGATGCTGGTCAGGCAGCATCACGAGGCGCTCCCCTTTCTGCCACGCCCATGACATGACGCCTGCCGCGTTTGTCGATGTGCAGACGACCCCGCCGTGCTTGCCGCAGAACGCTTTGATGGCCGCCGACGAATTGATGTATGTGACGGGGACGGTGGCATTGACGTCGACGCCGAGCTCGGCGAGCTCGCGCCAGCAGATCTCGAGCTGATCCTCCTCGGCCATGTCCGCCATCGAGCATCCAGCGGCGAGGTCCGGCAGCGCGACCTTCTGATGCGGCCCGCGTAAGATGTCAGCGCTTTCCGCCATGAAGTGCACGCCGCAGAACACGATGAACTCCGCGGCGCCACGGCTCGCCGCGGCGCGCGCGAGCTTCAGCGAGTCACCGGTGAAATCCGCGAACTTGATCACCTCGTCGCGTTGATAGTGATGACCCAGGATGACCAGCCGCTCGCCCAGCGTGCCCTTCGCCGCGACAATCCGCTCATCCATTTCGTCGTCCGACAGACGGAGGTACCGATCGGGCAGCGGTTGCCGCTCGCCGATGCTCTGCTTCTCAACGTGGGTGAGCAGTTGGATGTCCATCGCAGCTCTTGATTGTACTACCCGGCGAAGCCGGGTCTAAAGACCCGGCTTACAGGGGCACGATCTGCCGGTCTTCATTTGTAGGCCGGGTCTTTAGACCCGGCAGCACGTTACGCCTTATGACGCGACGGCGTCGGCTTGGGGCCCGACGATGACGTTGTATAACGTGTCGCGCTCGATCGGCTCGCGGCCGGCAGTGTGGATGAGGCGCCGGATTTCGCGGGTCGTCATCGCCTCGGGCGTCGGCGATCCCGCCATGTGATAGATCCGCTCTTCCTGCACCGTACCGTCGAGATCATCCGCGCCGAACCACAGCGCGAGCTGCGCGGTCTCCACGCCCGTCGCGATCCAGAACGCCTTGATGTGCGGAATGTTCTCGAGCATCAGCCGCGAGACAGCGAGCACGCGGAGCGTGTCGACAGCGCTCGGCGCCGGCAGCTTCCGCATCTGGTTGTTGTCGGGATGGAACGCAAGCGGGATGAACGCCTGCAGGCCGCCCGTCTCGTCCTGCAGCGCGCGCGTTCGCAACATGTGATCGACACGCTCCTCGGCCGTCTCGATGTGCCCGTACAGCATCGTCACATTGGAACGCATGCCGAGGCCGTGCGCGAGGCGATGAATCGCGAGATACCGATCGGTGCCGCACTTGTCGTTGCAGATCTTCTTGCGCACGCGCTCGGCGAAGATCTCTGCGCCGCCGCCCGGCAGCGAGTCGAGACCCGCATCCTGCAGCTCGCGCAGCACCTGCTCGTCGGTCTTCGCATAGAGATCCGCGAAGAACGCGATCTCTACCGCCGTAAAGCACTTCAAATGGATGTCGGGCCGGATGCGTTTGAACCCTCGCAGGAGTTCCGTGTAGTAGTCGAACGGCAAATCGGGGTGCAAGCCGTTGACGACGTGGACCTCGGTAAGCGGTTGGCCGGAGCGTTGGCGCAGCTTGTCCCAGGCCTGCTCGAGCGACATCGTGTAGGAACCGGGATCACCCGGACGGAGCCGCGCGAACGAGCAGAAGAGGCAGTTCGCGACGCAGACGTTCGTCGCTTCGAGGCGGATATTGAAGTTGTAGTACGTCCGGGCGCCGTGCCGCTTCTCGCGCTCACGGTTCGCCAGCCATCCGAGCGCGAGCGTATCCGGGCACGCGAACAACCGCACGCCGTCATCGAGACACAAGCGAACGCCGCCATCGAGTTTCGCGGCGATATCGCCCAGCCCTGCGCGTTCAACCCTGTTCAGCATGAGCCGCTGTTACTAGTATACTTGTCGATCGTCGGTGCGCCGAGCACCCAGCACGTCGCACTCTTGCGCGGAGCACCGACATGATTCACCTGATGCCCGGCGGTCATGCGAAGTGGGTGCGAAGCCTACGCGGTGCCGCCACTGTAAGCGGGGAGCGCCATTCTTCACGCCGGTACGACCGGCAGTCACTGTGAAAGGTAGGGCGGATCTTTAGATCCGCCGACCGGATCTTTCGATCCGCCCGAGAGGATCTCAGGGATCCGCCAATCATGGGAAGGCCGAGGATGCGCGCGCTGATCCGCAAGCCAGGATACCTGGCCGCCCGGGCCCGTTCATTTCAGCCATCGGCGCGTGAGCACGCCGAAAGGAGGCCCGGTGCTCTTCCGCACGTCCGTCTTTTTTACAGCCCTCAGTCTAATCCTCATCGCGCGTGCCGACGCTTCGATCGTCGAAGGACGCGTCGTCGATCCCGAGTCGCGCGCCGCGCCTGGGGCGCAGGTTGTCATCGTCTGCGGATCGTCTGTCGCGGCCTCCGCGATCACCGATGCGGAAGGCCGATTCAAAACGTCAGACGTCGCGGGACGCTGCGAGTTGCGCGTGGCGCTCGACGGGTTCGCCGCGGCACCGGTCGCGCTCGATCTGACGGCCGGCGGCGCGCCGCGCGATGCGGGCACGGTACGGCTGCAGTTGAGCGCCGTGTCCGAATCGATCGTGGTGTCGGCGGCGCAAGTCGACGTGCCATTGTCGCAGGCGTCGTCGTCAGTGACGATCGTCGCCGCCTCCGAGCTCCGCGCGCGCCAGTTGATGACGGTCGCGGATGCCTTACGTGAGGTCCCCGGACTGACCGTCACGCGCAGCGGCGGCATGGGCGCATTGACCAGCGTCTTTCCGCGCGGCGGCGAATCGGACTACACGCTCGTGTTCATCGACGGCGTGCAGGCGAACGCGTTCGGCGGCGGCTTCGATTTCGCGCATCTGTCGACCGACAATATCGACCGGATCGAGATCGTGCGCGGGCCGCAGAGTGCCCTTTACGGATCGAACGCGATCGGGGCTGTCGTCCGCATTGTCACGCGCAGCGGCGGACCGATTCGCGCTGACGTGTTGCTGGAAGGCGGGAGCTTCGGCACAGCTCGCGCGGCCGCTTCTTCGTCCGGCGCGTGGAACGCGTGGGAGTGGGGCGCGGGCGTCGAGCGCCTTATCAGTGACGGCTTCAACGGGACGCGTCTCGCGCCCGGCGCGAAGGTTGTCAACGACAATTACCTGCGGACGAGCGCGGGTGCCAGCGGCGGATGGAGGCATGGCAGCGGTGCGTCGGTTCGCGGCGAACTGCGCTTCGAGAGCGATGACCGCGGATTCCCCGGCGCGTTCGGCTCGAATCCGGTTGGCGCGTTCGAAGGCATCGATCCTGTCTCACGCGGGCGGGACGATCGCTGGATCGGCTCGATTGGAGGGACGGTGCCCTCGGGGTCCCGGGTGCGCACGCACGCGCAGTTGACGTGGAACAACATCGATGGCGACTTTCGGAGCCCGTTCGGCGCATCGGAATCTTCATCGAAGCGCTGGTCGGCGCGGGCGCAATCGGATGTCAGCATATGGCGTGGGCTCGATCTCTCGGCCGGCGTTGAATTCCAGCGCGAGCGTGCGACGAGCACGTTCATCACGGACGACACCTCCGCCGAGATTCCGGTGACCCGGTCGATCGCCGGCTATTTCGGCGAAGGGCGCTGGAGCGCGGCCGATCGCGTGTTCGTGACGGCCGGTCTTCGCGTCGAAGACATCCGGCGCGATCCACTTGCGGGCATCTCGCAACCGTTCAGCTCTCGTCCCGCGTTTGACTCTGATCGCGTGGTCTCGGCGAACCCGCGGATCGCTGCCGCCTGGTATGTTCGCCCTGGCGCGGCGCGTTCGACGAAGCTGCGCGCGTCCGCGGGAAGCGGGATTCGTCCGCCCGACGCGTTCGAGATTGCCTTCACCGACAATCCATCGCTGAAGCCGGAAAGGAGCCGCAGCGTCGAGGCGGGCGTCGACCAGGTGCTCGCGTCCGGGCACGCGCTGATCGCAGCGACGCTGTTCCGCAACACGTTCGATGACCTGATCGTCGCCGTCGGGCGCTTCCAGCAATCGAGCCACTTTCGCACCGACAACATCTCGAACGCGCGCGCGCGCGGGTTGGAGCTCGCATCGACGCTGCGCGGGCGGGTGGGGATGCTCGACGTGCAGGCGCGCGCCGGCTACACCTTCCTCGACAGCGACATTCTTGCCGTCGACAATGGCGGCGCCGCGCCTCCACCGTTCAAGGCGGGAGACGCGCTGCTTCGCCGCCCCCGCCATCAGTGGTCGCTGGATCTCGCCGCTTCGGACGGACGCCTCTCCGGATGGATCCGCGGCGGCGGCCGCGGGCGCGTGCTCGACGTCGAACCGTCGCTCGGCGCCTTCGGCGGTCTGTTCGTCGCACCGGGCTTCGCCGTGTGGCACGCCGGCGCCGCATGGAAGCTGATCCGGCAGGTCGAGCTGTTCGGACGCGTGGAAAACCTGTTCGACCGGCGATACGAGGAAGCCTTCGGCTTCCCCGCGCTCGGTCGCGGGGCGATGGCGGGCTTGCGCATTGCTGCGAGCCGCTGACGCGTGGTTCTCCTACGACGAGCGCACGCCTGTCGTCCGCGGCGTGTCGCTCGACGTCCCGGCTGACGGCTTCGTCGGCATCCTGGGTCCGAACGGGTCCGGCAAGACGACGCTCTTGCGGCTGCTCGCCGGAACGCGGCAGCCGCAGCGCGGCAGCGTCACGCTCGACGGTACGCTCCTGACCCTACTCTCGCGGGCCGTGCTCGCGCGCCGCATGGCGGTCGTGCCGCAGGAGACGCACCTCGCGTTCGACTACACGGCGCTCGAAGTCGCCATGATGGGACGGTATCCGCATCTCGGCCCGTTCGAGATCGAGGGGCCCGGGGATGTCTCGATCGTCGAGGAAATGCTCGACGCGACCGGCACGCTCAATCTGAAGAATCGTTTGTTCGCTACGCTCAGTGGCGGTGAAAAGCAGCGTGTGGTGATCGCCGCCGCGTTGGCGCAGGTCGATCGCAGAGACGTCCGCCTGAAGGCGGAAGAATCAACCGTGCCCGGTATCCTCCTGCTGGATGAGCCGACGGCATCACTCGATCTTGGATATCAACTCGAAGTGGCGGCTCTGCTGCGACGCCTGCACGACGAGCGCGGCGTAGCCATCGTCGTATCGACGCACGATCTGAACCTCGCGGCGTCGTTGTGCAGCACGCTCGTGCTGATGCGTGAGGGAGTCGTGCTGGCCTCCGGCGGAATCGAGGACGTGCTGACGCGTGACAACGTGCGGCGGCTCTACGGCGTGGACGCCGACGTGATGAATCACCCGTCGGGCCATCGCATCATCGTTCCTGTCCGTCGGCTCTCGACCGGAGAGGGCGCATGACGCTTGGCACACGGTTCCTGCGGACCGTGACTGCCTTTGGTGCGCTCGCGCTCGCCGCGATCGTGCTCGCGCCGCTCGTCGGGTCCACATCGATCAGCCTGCGCCGCGTGTTCGATTTCTCGATTCCCTTTGGCGACAACGCCGACGCGCAGATCTTCTTCGTCGCCCGGCTGCCGCGCACGCTTGCCGGCGCGTGGGTCGGTGCGTGCCTCGCGGCCGCGGGCGTCGTGTTTCAGGGACTGCTGCGCAATCCGCTCGCGACGCCGTTCACGCTCGGGGTGTCAGCCGGCGCGGCGCTCGGTGCCATGCTCGCGATCACGTTCGACTGGGCGCTGACGGCCTTCGGCATCTCGGCGGTGCCGGCCGCGTCGTTTGCTGGATCGGTTGCGGCGGTCGCGATCGTCTACGCGCTCGCGCAGGCCAGGCACCGTGGTCTTTCGACGAACGTGCTGCTGCTCGCCGGCGTGACGCTCAACGCGTTTCTCTCGGCAATGATCCTGTTCGTGCAGTACTTCGCGGACTTCGCGGATACGTATCGCACACTGCGCTGGCTGATGGGAGATCTCGACGTAAGCAGCTACGAACCGCTTCTCGCGTCGCTCCCGCTGGGCGTGCTCGCGTTTGGGGCGTTCGCGTGGCTCGCGCGGCCGCTGAACCTGTTGTCGCTCGGCCCCGACAGCGCCGAGTCACGCGGACTGAACGTCGCCGTCGCGCAGCGCGCCGCATTCTTCAGCGCATCGCTCGCCACGGGAGCCGCCGTTTCCGTTGGCGGGCCGATTGGATTCGTGGGCATCGTCATCCCCCACCTGGTGCGCCTGCTCGTCGGCCCGGATCATCGGCTCGTCCTACCGGCCGCGGCGCTCTTCGGCGGGGCGTTCCTCGTCGGTTGTGACCTGCTCGCGCGCACGCTGCTCGCGCCGGTGGAGCTCCCCGTCGGCATCATCACCGCGCTCATCGGAGGGCCATTCTTCCTATGGTTGCTGATAAGAAACCGCTGATCGCGCTCACGCTGATGTTGATGTTGTGCGGCGCCGCTGCGCAATCACCAAATCACCAGATCACAAAATCACCAAATCGCATCATCTCTGTGATCCCTGCGGCGACCGAGATCCTGTTCGCGATTGGCGCCGGGCCGCAGGTTGTCGGCGTTGGCAGCTTCGACACGTTTCCCCCGGAAGTGAGCAAACTGCCGAAGGTCGGGGCCCTGCTGGACCCCGACGTCGAGCGCATTCTGTCGCTGAAGCCCGACCTGGTGCTGATCTACGCCAGCCAGACGGATCTGAAACAGCAGCTCCAGCGCGCGGGCATCGCCTCCTACGAATACACGCACGCGGGACTCGCCGATGTGACGTCCACGATTCGCGCGCTCGGCGATGTCACCGGCCACGACGGACACGCGAGGGATGTCGCCGCGTCTCTCGAGCGCGGCCTCGCCGAGATCCGCACGCGCGTAAAAAATCGATCGAAGCCGCGAACGTTGCTGGTGTTCGGACACGAGCGCGCCGCGTTGCGGGGTATCTATGCGAGCGGTGGGATCGGCTTCCTCGACGACATGCTCGCGATCGCCGGTGGCATCAACGTGTTCGCGGATGTAAAGCAGCAGGCCGTGCAGGCGAGCACGGAACAGATCATCGCACGCCGGCCTGAGGCCATCCTCGAGATCCGCGCGAGCAACAGCGCGCTCCCGCCCGCCGACCAGGCAGCGGAAACGCACGTCTGGGACGCGCTCGGCTCGTTACCGGCCGTCCGCCGCCATCGGGTGATGTTCCTCGTCGACGACCGCCTCGTCATTCCGGGACCGCGCGTGGCCGAGGGGACACGCCTGATGGCGCAAGCGCTGCACCCGGAGGCATTTCGGTGAAACCGTGGTCAATGCTGAATGCTCATGCTGCAAGCTCATTGAACGTTGAACCATGAACCATGAACCATGAACCGTGAACCGTGAACCATGAACCATGAACCGTGAACCGTGAACCGTGAACCGTGAACCGTTACGCGAATTCGACGGGTACCGGTCTCGGGATGAGCCCTTTCTCGAACGCCTCCGTCATCAGCCGCTCGACCCCCTTCCGGCCCCGTTCACCGTAACCGAGCGTGAGATCGTTGACGTACATGCCGACGAATTTGTCGGTTCGCTCCTTGTCGAGACCGCGGCCGAACTGCTGCGCGTAATCGATGGCTTCCTTCCGGTGCGACAGCGCGTAAGCAATGCTGTCGTGCAGCAGCTTTGACACCTTGCGGATCATCTCGGGACCGAGATCGCGGCGGATGATGTTCCCCCCGAGCGGAAGCGGCAGTCCGCCCGTGCGATTGGACCACCACTCGCCGAGATCGACGATCTTCTTCAATCCTTCATCCGCATACGTGAGCTGTCCCTCATGAATCAGCAGTCCCGCATCTGCGTTGCCCGCCAGGACGAACTGCTGAATCTCGTCGAATGGGACGACGACGTAGTCGAATGACGGCTGGTAAAGCCGCAATGCAAGATATGCGGTCGTGAGCGTGCCGGGGATGGCAATGTTCCGTCCTTTGATTTCCGATACGCCATTCTTCTTCGTCACCACGATGGGACCGTAGCGGTCGCCCATGCTGGCACCGTGCGGCAACAACTGATACTTGTCGACGAGGTGCGCGTACGCATGAAACGAGACGGCGGTGACTTCGTACTTCCCTTCGAAGGCCGCACGATTCAACGTCTCGATGTCAGAGAGGACCTGGTCGACCTCGATGCCAACCGTATCGACGGCGCCGCTGGCCAGCCCGTAAAACATGAAGGCATCATCCGAATCGGGACTGTGCGCGACGGTGATTCTCGATGAAGCCATCACGAGAGTCTATCGCACACGATTACAGGCTGCTGAAGAGCGCAGCCTGCCTGGCTTTCCACCAACCTGTCAGGTTAGACGATGATCCCTTTGCGGACGGCGTAGAGCACGATCTCCGCGGTGTTGTGCAGGTTCAGCTTGAGCATCAGATTCGCGCGGTGTGTCTCGACCGTGGACAATCCGAGATCGAGTTCGCTGGCGACCTCCTTGTTCGATCGCCCTTCGGCCAGCAGCTGCAGCACTTCCTTCTCTCGATGCGTGAGCAGGTGATACGAATCGGTGAGGCCCCGCGCCTGCAGCCGGCGCATGTAATCCGCAACGAGGACGGCCGTCACCGCACCGCTGAAAAATGGCTTCCCAGCCGCGACGGATCGGATCGCGGGCAGCAGGTCCTCGTCGGTCGCGTCCTTCAGCAAGTAGGCGCGCGCGCCAGCGGCGAGCGCGCGCAGGATGTATGACTCGTCGGCATGCATGCTGAGAATGATCACTCTCGGCGGGTGCGCGAGCTTCTGGACGCGGGCGGCGACCTCGATGCCGTTCATCTTCGGCATGGCAATGTCGACGATGAGCGTGTCCGGTGCCTGCTCCTCGCACAGGCGGAGCGCCTCCAGGCCATCGGCTGCTTCAGCGACGATGCTGAGGCCAGGTTCACTTTCGAGCAGGCTCTTGAGCCCGAGGCGGACGATCCCGTGATCGTCAGCCAGCAGCACGCGCAAGATGATCCTCCAGCTGGGTGGTCCGAATCGGCAGCGACAGGCAAACCGTGGTGCCGGCATCCGGCGCGCTGAGGACCGTTACCGTGCCGTGCAGCTCTTTGACACGCTCGACAATGCCGCGCAGGCCGAGCCCGTCACGGTGCCGCAACTGATCGAATCCATTCCCGTCGTCGACAATCGACACCTCGAGCGTGTCGGAAGTACCGCTGATCGTAATCTGCACGCGGGAGGCCTCCGAGTGCCGGACGCAGTTGGTCAGCGCCTCCTGGACAACTCGGTAGACGCACGTTCGGCATTGATCCTCGAGCGCGTCGATGTGGCCGTTGACGCGGAGGTCGATGTCGAGCGTCGACCGGCGGCTGACGTCGCGCACGAGCCACTCGAGCGCAGGCTGCAGACCGAAGTCATCCAGCATCGTCGGTCTCAGCCCGAGCGCGAGATCCCGCACCACGTGAACCAGGTAGTCCACGAGCTGGCGGCACTCGCCCACTGCGCCAGCGATGGCCTTATCACCGGTCGCGCGCACGCGATCGATCCGCCCGAGCTCCATCCGGAGCGCGGTCAGCAGCTGCCCTACATGGTCGTGCAGCTCCCGCGAGAGCTTCTTTCGCTCGTCTTCCTGCGTTGCGACGAGCTGCTGCGACAGGTGGCGCATCAGCCGCTCCGCATCTTCCGCAATCTCACGCTGTGCTTCGGACCGGCCTTCGAGCACGCGCAGCCGAAACACCGCGACTGCCGCAACGACGAGGCCAAGAAGAAGGGTTTGCCAGAGCAGCTTGCGGAGATCGTTGCGGAACGCTTCATAACGGCGATCCACTTCGATGCGCTGCGAGTCGAGGTTCGCGTTGTTCAGGTCTTCGATCTGCTGCGCGATCACGAGCACTGCGTCGCGGCGCGGCAGCACCTGTCGGCGCAGGAACGGGGCGGCGAGGTTCTGCTTTTCCACCGGCGTCCAGTCGAAGAGCGGCTCGAACGCTTCCCAGTAGTCTTCCAGCTTGCCCTGGAGGCTGACGAACTGGTCATCGTTCGCGCCGTCGCCGCGTGCGAGCGCCGCGAGCTCTGACACGGTCGCGAGAGTGCTCGAGCGGAACTCGCCGAGCTTCTCGCGGTACTCGGGTGCGCGCTGGCGTTCCGTGTCGAGGAGATAGTCGCGCACGAAGATGCCGGACAGATGCACATCCGCGCGCAGGCGCCGCAGCTTCGCGTCGACGTTTCGATGATGCGTGTCGAGCTGATCGAGCTGCGTGTAAATCTCCTGCGCCCTTCGTGATGTCGCCATCACCGACAAAAAGACGAGCAGGAGCAGTCCGCCGAGGCCAAACGCCGCCACCGGCCACGTCCTGAATTTCATGTCCCAGCCTACATCGTGGCGATGGGCGGCCGACATCCGGTGAAGATGGGAGTCACAGATAATGGTCGAACGTGAATACCGGGGAACTGCAGAGGCGCGAAACGGCAGAGGTGCTGATCGGCGCCATCAGATTCAGCCTTCAGCCTTAAGCCTTTCAGCCGGCTGTCTTCAGCCGTTAGCCTTCAGCCGGCAGCCCTTGGCATTCGGCATTAACTCCCCCGTGATCTCCCGAAGAACTCCCCTATCTGCCCGATTCCTGCGGGCGTGCCCGGTGCGGTCTACTGACGTGGACGGGCGGTCCTTGGAGGAAGCGCTTCATGCACGAGCTCACAGCAGATGGCATCACGGGGCTGAGCGAACACCGGTCGTACGACGCGACCCCGCCGTGGGCGGGCTCCGGACGCGTCATCGTCCTCGCGAACCGGGAACCGTTCAGACACGAGCACGGCCCTGGCGGAGAGATCGTCGTGAAGCGCTCCACGAGTGGCCTGGTCACCGCCTCGGAACCGCTCGTCCAGAAGTCTGGCGGCGTGTGGATCGCGCACGGCTCCGGTACCGCGGACCGGCTGGTGGTCGATGCGTGGGACGGTGTGATGGTGCCGCCGGAGGATCCCGCGTATCGCCTGCGCCGCGTGTGGCTGAATGCAGCCGAGGAAGAGGGCTACTACTACGGGTTCGCCAACGAAGGATTGTGGCCGCTCTGTCATCGCGCGCACGTGCGTCCCCGATTTCGCTCCACCGATTTCGACACGTATTGGACGATCAATGCCCGCTTCGCGGAGGCGGCATGCGATGAAGCGCAGAGCGAGCCACCACTCGTCCTGGTGCAGGATTATCACTTCGCGCTCGCTCCATTGATGATTCGGCAGCAGCTTCCGTCGAGCACTATCGTCGCGTTCTGGCATATCCCGTGGCCGGCCGCGGAACATCTCGACATGTGCCCATGGGCCGCGTATCTCGTCGAGGGCATGCTCGGCAGCACCCTGCTTGGATTTCAGACACGGAAGGACTGCACGCATTTTCTGGACAGCGCAGAACGCCTGCTGGGGGCGGCGATCGATCGCAAGCGGCAGGTGGTCGCGCACGCGGGACGACGCACGTGCGTTCGTACGTATCCCGCGTCGGTGCAGTGGCCATCGTCATGGCTGCCGGAGATCGGCTCCGTTGATGCGTGCGCGCGGGAGATCAGGCGGCGTTTCAACCTGCGCGAATCCGACCGGCTCGTCGTCGGCATCGATCGCATGGATTACACCAAGGGCATCGAAGAAAAGGTCCTCTGCATCGAGCAGCTGCTCGAGCAGTGCCCTGAGTTCATCGATTCCCTCGTGTTCGTGCAGGCAGCGGAGCCAAGCCGCGCACGTCTCGCACCATATCGCGACCTGCGCGCGCGCGTGCTCGCATTGGTGGATCGCGTCAACCGCCGATTCGCGACGGCGGCGTGGCGCCCAGTCCATCTGGTCGAAGAACACGAGGAGCCGCGAGAGGTGTACCGCCTGCTGCGCGCGGCGGAGGTCTGTTACGTCGGCAGCCTCCACGACGGTATGAACCTGGTCGGGAAGGAGTTCGTGAGCGCAAGAGACGACGAGCGGGGTGTGCTGGTATTGAGCGCTTTCGCCGGCGCATCAGAAGAACTGACGGATGCCGTCATCGTCAACCCGTACGATGTCGAACAGACCGCAAACGCGCTCGCGCGGGCGCTCACGATGAGCGCGGCGGAACAGCAGCACCGGATGCGGCTGATGCGCGCGCGGGTCAAGGCATGGGATGCAGACCGCTGGGGAACCCGGATCCTGGAAGATGCCGCGAATCTCCGCAGCGCCCCCGCGTCAGAGCCGCTGTATCGTTCGGCGCAAGAGGAGGAGCAATTCGGGGACGTTTACGTGGGTCCGGCCACCGCGCCTCGCAGCGAGGAGACGACGGTCACGACGCGGTCGATCGCATAGTCGACGTCCTCGGCGGTCGTGTTTCTGCCAAGACCGAAGCGGATGGATGCGCCGCCGCCTTCCCGCACGGCCCCAATCGCCTGGAGCACATGCGATGGCGCCTGCGATCCTGAGCTGCACGCTGAGCCGGTCGAGACCGCCAGATCGCCGATCGCCATCAGCAGCGCTTCCCCTTCCACTCCCGCGAAGCTGACGTGCAGATTGTGCGGCAGCCGCCGCTCGAGCGTGCCGTTGACGGTGACGCCGCCGAGCCGCACGCGCAATCCATCGAGAAGACGATCGCGGAGTCCGCGCAGCCGCGCGCTCTCGGCCGGCATCTCCTCTCTGCAAATCTCGGTAGCCCGGCCGAGCCCGACGATGCCCGGCACGTTGAGCGTGCCGGATCGAAATCCGTGTTCGTGGCCGCCGCCGTCAATCTGCGGCGCAAGCGTGAGCTTCGGCTTCGCCTTCGCAACGAAAAGGGCGCCGGCGCCCTTCGGGCCGTACAGCTTGTGGCCCGTCAGCGACAGCAGGTCGATATTCATCGCGCGAACATCGATCGGCACCTTGCCGGCCGCCTGGGCGGCGTCAGTGTGGAGCAGCGCACCGTGCTGGTGCGCGATCGCACCAATCGCCTCGAGCGACTGCAGCGTGCCGATCTCGTTATTCGCGGCCATCACCGACACGAGAATCGTCTGCGGCGTCATCGCCCCGCGGAGCCGATCGAGATCGATGAGGCCATCGGCCTGCACGGCGAGCACCGTGACCTCGAAGCCGCAGGTGCCGAGACGCTTGCACGCGTCGAGAACGGATTTGTGCTCGGTCGCAACCGTCACGATGTGACGGCCGCGGTCCCGCAGCGACTCCGCCGCCCCCTTGAGCGCAAGATTGTTCGACTCGGTGGCGCCGCTCGTGAAAATGATTTCCGCCGGCGTCGCGTTGATGAGCGCGGCGACCTGCGCGCGGGCGGTGTCGACTGCCCTGTCCGCATCCCAGCCCCAGGCGTGCTGGCGGCTGGCCGGGTTGCCGAAGCGCTCGCAGAAGAACGGCAGCATCTCGGCGAGGACGCGAGGGTCGACGGGCGTGGTCGCGTGGTAATCGAGGTAGAGAGGCCGCGGAGTCATGTCTTTCCAAACTCAGAGGGCACGGAGCCACAGAGAACTACGCCACCAGAAAAAAAGAAAACAAAAATTGCTCCGTGACCTCCGTGGCCTCTGAGTACATGGCTCTCCGTGATCTCTATCTTCCCGCGGCGGGACGCGTCGTGCCGCGGGTCAACGACAACGGCACGACGCTTTGGTCGCTCGGCGCGTCGGACGCAATCTCGGCGAGCGAACAAGTCGACAGCGCCGCGACGATCCGGTCCTTGATGCGCCAGAGTGGATCGCGCACGTTGCACTTCATGAACTGCTCGCACTGCTCTGAGCGGACCATCGATCGCCTGGATGATATCGGCGACGGAAATCGCGGTCGTCGGCTTCGACAGCTGGTAGCCGCCGCGCGTGCCCTGGTGCGACGTGAGAAGGCCGCGCCGCGCGAGCTGCTGCAGCACCTTGGCCATCAGCTCGATCGGGATGTCGTACTGCTCGGCAATCTCGCGGGCGCTCGCCGACGCAACATCCGTCCTGACGGCAAGATGCTTCATTGCCATCAACGCGTAGTCAGCTTTTTTAGAGAGTCGGAGCATTTACCACATCCCGAGTTGGAGTCTCGCGACGTCGGACATTCGGTCCCTCGACCACGCCGGTTCCCACACCACATCCACTTTTGCGTCCGTGATGCCGGGAACCGTGCGGGCGGCATCCGCCACCTGCCCGGGCAGCACCTGGGCCGCCGGACAGGCCGGCGCCGTGAGGGTCATCTTGATCGCCGCCACGCCCTCGGCGGTCACGAACATGTCGTAGATCAGCCCGAGCTCCCAGATGTCCACCGGGATCTCCGGGTCGAACACCGTCTTCAGCGCCTGCTGGACCTGCTCGCGCAACTCTCCCGTCTTCGCCGGATCCGCCACGAGATGGTCGGTCTCGTGCGTCGCGTCGGCAGCCGGCGGCTGCTCCTGCGGGATCATCGGGACAGGTTTCATATCAGCTACCAGCTACCAGCTTCCAGCCACGCGCTATTCCGTGCTGGTGCGCTGCTCGTGCTCGAGCGCGGCCTTGAACGTATGCCACGCGAGGCTCGCGCACTTGATGCGGACGGGAAAATCGCGCACGCCTGCGAGCGACGACAACTTGCCGAGATCCTCGACCGCCCTGTCGGGCGGCATTGTCACCATGCGATGAAAGCGATCGAACAGCGCGCGCGCCTCGCTGACGGAGCGTCCCTTCAGGGCGTCGGTCATCATCGAGGCCGAGGCCTTCGAGATGGCGCAGCCCGCGCCCTCGAATGCCACGTCCGCGATCACGTCGCCGTCCACTTTCATATACAGCGTCAGGCGATCGCCACACAGCGGATTGTACCCCTCGGCGCGATGGGTCGCGTCGGCAATCGCATGGAAGTTCCTCGGGCACCGATTGTGGTCAAGGATGACCTCTTGGTACAGATCGTTCAAATCCGTCACGAGCCGAACACCTCGCGGACCCGGTGGAGCGCGCGCCCCAGCACGTCGATCTCTTCGCGCGTGTTATACATGGCGAGCGACGCACGGGCGGTCGCCGCGACGCCGAAGCGTTCCATCACCGGCTGCGCGCAATGATGTCCCGTGCGGATCGCCACTCCCTCGCGGTCGACGATCGTGCCGATATCGTGCGGGTGCACGCCGTCCATCACGAACGACAGGATGCTCGCCTTATGCCTGGCGGTGCCGATCAGGCGCACGCCCGGGACGCTCGACAGGACTTCCGTTCCGTATTCGAGCAGCTGGCGTTCGTGCTCCGCGACGGCGTCCCGGCCGACGCTGTCGAGATAATCGAGCGCGGCGTGCAGCCCGATCGCGCCGGCGATGTGGGGCGTGCCTGCTTCGAACTTGAACGGCAGCGCGTTCCAGGTGCTCCGCTCGAACGTGACGGAGCTGATCATGTCGCCCCCGCCGAGAAACGGCGGCATCGCCTCGAAATGCTGTGTCTTCCCGTAGAGCACGCCGATGCCGGTCGGGCCGTACAATTTGTGGCCGGTTGCGGCGTAGAAGTCGCAGCCGAGCGCCTGCACGTCCACGCGCATGTGATAAGCCGCCTGCGATCCATCGAGCAGCACCGGCACGCCGCGGCCGTGCGCGAGCCTCACGATCTCGGCAACGGGATTGACCGTGCCGAGGGCGTTCGACATGTGCGTGATCGCGACAATCCGGGTCCGCGGTCCGAGCAATCGGTCGAACGCCTCGAGGATGAGCTCTCCGCGATCGTCAATCGGCGCGACGCGCAGCGTGGCGCCGGTCGCCTCGCACACGAGCTGCCACGGGACGATGTTGGAGTGGTGCTCCATCGCGGAGATGAGCACTTCGTCGCCCGGCTTCAACCGCGGCTTCGCGAACGCGTATGCCACGAGGTTGATGCTCTCGGTCGCGTTCCGCGTGAAAACGATTTCCCGCGAGTGGGCGGCGTTGAAGAACGCCTGCACGCGCTCGCGCCCCGCGTCGAACGCCTCCGTCGCGCGCTCGCTCAACTCGTGCACGCCGCGATGCACGTTGGCGTTGAGGCCGGTGTAGTACCCGGTGAGCGCGTCGAGAACTGCCTGCGGCTTCTGCGTCGTCGCCGCATTATCGAGATAGACGAGCGGCTTCCCTCTGACGGTTCGCGCAAGAATCGGAAAGTCAGCGCGAATGCGCTGAACATCAAAAGAGGCTGGGGAGCCTGAAGCGTCCGCGGTGCCCGCGTGTGGGCCGGCTCTTTCGGAGCCGGCAATCCCCATCGTCACGTCCGTGCACCGTCGACTTCGGCGAGGTCGCGGGCGAGTTGTTCGAAGAGCTCCGCCTCGAGCGCCTGCCGCAGCGGTTCGATCTTCACCTGCTCGAGAATCTGCGCTGCGAACGCATGGATCAGCATGTCGCGCGCTTCCGCGAACGAGAGGCCCCGCGCGCGCAGGTAGAAGATCGCGTCCTCGTCCAGCTGCCCGATTGCCGCGCCGTGCGTGCACTTCACGTCGTCGGCGAAGATCTCGAGCTGCGGCTTGGTATTGATCGTCGCGCCGTCGGTGAGCAGCAGCGCCCGGTTCGTCTGTTTCGCGTCGGTCTTCTGCGCGTCCTGCCGGACGATGATCTTGCCGTTGAAAATCGCGCGCGCCGTGCCGCCGAGAATGCCCTTGTAGATCTCGTGGCTCGGGCAGTGCGGCTTGGCATGATCGATCGTCGTGTGGTTATCGATCAGGCGCTCACGGTCCGCCAGGTAGAGGCCGTTCAGCGTGCATTCGCCACCTTCCCCGTCGAGGATCGCGAACGCGTCGTTGCGCACGAGTTTGCCCCCGAGCGAGAACGAGTGCGACGAGAACGTCGCGCTGCGCTCCGTGTGCGCGTGCAGGCTCGCGACGTGGAACGCTTCGATCGATTCCTGCTGCAGCTTGTAATGATCCACCGTCGCGTTCTCGCCGACAAACACTTCGGAGACAGCGTTGGAAAAGTAGACTTGCCCTTCGGCGCCGACATAACTCTCGACAATACGCGCGTGGCTCCCGGCGCCCGCGACGATCAGCGTGCGCGGATGCGCCATCACCTTCGACGCCTCGGCGCCCGTGACGAACACGATGTGGATAGGCGTCTCGACGATCGCGTTGTCGGGCAGATACACATACGCGCCGTCCTGCACGAACGCGGTGTTGAGCGCCGCAAAGCTGCGGCTGGTGAACTCCGCGAGCTGCCCGAAGTACCGCTGCACGACATCGGCGTGGTCGGTCATCGCCGAGGCGAGCGAGCCGGTGCGCACCCCCGCCGGCAGTCCCTTCGTCCGCGAGAGCGTCGCATCGAAGCGGCCGTTGACGATCACCAGACGGACGGGCGCGTCAGTGTACGCGAATCCCGCGAGCTGGTCCGCCACGCCCGACACGGGGTCCGCCGGCGTGAACTCGATCGCGCCAATGGGCGCGACATTCGTGAAGCGCCACTCCTCGTCGCGCACCGTCGGCAGCCCGAGCGCTGTAAATCTCGCGGCGCCACGCGCGCGCAGATCTTCGAGCCAGCGCGGCCCTCCCTGAGGACGGTGTTCCAGCGCGGACGAGAAGGGCACCGGCTTAGGTCTTTCTGCGAGCTGAGTCATCGATCTTCGTAATCTCTGTACATCTTGAAGCCTGAGGCCCGAAGCCTCCAGCCTGCCTCATGCCGCCTCGATCCATCCGTAGCCCTTCTGCTCGAGCTCGAGGGCGAGTTCCTTGCCGCCTGACTTCACGATGCGTCCGCCGGTGAGCACGTGGACGAAGTCGGGGACGATGTAATTCAACAGCCGCTGGTAATGCGTGACGATGATGAAGCCGCGCTGGGGCGAACGCATCGCGTTCACCCCGTTGGCGACGAGCTTCAACGCGTCGATGTCCAGGCCCGAGTCCGTCTCGTCGAGAATGGCGAGCTTCGGCTCGAGCAGCGCCATCTGGAAGATCTCGTTGCGCTTCTTCTCGCCCCCCGAGAACCCTTCATTGACCGCGCGGCTCAGCATCGACTGATCGATGTCGAGAAGCTTCGCCTTTGCCTTCACGAGCTGCATGAACTCCATCGCGTCGAGCTCCTGCTGCCCCAGGTGCTTCCGTTTCGCGTTCAACGCGGCCTTGAGGAAGTACGCGTTGTTCACGCCGGCGATCTCGACCGGGTACTGGAACGCCATGAACACCCCGTCGCGCGCGCGCTCGTCGGGATCCATGTCGAGCAGGTCCTTGCCTTCGTACAGGACCTCGCCACCGGACACTTCGTATTCGGGGTGACCGGACAATGCACGCGCCAGCGTGCTCTTGCCGGAGCCGTTCGGCCCCATGATCGCGTGCACCTCGCCGGCGTTCACCGTGAGATCAATCCCCTTCAGGATCTCCTTGCCTTCGACCTTGACCTGCAGATTCTTGATTTCAATCATGCTCATTCAACCAACCGACCCTTCGAGGCTGACACTCAGAAGCTTCTGCGCCTCGACGGCGAATTCCATCGGGAGCTCGCTAAAGACTTGCTTACAGAAACCGCTGACGATCATATTGACGGCGTCCTCCAGCGCGAGACCCCGCTGGCGGCAATAGAAGATCTGGTCCTCGCCGATCTTGGACGTCGAGGCCTCGTGCTCCACTCTTGCCGAGGTATTCCGGATCTCCAGGTACGGGAACGTGTGTGCGCCGCACTTGTCGCCGATGAGCAGTGAATCGCACTGCGAGTAGTTGCGCGCGTTCTTCGCGTTCTTTCCGACGCGTACGAGGCCGCGATACGTGTTCTGGCCGTGGCCCGCCGAGATTCCCTTCGAGACGATCGTGCTGCGGGTGTTCTTTCCCAGGTGGATCATCTTCGTGCCGGTGTCCGCCTGCTGCCAGTTGTTGGTCGTCGCGACGGAGTAGAACTCGCCGATCGAGCCATCTCCCTGGAGGATGCAGCCGGGATATTTCCACGTGATCGCGGAGCCGGTCTCGACCTGCGTCCACGTGATCTTCGAGCGCCGCCCGGAGCAGAGGCCGCGCTTCGTTACGAAGTTGTAGATGCCGCCCTTGCCTTCCTTGTCGCCGGGATACCAGTTCTGGATAGTCGAGTACTTAATGGTCGCGTCGTCGTGGGCGATGAGCTCGACGACCGCGGCGTGCAACTGGTTTTCATCGCGCATCGGCGCCGTGCAGCCTTCGAGGTAACTGACGTACGCCCCTTCGTCGGCGATGATCAGCGTTCGCTCGAACTGCCCCGTATCCTTCGCGTTGATCCGGAAGTAGGTGGACAGCTCCATCGGGCAGCGCACGCCCTTGGGCACGTATACGAACGAGCCGTCGCTGAACACCGCCGAGTTGAGCGCCGCGAAGAAGTTGTCGGTGTGCGGGACGACCGAGCCCAGATACTTGCGCACGAGCTCCGGATGGTGCTGCACCGCCTCCGAGAACGACATGAAGATGATGCCCATCTTCGCGAGCTTGTCGCGGAACGTCGTCGCGACCGAGACGCTGTCGAACACCGCGTCGACAGCCACGCCGGCGAGCAGCTTCTGTTCTTCGAGGGGAATCCCGAGCTTGTCGAACGTTCGCTTCACTTCGGGGTCGACTTCGTCGAGGCTGTTCAGCGCCTTCTTCTTCTTCGGCGCCGAGTAGTACACGATGTCCTGATAGTTGATCGGGTCGTACTTGACGTTCTGCCATGTGGGCTCCTTCATCGTGAGCCACAGGCGAAACGCCTTGAGCCGCCACTCGAGGAGCCACTCGGGCTCGTTCTTCTTCTCCGAAATCAGCCGGACGATCTCCTCGTTGAGACCCTTGGGAATCGTCTCGCTCTCGACGTCGGTGACGAACCCGTACTTGTACTCGCGGTTGGCGAGCTGTTCGATGGTTTCAGTTGATGTTGACATGTGCTGAACCGATTCCTAAAGCCGCCGCAAGTTTTGCCCCGGCGCGGCTAACGAGCCAGCGCCCGAAGAGCGCGAGCGAATCACACACTGAACGACGTCCCGCAGCCGCAGGAAGACTTGGCGTTGGGATTGTTGAAGATGAACCCTTTGCTCACCAGGCTCGTGTCGTAATCGAGCGTAGTGCCCTTGATGAATTGATAACTCTTGCGGTCGACGAATACCTTCGCGCCTTCAGGTCCGTCGAACACGTGATCGGTGTCGCGAGGCGCGGCCTCCCAGGCGAACGTGTAGCTCAGCCCGGAACAGCCGCCTGCCTTGATCCCGATACGGAGCCCACCACCCGGCACCCCGTTTCGAGCGGTCATTTTTTTGATGAGTCTCGCGGCGTTCTCGCTGATCTGGAGCATCGGAGCCTTACCCGGTCATTAACTACGACCAGAAGGGTCCTATTTTACTGCCTCCGCTTCGGCGGGGCAAGTCAAGGAACCGAGAACAGTCAACCGCCAACTGACAACCGTTATTTCTCTTGAGCTTAGCCCACCTTTCGCCTAAACTTCGGTCATCGTGGTCCTTGGATTGATCGTTCTTGGAACGCTTCTAGCCGCCGCGGGCGCCTGGGCGCTCACGGCGGAGCGCCGCGCGACGCGACTCCAAGCCCTGCTCGAGGCCGAACGGCAATCCGCGTCGGAAAAGCTCGCGGCGGCCGACCGGGGGGGCGAGACATTGAAAGACACGTTCGCCGCGCTCTCTGCCGACGCGCTCGCCAGAAATAACCAGCGGTTCCTCGATCTTGCCAGGGAGAAACTCGGCGAGTTCCAGCGCACCGCGACAAACGAACTGGACGGCCGCCAGAAGGCCATCAGCGAGCTCGTTCAGCCGCTGAAGGAATCGCTCGGCAAGGTCGATTCGAAGCTGCAGGAAGTTGACCGGGAGCGCGCCACGTCGCATGCGCGGCTCACCGAGCAGCTTCGATCGTTGACTGCCGCACAGACCGCGCTCCAATCTGAGACAGGGCGGCTCGCGCGTGCGCTGCGCTCGCCGAACATCCGCGGTCAATGGGGAGAGTTACAGCTCCGACGCGTGCTCGAAGCGGCAGGCATGCTCGAGGGTAGCCATTTCGAGCTGAAGGAATCGGTCAACGGCGACAACGGTCGGCTGACACCTGACGTCATCGTCAGACTGCCTGGTGGCAAGAACGTCGTGGTCGACGCAAAGGTCCCGCTGAACGCGTTTCTCGACGCGCACGACTGCGAGGAGGATGCCGCGCGGGATGCAAAGCTCAAGGATCACGCGCGGCAGGTGAAGGACCACATTGTTCGCCTCTCGAACAAGACGTACTGGGCCCATTTCCAGCCCGCCCCGGACATCGTGGTGATGTTCGTCCCTGGCGAAGCGCTGCTGAGCGCCGCGCTGCAGCACGATAACGCGCTGCTCGAATTCAGCATGAAGCGCGGCGTCATGCTGGCAAGTCCGTTGACGCTCATCGCGCTCCTGCGCGCCATCACCTACGGATGGCAGCAGGAGAAGATCGCGCAGAACGCGATGGAGATCAGCGAGCTGGGCAGGAACCTTTACGAGCGCATCGCGAAACTCGCCGAGCACTTCGAGAACGTAGGCCGGAGCCTCGCGAAGTCGGTTACCGCATACAACAGTGCCGTCGGGACGCTCGAAAGCCGCGTCCTCGTGACGGCGCGGCGGCTGAAAGACAAGGGGATCTCCGCGACGGAGGAACTCCCCGACATCGAAACGATCGACCACACGCCGCGCGCCCTTGGGGTGCCCGAGCTGGCGGGCCTGTTCGAGGATGCTGATGAAGCGGCTCAGGATTCAGGAACGGCGGACCTGAAGGTCCGCCCTACAGCGCAGTACGTCGGTAGGCCGGATCTTTAGCTCCGGCGTCAGGGGCGATGACCCATGAGTCCTGAGCCCTCACCTGATTGCGGCTGTCAGCAAAACCCGCACGCGGATTTCGATTTCCCCCGCTTCGATTGGCACAGCCGCCTGCCGCTCGGCCATGCCGGCGCTTGCCATCGCCATCGGCCGCGGCTGCGGCGGCGAGAATTCACGTAGCTCCTCGATTCGCACCACGCGTTCCACGTTCATGTTCGCCCCGCGGACGGCCGCGTCAGCGCGCTTGCGCGCGTCGGCCACAGCGGCCCTGAGCGCCTCGCGCTCGGCCGCGTCGCGGTCCTGCAAATCGAATCGTACGCCGCTTATGTTGGTCGCGCCGCCCGTCACCGCGGACGCGATGATCTCGCCGAGCTTCCCCAGCGCATCCACTTTCACCTGCACCTGATTGCGCGCGACGTAGTCGCGCAGTGTCTGCTTCCCGTTCGCGTAATCGAATTCCGGCTGCAGATCGAACATCGTCGTCTGGATCGCGTCAGCCGGGATGCCCGACGCCTTCAAACGATCCATGACCCCCTTCATCGCCTCTGCGTTCGCGCGCTGCGCCTCCTGCGGCGAGCGCGCGCGGCTCTCGACGGCGATCGTGACCCACGCGCGATCCGGCGCACGCTTCACCACGCCTTCCCCGGTCGTGACCACGACAGGTTGCTGTGGCGTCTCGGGTGTGGCGACTTGCGCGCGCGCGGGCACCTCATCGAGATTCTCCTGCGATCACGAGAGGGTTCCCTTGTTCCCGGGGTTCCCGCGTTCCAGAGTTCTCGTTCCCTAGTTCGAATGGTTCTGGGTTCTGGGTTCCGGTTCCTGGTTCTGATTCCTGGTTCTGATTCCTGGTTCTGATTCCCGGTTCCTGGTTCCGCTTCCGGTTTCCAGTAGTGTGCCGAGCACCGAGTACGGAGAAGCACCGGCAACCGGCCGACAACCGACAACCGTGAACCGTGAACCGTGAACCATGAACCGTGAACCATGAACCGTGAACCGTGAACCGTGAACCGTGGAACCGAGAACTCGGGAACCTCTGGAACCAGAACCCGGAACCGGGGAACTCGGGAACCCGAGAACCCTCTCGTTGTCGCTAATGCCCTCATCAAGCCAGACAGGCGACCCTGAATCCAATCGCGTACGAGTACGTATCGGGCGGCACCTTGTGACGATGACTGCACGACAGCATGCGGACATCGGCGACGAGCCATCCGCCGCCGCGCAACACGCGCAAGTGTCCGGTCGGCGGCCCGACGGGATTTCGCGCCGGAGACATCGCGTAGTAGCCCGGGTCGTACCAATCCTGCACCCACTCCCATACGTTGCCGGCGATGTCGAACAAGCCGAACGCATTGGGGGGATAGAGGCGGCACGGCGTCGTGCCGTGGCTCGACTTCAACGCCGGATCGACAAGGAAGTTCGACATGTTCTGATCGAGCCGATCGCCCCATGGATACCGTTTAGACTCCACGCCGCCGCGTGAGGCCTTCTCCCATTCCGCCTCGGTCGGCAGGCGGAACAACCGGCCGGTCGACGCGGACAGCCACGCGCAGTACGCCACCGCATCATCGAAGCGCACGAGCGTGACCGGATGATCCGCGCGGCCGTGCGGCGGGTCCACGTCGTCCCACACGTACAGCGCGCCTGTGTGACGGAACAACCGCTCACGCTCGGCGCCGCCGGCGGTGACAACGAGCGGCAGCTCGTAGACCGCGGGCGCGCGATGGCCGGTGTCGCGGACGAAGCGCGCATAGTCCGCGTTCGTGACGGGCTGGACACCCATGAGGAAATCGTCGATGTGCACGCCGTGCACCGGCCGCTCGTCTTCCTCGGCATCTTCAGAACCCATCAAGAACTCGCCCCCCGGGATCAGCGCGAGCTCGGGTAGGAGATCGGTGGACATCAATGTCGTCCAAGAGGATAGCGCATGAGCGTTTTCGACTACACTGGCGGGCATGAAGCTCGAAACGTTTGCGCTCGAGCGATATCAATCGATCTGGGAGAACCGGGTCGCTTGGAACCTGGCGGAAAGCGGCGTGCACCCGCTGCGCGTCACAGACCTGGTGAACACGCCGGAACTGCAGGTGGCCATGCTCGAGCAGGAGCTGGGTTACCCACAGACGAACGGCACGATCGAGCTCCGCACGCTGATCGCATCGATCTATCCCGGCTCGACGATCGAACACGTCGAGATCACAAATGGAGGGTCCGAAGCGAATTGCGTGCTCCTGATGCGCCTCCTGGAGCCGGGCGATCAGGTGGTGTTCATGACGCCGAACTACCTGCAGGCGCGCGGGCTCGCGCGCGCGCTCGGCGCAGATGTACGTGCGTGGCCGCTGAGGGAGGCGCCTGGTGCCGTCGCTGGATGGACGGCAGACACCGACGAACTGCGCAGCCTCGTCACGCGCAAGACACGGGCGATCCTCCTCTGCAATCCGAACAATCCGACCGGCGCGCGGCTCGACGCCGGAACGCTCGACGAGGTGTGCCGCACTGCGTCATCCGTCGGCGCATGGGTCATCGGCGACGAGATTTACCGCGGCGCTGAACGCGAGGCCGACGACACGCCGACCGTGTGGGGGCGCTACGAGCGCGCGGTCGTCACGAGCGGTCTGTCGAAGGCGTACGGCCTCCCCGGGCTGCGCATCGGCTGGATCGTCGCGCCGCCGGAATTGATCGCGGACCTCTGGGGCATTCACGATTACACGACGATCGCGCCCGGCGCGATCAACGACCGCCTCGCGCGCATGGCGCTCGTGCCGGAGCGCCGGGCCACGCTGCTCGCGCGGACGCGCGGCATCATCCGGACGAACTATCCCGTGCTCCGGCGATGGATCGAGCAGCGTGAGGGCATGGTTCACGTGCCGCCGGAAGCGGGAGCCATCGCGTTCATTCGATATCCGCACGCCATCTCCTCGACGGAGCTCACGTCGCGCCTGCGCGACGAGGCGGGCGTGCTCATCGTGCCCGGCAATCACTTCGACATGGACGGGTACGTGCGGGTCGGGTTCGGATCCGATCCCACGTATCTCGCGCGCGCACTGGCGGTCGCCGGCGAGTTCCTCGACGCCGTGACGGCGCATGCGCGCTGATCTCGCGCTCATCGGCTTCGGCCATGTCGGACGCAGGTTCGCGAGGCTGCTCGAAGAGCGGCGCGACTGGCTCGCGCTCGATTACGAGCTCGATTGCCGCGTCATCGGTATCGCCACCGCACATAACGGCTGCATCTTCCGCGCGCAGGGGATCGATGCCGTGGCGGCGGCGGATCGGCAGGGATCGGACGCGCTCGACGCCGACGCGGCGGCGCCCGCCGACAGCTTCGGGGTGATTCGCAGACTCGCCGGCAGCGACAGCCCGCTGAAGATCGTCGTGGAAACGACGACGCTCGACATCGCAGCGGGACAGCCGGCGATCGATCACGTGCGTGCGGCGCTCGAATCGGGGTGCCACGTCGTCACGGCGAACAAGGGCCCTGCCGCGTTCGCGTACGAGGAACTCAGCGCGCTTGCCGCGGATCGCGGGGTGTCGTTCCTGTTCGAAGGCGCGGTCATGGACGGCGTCCCCATTTTCAATCTCGTTCGAGAGACGTTGCCTGCCGTCGACATTCTTGGATTCCGCGGCGTCATCAACAGCACGACCAACCACATCCTCTCGGCCATCGAGGATGGCGAGAGCTTCGACGGCGCCCTGGCGCGAATGCAGGCCGACGGAATCGCGGAAGCAGATCCGTCGCTGGACGTGGATGGATGGGATGCGGCGGCAAAGACAGCCGCGTTGGCGAACGTGCTGATGCGCGCGCGCATGACGCCCCAGGCCGTGGATCGCGAAGGGATCGAGCAAACGACCGCACGGCTGGCCATGGCGGCGAAGGGACGCGGTGCGCGCGTGCGGCTGGTGGCATCGGCAAAACGCACGGCCGGCGGCGTGGCGACCTCGGTGCGGCCGATCGAGTTACCCGAAAGCGATTTGCTCGCCGGCCTGCGCGGCGTGGCGAACGCGCTCATCCTGCAGACGGACGTGCTCGGCGAGATCGCGATGACGCAGCTGGCCGGCGGCCTGACGCAGACCGCGTACGCGCTGCTCAGCGATCTCGTGACGGTGGGTCGCCGGCATCGGCAAGCGCGGAGCGGAGCTGCGCCTGATCGAAGCCGGTAATCATGCGATCACCGATCAGGGTCACTGGAACCGACCGCGCGCCAAGCGCCAGGAGCTCGCTATAGGCCTGATCGTCTTCCTCGATGTTCCTGGTTTCAAACGTGTGCCCTGCGCGTGAAAGAAACTCCTTCACCATGTCGCACGCGCGTCAATGCGCGCCGGAATAGACGACGATCTTCATCGGTGATCTTGTGATTTGGTGATTTGGTGATTTGGTGATTTGGTAATTGGTGATTTCGCCGTCGGCGGCTCTGAAGAGCCGCCCTGCGATCCGATTGTAGGCCGGGTCTTCAGACCCGGCAACATTGGCCGCTCTCCGATCACAAATCACCAAATCACTGGAATCGCCAAATTACCAAATCGACATGACTCCGCTCAACGGCGTGACCGTCCTTGATTTCAGCCGCGTGCTGGCCGGGCCGTACTGCACGATGCAGCTCGCCGACCTGGGGGCCCGGGTCATCAAGATCGAGCAGCCCGGCCGCGGTGACGACACGCGCGCGTGGGGGCCGCCGTTCGTCCAGGACGAGAGCGCGTATTTCCTGAGCATCAATCGGAACAAGGAAAGCCTCGCGCTCGACTTGAAGCACGAGGCGGCGCACGGGATCGTCCGCGCCCTGCTCGAACGCGCGGATGTCGTCGTGGAGAATTTTCGCCCCGGAACGATGGCGCGCCTCGGGCTGGATGCAGCGAGTGTGACGAAGAGCCATCCGCAGCTCGTGTATTGCTCGATCTCGGGGTTCGGTCAGACGGGCCCACGACGGACGGAGGCGGGCTACGACGCGATGATGCAGGCGGAAGGGGGCCTGATGAGCATTACCGGCGACGCGGATGGTCCGCCGTTCCGGCTGGGCATCGCGATCGCTGACATCGCCACCGGCCTGTTTGCCGCGCAAGGCATTCTCGCCGCACTCTACGCGCGCGAGCGAACGGGTCGCGGCCAGTGCGTGGATGTCGCGATGCTCGACTCGGTGGCTGCGCTGCTGACCTACCAGGCAGCTATCGCATTCGCGACGGGCGCGACTCCCGCGCGCATGGGCAACCGGCATCCGTCGATCGCGCCGTACGACACGTTCACGGCATCCGATGGCGACTTCGTGCTGTCGGTGGGGAACGACGATCAGTTCAGGCGGCTGGCAGAGGTGCTGAAACAGCCGGAGCTTGCCACGGATCCGCGCTTTGCCACGAACGCGTCGCGTGTGGCGCATTACGACGCGCTCCGGTCCGCGCTGCAGGCGCTCTTCGCGTCGTGGACGTGCGCAGCGTGCTCGAGACGCTCGCCGATCCGCAGCTCCACGCGCGCGACATGATCGTCGACCTGCCGCACGCCACGATCGGGCGCCTGCGCGTGCTGGGGAATCCGGTGAAGATGTCTGACACGCCACCGGCGATCCGCAGCGCGCCGCCGACGCTCGGCCAGCACACGCGATCGATTCTCCGCACTGATCTCGGGTTGAGCGGCGAACACGTCCGCGCGCTCGTCGAGGCGCGCGCGGTTGGTGTTTGATGAACGTCCGGCGCCTCTGAAGAGGCGCCCTACAATCCGATTGCGGGCGGGTCTTGAGACCGAGGCATCACCGCTCGATGAGGGGGATCAGTTCCTCGAGCAGTACCGAGATGACATCCTCCTCGGTGAGCTCTCCGATGCGGCCGCTGAGGACGCGCTCCTTTTCGACGCTGCGCCGGCCGCGCCCGCGGCTCGCATGTACTTTCACGGCCGCGACGTCGCCGTCCGTGTCGAGCGAAATCTCGAGATAGTCGTCAGGAGAGAATTCCGCCGCGAGGCGGACGGCTTGTCCGGGCGTCAGCACCTTGAAACGATGCCCTTCGCCGATGAGCGCCTGCGCGAGCGTGTGCGTTGCCGGCACGGCGACGGCCAAAAGGAACTGTTCGTACTCGCGCGACGCCTGGTCGACGCGCGCGCGGCGGTCCGCCCCGCGGCGCTTCGCCTCCTCGATGGCGCCGCGCAGGCGGCGCCGGACGTCCGACACTTCCATCAGGCGAGCTTCTCCGCGAACGAGGTGTCGACGCCTTCGCGCCGCAGCGCGGCGAGCAGCGATTCCTTGTCGAACGCTTTCCTGTACGCCTCCGTCACGTGCACGATGCCCTCGCGCACGAACGCGGTGAGCGCGTCATTCAACGGCATCATACCGTGGCGCCGGCCGCTTTCCATCGCAAGCGGAAGCTGGCCGGTCTTCGCTTCCTGGATGAGGCCGGCCACGGCCGCCGTATTCAACAGCACCTCGCGGGCGGCAATGCGTCCGCCGCGCGTACGGCGGACGAGCACCTGGGCGACAACGCCGCGCAGCGATGCGGCAATCGATGCCCTCGCGTGCGGTCGGTCGGCCGGCAGCAATTCGAGCAGGCGATCCACGGCCGCAACCGTGGAAGTTGCGGGCAGCGACGCAAACACGAGGCGTCCTGATTCGGCCGCGTCGACCGCGACTGCCGCGACTTCGGCAGTAGACAGATCACCGATGAACAGCACGTCCGGATCCTCGCGCAGCGCGGAGCGCACTGCCGAGACGACCGCGTCGCTCCCCGCGCGCTCTTCGCGCTGGCTGACGAACGACCGGCGGCTCTCGTGCACGAACCCGATCTGCGACTCGATCGTAATCACGTGATCGCTGCGGGTGCGGTTGATGAGGTCGACGAAGGCGCTCATCAGAGTCGACTTGCCACTCGCGCGGGGGCCAGTCACCAGCACGAGACCGTCGGATTGCGCGCAGAGCGCCTGGACTTCATGCGTCAGCCCGAGCTGATCCGCCGAGATCGCCTGCGGCGGAATCATGCGGAAGATCAGTCCCGGTCCACGGTGATCCCGGAAGGTCATGCAGCGGACGCGTCCCACGTCCGCGACGTCGCACATCCACTCGGCGGAGGTGCCGCGCTGCCATGCCTCGCGCGCGCTGGCCGGCGCGAGATCCAGCATCAGCCGCGCGATGTCGCTCTCCTCGAGTGTTCTCCCCACGCCGATATCGAGAACATTAATGTCCCCCTCGGCGCGCACCATCGGACGCGACTGCGCGACGAGGTACACGGTCGAAGCGCCGCGTGCCGCCGCGACGCGCAGCAGTTCGTCAATCGAGAAATCCAGCTCGGGATGCGCGGTGGTTGAAGACGTCGCGGCCTGGCGAACCGGACGCCGCGCGAGCGGCACGATGACGGCGCGTTCGACCGGGATGTCAGGCTCGCGGGGCGGTACTGATGCCATCACGGGTTGCTCGTGCCCGACGAGCACCGGCAGTCGATCGGATTCGCGCGGCGTTGCGATCGGCACGGGAGCATCGCGCACATGTTCCGACTCGAATACTAGGGCCACAGGCTCCGGATCAATGTAAACCGGCTCGTGCTCGGTTTCAGCAAAGATTTCGGCGGCCTCGGGTTCCGGCGCGATGTCGATGAGCTCCGGCACAAACTCTATGGCTCCCGCGAACGGAACGGGTGCGATGTCCGGCTCGGCGATCGCCGAAACACGGTCTGGATCGGGCGCAATTTCGAGGCGCTCCGGCGCGATGGTTTCTGTGACTCGCGCCTCTACGGGCAAGTCTTCGACGAACGCGATCGGGTCGAATGCCGGCTCGGCATTCACCAGCAACGACTCGGGCTCCCGCACGAACGCGACGGGCTCCGGAAACACTGGGACCTCCACCCTTCGTGGCCCAAGTGTCGTCGAAGGCTCTGGCCCGAACGTTGTCGAAGGCAGGCGGTCTATCCGCAGAGAGCCGAAACCTTCGGCGAATGTAAACAGCTCGCGCTGCGCTTCTGCGATGACCGCGACGGCTTCGGGCTCCGGTTGAATCGCCACCGGCTCCGCCACAAAAGCTTCCGCGGTCTGCGCCACGAGTCGGAAGTCGTCGGGGAACGCGACCGGCTCGAGCTCCGCCTCCGCGCCTACCAGCACCAGCTCGGGTTGCCGCACAAGGGCTTGGGCGGTTTCCTCTCCCAGGAACTCCTCGGAGAGGAACTCCTCGGCGAACGCGACGGCTTCGAACTCCGGCTCCGCCTTCATCAGTACCGGCTCAGGCTCCGGCACCATCGTGACAATTGGTTCCGCGATTTCCGCGTCGAAGCGGGCGTCGACGAACATAGTCGGTTCGGGCTCGACCGCCGCGATCACCGGAACGTGTTCGACCTTCAGCGCGATCGCCAGCAGCTCCAGCTCGGGCGCAATTGCGATCGACTCCATCTGCGACGCAAGGGCCATCGGTTCCGGCACAACTGCCTGCGCCGCTTCCGCGATCACGACTGGTTCGGCCGAGACAACCGACTCGGGCTCGGGTTCGATCGCGACTGGCTCCCGCTGTTCTTCAAGCTCCAGCCACGCGCCTGCCCCGATGTCCAGCGGATCCTGAGCCACCGCGCGTGCTGCACTGCGCAATAACGCGGCGGCGCTCGCCGCGAGCAGCTCATCGACGTCCGCATCCGTCGGAGCGTCCTGGTTGACCTCGTGAACGATCTCGAACGGCGCTTCGGAGGCCTTGCGCTCGACTTCGATCGCGAGCGCGGGCGCGTTGAACGCAATCTCGTCTTCGATCTCCTCGCCGTCCACAACGGCAGGCGATTCGGCAATCGGCGATTGCTCGACCGCGTGAGCGGTGTCGTGGAGATAGGCGGGCTCTTCGATCGGCTCTGCGATCACTTCCTCGACGACGGCTTGAATGGGCTGCTCGATCGGCGCTTCGACGATCGCGGTTTCTTGCGGTGTAACGACAGATTCGACCGCGGCGGCGGGTTCGTCGACGATCGGTTGCGCGACGGCGACCGGCACTGCCTTCGGACGCTTCCGCACCTCCAGCCACACGTCGTCGCCGGCGCGCGCCGCGATCACACTGAAGCGCGCGTTGCTCCTCTCGGTCTCGAGATAATGTTCGACCGCGCCGAGCTCTTCGAGCGCCTGCCGCTGATCGAGCGGCATGATCTGTCCGAGCATGCCGAGGACGGCTTCGGACGTGAGCACGCGCGACGACAAATCAACCTGCCCCCACAAGAGCGGACCTCGGTGCTCGCACATGGCCGACGACGTGGTCACCACGTACGGCTTCTCGCCGACGTGCAGGACCAGCGCGTCCCCGTCCAGGCGGACGATCGCGTCGAGCAATGAATCGAGCAGGTTCACGCCACTATTCCCACCAAAATGTCGGATCCCGGTCTGTCATGCTTTACCGGGGTTCCGGCCGGCCGCCGCATAAATGCGCACCATCTCGACAAGTTTGTAACCGCGTGTCTGAAAAGGAGGCACGATGCGTTCTGTACGGAGATACTGCAGCATGCCCGCATCGCCATATTCAGGTGCGCCGATATCGGTGTGCGCGGCCAATGCGAACTCCAAGCCAGCCAGCGTCATTCGCGGACGCCGCCCGCCGAGCAGCCCGTGGCGTCGGAATGTGATGAAAATTTCGTTGCTGATGAAGCTGAACCCCGCATCCGCCCGTGAGGCCGGCGCATCCTCTACGCGTACGCGTTGCACAGCATCGAGGGTGCCGAGTGCATCGATGAGCAGTTGGGTGAAAGCGCCGTCGCCCGACCACCGACTCGTGTCGAGGTCCACGGCGCGATGGTAACAGGTTGGATAAAGCGAACCCGGGCTGATTCCTGCGATCCCGGGCTCAAGGTCGGCGCGCCGTGTTGATGGCCATGAGCCCGCCAAGCAGCGGCACAACCGCACATTCCATGAATCCTGCCGCCTCGAAGAGCCGCGACACACTGGCGGCCCCGGGATACCTTTTGATCGATTCCGGAATGTAGCGGTACGTGTCCGGATCTCGGTGAAGAATCCAACCAAGAACGGAGCCGACGAGGGTCAGATACGCGAGATAGATCCATCGCAGCGGCGCCGAGGCAGGTCGATCGAAATCGAGCGACAGCACGATGCCGCCAGGGCGGAGCACCCGGCGGATCTCACCGATGGCAGGTGGAATCTGCGGGACGTTCCTGATGCCGTACCCGATGGTCACGAGATCGAACGTCGCGTCGCGGAACGGCAGCGCCATCATGTCGCCCACGAGAAACGTAATCGGTGATACATATTTGGTGGCTTTCAGGCGGGCGATTTCAATCATGCGTACGGTCACGTCGACAGCGACGACCCGGCATCCCCGGCCCTGCAGCGCGAAGGCGATGTCGCCCGTGCCGCACGCGAGGTCCAGCGCGCGGGTACCCGGGCGAGCGTCGCTCAGCGATACCAGGCGCCTCTTCCACGCCGCGTCGCGTCCGTACGACAGCGCGCGGGTAACCAGGTCGTAGCGGTCGGCAATCGTGGAGAACAACCGGCGGACGTACCGTTGCTTCCGGTCCGGGTCCGACAGCGACGCTTCAAGGTCCGGCCGCGCGTAGGACGTCATTCGACCTCGATGGATCCGCGGTAGTCAGTAGCCAGTAGCCAGTAGCCAGTAATCAGTGGCCGGGAGCTGGCAGCTGGTAGCTGCTAGCTGGCAACCGGCTACCGCTTGAATGGCAACTCATACGAGAAATACCCGAAGATCCCCGCGCTGGACGAGCCCTCGCTCCATGTGATCGGCACGGCGGCGCCGATGATGATCTGCTTGTCGTCGGTGATGTTCCAGCCGCCGCGCACGCCGGGCGAGAGCGTGAAGCTGGGATTGCGCTCGGTCTGACGCGTGACCCCGGGAGCAACCTCCGTTTCGAGGAACACGAGCGCGGATTCGAGCATCACATTCAGCATCGGCGCGGCGCGATAGATCGCGCTCGCCGCGAGGCTCGGCGACACGAGGTTCGCGCGGTTATCGCGATGCTGCCATGTGAACCCGCCATTCCAGTGAAAATAGAAATCGTTCCGCTGCTTGCTGAAGGGCAAGTTGATCTGCATGCCGCTCGAGCGGTCGATGCGAGCGGTTGGAACGATCACGCTCACGCGGGGCGCGAACGCGGGACGTCCGGGTCCTTCCTCGAGCACCTGCAGCCGGTAATTGAGCATCGAGTCGCCCATGCCCTCTCCCTCGCTCGACGCGTTGAAGAGCACGGTGTATGACAACTGGTGACGCACGCCCGGCAGGGGCCACTCCTGCGTGAATGAGAGGAACCACTCACCATCCTCGCGCGACCAGTTGACGATGTTCTGAAAGATGCGCGGCTCCTGATTGAAGGCTTCTTCAACGAGGAAAGAATTGTCCGTGATCTGGAATGGTTCGGCGGGCGGCGAGGGCGCGGGCTGTTGCGCCTGCGCGGGCGACGTTGCCGCGCCGAGCAGGAACAGCAGCAGCGCTCCCATGGCCTGAACGACAGCGCTGACCCGCTTGATCGTGACCGGCGCGTGCATCACGACCTGCGGATCCGTGAGTGGAACGTCGCGGTACCGATGGACGGCAAGGCTGAGCGTGTCCTGCTTACTGGCTACGGGTTACTGGCTACCGGCTACCGGCTATGCGGAATATGAAGCAAACGATGTCGGCGTCTCCCAGATCCTCACGGTGATGATATCGACGCCGAGCTCGCGCCCCTTATCGTAAATCAGCTTCGCGAGGCGCTCGACGGTCGGATTGCTCTCGAGCAAGTACATGGGCTCGCCGAGCGTCTTCAGCGGCTCGACGAGTGGATCGTCGCGCCGCAGGATCATCTTGTGATCCAGCTCCCGATCGATCCACCCTTTGATGACGCGTTTGATGTCGCTGAAATCCGCCACCATGTTCCGGTTGTCGAGCCGGTCCGTGCGGACCTCGACTTCAACGGAGGCGTTGTGGCCGTGCGGGTGCTTGCAGATGCCGTCGTAGTCGAGCAGGCGATGCCCGTAGCAGAACTCGATCCGCTTCGTCACGAGATACATGTCGGAAAAGTATACCGCGGTGCTCTTCTCCGGAGGACTCGACAGCGCAGTGCTGATTGCGGACGCGGCACGGGGGTCCCGGGTCCAGCCTCTCTACGTGAGCGTCGGTTTCGCGTGGGAGGAAGAAGAACGCGCGATGGCGTCGCGCTTTCTCTCGCACCCCTCAATCGCATCGCAGGTGGATCCCATCGCCCATTTGCAGTTCGACATGCGCGACGTGTTCAGGCCGACGCATTGGGCGGTTCGGGGAGAGCCGCCCGCATTCGATACGCCGGACGAAGACGTGTTCATCGACGGCCGCAACGTGATCCTTCTGTCCAAGGCGGCGGTGTTCATGGCGCGCGCCGGCATCTCGCGCGTGCTGATGGGGCCGCTCGCCGGCAATCCGTTTCCCGACGCGACACCTGAGTTCTTCGAAGCGATGGCCCGCGCGCTCTCACTGGGGCTCGCGCATCCGATTCACATCGAAGCGCCATTTGCGAAGCTGCACAAGGCTGACGTGATCAGGAAGGGCGTCGCGCTGGATGCACCGCTGGAGCTGACGTTGTCGTGCATGCAGCCCGCGAGCGGACTGCACTGCGGCCGCTGCAGCAAATGCCGCGAGCGCCGCGACGCGTTCAGAGAAGCCGGCGTGGACGACCCGACGCCTTACAAGCAGATCCCGCTTCGCTGACGGCCAATCACCAAATCACAAATCTCCAAATCACCAAATCCGTCAGCTCACCTTCAGGCGAATCGAGCCGTCGGAGGTTCGAATCTTCAGCATCTTGCCGCCGGACCCGAGGCGCCCGCGCAGCGTGCGTCGCTCGCTCTCGCCGGCTCCGCCGGCGTTCACGTCCAGCTCGCTCCGGATCGTCCCGTCGCCGGTATGCGCGTCGATGTCGGCCGAAAAGTCCGATGGCAGAAACAGCGTGACGCCGCCGTCTCCGGTCGACACCGACCAGTCGTCCTTCATCACAGTTCCGGCTTCCGCGCGAAGCGTGATGGACCCGTCGCCGGTCTTCAGCTTCAACGCGCCGGGCTTCCCCGACACGCTGACGCTGCCGTCGCCGGTCGTGAGATCGATGTCGCCGACGACGCCGTCGAGCACCACTGAGCCGTCGTGCGTTTCCAGCAGTATGTCTCCGCTGATCTCGCGTGCGCGGATGCTGCCGTCCGCCGTGCGGAGCTCGAGGTGGCCGCGGACGCTCTCGATGCGGATCGACCCGTCGCCGCTCCGCGCCACGACATCGCCTTCCTTCGGCATCGTGACGATCAGCTTCGCGGTGGGCGACATGTGATGGCCAATCCCGAAAAATACGGCGCCCTCGGCAGGACGCTTGACTTCGACCTCGATACGGTTGCCTTCCTGCTTCGCCTCGACCTGCAGCCGTTCGACCGTCTCCTTCGTCGGCCCGCGCTTTTCGATCTCCACGACCACGTCGCGGCCGTCGCCCGGCCGGATATCAATCGCGCCATCGAATGTCGTCAGCCGCAACTCGGGTCTGCCGGAAACCGTGAACCGCTTTTCTTCGCGGACGATGTGCCCCTGCGAGTCCACCACCACGCAGGCGCTCGCAAAAGTGGCGGCCAAAGTGCAGACCACGGCCGAGAGGACAGATTTCATACCGGAGTAGACGGTGCCCCCCAGGCGAGCGTTCCCGCAATCCACGTCTGGACGACGCGGAAGTCGCGGTCGAGGACGACGAGGTCGGCCATCGCCCCCTGTGAAATCACGCCGAAACCCTGCAGGCCGAGCGCGCGCGCGGGGGTCGTCGAGCACACCACCGCTGCGTCGCTCAGGCTGAGTCCCACCTCGGCCGTCAGCTTTCCGAACGCGCGGTCCATCGTCAGCACGCTGCCGGCGATGGTCCCATCGTCGAGGTAGGCGGCGTCGGCAATCCGAATGGGCCGTCCGCCGATGTGCGTGCGCGATCCGGCCGGAAGGCCGGCACCCGCGGTTGCATCCGTAATGGCCATGATTCGGTCGGGACGCTTCGCCGCGACCGCCACGCGCATCATCGCGGGATGCACGTGCACGCCGTCGCATACCAGCTCCGCGATTACGTCGTCGGATTCGAGGACCGCCCCCGCGAGTCCGGGTGCGCGATGGGGGACGGGAGGCATGCGGTTGAAAAGGTGTGTTGCCTGTCGCGCGCCTGCCCGGATTCCCTCGAGCGCCTGCCCGTATGACGCGGCCGAATGTCCGAGCGACACGTGATGGCCGTGACCGACCAGCGACTCGATCAACTCGAGCGCGCCCTCGAGCTCGGACGCGATCGTGACGATGCCGACGTCGGGACGCGCGTCCGCGATCTCCCGGAGAATGTCGTCGCCGGTCCATTCGTCGTTTGAGGTCCGAGTTGCGAGGTCCGAGCGCCGGGGTCCGAGCTCCGAGGTCCGAGGTCCGAGGTCCGAGGTCCGCGGAAGACGCAGGCATTCGAGCGGCTGTGCGCCTTTGTACTCGGGGTTGATGAAGTTGCTCTCCAGGTGCGCGGGCAGCACGCGCGCGCCGCCGGGGGCGCGCGTCGTGCGCGCGCCGCGCACGGCCTCCAGCATCGTCCGCAGCACCCCGGGCGTGCAGGCGAGCGATGTCGGACAGAACGCCGTCACGCCGTACTTGGGTAGCCGGCCGGCAATCGTGCTGATCGCATCCGTCCCGTCGAGCGTATCCGTGCCTTCGACGCCGTGCACGTGCACGTCGATGAAGCCGGGAACGATGTAGTGGCCGGAGAGATCGAAGTGTACGGATTGTGGTGCGCTGGAGCCCGGCGCCGGGTTGGAGCGAGTACCGTGAATCACATCGGCGATGCGATCGCCGTCCAGAGCGAGCGTGCCCTCCGCGAGCACGCGATCGGGGAGCACGAGGTCGGCGCCCGACAGCAGGATCATGCGGACATGGCCAGGCGTGCAGCGCCGATCGCGACGGCATCGCTGCCAAGCGCCGAGAATCCGACGCGCAGCGCGTCCATCGTCGCGGTCGGCAGTCGTCGTGCGCACTCCTGCAGGACGGGCTCGAGCAGGAGATCTTTCGCCTCGGCGATCTCGCCGCTGATGACGATGACCTCGGGATCGATGGTTGCTGTGAGGTTGGCGACCGCCATACCGATGTACTTCGCAGTGTCGCGGACGACAGAGATCGCGACACCATCGCCACTGCGCGCTCCGTCGAACACGTGGGCCGCGGTGATCGCGTCGAGATCGCCGGCGCGTTCGAGGACGGCGGATTCGTCGCCGGCCTGAACCCGCCAGGACAGCCGGCGGGCAATCCCCCTGAACCCGACCTCCGCGGCGAGACTTCCGAGCTTGCGATAATCCTGGCGCTCCACCGGATTCAGCGCGAGCCACGCGGCGGCGCCGGCGCGGTTGTGCGCGCCGGTCCAGACACGACCCTCGAGCAGAAGTCCCGCATAGACCTGCTCGCCGATGCTGAGCGCGATCGCGTGCTTCGCGCCCTGAGCCATGCCGATCCACACTTCCGCGGTAACCGCTGCGGACCCTGGAGAACAGCGCGTGACCGGTGCGCCGGCAATACCGATCTTGTGGTCCGCGTCGTTCGGGATCGCGATGCCGACAGCCTTCACGCGCGTCTCGCGCGTGGCGGCCTTGATCACGTCTTCGCGACTGCTGCCCTGCTCGCGCGCGGTCACCGCGCCCGCATCGTCGACGATCACGGCGCGCGGCGCGCCCGTGAGGTCAACCCCCAGCGTCGTCATCGTTGTCGTCCAGACCGCCGATGTGCCACTCCGCCTTGCGCCGTTCGAGCGGAAGCGCACGCGCCCCTTCGGCGCGAAAGAGCTGTCGATCCATCTTTCTCACCAGACGGCGCAGCCATCGCTCGTCGGGGGCTGAAAAGACCATCACCCCCGCGCCTTCGGCTGGAGGGAAGCCGCGATCGTCGAGATAGTCGTGATCGAGCGTGATCAGCGTGCGACCGAGCTGCCGCGCGAGTCGATAGTGCTCGATGTCGCGCGCGCGGCGCAGCTCGTCGTGCTCGAGCACGAACAGCACGTCCCATCCGAGCGTGGCTCGCATATATGCGACGACACCCGTCGGGATGTTGGCGTCGGCATACACGCGCGGCCGACCGTTGCTCCGTTCCACAAACGGCCCGAGCTCCGAAGAGAGTGTGCCCAATCCTTGACTCCGCTCCTCCGCTCACCCTATGCAGCGCGCGAGCTTCGGCTCGGCGGGCCGCGAAGACTGTCCTGTCCCGCCGTAGCGTGTAGGTTACCAGCACGCGAAGACGGACGGCGCCCGCTTGCGGCTGCTACCGGTGTCGATCGAGTTCAGCAGGTTCGTCAGTCATGTGCTTCGTGTCTTTCGCAGCCCTCGCCTGACGCAGCAAGTCGGCGACGAGCGCGTCGCGCTTCAGCACCAGCTCACGGCGTGCGCGGCGCCCGTTCGGCGAGCCGACCGCGTATTCGCAGAACAACGGGAATGCAATCGTCGAATCGCAGTACGCGACGACGGTGTCGGGCAGCACGCCCGGATTGACCTTCCCCCAACTGACGGCTTCGGCGGGCGTCGCGCCCGACAGCCCGCCCCAGACCGCCTGGTCGGTCGTGATCTGGATGAAGAAGTCATTGCCACCCTTGGGGATCCCGTACACCTCCCATAACGTCGGCTGCCCCTGCAGGTAGAAGTTCTTCGGCGATCCGCCGCCGAGAATGACGCAGCCGTTGTGCGTGCCCGCGAGAATGATCGCGCAGACCTCGTTGACGTCCCTGTTCGGGTCGATCTTGAACGTGCTGCCGTTCATCAGCTCGTGATACGCGATATTCATTCCGATGGAGCTGTCGCCCGGCGACGAGGTGTAGATCGGCACGCCACACTGCGCGGCCTTGGCGACGACGGAATGCTCGACCGAGTCGGGACGCCGCGCGATCAAATCCTTGCCGAGACGGTAGTGGAACTCCGAGGTCGACATCGGCCCGGAGAGCTTCGCGCCGACGAGGAAGTCGCGGATGTACGCGTCGGTCTCGAGAAGTACCGTCGCGGGAAACAGCACGTCGTAGATGCGGATGATGCCCTGCTCGTACAATTCCACATCATCGAGGAACGGTGAGCCGCGGTGGAGCGTGAAGTTCAGCGCGTAATGCAGGTCGTGATAGAGGTTCGCGCCGGTGCTGATCATGAAGTCGATCAGCCCGCGATCCATGAGCTCGATCACGCAGCCGCCGAGCCCCGCCGGTGTGAGCGCACCGGCGACGGTCAGCGCGATCGTCGTGTCCTTGTCGGGCGCGAGCATCTTGTCGCTGAAGATGTGGCAGGCCTCGGAAAGCCGCCCCGCGTTGAAGGCCTGGAACCCGCCATCGATCAATTGCCGCACCTCGGCGCTGCCCTTCGGCCTGTAGTAACGAATCTGCTTGCCTTTGAGGTACTGCGAGGGGCCCTGACCGGGTGATCCGGGCGCACGATGCGGCATACGGGCGAGCATAGCAGAAAGGTAGAGACGGAGGACGGAGGCCGGTTGTCAGATGACGGAGGACGGTAAACGATGTCGCCGGCACGACAAGGCCGACGGAGACGAGGGGAGACGGATGGACGCTGCCAGCCAACTGGCAACTGGTGACTGGCAACCGGTAACTGGCGACTCGTGCCCGGAACGCCTCACCCATTGCAGCGCACGCGAATTCCCGCCGATATTCAGCTCACACTTGACATCAGGCACCCCTCGGAGCGAAGGTATTGTCCCCCTGCCACTCTCGGAGATGATGAGCGACGCGAATTCGCTGGTGCTTTGGATCGTGGGCGCCGGCGTGGGTGCCTCGGTCGCGCTCGTCGTCTACCTGGTCGTACTTCGAGGGCGTCGTGTCCCCGGAGAACATGTATTTCGGGCGAGCCGCTGGAGCCGCGGAAACCACGTGTTTCCGACGCAAGTCGCGGTGACGCCCACAAGCGTCGTGCATTACACGCCGGAGTGGTTCGGCCGGCGTGACCAGTCGATCCACATGGCGCACGTCGCGTCGGTGCTGATCGACACGAACCTGTTCTTCTCGAACGTGATGATCGAGTCGAGCGGGGGCGCGAGCCCTGTGCGCTGCCACGGGCATCGCAAACGCGACGCGATCCGAATGAAAGAGCTGATCGAACAGTACCAGACGGCATATTACGGATCGCCGCAGGCCAAGCCTGCGCCGGCGCCGCCGCAGACGAAGTCGTAAGCGGTAGGCCGTTAGCGGTAGACGGTATGCGCCGCAAGGTGAGCGGCAGAGCGCAGCAAGAGGCCGAGCCGCGAGGCATGAGAAATGCCCCGCGAGGCAAAAAAAAGCATGTCGAACCTAAACGACCTTCCTGTCGCGACACGGCGCGCTGAACCAACCGAGACCGAAACCCGGTTCCAGGCGCTCGTGCAGTCGCCGCTGCGCGCGGCGATCCTGCGGTTCCTCTGCGCACGTCCGGAGGAATCGTTCGACGTGGAGGCGCTGATGTCGACGTTTGGCCGCATGCGGCTCGACGTCGAGAACTGCGTGCGCGAGCTCGCCGCGTTCGGCGTCGCACGGAAGTCTTCGGGGCCAGGCGCCGCAAAGTACGGATTCACGCAGCCCGAGAGCGAGGTCGTCCGCGATCTGCTGGATCAGTTCCTCGAGCGCCGCGCGACGGTCAGCCACGAGGACCGGTCTCCCGCGGTGCAGCGATTCCGCGAGATGATCGGCCGCGACGAGAAGATGCTCGTCGTCTTCGAGTGGATCCGCACGGCCGCAAAGTCGGACATCTCCGTGCTCATCCTGGGACCGACGGGATCGGGCAAGGAAGTCGTCGCGCGGATGATCCACGAACTGAGCCGGCGCGGGACGCACAAGTTCCAGGCGGTCAACTGCGCGGCGCTCCCGGATACGCTCTTCGAGTCGGAAATCTTTGGTTACGAGAAGGGCGCGTTCACCGGCGCGCATGATCGGAAACCCGGACGGCTCGAGCTCGCCAACAACGGCACCCTGTTCCTCGACGAGATCGGCGACCTGTCGATCGTGGCGCAGGCAAAGCTGTTGCGCGTGCTGGAGGATCGCCGGTTCGAGCGCCTCGGCGGCAACACGTCGATTGAAGTGAACTTCCGGTTGATTTCCGCGACGAACCGGCCGCTGGATCAGTTCGTCCGCGACAGCCGATTCCGCGAAGATCTCTACTACCGGGTCAACGCGTTCGCGATTCGTTTGCCGTCGCTCCGCGAGCGCGCCAGCGACATTCCCGTGCTGGCCCAGCGCTTCCTCGCGCGGTACTGCGCAGCTAACGGTCTGGCGCTCGACGGAAAGAGCTTCGCCAAGGAAGCCTCCGATCTGCTGATGCAATATCACTGGCCGGGCAACATCCGCGAGCTCGAAAGCACGGTGTCGCGCGCGGCATTGTCGTCGCCGGGACGCGTCATCCGTGCGGCCGACGTCGAGTTCCTGCACGCGACGGAAACGCCGGTCGAGGCCGCCCGCGAGAGGATGCCGTCGCTCGCCGAGGCGGAGCGCGCTCACGTCGTCCGCGTGCTCGAGAGCGTGAACTGGAACAAGAAACAGGCGGCGGCGGTGCTCGAAATCAGCCGCGGCACGTTGTACCGCAAGATCGTCGAGTACGGCCTGGAGGCGGATTCGCGGCCGTCCCGGAACAAGACACGCGTCGCGGGCAGCTAGCGGAAATCCCTCAAAAATCCCGGAAAAGCGCGACTAAGTCCTGCTCCGTTGCTGAACATGGAGCATTGCGGCGTATTGCCGCTTATTGTCAATATTGAATGCGGCTGTGTCGAAACGGAACAGGCATGGCCCAAGTACTGTCCGAACGGCGCAAAACCGTCAGACAAATCGCGAGGTAACGAACGTCAAATAAGGGGTTACTTGGGGAGGGGCCTATCTGCTTGACAGGCAAGCGGATTGCAAGCCTGCGGCCGTCCGGTTCTGTCTCTCACCCTGCGAAAATGCTCAGACGACTTCTGCTCGCCGCCGCGCTCCTCGCAGCCGCGAGTTCGCACGCGGTTGCCGCGTCGCACCTGGGCGATGCGAAGCTCGATTCCGAGCTCCGCGATCGCGCCCACGCGCCGCGCGGCCGCTCGCGCGTGATCGTCCGCCTCGCGCCAGGCGTCAGCGCGGACGCCATCGTCGAGAGCCTGCGCGGCACGCTCGGGCGCCCCCTCTCGCTGGTCGGCGGCCAGGTTGCCGAGATTCCCGACACGGCGCTCGACGCGCTCGCGTCGCTCCCGGGTATTGCCGGCATCAGCCTCGATCGCGGCGTGCACGGCACACTCGAACGGACCAGCGCCACGATCGGCGCGACCTGGGTCCGCGAAAATCTCGGATACGACGGCACCGGCGTCGGCATCGCGGTGATTGACTCCGGCGTCACGTCGTGGCACGACGATCTCGGCTCGAATCGTGTCGTGCGCTTCGTGGATTTCGTCAATTTCCAGTCGGGCGCCTACGACGACTACGGCCACGGCACGCACGTGGCCGGGATCCTCGCGGGTAGCGGGTTCGATTCCGAAGGGCGCCGCCGCGGCATCGCTCCGGGCGCGTCGCTTCTCGTCGAGAAGGTGCTCGACGCCAACGGGCAGGGCTACATCAGCAACGTCATCGCAGCGATCGATTACGCGGTTGCGAACCGGGACGCTTTGCGGATCCGCATCATCAACCTGTCGGTAAGTGCAGGCGTCTACGAGTCGTACATGACCGATCCGCTGACGCTCGCGGCCAAGCGCGCGGTGGAAGCGGGCATCGTCGTTGTCACCGCGGCAGGCAATCTCGGAAGGAACGCAACGCGCCGTGGGTCGTCACCGTGGGTGCCTCGAGACACATGGGTACCAGCGATCGCCGCGACGACATCGTGGCAGGATTCAGCTCGCGTGGTCCGAGCGCGATCGACTTCAGCGCGAAGCCGGATCTCGTCGCACCGGGCGTCGGCACCGAATCGCTGGCGGATGCGGCGAGCACGCTCTATCTCACCAAACCCGGTGCGCGGCTGTGGGGCACGATTGCGACGGCGACCGAACCCTATCTCGCGTTGAGCGGCACCAGCATGGCCTCACCGGTTGTCAGCGGCACGATTGCGCTGATGCTGCAGGCGAATCCCGAGCTGACGCCGAATCTCGTCAAGGCGATCCTCCAGTACACGGCGGAGAACAAGCACGTCAGGCCGCTCGCGCAGGGAGCCGGCTTCCTGAACGCGCGCGGCGCGGTCGAGTTGTCGCGTTCGTTCGCGGCAGGCCGCGGCCTTTCGAGGTCGCGCCAGGCGGATCCCTCGCCGTGGGCCGGCGCGATCGTCTGGGGCAATCATCGTCTTTCGCAGGGACAGCTGCTGCCGGCGGCCAATGCGTGGCGCACCGACGTGGCGTGGGGCAGCCCTCGCACGCCGGACGGCAGGAACGTCGCGTGGGGCGCGGAATGCTCCGCCGCGAAATGCGACAGCTACGTCTGGGGGAAGGCGGCACGGTTGCCCGTCGACGGCGCGACGGTACTCGATGCGGCAGACATCGCCTGGGGCACCAGCGTTGACGGCAACGACATCGTCTGGGGCGCAACCAAGGATGTCGAGAACATCGTGTGGGGCACGGACTGCGGTGGCGCCGACTGCGCGAACATCGTGTGGGGAACGAGCCTTGCCGCCGATAACACCGTCTGGAGCGCAGCGAGCAGCCGCGACAACACCGTCTGGGGAACCTCGGTCGATGCCGACACCGAGAACGTCGTGTGGGGATCGAACGGGCTCGCCGACTTCGACAACATCGTCTGGGGAACGACAACCCGACGGCGCACTCATGTTGCAGCGCCGACCGATCGGAGGTAGCGCTGTGAGAATCCGTCACAAGGCCGTCTGGGGCGCCTGATGAAGAACCTGCCGTTAACCGCGAGACTCTTCGTCGCCGCGGTCATCGGCGTGGGCGCAGCGCTGCTCGTCGCGTTCTTCCCCACGCATTTCACCGGACGCCCGGAGCTGTTCTTCCTGCTGCTCCTGTTGTCGTCGATCACCTCGGTCTTCAAGGTGAACCTGCCGCTCGCGCGGCGGTCGTCGACAATGTCGGTGTCGTACGCGGTCGACTTCGCCTCGCTGCTCCTTCTCGGAGCGCCGGAGACGATGCTGGTCGCGGCGGTGAGTGCGTTCAGCCAGTGCACGTTCCGCATCAAGGAACGGAACCCTACCTACCGGACGCTTTTCAGCATGGCGTGCCTCGTGGTGACGGTGCAGGCCGCCGGCGCCGTGTACGTCTGGCTCGGCGGCGTGCCCGGCGTAATGGACGTGTCGACGCTCGCGAAACCGCTCGTCGGCGCAGCCACGACCTACTTCCTGATCAACACGCTGACGATCGCCACCGCAATTGCGCTGTCGACGCGCCAGGCGATCATCAAGGTCTGGAACGAGAACTTCCTCTGGAGCGCGCCGAGCTATTTCGTCGGCGCCGGCGCCGCCGCGGCCGCGACCTGGATCGTTGGCATCTCTGGGCACTGGCTCGCGCCGCTGGCCGCCGCGCCGCTGTATCTGACGTATCGCACCTACAAGGTCTACCTTGGTCGCATCGAGGACGAGCAGCGTCACGTTCGGGAGATGGCGGACCTGCACCTTGCGACAATCGAGGCGCTCGCGCTCGCGATCGACGCGAAGGATCAGACATCGCAGTCGCACATCCGCCGCGTGCAGTTGTATGCGGCCGCCGTGGCGCGCGCGCTCGGGATGAACGAGAACGACATCCAGGGCGTGAAGACCGCTGCGCTGCTGCACGACATCGGCAAGCTCGCCGTGCCCGAACACATTCTGTCGAAGCCGGGCCCGCTCACGCCCGAGGAGTTCCAGAAGATCCGCGCGCACCCCAAGGTCGGCGCCGATATCGTCAGCTCGGTGCCATTCCCCTACCCCGTCGCGCCGCTGATCCTCAGCCATCACGAACGATGGGACGGCAAGGGGTATCCCGCGGGGCTCAAAGGGGAAGATATTCCGCTCGGCGCGCGCATTCTGTCGGTCGTCGATTACTTCGACGCGCTGATGGCGGAGCGCCCATATCACAAGGCGATGAGCTTTGATGCGGCGATCGGACTGCTGCAGCAGGAAGCCGGTAAAGGCCTCGACCCGGCGGTCGTCGCGAAGTTCATCGAGCTGATTCCGGGCATGCAGGAGGAAGCCGTCAGGCTCGAGCAGGCGGTGCGGCGTCCGGCCGCGGAAGACACGCCGCAGACCGGGCGTCCCGCGACGGGTCTCCAGCCCGAGCCGACGAAGAAGAACGTCTTCGAGGACATCGCGCTCGCGCACCGCGAGATCTACGCGTTGTACGAGATCGCGCAAGCGATGGGCACCAGCCTTGGCGTCTCCGATACGATGGCGCTCATCTCCGCGAAATTGAGCAACCTCGTGCCGTTCTCGTGCGCCGCGCTGTTCCTCTACGATGAAGAAACGGAAACGCTGCGCTGCCGGTTTGCAACGGGCACGGATGCGGACGTCATCCAGCAGGTCGCCGTCCACAGCGGCGAGGGGCTCACGGGGTGGGTCGCGCGCAACCGCCGGCCGCTCGTGAATGCGCGTCCCAGCGCCGATCTCGAAGCGGCGGGGCTGACGGAGCTCTCGACGACGTTGCAGTCCGCGCTGGTGTGTCCGCTGATGTTCGCGGATCGCTTCATCGGGACGCTCTCGGTGTATCACACGGATGCGGCGTTCTACCGCGACGATCACCGCCGACTCCTCGATCGCGTGTCGGAGCAGGCCGCGGCTGTCATCAACAACTCGATGCTGTTCGAGCAGACGCAGGAAGACTCGTTGACGGATCCGCTGACGGGACTGCCGAACACCCGCTTCCTGTTCATGCACCTGACGCGCGAGCTGGCGCGCGCCGAGCGCCTCAAGTCCGAGGTGTCGCTGATGGTCATGGACCTCGACAGCTTCAAGGAAATCAACGACAACCACGGCCATCACGTCGGCGACCGCGCGCTGTGCGAAGTCGCGCGCGTCCTGCGCGCCGCGATCCGGCCCTACGATATCTGCGTCCGCTACGCGGGCGACGAGTTCATCATCGTCCTCTCCGGCTGCAGCGCGGACGAAGCGGAACACAAGCGCCAGGAATTGCAGCAGAGCATCGACGAGGTGTATTTCGAGGCACGCCCCGGCAAGCGCCTGCAGCTCGGGATCAGCATCGGCGCCGCGGTGTTCCCGCAGGACGGCGAGTCGTACGAGGCGCTCCTCGCGACGGCCGACAGCCGCATGTATCAGGACAAGTCCAACCGCAAGCGCCTCACGGGTCGCGACAAGGTGGGCCGCGGCGGCACGCCCGCCGCTCCCGCCGCGTATCCGGATCTCACGGAGATCGATATTCAAAGAGCTGCTGCTGGAATCCTGTAACAGGCTTCAGGCTTCAGGCGTCAGGCTTCAGGCCTCAGGTGTCAGGCTTCAGGAAAACCCAGGCCCGACGTCTCTTGTCCGACCCGAAGGCCGAAGCCCGAAGCCTGTAAGATCCTGTCGTGTTCCCGCTGAAGGTAGCGTCGAACCGACGCGCCACGCCGACGTCGCGCGTGTTGCGTCTCGCGGTCGGCAGCCATTCCTTTACATATCGTGCCGGGCAGGCGGCCTGGTTACGTGTTGGTGCCGAGCGCGAGCAGACGCCGTACTCGATTGCTTCGTCACCTGAAGAGACGTCCCGGCAGGGATGGCTCGAGTTCCTCGTCAAGACCGATCAATCCAGTCGCTTCGGCGCGCACGTCGACGAGCTGCACCGCGGATCGACGGTGCTCGTTCACGGCCCCATCGGCGCGTTCGTCTTTCCCGACGCACCGATCGAGCGGCGGTTTCTTTTCATTGCCGGAGGAACGGGGATCGCGCCGCTCAGGTCGATGCTGCGTCACGCGATTGATGCGAACGTGCCGGGCGTGAAGACGCTCCTCTATTCGGCCCGCACCCCCGTCGAGTTCGCGTATCTGCCCGAACTACGCGCGCTCGCGCGCGAGGGAACCATCGGTCTTGCGCTGACGTTGACGGGAATTGCGGATCGCTGGCGTCACTCGCGCGGGCGCGCGGGCACCGAGCTGCTGGCGCCGCTGGTCGATAACGAAACGCTTTGCTTCCTCTGCGGCCCGCCCTCCATGATTACCGAAGTCCCGGAAATTCTCCGTTCGCTCGGCGTGGCGCCAGAGAGGATTCGCACTGAGGCGTCCTGACTCCTGACTCCTGACTGAATTTGCAGCGCCGATTTCACATCGCGAACGCCGGAGACGTGGCGCGTGAGCTCGATAGCCTTCATCTCTTCTTCTTTGGACTTCACAACGCCTTTGAGCGTGACGACGCCAGCGGAGGTGTCCACGTCGATCTTTGTGGCGTCGAGGACCGTGTCGTTCAGCAGGGCGGTTTTCACGCGCGTCGTAATGGTCGCATCGTCGATCGTGCGGCTGACGGCGGCGCTGCTCGCGCAGGCGGAGATGAGGGGGACGCTGCACGTGATCAACAGGAAGAGAGCCGCGGCTGCCTTCATGATCGAGAGAGTACCCTCTTCCGCCTTTAGGCGGAAGTTCACATCCCGGTCGCGTGATAGCCGCCATCGACCATCAGCACTTCGGCGGTGACGGCGCGGCCCGCGTCGCTTAAGAGGAACACTGCGGCGTCGGCGACTTCAGATGTGTCGACCGTACGTCGGAGTGGCGCGCGATCGCGATAGTGCTGGAGGATGCTCGAGAAGCCCGAGATGCCCGACGCGGCGAGCGTCTTGATCGGCCCCGCGGAGATCGCGTTGACGCGAATGTTCTTCGGCCCGAGGTCGGCGGCGAGATAGCGGACGGTCGACTCGAGTGCCGCCTTCGCAACGCCCATCACGTTGTAGTTCTGGAAGACGCGCTCGCTGCCGAGATACGTCAGCGTCAGAATCGATCCGCCGCCGCGCTTTTCCATCAGCGGCAGCGCGCCCCGCGAGAGCGCGATGAGCGAGTAGGCGCTGACGTCGAGCGCCAGCCTGAACCCGTCTCTCGACGTCTGGACGAATGGATTGCTGAGGTCTTCGCGCGCCGCGAATGCGGCACCATGCACGACGAAATCGAGACCGCCGAACGATCGCTCCACTTCGTCGAACACCCGCGCGATCTGCGCGTCTTCCGTGACGTCGCAGGGGAGCACGAGCGGATCCGTCAGATCACCGGCCAGCTCACGCACGTTCTCTTCGAGCCGTTCACCCTGGTAAGTCAGCGCGACGCGCGCGCCGGCTGTTGAGGCCGCCTGCGCGATCGCCCAGGCGATGGATCGTTTGTTCGCGACTCCGACGATGAGACCAGTTTTGTTGGAGAGCGACGGCAATCGTTAATCCCTCATCCCTGATCCTGAGTCCCTTATCGTTGATCCCCAATCCTTCATCGTCAATCCTGAATCAAATCCCACACGTCGATTCTGAATCGGAGCGCGCGGCGAGAGGATATACGTGCTTCGACGATCCCGATGGTCGATTCGGGATTCGAGATTGAGGATTGACGATAAGGGATCCCGGATCAGGGATCAGGGATTGTCGATTACCGTGATTGTCGATTACCGTGATCGCTTCTTCGGTCCGCCGCCGTGACGCTGTCCGCCGCCCGCGGCGCGTCCGAAACCCTGGTTGGCGCCGCGGCCCTGGCCACGACCCTGACCCTGCTGCGGTCCGCGGCTGAATCGCCCGCCGCCGCCAGGACGTCCGCTGTTGCCCTGTGCGTGCGTGCCGCGCCCGCGGAAATTGCCGTTGCCGCGGCCGTTGTTCTGGCGGACCGTGAAGTCCGGAGCGGGGCGCTCCGTCTTGATGCCTTCGGGCCGGGGCAGCGTCGCGCGAATCAGCGGACGATGCACGGGACCTTCGTCCGTCGCGATCGGCTGCTCGGGTTCGGGCTCCGGCGCGGCGATGATCGCAGGCGGATCGATGATCGCGCCAGCGGCGATCGGTTCATCGACGATGTCTGTGTCGAGGCCGTTGTTGTGCTCTTCGTGTGCGCTCATGGTGGGTCCCGAAACAGTCGGCGCGGTTGGTTCTCCCTTACGGCGACGCGGCGCCTTGCCGCCTTTGTACACGTGTTCGGCGTCGCAGGTGGTGCACCGCGTCTGCTTGACGTCCTCATCGATCATCGCGACCACGGCGTGATTGGTCACACGGCGTTCGCGCGGACAGTAGTCGTCCAGAATGTCACCGAGACGCAGCCGGCGCTGCTCCATTCACTCCCCCGAATTGTCCTGATGATGGGCTGGGAAAAGACCGCGTTTTGCAGGTGACCCAAGTTTAACAGACGCCTCGTCCCAAGCGCAACAATTGACCCGTAAGTCTGCCGCTTTCGGGTTTTCTTTACATGCCCCGGCCGATCCACGCGAGCGCGGATTCCAGCGGCCGATCGCGCCCGGCGAGCAGATCCGCGCGCATCGCCGGCACGATTTCGTCCGGCATGACGCCGCGACCTTCCAGCCGCACGCCGGTTCCCGTGACGAAATCACCCCATGCGTGAATGAGCACATCGCCGTTCGGCAGCGTGTCGAACAGGGCCGGTAGCGCCTGTCCCATTGACGGCTGTCCGAACACGCGGGCGCGTCCCAGCGACTGCAGGCCACCGGTAAAACACTCCGACGCGCTCGCCGACAAGCCGTCGACGAGAATCGCGACCGGCCCGCGGAACGGCTCGACGCGTTCTCCCGCGGCATTGACAAGCCGCGGGTTGGCGACGAAGCGGAGCTCGGAATCTCTCGTCTTCATCACACCGAGGGTGAGGCGCTCCGACAGGAAGTGCCCGGAGATTCCCATGATCATTGCGGCGAGGCCACCGGGATTCCCACGTAAATCAATCACGATGCCGTCGGCCGTGCGGAAGCGATCGATCGCCTGTTGGAACCTGGCGTCGACCGCCGCCATCCACACGTTGAACGCGATGACACCGGCCTTGCCGCCGCCGGGCGTTTCCTTCAGCGACGAGCGCACCCGCACATACATCGTCGGGAGACTGCCCACATGGACTGGATCACCCGCTTCCGCCGTGCGACGAATTGACTTCGCAACGTGCGTGCCGCCGCCGTCGATGAATGTGACCTCCAGCTTTGAGCCCGACGGTCCGCGGAGTTGCGCGAGCGAAAGACGCCACGCCTCGAGCTGTGCAATCCGCTCGGGCGCTCCGTCTGCAATGGGTGCAAGCGTACGGGCCATCGGAACGCCGGCGACGGTGTCCACAATCCATCCCGGCCGTACGCCCGCTGCGGCCGCCGCGCTCTCGGGGTCAACAGCAGTAACGACAAGTTGCTTTTCGATCAGCCTGACCTCGAAGCCTGGTTGTCCGCTGAGGTCGCCAAGTTCGCCCGGCGTATCCGGCGATGCAGGGATGACGGCAAAATGCGACAGACCGAGGCGGCCGAGCAGATCACGCAGCACGCTGCGGAGTTCGCCCGGCGTCTTAGCCGCAACCGCCTTAGGACGCAGTTCCTCGCGCGCGCGATCCCAGGTCGCGCGATCGAATGACGGATCGAAGTGCGTGTCGCGGACGATCGTCCAGACTTTGTCAAACGTCGCGGCGGCGTCAGGTGCCTGCGCTGATCCGACGATCGACAGCCCGGCGATGACGAGGAGCGCCGCGAGGGATCCCTTCACCTGATCAGGGCCTTAATCTGATCAGGCAGGTCGAAAGCGGACGGCTGCACCGTATCGAAGTCGACCGTCGCGAGCGTAATCTTCTGTTCGATGCCCATGATCTGCTGCACCACGCTCGTCGCGAGGAGCAGGTTGCCGAACTTCTTGTAATCCCCTTCGATGCTCGTCGTCTTCACCGATCCCATCGGCGTCTCGCGCGTGTTCATGCTTCCGGCGCGGAGTCCCGTGGCGACGTCGTAGAAGTCAAGGTCTTCCGAGCCGTCCTCTCGGACCATGCTCACCTTGTAGCAAGCCCTGTTGTCGAACGTGGTCTTCTCGACGGTCTTCATGCTTCGATACCGTTTGGAATCGCGCAGGTCCCCGTAGAAGTCCGCATCGAACTTTGCTTGTTCCAGTTCCTTCCCCACCTGGAGCATCGGACCGAGCAGCGGCGAGAGCGACCAGCCGTGCGCTCCGTCGAAGCCGCTGGCGATCTCGCCGAGTCCGGGCACGTTGACTTTCAAAGCGGCGCGGTTCGGATTGGCCGCTCCAAAGATCTCGACGGTGCCGACGAGGCCCTGGGCCGGCACGGAGAAGGTCCCCGTCGCGTGCTGCGAGGTGTGCGACAGCACCGCGTCCCGGCCGCCAATCGCCTTGACGTGCCGGTCGATGAGCGAACGCGCTGACGGCAGCTCCGCCTCGAGCTTCGCCGCGGCAGGCGGCGGGGTCGCCGGCGCTTGCGCGTAAACCGGCGCGGCGTAAAGCGAGACCGCCGCGAGCGCAACAATCAACACGGGCACGGCGCGGCCGTCCCTTGAACTCGTGAAGAACATTGAAGGAACTCCTGAAGCAGGCGGGGAACCGCTCAAGTTTATCTCAATTCGTCGCAAGTGCCGCGCAGTTACCGCTCCGAGCGTGCCAGCGTGACATCCCCATGACATTTCCGTTTCTGATGCTCGCGCTCGGCGCAGCCGCGACCGGGCCGGCGTACTCCGGTGCGGAGCGCAATGTCCGCGCCGAGATCCCGCGCATCGAAGCGACCGTCGAGGTCGACGGGCACTTGTCGGAACCCATGGCCACAGGCGGCACGGCTCACCAGCTTCTCGCAGTATGCGCCCGATGACGAGTGGTCCTCGGCGAACATCGTCTATTCGACGATGTCACTCGAATGGCGTCCGACCGAACGGCTGCGCGTGGACCTCGATCACAATCCGCAGACAGAATGTAGAGGAGGACGGCTGTCGGTGGTCGGATGACGGTTTGTCGGTGGACGCAGGACGGTTATCGATTCTCGCACCCCGGTATACTGCCGTCATGCTCAGGGGATCGAAGACGGCCGTGGTGACGAAGATCCAACCGGTCAGTATTCACGGCCAATTGTCGTTGGACGTCTATTACCACGATCCTGATGATTCCCAGAGCCACGTGAGGCTCGCGCGCGTCGGGCAGGAATCCGTGCCACGCGACCTGGAGGCGGGCGATCGCGTCGAGTTGCACTACGTCCTCGGAGTCGTCACCCACATCACGAAGTCGTAACCGCCCTTCATCCTTCGTCAACCGTCAGCCCTCAACCGGCAACCGGCAACCGGCAACCCTCGACCGTCATTTGACCCGTACGAACGTGGCCGGCGCGCCCCACGCCATGCTCTCCTTCGGCTGCGTGCGCAGCCACGCTCGAAGCCGTGACGTTGGCGACACGATGAGCGCGTTCTGCTTTTGATCGAACACCGCCGACAGCGCACCGCCCAACAAACGTCCGGAGCGCAGGCGATCGGCGAACCAGTCGTACGACAGCGGCGTGAGCACGAGCCCGTCGCCGGCAAGATCGACGCGCAGGAGTGCGTGCGCCGGAAGCAGGAACGAGCCACGATCTTCACCACGCGGAGGCATCAGATCGAGATAGTGATCGTCGCCGACGATCGTCAGGAAGCCCGTGACGTCTCCCTTTTCGCTGGGATGCTCGTAGTGCAATCGGTAGGAGCGCCACTCCGCCGCCTCGATCTTCACGGACGCGTTGTCGTCGACATCGTGCCACGCGCCGATCAGATCCGGATCCCATCCCAGCGACTCGTCGTCGTATGCCGGTTCCAACGAAAGCACGAGGCAGCCGGAGCACGCGGCGGCTGCGACGATGGCGATGAACAAGGCAAGAGTCCGCCGCATGTGGCCACATATTCTAACCATCACGCAAGTGCGCGTCCTCTCGTCTCCGGTATCCATATCCAGAACAGCGCCGCGAGCACAAATGCAGCCGAACACACCAGGAGTGCGGTGCCGAAACCGTGGGCTTGCGCGAGCGTGCCGACGGTATATGGCGCGAACGCGCTGACGAGGCGACCGGTGTTGTAAGTGAACCCCTGGGCAGTGGCGCGAATCGACGTCGGGTAGACCTCCGCCGTGACTGCACCGAAGCCGCTGAAGTATCCAGTCGCGGCGAACGCGACGAACGGTCCGAGTATCAAGAGCACCGTGGGCACGCGAACCGTGACGTAAAGTGCGAGCAGCGTCGCGGCGGCGAGCAGGTACGTGACGTAGGTGCGCTTGCGGCCGACGCGATCGGAAACAAAACCGAACGTGACGTAGCCGAACCACATGCCAACCTGCATGATCACGACGAACGCCGACGCGGCGGCGCCGCCCAGTCCGATACCTCCTTGGTCGCGGGGTGATTTCAGATAGCTCGGGAGCCACAGGTTGAAGCCCCACCACGCAAACAGCGTGCACGCGTTCATCAGCGTGAGGATCACGGTCAGCGGCGCGATGTCGCTGCCAAAAAGCGACGCCAGCCGGCCGCTCGTCCAGGCGACGGCGCCGCGCGTCCGCCAGATTTCAGGCTCCCTGACGCGTCGCTGAATCCAGAGAGTGAAGAATGCGGGGAGGATGCCGGCGAAAAACACGGCGCGCCAGCCGAACCGCGGCTGCACGAGGCCGCTGACGAGCGCGGCCATCGCGTAGCCGACCGCCCATCCGCTCTGCATCAAGCCAAGCGCCTTGCCGCGGTGCTCGGCGGGCCACGACTCGCTCACCAGTGCCGCGCCGCTGGCCCACTCGCCTCCCATGCCGATGCCGAGGAGGATGCGACACAACGCGAACACGACGAACGATCCAGCGAGGCCGCAGGCCGCCGTGAACACCGAATAGAGCGCGACGCTCAGCATCATCGCGCGCGTGCGCCCGAAACGATCGGCAATCCATCCGAATCCGACGCCCCCTGCAGCCGCGGCCACGAGCGTGACGGAGCCGAGGAGTCCGCCTTGCGCTGTCGTCAATCCGAGATCGGCAATCACGGCCGGCAGCACGAGCGCAAACAACATGACATCGAACGCGTCGAGCGCCCAGCCGAGCGTGCCCGCGATCAACGCACGCCGGGCGTCGGCGTCCGCCGCCCGCCACCACGTCATCGCCACGTGCCGATGGGCTGAACGATTGCTCCCGCTCCGGTCAGCGCGGCGCGCAGCCGCCGCGTGAGCTCCGCGGCGCCCGCTGTGTCGCCGTGCACACAGATCGTGTCGATCTTCAGCGCGACCTCGCGTCCATCAGCCGTCAGGACGACGCCACCCTGCACCATCCGCTGCGCACGCTCGACGACCGTTTCCGGATCGTCGATCACGGCGCCGGGCTGCGTGCGCGGCGTCAGCGATCCATCGGGCTGATACGCCCGATCAGCGAATCCTTCCGCGGCGACGCGCAGCCCTGCATCACGCGCGGCTTCGATCATCGGCGAATTCGGCAGCCCGAACATCACGAGCGATGCATCGAATCCCTTGATGGCCCGCGCGATGGCATCGGCGAGCGGGCGGCTCCGCGCCGCCATGTTGTAGAGCGCCCCGTGTGCCTTCACGTGCTGGAGGCTCGTCCCTTCGCTGCGTGCAATGGCGGCGAGCGCGCCAATCTGCGCCAGCACCGAATCCTCGACCTCCGACACAGCGATGTTGATCTCGCGTCGTCCGAATCCCTGAAGGTCGGGAAAGCCCGGGTGCGCTCCGATTGCGACCCCGGCGGCGCGAGCGAGCCTGATCGTCCGCCGCATCACCGACGGATCGCCGGCGTGCGCGCCGCAGGCGATGTTCGCCGATGTGATGTTCGGCATGACCTGCTCGTCCGCCCCCATCATCCACGGGCCGAACGACTCCCCCATGTCGCAGTTGATGTCGATGTGCATGGAAGGAGTTCCGGGCGCCAGTTGCCGGTTATTAGTTACCAGTTACCAGTTACCAGTTGGCTAGCGGCGACTGGCCGCCGCGCCTCGGACCTCGGAACTCGGACCTTCGATTTCAGAACTCAATCAACACCCCGGCGGACGGAATGATCGGCAGCATCGAATCGAACGGGCGCGACGCCTGGCGCGTGACGACGTTGATCCCCGGCGGAGTGAAGCGGACGTTTTCGCGATTCAGCACGTTGATGACTTCGCCAAACAGCGTCAGCCTCCGGCGCGACCAGTTGAACGTGCGGTTGGCGCGGAAATCCAGGCGCGAGTAGACCGGCAGGCGCGCGGTGTTGCGCACGTCGGTGACGAAGAACTCGTCTCCCTGCTCGCCGAGATAGCCGGGGATTGGGATATTGCTCCCTACGCGGAGTTTCGCGACGAAGCTCGCACGTTCCGACCATCGATACAGCGCGTACGCGTTCAGCGTATGCCGCTGGTCGAAGTCTCCCCAGAACGTTTCGCCGTTGACGCGATCCCGGTATCGGTTGTGAGAGAACGCGTAAGACAGCCAGCCGGAGATGCCGTGTGCGCTGCTGCGCTGAACGAGGAGCTCGAGGCCGCGCGCGTAGCCGTCGAGACGATTCGCGTAGATCGCCGTGCGTGAGCCGCGCACGACGCGCGACGCCTCCACGCGCGTTTCGCTGCCCGGGCGGCGAATCACGTCGAATTCCTCGCGATCGTACCCGGTTGCCGTCACCCGCCAGGCGCGCCCGATCCGCCGATCGACGCCCACGTCGTACTGCTTCGCGCGCTCAGGCTGCAGTTGCGCACCTGAGACGCCAAGCACCTGATCGAAGTCTGGAAACTGATGGTAGATGCCGGTGGATGCGCGAAGGCGGGTCTCGGGCGTCACGCGCCATTCTGCCTGCATCCATGGGGACGCCGTGTCGGCACGGGTGAGCGTCCATCGATCCGCGCGCACGCCCGGCGAGAGCGTGACGGCGGCAACGGGCGTCCATCGCGCGGCCGTGTAGACGCCGGCGTGCGTGGCATCCGCCGAATAGTCGTCCAGCGTGACGAGCGACTCGCGGACCGCCGAGCGGCGTTTCCGAAGTCGGCTGTCGTCGCGGCGCTCGAGGTCGCCTCCGCCCTCGATCTGCACCCGCGGATGAAGCGACCACGCCGCATCCGATCGCCAGGCGAGCTGGCGGTCCTTACCGCGATCGAGTTCGACGCGGTCGGCATTCTCGTTGCGGAAATGGTTCTCGGCGACGAGTACGCGTTCGGCGAGGAGCACGCGCGAGTTGGTGAAACGCCACCCGCCCACCGCAACCGCCGACGCGTTCCGTCCGACGAAAATGTTGTCGATATCGGTCGCCTCCGCCGCGTTCTGAAACCGCGAGCGCCCTGCGAGCACCGTGAGGTCGACGCGCTGCCCCGGCACCAGGTCGTACGCCACTTTTGCCTGCGCATCGCTGAACCCGAAACTGAACGCATCGTCGCTCAGTCGATGGACGACCAGATCGAGGTACGACTGCCGTCCGGAGATCAGCCAGGAGCCCTTGTGCGCCGATCCGATCGGCCCTTCCGCGACAGCCGACGCAGCGGTGCCGCTGACGGACGCGTGCGCCCGGCGTCGATCGCGGGAGCCGTCGCGCAGCCGGAAATCCACCTCCGCGCCGGTGTGCCCGCCGTAGCGCTGGGGATAGCCGCCGTTCAGGAGCGTGACGTCTTCGAGGACATCGCTGTTGATCATCGCGACCGAGCCCGTTGGGCCCCGGTCTTCGACGCCGCGAACAGTGTGCAGGAGGTACGGCGTCGCAAACCCGTCGACTGTGAAGGTGATGTGCCGGAAATCGCTGCCACGGACCGTGAACTCGCTCCGAAGGTCGTCCCCCGTCGCGACCCCGGGCAGCACCTGGACGGCCCGCAGGGGGTCGTCGGCAAGCACGCCGCGCAGGTTCTGGAGCTCCGCGCTCCCGAGGATTTGAGCCGAAGGGATGGGGTCCACCGGCTCGCGGAAGGCGCCCGCCGTCACCGTCACCGTCTCGCTGTAAGTGGCGGTGCCCTCGCCGAGGGGGATGATCAGCGGCGACATGCCCGCGGCTAGTGTGATCTCCCGCCGCTCCAGCGCGTAGCCCACCACCGACACATAGAGGTGGTGCGGACCGGCGGGGACGCCAGCGATCTCGAAACCCCCGTCAGTGGCGGTCAGCACCGACTTGCCGGCGTCCTCGACGAGGACCAGGACCTTCTCGAGCGGCGCGCCAGTGCGTCCGTCCACGACGCGCCCACGCAGCGTGTGAACTTCAGCAACCGGGGTCTGACCCTGGTGCGCGGCTGCGGACAGTGGGGTCAGACCCCGGACGCCGAGCGCCACAACCCAAATCGTTAGCGCGAGACAGAATTGTAAGCGCACCAACCATTTCCGCAGATGGAATGCGTGACGTTTGCGCAGAAATGCTTGGAAATACAGCGGTACGCCCCTTGCTCAATAAGATGACGCAGGCGGCCTGAATATTTACGGCAGGGAGCCGTGAGTTGCTGGGGAGCCGGGTCGCCCGCACAACCGCCGGGGCATCACGAAAGTGGTGCCCCTTTTTATTTGGTGATTTTGTAGTCCGGTGATTTGGTGATCTCGCATCGCACCCGCTACCGCGGGTTGCTATTGAAGCGCGGGCGGGTACCGCAAGCCCGATCACCAAATCACCGGATCACCCAATCACCAAATCCTCAGACCTGCGCCCCTTCCGGGTATTGAAGCGCGAGTCGCAGTTCCTTCGCGAGCAAATCGACGGTTGTCACGCCCCTTTTCCAGGCCCCTTCCGTCTCGAACCGCAGGTCGCCGATGCGGCGGCCCCACGGCGAAATGACGCGGCCGATCGCGCGGAAATCGCTGCGATCCGCATGCTCCTGATCCAGCCGCCGGACCACATCCGGCGCGACGCGGATGAACGCACGCAGCGCCGTGGCGCTCTTGATGCTGTACTTGCGGCCGTTCCAGGCCGCGTTGAACACCTGCGCGACCTGCTTCAGATAATTGACGAAGAACTTCTTCGCATCTTCCCGGAATGTGTCCCCCTTGCGCCCGGCGCCGAATGCATCGCTGGCAAACAGCTTCTTCAGCTCCTGCGCGAGCGGCGCCTGCGCGACGCGGCCGCCGCCGACGCCCAGCAGCTTGATCTCCCCGTGGAGCGGCGAGTCCTCGCGATCGTTCAGCGCACGGACGACGTCGTGCGCGGCCGCCAGGTTCTCGTCGCTGTAAAGCTGGCGCCCCGAGAGCGACACGAGATGCGATGCGTTCAACCGCGTGTGCTTCGCGTTGATCGTCACGAACATCTGGACGACGTGATCTTCGGGAAGGCGATCGAAGATGACCGCTGGAACGGTGAAGGGCTCCTCGCCGAAGCGGTCGATGTCGGCGTGCAGCGCGAGCAGCCGGTGCTGCCCGTCGATAGCGCGCAGAATGCCTTCACGTTCGGGCACTTTCAGAAGCCCGAGTGACGAGCCCTCATCAACCGCCTCGAACTTGAGCGTCTCGTCGCAGGAAATGATCACCGCGCCCGCGATCGACGGCAGGTCGCGGGCCTGCCGGCACTGCTCGTAGTACTGCACCAGCTCGTCGATCTTCCGGCGGATGATCTGCCGCTGGTACGCCTTCTCGTTCGCGGCAATGCGGCGCTCCAGCAAGTCCCAGTTGACCTTTGACGGGGCTGCCGTCTTCTTGCGCCCGCCGCGGACTGGCTGCGCCTGCTCGCCGTAGCTGAGCACTTCGAAACGGACGAGCTTGTCGATGTCGTTGGCTGAGAGAGAGGCCTGATAGAACTGCACACCGAACTGCTGCATCCTGATCGCGGCAACACTGATCATAAGTTTCCGAATCTTATATTGTCTCGAGACGAGATTCCCAACCGGTTTGCCGCGTCCGGACCCAGGAGGTCGCAAATTGCTGCCGCCCAGACCGTTCCGCCGCATCCTCCCGTCGCTGGCCGTCGTCGCCGCCGCTGCCGCCGGGCCGTGGTCCTCGAAGCATTGTTCGAGCTACCCGAAATACGCACGGTCCCGGTAAACCGGCTGGTCGCGAATCTCGAAGCCGAAATCAGGCAGGACCCGGCCAACGTCGAGCTCCATTTGAACCTGGCGCGGCCTGCCGCGCTGGGTGACGCCGATCGCGCTGCGGCTCTCTCCCGACTAGACGTCACGCTGCGAACCGCCGCGCGCGCCAATGGCGCGCGTCCGATTTGATGCGGGTGGATCGGGCTCTGCACGAAATATGGACGTGGATCGCGCCGGACGCCGCGTGGCTCGTACTCGATCCCGCGCACTCCGGATCGATCACGTCGGCGCTGCAGCTGTTCGGGAACGCTACGTTCTGGTTGTTCTGGGAGAATGGCTATCACGCGCTGCGGGCGACGGGCAATTACGAGGCCCGGAGCTCGCAGGCATCGCCGGTGTGGCAGGACGTCAACAGCAATGGTACGAGCGAACCTGGCGAGATCCGACCGCTCGCCGCCGCCGGCATCGTCGCGCTATCGGTAAGCGACGAACCGTCATCCGATCCAGACGTCGCGGCGTGGGCGCCGCGAGGGGTTCAACTCAAAAACGGACGCTGGAATGCGACGTGGGACCTCGTACTTCACAACATCGCATCGATCAGCACGCCGACGACGGCCAGCACGGATATCGCCACCAGGGTCCACGACGTAATGAGGCTGATGCCATCGAGCAGGTCCTCGGGGTACGCATGCCCCTCGTGCGGCGACATCAGGTAACGGAGCAAGACCCGCTCGTCTTCCACCCAGGCTGGCGCGTGGGTTCGTAATGTCATCGGCGTCCTCCTTTTCACTTCGCTCGCTGGCTCGCGCTAGGGCCTCGCGCGAGGCGGGCGGCCCTCTATCGCGTCCGCCAGCGCTCTACCTATCTGCAGGGCAAGGACCGCTCCAATCAGAAGGGGCCTAGCTTACGCCTGTTTCTGGGCACCGGGAGCGGAGTGGCCACGAATTGCCACAGCCCAGCCGGCGCCCCTCCACCAATTCGCCACACGAACCTTGAGCGTTGCCAGCAGCAGCATGAACAGGCAGAACAGGGCCAGCGCGCCCCACGCCTGCGCGAGCGTCATGGAGCGGTGGAGCGGCGTCGAGATCAGGCCATACACCATTTCGACGTGAATCCAGTAGATGAACAGCGAGGTTTGTCCCAGAAGCCGCAGCCCGCTCCATTTTCGTGCGGCACCGGGACGTTGTTCCCATGCGTAGGCGAGCGCAATCACGAACGTCATGAGGCCGGTGCGCAGGAAGAAGAAGGATGGGGAGCTCGTCCAGAAGTCCGATCGCGCGTACGGCGTCGGCAGGAAGGACGCCGCATAGGCGGCCATCGCGAGCGATGCACCGGCGATCGCGAATCGCCAATTAAGGCGCCTCTCCTGCGCTGCCGTGCGCGCGCAATCGATCAGCACGCCCGCGACGGCGCCAGCGGGCACGAACGCCGCCCACGGAAAAATGGAGAAGTTCGTGAGACCCGGCACCGGGCGGATGTAGCCCTCGAGCGGATCCGGTAGCAACGCGAGCCATCCGAATGCGCGAACTATCGGCGTCGCGAACGCAATCGCCGCCGTCGTCATCGCAAAAACGACGAGCCGAACACGCGCCGACGAGGCGAGGCCCCACAACAGCGCGGTCGCGACGATCGCGGGTCCCATGATGTTGAGGATGTCGACCTTCAGCAGCGTGTAAGCGGGCGAGCCGCTCAGCACGAATGCCTGCAGGCGAAAGAGAAACGCCAGGAGAAAAATCTCGACGCCGCGTCTCTGCACCACCGAAGCGGCCGCGCGATCGTCACCGAGCTTTCGGGCCTTGGACGCGGCAGACAGCGCAACCGTCATGCCGGCGAGAAACAGAAACAGCGGCGCGCCGAAACCGCCCAGGATCAGCGACCATCCAAACCCGGCGGACGCGCGGTCCGCGGCACCCGTCCAGCTGTCGATGACGTGCGCCTCGATCATCACGAGCACGGCGAGGCCGCGCAGAACGTCGAGATACATGCGTCGTCCGACGGGCGGGGTCATGTGCTGGCAGCGGTCACGGTGAAGGACGTTTTCAGCCTGATGTCCCGCCGCATCGAGTGCCACACCGAGCAGTATTTCTCATGCGACAGGCCGACGGCGCGCTGGACCTGCGCGTCGGGCACATCGCCGGTCACCGCGAAGCGGATGTCGACCGCCACGACGCGGTGCGGGTCTTCCTGGGCGCGCTCGGCGGTCAGTTCGATGCCCAGCCCGCGCAGCTCGTGCCGCCCTTTCCGGAGGATGTACACGACGTCCATACCCATGCAGCCCGCGAGCGCAAACGCGAGCGCCTGCACCGGAGACGGCCCGGACTGCCCTGCGCTGTCGAGCGTGATGGATGCGGCGCCGGAGCGGCCGCCGAACACGAGATCCTTCTCCCACACAAGCTGCAGCGTGAGCGGCGGCTTCATGCGCGTATTATGCGCGCTCCATGCGGCCACGTCATCTGTACCTCGTGCTCCTCCTCATGCCCGGCGCGTGCGCGTCCCTTCACTCGCGCGGCGCGCCGGCACGCACATCTCAGCGCGTCACCGAAGCATCGATACGCGCGCACCTGGAGTTCCCCGCGAGCGACGCCATGAACGGCCACGCGACGAGCACATCACAGCCACTCCCGCGATGAAACCCGGGCTGGTGAACTGCGCGCACATGCGCGAGGCAATCTATTCGATGATTCAGCCGCTCGCGTGGCTCGCCAACTCGACGTCCCACCCGCAGCGGTCCCCGTCAGGTAGGCCGGGCTCTGGCGGGCTGCTGAAGACGCAGCCTATTAGACCCGTCGTCTAGGCTGCCTGCGAACGTTGGCTGCGGCCGAACATCGTGGAGAGCGCGAGCCAGCCGAGCGGCAGTGCGATGAGCATATAAGTGAGGTAGTGGCCGTAGATGCCGTCAGGCCCATAAGGTTCCGTTGCCCAGTGGAGGCGTTCGCTCCCCGGAAACAGATTGGCTTCGGTGAATTCGTGGAAGCCGTAGATGAGCAACTGCGCGACGAAGACGAGCAGGAAGATCGCCGTCACCTGGAAGAAGCGCGCAAGGTTCACGCGATGACCAAAACGGGACCAGAGAAATGCGATGAACGCCGCGACGATGATCCCGATGAAGGCGCCCGACGTGATCGTCCACGCGCCCGATTGAAACAGCAGCGCGTTCATCAGCATGGCGGTCTCCATGCCTTCGCGCGTGATCATCAGGAGCGTGAAGACGAACACGCCGAACCACGCGGACGCACCCGTCTTCACGGACGATTGCTCGAGACGTCCCTCGATATCCTTTTTCATGTAGCGTCCGGAGCGCCACATGTGCACCGTCAGCGAGGCGACGAGGAGCGCCGCCGCGACCGCCAGAATCCCTTCCCACAGCGCCTGGTTGCGCGCCCGCCCCAGCAGCAGCCCGGCTCCGATGCTGAGCGCCACCGATGCCGCAATCCCCCAGTGCACGGCCGGCAACAGCGCGCGACGACCCGTCTTTTTGAGGTAGGCGAGGCTGATCGCCACGATCAGGAACGCCTCGAGCCCTTCCCGCAGTGTGATGACGAATGCCTGGATCATGATGTGTGTGGTATCCGACCGTTCAGGTCGGATATCAGAAATCATAGCGGCCGAAGTCCGACCAGTCAAGTCGCCTTTCAAATCTGCCCGATGTAGGACTTCGACAGTCCCAGCCTTGTCCGCCGCGAAGCGCCGGACAAGGCGAGTCGCGCCGTAGCCCGCAGGGACTTCATTGCGGGCGAAGGCGGACACACCCAAGCTCGACGCACAATCAGCGATAATTTCGCCATGCCCCGATACGCGTCCCTGTGCTCCGTCGTGATCCTGTCATTGACGCTTGCCTCCGCGCAGCAACCCGCTTCGTCCGCCGATCTGCTCGCGCGCGCACGGGCGCTTCACAGGGCGTCTCCGCTCATCGATGGTCACAACGACTACCCATGGGCCGTCCGCGAGCACGATCCGGCCCGCGATCTGGCGAAGCTCGACATTCGACAGCCGCAGCCCGGCATCATGACGGACATCCCTCGATTGAAGGCGGGCGGGGTCGGAGGGCAGTTCTGGTCAGTCTACGTACCCGTCGATTTGCAGGGACAGGCGGCGGTCACGGCGACGATGGAAGAAATCGACACCGTCCATCGCATGATGCGCCGGTATCCGGACACGTTCGAGCTGGCGCTGACAGCGGACGAGATCGAGCGGATCTTCAAGCAGGGAAAGATCGCGTCGATGATCGGTATGGAGGGGGGCCACTCGATCGACAACTCGCTCGCGGCCCTGCGCATGTTCTATCGCCTCGGCGCGCGCTACATGACCCTCACGCACTCGAGCAACACGCCCTGGGCCGACTCCGCGACCGACACGGCGAAGCTCGGCGGCCTGGCGCCGTTCGGCGAGGAGGTGGTGAAGGAGATGAACTGGCTCGGCATGCTCGTCGATCTGAGCCATGTCTCGCCAGACACCATGGAAGACGCGCTGCGCGTCAGCGTTGCGCCGGTGATCTTCTCGCACTCGGATGCGCGCGCCGTCAACGATCATCCCCGCAACGTTCCGGACAGTATTCTTCAGATGCTGCCGAAGAACGGCGGCGTGGTCATGGTCACGTTCGTCCCGGGCTTCATCTCGCCGAAGGTCAACGCATGGAACAAGGCGCAGACCGCCGAGCAGGATCGGCTGAAGGTGCTGCATCCGAACGATGCCGCCACCGTGAAGGCAGGCGTCGATGCATGGACGGCTGCGAACGCCGCGCCCCGCGCGACGGTTTCCGAGGTCGCCGACCACATCGATCACATTCGCAAGATCGCCGGCATCGATCACATCGGCCTCGGTGGAGACTTCGACGGCATCACGCAAGTGATTCAGGACCTCGACGACGTGTCGAAGTATCCGAACCTGACGGCGGAGCTCCTGCGCCGCGGATATCGCGACGGCGACGTCAAGAAGATCACCGGCCAGAACGTCCTGCGCGTCATGCGCGAGGTCGAGAAGGTCTCGAAGCGGCTTCAGTCCGAGCGCGGACCGTCAACAGCAGTCTTCAAGTAATCGAACGTCGAAGGACAGCGCAGGATCGAAGAAGGCGTCTAATACTCCACGAGGTGCTGTGGTGTTTCTATGGCCGCTGCTTGCGATTACGTTCACAATCCAGGAGCCGTCCACGCCCGCGGAGGCGCCCGCCCGGATCACGCTGCGCCGGACGCCATGTTTTGGCGAGTGCCCCGATTACACGGTCACGATCGATCGTGACGGAACCGTCGCCTACGACGGGCGGCGATTCGTACGTGTCACGGGCCGTCAGACCGCGCGGATTTCGGCGGCGGCGGTCAAGGCGCTCCTCGACGAATTCCAGCAGATCGACTTCTTTTCGTTGAAAGACAGGTATAACGCACCCGTCACGGACCTGCCGACGACCTATGTGACCCTCCGTTTGGGAGAACGTTCCAAGACGGTCGAAGATTACGTGGGCGCGCCGAAGCCGCTGCGGGACCTGGAGCGGCACATCGACGAAGCGGCAGGCGTCCAGCGCTGGATTCGCACCGACACCGCCACGGTGAAAGATCTGGTCCGCAGCGGCTCGCGAGCCAATGGTGACGAGGGAAGGCTGGCGCTCCCGTCCATCACCACCACTCCGTCGGCGCAATCCGCTGCCAGGTTGCGCGTTGTTGCAATGGGCGACTCGACGACGGCGGGGACTCCGGCGTTCACGTCGCCGCGCGAGGCGCCGCCGAGCGGCAGCGGCGACGAGACGAGTCAATACGCCTACTGGCTGATGAAGGCGCACCCTGACTGGGAAGTGATCAACCAGGGCATCAACGCGCAGCGGAGCGATCAGATCCACGGGCGGTTCGAAGAAGATGTCGTCGCGAAGAAGCCCGCGGTGGTTGTGATCGTCGCAGGTGTCAATGATGTCTACCAGGGACGCGGCGTCGATCACGTGAAGACGGAGCTCGCGGCCATGTACAAGCGCGCGAAGGACGCGGGTATCAAGGTCGTCGCCGGGAGCATCATTCCTTACAACACGGCGACGGCCGATCAGAACGCGCGGATGCACGCGATAAATGACTGGATCAGGGCGCAGCCGAAAGTGGACCCCAACGTGCGCTTCGTCGACACGCGCGCCGCGGTGGCCGCGCCGGGCAACGCCGATCGCCTGGTCAGCTCTCCGGACGGCTTGCACCCCGATGCGGCGGGCTATCGAAAGATGGCGGAGGCGATCGAGCGGGTGATCATCGAATGGCTCAAGGCGTAGGGCTCACGGCTCAGGCCGGCCTAAGCCTTCAGCCATGAGCCTTGAGCCGTCAGCACTTTGATCCACCGGATCGCCGCGCTGGCCAGAATCACGAGCACGCACACCATCATCACGACCGTCAGAATCGAGTTCAGATACCCCTGGAGATGAAGCGCCTCGTTGCGACCGATCGCCATGGGCCAGAAGTTGTCGCGGACGCTGAGCACGCCGGCCGAGAGGGTCGTGATCGACACGAATGCCATCGGCAGCAGCGTGACCCACGCGTAGCGGGCGCGACCTGCGTTGATGATCACGGTCGAACCGACCGCGAGCGCGACCGACGCGAGCAGCTGGTTCGCAATGCCGAACATCGGCCAGATCGTCGAGATGCTGCCCGCCCAGATGAAGTAGCCCCACGCCGAAACCACCAGGAGCGACGAGATGATCGCGCCCGGCACCCAATCGGGTCGACCAAAGGGCTCGTACGCGCGGCCGAAGAACTCCCCGACGAGAAAACGCGCGACGCGGGTGCCGGCGTCGATGGTCGTGAGGATGAAGAGCGCCTCGAACATGATGGCGAAGTGGTACCAGTAATCGACGAGCGCGCGCATGCCCGGGAGGCCGCTGAAGATCTGCGACATGCCGACGGCGAGCGACACGGCCCCGCCCGTGCGCCCCGTGACGGTCTCGCCGACGGCCGCTTCGAGCGCCGGCAGATTCGTGACGCTCATCCCCAGGTTCGCGAAGACCTGCGGCGGCGTATTGATCGCGAAGTAATCGCCGGGATAGAGCGCCGATGCCGCGATCATCGACATGACGCCGACGAGCCCTTCCATCAACATCGCGCCGTAGCCGATCACGCGGATATCCGATTCGCGATTGATCATCTTCGGGGTCGTCCCTGACGCGATCAGCGCATGGAACCCGGAGATCGCGCCGCAGGCGATGGTGATGAACGCGAACGGGAAGAGCGGGCCCGGCACGATCGGCCCGCCCCCCGATGTGAACTCGGTGAAGGCCGGCATCCGCAGCTCGGGGTTCACGATGATGACGCCGAGCACGAGCGCGCCGATGGTGCCGATCTTCATGAACGAGCTCAGGTAGTCGCGCGGCGTGAGCAGCAGCCAGACCGGCAGCACCGACGCGATGAACCCATAGCCGGCAAGCAGCACGATGAGCTCGGTGCGATTGAACTGGAAGAAATGCCCGATCGATGAGGCGGCGATCGGCTTGCCGAAGAAGACGGCAGCCAGCATCCCGGAGACGCCGATGATCGTCGCCTCCGTGATCTGTCCCGGCCGCAGGCGGTACATGTAGAAGCCGACGAACAGCGCGAGTGGAATCGACGCGCCGATCGTGAACGTTCCCCACGCGCTCTGTTGCAGTGCGTTGACCACGGCGAGGCCGAGCCCCGCCAGCGCAATCACGATGATGAAGAGAATGGCGACAGCGGCGGTCCCGCCGGCGACGGGGCCGATTTCGGTGCGCGCGAGCTCGGCGAGCGAGCGTCCTCCCGAGCGCGTCGATGCCCACAGGATCACCAGGTCGTGGACGGCGCCCGCGAGGCAGACACCGCCAACCAGCCAGATCAGCCCCGGCGCATACCCGAACTGCGCGGCGAGCACAGGTCCGATCAGCGGCCCCGCGCCCGCAATTGCCGCGAAATGGTGGCCGAACAGCACCCACCGAGTGGTCGCGTGGTAGTTGTGCCGATCGGGACGCACGTGGGCCGGCGTGAGCCGGGCGTCATCGAGCACGAGGATCCGCGCCGCGATGAAGGCGCTGTAATACCGATAGGCAATTGCCAGAATGCCCAGGATCGGCAGAATCAGATAAAGGGCGCGCACGACCGGATTGTAGCGGAACCGGTTTATAGTGGATCTGCCCCCCTGCCCAGCGGAGTTTTATGCGCTCAATCCATAAATTAGCTGCCAGCCTCCAGCTTCCAGCTTCCAGCTTCCAGCTTTCAGCTGTGATGCGCGCTTCGTTGTCTTCGCTGGCCGCTGGCGGCTGGCGGCTGGCGGCTTCTTCGCTGACGGCTGGAGGCTGGCGGCTGGTGGCTTCAGTCGCTGCCCTCGCGTTGCTGGCCGTGCCGGCCGCCGGGCAGAAGTTCAAGCTGTCGACGTTGTCGGTCCCGATCTATGTGACGGTCACCGATCCCGAGAAGCGGCTCGTCCCCGATCTCGTGCAGGCGGATTTCGAGATCCTCGATAACGGCAAGCCGCAGACGATCACCACGTTCGACAACAAGCCGACGCCCATCTCGACGATAGTCATGCTCGACACGAGCGGCAGCATGACGACCGCACTCGACCTCGTGAAACAGGGGGCGGAGCAGTTCCTGCTGCGCCTGCTGCCGGAAGATCAGGGGCAGGTGGGCGCGTTCAATGACAAGATTGAGTTTCATCCCGAGACCGAGTTCACGAGCGATCGCGATCGCCTGGTGTCGCTCTTGAAAGAGCTCGACTTCGGCTATCCGACGCGGCTCTACGACGCGGTCGAAGAGAGCATCGTCCGCCTCGAAAACATGCCCGAGCGCAAGGTGGTGCTGGTCTTCACGGATGGCGACGACACGAGCAGCAAGGTGGGCGTCGGGAAGGTGAACGATCGCGCGCGCGAGAAAGACGTGATGGTGTACGCGATCGGGCTGGTGAACGATTACTTCAACGGCCAGCAGCGTGTGAGGAGCCAGCCGGATCGCGGGCTGAAGCGGCTGGCCGAAGATACGGGCGGCGGCTATTTCGAGCTCAAGCGCACGGCCGATCTCAACGAGACCTTCACCCGCGTGGCGCAGGAGCTGCACAGCCAGTACGTGCTCGGGTTCTCTCCCGACACACTGGACGGCAAGGTGCACAAGCTCGAGGTCCGCGTGAAGAAGGGTGGCATGAACGCCCGCGCGCGTAAAAGCTACGTTGCCGCGAGCGCCGCGCCATCAGGGTTGTAGGGCCGGTCTGTCTGTAGGGCTTGAGACCCGCCGTCTTTAGACCCGCCGGCCGTGCAGGACGGATCGTCCTTGCAGGCCGGGTCCTCAGATGTCGGCCGGGTCGCCTTTGTAGGCCGGGTCTTTAGACCCGGCGATGCCCGGTGAGATCCGGCGGGGAGGAAGGCCCGCCGGGTTTACACCAGGACCGCGAGAATCGTGACGACCAGCAGAAATGCCACCAACTTGTCGGCGTTGCTCGAAAAGTTCCATTCAAACATGATGTGTTTTCTCCTTTCATACAGTTAGACGGAGACACGCCTCCGTCGGTTTAGCGATCCCGCAGATTTCACATACTTGACACATACCGCCCGGCCCCAGATTCGCGCCAACATGTTGGCGCGCGTATTCCTGACCCTCGGTGCCTTGCTGCCGTACCGGCGCCTTCTCACGTTCGGCGTCATTTACATCACCGACGATTACTTCGCGTCCGACATCTTCAACGGCGAGCTCGCTGGACGCGCGCTGGTCGGCCAGATGGTTCGTCACGGCCAGGCGCCGGTGTGGACGAATCAACTGTGCTCAGGCCTTCCGCTCGCGGGATCAGCAGCGGATCCAATCGGACTGGGCGCCTTCTCGCTGCTGCCGACTGCCGCGGCGCTCGATCTGTTCGTGATCGTGCTGCTGCTCGTCGCTGCGCACGGCGCCTACTCGCTCGCGCGGCGCTTCGGCGCGGACCGAACGGGAGCCGTCCTCGCGGGCATCGCGTTCGCCGGCTCGGGCTACATCGCCTGCCAACTGAAACACCTCGCCATCGTCTCCACTGTCGTCTGGCTGCCGGTGGGACTCGTGTTGCTCGATCGCGCGCTCGGTGACGATGCGATCTCGCGTGCGCGTCGCGCACTTCTGCTGGCGACGTTCGGCCTCGTGTTCGCGCAGCAGGTGCTCTCCGGCTTCCCGCAGTCGGCGTACATCTGCGCGCTGGTGTACGCAGCCTTTGCGCTGTTCCGTGCGCTTGTCGATCGACGGCGTTTCGGATCTCTGCCTGCGTGGTTGCCGGTGCTGAGCGGCGTCGGCGTCGCGACGGCGCTCGGTGCGGCGGCAGGCGCGGTCGTACTCCTCCCGCTGTTCGAGCTCGGAAAAGTGTCGGACCGCGCCGAAGCGCTCGGCTGGGTGTGGTCGACTCGCCTCGCGTACTGGCCGCCGAACGTCCTCACGTTCCTGTTGCCGTACATCCACGGCGACATCTCGAACAACACGTACGTCGGGCCGCCGTTTTTCTGGGAGGACTATGGCTACGTCGGCGCGGCGACGTTTCTGCTCGCGATCTATGGCGCTGTTCGAGAGCGGCGGCGGCCGGCAGTGGCGTTCGCAATCCTGATGACGCTCGTCGCGTATCTCTTCGTCCTCGGACAGGCGACGCCCGTCTTTCATGTGGCGTACCTCCTGGTTCCGGGGATGAAGATGTTCCGCTTCCCCACCAGGTTCCTGATCGTCGTCGATCTGGGTCTCGCGCTCCTCGGAGCCGTGGGACTGACACGCCTTCGCGCGGATCTCCTCTCAACCCGCGTGGCTTCCGCCTTCAGACGGAAGGCACCGACGCTCATTGCCGTGGCGATCTGCGCGGGCACTGCACTCGACCTGTTCGTCCACCAGCCGCGTCAGAATCCGATGGTGTCGGCACGCGATTGGCTCGCCGCGCCTCCTGCGGTGAACACGATTCGCGCCGACACGATGCGGCCCCGCACGTTCACCCCTCGCCACCGCGATCTGCATCGACGCAGCTTCCAGTTCGCACAAGGGTGGACGAACGTGAACCCGTACTACGAGCTCCGCGATGTGCTGGCGCCAAATACCGGCGGCGGTTTCTGGAATACACCGTCGGCGGACTGCTACGCCGGTATCGCCGCCACCTGGTATGTCAACCTGTGGGGCGATCACAATCGCGAGGGATCGCTCGTATCGCTGCTGATGTACTACGACCTCGAAGGAGGGATGCTGCGGATCCATCCCGCGCTTCCCAGAGTGCTGAGGACCTATGGCGTCACTCACGTGCTCAGCCCCTTCCCTCAGCAAGAGGCGGTGCTGACGCCGGTCAGCCACGACGGGATTGCTTACGTGTATCGCGTCGACGGTGCGGCGCGTGCGCGGTTCGTGCGCGCGGCCCGGCGCGTGACAAACGACCGCGATGCCGCTGGCCGCCTGCTCGCTGCCGATTTCGATCCCGATCGCGAGATTCTGTTGCACGACGCGCCGGATTCAATCCGTCCAAGCGTCGGCGAGCGCGACGCCTCATCGAACGCTGGCGCGGGCCGCGCTGTCATAACGCGGGAGGATGCGCGTCACATCGTCATCGATGCGGAGGCGCCGGCGGACGGGTTCCTGCTGCTGGCCGATACGTTCTATCCAGGCTGGACGGCGCAGGTGGACGGCAATGGAACGCCGGTTTACCGCGCCAACATCTCCGTGCGAGGGATACGCCTGCCGAAGGGGCGGCACGACGTGCGTTTCACGTACGACGCGCCGGGCTTCGTGCGCGGCTTGTGGATCACGATGCTGGCGGTGTCGGCGCTGATCGTATGGGCAGGTGCGGCGGCTTACGTGGACCGCCGCGTCCGACGGTAACGCAGAAGTCCTAAGGACCCCCAGAATCCGATCACGACGTACATCAACGCCTGCGCGACGAGGATATACGCGATAGCATCGGTGCGGCTGAAACCGTACGGCGTCAAGACCGTCACCGCGACGAACTGGTAGATGCCGACGTATCCGGGCGTCGAGGGCAGCGCGCTCGCGAGTCCCAGCGCCGCAATGAGCAGGAACGCCGCGGATAGCGGGATCCGAAATCCAAGGGCAGTCCCTCCCACGATCGTTCCCACCGCATCGAGACACCAAATCACAATCGTGAGCGCGAGAAAACCGGCCAAGCGGCGCGCATCATGGAAGGCTCGAATGCCGCGCAGGCCCTGCTCCATTGCGCCAATGATCCTGGGGCGCAGCGCGTGAGGGACCGGCGCGCGCTCGATGACGGCGCGTCCCATCGATCCAACCAGCGGCAGGATCGCGATGGCGGCCGCGCCGAGCAGGCCGACGATCGCAAATGGTCGCGCCGCCCCCGCCAGCCATCCGGGTTGCGCCGGCAGAATCAACAGCACCACTGCGCTGATAATCACCAGCGCGACCGCGTCCGCGACACGCTCTGACAGCGCCGTCGCCAGCACGTAGACCGTGTCGAGCGTGCTGCGCGAGCTGATCATGAAGGTGCGAACGAGCTCGCCGGCGCGCGCGGGCAGAAAGTTGTTGCCGAAGAACCCTGCCGCCGTGGCCCAGAATGCGGTCGCGACGCGGACGTCGCCGCCGGCATTGAGCAGGATGCGCCACCGCACTGCGCGCAGGAACAGGCTCACGGTCGCCATGACGCAAGCCAGGATCAGAGGGCCTGGGTTTGCGCTCGTGATGATCCGCGCAACCTGTCTCCACTCGATACCGCGAAGCGAGTAATACAGGAGCACGGCCGCCAGGACAGCGGCGGCGCTGAAAGAGATAACGCTCTTCGCCGGGATCGCCGATGACGGCTTCAGCAGCTTCGATAGGGCGGCGTCGTCCGACATCCAGGCATCAGCCGAGGACGCCGCGACTGTCCGTCGCGCGCGCGCGGGCGTCGTCTGCGTCCGCCTCCGCGCCGTCATCGAAGTTGATCCGTTCCTGCTCGACGATCAGCGGTCGATCGCGGACCTGCGTGTAGATCGCTCCCACGTACTCCCCGAGAATCCCGAGAAAGAAGAGCTGAACGGACGCGACGCAGAACAGGCCGATGATGACCGGCGCAACTCCAATCGGCAGGTTGTACCAGAACAACAGTTTCATCACGAGATACACCAGGGCCGTCACAAAGGTCACGACCGAACTCACGAACCCGAGCATCGTCGCAAGCCGAAGAGGAATCTTCGAGTGATTGACGATGCCCTGCACGCCGATGTCGTAGAGGAGATACGCGTTATTCTTGGTGATGCCCTTGCTGCGCCGCGGCTGCGTGTACGGAATCGTCGCGTACCGGAAACCCAGTTCCGCCACGATGCCTCTGAAATACGGATAAGGATCCGACAGCCGGCGCAGCACCGACACGAACGCCTGATCGTAGAGTCCAAACCCGGTGCTGTTCCGAACCTGCTTCACTTCCGACAGACGATCGATCAGGGCGTACCCGACGCGGCGGATGGCGAACATCAATGGCGATTCCTCGCTCGCCTCCTTGACGCCGAGAACGACCTTGTAGCCTTCCCGCCATTTTTCGAGGAACAGTGGAATGAGCTCAGGCGGATCCTGCAGGTCGGCCGCCATGCCAATCACCGCATCGCCGCGGCACTGCAGCAGCGCGTGGTAAGGCGATCTGATGTGCCCGAAGTTGCGCGTGTTGATGATGACCTTGACGTTCCGGTCGCGCGCGGCGAGTCGCCTCAGGCTCGACGCGGTGCCGTCGGTCGACGCGTTGTCGATGAAGACGTGCTCGTATGAGTACTCCGGGAGGCGGTCGAATACCGCGCGTACTCGCTCGTAAAGCACTTCAACGTTCCCCTCTTCGTTATAGCAAGGGGTGAGAACGCTGACGTGATAGCGAGCGCGACGATCGCGGGACGGGGTCATGAGGACGGCGACTCCAGCGCGCCGGTCGTAAGCCGGAGAACAGGATTGCGCAGTCCGAGCGCGCGAACGGCTCGAACGATTGCCTCGTGATGGAGGATCGACGCGACCACGATGATCTCATCGCCGGAGTGGAGGTCTGATGGGGCCACGATAGGAATCCCCCGAAGGACACGTCCCTGATTGATTGGATTGCTGTCGACGAAGCGCACGATGTTGGCGTGCCGCAGCGCGGTATCGACGAGGAGCTTCGCTGTCAGCTCACCTGTGCCCCACACGATAACGGATGCTCCATTGCGCACGTTCTCGGTCAGCCTGGCATCGATCCCGTCCATCAATTCCCTCGAGACGCGGATGTACGCCAGCAGCCGCTCTTTCAAATCGGCGTCTTTTTCCAGCGTGGCGGGAACCTTCGCGTCCACCTCCGCGAAGCAGTAGATCGCAGGATAGGGCATGCCTGGAGCGGAGAGGATTTCCTTCGCCGCCGCCTGCACCGGACGGACACCACATTGCCGCATCAGGTTGCCGAGCGAGACGAGCGAAAAGTGGTTGATGTGCTCGGTGTTGAAGTCCTGGAAGGGCGACCACGCGAAATCGACATACCGTGACGCGTCCGGCACTTCAACATAGATGAGCGCGCTCGCCGTGACGAACCGTTTCAGGTAGGTCAGCGACGCCTTGACGTCGCGCACGTGTTCGAGCACGTGCGAAAGAATGACGACGTCATACGGCTCGACGTCTTCCGGCATCTTGGTGAGAGAGCCGGCGTACGCCGCGACGCCGGGGATCGCGGCAGCCTGCTGCGCGCATGCGGGAGACGGGTCGATGCCGGACAGACTCGAGAATCCGAGCTGCGCCAGCGCCGCCAGCATCTGTCCGTTCGCGCAGCCGACGTCGACGATGCGAGCGGACCTGTCGGGAACTCTGCGGCCAACTGCCGCGGCCATGTCGCGGAATCGCGCGATGTCCCTGTCGTTGTCGCTCGCGTGCGCTGCGGGACCGGCCGCGTATCGCGACTGCTGGGCATACAGCTCGTCATAATGCCGCTGCCTGACCGTCGTATCGGCAAAGGCAGCGCCACACACCTCGCACACGACCACGTTGTAGCCGGCCGTCAGCTTCTGGTCCTCGGGCAGGACGAACTTCTGCGCGTGCAGCACTTCGCCCTTCCGGTGATCGCACACCGGGCACGGACGGCTCGTTGCGATTGACTTGTGCAGAGGCGCCACCTGTTGCACCGTGACCCGCGATTCGTTAGAGGCCACGATCGTTGATGCGCGCGCGCATCGACTCACTGTAGGCATACGGCGTGTCGACGCTGTCGACCGTGATCGGCGCATCGGTCTTGCAGGCTTTGATCATGACCTGGCCGCGCATCAGCTCGCGGCAGGACAACTGCTGCTTCTGAAGCGGCACCGCCATATACACGTCGTCCTCCCCCAGGATGTGCCCCACCGGGAGATCGCGCTTTGCGTACACGCCTCTAATCAGCGAGTCCAGGTATCGCATCTCCTTCTCCGGAATCATCCGGCGCTGCGTCCCGGGCGCGCCACACATCGAACGGACCCTGTTCCAGGTCCTGAACCAGTCGTCGATCTGCTCCGGAAGCGAGCAGTACGGCGACACCTTCGCGGCGCCATCATCGATGTCGACATGCCGCTCGAAGGTGCGCGCGCCTTTGCCGTAGGCAATCGCGATCGACGTATTCCAGTCGTGATACTCGTGCGTCGAGAAGCCGATCGTGTGGGTCGGATAGCGCTGTCGGAGGAAATCAATCTGATTCAGTTCGAGCTCGTTGTCCTCGGACGGGTAGATCGCGACGCAGTGATTGATCGCAAGCGGAATATTCCGGTTTTCAAAGAACGTGACGAGATCGTCCATGTCCTTGAGCGAGCATCCTCCCGTGGAGACGATGACGGGGCGCCTGACCTTGGCGATCTTTTCGAGCAGAAACCAGTCATTGAGGTCCGCGCTCGCGACTTTGAGGACGGGCATCCCCAGTTCGATGCACAAATCGACCGACGCTTCGTCGAAAGCCGTCGCCATCGGGATGCAGGCGCCCTGACGTATGGCCTGCACCAGCATCGCGATCTCGTCGTGACGTAACCGCGTGTCGAGCGTCTTCTTGATGTAGCGGATGTCCGTTCGCTCACGAAAGTCCTTGTGGATGAACGAGTCCACGTCCCGGAATTGAAGCTTGATCGCCGCACGGACGTTGTTGAAGCGGACCACGCGGGTGTAGGCAGAGATGATCTTGAGGCCGCGCTCGACGCTGCCCAGATGATTGTTGGCCATTTCCAGGACGAACAGGTCTTCGAAGAAATCACGCTCTATCAAGACCGCACCTCTGTGGATGTATGAGACCCGGATGATTGTTCAGGACTGGCGTAGAGAACGGTATCGAAGCCGTTGAACCCGTGCGACCGCAGGTAGAACCGATACCCGCCGAGCTCCGACCAGGAGGCGAGCATCAGCGGAATGCGCCACAGATGGTCGGGCCGGTGATACACGCTGATGGCAAGGCTCGGGAGACTCTCTGCGATGATCTGCCGTGCCCCGGAAAGGGCCTCCAACTCCGACCCCTCGATATCCATCTTGATGAAGGTCGGGCGCCAGCCTGCGAGCACGTCGTCGAGCGCAACCGCGGTCACGTTGATCGGCCCGTCATCGCTCACGCCGCTGGCTTCGTCGAGCCCGCTGCAGAAGCTGACGGTGCCGGAACGGTCGCTGACCGCACACGGCCACAACATGGCCGGTCCTTTGAGATCCTTTCGGAGCCCTCTCACTCGCCGTGCGAGGCCGGCGAAATTTCGCAGGTCCGGTTCGAAATGAGCTGACGCCTCTATCTGAAGGGACGCCTCGATCATTTGCTCGAGCGTGTCCCCCTCGTACGCTCCACAGTCGATGAAGCGAAGCGGCCGAGACTTCAACCAGGAAGGCACATCCGACGGAAGATAGTGAGTGTCCTCGGGACGCGGGTTCAGTCGGGAATCGAAGACGCCGCTGCGCCGCAATGCGATGAATCCGCGATACTGCGCACGGCTCTCGTCGTCCGCCCAGAGTGCTTCGGCGGCTGCGATGTCCTTCTGATGCGATTCCACGTAGCCGCGACGGGTCAGCCAGAAGCGATCGCCGAGCTCATTCGGAAAGTGTGCATGCAGATCCACGAATGACACGATGCGCGTGAATCCCAGCGCGCGCATCGCGAGCGCCAGATCCGGTATGTCGACGTCCCGATTGAAGATGCTCAGAACAACAGGGACGGCCGACCTGCGGGCCGGTTCAACAGGGCACGCGTCTGGCGTATAGAGCGGCACGCCAAGATGCCGCTCCCCCTCGCGGGCCCGCCGATCGAGCATGCAAAGGACGCGTATGCCTTCCTCGGTCAGCACGCGACAGACATCGCGACCGACCTGTCCGGCGCCATACAGGATCGCCGCACCAGCCTCCCGAACCGCGCCGCCGTCTGAAAAAAGTTCGGACATGACGTGTTACTGCGGATCGACGGGCGGAATGCAGAGGTTCTCGAGCAGCTCGTGGCGCGGAAGAAAGGGATGCAGATCTTCCAGCGGTGATGACACCATGCGCCCATCCGGCAATTGCCGGGAGCTCAGTTTGGGTTCGAACGGCTGGTCCGGATCGAGGATGACGTCGCAGAGGAACGGGCCTTCGCTGGCAAGCGCCTTCTCCACCGCCGCCGTAAAATCTTCTCCCTCGGCGGTTCCAGCAGGAATTCCGTAGGCTGCCGCGAGGGCGGTCATCGAGGGGAAGGAGAGACCGCTTCGTGGTCCCTCGCCAACGAAACGCCGGAAAAAGCTCCCCTGGCTCATCCTCATCGACAGATACCCGTCGTTGTTCAGCACGAAAATCTTCACCGGAAGATGATGCTGAGCGAGGGTCTGCAGTTCCTGCACGTTCAGTTGAATGCTGCCGTCGCCCGCAAGGCAGACGACGCGCCGGCCGTTGGCGCCCATCGCCGCGCCTATCGCAGCCGGGAGGTCGTAACCCATCGCGGCGCACCCCGAGTTCGCAAAGACGCGGAGACCCGGGACAACACGTGCCACCTGAAACGTGACGACGCTCGCTGTCGCGTTTCCGCAGGCAACGATATCGTCCGGGCCCAGTCTCGCAAACAGCTGCTCGATGAAGTGATACGGATTGATGAGGCGTCCTTTCACTGCGCGGTGCCTCGCTTCAACGACCGGATAGCGGGCTACGCGCGCCTTGCACCAGGCGACCCATTCGGCGTGCCGGTTCTTGTCGTGCCCGCAGGCATCGATCTGCCGGTTCAACTCCTCGAGAAACACCTTTGCATCCGAGTGCACCGCCAGGTCCGGGCGCACCATCGGCTTTTTGAGTTCCGCCTCGTCGACGTCCACTTGAATCTTGAACGCGCAGCGTGCAAACGACGGCCAGTTGTAACTGACCTGGCGGATGTTCAGGCGACTGCCGATCACGAGGACGAGGTCGGCATTCTGCACGGCGAAGTTCCCCGCGCGGTCGCCGATCGTCCCGGTCCGCCCGCAATAGAGATCGTCGTCGGATGCCACCTGATCGATCGCCGTCCACGCGGGCGCCACCGGCGCGCCGATCTTGTGAACGACGGTATCGAAAATCTTCTGCGCTCCGGCGAGGCGCACGCCTGTCCCCACCAGGATGACTGGCCGCTCAGCGCCGCGAAACCGGCGAAGAACCTCGCGGCAGCATTCGCGCACATCTTCAAGGTCGCAGGCTGGCGGATCCTCACCGGGATCGTAGCTGGCGAGCTCGCCAGGATTAATCTGCGCGGCCTGAACGTCGATCGGAATGTCGAGCCAGCACGGCCCCTGACGCCCATGCGTGGCGAGGTGCAGGGCCTTCTCGAGGCAGTAGCGGATGGAGGCCGGATCCATCACCACCTCGGAGTACTTGGTGATGCCCTTCGCCATACGAATGATGTCGATTTCCTGATCGCCGAGCTGCCTGAGGCCCGGCAGGTCGTAGCTCGTCATCATCGTTTCGCGCTTCACCTGGCCCGAGACGATCAGCATCGGAATGGAATCCGTCCACGCGCCGTACACGCCAGTCAGCGCGTTCACGCCGCCGGGTCCGGTCGTCACGTTCAAGAGCGCAGGAATTCCCGTGACCCTGGCATAACCTTCAGCGGCAATCGCAGATGCCTGCTCGTGATGATTGAACAGGACTTTCATTCGAGGCTCGTATCCAAACGAGTCGTTGAGGTGCATGGCGCCGCCACCGGTCATCATGAAGACCTGAGTGATGCCGTGATCGGCGATACGCTGCGCCACATAGTCGGATAACTTCATGTCGGTCCGATTAGATCAGCGCCGTCAGATCGAGGAGTGCCGCCTGCAGGGAACCATAGGAAGAGCCGTTCCATGGCTGCGGCACGACAATGCCTTTCAGGCCCAGCGCCCGGGCGCCTTCGACGTTGGCCTCTCTATCGTCGAGGAAGACGTCGCCATGACCGAGCCATTCGAGATAGTCCCCTTTTGCAATACGGGCTTCAGCGACCTCAGACCGTCCACGCCGGGCAGGCACGAATGCAAACGTTCGAATCCATTGACCGAAGTGCTTGATCACCCACGCGGCGGACAAATGCGCGAATGACTCAGGTGGCGCGCTGAGCGCGACGTGTTGCGCACGATGCCCGTGCTCTGAAAACCACTCGACGACTTCCGGTCTGGGAACGAGCTTCGCGAATCGCTCCTCGCGGAACGCATCGAGCGAGCTGAGATACGTCGCTTCGGGTATTCCGAGAACCGTGTGCGGCGGATTCGCCGCGATGTCGGCGTAGTGATGCACGCACTCCGGGTGACGAGGACGCCACCATTCGTCGAACCACTCGCGCATGAGCTCATTCAGCACGTCGTCGACGTCCCAAATCACGACGGGGCGGCGCTTAGTTTTCGACATGTGCTGGTATCAACCGTCTGCGGTGCCATTCGGCGGTGCGGATCAACGCCTCTTCCAGATCGACCGTCACCTTTACGCCAAGCTCTGTCCGAATTCGCGCCGAGCTCGGGACGTAGCGCTCCGCAGGTCGACCCGGAATCGCCGTCCTGGCCACTTCGACCTTGGATCCCGAGGTGAGCCTTCGCGCGACGAGATGCGCCAGGTCGGCGATCGATATCGCCGCCTCCGAACCGACGTTGTACGGACGAATGGACTGGCCCCGCAACAGGATCGTCCACAGCCAGATCGCAAGATCGGCGGCGTATAAGTACGACCGATACGGAGTGCCATCGCCCGACACGCGAATCGGACCTCCATGGAGCGCGTCGCGGATGAAATTTCCAACGGCGAAGTGCACATCAAGAGGAAGGTAAGGTCCGACAAACGCGAAGCACCGCGCGATCGTCGGCTGCAGATCGACATCGGCATGCACCGCGCAGAGCATCTCCGCGGCGCGCTTGCCTTCGCCGTACACGTGACCCGCGTTCGCCGGGTCGGGTCCGCCGGCGTAATCCTCGGGAACGTGGGTGAGCTCCGCGGGCTGACGTCCGTAGACGGCGCCGGAGCTCGTGAGCAGGAACCGCCGGGCGCCGGTGCGGCGCGCGAACTCCAGCGTCCGGCGCGTTCCGCCGACGATCGTGTCGAACATCAGCAGCCGGTCGCGTTCCGCGAGCGGCGTACCAGAATCGGTCGCCGCATGGATGACGTGCGAAAACGCTCCGCCGCTGAACTCGAAGGTGCGCACGTCGCCTTCGTGCAGCGTCACCGCCGGATGCGACGCAAGATGGGGAACCCTTCGCTCGAAGGCGTTCTGGTCCCGCGTCAACACGACAACTGACGCATCGAGCTTCAGGTGGTCGTTCGCCCACACGAAGGTCTCGAGCAGCCAGCAGCCAAAGAACCCCGTTCCGCCCGTGATGAAGAGGCGCGCGCCGCGGAGGTCGTCCCACAGTCCGGACGTCCTCGCCAGCACGTGATCCAGATCGTGCGCCAGTGGATTCCGCATCGCTACCTGGCCTACCACGTCTTCCACGGAGCGCGGCCCGAGTCCCACAACGACTCCAGATACCGCAAATCGCGGAGCGTATCCATGCACTGCCAGAATTCTTCGTGCCGATACGCGACCAGCTGCCCTTCGGCGGCAAGCGACTCCATAGGCGCGTGCTCCCACATCACGTCCGACTGGATGTACTTCAGCGCGGCCGGTTCGACGATGGAAAACCCGCCGTTGATCCAGCCCTCGTGGAGCGTGGACTTCTCCTTGAAGTGACGGATGCGATCGCCGTCGAACTCCAGCGCGCCGAATCGGGCCGGCGGACGCACGGCGGTCAGCGTCACCAGCGCTCCGCGCGAGCGATGAAACGCCAGCAGCTCGTCGAGGCGGACGTTCCCCACGCCGTCGCCATATGTCAGCATGAACGTGCCCTGACGAATCAGGGGTTCCAGTTGCCGGAGCCGGCCGCCGGTCAACGTCGCCTCTCCTGTGTCGACCAGGTGCACCTTCCACGGCTCGAGGCTGTTCCTGATCGGCGCGACGTGCCCGTCCTGGAGCGAGATCGTCATGTCGCGGCCGATCGCGTGATAGTCCAGAAAGTACCGCTTGATCTGATCGCCCTTGTAGCCCAGCGCCAGCACGAACTCATTGAAGCCGTACTTCGAGTAGTGCTTCATGATGTGCCACAGGATCGGGCGGCCGCCGATCTCGACGAGAGGCTTCGGACGCACGTCGGTGTGCTCGGCGAGGCGAGTGCCGGATCCGCCGCACAGAATGACCACAGGAATCCGCTGGTCAGCCACGTCTGGCCTCGGGCTGCGGAGTGCCGCCGACCGCTGCGAAATAACGCGTATACCAATCGATGGTGGCACGCAGGCTCGCGTCGAGCGTGAACGCCGGCGACCAGCCGAGCATCCGCTTCGCCTTCGACGCATCGAGATACTGATCCCTGATTTCGTTCGACGCCTCGTTGCGCACGTCCGGCTCGAGATCGGAATCCATCGCGTGGAGGAGGCGATCCACCAGCTCCAGGACCGTCATCCGCTGTTCGTAGGAGAAATTGAACACTTCACCGGCGAGCGCGGGATTCGCGGCCAGGCGCTCGGCCAACAGCACGTACGCCCGTGCGCCGTCCTCCACATACAGGTAGTCGCGCGTGAACCTGCCGTCCGATCGAATGACGGGCCGCTCGCCGCGGATGACGGAACGGATGGTTCCCGGCACGAGGCGGTTCCAGTTCAGATCGCCGCCGCCATAGAAGTTGCCGCAGCGGGTCACGCACACGGGGACCCGATAGGTCTTCGCGTACATCTGCGCCAGCAAGTCAGCGCAGGATTTGCTCACGTCGTAGGGATGACGGCCCAGCACCGGCGCGTCCTCCGTGTACGGCAGGACTTCCTGATCGCCGTAAGCCTTGTCGGAAGATGCAATGACAACCTGTTGAACGATCGGACTGCGCCGGCAGGCCTCGAGCAGTGCCCACGTTCCCCGGATGTTCGTGTCGAGCGTGGAGACAGGATTCCGGTTGGCCACGCCCACTGTCGTCTGGGCGGCGAGATGGATGACGGTGGTGATTTCGTATTCGCCCAGCGCGCGCTCGAGCATCTCCTGATCGCGCACGTCGCCGCGCACGACTCGGACCCGTTCGATCAATCCCGCGCCGACGAGCTCCGAGCGGGGAACCCAGTCGCGCACGAGAGCAAGAACGTCTGCACCGGCGGCCACGAGGTGCCGCACGAGCCAGCCACCCACGAGGCCCGTCGCACCCGTCACGAAGACCGGTCTGTCCCGCCAGAAGGACGAGGATGCCGCCGCTACGCTATTCCCAGGCGTCAATGTGAATGGACTCCGAGGAGATGTTGCGGGCCCGCAGATCGTCGCGGATGCTCTGGAGCATCGGCGGCGGGCCGGAGATGTAATAGGACCGGTCGAACGGGTGGCACAGTCGAGGCCAGACGACCGCGACCGAGACCCTGCCGGGAATGACCGCATCGCGATCGCCGCCGCCATCGTGCTCGACGAAATACGACACGTCGAGCGAGGGCAGGCGCGCGGCACAGCGCTCCACGACGTCGCGATAGATCAACAAGCGGTTCGTGCGGGCGCCGTACGCGAGCGTCACCAGCTGGCGCGACGCGGGTGTCACGTCCTCGAGAAACGCGGTGAACGCCGTGATTCCAGTACCTCCGGCGAACAGCACGACATCAGCGCGGCTGTCCACGACGAAGTCGCCGTAGGGCATCTTGATCCAGACCCGGCACCCCTCGACCACGTCGCTCTCCATGCGGGCTGTGAAACGGCCGTGGACGGCGTACGTGATCCGAACGGCATCGCGTTCGGCCGGTGGACTGGCGATCGAGAACACGCGGGACTCCGGCCAGAAGCCGCTCGGATCGTAGGGATCGAGCGCCAGGTGGAGGAACTGGCCCGCGCGAAACCGCGGCACCGGCCGTTCGGGCCGCAGTTCCAGGGTATAAACGCGCTCACCGTGAGAGACGACCCGCTCGACCACGCACGCCAGCTTCTGCGTCACGGCCATCGGGTTATACGGCCGCGCCGGCCGCGCGTTCGCCCCGCAAAAATCGGCCGAGGACGCCGGCCATGTGATCGAGACGCACTGCGTCGAGCCCTGGATACACACCGACGAAAAATGTATTCCTCATTACAATATCGGTATTCACCAGATCGCGGACGATCCGATGCGGGATGGTCTGGAATGCTGGATGCCGGAGCAGATTTCCCGCAAACAGGCTGCGGGTCTCCACACGGTTGGCTTCCAGGAACCTGACCATCTCTGCACGAGTAAAGCCAGCGTCCTCGCGCACCGTGACGACAAATCCAAACCAGGACGGCTCCGAGTGGGCCAAGGCCCTCGGCAGCAGCAGCCGATCTTCGTAGGGACGCAGCACGTCCATCAGCCGATCGAAATTCGCCCGGCGGCGCGCGATGAAACCAGGCAGCTTATCGAGCTGAGCGCAGCCGATCGCGGCCTGCATGTCCGTCACTTTCAGGTTGTAGCCGATATGGCTGTAGACATACTTGTGGTCGAAGCCATGCGGCAGCGTCCCGAACTGCTGGCTGAACCTCGTGCCGCAGGTGTTGCTCTCTCCACCCGCGCAGTAGCAGTCTCGACCCCAGTCGCGGAACGACCGCGCGATGCGTCCCAGCTGCTCGTCATTGGTCGCGACTGCCCCTCCCTCGCCCATCGTGATGTGGTGCGCCGGATAGAACGAGAAGGTGGCCAGGTGACCGAACGTGCCTGTCAGCCGGCCGCGGTATCGTGACCCCAACGCGTCGCAGTTGTCCTCGATCACCCAGAGGTCGTGCTTCTTCGCGAGGTCAGTCACGACGTCCAGATCGAACGGCACGCCGAGCGTGTGCGCCATCATGATCGCGCGGGTCTTCGGTCCGATGGCGTCACGCAGCTGATCGGAGTTCGCCGTGTAGTCCCCCAGGTTCACGTCCACGAACACCGGGACGAGGTTGTTCTGGAGGATGGGTGCGAGCGTCGTGGGAAATCCGGCGGCCACGGTCACCACTTCATCGCCCGGCTCGAGGCGTCGATCGCGAAGCTTCGGAGAGGTAAGGGCCGTCAGCGCCACCAGGTTCGCCGACGAACCCGAGTTCACGAGGAGCGCATCGGAGACGCCGAGATAATCCGCGAAGTCGGCCTCGAACTTTTCCGCGTAGCGATTGGCTGTCAGGAAGAAGTCGAGACTGGCGTCGACCAGATTGCACAGCTCCTCGGCGTCGAACACACGTCCCGCGTAATGTGCGAGATCGACCTCAGGATTGAAGGTTCGATTCGAGAACTGCTCCCGGTAGTACTGGCGGACCAGGGACGCAATCTGTTCTCGCAGCACCTTGGCCGTGGACACCTCGTCTCCCTTTCTCCATCGATCGAGCCCAGATGTGGACGAACACGCCTCATCGGTACGTTATCGGCCTCAGGGGCACGGCGGATTACCCGCCGGAGATCGTGGGGACGATTTCGACGGTGTCGCCGTCCGCCAACTGACGGTCCCGGGCGCGATACAGCAGCATCTCGTCGTTCACGGCGAAGTTGAACACGGAGTCGTCCAACTGTTCGCGGAACCCGGGAATTCGGCGATCGAGAACGTCGATCAATTGCGCGATCGTCGCGACGTGATCGGTCACGTCCAGTGTGTCGCCCGGGCCGACGCGCAGTGTCGAAGGTAATCGGACGGTGATCATTAGTTGTAGGGCGCCCCCAACACCCGTTCGAGCTCGTTCCGCCACTCGGGTCGCGGGACCCCGGATTCGTCGAGGTCCGAGATCTCGTAGAAACGCGAGAGCATGCGGTCGAACTCGCCGCGGTCGATTTTCTCGCCGGCGTATGCGCCAACGGTGACGGGTTCGTCGAACCAGCGATCCGGCAGCGTATCGTGCTCGCGACGGACGCCCAGACGGTAGTTGATCAGCCGTTCGACGCCCATGACGTTGTGTCCGATCGTGTCGAGCTGCTCGGGCGCGATCTCCAGACCGGTGACGTTGCCGATCTGGTTTGCGAACTCCTCGAGTCCCGGCAGCGACGGGCTGTTGAACAGCTTCGTCGTGAACCGGCACATGCCGACGGAGTCGCCGATGGCATACACGTTCTCGCAGACGCGCACCGCGCGCTCCTTGCCGTCGTAGCTGTTCGGCGCGGCGCCGACGGGACCGCCATAGAGCCGCGCCTTGAAGGCTGGATCGTCGTTGATGCGCGCGTTGATCTCGAGCGTCACGCGGTTGCGCAGATGATCCATGCCGCGCGTCGCGACGGCGAGTCCGAGGGCGAAGGCTTTCAGGATCCGTGCGTCGTGGGGATCGCTCTGCATCAACCCCTTCACCGCCATCCGGTACTTCAGAGCGTCCGCGGGATAACCTCCGCGCTCGACCGCGCGCGTGCCGTCGGCGAGCGTGCTGCCAAATCCATCGCGCGCCGCCATCTTGAAGAGCAGTTGTTCGACGGTCTCCGCGTTCCCCCACGTGAGATCGAGACCATCCGTGTCATGGCGCGTCACGAGTCCGCGCTGATACAGCTCCATGGCCCATGCGATCGTCGATCCGGTCGACGCGGTATCGAGGCCGAGATCGTTGCAGATGTTGTTCAATCGGATGACCGGCTCGATGCGATCGATGCCGACATTCGGACCGAACTTGCCGAGCGTCACGTACTCGGGGCCGTCGCCGCGGCCGTATTTGTCGGCAGGGTCCGGAGTCAGCTCGTTCAACGGGCGGCAGTTCACCGGACAGCGAAAGCATCCCGCCATACCGGGGCGATACGGCGTGATGTGCTCGGCATCGAGGCGATCGGTCCAGGTGGTTTCCTGGTGGTTCTTCGTCCCCATCGCCCCGAGCATCCGGCTCGGTTTGTAGAGAAAGGGCGTGCCGGTCGTCTTCAGCGCGTGCTTCACGACCGACGTGTCGAGCAGCTTCTGGGCGATCGTGCGGTTGTAGCCCTTATAGGGCTGCGCGGTCTCGAAATCGCGGGTCTGCCCCTGCACGACGATGGCTTTCAGCTTGAGCGATCCCATCTTCGCGCCGGGGCCGCCGCGCGCATAGCAGGCTTTCGGCCCGGCCATGATCGCGCTCGTCAGCACGAGGTTCTCGCCGGCGCGCGTGATGTTCACCATTGCGAGATCGCGCGTCCACGTGCCGCCGAAGTCATTCGGGATACGCTGCCGCAGATCGATGTTGTCGAGGCCCACGTACCGCACGGCGTCGACGAACGCGAGCTGGCCGTCACGAATGTGCAGGAGCGTCCACATGGACGCTTCGCCGAACAGCACGAGATGATCGATGCCGTTCATGCGGATGAACGACGGAAAGTAGTCCCCCGCATTCGAATCCATCAGCACGCCGGATTCCGGAGACCATGACGAGGCATTGCCGCGCGCGGCGCTCGGGACGATCCCCGTCAGGACGCCGGACCCGAAGATGAGCGGAATCTCGGGGTGGAGCGGGTGCAGCGATTCGTCGAGCAGGCGATGGAGGTAGAACATGTTCGCGCCGCGCCCGGCGAGCAGGCCGTGCACGACCCGCATCGGCGTATAGCCGCGGCGCACCTCGCGCCGCTCGAGATCGACAAAGAGCGTGGCGCCCTGGGTTGGATACTGCGGCGCCTGCGGCAGCTCGGAAACGAGACGGCCCACCCGGTCGCGCGTGCACATAGGGCCAGTATAGACGCTTGCCAACGAAGTAGACGAAGGGAACGGATACCACACACGAAGCAACGAAGGCACCGGAGACGAACGGAGGAGCAGACGCTACGGCGCGGCCCGGCGGCCAAGACAGCCTCACGCAGAGAAAATTCAGGAGGCGCTAAGGGCGCCGAGAAGGGCTGCGGAACGCGATGCGCCGAACCCGCGCTGCGCGCGGGGTGCGGGTGACGCGATCCGCACATACAAGCAACGCCCGCACCCCTCTTGCTTGTATGTGCGGATCGCGTCACCCGCAGACGTCGGCCTTCGGCAGCCGAAGGCCGGCGTTCGGCGCATCGCCAAGGCAGCCACTTCGTCAATTGTCTTGGCCGCCCCTCTGCGCCTCGTGCGCCTTTGCGTGAATGCCTTCGTGACACGCGTTTCTTCCGTTGACCTCCGTTGCCTCCGTTGCTTCGTTTGAAAAATCCGTTGCCTCCGTCTCCCTCCGTGCGCTCCTCTGCGAGCTTCCGCGATAGAATTCCGAGGTCTCACCATGGAGGGTCCCCCTTGATGAAGCGATTCGTGTATATCGCCGCGGTGGCGGCGCTGACTGGTGTCGGGGCGTGCGGCAAATCGACGGAAGAACAGCGGAAGGAAGAAGCGGCAAAGCAGGCAGAGCAGACGGCGAAGACCGCGGAGCAAGCATCGCAGCAGGCGGCGAAGGGACTCGAGCAGATGGCGAAGGGGCTCGAGGCGATGGCATCGGGCGGCGACCAGAAGCCGGTCGCTCCCGTCAGCTTCCACGATATGCAGGCGCTCTTTCCGGAGCTCGATGGATGGACGAAGGAGAAGCCAACCGGCGAGCGGATGACCTCGCCATTTGCCTATTCACAGGCGCAGGTGCGATACACGAAGGGAGAATCCAACATCGAACTGAAGATCGTCGACTCCGGATTCAATCAGCTCCTGCTCACGCCGTATGCGATGTTCCTGCAGGCCGGCTACGAGAAGGAGACGGAGAGCGGCTACGAGAAGTCGGTCCAGGTCGCGAACCAGCCCGGATGGGAGAAGTGGAACAGCGAAGGCAAGGACGGCGAGCTCAACGCGCTCGTCGGCAAACGATTCCTGGTGACGATCGAAGGCAACCAGATCGCCGACACGAAAGTGCTCCACGATATCGCCGGCAAGATTGACATGAATAAGTTGGCGGCGCTGAAATAAATCGGGGTGCGCGATGCGGGACGCGGGGCGCGGCGGAGCTCGAGTCGTGCCGCATCTCATCACGCTGGACCGGCGCACCCCGGATCCCGCACCCCGCATCCCGATAGTGAGGTCCCCATGCGCCTCGTTGGTATCACCGCGATGATGCTCGCTGCAGCACTGACGCCACAACTTCCAGGCGATCGTCCTGCGCCGAACCCGCGATCCACGCGATCGGTAGTCATGGCACAGAATGGCGTGATCGCCACGAGCCACCCGCTGGCGACGGCGGCGGGGCTGCGCGTGCTGCAGAACGGCGGCAATGCCATCGACGCGGCGGTCACCGCGGCCGCCGTGCTGGCGGTGGTGGAGCCCACGATGAACAGCGCCGGCGGCGATCTCTTCTCGATCGTCTACGACGCGAAGACCAGGCGCATCCACGGGCTCAACTCCAGCGGACGCGCGCCGGCCGCGGCTACCGTGGAGGAGTTCCAGAAGCGCAAGCTCGATCGCATTCCGCTGCGCGGCGAGCTGTCGGTCAGCGTGCCAGGCGTGGTGGACGGCTGGAACGAGCTGCTGACGAAGCACGGCACGATCAGCCTCGCGCAGGCGCTCGAGCCTGCAATCAGGTACGCACGCGAGGGCTTCGCCGTCACCGAAATCGTCGCGTGGCAGTGGCGGGAGGTCGAGGAGGTGCTCGCACGCGATCCGAAGGCGGCCTCCATCTTCTTACCCGGTGGCAAGGCTCCCGTCGCCGGCGACGTATTCAAGAATCCCGCGCTCGCCTCGTCGCTCGAGCAGATCGCCAAGGGTGGCCGCGACGTGTTCTATCGCGGCGCGATCGCGAAGGCAATCGCTGACGATATGCAGCGGCGCGGCGGCCTCATTCGTGCCGACGACCTGGCCGCGCACCACGCCGACTGGGTGGACCCGCTCTCGACCACGTATCGTGGATATCAGGTCATGGAGCTGCCGCCGAACACGCAGGGCATCGTCCCGCTCGAGATGCTGAACATCCTCGAGGGCTACGACCTCCGCGCGCTGGGGCACAATTCCGCCGCGTACCTCCATCTGCTCGTCGAAGCGAAGCGCATCGCGTTTGCCGATCGCGACGCGTGGATCGGCGACCCCGAGTCGACGCCAAAGGCGGCGATCGAGCGCATGCTGTCGAAAGACTACGCCGCCCAGCGGCGCCGCGGGATCAATGCGGATGCCGCCGCGCGCGACGTAAAGGCGCTGACGCTCGACGGTCGATCATCGCCCGATGGCGGCGGACATCCCATGGGAATGGGCGATACCGTCTATCTCACGGCGGCTGATGCGCAAGGCAACGTCATCTCGCTGATTCAGTCCGTCTTCGAAATCTTCGGCTCCGGTCTGGTGGCGGGCGACACGGGCATCGTCCTGCAGAACCGCGGCAGCCTTTTCTCGCTGACGCCGGGGCATCCTAACCAGCTCGCGCCCGGGAAGCGGCCGTTCCACACGCTCATTCCCGCGATGGTGCTCAAGGATCATCAGCCGTTTTTCTCGTTCGGCGTGATGGGGGGCGATATGCAGGCGCAGGGACACGTGCAGGTCCTGCTGAACCTGATCGATTTCGGCATGAACATCCAGGAAGCGGGAGAAGCCGCGCGCTTCCGTCACTCGGCCGCCGGTTTGGCGCTGGAATCGGCGATCTCCGCGGAGACGCGCTTCGGCCTCAACGCCCGGGGTCATCACCTCACCGAAACGCCAGGTGTGTTCGGCGGCTTCCAGGGCATCCTGATCGACCCGAAGACGCGCATGCTGATGGCGGGATCGGATCCGCGCAAGGACGGAATGGCGGCTGGATGGTAGATTCCGAGGTCCGAGGTCCGAAACCCGAAGCCTGAAGCCTGAAGCCCTTGTCATGCCCGTTCTCCTTTCCGAAAAAGATGTCCGCGCCGTGCTGTCGATGGACGATCTGATCGAATCGATGCACGCGGCCCTCGTGCAGTTTTCAAGCGGCAAGGTCCAGCAACCGCTGCGGACGGTTATCGGCGTCGAAGCGAACGCGCGTAGCGGCAAAGGCGGATTCTACGGCGTGATGCCGGCGTTTTTGCCGCAACCGGCGGCGCTCGGCACCAAACTGGTCACCGTATACGAATCGAACGCCGCGCGCGGGCTGCCGACGCATCTCGCAACGATCGTGCTGCTCGATCCAGAGACCGGTGAGCTGCTCGCGATTCTCGACGGGCGCTACATCACGGAGGCGCGCACCGCCGCGGTCTCGGCAGTCTCAGCAAAACACCTCGCGCGTCCTGACGCCGGTGTGCTGGCGATCGTTGGATCAGGCGTGCAGGCGCGCAGTCACATCGAAGCGCTGATCCGGGTGCAGCGATTCGAGGAGATCCGCGTGTGGGGACGCGATCCCGCGCGCCTGTTCTCGCTCGTCGAAGAGATGCTGCCGCGGGTGGGAACGAGACTCGTGCCCGTCGAGTCCGTACGCGAGGCGGTGCGCGATGCGGGCATTGTGGCGCTCGTCACCGCCGCGCGTGAACCGGTCGTCGAACGCGTGTGGATCGCGCCGGGCGCGCACATCTGCGCCGTCGGCGCGTGCCGCCCGGATCAGCGCGAAATGGACACGTCCCTCGTCCGCGACGCGCGCGTTTTCGTCGACTCGCGCGTCGGAGCGCTCGCTGAGGCCGGCGATCTCGTGATCCCAATCAAGGAAGGCGCCTTCGCCGCGTCACACATCGTGGCGGAACTGGGAGAAGTGCTGGGCGGACGTGTTCAAGGCCGCCGCAGCGCCGACGAGATCACGATCTTCAAATCGCTTGGAATGGCGGTCGAAGACGTCGCCGCTGCGCGCCTCGCGTGGGAACGCGCCTCGGAGAGAGGATTTGGGAGAGGCTTCGTGTTGTAGAAGCGACGGAGCTTATCTACGACCGCCTCTGAGATGCGACTCTGTGGCCTACCTCTTTCTGCGTTCAGCCCACCGCTTCTTCATCATGTCGGAAATACGCTTGCGGGCCTCCGGTGACATCCTGCGTCGACGGCGCTTGCGGCCGGGCGCGGTTATGCCGGGCTCGTCGAACGACGCGGCAGCCGCGGGGCCGCGGGCCTGCGCGCCTCCCGGAAGCCTCCCGCGCAGCTGTGCAGCCTGAGACGTCAGCGTGGTCAGCCGCTGCTTCGTCTGCATGATTTCTCGCTCGAGTCCCCCGAGCGCCCAGCCAATCATCTCCGCACCTTTAATCAACACGTGTTCCGGATTCTTCCGCGGCCTGCCTCTGGGCATTCGTATCCTCCGTCAGTTATCAGCTCAGGGCTTCTGACCTCGGGCTTTGGGTTTGCTCAGGCGTCGGACGCTTGAGTACGTACGCCGAAGCTTGGACCATCCCGGAGCCTGAAGCCTGAAGCCTCCGACCCTACAGCCTCGCTATCATAGTCTGATGACGCGGCACCAACCAACCGTCAGGCTGCCACTTGCCGTCGTCCTGGCCTTGGCAGTATCCATGCGCGTAGTCTCGGCGCAGTCCGGGAACGAACTGAGGCAGCGCGCATCCGACCTTGCCTATAACCTGGACCACGATGAGGCATTGCGCCTGCTGCGACAGGCCGTCGCGATAGATCCCGGCGATCCCGCCAACCATCGGGCGCTCGCATCGACCATCTGGCTCAACATCTTGTTTCGCCGCGGTGCCGTGACGGTCGATCACTACCTGGGAAGCTTCTCGCGGACCAGCATCGAGGTGAAGAAACCCCCGGCGGATCTCGACGCGGAGTTCAAGCGCGCGCTCGCGCAGGCCATCGATCTGTCCGAGAAACGTGTGGCCGCCGCTCCGAGGGATGCGCAGGCCCACTACGATCTCGGAACCGCCCTGGGGTTGCGCGCATCGTATATAGCATCGGTTGAAGGAAAGCTTCTCGCCGGATTCACAGCCGCGCGCAGGAGCTACGACGAGCAGGAGCGCGTGCTGGCGCTCGACCCATCACGCAAGGATGCAGGGCTCGTGGTCGGAACCTACCGGTACCTCGTGTCGACACTCTCATTCCCTGTGCGATGGATGGCCTATGTGGCCGGTTTCGGCGGCGGGAGGGAGCGCGGGCTCCGGCTGATCGAGGAAGCAGCCGGGGGGAAAGGCGACGACCGAACCGACGCGATGTTCGCGCTCGTATTGCTGTATAACCGCGAGCAGCGGTACGCGGATGCGCTGCGGATTCTGGCCGACCTCAGGCGCCGCTACCCACGTAATCGCCTGGTACTGCTCGAAGAGGGCGCCACCGCAACGCGGGGGAACCGCGCCGTCGAAGCGGAGGCGCTGCTGACGGAGGGGATCGCGATGCTCGCGCGCGATACGCGCCCGCGGATTCCAGGAGAAACCGGCCTGTGGCATTACAAACGCGGCGCAGCGCGCGTGCTGCTGAACCGGCACGAGGATGCGCTCGCGGACCTGCGGATCGCCGTGCAGCCGGAGTCGGCCGGATGGGTCCGGGGCCGAGCCCACCTCGAGCTCGCCCGGCTGGCGCTGCAGGAGAATCGGCGCGAGGACGCGCGGCGCGAAGCGACGCTCGCGGCCGGCGAATGCGAGAAGGACTACGATCCGATCTGTCTCAACGCCGCGAAGCGTATCGGCAAATGATGGGATGCGAAAACCATGGCCGGTAGGGTCAAAACCTGGGTTTGGGTTGTCGTCGGCGTCGTGGTGTGCGGAATTCTAGGCCTCGTCGCGATGGCGGCCGCAGGGCTCTGGTTCGCGAAGACCCACATCAATATCCGATCAGCGTCCCCTGTCACTGTCTCCGAAGACTTCGCGCGCGTCCGCCGGCAGTTCGCAAGCCAGAAGCCGCTGATCGAGCTCGACGAGCGCGGTCACCTCACTCGCACGAACACCGATCGTCCCGCCGGAACTCGGCGCCCCGAGTCGCTCAACATCATGGCGTTCGACCCTGATGATGAAAAGGTCGTGCGAATGGACATTCCATTCTGGCTGCTCCGGCTGAAGATGCAGGGGACTCGGTTCAGCGTCGGCAATGGCGCGATCGATCTGCATGAACTGCATCTGACCGTCGAGGACCTCGAGCGGTTCGGTCCGACCTTAATCGTCGATCACAAGGGACGAAGCGGCGAGCGTGTCCTCGTCTGGTCCCAGTAACTGTCCATCAACGGCGACCCCGGCCGTCGCGCCATCGGAAATCCGGCCCATTTTCAGGGCTGGAGTGGAAAGATTCTTGCTCCTCTGATGGCGCAACCGGGTTTGAGCCCGAGAGGCGGGTTTGAAGACCCGCTCTGACACGGCACCCGTAGGCCGGATCTCTAAACCCCGGCAGGTGAGACACCATGCGAAACCGATCTATTACTGCCTTCGCAGGCGCGGCTGCGCTATTCCTGTTCAGTGGGCGTGCGCAGGCCCAGGTGAACGGCTGGCTGGATCAGCGGCCGGCATATTCAGATGACTATCGCCAGTCGTATTACGACTCGCGACGAGTGGCATACGACAACGGGTATCGAGAAGGATTGCGCGACGGCGACTCGGCAGCGCACGATCGCAGGCCGTTCGACGTCCAGCGCGAGAAACACTGGCGCAAGGCGGACGCCGGCTATAACCGCAGCTACGGCGACAAGGATCGATATCGCGATACCTTCAGGAGCGGTTACAGCGACGGGTACCGCGCGGCGTACGATCGCGTGTACTCCAACGGCGGTTATGCCGGCGGGCGCGCAATACCGCGTCGCGACGGCGGCTATGGCTATCCCGGCAACTACCCCGGTAACTATCCGCAGAGCGGCCGGACGTATCCGCAGGGCCGTTACGGCGACTATGGCGCCGGCGTCGCGAACATCGCATTCCAGAACGGTGTCAACGACGGCTACGAGAAGGGGCTCGACGACGCGCGCGATCGGAAGTATCCGGATCCGGCGCGGCAGAAGTGGTATCGCTCGGCCGATCGTCACTACGAGGGACGCTACGGATCGAGGGAAGCCTACAAGGATCAGTATCGACGCGGCTTTCAGGAAGGCTATCAGCGGGCGTACCGTGACGCGCGCCGGTACTAGAGGGGACGGACGGACTCTTCTTCACTCAGAGGCCACGGAGGCCACGGAGAATTCTTTTGTGAAAATGCGCTCTGTTCCTCCGCAGCCCGAGGAATTCCTTTGGAAGAAATGCGCTCCGTGGCCTCCGAGTAGATCTTTCCGTGGCCTCCGATCACAGGCGCAGGAACTTCTTCATTCGCGCGAGTAATGTGTTCGTCTCGACCGCCACGGCTCCGGCAGTGGCGGTCTTGACGCGTTCCAGGTCCGCGCGACGCGTCATCGCCGCAATCCCGATCTGTTCAATCGCCTGTGGATGCACGGTCGCGAGCCTCCGGAAAAGATCCGCATTGATCTCGACCGTCGTGACGTCATCGACCGCCAGCACGGTTGCCGAGCGCGGCTCTCCCGTCAGCAGCGACATTTCGCCGAAGTAGCCGCCCGCCTCGATCCGCGCGACCTCCTGCCGGGACGGTTCCAGCACAACCCTCACCGTGCCGCGCGCGACAATGAACATCGATTGGCCGGGCTGTCCCTGGCGCACGATTGTTTCGCCCGCGCCGAATACGACCATCGGCGCGGACATGGCCACCTCGTGACGAAGAGCAGGTGTCAGCGTGGCGAACAGATCGACACCGCTCAGCAGATGCTCTTCCTGCGCGAGCCTGGCATCGGGATCCTCAGCTGGCAGGTCCCGCTCGTATTGCACCTGGATCGGCCACGGGATATCGATGTTGTGCCGCTGGAATGCGTAATAAATGGCGGTGCGGACCTGGTCGCGCGCGCCTTCATCGCGCTCGTAGTCCTCGATCCAGAATCGCGCCTTGTAGGTGATCGCGGATGCGTCGAACGACAGCAGCACCACGTCGGGCGCGGGCGCCTCGAGCACGCGCGAGCAATGACGCACCGCCTCGAGGATAGCCGCCTTCACCTGATTGGGCGGTACGAGGTACGAGGCGCCGACTTCCACCTCGAGCCGCGTGGGCGCCGCGGGCTCGGAGTAGTTGATGATGGCTTCCTTCGAGACGATGTTGTTGGGCACGATGACGAAGTTGCCGGACTTCGTGCGCAGCTTCGTCGCGCGCCACGTCACTTCGGCGACGCGCCCCTCGTGATCGCCGACGCGCACCCAGTGACCCACATGGAACGGCTTCTCGCTCTGGATCCGTGATCAGCTCGTTGCTGATGAACGTGGAGGTCAGCAGCACGAGGCCGATGACCATCGCGTCCTGCAGGATGACCGGGAACCGATCCGGCACGCGGTCGGCGCGCAGTGGATTGATGAACGAAATGACGAGCCCGTTGATGAGCGCCGCGGCCAGCGCGAGCTTCTCGAATGCGCGCAGCTGCCCCTCGGTTGTAGCGCTGAACCGGTTCGGCGCCGCGATGAGCAGCAGGTTGATGGCAATGAAGATTGCGAGGAGGAAGACCGACAGCCGGAGCTTGCGCTTGACGAGCCGGTTGATCGTGAGGCTGATGATCCCGAGCGTCACGGCCAGCGCCGCGACGCCCAGGATCAACTGATCGGGATAATGGCCCAACTTACCCGACGATTCCCTTCTTGAAGGCCACGAGGTCGGCCGGCGTGATCTTCACGCCGAGCGTGCTCTTGTTCGAACCGCCCGTCGCGTCGCGATCGGGAATGCCCACTCCCCGCGATCCGGCAGAAGCGGTCGTCTGCGTATTCTGTGCCTGCGAGCCGCTGGACAGCCCGACTTTGCCGAACAGGCCACCCTTCTTCTTCGGCTCGTCTTTCTTGGCTTCCTTTCCGTCTCCCGCGAGGCCGGCCGCGCCTTCCGTGCTTACGGCAATTTCCTCGATCGGCTTGGCGTCGAACGTAATGTATTTCGCATAGCGGGACGAAACGGTAGCGGAGCCGGTGAGCTTCTCGTCCTTTACTTCCTTTTCGATCTTCGCGATTCGATCCTTCGTATCGGGATGCGACGCGAACAGGCCATTGCGATCTTCACGGCCGCTGTTGCGCGCGTCCAGCTTCTTGAGTACTTCGGCAAGGCCGTTTGCTGCGTACCCCAGCTTGTTCGCGAGCTCCACGCCGGCCTTGTCGGCTTCATTTTCATCCTCACGGCTGAACGTGCCGTCGAGGAGGACATGAAACGCCTTCTCGGACATCTTCGAAATGATGTAGTCCCGGGTAGAACCGCCGCCGGCCAAATCCGAGCCAACCGAGATGCCTTTGCTCTTTTGAATGAAGCGCACCGTGTGCTTCGCGGTGACGTGGGTGATCTCGTGACCGAGTACGCCGGCAAGCTCCGCTTCATTCTTCGCCAGGCCGAGGAGACCCCGCGTGACGTGAATGATGCCGCCCGGCGCTGCGAACGCGTTGACGGCGTCGGTATCGAGCACGATGAACGTCCAGTTCAGGTTCGCACGGCTGCTTCCCTGCGCCAGCACGTTGCCGACGAGCGTCACGTATTTGGCGACCTCGGCGTCCTGGTAGACGCCGAACTTGTCGCGAAGACTCGTGCTGACGTTTTCACCGAGCTTGCGTTCCTCCTCCTCGGTGATGTTGAGATCCGCGACCTTGTCGGCGGTGTCCTTGGCTTTCTGCGCCTTGTTCAGAATGCTGCCAAACTGCGCGTGCGCGGGGGCCGCCAGCAACGATGCGAGAATGAAGACTGCTGCTCTCATGTGGTCTGTACCTCTTGGACGAGCGGAGCGGGAACCTTGATTTCGAAAATCGCCACCGGCTTGCTCTTGCCCTTGACGACCACGTCGCCGAGCGGACGTGTCTCGTAGGCCTGCGTCAATCTGGTTCGGGTGGCGTCGGACATGATAATCCGGGTCTTGTAATCCTTGTTCAAGGATTCGAGCCTGGATCCGAGATTCACGTTATCGCCGATGACGGTGTAGCTCATGATCGACGAGGAGCCGATATTGCCGGCGATCATGTCGCCGGAATTGATGCCGACGCCGATATCGAGCTGGGCCATTCCTTTTTCCTTCCAGCTCCTGTTCATCCGGCCAAGCTCCTCGACCATGTCGATGGCTGCCTGCACCGCGTGCTCGGCGTGATCGGGATCGTCGAGCGGTGCGCCGAAGAGGGCCATGACCATGTCGCCGACGAACTTGTCGACCGTGCCCTTGTGCCTGAAAACGATCTCCACCATCTTCGAGAAGTACTCGTTCAATTGCGCGACGATCTCCTCGGGGTCGCCGCGCTCGGTGACGGAGGTGAAGCCGCGGATGTCGGAGAACAGCACCGTCATCTCGCGGCGCTTGCCGCCAAGCTCCGCCAGCTCCGGGTGCGCGACGAGTTGTGCGTAGACATCTCTTGATACGTAACGCCCGAAGAGGCGTTTCATCTTCCGCTTCTCGCGCCCTTCCACGAAGTACTGGTACGCGGTGCCGGCAAACAGCGCGATGCCGCCGGCTATCTGAGGCTGGACCATGTTCAGCCAGAGCCCTGTCTTGAACGCGCTCACGGCGAACCACGTCCACCCGCCGATGATCGCGGCGGCCGCCGCCGCCGCGCCCGCGAACGGCAGAAACGCGGACAACAGTCCGACGGCGATCGCGGCAATGACGACGGTCGCAATGCGAGAGACGGACGGTGCCGGACGGATGAAGGTGGATGACAGGATGCTGTCGGCGATGCTGGCGTGAAGCTGTATCCCCGGCATCGTCCCCTGGTCACCAAACGGCGTCTGGAAAATGTCGAGAAGGCCCGATGCGGTCAGCCCGATGAAGACGATCTTGTCCTTGAAAACGGCAGGGTCGAGGTCAGGAGCGGCGCCGTTCAGCAATTGATCTTCGGAATGGAGAAGGTGACGGGCTTCGTACGCCTGATAAGGACGCCGGCCGTTGTCGAGAAATGCGGGCGCGCGATAGTTGATCATCGTGGTCAACTGATCGTGCGCGGGGCCGCCCGGTCCTTCGGGCACGCGCACGGATACCAGCGGCAGGATCCGGTCCCGCAGGTGAATCGCATTCCCCTCCAGCACCACGTCATTTGGCTTCACACCGTTCGCAGCGAGTGCGGCCGCTACGCCGAGAGATGGGAGGTACTGATCACCCTTGCGGATGAACGGGGCCATCCGGCGCGCAGGACCGTCCGGATCGAGTGCGAGAAAGTTGTGGCCGAGGCCGGATGCGGCATCCGTGAGTGCCTGAAACGGCGGAAGAACGAGCGGGCGCTGCTCAATCACCGGCGCAAGCCGATAGGCCGGACCCTGCCAACGCGCGACGGCCGCAGCGTCGGTACCTGTGACGCCGGGGTTCACCGCGTCCGACAGCATGATGACGTTGCCGGCCGCGCGCACCGACTGCACCATCGCGGCGTCCGATTCCTCGGCCGTCCACGTCTGGTCGCCGAGTTGGAAACTGCCTTGTGACGGCTCGGACATGAGCACGTCGTAGGCGATCACTTTCGCAGGGCCGCGCTCGAGGAAGTCAATCAGCTCCGACTGCAGCACGCGGGGCCAGGGCCAGCGGCCGACGGCAACGGCATAGTCGCGAATACTGGCATCGTTGATTTCAACAAGGACGATGTCCTTGCTGACGGCCTCAGGCGCCGCCGCCCATTGCATGCGGCGGTCGTACGACTTCATCTCGGCCGTATCGAGCAGCCCGGTGACGCCGAGTACAAGCACGATGATCGCCGAGCCGAGCCCGAGCGCGAGACCCGCGAACAGTTTTCGGACCATAAAGAAAAAGCCTCGCCGCGGCGAGGCTGGGGAGCTGGGCGGTACGCCCACGAAAGTGTGGCGCAACACCGGCAAAAGTGCAAGCCTGCTCTACCTTCTGAAGCGTTTCGCGGCGATGAGCGCCTGATTACCTCGGCGTCAGCTTCAGCGTCGCGACGAACTCGCTCGGCCTGGCGCCGGGCAGCGTGACGGCAAGCGCATTCGCGTCGCGCGTGAACTCGACCGCGCGCGGCTTCTCGGCGAGCAGTTCAACGCGTCCGATTTCCTTCGGATAATGCGCGCTGCCCCGCGCAAGGCTCTTGATCGAGAGCCTCCCGTCCGCCGGCCACGCGAGGGCAAACGCGTAAAGCAGATCGCCTTTCGTGGTGAAGCGGATGTCTTCGGACGTATAAGGACGCGCCGTGTTCTCGTTGAAGTTGCCGGAGCCCTTCACGTCGGGAGGACCTTCACCGAACACGGTGAACGGCCGCGTGCCGTAGATGGCTTCGCCGCTGATCGGCATCCACGCGGCGAGGTCCGCGAGGATCTTCCGTTCGTCATCGTCGATCGTGCCATCGCCGCGCAACGGCACGTTCAGCAGCAGGTTGCCGTTCTTGCTGACGATGTCCACGAGCATCTTGATGACCGTGTCGGCCGACTTGTAGCGGTGCTGCTCGAAGGTCTCGCGTCGATAGTGCCAGTCGCCGATGCACGTGTCGGTCTGCCAGGCCGCCGGCAGAATCCGATCCGCGCGGCCGCGCTCGATGTCGAGCACCATCGCGCCGACGCGATCCGGCTGCAGTCCCTTCGAGGTCAGCACGGCCTCGAGTCGGCCGCGATTTTTGATACTCGCATTGTAGAAATGCGCCGCGATGTCGAGTCCCGCCTGGCCGAGCGGCAATTCGGTGTCGTCGAAGTAGAGCAGGTCGGGTTGATACTTGTCGATCAGATCCT
>QHWT01000049.1:0-105256 GCA_003222675.1 Acidobacteriota bacterium | reverse complement strand
TCCTTATGCCGTCGGGCATGACCATGTTCGGGCCGGTGTACAACTCCTGCGGATCGAGCCCCTCCCACCATGTGCCCTTGCCGTCTTCCTTCCTGAGCCTGAACGCGTCGTAGCGCACGCCTGCGCGGTCGCCTTCCGGGTCGTAACCGTACGCGGGCTGGAACCAGTGCCACGCGTGCGCAGAGTGATTGGTGACGCCAAAACGCAGCCCATGCTGACGCGCGAGCCTCGCCCAGGTGCCGACGATGTCCTTCTTCGGCCCGATGCGGGTTGAGTTCCACGCATGGTGCGTCGAATCGTAGGCGTCGAAATTGTCGTGATGGTTTGCCAGGGCGACGAAGTACTTCGCTCCCGCTTTGATGTAGAGATCCATCAGCGCCGCTGGATTCCAGTTCTCGGCCTTCCAGAGGTTGTCGATCTCCATGAATCCGAACTCGGAAGGATGCCCGTAGGTCCGCACGTGAAAGGTGTGGGCCGCATCACCCTGGAGGTACATCCGGCGCGCGTACCAGTCGCCTTGCTCCGGAACGCACTGCGCAGTCCAGTGCGCCCAGATGCCAAACTTCGCGTCGCGGAACCAATCGGGCGCGCGGTACTGCTTGAGCGAATCCCACGACGGTCGAAACGGCCCCGCGGCAATCGTGTGGCCTGACGGCTGAGATGCCGAGTCGCGGAACACACCGCCCCAGCGCGGCAGACAGGCAACCGGCAGTGCGCCGGCGAGCAGCTGCATCATCATCGTTCGTCGTGTCAGCATCAACGAATCCCCGCGCGTCAGGAGACAGGCCGAACAGGCGACGTTCAGGAGGGGCGTGGCGAGAGTTGGTACCGCTACGGGGATTCGAACCCCGGTCCCGTGGCTGAGAACCACGTGTCCTGACCCCTAGACGATAGCGGCTCGAACCACTGATTGTAGCAACACACGCCCACTCGGTCAACCGCGAGGCCACGGATCTCACGGGTCTCATGGATCTCAATTTTCTAATGTTCTTTGATCCGTGTGGTCCGTGTGATCCGCGGCTCCAACGGTATCCGCGCCATCCGTGGCGGTTGAACCACTGATTCTGGCAACCACGCCCACTCGGTCAACCACGAGGCCACGGATCTCACGGATCTCACGGATCTCAATTTTCTAATGTTCTTTGATCCGTGTGGTCCGTGTAATCCGCGGCTCCAACGGTATCCGCGCCACCCGTGGCGGTTGAACCACTGATTCTGGCAACCACGCCCCATCGTCAACCACGAGGCCACGGATCTCACGGATCTCACGGATCGGAATTTTTTAATGTTCTTTGATCCGTGTTGTCCGGGTGATCCGTGGCTCCAACGGTATCCGCGCCACCCGTGGCGGTTGAACCACTGATTCTGGCAACCACACCCACTCGGTCAACCGCGAGGCCACGGATCTCACGGATCTCCCGGGATCAGAATTTTTTGATGTTCTTTGATCCGTGTGGTCCGTGTAATCCGTGGCTCCAACGGTATCCGCGCCATCCGTGGCGGTTGAACCACTGATTCTGGCAACCACACCCACTCGGTCAACGCGAGGCCACGGATCTCACGGATCTCACGGATCTCAATTTTTTAATGTTCTTTGATCCGTGTTGTCCGTGTGATCCGTGGCTCCAACGGTATCCGCGCCATCCGTGGCTGTTATCATCGTGAGATATGCGTTATCTGCTGGCTCTGGTACTTATCGCCGCGCTCGTGGCAGGCGGCGTGTTCGTTTACGCGGGACGGCTCCCCGGACCCGTGGTTGAGATCGCCAAGCCCACCAAGTACGTCGGCCAGTCCACTCCCGTTGAGGTCGAGATCTCCACGCCAGGCGCGAAGGTGGACACGATCACGATCGCGTTCGAGCAGAACGGCAGGCAGACGCCGCTCTTCTCGCTGGCTTCTCCCGGGTCCGCCGAGGTGAAACAGGAATCCGTCGACAAGGTGCGCGTCACGCGCACGATTGATCGCGAGGCGGTTCCCGACCTCAAGACCGGTCCCGCACGCATCATCGTCACGGCCACGCGCCCGGTCCTGCGCGCGATGCGGAAGAGACAAACGATTGCGACGCGCGATGTACAGGTCCGGCTCGAGAAGCCGACGATAGCCGTCCTCTCGACGAAGCATTACGTGAACCTTGGCGGCTCGGAGATGGTGGTGTACCGCGCAATGCCCGGCGACATAGAGTCGGGCATCCAGGTCGGCGACCTCACGTATCCGGGTTATCCCGCCAGCGGCGCGAAGCTCGAAGGGGTCCACATCAGTGATCCGGCGGTGAAGATCGCCTTCTTCGCCTTGCGCTTCGACCAGGACGTCAACACGCCGATGTATGCATACGCCAGGGACGAAGCGGGCAACAGCGCGCGCGCGGACTTCGACAAGCTGACATTCCCGAAGCCGTTCAAGCGAAGCCGCATCGAGCTGAACGACAGCTTCCTCAATCGCGTCGTCCCTGCCGTTCTCGAGACGACAACAGAGGTAAAGCCCGAGGGAGACACGCTGCAGAAGTTCCTCGTGATCAACGGCGAGCTGCGGCGCAAGAACGCGGAGAAGATCGCGAGTTTCGCGAGGCAGTCATCTCCGGAAATGCTGTGGGCCGGCGTCGTCTTCCATCCGTTCACGAGCAGCGCCGTGGAAGCCGCCTTTGCCGATCAGCGCACATACATCTATCAAGGCAAGGAGGTCGATCGCCAGGTGCATCTCGGCTTCGACCTCGCCAAGGTGGTGAACTCGCCCGTCGTCTCGGCGAACAAAGGCAAGGTGGTGTACGCGGCGCCGCTCGGCATCTACGGCAACTGCGTCATCGTCGATCACGGGATGGGCGTGCAATCGCTCTACGCGCACCTCTCGTCGATCGGCGTGCAGCCTGGCCAGGAGGTGGCGAAGGAACAGGAGCTCGGCCGCAGCGGACAAACCGGGCTTGCGGGCGGAGACCACCTGCATTTCACCATGCTCGTCAACGGGCAGATGGTGAATCCGGTCGAGTGGTGGGATCGGCACTGGATCCAGGATCGGATCATCAGAAAGCTCAAGGAAGCGAGCGGGAGCTGACGCAATCGTCGATCCCTGTGATATTCATGGTGCGTTATGCCTCGTGCCACGAAATGGATGGCGCCGCTCATCGCGGCGATGACGATCGTCGTCGGCTGCGGCGGATCGGATCAAAGCAAGTCTCCCCAGCCCGCATCTCCCGCGGCCGCGCCGGACGCGAAGAAAGTCGACGAGGCGAAGGCCGGCTCGATCAGCGGCAAGGTGGTCGTCGACGGCGCGTTGCCGCAGAATGCGGCGATTCAGATGTCCTCCGATCCAGCCTGCGAGGCCGAGAACAAGGGAGGCGCAGCGCAGGAAACCTATGCCGCATCGGACGGCGGCCTTCAGAACGTGTTCGTCTACATAAAGGATGGCATCGGCAATAAGTACTTGTTCGATACGCCGACCAATCCCGTGAAGATGGAGCAGAAGGGCTGCCACTACGTGCCGCACGTGCTCGGCATCCGCGTCGCGCAGCCGCTGCAGGTCGTCAACGCCGACAGCACGATGCACAACGTGCACGGCATGCCGAAGGCGAACCAGGAATTCAATTTCAGCCAGCCGGTGCCGATGACGAGCAGCGTCACGTTCACCACGAAGGAAGTGATGATTCCGTTCAAGTGCGACGTGCACTCGTGGATGCACTCGTACATTGGTGTGCTCGATCATCCGTACTTCGCGGTCACCGGGCAGGGCGGCAAGTTCGATCTGCGCACCGTTCCCGCCGGCACATACACGATCGAAGCGTGGCACGAAAAGCTCGGCACTCAGACGCAGTCCGTGACGCTCGGCGAGAAAGAAACCAAGGAGATTACCTTCACCTTCAAGGCTCCGGCTACCGCAACTCATTAGTCCGGACCTCGGATCTCGAACCTCGAATCTCGGACGGCGGACCTCGGACTTCGGACCTCGACCCTCGGACCTCGGACCTCGGACCTCGACTTATGTGGCTCCATCGCTACGCGAAACTCGTGGCCCTCTCCACCGTCCTGCTGATCGCGGCAGGCGGCATGGTCACGAGCACCGGGTCCGGCCTCTCCGTGCCGGACTGGCCGACGACGTATGGGTGGAACATGTTTACGTTTCCGCTGAGCAAATGGGTGGGCGGGATTCGTTACGAGCACACGCATCGGTTGATCGCCAGCACGGTCGGCTTCCTGACGATCATCCTCGCGCTCTGGACCTGGCGCGTCGAGCCCCGGCGGTGGGTGCGGACGCTCGGCTTCCTGTGCCTCGGCGCCGTGATTCTCCAGGGCGTGCTCGGTGGCCTCACGGTCTTGCTGTTGCTCCCGCCGGCGGTGTCAATCGGCCATGCGGGGCTGGCGCAGATTTTCTTCTGCCTCACGCTGACGCTTGCGCTGGCGACGTCGCCGGGATGGCGCGCGCCCGCGACTCGCGACTCGGGACTTGCGACCCGGGACTCGATGCTGCCCCGTGTCGCAACGCTCACGACGGCCGCTGTGTACATCCAGATCATCCTGGGCGCGACGATGAGGCATACCGACGCGGGGCTGGCAATCCCGACATTCCCGCTTGCGTTCGGCCATCTCGTGCCGCCGGCGTGGACGCCGCAGATTGCCATTCACTATGCGCATCGCGTCGGCGCGCTCGTGGTCACGCTCGCCATCCTCGCGACGGCGGGTCACGTCTTCGTTCATCATCGCGATCGTCGTGAGCTCGTCGGTCCGTCAATCCTGCTGCTGGCGTTCGTCTGCTCGCAGGTCACGCTTGGCGCGTTCGTCGTGCTGACAGGGATGAACCCGGTCGTCAACACAGCGCACGTGGTCAACGGCGCGCTGGTCCTGGGCGCGTCGCTTGTCCTCACGCTCCGCGCATACCGGTTCACGGGTTCACGGTACACGGTTCACGGTTCAGGCTTCACAGGTTCGCCGGTTCGCGGCTTCAATGAGGCGGAGGCGAGGCCTTGAGGTCCGAGGCCGTTGCGCTCGCGAGCACGCGGACCCGCGCCGCCGACTTCCTCGCGCTTGCCAAGCCGCGCCTGAACCTGCTCGTGGTCGCGTCGACCGCCGCCGGCTATGCGATGGCGGATGGAGACAGTCTCGGCCCGGTGCGCGTGATCGGAATGCTGCTCGGCACCGGTCTGGTGGCCGGCGGCGCGTCTGCGTTCAACCAGGTGGTCGAGCGGGACGCCGACGCGTTGATGCGGCGCACGCGCATGCGGCCGCTGCCGGATCAGCGGCTGCTGGCGGCGGAAGGGATCGTCTTTGGCGCCGCGATTTCGCTCACGGGCCTGTTGATGCTCGCCGCGTCCGCGAACCTGCTGGCCGCAAGTGTCGCGCTGGCAACGCTGCTGTCGTACGTCGTGGTCTACACGCCCCTGAAGCGGCGCTCGTCGTTTGCCACGGTGATTGGCGCGATTCCCGGCGCGCTTCCGCCGGTCATCGGATGGGCCGCCAGCCGCGGCGCGCTGTCGAGCGAGGCGTGGGTGCTGTTCGGGATCATGTTCCTCTGGCAGCTTCCGCACTTCCTCGCGATCGCGTGGATCTTCCGCGAGGACTACGCTCGCGCGGGATTCCCAATGCTGCCGGTCATCGAACCCGATGGCCTGAGCACCGGCCACCAATCGATCGCCTACGCCGCCGCGCTGGTGCCGCTCAGCCTCGCGCCCACGCTGATCGGTCTTGCCGGGCGACTGTATTTTGCCGGCGCGCTGACCCTCGGGCTGGCGTTTCTCTATCTGACCTTCCGCTTCGCGCGCACGCGGTCCGTGCGTGACGCGCGCTTACTGTTCTTTGGCTCGATCATCTACCTGCCCATCCTCTGGATCGTGATGATCGCCAACAAGCTGTAGGCCATTGTGCGGCGCCTGACGACCATCTTTCCATCGTTGTCGCATAACGGCGGCGCCGAGCCGGGGTCCGGGGCGAAGCCCCAGTCAGGATGACGTGGGCGTCGCGGACCTGCCGGCGCTCAATGCGACGCTCAACGCAACCGCCGCGGTGCTGCTGTCGATCGGATACGTGCTCATCCGCAAGGGACGCATCGAAACCCACCGCAAGGTGATGCTCGCCGCGTTCACCGCCTCGGTCCTCTTCCTGATTTCGTACCTCGTCTATCACGCGAACGTCGGCTCGAAACATTTTCCCGGGCAGGGGGCGGTCCGAACCATCTATCTCACGATTCTCCTCACTCACACGGTTCTTGCCGTCCTGATCGTGCCGCTGGTGCTCGTCACGTTGTCGCGCGCGTTGTCCGCGCGCTTCGATCGTCACCGCGCGATCGCGCGCGTGACGCTGCCGATCTGGTTGTACGTCTCGGTGACCGGCGTCATCGTGTATTGGATGCTCTATCGGTTGTACTAGGAAACGGGCCGACATTCAGTGACCCGCGTTGAACGGGTTACCCTTACAATTCCGTGATTTTTATAGGCATTCCTGCTGTTCAGGACGCGTCTACCGCGTTCAGGGGGTCTTGTACTGCGTCAGCGTTTCTGTTACCTTGGTGTTACCTTGGCGGCAGTGGACAACGTTACACAGGTTCAACGCGTGCCCTGCCATAGTCGAACCGCTAACCAAGGGACACGACCATGCCGCAGAAGCGACTCACGGACCGAGCACTGAAGGGGTTGAAGGCTGATCCCTCAGGCAAACAGATCGATTGGTGGGACACACGTCCATCAGCGCGGGGATTCGGCGTGCGCGTCAGCGGCAAGCCAGGCGCTGTGATTAAAAGCTTCAATCTGCTGTACCGATTCCGTGGCGTTCAGAAACGCCTGAAGATCGGCCGATACCCGGAGATGCCGCTGCGCGATGCCTACACGCTCGCGCTTCAGGCGCTGGGAGACGTTGCGAAGGGCAACGATCCTGCTGTCACACGCGATGCCGATCGCGCTGCCGGAACCTTCGCGACACTCGCTGACGAGTACATCGAGAGGCATGCGAAGCCAACAAAGCGATCGTGGAAAGAAGATCAGCGGATGCTCAACAAGGACGTGATTCCACTTTGGGGCACGCGTAAGGCGAAGGACATTAGCCGCGCTGACGTTCGCGATCTGCTCGATGGGCTGGTCGGCCGTGGTGAGAGCACCGTCCGCCACATACAGGCGCTGGTCAGCACCGTTTTCAATTTCGCGGTTAGCCGTGGCTGGATGGACGCGAGTCCCTGTGCTCGAATTCAACGCGTCGGCGGCAGCAGGGTGCGTGAGCGCGTCCTGAGCCATGACGAGCTACGCAAGATCGACGCGGCTGCTACCGCCGACAAGAACCAGGATCTCGCCACGATGTTGCGCCTAGAGCTGCTGACGGCCCAGCGCGGCGGCGAGATCCGGCGGATGCGGTTCAGTGACCTGCAGATTCCCGCTGGCGCTCTGGACTCCAACAGCGACGAAACGATCTGGTGGACTGTGCCGGCCGAGCACGCGAAAAACAAGAAGGCGAACCGCGTGCCTCTCTCGGCGACGGCTGTAAAGCTCCTGCGTTCGTACATCGAGGCGCGACGGTCCGACTGCGTATTCCCGTCACCCCGGTTCACCAATCGGCCGTACTCGCCGATGGCGCTGCAGAAATACAAGGACCGTCTACGCGAGGCGTCCGGTATCGCAGACTTCAATCCGCACGATCTGCGACGGACAGCAGCAACCAAGCTGGGAGAGACGGGCCGGTTTACCGAGTTCCTGATCGACCGGCTACAGAATCATATCCACGGTCGAAAGAAGGTCACAGCGACGTACCAGAAGTACGACTACGCAGACGAAAAGGTGGACATGGTGATCGCGCTGGAGCGGATCTACAACGGCATCCTTGCCGGTCACGATGCGAGCGCCAAGGTACTGGCGTTTCCCAAAACCGCGTAGCACCAGAGGGGATAGCTGATGATTCTGTTCGCAACTGCCGGACTGGCCGCGCTCGCAGCGACGGGGGCAACCGTCTGGCAGTACTGGAACGGCGATCCCGTCCGAGCGATCTTCTGGCTGCTCGCGACGACGACCTTAACGAGGCTTGCCGGCTGGCTGTATCGAGAGGCAGAGAAGGCCGGCGAAGCCTGATCATTCCGTCACTGAGTCCGCGTCGATCACTTCGGCTGTCGTTGACGCCTGCGGTCCCAAGCCAGGCAGCAGCACGCCGATCTGAACGGTGAATCCGCCCTGCTGCGCGCGTGCCGTCGGAGGCTCAATCGCTTTGATGCCGAGCAACGCATCTCGCGCAGCATCGTGCCGACCATTCCGAGCTGCAACACGACTCGCCGTTACCCAGTCCTGTGCAAAATTTTCGGCGTTGAGCGCGAGTGCCGATCGGGCCATCTCGCGCGCATTATCGAACTCTTCGCCCGTCAGTACGCGCGTGATCGTTTTCCGGCTGCGTCCTTGGTGCCGTGCGATCGCAGCTGCACTCATGCCACTGATCGCCAGCGCCTGAATTGCCGTCCGCTCTGCCGGAGTCGTTGTGGAGCCTCGCCCCGGTCCTCGCCGTCGCTTAAATCCCGGTTGCATTGCATCGCTTTTCATTTGGGGTCTAGAACTCAGGGCTGAACGTTTCAATCACGGCACACACGCCAAGCTCAACGTCACGGAGCGTGCTCATAATTGGCGCTTTGATGGAGTCTGCCGGCGCTTCCGTGATCGCGTAGTGACCATCAAATTCAAGATCGAAACGGTCAATTGCCGGGCCGCCCTCTGGTGTGAGTTTGAAGCCGCCTGCGAACTGCCCGGTTTCTGTGTGCCTGATCGTGACCGGCATCTTTCGCCCCTGATAGCTCAGGACTGTGAGTTGGCGATGTTTATCTTTGTTGGAAATGTCGCGAAGGATTTTCGTCCACTCTATTCCGTTGTACGGCTGGTACCGCTCAATGGCCGACGTGTGCCGCGCTCAGTCCTCTGAGGTGTCGCTTGCTCCGTGGATCGAACCCGCGCTGTGGATCTCGGGGATCAGCCTTGACATCCTCAATGATGAACTGCGTTCGATCTTGCTCTTGGCCAGTATCGAGTATGGCGAGTTCGTAAACGACGTAGTCGAGGGCGGCTCGCAGGTTGTGGATAGCGTCACTAATGACGACTGGCAAGGTGCGCGGAATGGATGGCCAGCCATTCGGGAACGAAATTTTGCCCTCGTGATCACTGACAACCCCATCCTTGCAACTCACTGACCACTGCCTGATCAGATCGTCCGCTTCCGCAAGGTGGCGATCTGCCCTCTCGAATCGTAGCCGAGCGCCGTCTAATGGATGCACCGTTTCCTCACCGTCTCATGCAATGACAACTCGTACATCGTAACAGTGCAGAATTAAATGTCGGTACCCGATCGCCGCATTCCCCATTTCGAGATCCGAGGCTGACGCGGCCGACTCGGTACGCGCGGTCTGCTGTCCCGTTGAGGCATCGTGCCGTTCACGAGGGTACGCAGCGACACAGCCCCATCAGGCGCTACCGCACGCCATTGCCGATCCCGTTCGACGTGCTCAACGCTGTACCCCTTGGTCCGCCATCGGCTGGCCAGTGCTCCGCTGTCGGTGCGCAGCTCGATCACGCTGCCTCCGTGAGACCGCGCTCAGCCTGGTACTGCGGGAGCGCCCTACGGTGCGCTAGAGCCTCTATCACCAGCCGCCGAAGAACTTGTGGAACACTCGTGTTGTTCGCACGCGAGATGGAGTCAATATCAGGCCACACCGCATGAGGTACGTAGATCAAAAGCTCGCGATTGCCGGTTTTCAATGCTGCCCCTCTTGGCCGATCCCCTGGCCGATTGGTCTGACGGGTTTGTTAGGCTACGGTCTGCTTACGCGTGTACGTTCCCGTCGGTCGATCCACGATCCACTGATCGATCTCGCTCTCGATCCAGCCGGACGAGTACGCGGACAGCTGCCGACGCGCGGGAAACGTGCCGTTGATCTCCTGTCTCCAAATTGTCGAACGCGACAGGCCGGTCTTTTCGATCACTTCGTTGATTCGTAACACTCGCATCTGGTACTCCAAAGGGGGAAAGCAATTCAGCCCTGATCTCAGTATGACGACGGCTGGCCGTTGCAACCTGTGTAACGTTGTGTTCAGGTACGTTCATCGCGTGCCATCGTGGTCCACCAGCACAGGCGGTTGTAACGAGCCACAGGCGCTGACGTGATCACTTAGGCAGCGACAACGCGCGTCAGGCGTGGTACATCAGGACGATGAGTCCGTCACCGTTCACCGGCCGCGATCTCGTTGCCCTGGACGCGCTCAAGGCAGCCGCGTACACGATGGGGCTGCACGATCACGGCGACGATCCTGAGACGCTGGTCTCGTGGGCGTTCGCCGTGGCTGATGCCTTCGTCGCTGAGAGCACGGCACGCTGGGCCAGACAGGAGCGCGGGAACAGCAGCGAACGTGAAACGCGAAGCGTGACAGAAGGGTAGGGTAGCGACCCCCCTGTTTGTCACACTAAAGTGCCCGGATTTATTGGTCAAAATCGGGTCGATCTGGCCGTTCCGTGACAGCGCGCTACCGTCGTCCATCAGCGCGTTGATCGATCCGCCAATCGGGGGTCCCAGTCCACAGGCATTGCCCAGTACAGGCAATGCGCATGGTACAGGGACAGATCAGTACGTCAGTTCTAAATCTGTACTCAGTGATCTACAGCATTTGTGATCTCTGTTGAGTGATCCTTAATCCCCGATCCCTATTCCCTATTCCCTCTGTACATGCGCATGGCCCTGTACTGTGCAAGGCCATGCCCCGTAGCATGCGCATGGTACGTACGTACAAAAGGCGGCTGCCCCTGATGGACCCAGCCGCCGATTGGTTTCAGTGGAACTTGTGAGCTGCAAATTTGACCCAGGAGGAGCGCGGCGGCTCCGCCCGTCACGTTTGATGATCCGCCTGCCGTGCGTTGCCCTACGGTCAAATCTGGAGACGGAATCGGCATCCTAAGCAGTTGCTGGCACGCGCCAGGGAGGGGAGCGACGGTGACGCCCCGCACGATTCAGTGGAAGGCCGCCATGCAGACGAAAGGCCGGCAGTAGATATTGCGGATTGACGACCTCCCCGCCGACGCGTGGATCTGCGAGCAGCACCCTGATCAACCGTGGCCGCATCCGAACTCCGACGAACCAGACGGCCAGCGCGCCGGGCCGGCCCGGTGTGCTGCGCCCTGCCGAGCCGCCGGGAACGCCGAAGAATCGTAACGTTGTTGTACGATCAACTTCGTGCCGGGCCGTCGCCGAATCCTCATCGTGGAAGACGACGTGGACCTGCGTCAGATGTTTGCGACTTGGCTGAAATTCGCCGGATATGATGTGCAGCAGGCGGGCGACGGACTCGAGGCGTTACGTCTGATTGATGGCCAGCCGCCGCATGCGGTCGTGCTCGATCTCGGCTTGCCCCTAATCAGCGGCCAGGTTGTGCGGCAGGAAATCGCGGCCCAGGCCCAGACACGCGATATTCCGGTGATTGTGGTGACGGCGCAGCCTGGGAGCCATGACCATCTCAAGGTTGCGTGCGTGCTGACGAAGCCCGTGCTGCCCGACGATCTCGTAGACGTGGTGGGCCGGTGTCTCGCGTCTGGAGCCCAGGGACTGCGATCCTAACGAGCGCGAGGTCCGATTCGCGGTCCGACCATCACACGTGCGAAATGCGCCGCCAGATCGCCCACGCAAAAACCAATAGTCCGACGACTGTCAGCAGCAACCACGGGGACGATTTATGCCTCCGGTGCTCGGCTGGCTTCACCGCCATCAACCGGCCGAGACAGTTGGGGCACTTGAGGGCGGTATCCGGGACGAGCACTACACACAGGGGACACTTCTTCACGTCGATCGACGCCCGACCTAGTGCGGCCGTTGCGGAGGTTGCGTGGGCAACAGTGCTGAGCCTTTCGGAGTCCAGTGATCGGCTGCGAGTTGTTGCTCTAGTGCTTCGAGCCGCGACTCAAACGCGGCTTGGTCCACGAATACTTCCGTCTCTGGCGGGCCATCAGCTCTATCGACCGTGAGTGCAAAAGCTCCAGTCTCCCGGTCGTGCGTGGTCTCTATCCGCAGGTACTCATCGTCTCGTTGAAAAAACCACAGCATAATCGAAGTATGGAAGGGCTCGACGGACCTTCTGGTGGCCGCGAGAGGTCGCAGAGTGGAACGGTAGAGGCTGCGAACCACAACGTTCCAAACACCTCGGGTCCGCCGAACCGTCAACGTGATTGTAGCAGGTACCAAGGTCCTGCGGCACGCTCAGACCAATGACAGCTCCACGCGAGTCGGGCTATGGCGGAGACGATACACGCGTCGCTGCGCGCCCGGTGCTGACTGACTTACCGCTGTTCCGGTTGTTCCGGTTCCTGGTCCTGCCCCATCAGCGCGAGCAGCGCAGCCCGTACCAGATTGGCCGGAGGTTCGGCGGTTGCCAGCTTCCGCCCTACGGCGTTCACGGCACGCGCGACAGGGGACCCGATACCCGGACGGTTCAACAGCGCCGGCAGTGCCCAGATCGGACGGTGCCCCGCGAGCGCGATCCCCTCGGTCAGTCCGAACGGGTTATGCTTGCCGGATCGGAACACGGCATCATCGAGAACCCCTGACGCGTCGATCAGCTTCGACTCGGCCTGATGGATCGGTCCGACTGTCGGTTCAACGGATTCAATCGCCTGACGTGCCCCGCGTGCCGCAGCCTTCTCTGCCTCTATGGCTGCGCCCTGCGTCTCACCGTACGCACGATCCCCGATCGCCCGGTACGTGCCCCTCTTGAGCGCGTCCAGCTTCTGAACCGTCGCTGTCGGCAACAGCACGCGCTGCCCTGAGTCGAGCGTTACCGCTTCATCACCGGCTGACCAGACGCGTCTAGTACGCCAGTGTCCAACAGCTTTCTGCCGCGAACACGTTTCGTGATCTGCGGATTTGCCCTGACCGAGTTCTCCACGGCATCAACGGCCGCAACGTCTGCTCCTGGAGCGAGCTGCTGTGCAGCCCGATCGCGAGCTTCGCCGAGCGCGTCGGTGATGTACGACGTTGACGCACGCTTATCCGAGTTCGCGATGATTGAGCTTGCCCGGTCTGCCAACTGGGAGATCCGATCGTGGATCTTCCGAGCGCCGGCCTGTGTGATGTTGACGCCTTCATCGAGAATCGCAGCGGCTACGTTGTGGGCTCGCTCTGGCAGCGTCGCGCCGTACTGCGTCATCGACTGGATCGCGTCCTTGGTGGGCTTGAGCATCCGGGAATACGCCGACACTGCCTGATCTCGCAGGATCGGTCCGATACGCCGAGCGCCAGCACCCACAGCACGCGCGCTGCCTTCGCCGAGTGCCGACAGCCCGCCCTCCGTCGCAATCTCTCTGGCGTTCCCGCCTGGTGTGCCGTAATCGTCAGTCGCTGCGCCTTTCGCGAGCTGACCGTACGCTGCCCCGCCTGCACCGCCAACGCCCACGGCTGCCATTGCGGCAGGGACCGACATGCCGCCAGTCAGGGGCGCAGCGAGCGCGCTGCCGGCCATTGCGCCAGCTGCAGCCGGATGATCTTTGGCGTAGTGGTACAACCCACGCACGACGCGATACGCCCCACCGTAAATCGGATTGTCCACCCCGTTGTAATCGGGCTTGCCCTCGGTGTGCTCCACCGCGCTCTCGGCCTGTGCGGTCTTAGCCTTCGTGAGTTCGCTGTCCATCAGCGCGCTGAACTGATCGCGCGTGAGGCCGTCAGGCGCAGTGTTGATCACACGTTGGCGTACGGCGTTGTACTGCTCACGGCTGAGCGCAGGACGCGACGGCGCGCCGTTTGGGCGGAAGTCCTGATCGATCGCCTTCGTGATCTCATCGTGGCTCATCGTCGCCGGAAAGTTGATGACGCGTCCGTCAGGCATGTGAACGCGGACGGACGGCTGCTGGTCTTTCGGATCAGCCAAGTCCGCATACTGTGGGTGCTTGGCCAGGACCTTTTGCTCTAGCTCGTCGTCGCTGAGGTCGTTGTACGCGTTCGGATACTTCGCGCGGATGCGTTTTGTGAGTTCGGACATGATTGGACCTGACGCACGATCGTAAACGTCGCGCGCTGATGGAACCTGTTGAAGTGTGGAGTCTGGTACTGATGGGACCCGCGACGCGTGGCGGGCCACAAACCAGAGCGCGGGTACCGCTACCGGATGGGACCCGCGAACGATCGCGATCTCGCGCCAAGCCGGCATCATGAAAAACGATGCTCGTTAGCTCGCGTGTACTACCGTGGTCGCAGCCGGGGTCGGGTAATGACTCGGAATCCGCGCCGTACTGGCGAAGGCTGACCGCGATCCGCGATTTTGTTGTCTGCGGTTCAGCGGCTGCGCGCTGGCGGTCGCTGAGCGCGTAACGCGTCGAAGTCGATCCTGCTCGTTACCTTGGTGCTCCCTTGGTGGACGGAATGCGCAAATACACACCCAAAAACCTCCGAGCACCATTGATGCTCTATCAGATGTAGGCCGGGTCTTTAGACCCGGCTACGACCTTCAGGTTCCGGCCGGCGCGCCGGGTCTAAAGACCCGGCCTACAATGAGATCACGTGCAATTTCCCGCTTCGACATCCGCGCCCGATGCGGCGCTCGTGAACCCGCGCCTGCTTTCGGGCACGACGGCACTCGTGGTCGCGGCGCTGCTCCTGCTTCTTTACTTCTACCGGCGCCGGCCCTTCATCCTTTATTGGATCGCCGCCTGGATCCTGCTCGCTTCGTCCATGTTCCTGACGGTCCGCTTGTACAGCGACACGCCGCTCGGACGGATGGCGTTCGGCATCTCGCAGTTCCTGACGCTCATCGGCTCTCTGTCGTTCGTCGTCGCCGCGGACGCCTACCGTCATCGGCCGGTTGCTGCTGCCGGTCGCGATCTGGTTCAGCCTGGCGCCGGCGGCGCTCAAGGTCTGGTCCGTCTTTGCGCCGGGGCACGTGCTGATTGGAGGCGCGCTGGCGGCTGCCGGCGTCGCCTACCTGCTGCTCGTGCGCGACGTGCGTCTGCTCGGCGCGCTGATTGTCGGCATCATGCTGTTCGTGCTCGCGGGCATGAATCTCTGGATGGCCGCGGCACTCAGTGCACCAGACGCGGCGGGCATGCGCCCGACCTTCTTCAGCATGTCGGTCGTGTTCCTGGTTACCGCGCTCGGGATGCAGCTCATGACGTTCGAGGACATGACCGACGAGCTGCAGCGGACGAACCGTCGGCTCGAAACCGCGCAAAGCGATCTCCGCGAGCTCGTGATCACGGATCCGCTCACCGGCTGCCGCAACCGCCGCTTCTTCGACGAGATCATCGGCCGCGAGCTGCAGCGCCACAGCCGCTACCGCTCGCCGCTGTCGATCGTGTTCATCGACATCGATCGGTTCAAGACGATCAACGACACGCTGGGGCACGAAACCGGCGACCGCGTGCTGCGCGACGTCGCCGGCTTCCTGCTCCGCCACATTCGCGAAGCGGACTACGTGTTCCGGTGGGGAGGCGACGAGTTTCTCGTGCTGATCACGTGCACGGAGGCAGAGGCGTTGCAGCGTGCCACGGCGCTCCAGGCCGCGTTCGCCGCATCCCCTGAACTCGAGGAGCTTCCGGCGGGCGTCGCCCTCAGCGTCGGCGCGGTGGAGGTCCCGCCCGACGTTGCCGACGTGCTGCCGCTGATTGAGGCAGCGGACGAGCGGATGTATGCAAACAAGAAGCGGGGACGGTAGTCAGCTGCCAGCTTCCAGCTATCAGCTGGCGGCTGGTAGCTGGCGGCTTCCAGCTAATACAGCAAGTATCTCGCCCTCAGCAACCGCCACCGTGCCTCTGCCACACCCCACGACGCGGCGATCGTGGCGGGATCCTCACCCAGCTTCACCCGGGCAAGCGTGTCGCGCGATCCAAAGAGCCGTCCCGCGGCCTCGAGTTGATACTGCGAGGGATAGAGCCGCGTGAGCGCGGCGGCGATTTCCAGACCGACGCGCACGGGGCGCAGCGCGGCGCGATCGGTCACGATGATGAAGACCCCCTGACACTCCTCATTCGCGTATTTGGTCGACGTCGGCGTGAAGCGCTCGGGATAGAAGCGGACGCCCGGCAGCGCGCGCGCGTTCAGGGTGTCCGCGAGCTGCACGCCGTCGATCCACGGCGCGCCGATGTGCTCGAACGGCGTGTCGGTGCCGCGGCCGACTGAGATGTTCGTGCCCTCGATCGCGCCGATGCCCGGGTAGAGCGCCGCCTCGTTCATGTTGCGCATGTTCGGCGACGGGCTGATCCAGGGCAGCGCCGTGTCGTCGAACCAGTCGGCGCGGCGCCAGTTCTTCATCGCGTAGACCGTCAGGTCGGCGCCGATCTTGTTCTCCGCGTTGAAGAGCCGCGCGAGCTCCCCGAGCGTCATCCCGTGACGGATCGGCATCGGAAAGTAGCTCGTGAACGCGAGCGCGTCCCTGTCGAGCGACGGCCCTTCGATCTGCCAGCCGTTCACCGGGTTCGGCCGATCCAGTACGAACACCGGCAGCTTCCGCTTCGCCGACTCCTCCATCACGTACGCCATCGTTGTCATGTAGGTGTAGAAGCGCGCGCCGATATCCTGCAGATCGATGACGATCGCATCGAGATTCTCGAGCATCGCCGCCGACGGCCGGCGCGTGTCGCCGTAGAGCGACGTGATCGGCAGCTTCGTCTTCTCGTCGACGGTTGACGGAACATTCGTATCGAGGATGCCCCGGATGCCGTGCTCCGGGCTGAAAAGAGAGACGAGCTTCACGTCTTTGGCGGCGAAGAGCAGGTCGATCGTGGTCGCGCCGTCACGCGCGCGGCCTGTGTGGTTGGTCAGAAGGCCGACGCGTTTCCCTCGCAGCGGAGCGAACTCCTGCGTGCGCAGCACGTCCAGACCAGACTGGACGGGCGCACGATTCGCAGTCGCCGGCGCTGTGCCGGACGCGCCGAAGTCGCGGCCCGTCATCGGGCGCGTGCGCAGCCCCTCCACACCTTCCATCACCGCCGATGCGGCAACCGTTGCGACGCGTGCGCGAAGCGGCGTCACGTCTCCTTTTCCGTCAGGATGCACCCGGTTCGACAGGAACACGACGAACTCACGGGTGGCCGGATCGATCCAGATCGACGTGCCGGTGAATCCCGTGTGTCCGAACGATCCGACCGGCAGCAGCTCGCCGCGATTCGATGAGTACGGCGAGTCGATGTCCCATCCAAGGCCGCGCAGCGCGGGATCACTTCCCAGCACCGGTCCTGTCATCTTCGCAACCGTCAGCGGCGACAGCACGCGCACGCCGTTGTACTGCCCTCCGTTGAGCAGCATGCGGCAGAAGATCGACAAATCGGCGGCGGTGCTGAAAAGCCCGGCATGTCCCGCAACGCCGCCCATGCGACGCGCGGTCGGGTCGTGCACCACGCCGCGAAGCATGTGCACGTCCGCTCCTTCGCAGGGCCAGCCGAACGGTGTGCACTTCTCGGTGGGCGCAATACGCCCGCGCAGCGACTCCGGCGGCGTGAACATCGTCTCGTTCATCTCGAGGGGACTAAAGATCTCCTCCCGCACGAACTGGTCGAGCGGCTTCCCGCTCACGCGGCGGACGATGTCGCCGAGAAGCAAGAAGTTGATGTCGCTGTAGACGAACCGCTCGCCCGGTGATGACGTGGGGACTTCTTCGATCGCCAGGTGGATCGCTTCGTCGGAGCCGGCCCACGTGTCGGCAAGATCCAGGTCGGGGCGCAGACCCGATGTGTGCGTCATGAGATGCCGGATCGTGATGTCGGCCTTCTGGTATCTCTCGAAGCCGGGGATGAACGTCGCGACGCGATCGTTCATCCGGATCCTGCCGTCCTCCATCAGCTTCATCACGCTCGTCGTCGTCGCGACGACCTTCGTCAGCGACGCCAGGTCGAAAATAGTATCGAGCGTCATCGATTCCGTCACCGGTTCGACCGACCGGTTGCCGATTGCTTTCTCGTACACGACGCGATCGCCGCGTCCGACGAGAACCACCGCGCCCGGGAGCTTCTTTTCCGCGATGGCCGCTTCCACCAGCGGTGGAATCTCGTCGAGCCGTTTCGCGTCGAGGCCGGCCGCGGAGCGCGTCGGCGTCCCCTCACGCTGAGCGCCCAGCCCAGGGGCCACAAAGCCCGCCAAAACCAGGAGAAATCCGGCCCGTATAAGCAGTGTTCCCATCAGGGCTGAATTATACTTTTCAAGAAATACGGGCGGCCGCGGATTGCGCGGATTCACGGGGATCAGAAAATGCGATTTCACGCAGAGGCGCCGAGGCGCGGAGCACGCCCTATGCGCGTCCGCCGGTGCCGGCCTTCGGCCGGCACGCGGGACGCTGCTGCGGGATCGCCGTTAATCCGTGTCAATCCGCGGCATCCTCAATCCGCATCAATCCGCGTTGGTCCACCCGAGGTGTTCTCTGCGCCTCCGCGCGCTCGGCGTGAGATCGTACGTCTTCGTGATCTCGGTTTGCTCTGTCTTGTCGCAACCCTGCTGCTCTTTGCAACGAGCGCGCTGGCACAAGCGCGGGTCGCGGGGTCGGTGCGCAACCAGGACGGCCAGCCGCTGAAAGGCGCGACGATCACCGGCAACAATCCTGCTGCGGCGCCTTCGACCCGCACCGCGACCAGCGATGCGAAGGGGCGCTTCTCATTCCTCGCACTCGGCAAGGGCGAGTGGACGTTCACGGTCGACGTCCCCGGATACGAGTCGTCGACAACGAAGTTGATCGTCCGCCTTCTCGGGTCCAATCCGTCGCTCGACGTGGTGCTGCGCGCGATCTCTGAACTGCCGCCGAGCGGCCCGCTCGCGAACGTGGACGTCGCGGCCCTGCATCAGCGGCTCGATGATGCGGCCGCCCACGAGCGCGCGGGGAAGATCGACGAGGCAATCGCGATCTACCGCGAGATCGCGACGAGACTTCCGGCCCTGACGATGGTGCACTTGCAGCTTGGCGTGCTGCACGAGCGCAAACAGGATGTCGCCGCGGCGACAGCCGAATACCAACTCGTGCTGAAGAGCGAGCCTACCAACGCGAAGGCTCGCGCGGCGCTCGAGCGGCTCGCGCCGCAAGGTAAGGGCAAAGAGCCGCAGCAGACCGCTCGTGTCTTGCCACAAGGTAAGCGCACAGGGCTGCGGCAGGCGACGCGTGAGAACAAAAAGTAAACGGGCGATTGCAGCCGGCGCGACACTGGTCGCGCTCGCCGGGCTTGGGTGGGTTTACTATGCCGGCCGCTCCGTCTCGTTCGAGCATCGCGCGGATCAGAACATCCTCCTCATCACGATCGACACGCTCCGCGCGGACGCGCTCGGCTCGTACGGCGGCCAGGCGCTCACGCCGAACCTCGACGAGCTCGCCGCCGGAGGACTCCGGTTCGACTTCGCGCACGCGCACGCAGTGCTGACGCGGCCGTCGCACACCACCATCCTCACCGGTCTGTATCCGTATCAACACGGCGTCCGCGACCACAGCGGCTATCGCCTGAAAGCGGGAACGCCGACCGTCGCGACGATCCTGAAACAGCACGGGTTCGCGACCGGCGCGTTCGTCGGCGGCGTGCCCGTTGCAAAGCGATTCGGCCTCGGCGAGGGCTTCGATGTCTACGACGATCGGTTCGGGCGGACCGGGAACAGCTCGGACTTCTCGCTGGCCGAACGCCCTGCCGGCGAGGTCATCGCGCCGGCGCTCGAATGGATTCGTACGCAGCAGGGACGCTGGTTCGCCTGGGTGCACCTTTTCGATCCGCATGCGCCTTACACGCCGCCGCCGCCGTTCGACCGCGAGTACGCCCGGAAGCCTTACCTCGGGGAGGTGGCGTACGTGGACCAGGCGCTCCGCCCATTGCTCGACACCGTCCGCGCCGCCTCGCGTCCGACGCTCGTCCTGGTCACGTCCGATCACGGCGAGGGGCTCGGCGATCACGGTGAGCTGACGCACGGGTTGTTCGCCTACGAATCGACGCTGCGCGTGCCGCTGATCCTCGCGCAGCTGTCGGATCGCAGGCCGCGCGGCACGGTGTCGCACGTGCCCGCGCGCCACATCGACGTGCTGCCGACACTGCTCGACGCGGTCGACGTGCCGGCGCCGGCTGGTCTTCAGGGCCGATCGCTCCTGCCCGATCGTCCGCAGCCCGCCGCGAGCGACGTGTCGTCGTACTTCGAAGCGATGTCAGCGATGCTGAATCGCGGGTGGGCGCCGCTGCAGGGGGTCATCGGCGGACGCGAGAAGCTCATCGATCTGCCGCAACCGGAGCTCTACGACCTCGCCGCCGATGCGCGTGAACAGTCGAACCTCATTGAGCGCCGGGCCGATCGCCGCCGCGCGCTCGATGCGCGCCTTCGGGAGTTTCATGCGGCGCCGCCGGGCGAACGCTTCGCGGAATCCCCCGAGGTGGCCGCGACGCTGCAGTCGCTTGGCTACACGTCCGGCAGCGCGCCGCGCAAGGCGCGGTACACCGAGCAGGACGACCCCAAGAACCTGATCGAGCTCGATCAGTGGATCCAGCAGGGTATCGAGGCCTGGCAACACGGCCGGCATGCGGAGGCGCTCGGCATCTACGAGCGCATCATCCAGCGACGGCCGTCCATGGCCATCGGCTATCGCAACATGGCGTTGCTGCAGTGGCAGAGCGGGGACGCGCAGGGAGCAATTCGCACGCTCGAGCGTGCGTTCCAGGCCGACGCGATCGAACCGGGCATGACGACGCAGCTCGGGTCGTACCTGGCGGAGGCGGGACGGCCGTCGGATGCGATTGCCCTGCTGCAGCCGCTGGTGAGCGAGGCGCCTGCCGATCCTGACGCGCTGAACGCGCTCGGCATCGCGTACGCGCGCGCGGGGAACACGGACAAGTCGTCCGCGACCTTTGGCCGCGCGCTGCGCGAGAATCCGGAGAACGTTCAGGCCCTCGAGAACATCGGGACGCTCGAACTGCAGCGGGGCGATCTGGGCGCGGCCGAACGTGTGCTCCAACAGGCGGCATCGCTCGATCCCAAATCGGCACGCGCCCAGAACGGCCTCGGCGTCATCGCGATGAAGACGAACCGACGCGACGCCGCGTTCGAGCACTGGAAACGCGCCGTGGAGCTTGCGCCGCAGGACTACGACGCGCTCTATAACCTCGCCACCGAGCTGGAGAGCGCAGGCCGCCGCGAGGACGCACGGCCTTACCTGGAACGGTTCGCACGCGAGGCGCCGGCCGCCCAGTACGCGCCGGACATCGCGCGGGTGAAAAGGATCCTGGGCCAGTGAAAACCGCGAAGAACGGCGCACTCACCAGAGTCACGAAATTAGACAGACCACAAAGCCTGTTCGTGATTTTCGTGGTTTTTGTGATCTTCGTGATCGGCGCGTGGGCCGTGTTTCGAGCTCGATGGGCAGTGGCACCTGCGCCTGCGGACGGCCCAATCATTCTTATTTCAATCGACACGCTGCGAGCGGACCATCTGCCCGCGTACGGCTACACGCGCGTGCGGACTCCGAACATCGACGCGCTTGCCGCGGCCGCGACACTTTTCGAGCAGGCCTACTCGCATTCGCCGCAGACGCTGCCGGCGCACACGAGCATCCTCTCGGGCCAGCTTCCGTTCGATCACGGCGTCCGCGACAACATCGGCTTCACGGTCAAGCCGGGCCAGTGGTTCGTGCAGCGCGCGCTGCACGAGCGTGGGTGGCCGACCGGCGGCTTCGTCTCGGCGTACGTGCTGCGCAGTGCCACCGGCATCAACCAGGGCTTCGACACGTTCGACAGCGATCTCCCGGCTGCCTCCCCTGAACTATCGATCGGACAGGTGCAGCGCGATGGATCGCAGACGCTCGCCGCGGCCGAGAAATGGCTCGACGGTCAGGGTTCGAAACCGTTTTTTCTCTTTCTGCATTTCTACGAGCCGCACAAGCCGTATGCGCCGCCCGAGCGTTTCGCGCAATACGATCCGTACGACGGCGAGATCGCGTATGCCGACGAGCTCGTCGGCCGCCTGTTCGATCGCCTTCGCACGGCGAAGCTCTACGATCGATCGACCATCGTGCTGCTCGCGGACCACGGCGAGGGGCTCGGCGATCACGGCGAGCAGGAGCACGGCATGTTTCTCTACCGCGAGACGACGCACGTGCCGTTGATGGTCAAGCTGCCGGGCCGTCATTCCGGGCGCCGCGTGGCGACGCCGGTGCAGCACATCGACGTGGTGCCGACGATCCTCGACCTCGTCGGCATGCCGCCGCGCGCCGCACTGCACGGACGATCGCTCCGGCCGCTGCTCGAAGGCACGGGCACGCTGCCGGACACGGGCATCTACTCGGAAGCGCTGTATTCGCGCTATCACTTCGGCTGGAGCGAGCTGTATGCGCTGACCGACTCGCGCTACCGGCTGATCAGAGCGCCGCGCGACGAGCTCTACGATCTGGCGCGCGATCCGAGAGAGACCACGTCGATCGCCGCGGAGCGGCCGCAGGTGAAGCAGGCGATGCGCACGGCAATCGAATCGCTGATCTCGAGCACGTCGATCGCCGCGCCGTCCGCCGTCTCGGATGAGGATCGCCAGCGGCTGGCGGCGCTTGGCTACGTCGGCAGCGGCAGCGCCGAATCCTTGTCGCTCCCGGGCGATCGTCTGCCCGATCCGAAGGACAAGGTCCACGTGCTCGAGAAGTACCGCCGCGCGTCGGATCTCGCAGGTGGTTTGAAGTACGCGGAAGCGACGGTCCTCTATCGCGAACTGCTCGCCGACGATCCCGAGATGAGCGACGTGTGGCTCCAGCTCGCGCAGGTGCTCGTGCGGCAGGGACTGACGGAAGACGCGGTGCACGCGTATCAGGAAGTCATCAAGCGCAATCCGAAGGACGCGGGGAGCCTGATTGGCGCCGCGTCCGGTCTTCTCCGCATGGGCAGAATTGAGGAAGCGCGCAAGCACGCGGAGCTCGCCTTGAGCGTGACGCCCGCGGCCGCGCACGAGCTGCTCGCGAAGGTGGCGCTCGCGCGACACGATCGTCCAACCGCGCTCGGCGAAGCGAAGCTGGCGCAGGAGGCGGACCCGACCCTGCCGATGCCGCTCTACGTCGAAGGACTCCTCGCCTACAACGAGGGGCGTTATGCCGAGGCGCTCGGTCCGCTGATGCGCGCGCGCCAGCAGTTGCAGGGGCGCACGCTGCAGATGAACGACCTCAACTACTACATAGGGGATTCGCTCGCGCGCCTCGAACGGTACGCGGAAGCGGAACCTTACCTGCTCGACGAGATCAAGGTGTTCCCGCACAACACCCGCGCGCGCGCCGGCCTGGCGATGTTGTACCGCGCGATGGGGCGGGATGCGGAATCCGAGCGCGCGATCGATGAGCTGCTGCGGATATCGCCGACGACCGAGGGCCGAAGACTCGCCGTGCAGCTGTGGACGATGTTCGGCGAGCCGGAGAAGGCGGCTGCGGTTCGCAAGGGCTCGGGGTCATAATGGACGGGGTGCGGGGTGCGGGGTGCGTCGGGGTGCGGGGCGCGGGGTGCGGGGTGCGGGGTGCGGGCTGCGTCGGGGTGCGGGGTGCGGGGGGCGGTCTCTGGACTCCATGTGGCTTCCGCCTTCAGGCGGAAGAAGCTGAATGCTGAATATTGACCGGCGGCGGTTCACGTTCACGGCACTACTCCTGATTGCTGTCGTGGCCGGCGTGTCGGCGCACGCACAGAAGCGTTCGCAGGGGGTGTTCCGGTCGGGCGTGGACGTCGTGCGCTTCGACGTCCGCGTGACCGACGGGTCCGGAAAGGCCATCACGGATCTGAAGCCGGACGAGATCCAGATCGTCGAGGACGGGCGGCCGCTTCCCGTGCTGCTGTTCCAGCACGTGCAGGAACCCGCAGGCGTCTACCGCGAGGCGGCGCTGCGCGCCGTGTCGGCGGAGGTCTCGAGCAACCAGGGGATGCCGCGCGGGCACCTCTACATCCTCGTCTTCGATCAGCATCACATCACACCGGGCAACGAGCAGATCGCGCGGCGCGCGGCGGAAGCCTTCATCGCCAAACGCGTCCGTCCCTCGGATCGCGTCGCGGTGTTCGGATTGCCTGGTCCCGGCCCCCAGCTTGGATTCACCGCGGACCGGACACGCGCCGTCGCCGAACTGCAGAAGGTGCGCGGCGCGCTCGAGCGCAATATGACGACGCCACTGGGGCGCTTGTCGCAGCAGGAGGCGTACGAGATCGCGAACGGCAACGATCGCGTGACCGTCGACGTGCTCGAGCGCATCTCGAGCGACGCGAACTCTGACATCGCCGCGCTCTCCGCCCGAGCGCAGACGCGCGCGAACGAAGACGCCGCGGTGACGCGCCGTCTCGTGATCGAGAACGCCCGGACCTTCGTCGCGACCGCCGACAGCGACACGCGGCAGTCGCTGCAGCGCGTCGCGGACTTGATCGAGCAGTACCGCGCCATCGAGGGCAGAAAGACGGTGGTGTTTTTCTCTGAGGGCTTCCACCAGCAGAACCTCACGCGCGAGCTCGAGCAGGTCGCCGCAGCTGCGGCGCAGAGCTACGCCGTCTTCTACGCATTCGATCTGAACCGCCGCGGAAACGATCTGCAGGAGATGCAGCCGGCGACGACGACGCAGGCGTCCGAGATCCAGGCGCGGGTCGAGCCGCTCGGCAGCCTTGCGGCGGAAACGGACGGCGTCCTCGTGACCGACGCCGCGTCGCACCTCGATGCGGCGCTCGACCGGATCGCCGATCAGTCGCAGGACTACTATCTCGTCGGCTTCACACCCAGTGACGCGGCGCTCGCCAGCCGCGGCCAGTATCGGCGCGTGTCCGTCCGCGTTACGCGTCCAGGCGCGAAGGTGAGCGCGCGGACTGGTTACGCCGCGCCGTCTTCCGCGCCACTCGATCGCCGGCGCGCGATTGATTCGGCCCTGTCGGCGCCATTTGTTCAGCAGGCGCTGCGCGTCGAGTACACGACGTATGCGCTTCGATCCGAGACGACGGGACGTGCGCGCGTCGTGCTCTCGCTCGAAGCGGACCTTCCCGTCAGAGATGAGCGCAACCTGACGGCGGACGTCGTGTTCGTCGTCCGCGACGTCCAGGACGGCCGCGTCGCGGCGAGCGGCACCGATACCATGCCCCTTCCGAAGGCGCCGAGCGATCATTCGTCGACCGGCGTCGGTGCCTATCACGTGCAGTTCGAGCTCCAGCCCGGCTCCTACATCATGCGTACCGTGGTCCGCGAGCCGGGAGGGCTCGTCGGGAGCGCCGATCGCAAGATCGACGTGCGCGCCTTCTCGGGACCCGAGATGACCGTCAGCGATCTCGTGCTTGGATCGGCGACCGGCGCACTGCCCGTGCGCGCCACCGCCTTCGCGGAAGACGGGTTGTCGGGCATGGTCGAAACCTACGGACGTGCGCCGGACCAACTGCGCGCGCTCACGGTGACCGCGACCCTCGTGCCCGCGGGCAGCAACGAACCGGCGGCGAAGACGGATGCAGCGCTCACCGATTCGCAGCCCGCTGGCGGTGGCGTGATGCGGCGCGCATCGTTCGCCTTGCCGCTGAAAGATATCGCGCCCGGATCGTATCTTGCCCGGGTGCGCGTGACCGCGGGGACCGAGCCGATTGCTGACCTCACGCGCGAAGTGGACGTGCGTGCCGGCGCCGCTCCGCACGTTCCCTTGCCCGCGACGGCCGTGTTCCGTCCGGCCGATGTGCTCGACGGTGATTACGTCACGCGTGCGCGCATGGCGCTACATGAATCGAACAGCCCGGCCGCGGCGCGTGCGCTGAAGGGACTCGATTTGTTCGCGCGGCGCGAATACGCCGCTTCCGCCACAGAGCTGAGCGAGGCGCTCAGGATGGACCAGTCCAGCGCCGCAATCGCCTTCGTTCTGGGCTGGGCCTACGAAGGCGCCGGCGATCATCGCCAGGCGATCGGCGCCTGGCGAGCGGCCGCAGTCATCGATCCGAAGCTCGTGCCCGCGCACCTGGCCCTTGCCGACGGATATCTGCGCATCTCGGAGCCCGCGCTTGCGGCCCAGGCACTACGCGCGGGACTGGCGGCGTTGCCCGACTCAGTGGAATTGCAGGCCAAGCTGGCGGAAATCAGTAGCAGGCGGTAATCGAGTACGTCGACAAGATATTGTCTGCGTCCTCCGCGGCCTCCGCATGAAATCGTACGTGACTGCGGTGGCGTGCCACCGACGTAACCACGCGGAGCGCGCAGAGCGCGCAAAGAACTTAACTGGTGTACGTTTCGCATCCCGGAGGGCCCATGTTGATTGCGCTGCTCGCGTTGTCTCTCGTCCCACTCGTGATGGATCATGATGCCAAGGCGCTGCAGCTGGCGGCGCCGGCCTCCGTCGGGCAGATAGACACGGGCAAGTTGAAGGGTGAACCGACCGAGCTCGCGTGGTCGCCCGACGGCACATCGCTGTTTCTCCAGACCTCCGAGCGCGACAGCCTCGGCATGATCAAGTCCCCCCGCTACTACATGATGTCCGCGGCAGACGGCAAGCCCGAGGCGGTGAAAGTCGCGCCCGATTGGGTCTCCGAATATTGGGGATGGAAAGCGCACAAGTCGGCCCCTGGCGTGGGCTCGTTCGAGATCGACATCACCGAGGAGCAGAAGATGGCGACCGCTACGGCCTCACCGATGGGTGGCGCGCTCGCGCGGGGCGGCGCCGTGGACCCAAATAGCGGTACCACGGTGGATGAAGCGATGATGCGCGCGCAGCAGATGCAGAAGCAGCGGGTGATCACACTGCGCCTCAAGAACGAGATCGTCGGCCAGTTCATCAACCAGCAGTTCCTGCCCGGCTACACGTTCGGCTGGGCGCCGCGCGGCGGGATGATCGCTTACGGCGATGAACAAGGACGTCTCGCGATCATGGACCAGCAGGGCAACAAGCGCGAAGTGGCCGGCACGAAGGCCGTCCTGCTGCCAGCCTGGTCTCCCGACGCGACGAAGATCGCGTACCTGCAGCACGTCGGCAAAAATAAGTACGAGCTGTGCATCCTGCCTGTCGCGCAGTAATTTACAATCGAAGCAATCGAAGAAGCGCGAAGAGTTGAAGGATCTTCAACAGAATTTTCTGACGATCCTTCGAGCTCCTCGATAGACCTTCGACTCCTTCGATTGTCAAAGACACCATGCGGGCAGGCATCCTCGCTCTGCTGCTGATCGCCGCCGCGCAGGATCCGCGGCAGACGTTCCGCTCGGCCACCGAGCTCGTCGAAGTCGATGTGCGCGTCGCCGACAAGAACGGCCACTTCGTCACGGGACTGTCGGCCGCCGATTTCCAGCTCGAAGAGGACGGCGTCGCGCAGAAGATCCTCCACGTCACGTTGATCGGTGCTGACGCGGCATCCTCTGGCCCGATACCGCCTTCCGCAGCCACAGTACCTTCCGCACCTGTCGCGCCGCCCGCGCCTTCCGCGCCGCCGGAGGTCTGGCTGTTCGTTTTCGACACGACGCACCTGTCGCCCGGGGGGCTTCAGCGCACCCGCGACGCCGTGGTGAAGTTCATCGCTGAGAAATTCCGTCCGGAAGACATTGGCGGCGTTGTCGTCGACGGGAAGATGGCAAACAACCGCCTGACGTCCGATCGCGAGGAACTGCGGAAAGCGGCTGCGAACGCGAAGTTCGCCGGCGACATGCGATCTCGTCAGCTCGACCTGCGCGAGTGGCCGCGCCTGCGCGATGTGTTCGAGGCGTTTCGGATTGCCAATAACGAGAAGGACGCGCTCGACACCGCGATCATCCGCGCGTGCTCCGAGGAGCCGGACATGTGCAGGGCGGCACCACCGGACCTGCAGGTCCGCGAGAAGGCGAACCGCGTGGTCGCGCAGTACCGCACGGCAACCCACGAAACGCTTGCAGTAGTCGAGGCGCTGTCGCGCGGGCTTGCGCGCATGCCGGGCGCGAAGACCGTGGTCTTCCTGTCCGAGGGGTTCGTGCTGCAGAACATGGATGCGGAGGTGCGGCTCGCCGTAGGCCAGGCCGCGCGCGCGGGTGCGCACTTCTACACCGTCGACGCGCGGGGGCTGAACAAGGGCACGACATCGGATCTGATTGATCAGAAGCTGGCCGATGACCCCGCAGGCGGGACCGCGCGGTTCGACATGCAGGAAGATGGCACGAACAGCCTCGCAGTCGACACTGGCGGCATGGCGATGCGGAACGAAAACAACTTCGGCCGCGCGCTGGACACGATCCAGCGCGACGCCGCGACGTACTACGTGCTCGCCTACAGCCCGACGAACGACAAGCTTGACGGCAAGTACCGCAGCATCTCGGTGAAGGTGACGCGCCCCGGCGTCCGCGTCCGCGCCCGGCGCGGCTATCTTGCGCTCGAGCCGGCGAAGCTGCTGGTCCCGCGGCCCGAAAGCGTGACAGTCACAGTTCCGAGCACGGAAAGCGGGACAGTCACAGTTCCGGCCCCCGAAAGTGTGAGTGTCCCCGTTTCAGAAAGGGGGACACTCACAGTTCCGACGGAAAGTGTGACTGTCACCGTTCCGAAGCCGCCACTGTCCGTCCCTGGGACGGCTGTCGAGGGAGCCACCACCGCGGCGAACGCAATCCGGTCGAAGATCGAGTCGGGACGGATCGTCCAGCAGCTGCGCGGGACCGATGACGACGCGCCGACGACGGCGGCCGCCAGAGGCTGGGCCGCCTATCAGCGCGGCGACGTCGAGTCCGCGTCGCGCGAGTTCATCGAGGCGGCCCGATCACCTGACGCGCGACCCTGGGTCCATTACGCGCTGGGACTCTCGCACCTGGCACTGCAGCGCTATCGCGACGCCGCGCAATCGTGGGAGCGCGTCCGCGCCGCAGTCCCGGAGTTCGAGCCCGTCTACTTCAACCTGGCGGACGCCTACCTGCTGCAGCGCGAGGAAGGCGCCGCGATTGGCATACTGCGCGACGCGGAGAAGCGTTGGACCACCGACCCCGAGGTCGCCAATGCGATCGGCGTGATCCAGGTCCGCCGCGGCGCGCTCGACGCGGCCGTCGACTCGTTCGAGCGCGCGACGACGATCGCTCCCGGGGACGCGCTGGGCTACTTCAATCTCGGCCGCGCGCTGCAGATGCGCATGATGAAGTCGCAGCGCTACGTCCGTGAAACGCAGAAGTGGGCCGGCGGCGAGCACGATCGCCGCCGCGCGATCGCGAGCTTCGAGAAGTACGTGCAGCTGGGAGGCCCGTACGTGCCGCAAGCGAAAGAGGCGCTCGCGTCACTGGCGTGGAAGTAGACGGCGGGTCTAAAGACCCGGCGTTCAGCGCAGTCTCGTGATCGCTGTCATGCGTTGTTCGGTCGCCTGGAAGAAGAAGGGCTCCCACGCGCGGCGGATGCCATCGACCTTCGCCATCTGTGCCGCATCGGGCGATCGCCCCGAGCTGACGAGCAGGAGGAACGCCTGCCGGTGCACCTTCGGAGCATCTGACGAAGTTGGACTCCGTTGTCCCTCGGCCGCGATCACGTCGTCGATCAGCACATCGCGGCGCGTGCCGCTGAAGGTGACCCCGACCTGCGGCGCGTCCTCGCGCGCGTGCGGCGAGACCGGGCTCTCGACGAAGAAGAACGGCGGCACCGCGCTCGGCGGCACGAGCCCCATCGCGTACTGATCGAGACGGCTGTAGCGCCTGACCGCGTCGGTCGTCCGGAACTGGCCGCCGCCGAGATCCTCGATGTCGTTCCCCTCCATCACTGACGCGTCGGAATCGAAGAAGAAGCTCCAGTGCGCCAGGTCGCGCCCGAGGAGCACATCCGACGAGGCGCCGGTGCGATCGCGGAAGTTCATATATGCGAGCCAGCGGTGGCCCACCTCCTGCCCCATGACGCTCAGCGTGTTGTTCTCGCCGAGGAACTTCTGATTCGGATCGTCCGGAAACTTTCCCACGAAGTCCATGACGACCACGGATCGAAGGCGGCCGCCGCTGCCATAATCGTGCGACAGATCGTAGATGTCGACGCCGAGCCCGCGGATTTCGTTAGCCACCGTGATTTCGAACGCGAATGCGTTGCGAATCAGCCGCTGGTCGGTCCAGATCAGAATCTGATCGTAGTTGTCGGGATGCGTCTCGAAGAACCTCTTGGCGATCGCCACGGTGTCGAGCGTGGAGGCCGCCGCGAAGCTCTCGCCGAGTGCTCCCGTCCCTGACGTCGGGGTCGGCACATTCAGGTTGATCGTCGTGAACGCACCCGTCTGGCCGGGCGAGAGGCCAACCACTGCGTCGGTGACCGAAACCGTTTCATATTTGAACTCGACGCTGCCGTCAGGGAGGAGCGTCGCCTGGACGGTGACGGCGCGGGTCGAATCGAAAGCGCGCACCGTGCACCACGTGACCGTGTACTGATCGGTCGCGGCGTTCACGAAGATCTTGCCCGTGCCGGTCGTTGGATCGAGATCCGAGAGAAACGGGGACACTCGCGGCGGGCCCGTCAGCAGGCGCGAGACGCTGCGCTCGGTGCTCGCATGGTCCGCCTCTCCGAAGGTGATGTTGCCGTCGGAGTTCACGAACGCGGTCGTCTGGGTGCCGCCGTAAAACGGAAACGGAAACCGCAGATCCTGTTCCGCGCTGTCGTCGTCGGTGAGCGTCAGCCGGGTGCCGAGCGTGCTGCGAAAGGTCGCATCGATCTTGCTGACGGTATAGCCGTTGGATCCATTGCGGGTGAAGCGCAGCCCCGTGCTCCCGATATCGAGCTGGTTCGCCGGGGCGATGAGATCCCCCTGGTCCTGCAGGACCGCGATATCCCCGACGTCTTCCCCGACCGGCGCGGGACTGGTAAGCGCGCTTTCTTGTGGAGCACCCGCCTGAAGGCGCAGGCCACGAGACCGCTCTTGTCGCTGCTTCTCCGCCGCATCGTGCAGCCACAGGCCTTCGACCGCGCGTCCGCGCGGATTGCCGTCGACGAGGATCTTCTTGTTCGTGACGGCGGTCGCCTGTCCGCCGGCAACGAGGCCCACGGGTCCGAGCTCCGCCTCCTCCGCGGCCGCGGTCGAGCACGGATTCGCGGACCCGGTGCCGCCACCAGACGGTGGCGGCGTGGTTCCGCCGTTGCCGCTGCTGCCGCCGCACGCGGCGACAACAAGAGCGACGACTGACGCAAGGATGACTGCCTTCGTGCGGCCCATGACGCGAACCTCCAACGACGCCGGCATCATTAGATTCGCATGATTCGCGGTTGTGATCCGTGAGATCCGTGGCTTCCGCGGATAAAAAACCCCGGGGCTCCTTTAAGAAGCCCCGGGGTTCCAGGTTACCGCGATTGTGACTCGGATCCGTGCGATCCGTGTGATTCGTGCCTAGAAGTTGATCCGTGCGCCGACGCGCAGGATGCGCGGGTTCATGATCTCAAGCACCTTGTTGAACCCGGTGGCGCCCGTGCGCCGGAGGTCGAATTGACGGCCCAGCACCGTCGCGCTGTTCGTCACATTGAACACGTCGAGATCACCCATCATGTGCGCGCGGCCGATCCTGAACTCTTTCTCGAGCCGCACATCCAGCGAGCTCACCCTCGGCAGCCGGAAGCGCGTGACGTCGTCCACGACGAGTACGCTCTTGAAATTCGACAAAGGATCAGTCGTCGCCACGTTGCTACGGAAGTATGGCATCGCGTAGCCCTGCCGCACCACCCAGTTGGCCCCGAGGTTGATGCCCCACACCGCCTGATACATGCCGTTCGCCACGAGCTGGTACTTGGGCAGCACCATGTAGATGTTGCTCTTGCCGCTACCGCCGGTTCGAGTAACGACGACGCCACCGTCTATATTCGGAGACGCTGGCCCCGGGGTCGGGTCCTGGAGCGCATTCGCCCCGTTGAAGTACTCCCGATGATCGTTCGTGGAGAATCCGAATCTCGCCATCCAGCGATTTGACATCCGCTTCGTGGCGCTCGCCTCGAAGCCGAGGAACCGCTGGTGATAGCCCTTGTGCTCCTCGTAGCTATGACCGCCGCCTGGCGGAACAGCCGACGAGTCAATTGCAAAGAAGGGCACGCTGAAAGAGCCGATCGGATCCGCGTTGGCCGTGAGAGTGCCCGTCTGGTGGTAGTTCGCCGAAGTCACGCCAATCAGTGGACTCCAGTTGAAGTTCTGGAAGTACCGCCACGTGACCGTGCCGCTGATCCCAAAATTCGTCAGCAGTTCGTGGTCCGCGCCGAGCAGCACTTCATGGGTAAGCGGCGTTTTGTACTTGCCGATCTGATTGATCGTCGTGAGACGTGACGGGTCGGTCGGATCGAACCCGTAGTACCCGATGTTGCCAAGACCGAACTCGATTTCGTTCGGGTCGGCAATCTTATTCCCGTTCAAATCGGTCGCGTAGTAGTAAATCGCCGAATACTGAATCGCGGAAATCGTACCTGCGGCCGTCGCGCCAAGCTGCGATGCGAACATCGCATAACTGGCGCGCACCAGCGATTTCCGGTTCTCGTCCAGCGCAATGTTGACACCGATGCGAGGCGTCACCGCGTTCCAGACGACCGCGTTTTTCGCGGGCGTCGCCGTCAAGGCTGGAAGCAGCGACGGGAGGACGGAACTGCCGGGCACGGATGCAGCGCCCAGCGATGCGGCCTGACGATCCCACCGCAGGCCGAGGTTCAGCGTCAGCCGATCCCATGTCATCGTGTCGCCGCCGTAGGCGCTCGAGTACACCGTATCGGTCAGAAAGTGCCCTGGCCTGGTGATTTTCGCGATCAGGTCGGGATACCCATTGAATTGCGTGATTACTCCATTTCCCGGGTACACGTCGCTGGAATCAACCGACGCCTTGCGCCAGCCAAAGCCAAACTTCAGCTCGTGATGGCCGCGGAACGTATTGCCATCGATCGAGAAGTTGTTCTGCGGACGTCTGGTCTTATACGTGTCGGCAGAGCCGTGGGTCACGCCGCCGTCGTCGATATACATCTGCGTCGTCGGACCGCCGCGTGCCGCGAGCTGGAACCCGCCCTTCACGTGCGACGCCTTGGCCGAGAGAAACAGGCTGTTGCCGATGACCAGATTGCCTTCGCCTTTGTAGAGACTCGTCGGTCCGGTCTGGTTGTAAGACGATTCATCAGACACCGTCGGGCCCGCGCCGCGGCCGAATTTTTCCTTATTCCCACGGAAGAAGGTGAAGTTCGTGCGCAGGCCGCTCGTGACCTGGCCGGTTCCCTTGAAGGAGGTGTCCTGCAGTTCCGTGCGATCGTGTGATCCTGCGAGGGTAATCAGATCGACGTGCGTCTTTCCCGCAGCTCCCCACGCCCACACGCGATTTCGGAGGATGGGCCCACCCAGCTCGAAGCCATAGTCCTTGTACTGATGCATGCGGCTGCCCTTGCCCGTGGTGCCGCCGATAGCGGCGGCGAGGTCGGCGGACAGGTTCTTTGACTGCATGCCTTCGTTCTCGAAATAGATTCGCGAGGATCCGTGCGGCGTGTTGCTACCGCTTTTGAGCACCATGTTCAACTGCACGCCTGGCGTCGGGCTCGACACGTCGGCGCCACCCGTCGTGACCTGCATCTCCTGGAACATGTCGAAGTCGTAATAGGTCGGCGTCGATCCGAGCGCGGCCATGTCGGTGATCGCCACGCCGTCCATGTTCCACGTGTTCTCGCCGCCGCTGGCGCCCTTCGCTTGGTACGCGGACTGCTGCCCCGATTCGGCGCCGCCGACGTTCACACGATCGACGATGACGCCCGGCACGGTCTGCAGGACGACCCAGGGATCGCGCGAGGACGGGATGTTCTGAAGCTCCTCGACGGTCACGTTCGTGGACGTCGTGGTCTTCTTCGTGTCGACCACCGGTGATTCGCCGGTCACGGTGACCTGCGTCGCGACGCCCGCAACCGACAACGCGATTCGGAGCGGCACGCTCGCGCCGGTCCCGACCGCGATGTTCTTATTGAGGTAATCGCTGAAGCCGGAGATCTTCGCGCTGACGGTGTAGGTGCCGGGAGCAAGGTTCAGGAAGTGGACTTCCCCCATCGCATCGGTGACCGCCGAGTGGCTCTGCGGCCCGCTGATGTCGACGGCGACCCCCGGAAGTACGGCGCCGGTGGTGTCTGCGACGGTGGCGTCGATGCGCCCCGTCGAGACCTGCGCTAATGACGGTGCTGCGCCGAGTGCCAGCATGAGGGCGCAGATCGCCGTCAGCCTGGCTATTCCAACTCTCATCTCCATCCTCCCAGAAGAAGACCCGAAGCGGATAGCGGTTTCGGACAGTGTACGATACCGGACAGGACACTATGCAAGCAGCCTTGCCACTTTTGCAAGCGCTATATACGGCGGATTTTGGCCGTTTTCAGGCCGATCTGCAGCTGGGGGCTCGAGAGCGAATCCAGAAAACCTGGGCGGACTTCAATTGTCCGGATCCGGTCACTATTATTTCGCGAATCGATCGAAGATATCGACGAGTTCTGTGAGCTGCTTTCCGCGCTCCGGCTCCCCCTTGCCGATGCCTTCGGGGACGCACCTCTCCACGTGAAACTTGAAGACCGCGAGGCTGATGCGATTCAATGCGGCTTCGGCCGCCGAGAGCTGCTGCAGGATCTCGACGCACAGGCGCGGCTCCTGCACCATTCGCCGGATTCCTCTCACCTGCCCTTCGATTCGATTCAAGCGCGTGACGATCGCCTGCTGCTGCGATTCATCCAACATGGGGTCCTGCTCGTAGCTCGGGGGGCTGGCGGAACTATACCCCTGATGCGCTTCGGGTCGCCATACGCCGAAAGTGCTACTCACGCGGGGTGCGGGGTGCGGGGTGCGGGGCGCGGGGTGCGGGGTGCGGGGTGCGGGGTGCGGGACGCGGGGTGCGGGGTGCGCGGTTTGGGACGCGGGGTGCGGCGCGGCTTCGCTCACAGTATGCGCGTCGGCAGACCGGGATGCGGAAGTCAACACTCGCGACGCACTCCGCACCCCGCACCCCGGATCCCGCACCCCGCACGCCGGATCCCGCACCCCGCATCCCGACAACGATTACCATTCACTCGTGGTCTCCGTCACCAACGTGACCCGCCGCTTCGGCGACCGGAGCGCCGTCGACAACGTGACGTTCGAGGTCCGTCCGGGCGAGGTCTTCGGCCTCGTCGGCCCGAATGGCGCGGGAAAGACGACGATACTGAGGATGATTGGCGGGCTGATCCCTCCTTCATCGGGCCGCGTGGCAATCGATGGCGAGACGTTCACGCGCGCGTCGGGCGCGGCACTTCGCGCGCGTATCGGCTTCATGACGGAAACGCCGGGCCTGTGGGATCTCCTTACCGTCGACGAGAACCTGCTGGTGTACGCGCGCCTCTTCCGCGTTCGCGGCGCGGCGCTCGCCGTCGAGCGCATCCTGCGACTGTTCGAGCTGTGGGATCGCCGGGCGGATCGCGTGGCGCTCCTTTCGAAGGGCATGAAGCAGAAGCTTGCGCTGGGCCGCGCGCTCGTGCACGACCCGGAGGTCGTCCTGCTCGACGAGCCGACGGCGAATCTCGATCCCGAGATGTCGCGCACCGTTCGCGATCTCCTCCGCGATCTGCGGCACCAGGGGCGCACCGTCGTCGTCTCCACGCACAATCTCGACGAGGTCGAGCGCGTCGCCGATCGCGTGGGCCTGGTGAGCCGCACGCTGGTCGCCGTCGGCGAGCCTGCCGCGTTGCGCCGTGATTTGTTCGGGCGCCGCCTGCGCGTGCGCATGCTGACGTCATATCCGCCGCTGCCGGCGCTTGCCGCCGTCGCCGCGCGGGCCGGCGGACAGGACGTGCAGATCCACGGAACGGATCTGTCGATGGTGCTCGAAGCGCCGGATCGGATGACGCCGGTCGTCATCCGGTCGCTGGTCGATGCGGGAGCGGAGATCCGCGAAGCGTTTGATGAAGAGCCGCCATTAGAAGAGGTTTATCTGAAGCTTCTCGGTTCACCGGTTCACGGTTCACCGGTTCACGGTTCATCGGTTCACGGTTCATCGGTTCACGGTTCATCGGTTCACGGTTCATCGGTTCACGGTTCATCGGTTCACGGTTCATCGGTTCACGGTTCATCGGTTCACGGTTCAGGGGTTCACGGTTCAGGGGTTCACGGTTCGTGAAGGCGGATCGCATCGTTGTCCTGATGGGCAAGGAGCTCCGCGAGTTCCGCTCGAGCCCCGCGGCGATCGCTCCGGTGATCCTGCTCGTTGTCGTCTGCACGGTGCTGCCGTTCGTGGTCGTCATCGGCATTCCGCGCATGACGGGTCAGTCGATCACGTCCGATCGAGTCCTTCAACACGTCGTCTCGCTCGCGCGCGGGCGCGTGCCCGGTCTCGGCAGGCTCCCGCCCGACGCGGCGGCCCAGGCGTTTCTGTTTCAACAGTTCCTCCTTCTTTTCCTCGTCGCGCCGATCTTCGGCGCCGTCTCCCTCGCGGCCTACAGCGTCGTCGGAGAAAAGCAGGGACGCACGCTGGAGCCGCTGCTGACGTCGCCGATGTCGACCTCAGAGATCCTGCTGGCGAAGGTGCTGGCGTCGTTCCTGCCGTCATTGGCAATCGAGCTCGCGGGGGTGTGCATCTACGTGCTGCTCGTGGGCGCGACGGCATTGCCCGGCGTCACCGCGACGCTCGTCAGCGTGCGGAGCGTGATCCTTCTGGGTCTCGTCGGACCCTTCGCGTCGCTGACGGCACTGCAGATGACGATTGCGGTCTCGTCGCGCGTGAACGACGCGCGGAGCGCACAACAGATTGCCGTGCTCATCGTCCTGCCGCTCGTGCTGATGCTGATCGGCCAGATTGCCGGCGCGTTCATCGTCACGACGCCGCTGCTGCTGCTCCTCGCGCTCGCCTTGGCGGTAACTTGGATCTTCCTGATTTGGCTCAGCGAAGCGCTGTTCGAACGGGAGACGATTCTTACGAGGTGGAAGTAGGTTCACGGTTCACGGTTCACGGTTCACGGTTCACGGTTCACGGTTCATGGTTCATGGTTCATGGTTCATGGTGCGTGGTTCGGCATGGAATGTGCTTCGGCCTGAGCATGGCAATAGCACGACATCACGAACAACTCGATTGTTGGCGGCTTTCAGAGGAACTTCGACTGGGAGTGGAAGCAATACTTGCGAAGCCACTCGTTTCGAGGGATTTCGGATTCTGCGATCAAATTCGGGATTCCACGAGCAGCGCCCCGGCGAACATCGCAGAAGGGTTCGCGCGGTACCGACCGAAACCATTTGCGCAGCGGTTACGGGACGCTCTCGGCGAGCTCGGTGAAACGCAAAATCACTTACAAAAGGCGCTCACGAAAAACTACGTCAACGAAGAGGAATTCAATCGCCTGTGGCGCCTGTCCAGACGCGCGTTCGGCGCGACGACACGGCTCCACGAATATCTCATAAAGTGCGGCGACAATTATCCGGACTATGCACATGGCGACGCGCCGCCCTTTGAGTCAAGCCCTCGCAAACGCGTCGAAGACGAAGGACCTCCCAGAAACAACGGTTCGGGCGCACCACCCGAACCTGGAACTCTGAACCCGGAATCGGAACCCGGAACCCGGAACCAGGAACCAGAACCGTGAACCGTGAACCGTGAACCGTGAGCCGTGAATGACTTGACAATCCAACCCGAAATGAATGACCATTCATTCAGTGACCACCGCCACCGCCCGCCCCCTGCTCGAAAGAGGCGACAAGCGCGACGCCATCCTGCGCGCCGCGACCGACGTGTTCGCGAGCCGCGGGTTCTTCAACGCGCAGGTCGCGGACGTCGCGCGGGCGGCCGGCGTCGCGGCCGGCACCGTCTACCTGTATTTCCGCAGCAAGGACGACCTGCTCGTTTCGATCTTCGACCGGACGATGCGCGAATGGATCGAGGAGGGACGCGCATCGGTGGCCCCGATAAAGGATCCGGTCGAGCGTCTCCGTGCGATCGCCCGCGTTCATCTCGGTCGCATGGGGCGTGACCGCAGCCTCGCGGTCGTGTTCCAGGTCGAGTTGCGGCAGTCCACGAAATTCATGGAGCGGTTCTCGGCGACGGCGCTGCGCGAGTACCTCGGCATCATCCGCGAGGTCATCGTCGAGGGGCAGGCCACGGGCGCTTTCCGGCGCGAGATCAATCCGACATTGGCCGCCAAGCTGTTCTTCGGCGGACTGGACGAGATGGCCACCAACTGGATCCTCAGCGCCCGTCGTTACGCGCCCGTGAATGACGTAGATGCCATCATAGAGATGTTCGTCCGCGGCGTCGCGAACGTGAGAACCGCCGCATCCCGGATCCCGCGCCCCACGCCCCGGAAAGCGAGGCGGCCGTGAAAATCCGATCGGCCGCCGTGTTGGGCGCAGGCGTGATGGGCGCGCAAATCGCCGCGCATTTCGCGAATGCGGGTCTGACGGTCCTGATGCTCGACGTCACGCGGGAGGCCGGCGCTGAGGGCTTGAAACGCGCACGCGCGCTGAAGCCGGACCCGTTCTTCACGCCCGATGCCGTCACGCTGATCAAGACCGGCTCGTTCGACGAGGACCTCGCGGCGATTCGCGACGCCGACTGGATTCTCGAAGCGGTCGTCGAACGCCTGGACATCAAGCAGGCGCTGCTCGCGCGTGTCGACCAGCACAGGCGGACCGACGCGATCGTCAGCTCCAACACGTCCGGGATCCCTCTCGCGTCGATCGCCGAGGGACGGTCCGACGCGTTTCGCCGTCGCTGGCTCGGGACGCATTTTTTCAACCCGCCGCGCTATCTTCGGCTCCTCGAGCTGATCCCGACGCCCGAGACCGACCCGCGCGTGCTCGAGACCGTTGCCGAGTTCGGGGACGTGCGCCTCGGCAAAGGGATCGTCGTCGCGAAGGACACGCCGAACTTCATCGGTAACCGCATCGCGTTGTTCGGCGTCATGCAGGTGTTCCGGGCGCTTGCCTCCGGCGACTTCACGATCGAAGAGATCGACGCGATCACGGGTCCCGCGATCGGGCGTCCAAAGAGCGCGACGTTCCGGACGCTGGATATTGCGGGCGTTGATGTGCTGGCGCACGTGGCGCGCAATCTGGCGGAGCAGCTTCAGGACCCCACGGAGCGCACGGCGTTCGTGCTGCCCGAGTTCGTCGAACGGATGGTCGCGCGCAGCATGACGGGCGCGAAGGCCGGGCGAGGGTTCTACAAGAAGGAAGGCGAGCAGATTCTTACGCTCGATCCGAAGACGCTCGAGTATCGCGAACGGCGATCCGCGAAATTTCCGTCGCTCGACGCCGCACGGTCGATCGAGTCCACGCCGGCACGCATCGCGACGCTGGTCAATGGCAAGGACAAGGTTGGGGCGTTCCTGCGCGACACGCTCGTCCCCACGCTGGAGTACGCCGCGCGGATTGCCCCCGACATCGCGTACTCGACCGACGACATCGACAATGCGATGCGATGGGGCTTCGGCTGGGATCTGGGCCCGTTCGAAACGCTGCGCGCCCTCGGCCGTGGGGGATCAGAAACGGTGACAGTCACAGTTCCGGAAAGTGTGACAGTCACCGTTCCCGGAACTGTGAGTGTCCCGGTTTCTGTGCTGCGCGGCGCCCGGGTCGTCAGGATGAACGCGGGCGCCAGCCTCATGGACCTGGGCGACGGCGTGCTGGGCGTCGAGTTCCACTCCAAGATGAACGCGATCGGCGGCGACACCATCCAGATGCTGCACGCCGGCGTCAAAGAAGCATCGGCAAATTTCGCCGCCCTCGTCGTCGGCAACGATGCCGCGAACTTCTCCGTCGGCGCCAACGTCATGCTGCTCCTGCTCGAGGCGCAGGAAGGCAACTGGGACGAGGTGGACATGATGGTCCGCGCGTTCCAGGGCGCGACGCTGGCGTTGAGGTACGCCGACGTGCCGGTTGTCGTCGCCCCCGCGGGGATGACGCTGGGGGGCGGATGCGAGATCGCGCTCCACGGCGCGCGCGTGCAGGCGGCGGCCGAAACATACATGGGCCTCGTCGAGGTTGGCGTCGGGCTGATTCCCGCCGGAGGCGGCACGAAGGAGATGCTCGCGCGCGCCGTCGAGCATCTGCCGGCCGGCGCCGATCTGCTGCCGCACGTCCAGCGCGTGTTCGAAACGATCGGGTTCGCAAAGGTATCGACGAGCGGTCCCGATGCAATGCGCATCGGCTACCTGCGCGACGGCGACGCGATCACGATGAACCGCGATCGCCTGCTCGCCGACGCGAAGGACCACGCGCTCGGTCTCGCCCGCAGCGGATATAAGCCGGATCATCCCCGCCAGGCGATCCGCGTCGGCGGCGAAGGCGTCTATGCCGCGCTGAAGCTCGGCGTGCACCTCGCGTCGCGTGCGGGCCGTATCAGCGATCACGACGCGCTCATCGGACGCAAGCTGGCGTGGATTCTTTCAGGCGGCAACACGAAGGCCGCCGGGACGATGACGGAACAGCAGCTGCTCGATCTCGAGCGCGAAGCGTTCCTCAGTCTCTGCGGCGAACGCAAAACACTCGAGCGTATTGGACACATGTTGAAAACAGGGAAGGCGCTCAGAAACTAGTGGTTCACGGTTCACGGTTCACGGTTCATGGTTCATGGTTCATGGTTCACGGTTCACGGTTCACGGTTCAGGGTTCACGTGTTCACGGTTCAGGGTTCACGGTTCAGGGTTCACGTGTTCAGGGATAGGTTGTACGCCGTGCGCGTCGGACCTCGGCCCTCGGCCCTCGGCCCTCGGCGCTCGATCTCGGCGAAGTGACAATGTTTGACCAAGGCTCCGGCGACCCGCTCGTGGTGATCCCCGGCATTCAGGGCCGGTGGGAATGGATGCGTCCGGCGCTGCGCGCGCTGGCGCGCGATCGACGTGTGATCAGTTTCACGCTCCCCGGCGACCTCGGGTCGGGCATGACGATGGATCCCGCGCTGGGGTTCGACGTGTTCGTCAAGCAGATCGACGCGGTGCTCGATGAAGCGCGCGTGGACCGCGCGGCGATCTGTGGCGTGTCGTATGGAGGACTCATTGCGGTGCGTTACGCAGCAGTCCGGCCCGAGCGCGTGTCGGCGCTGATCCTCACCTCGACGCCGGGTCCCGGCTGGCGGCCGAACGCGCGACAGGCGCGTTATATTGCGAAGCCGTGGCTGTCGCTGCCGGTCTTTTGTGTCACCGCGCTCGATCGTCTCAGCAGGGAGCTCCGGACGGCGCTGCCCGACTGGCGAGCGCGCATCGGTTTCACGCTCGCGTACGTCGGAGACGCGGTGACGGCGCCGACGTTTCCAGGCTTGATGGCACGTCGTGTCCGCCTTCAGCAGGAGACGCCGTTCCACCCCGACTGCCAATGCATCGTCGCGCCCACTCTCGTCGTCACCGGCGACGAATCGCTGGACCTCGTGGTTCCCGTCGCCTCGACGAGGGAATATCTGCAATTGATTCCGGGGGCGCAGTACGCAGTGATGGATCGCACCGGCCATCTGGGGATGCTGACGCAGCCCGATCGATTCGCCGGGATCCTGAAGGAGTTCCTTGCCAGCCGTTCATGACCTGCGCGGGTCCGCCGGCCATCTCGAGGCATTGCTCGACGAGCCGTCGAGCGCGCCGAAGGCGGCCGTCGTGTTCGCACATCCTCTGCCGACGCATGGCGGGACGATGCACACGAAGGTCGTGTATCAGGGAGCGAAGGGGCTCGTGCGCGCGGGGTGTGCGGTGCTCCGGTTCAATTTCCGCGGCGTCGGTCGCAGCGACGGGACCTTCACGGGAGGCGATGGCGAGAAGGAGGATTTCCGGTCGGCGCTCGATTACATGGCGGCGAGGTATCCGAATCTGCCGTTGTGGGCGGCCGGCTTCTCGTTTGGATCGTCCGTTGCGCTCGAAATTGGCGCGACCGACGATCGCGTCTCCGTTTTGATCGGCATCGCACCGCCGTGGACGAAGCTCGGGTACGACTTCACGAACACGCTGAAGAGCACGAAAGCGAAGTTCTTCGTGCAGGGTGAGGCGGACGACATCTGCCCGGTCCAGGACATGTGGAAGTACTACGGCCAACTTCCCGAGCCAAAAGAACTGGTCGTCATCGACGCGGCCGATCACCTGTTCGATGGTCACGCGTCAGAAGTGGGCGAAGCGCTCGAAGATTTACTTGCGGACTACTCGGATCCGGGATCTCGCGTGCCGCATCCCGCATCCCGCCTTTCGGGTACCGACAAATGAAAGAAGCCGTCATCGTCTCCGCCGTGAGGACTCCGGTCGGCAAAGCGCCGAACGGATCGCTGCGCAACACACGTCCCGACGAGATGGGCGCGCTCGTCATCAAGGAAGCGCTCGGCCGCACGCCGGGTCTCGATCCCGCGGAGATCGACGACGTCATTCTCGGGTGCGCGATGCCGGAGGCGGAGCAGGGCCTCAACGTCGCGCGCATCGCGAGCCTGCGCGCGGGCGTGCCGATCACCGCGTCCGCGGTGACGGTCAACCGGTTCTGCTCGTCAGGCCTGCAGGCGATTGCGTATGGCGCGGAGCGGATCATCGCGGGTGGCGCGACGGCGATCGTGGCCGGAGGCACCGAGTCGATGAGCCTCGTGCCGATGGGGGGCAACAAGATTGCGCCGAATCCGGCGCTCGTCGACAGCTATCCGGACGTGTATCTGACGACGGGTCTCGTGGCGGAGAACCACGCGCGCGAGTCCGGGATTTCGCGCGAGGAGCAGGACGCGTTTGCCTTCAGGAGTCATCAGCGCGCAGTTTCTGCCATCGACGGCGGTCGCTTCGTCGACGAAATCGTCGCGCTGCCGCTGTGGGGTCAGACCCCGGACGCTGGTTTACGTACATCGGGGGCGGTATCAGCCCCGTTCGTGGAAGCGGTCCAACCGGGGTCTGACCCCGGTCGTTCCCCCGTCCGGGGTCAGACCCCGGACGGCGGTTTACGTACTTTCGGGGTAGACGAGGGGCCGCGGCGCGACACGTCCATCGAGGCGCTCGCGAAGCTGAAGCCGGCGTTCCACGTCAAGGGCACGGTGACGGCGGGGAACTCGTCGCAGACGAGCGACGGCGCCTCGGCGGTGATCGTGATGAGCGGCGACCGCGCGCGAGAGCTTGGACTCACGCCGCTCGGACGCTTCGTCGGCTTCGCGACCGCGGGCGTCGAGCCCGAACGATTCGGCATCGGTCCCGTACCCGCGATCAAGAAGGTGCTCAAGCAGACCGGGCTGACGCTCGATCAGATGGATCTCGTGGAGCTGAACGAGGCGTTCGCCGCGCAGGTGCTCGCGTGCCTGCGCGAGCTGCCGATCGATCCGGATCGACTGAACGTCAACGGCGGCGCGATCGCGCTGGGGCACCCGCTCGGCTGCACCGGCGCGAAGCTGACGACGACGCTGCTCTACGAGATGCAGCGGCGCAAGGCACGGTACGGGTTAGTGACGATGTGCGTAGGCGGCGGGATGGGAGCCGCCGGGATCTTCGAGCGGCTCTAATCGCCGCCGGAGCACAGCGTCACAATCAAGAAAAGATACAGCGCCTGCGAGCGAGCGGGGGTGGGGCCCCGCGAGCGCTGAAAGATGTGTGTGGGCGGAGGAATGGGCGCGGCCGGAATCTTCGAACGAACCTAAAACGGAGCGGGACATGACGACCGACATTTTGACGCGCGGCGGATCGTGGCTGATCGAGGATGCGGCCGACAACAGTGTCTTCACACGCGAACGCCTGAACGACGAGCAACGGATGATCGGCCAGACCGCCGAGGAGTTCATCGAGCACGAGGTCGCGCCGGCCATCGAACAGCTCGAAGGGAAGGACTGGACGAAGGCGCGCGCGCTGGTGCGGCGCTGCGGAGAGCTCGGCCTCCTGGCCACCGACGTCCCCGAGGCCTACGGCGGCATCGACGTCGACAAGGTGTCGTCGGTCGTCGTTGGCGAAGTGGTCGGCCGCTGCGCCTCGTTCGCCACGGCACTCGGCGCGCAGGTGGGACTCGCAATCACGCCGCTCGTCTGCTTCGGCACCGAGGCGCAGAAGAAGAAGTACCTGCCTGGCCTCGTCAGCGGCGAGTCCGTCGGCGCATACGCGCTGAGCGAGTCCGGATCCGGATCGGACGCGCTGGGCGCGAGGGCGCGCGCCACGCGTCAGGCGGACGGCAGCTTCGTCCTGAACGGCGAAAAGATGTGGATCACCAACGGCGGGTTCGCGGATGTGTACATCGTGTTCGCGAAGCTCAATGGTGAAGACTTCTCCGCGTTCATCGTCGAGCGCGGGTTCTCCGGCGTCAGCACCGGCAAGGAAGAGCACAAGCTCGGACTGCTCGGATCGTCAACATGTCCGCTGATCCTGCAGGACGCGACGGTCCCGGCGGAGAACCTGCTCGGCGAGATCGGCAAGGGACACAAGATCGCGTTCAACACGCTCAACTACGGCCGGCTGAAGCTCAGCGCGATGTGCAGCGGCGGCGCGCGGATGGCCATCGGTGAAGCGGCGAAGTACGCCGCGCAACGGAAACAGTTCGGGAAGCCGATCGCGAGCTTCGGCGCCATCAAACAGAAGCTGGGGGACATGGTCGCGCGTCAGTACGCGGTCGAGGCGATGCTCTATCGCACGTCGGGGCTCATCGATGCGATGCTCCCGCCGCCGCACGACGCCGCGCAGGTGCTGGCGACGCTGGAGGAGTTCGCGATCGAATCGTCGATCCTGAAGGTCGCGAGCAGCGAGACGCTCGACTTCATCCTCGACGAGAACGTCCAGATCCACGGCGGCAACGGCTTCGTCCGCGATTACCCGGCGGAGCGTCACTACCGCGACGCGCGCGTCAATCGCATCTTCGAGGGGACCAACGAGATCAACCGGCTGCTGATTCCGGGCATGCTGGTGCGGCGCGCGCTGAAGGGCGGGCTGCCGCTGATTCCGGCGGCGAAGAAGCTGATGGACGAGATCCTCGCGCCACCCTTGATGGAACCGCCGTCGGATGCGCCGCTCGAAGCGGAGCGACGCGCCGTCGGCGCGATGAAGAAGGTCGGGTTGATGGTCCTCGGCACGGCGCTGCAGACCTACGGAGAGAAGCTCGCGGACGAACAGGAAGTCCTGATCGCGGTCGCGGACATCATGATCGACGTCTACGGATCGGAAAGCGCGCTCCTGCGCGCGCGGCAGGACGGCGGGGCGTTGCACTCCGCCGCGGCACGGACCTACATCAGCGACGCCGCCGGACGGGTCGAGCAGGCGGCAAAGACCGCGCTGGCGGGCATGGCCGAGGGTGACACATTGCGCACGCTGCTCGCCGCGCTGCGGCGGTTGCTGAAGGTCATCCCGGTGAATACCATTGCGCTCCGCCGCCAGCTCGCGGATGCCGTCGTGGACAGGAAGGCGTACGTTTTTTGAGGTCCGGCGGCGCCTCTGAACAGGCGCCCTACAATCACTCCACAACCTGAGGGCGGGTCTTTAGACCCGCCGGATGGTGCAGGGCCCGGCTTCAGACCCGGCTACTTCTACCAACGTAAGATTTTTTGCATCGATGACTGGATAGGTGACACAGCCAAACCAGCGCTGAACTTTTCTGCGTGCCCGCTGTTTCCGTCCGCATACGCACCTGCTCCCGATTGCGGTGACTCGCGGGAAATTCGCGGCCCAAGGCCGCCGATCCTAAAGCGCTTCAGCATGCCCTCTGATTGTGCATGCTAGAACGCTTATGCATGCCGGCCGCCGCCTTGCACCACTGAACATCGAACGCGCGCGCTGACCCACGCGCAGCCTATCCGGGCCGCGCCAGACGCGCGCTGGAGCAAGGAGGGAAACGAACATGCGACCCGTGTGCACAAGTGTGTGTCTGGCCGCCGGCGTGATGACGCGGGCGGCCGTGTTCGCCCAGCAACCGCAGACGGCTCCGGTGACCGGAGGGAGCAACCCCGCGATTCGCGACGTCACCGTCGTCGGCTGCGTCGCGCCGGCTTCGCAGCCGAGCGTATATATCCTCGACGTCATCGACGATCGGAACAATCCCGCGGCGCCACCCGGCGTCGCAGTCGCGCCGGGTACACCGCTGCGCCTTGTTGGCTTGCCGCCTGAAGATTTTCAGGACTATGTCGGCCAGCAGGTCGAAGTGTTCGGGATGGTGATGCCGCACGGCTCATCGCACGGGCGGCGGGCGGCGGCGGACCATGATGTAAAGACGAAGTCGAAGCTGGGCGTGCGATACATCCGGCAGCTTGCGCCAACGTGCTCCGCAGCTGCTGCGTCATCCGCAGCGCCAGCGGCGTCCGGAGTGCCAATGGCGCCCGGGAAGAACACGGACGTCGCCCTCGATCGCGGACCCGGAAAATCGCGCGGCTCCCGCAATGCCGCGCTTCGTAGGCCGGCCGCGCCGAGCGCTGCGCCGACGCCGGGTGTCACGGCACCGAGCGGCGCGATGATGCCGACCGGCACGACGACGAATGCCACGGCGCCGAGCGCCACGAAACCGAACACCACGACAGCGGCCGGCGCACGACCCGTCAGCAACACGTCGACGACGCCGGGGTTCATCGGAACGGCGCCGAGCAACAGCACCACCGCGAACGCCGGGCTGGGCCAATCGGGCATCAGCGGAAGCGCAACGCTCGGCGGCTCGTTCGCCATGACGCCGCCGACGATCACGTTCCCGATCGGACGCCCGGCACCCGGCGCGACGCAGCCGCCGGTGCCCGGATCGACACAGTCGCCGGTGCCCGGATCGACGCAGTCCCCCGTGCCTGGCGCGACCGGGTCTCCGATGCCCGCATCAACCCTGCCCGGGACATCCACGCCACCGGCCGGCTTCGCGCAGGGCGCATCCAACACCACCACGACCAATGCCGCACTCGACCAGTTCGGCCTCAGTGGTGACGCGCTGCTGAGCGGGCTCGTCAATGTGAACGTTCAGCAGCTGCTCGCGAGCGTGCAGGTGCAGGCGAACCTCAACGTGCAGGACGTCATTGTCAACCTTTCCGACATCCTGAACGACAACCAGATCCAGTTGCTCGTGCAGGCGCTGAACACGAATCCGCAGGCCGCGTTGAACGCCAACGATCTCACGTCTGCGCTGCAGGGCGCCCGGCGTGCTGGATCCGAGTCAGTGGGTCGTCGGGGTGACGGGCAGCCAGATTTACGCGAACAAGAGCCTTACCGACGCGCTGCAGTCGCGAGGCATCATCCAGCCGAGCGAAACGATCATGGGGACCGCGAATCCTCACGTCTTCGTGGTTGGGCCAGGAGGAGGAGGCCAGTAACAGGCAATTAGTCCACGGCCGGGCGCTTCGCGCAAGGCGTGGGGCGTCCGGTTGTGAACAGGAGGCATATCACATGACGCGCATCTCAATTCCGATGACCGCCGGCGCAGCGCGCGTCTTCGTCACGCTGTCGCTCGCGGGCCTTCTGCTGGCAACCGGCTGCCGCGACGCGCCGGATCGCCCGGCGACGGATCCCGCCCCCGCCGCGACCGCGATCGAACCGGACGATGTCGTGACGGTGACCCGCGAGCCGATCAGCACTGGACCGGCAGTCTCCGGAGAGCTGCGCGCGTCGCGCGAGGCAACCGTGCGCGCCGAGGTTGCGGGATCGGTGTACGACGTCACCGTCGAGGAAGGACAGCCGGTGCAGCGCGGTCAAGTGCTCTGCCGCATCGATGCGCCGGCGCTCCGCGATTCGGTTGCATCCGCTGAAGTGGGCGTGCGATCCACGAGCCAGGGAGTGACCGCCGCTGAACGCGAAGAGCAGAGAACCGCGGCGCTCGTCGCCGAAGGATTATTGCCTCGGCGGGATCTCGACACGGCGCACCAGTCGGTCGAGGAGGCGCGGGCGCGGCTCGCAGACGCACAGGCGCGGCAGGCGACCAGCAGCGATCAGTCAGCAAAGCGGACCGTGCGCGCGCCGCTCTCCGGGGTCGTCAGCAAGCGCGCCGCAAATGCGGGCGACGTGGTCGCGCCCGGCGCGCCGCTCGTCACGATCATCGATCCCTCGAGTATGCAGTTCGAGGCGTCGGTGCCCTCGGACTCGTTGTCTGCGGTGCGCCGCGGCGCCCCGGTCGAGTTCCGCACGAGCGGCGACTCCGGGCAACGATTTGCCGGCCGCATCGATCGCATCGCGCCGGCGGCCGATCCCGTCACGCGGCAGGTGCGAATCTACGTTTCTGTTCCGAACACGTCGCGCCAGCTCGTGGCCGGACTCTTCGCGGAAGGGCGGATCGACGCGGCGAGCCGCCACGGCCTCGTCGTGCCCTCGACCGCCGTGGAGATGAATGACCGGGGCGCCTGGGTGTCGCGGCTTCGCTCCGGGCGCGTCGAGCGGGTGCCGGTCGCGGTCGGACTGCGCGACGAGCGCGACGCGCGCGTGGAGATCCGGCTCGGTGTCGAGGAAGGCGACTCGATCCTGACCGGCCCCGCGCAGACGATTCCGTCGGGCACGCCGGTTGCGCTTCGGCGCGATTCGCGCACCGCCGCGCTTCGGTGACTCCATGTTGATCTCCGGTTACGCGATACGCCGCCCGATTGTCACCATCGTCGCGATGCTGGCGGTCGCCTCCTTCGGCATCGTGGCGCTGGCGCGACTCCACGTCGACGAGTTCCCCGACGTGCAACCGCTGGTCGTGGTCGTCACGGCCGCGTATCCAGGCGCGCCGCCGGAAACCGTGGAGCGCGAGATCGTCGATCGCTTCGAGGAGCGCATGGCCGGCATCGGCGGCGTCACGCGGATCACCTCGTCCGCGCTCGACAGCCAGGCGATTGTGATCGTCCGGTTCGCCTTCGGCACGGACGTGCAAGCAGCCATGCAGCGGATTCGCGACGAGATTGGACCGATCCGCCGCGACCTGCCGGCCGAGATGGAAGAGCCGGTGCTCAAGCGCGGCGATCCGACGGACCTGCCCGTGATATCGCTGACGCTGTCGTCGGCGGCGCGCGGCGTGCCGGAGCTGACCGGGATGGTCGATCCAGGGATCGTGCGGCAGCTCCGCGGCATTCCCGGCGTCGCATCCGCGCAGGTGGTCGGCGGCCTCGCGCGGGAGCTCACGGTGGAATTGCGACCCAACGCGCTGCAGGCCTCCGGCATGAGCATCGGCCACGTCGTCGAGGCACTGCAGGCGCAGAACGTCTCGACACCGGTTGGACGTCTGACCGGCCCGATGGAAGAACGCACCATCCGGCTGCGCGGCCGGCTGGAACGTCCCGAAGATTTTGCGCAGCTCGCGATTGGACAGGCGGGAGGCCGGCTCGTTCGTCTCGGTGAGGTCGCGACCGTGCGGGACGGCACCGAAGAGCCGCGCTCGAGCGCGCTCTTCAACGACGAGCAGGCTGTTGGCATCGACATCCTGAAGTCGCAAGAGGCCAGCACGTTGAGCGTTGCCGAGCGGGTGCGCCGCGCCGTCGATCAGATCCGCACGACTTTGCCGGGCGACGTGCAACTCCGGGTCGTGCGCGACGCCTCGCTGCACGTCAACCGATCGGTGCGCGACGTCGAGCTCGCGCTCATTATCGGGGCGGCCCTTACGGTTGCGGTCGTGTTTCTCTTCCTCAACTCGTCGCGGTCGACGGTGATTACGGCGGTGGCGCTGCCGATCTCGGTATTGGCCGCGTTCATCGCCGTGTGGGCCTGCGGATTCACGCTGAACACGATGTCACTGCTCGGGCTCTCTCTTGCGATCGGCATCCTGATAGACGACGCGATCGTCGTGCGGGAGAACATCGTGCGTCACCTCGAGACCGGCGCCGATCCGATGACAGCGGCGCACCAGGGCACCAATCAGATCGGACTCGCCGTCGCAGCGACGACCTTGGCGATCATCGCGGTATTCGTGCCCGTTGCGTTCATGGGCGGAGTGGCGCAGCAGTGGTTCGCGCCCTTCGCGCTGACGATTGCCTGCTCGGTGCTGGTCTCGCTCTTCGTGTCGTTTTCCGTCGATCCGATGCTGTCGGCCCATTGGGCGGATCCGCGGCGGCCCAGAGATGCCGGCGGAGGGATGCGCCGTACGCTCGATCGCTTCAATGGGTGGTTCAACCATCAGGCGGAGCGTTACGGGGCGCTGGTCGCGTGGGCGCTGGATCATCGCGCGTCGACCATCGCGATTGCCGCGCTCGCACTCGTCGCGACGCTGGCGCTGCCCGCCTTCGGCGTGATCGGCGCCGCGTTCCTGCCCGAGCACGATATCTCTGAATTCAACGTTGTCGTCGAGACGCCGCCCGGGTCGAGCCTGACGTATGCGAAGTCGAAGGCGCAGGAGCTCGGACGTCTCGTGCGTGCGCTGCCGGAGGTCGAGTACACGTACGCGACGATCGGCCGCAGCACCGCATTCGATCCGCACGCGACCGCGGTGAACGAGGGCAATCTGTACGTTCGTCTGAAGCCCAGAACGGCGCGTCAACGACAGCAACGCGCCGTGGAGCAGGAGCTTCGCGGCGAGCTTCAGCGCGTCGGCGGCGTGACGGCATGGGTGAGCGCCGACATCGTCCGGAACGCCAAACAGATTCAAGTTCAGCTGCGGGGGTCGGACACAGTGGAGCTGCAGCGCATCGGCCGGCAGCTTGGCGACATCCTGTGCAGCGTGCCGGGCGCCGTCGATGTCGGGCTGTCGATGAAGGAAGAACAGCCCGAGCTCGACGTGCAACTCGATCGGCCGCTTGCCGGGTCGCTCGGCATAACCGCCGGACAGGTCGGGCGGGCGCTGCGGACGGCGTTTTCCGGTGTTGATGCCGGCGACTGGATCGATCCGATCGGCGAGATCCGCCACGTCACCGTGCGCCTGAATCCCGAGGCGCGCGAGCGCGTGGCCAGCCTGGAGTCGATGCCCATCGACGTCGCGCGCGCCGAGGGCGCGCCGACATTGATGCCGCTCGGCCACATCGCGCGCGTGGCGCGCGCCACCGGACCGGCGCGGATCGATCATCTCAATCGAGAGCGCGTCATCTACGTGCAGGCCAATACGGAAGGACGCGCGCTCAGCGCGGTGATCGGGGAATTCAACCAGCGCACTCGAGCCGTGCGTTTTCCCCGCGGCTACGACGTGTCACATGGAGGCGAGCGCGAAGATCAGCGCGGTGTGTTCCGCCGCATCCTCATATCGCTGACGATCGGCGTGGTGCTGATGTATTTCGTGCACGTGGTCCAGTTCGGATCGTTCCTCGATCCACTGGCCGTCATGCTCTCGCTGCCGCTGTCGCTCGTCGGCGCGATGCTGGCGCTGGCGCTGACCGGCTCGACGTTGAACATCATGAGCATGATCGGTCTGCTCATGCTGATGGGCATCGTCGCGAAAAACGCGATCCTGATGATCGATCTCGCCAAAACCGCCGAACGGAACGGCGTCGATCGACGGACCGCCATTGCCGAGGCCGGCCGGCTGCGGCTCCGCCCGATCCTCATGACGACATTTGCGCTGATGGCAGGCATGGTGCCGGTGGCACTCGGTCTCGGCGAAGGGGGAGACTTCCGCGCGCCGCTCGGCCGCGTCGCGATTGGCGGGGTCCTGACGTCGACGATCCTCACGTTGATCGTCATTCCATCGGTGTACGACCTGCTGAGCGAATGCCGGGTGCGGATCATCGGCCGATATGCACGACGAATCCTGCCGTAGCGCTGAGGTGATGCACGAGACCGAACCGCACGCTATCGTCGGGCCCGAGCCCTCCGAACGCTGACAATTCGCGAATGCGCAGCCCCAGCGGCGATGGCGCCACGTGATCCGAGATCTCGAGCCGCAATCCGACACCTCCGGGGCCGAGCGGCAGCCGGAAGTCTGTGCCGACACCGAAGTTGAACGCGAACTCGGTCTCAACGCCCAGTTCATCGACGGCCAGGACGAACTGACGGCTGCTGTCCCTGATGACGATGACGGTGTTCGGAGGCAGCGTCGGGCTGTGTTCGATGAACGTGAGCGGCGGACTCACCGGTGTTTTCGGGTTGTACGTCACACCCCCGACCCCAAAGAATCCATAGGGCCAGACCATCCGTTCCGGTCGGTAGTCGACAAACCCGATCGACCCTCCCACGTCATAGAGCCAGGTTTCGATGCCGATCGATGCTGTACCATCCAGCGGCGACTGGCTTGTCCCGAGCGGGGCTCCGCCGATGGTGAGAGACGAACGTGAAAAGCCGACTTGTGTTCGGAATCCGTACCGGCCTCTCCAGTAGGTCGCGGCACCGTTGAACTCTGTCTTCGGCTCGACCCGCAGATCGCGCGTGAGGACCTGCTCGAGAATGCCCGTTGCAGAGGAAATCGATCCGAGGAGCACGAGGTTGCTCCAGCCCGTCGGCACGAGAAACCCACCTGATGCACTGAGGTCCACGCGTGGCGGTCGGTCCTGCGGATCAGCCCAGGGTTGGGACCAATCCTGAGCGCTGACTGTCGCCGGAAGCAGCAACAGTGTGACAATACGCAGACAGAGGGTGAGCCGGGCCGGACGCATGGTGAACCACCTTTCGCACCGGCAACGAGAGAGTCATCATACCGCGTTGAGCAGTTCGAACCCATGAACCGCAAAGTCCAAAGGAGGTCGTCATGAGATCACCTGGACCGGCGATTGCGGCGTTGTTGTTGATCGGTCTTCCAGGCGACCGTGTGCGCGCTGAACAGGACCCGTGCGACGTGATTGTCATCGGCCACGTGATCCCGGGCGATCGTCCGGAGGACGCACGTATCGTCATCGCGCCAGTTCCCGCGCCGCCGGAGTGCCGGGAACGCCGTCCGTCGAAGCTGCGCGCTGAACAATTGCCCCTTGCCGTCCGTCCGGAAATGCTGGCGTACCATATCGATTCCATTGCGGGACAGTCCGTTGAAGTGCCCTATGCCCGCGTCGTGGGGGTGTTGGCGCCGAGCGTGATTCTTGTCGACTCGCAAAGGGAGCTGCCCCCACTCACCGGGAATCGCGCCCGCGTTCTGGTGTTCACCAGGGGCACCACGCTGCGCGTCTCGCCGGCGCTGCTCGTCGGCGCGACCGTGACGATCTCTGGGGTCGCCCGTACGTTGCTCGGAATGCAGGTGAGCGCGGACGGCTCATGGCCGGCGGGGCTGACGCCCGATGTGGTCAAGCACCTCGAAATCAAAGCGGCGATTCTGGCGAAGTCGGTGAAGACGCCCGACGGCGTCGAATTGACGACATCAATCGTCAATCCCTGATCCGGGATCCCTCATCCTCAATCGTTATCCCTGAATCGGCGATCGTCGATCGTGATCCCGGATCGTCGATCAAGATCCTGGATCGTCGATCGTCGATTGGGGATTAGCGATTTGGGATAAGGGATTCCGGATCAGGGATCAGGGATTGACGATTGCGTCGAGCGCGCCAGGGATGGCGCCCGCGCTCGACGCCTTCTTCGGCGAGCGAATAACTCACCGGGACGAGCAGCAGCGTCAGGAACAGGCACAGCGACTGGCCCCCGACGATCGTCACGGCGATGTCGGCGCGCTCGGTGGCGCCGGCGCCGACGCCCAGCGCCGTCGGGATGAGGCCCGCGATGATGGCGGCGGTCGTCATCAGGATCGGCCGCAGGCGCGTCTCCGACGCCTGCACCAGCGCTTCGCGCAGCGGCATCCCCTGCCGCCGCAGGACGTTGGTGTAGTCCACCTGCAGGATCGAGTTCTTCTTCACGATCCCGAGCAGCAGGAGCACGCCGAGCGCGCTCCACAGGTTCAGCACGCGGCCCGTCATCCAGAGCGTCAGCAGCGCGAAGGGCACCGACAGCGGCAGCGCCGTCATGATCACCAGCGGCTGCACGAAGCTCTCGAACTGCATGGCCAGCACCATATAAATGAAGATGCTCGCGAGCGTCAGCGCGAGCACCATGTTGTTGGTCGTCTCGTCGAGCAGCTTGGCTTGACCCGTCAGCTTGAACGAGTAGCCGGGTGGCAGATCGAGCGTGCTGGCGGATGCGGTGATGGCGCGCAGCGCGGCGTCGAGCGGCTGACCCGGCTTCACGTCGGCAAACACGGCAACCGAGAACTGACGGTTGAACCGCTGGATGACGGTCGGGCCGAAGCCGCGTTCGAGCCGGGCAACATTGTCGACCCGGACGGGTTCGCCGCGTGACGAAGGCACCATCAGGCTCCCGATACCTGCCGCATCCGAGCGCTGATCCTCGCGCACGCGGATCTTCACCGGGTAGCGCTCGCCGTTCTCGCGATAGCTGGAGATTTCATCCTCGCCGCTCACCATCAGCCGCAGCGCGCGCGCGAGATCCGAGATCCGCACGCCGAGATCCGCCGCGCGCTGGCGATCGACTGCGACCCGCAGCTCCGGGTTGCTCAGGTTCACCGCCGACTTCGAGTCGCTGATGAACGGCATGCGCTGCACGTCGGCGAGAACCCGCAGCGAATAGTTCGAGAGCTGGCGCAGATCCGGCCCCATCAGATTCAGCTGGATTGGATAGAACGAGGACTCACCGCCTCCGAGCGGCGTCCTGATCAGAACCGACGGCTTGTAGCTCGGATACTCGAGCATCAGCGTGCGGACCTTGTCCGCAACTTGGTCCTGCGTGATCTTGCGCTCGCCGAGCGGCCGCAGCTCGATGAAGATGTGCGAGTGATTGACGCGCTCGAAGATTGTCGGCATCACGTGCGCGACGCCGGGCAGCGCCAGCAGCTTTGGCGTCAGGCCGAGCACGATCTTCTCCATGCCCTGCAGCGACGTCCCCTCGGGCGAATCGACCACCAGCTGGAACTCGCCCATGTCCTCGTTGGGCAGGAACGATCGCCCGATCATGCGGCTCAAGACAAACGTCGACGCGAACACCAGCAGGCTCACCGCGACGATCACCGCGCGGTGATCGAGCGACCATTCCAGGCAGCGCCGGTAGACGGCGTCCACGCGCCCGAAGAATCCTTCTCCATGTCGATGCACGCGTCCGTCGCTGCGCAGCATGCGCGCGCTCAGCATCGGGGTCAGCGTCAGGCTGACGAGCAGCGACACCATGACGGCGAACGCCATGGTGAACCCGAATGGGTAGATGAAGCGCTGCGTGTAGCCGGTCATGAACGCGACCGGCAGGAAGATGACGATCAGCGACACGGAGGTCGCGACGACGGCAAGCGTGACTTCGCGTGTTCCATCGATCGCGGCCTGGAACGGCGGCGTGCCCTCCTCTTCCATGTGACGGAAGACGTTCTCCAGCACCACGATCGCATCGTCGATGACGATGCCGACGGCGAGTGTGAGCGCGAGGAGCGTCATGCTGTTCAGCGTGAACCCGGCGGCTCGGACCAGCGCAAAGCTGGCAATAATCGAGGCGGGGATCGCCAGCGAGGCGACGAACACCACCCGGAGGTTCCTGATGAACGCCATGATGACGAGGCTTGCCAGGAGGCTGCCGAGGATCAGGTGTTCCTCGAGCGACGAGATCGACGCGTGAATGAAGTTCGAGTCGTCGCGCGTGACGGTGACCTTCACCTCCGGCGGCAGCGCGCGCTGGAGCTGCGCGAGCTTGTCGCGAACCGCCTCGACGACTTGAACCGTGTTCTGACCCGACTGCCGGCGAACATCCATGACAACCGTGCGCGCGCCGTCGAAGAAGGCGGACGTGCGTGCCTCCTCGGTCGTGTCCTCGACCGTGGCCACATCGCGCAGGCGGATCGGCGTCCCCGCCACCGTCGCGACCACGACATTGGTGAACTGCTCGGATGATTCGAGGCGGCCGAGCGTACGCAGCGTGAGCTCGGCGTCTCCCTGCTGAATGCGCCCGCCGGGGATTTCCACGTTTTCCGAGACGATCGCGTCGCGCACTTTGTCCACCGTCAGGCCGTGCGCGTTCAGCTTGCCGATGTCGAGGACGATGTGGATCTCGCGCGCGTGGCCGCCGGAGATTGTCACCTCGCCGACGCCGTCAACTGTTTCGATGCCGCGGCGGATCTGCTTGTCGGCAATCTCGGTCAGCGCGCGGATCCCCAGCGGCCCTGACAGCGCGAAGCTGATCACCGGATCGGCATCGGGATCGACTTTCGTGATGACGGGCGGCTCCACTTCCGGCGGCAGATCCTTGATCGCCTGTGCGACCTTCTCGCGCACGTCCTGCGCCGCATCGTTGATGTCGCGCTCGAGGATGAACTTCAGGATGATCCGCGCCTGTCCCTCGAAAATGCGCGCGTTCATCTCGTCGATGCCGGCGATGCTGCTGAGCGACTGCTCCGTCGGCTCGACGACCGAGCTGTTCAACTCGTCCGGGCTCGCGCCGGGGAGGTTGATCGAGACCTGCACCGTCGCCGGGTCTGCCTTCGGCAGCAGGTCGACGCTCAGCTCGCGGAACGAGAAGATGCCCGTCACAACGAACATCATGACGAGCATCGTCGTGAAGGCCGGGCGACGGACGCAAAATGCTGCAAAGGACATGGCTAGAGCTTATGGCTCACGGGCGCACGGCTCATGCTGGCTCAGGCACGCAGCCTGAAAGCGGGACACTCACAGTTCGTCGCATTATCGTGAAAAAGTGTGAGTGTCCCCGTTTCTGGAAGGGGGACACTCACAGTTCGTCCCATTGTCGCGAAAAAGTGTGAGTGTCCCCGTTCTGTCATGAGCCCTGAGCCGGTTTGACTTTCATTCCATCCGTGAGCTGTTCGACGTCCTTCGCGACGATGGTCACGCCGGCGTCGAGTCCCTGCGTGACTTCGACGCGATCGCCGACACGGTCTCCGAGGATCACTTCGCGTCCGGCGAGGCGGCCCTGCTGGACGAGGAACACGCGGTTCGTGCCGTAGCGGCTCTGCACCGCGGCGGCGGGAATCGTGATCGCGCGATCGACGTGATCGGTCGTGATCTGGACGCGCGCGAAGGTGCCGGGCTTCAGACGACCGTCCGCATTCGGGACTTCCCCTTCGATGGCGAACGCGCGCGACTTCAGGCTGACGGCGGGGCTCACGCGCACGACCCGTCCGTGCACCACCTGTCCCGGAAACGCGTCGACCCTCAGCGCGATCTCGCGGCCGGTCTCGATCCACGGCGCGAACTTCTCAGGGACTTCCGCCGTGACCTTGAGCGGGTGCAACCGCACGATCCGCATGACGGGCGTCTGCGGCTGCACGAACTGGCCGAGGGAAACGAGCCGCTCCGCCACATAGCCTTCGAACGGCGCCCGCACGGTGGCATCGCGCACCTCGCGCTCCGCGAGGCGAAGCGACGACCCCTGGGCCTCGATGTCGGCGCGCAGCTGGCGCGCCGACGCGAGGGCCTGCTCGTGCGCGGCGCGCGCGGTATCGACGCTCGTCTGCGCCGCGTCGAGATCGGACTGCGGCAACAGCTTGCGCGCGGCCAGGCTCTTCGCCCGATCGAGGCGCTGCTGCGCGTCCGACAGCTTCGCCGCGGTGCTCACGACCTCGGGCACGCGTTCGAGCGGGGGCAGCTCGCCGGAACCGGTTGCGCCGTAGCGGGCGCGCGCCTGGTCGAGCGCAGCGCGCTGGGCGTCGGCGCGATACCGCAGCTTTTCCTGGTCGAGCTCGACGAGCGGCGCACCGGCCGTCACGCGATCGCCTAAATCGCGCGCAAGGCGCGCAACCCGCCCGGCCACCTCTGCGCTGACGACCACTTCCTCGCGCGCGGCCAGCGTGCCCACGATGTCGATGTCTCGGCGGACGTCGCGCGGCTGCGCGGCTTCAGTCGTGACGGCGCGCGCGTTCTGCTGTTCGGCCGCCTGCACGCCCCGATCGCGCGCGCAGCCCGCCAGCATGAGAACCAGGATGCAGGGAACGGCGAAGGCCTTCATGAGAGAAGATATAACTATCACACCGATGCGGATTGCCCGTCACGTCGGCGCATTGCTGTTGCTGGGTGTCCTGCCTGGCCGCTGCACGAACGCGCCTCTGCCGTATCCTGAGCAGATCGCCGCGCATCGCGCCGAGTACGACCAATTCATGCGCACGTCGGCGGAGTCGCCCGTCCCGGTGGAAAAGCGCGCAACGTTCCCGCCGATCACGTATTTCGCGATCGATGAAGCGTATCGCGTCCCAGCAGCGTTGGAACCGGCGCAGGGAGGGGCTCCGGTTCCGATGCCGACCTCCACTGGCCAGGTCCGGCAGATGCGGCGCGTCGGAACGCTCTCGTTCACGTTGAAGGGACACCCGATGACGCTCGGCGCGTTCGTCGAGGCGAACGAGACCGACATGAAGCGGCTGTTCGTCCCGTTCGGCGATCTCACCAACGGCACCGAGACGTATCCGGGCGGCCGCTACATCGATCTCGATCGCACGCCCAGCGGCATCTACGATCTGGACTTCAACCGCGCGTACCACCCGTACTGCTTCTACAACAGCAGCTACGACTGTCCCTATCCACCAGCAGAGAATCGATTGAAGGTACCGGTTCGGGCTGGTGAACGGTTGCCCAGGCCGAACCGATGAATGAGATCCGAGGTCCGAGGTCCGAGGCCCGAGGTCCGGCGGTCGCGGTGCAAGCCATCGTCTTCGACTTCGATGGCGTGCTCGCCGATTCCGAGCCTCTGCACCTGCGCAGCTACCAGGAAATCTTCGAGCCGCACGGCGTGAAGCTCGATACCAAGACGTACTGCGATCGATATCTCGGATTCGATGACGAGGGGGCATTCCGGCAGATCATCGATGACAACGGCCTGATGCTCGGCGACGAGGAGATCGAGCTGCTCCTGCGGGAGAAATCGCGGCGGTTCGAAGCGCTCGTCTCCGGCGTGAACGTGTTATATCCCGGCGCGGCCGCGTGCGCGCGCGCGCTGTCCGCCGTCTGGCCCGTGGGCGTCGCATCGGGCGCGCTCCGTCATGAGATCGAGCTGATGCTCCGCGGCGCGGCGCTCCTCGACACGTTCACGTTCATCGTGGCGGCCGGCGAGACCGACCGCACGAAGCCGGCGCCGGATCCATATCTGCGCGCGGCCGAATTGCACGGGGTCCCTCCCGCGGCATGCGTCGCGATCGAAGATTCGCACTGGGGCCTCGAGTCCGCGCGCACCGCCGGCATGCGCACGATCGCGATCACCCACACCTACCCGCGCGAAAAGCTGACCGGCGACGCCGACCTCGTCGTTGACACGCTCGAGGAGATCACGCCAGAACTCATTCGCCGGTTCACGAACCATGAACCATAACCGTGAACCCTGAACCATGAACCGTGAACCGTGAACCGTGAACCCTGAACCGTGAACCCTGAACCGTGAACCCTGAACCGTGAACCGTGAACCGTGAACCGTGAACCGTGAACCGTGAACCGTGAACCCCGTATAATGGCCTCGTGCAATCGCTGCAAACGCGCGTCGCGGGCGCGATCGACGAGCTGCTGCGCACGCTGAACGAGCGAGGCGAGGGGCTCGCCTCGGCGGCGCTTGCGATCGCGCGTGTGGAATACCCCGCGCTCGATCCCGATCCCTACCTGCAGCGCATCGAGCGCATGGGCGAGGCGGCCGCCGGACGGCTGCAGCGGCGCACCCCCGACGACCGCCGCCGCGACAGGGCGTTCCAGATCTCGACGCTCAATGCGTACCTTTACGAGGAGCTCGGCTTCAGCGGCAACCGCGAGCACTACGACGATCCCCGCAACAGCTTTCTGAACGAAGTCCTCGATCGGAGGACGGGCATCCCGATCAGCCTCGCAGTGATTTACCTCGAGGTCGCGCGGCGCGCGGGTGTGCGGATTGAAGGCGTCAACTTCCCCGGTCACTTTCTCGTCCGGCTCCCCGCAACAACCGGCAGCGATGATCTGATCGTCGATCCATTTCACAGCGGCGCGCTGCTCTCGGAGATGGACTGCCGTCAGCTGCTGCGCCAGCACGTCGGAGAGGAGGCGGCTTTCGATCGCGGGCTCCTCGCCACCGCCACGCGCCAGCAGATCGTCGTGCGCATGCTGGTGAACCTGAAGCGGCTCTACGTCCGCATGCGATCGTTTCCCCAGGCGCGCTTCATCGCGGATCTGCTGCTCGCCGTCGACCCGTCCGCGCTCTCGGAGCTCCGCGATCGCGGGCTGCTCGCCTATCACATGGAGGACTTCCCCGCCGCGCTCCGCGACCTCGAAGCCTACCTGCGCATGATGCCGCGTCCCGACCTGCCGGTGCCCGAGCACGAACACGCCGCCGGAGGGCAGTCGGAAGAGGCGTCCGAATCGTCCCAGATCTGGGAGCACGTGAAGACGCTCCGACGACGGGTGGCTGGCTTCAATTGAGGGGGAGGCCTCTGAGTCGATCGGCTCTGTGGCCTCCAAGGCAACGAACTCCCTCCGGAAAGTTGCAGACTGCCGCGCGCGCGTGACGAGCGCGCGCTCATCGTCCACGAATCGCCGTCCAATGACGCGGCGGTCCGATCGACCACTTCAAGCTTCCGTCCCACCGTCCGTCACACTGCCCGTTTCCCGCTCTGTTTCCGCGCGAAGTCCGTTGGCATGTCGGGTGCCTTAGAGAAGCCGGCTACCAGTGTCAGTTGCCGGTATCCAGTTGCCAGTTGCCGGTTCGCGTTCCCGGTTCTGGCGACTGGTTACTGACCACTGGTTACTGGCAACTGGTTACTGGCCACTGACAAGGAGCATCCATTCATGCATCGAAAGCTCTTGGCATTTGCCCTGCTCTGCCTGACGCTCGCGGCCCCCGCCCTCGCGCAGGTCCAGAGCGGCACCATCGCCGGCATCGTCCGCGACGAGCAGGGCGGCGTGCTGCCCGGCGTCACCGTCACGCTCGCCGGTGCGGATCGCTCGGCGACGTTCGTCACCGAAGCCGACGGGCGGTTCCGTTTTCTCGATCTGCCGCCCGGCGTCTACAAGGTGACGTCCGATCTGCAGGGATTTTCGCGGCTGATCCGCGAGGGCATCACCGTCACGGTCGGCTCGAACGTCGACATTCCGATCACGATGAAGGTCGCGTCGCTCCAGGAGAGCCTCACCGTCACCGGCGACTCCCCTATCGTCGACACGAAGGCGATGGGCACCGCCACAAATTTCACGAGTGCCGAGCTCGAGAAGATCCCCACGTCGCGCGATCCGTGGGCGCTGCTGCGCACCGTGCCGGGCGTGATGGTGGACCGCGTGAACATCGCGGGCAACGAGACCGGCCAGCAGTCCAACTTCCAGTCGAAGGGCACGCGCCCGCAGGATGCGGTCTGGACGATGGACGGCGTGGTGATCACGGATATGGCGGCGATCGGCGCCTCGCCGACCTATTTCAACTACGACAACTTCGAAGAAGTGCAGGTGTCCACGTCGGGACAGGATCTGAAGCAGCCGACCGGCGGCGTCGGGCTCAACATGGTCGTCAAGCGCGGCACGAACCAGCTGCGCGGCGGCGTGCGCGGCTACTTCACGAGCGACGCGCTCGAAGCGAGCAACGTGCCCGATGAACTGAAGGCGACCGTGACGCCCGGGACCGCGGATCACAACAACCAGATCTCGGACTACACCGCGGAAATCGGCGGACCGATCCTCCACGACAAGGCGTGGTTCTACGGATCGTGGGCGAACCAGGACATCCGGCTTTCGCGCCGCTCGGGCAACCTGATCGATCGCACCGTGCTGAAGACGTTCGACGCGAAGGGCAACTGGCAGGTGACGAGCAAGGACATGCTCAACGTCCTCTGGTATCTCGGCGCGAAGGAGAAGTTCGGACGGTCCCCGGGCACGTCGGGGATTACCGGCGACGCGCCGAGCGCGACGTGGGACCAGGGAGGCGCGTACTCCGGCGGCCCGCAGGGGCTGACGAAGTTCGAAGACAACCACGTGTTCGGCGCGAACCTGTTCCTCTCCGGCCGCTATGCGTACTACAACACCGGCTTCGGCCTCGTGCCGAAGGGAGGTCTCGATACCGAGGCGGGAGAGAGCCAGGTGCTCGCGCAGTCGTTCGGGTCGACGCGGCAGAGCCTGAACATCCGTCCGCAGCACACGGCCAACCTCGATGGCACTTCGTTCCACAACGCGTGGGGCGCGTCGCACGAGATCAAGTTCGGCGGCGGTTATCGTCGTGTCGACGCGACGACCGGCACGCTGTGGCCGGGCAACATGATCCGCGCGTTGAACAACTCCGCGACGAACAACGTCGCGCGCGTGTATCGCGAGGGCCTGGGCACGAACCGCCTCGAGTTCTTCAGCTCGTACCTGGGCGACACGATCTCGCGCGGACGGCTGACAGTCGACGCGGGGCTGCGCTACGACCGTCAGTGGGGCTCCGCGCTTCCAAGCGAGACGAAGGCGAACGCCGCATTCCCGGACATCGTCCCCGGCATCTCGTTCGGCGGGTACGACGCGCCGTTCACGTGGAAAGACGTCTCGCCGCGCATTGGCGCGACGTGGGCGCTCGACGAGGCGCGCAAGACGATCCTGCGTGCGAGCTTCAATCGCACCGCCGGCCAGCTCGAGACGACCGTGGTGGGTTACTCGAACTTGAGCAGCAATCCGGGCTTCGCCGATTACGGGTGGATCGACGCGAACGGCGATCACCTGGCACAGGCCTCGGAGGTGGACTTCAGCAACTTCATCACGGTCGGCGGCGGTTTCGATCTCGCGAACCCGACGTCAGTGGAGTCGGTCGACCGGATCGATCCGAAGCTGAAGGCGCCGCACACGGCCGCGTTCGTCGCGGGCGTCGATCGCGAGCTGATGCCGAACCTCGCGATCTCGGCGTCGTACACCTACACCCGCACGTCGGACGTCAATGGCAACTTCACGAACTACTACACCCCCTGGATCGGCCTGACGACAGCGGACCATACGGCGAGCACGACGCGGCTGACCGGCACGCTGCCCGATGGCAGCACGTACGACGTCCCGACGTTCATCCCGGATGCAAACAAGGTTGGCGCGGTGAACTTCGGCACGCTGCTGACGAACTATCCCGGTTACTACAGCTACTACAACGGCGTCGAGTTCACGATGACGAAGCGGCTGTCGAACAGGTGGATGGCGCGCGCGGGCGGCGCGTGGAACGCGCCCAGGGAGCACTACGACGTGGCGGTCAACGAGCAGGGCAATCCGACGCGAACCGACACGACGCCGCTCGTCAACGGCGGCGCCTTCGTGGTGCGCAGCGGCGGCAGCGGCTCGGGCGACATCTTCATCCACTCGAAGTGGCAGATCAACGCGAACGGGCTGTACGAGGCGCCCTGGGGCGTGAACCTCGCGGCCAACCTGTTCGGCCGCCAGGGCTATCCGTTCCCGGTGTATCGCAATGCCGCGCTCGGCGTCGACGGGACGCGGCGCGTGCTCGTCTCGCCGGAGCTCGACACGTTCCGTCTCGACAATCTGTGGGATCTCGATGTGCGCGCATCGAAGGTGTTCAGGCTCGATCGGATGAACATCGAGGGGATCGCGGATCTGTTCAACGTGATGAATGCGAACACCGAACTCGTGAGAAACCGCAACGCCGGATCAACGACGTTCAATCAACTCGTGCAGAACCTGAGCCCGCGCATCCTGCGGTTTGGAGTCAGAGTGACCTTCTAGACAAAGCTGCCAGCTATCAGCTACCAGCTTCCAGCTGCCAGCTTCCAGCTTTTGGCTGGCGGCTGGCGGCTGGCCTTGGATTGGTCAATCCAACCGCTTGAATCTAACCAGATCCCGCCAGTAGACCGGTCGATATCGTAGGGCTTTAATTCCGCAGTTTTCCTGGCAAAACTCGTCATTCGTCGTCCATCCCACCAGCGGAACGATCGTCCGGTTGTGGCATTTTTCCTGCTATTCTCCGCTCCGCGCCCTTCCGGCTTGTGAACAACGGAGGATGGAAGATGAGATTGCGTTTCATCGCCTTGCTGGCGGCGCTCGCGCTGGCGCTGAGCGTGTCGCCGGTCCGGGCTCAATCGCAGACCGGCGAAATCTTCGGCAAGGTCACCGACGATTCCGGCGCGGTGCTGCCCGGCGTCACTGTCACGTTGTCCGGTCCCGGCCTTCTCCAGCCGCTGACGTCGATCTCCTCGGAAACGGGCAGCTTCCAGTTCCCGCGGCTCGAGGTCGGCGCCTATAACGTGAAGTTCGAGCTCCCCGGCTTCAAGACCGTCATCAAGGAAGGCATTCGCGTCAGCGTTGGCTTCAGCGCCAACGTCAGCACGCAGCTGGCCGTCTCGACCGTGCAGGAGACGGTGACGGTGACGGGCGAGAGCCCGATCGTCGACACGAAGGCGACCGGCACGAAGGCGACCTTCACCGTCGAACAGCTCCAGAGCATTCCGTCGGCGCGCGACCCGTGGGTCATCCTCCAGCAGACCGCGGGGATCGCGATGGACCGCGAGAACATCGGCGGCAACATGTCAGGGCAGCAGTCCAACTTCGTGTCGCGCGGCGCGAGCCCGGGCAACACGAAGTGGTCGGTCGACGGCATCGACACGACTGACATGGCCGCCACCGGCGCGTCGCCCACCTACTACGACTTCGATGCGTTCCAGGAGATGACGATCACCACGGGCGGCGTCGACGTCTCGCAGCAGACCGGCGGCGTCGGCGTGATGCTGGTGACCAAGAGCGGCACCGATCGCTTCAAGGGCTCCACGCGCTACTACAACACCAACGATCAGGTCGAGTCGAACAACATCACCGACGACATGCGCCGCCAGGGCGCCACGTCCGGCAACCCGATCCAGGACATCAAGGATTACGGGGTCGAAGCGGGCGGCCCGATCAAGAAAGGCCGCGCCTGGGTGTGGGGCAGCTACGGCAAGCAGGACATCAACGTCGGCGTCGTCAATTTCTACAAGCCGACCGACGCGTGCCAGGCGTTCAAGACCTCCGCGACCGCGCTCGCGACGCCAATCAAGGACGTGAACGCGTGCCTCAACCCTGATAACACCATCCTCCAGACGACGAACGTCAAAGGAGAGGTGCAGCTGTTCGCGGGAAACAAGCTGTCGCTGTTCAACAGCATGTCGAAGAAGGTGCGCAACGCGCGCGGCGCCGACGACCTGCACCCGATCGAGACGACGTCGCGGCAGGCGGCGGTCTCGCAGACCTTCGGCACGAAGTGGTGGATCACCGGGCCGTCGCCGACCTACAAATTCGGCGACCAGTGGGTGCTCACCGATCGCCTGCTGATGGAAGTGGACTACGCGCACGTCGGCAACAACTTCATCCTCGACTTCCACGAGGATTCGCTGACCGACGTCCAGCCGGCGCTGATCGTGTCGACCGGCCTCAACCTCCGCTCCGCCTCACAGAGCGTGTTCCTGCGTCCCGTGAACAGCGTCAACTACAACGCGAACTACTTCCTGCCGGCGACGTTCGGAATGGATCACGCGTTCAAGTTCGGCGCCTACTGGCGCGACGCGTACAGCGAGTCGATCGGACACACCGGCGGCTTCGCGACGGCGCGCTTCCCGAACCAGGCGGCGTTCGACAACGACACGTGCGCGACAGGCGTGGCGGCGGGCTGCGCGGCATCGCTGACGCGCGACAGCCACAGCATCTCCCGCCTCACGAACGTTGCGGCATTCGTGCAGGACACGATCACGCACCGGAAGATGACGTTCCAGCTCGGGCTTCGCTACGACATGAACCACGACGAGGCGCTCGCGGCGAGCGTCCCGGCCAGCGGGGTCATGCCGACGCTCCTGCCGGCCGTCAGCTTCGGCGGCGTCGATCCGGGGATCGTCTTCCACGACTTCTCGCCCCGCCTCGGGTTCACCTACGACCTGCAGGGAAACGGGAGAACCGTGGCGCGCGTGAACTACGCGCGCTACTACGGTCAGGTCGGCAACGGCGGCGTCTCCAGCCAGATCAACCCGCTCACCGCGGTGACCGTCCGCTACCCGTGGGCGGACCTGAATGGCGACCGGTTCGTGCAGGCGAATGAGGTGCAGCCGACCAACGGTAACTTCGCCAACTTCCAGAACCTGAGCGGCAACTGGGATCCGGCGAATCCGTCATCTCCGACCACGGCCAACACGATCGATCCGAACCTGAAGAACGACACCACCGATGAATTCATCGTCGGCGCGGCGCGCGAGATCGGCCGCGGATTTGCCGTCGACGCCGCCTACATCTGGCGGCGGTACGACAATTTCAACTCGTCCTTCACGCTGCGTTCGGACGGCAGCCTCGTCAGCAGCTCCGACTATGTGTCGACGCAGGTGGTCCCGACCTGCACGGTTGCCAGCGCGCGCTGCGAGACGGTCACAGCGTTCTACCCCGCTACGCAGCTTGGCGGCATCACGCGCCTGATCAACACGCCGAACTTCAACCGTGCTTACAACGGCTTCGAGGTGAACGCGCGCCGGCGGATGGCGAATCACTGGATGCTGAACACGAGCCTCGCGTACAACAGCATCATCCAGCACTACGGCGACGGATCATTCCAGAACCCGAACAACATCGCGGTGCGGAACGGACACGAGTACGACTTTGCCACGTCGGGCTCGGGCATTGGCAACGTGTTCGTGAACGCCAAGTGGCTCTTCAAGTTGAGCGGCATGTATCAGCTGCCCTATGCGTTCAACGTCTCGGCGTTCTACAACGCGCGTCAGGGCTATCCGTTCGAGGCGGCGATCCAGTTGCCCACGGCACTCCCGAACGGCGGCGGCACGCCGACGCTCATCCTCGATCCGATTGGCGAGAACCGCCTGCCGAACTATCAGAACCTCGACCTGCACCTCGAGCGTCCGATCACATTCGGCTCGGCGCGCTTGGTGCCGGCGATCGACATCTTCAACGTGACGAACAACAACACCATCCAGGCGCTCCGCGGGAACCAGAACGCCGCGAATGCGAACAACATTCAGGCGATCGTGGCCCCGCGCGTGCTCCGCTTCGGTGTCCGCGTGAACTGGTAAGTCGAGTCGGGAGGGGAATGAAGGGCCGGCTTCCTTCGGGGGCCGGCCTTTTTTATCGTCAATCCCTGATCCCTCATCCGGAATCCCTCATCCGGAATCCCTCATCCTTTATCCCACATCCCAATCTCCCATCTCATGCCGCATCCCGCATCCCGCACCCCGCATCCCGCACCCCGCACCCCGCACCCCGCACCCCGCGCTCCGCGCCCCGCATCGCTATGGCACAATCTGCCGCATCGATATGACGAGCAATGAAGGGCGGCGTCCATTGACGCGCCTGGCCGCCGGCCTCACCGTCGTCACTGTGCTCTGCTGGGCGTGGATCGTCCCGATGGCGCGCGACATGTACGGCGCCATGACCGGCCCGTCCGCCTGGATGATGACGATGACGTGGGATGCCACCCATGTGCTGTTGCTCTGGGCGATGTGGGCAGTGATGATGGCCGGCATGATGCTCCCGTCGGCGTGGCCGCTGTTGCGGCTGTATGCGCTCGCTGCCGAGCGCAGTCCGGATCGGGGCACCGCGACTCTGCGCGCGGTCGCCGTCGGAGCGGGTTATCTGCTCGTCTGGATGCTGTTCAGCGTGTGCGCCACGCTGCTGCAGCGCGCCCTGAGCCGGACGCTCCTGCTGACGCCGATGATGGAGATCGCCACGCCGCGCGCCGCGGCCACCCTGCTCCTGCTGGCCGGCGTGTACCAGTTCACGCCGCTGAAAGCCGCGTGCCTGCGGCTGTGCCGATCGCCCGTCTCGATCGTGGCGCACCGCTGGCGCGCGGGCGCCGCCGGTGCCCTGCGCATGGGCCTCGAGCACGGCCTGTACTGCCTCGGCTGCTGCTGGGCGCTGATGCTGCTGCTCTTTGTGGGGGGCGTGATGAACCTCGCCGTCATCGCGGTGATCACCGCGGTGGTGCTGATCGAGAGGCTCGCGCCGTTTGGCGCGCAGAGCAGCCGGGCGACAGGGGCCCTCCTGGTCGCGCTCGGCGCGTGGGCGTGGGCATTCACGCGCTGACCTGGTCTTCTACTAGCCCGTTATGCGGCTCGCAACAAGAATTTTGTACTCGTTGTCGAGGAGCCGGATAACGGGCTTAGGCGCGCCACGGGCGCGCCCCGCCGGAGCGGAGCGGGGCACGGGGCCCCCGCGAGCGACGGCGATGGGGGGTCCGGCGGGGCGAAGCCCCCCGGTCTAGTTCGACCAGTCGAACCCGTACAAGATCCAGTTCGACTTCTCCGCGCCGACTGAAACACCCTCTGCGCTCGCGCGGAACGTCCCCTGCCCGCACTCCCCCTTCTTCCAGATGAATCCGTCGGGCAGATCGATGTTCGCCAGGTGGTCTTTGCCCGTCACCGGGTCCTTGAACGTGTCGCCGCGCCCTTCGCCCACGCCTTCTATTTTCAACGTGCTCTTGCGGCCGGATCCTTCGATCGTGATCGGCGCCTTCACGAGCCCCGCGACTTCGAAGGTCGGGCCCAGAAGTTCCCATGGCAGGCCGCCAAGCTTGCCCGTGAAGATCTGGGCGAGCGCGCCGATCTGCGCTTCGCTCGTCGGCGGCTCCACGACGAACACGCACTTGCCGTGGCCTTCATGGATGGCCTTCGGCCAGTCCACCACGGCCGCGCACCTCAGCCCTGACAGACTCACGTTGCCGCAGGATCCGTCCGTGATATCGAGGCCGATGAGCGCTCGACAACTGCCGTCCCTGGAGTTCGGGAATCCGCCGAAGTTGCAGCCGCAGCCGAAATCGCAGTTGCAGAACTCGTAGCCGCGACCCCGCAGCGTCCATCGTGTCGTTGCCGTCGCCATGTGAATCCCCCTCGTGCGGCAGACTACAGAACCCCTCCGCTGCTGACAAGAGGCAGCCCTTCAGCTGGCGGCGCTGGTGATGGTGACGGCGGCAACATCAGCGGCAACCATTTCGCTTCTTCATGTAGCTGCTTGCCCGAACTGGGCAATAACCACCCGCCGCGTCGCGAATCGCGCGGCTCCCGCGCTCGCGGTGAATCTCCGCTAATTCTTTTCAGCGTCAGCGCTTCGCGCACTCGCGCGACGTGCCGAGAGGTGTGGCATTCGCGTTGATGTAGCACGGTTCAGAAGTCGTTCGGCGCAATGGCCATTGCGAAGCCGGGACGAGGAATTCGTGCCCGCAGTGTTGAGCCGGATCTCCGGCGAACGCGCGCGGCAGGAGGTTCGTCATGCTTCGCACCGCGTGTTCGTTCGTGTTCGCCTGCGCACTTGCTGCCGCCGTGCCTGTCGCCGCGCAGGACGCCGCGCCCGCCGACCTCGCCGCCGCGTTAGTACCCGCCGTGCCCACCGCACCTGGCGCACCCTTGGCACCCAAAGTCTCCCGCCCGGCCGCGCTCGTTCCGCTCTATGCGGGCTTCGCGACGCTCCAGGCGCTCGACTACGCGTCGACCATGCGCGCGCTGGCAAACGGCGCCGGCGCCGAGGCGAACCCGATGATGCGATCGATCGTGAAGAATCCTCCGGCCTTCATCGCGCTCAAAGCGGCCGCGACCGCGGGCGTGATCGTCGTGGGTGAAAAGATGTGGAAGAAGAACCGCGTGGGCGCGGTGCTGTTCGTGGCGGGTGCGAACGCCGCTATGGCGATCGCGGTCGGGAGGAATTACGCTGTCAGATAGGCCGGGTCTTCAGACCCGGCGTCAATGCCACCCGACCAGTTTCGCAAGGCGATGCAGCAGGTTCGGCTGCGCGCGGTTGACGCTCGCCTGTTCGAGGATGGTGAGGCACTCGTCTATCGTCGTGGCGGTGCCGATGCCGAGCCGGCGCGCGCTGATGGCGGTCATGTCGTCAGAGGGATCCACGATCAACAGCGGCTTGGCGCCCGACTCCGACTTGATGTCGATGCAGTTCTTCGCATTGTCGTCGACGTGATAGTCGAGGCGCAGCGCTCCCGCGGCCGCGCCGCGCGATCCGGCAATCACCAGCACGCTCGGCAGATCGAATCCCTGCTCGACCAGCCACCGCTGCGTCTGTCGCTGCACGGTGTCGCCGTCGGTCGCCGGACGCTGCGTGATGAAGAACACTTCCCAGCGGTGCCGCACCATCATCTCGTGAATGCGCCCCACCGCCGTCGGATCCAGCGGCTTCAGCGTCGTCCAGAAATCCGGCGTCTCCTGGATCGCCTGCCAGACAAGATCGCGGCGGCGCCGATGTTCTGACGGCCGCACCTCCTTCTTCCGCCTTCCGCCTTCCGCCTGTCTGGCTGCGTCTTCAGTTTTCCTTGCTTCTTCTTCCGCCTTCGCCCGAGTCCGCGCGGTCTCCTCGTCCTCAGATTCCTCACTGGCTTCTTCCTCGGGATTGCCGGCGCGCGTCGACGGGGTCGAGGGGCCGACCAGGCGCGTCTCGATCTCGTGGTACGCGGCGGCGAAGTCCGCAAGGACTCCGTCCATATCGAAGCCTATCCTGAGGGGCATGGAGGATCTATTATCGCTTGAAAATGCGGGGCCGAGACGCGGGATCCGCGCATGAAGGCGGACCTTTCAATTGAACTGTCGAAGGAAAACGAAGCAGGCGAAGGGAACCTATATCTATTGAGTGAGCTCCTTATATCGAAAGGTAGCTCCTTCGGCCCTTCGACTGTACCTAAAAGAGGCTCCTTCGATTCCTTCGACTCCCCTTCGAGTCCTTCGATTGAGAACTACAGAGCGGCGGCGCCTCGGAGCGCGACGACGTGGCCGGCGTCGCGGAGCGTCTGTTCCTGGCGCGCGAGCTCGATGTCGTGTTCGACCATCATGCGAACGAGCTCGGTGAACGAGACGCGCGGTTTCCATCCGAGCTGCGCCTTCGCCTTCGAGGGATCTCCCTTGAGGAAATCCACCTCGGTCGCGCGGAAGTACTTCGGATCGACCTCGACGTAGTCCATCGACTCGAGGCCCGCGATCTGGAACGCAAGCGTGACGAACTCCTGGACCGAGTGCGATTCGCCGGTGGCGACGACGTAGTCGTCGGGGCGGTCCTGCTGGAGCATCAGCCACATCGCTTCGACGTAGTCGCCGGCGAACCCCCAGTCGCGCTTCGCCTCGAGGTTGCCGAGCGCGAGCTTCTTCTGCAGGCCCGCCTTGATGCGGCCGGCGGCGCGCGTGATCTTGCGCGTGACGAACGTTTCGCCGCGGCGCGGCGATTCATGATTGAAGAGGATGCCGTTGCACGCGAAGAGATTGTAGGCCTCGCGGTAATTCACCGTGAACCAGTGCGCCGCCACCTTGGCCGCGGCGTACGGGCTGCGCGGATAGAACGGCGTCTTCTCGCCCTGCGGCGGCGGCGTGGCGCCGAACATTTCCGACGATCCCGCCTGATAGAGGCGCACCTGCCGGTCCGTGCGCGCGTTGTAGTCGGCAACCGAATCGAGCAGCCGCAGCGCGCCGACCGCGACGATGTCGGCGGTGTATTCCGGCTCTTCGAACGAGACCTTCACGTGCGACTGCGCGCCGAGGTTGTAGACCTCGTCGGGCTGCACCTTCTCGAGCACGCGGCGCAGCACGGTCCCGTCCGCGAGATCGCCGTAGTGAAGGTAGAGCGGGGTCTGATCCGTGTGCGGGTCGCGATAGAGCGCGTCGAGCCGATCCGTATTGAACGAGGAGGCGCGGCGGATGAGGCCGTGGACCTCGTAGCCTTTGCCGAGAAGGAACTCGGACAGGTACGACCCGTCCTGTCCCGTGATGCCCGTGATTAATGCTCTTTTCATTATGTGTAGGGCGGTGTTCAGACCCGCCAACCGCATGTGTAGGCCGGGTCTTCAGACCCGGCTTCATTGTACCTGGCTTCCGTCTTTCGTATTTGTCGGCCGACCGGGCTTCATTGTTTACACCGCGGTGGTTTGAGCGCCTCGCAGCTGTCCGTGATGCGCCATGAACCACTGATACGTCGACGCGATCCCCTCGCGAAGCGCGATCATGTGCCGCCACCCGAGCGCGTGCAGGCGCGAGACGTCGAGCAGCTTGCGCGGCGTCCCATCGGGCTTCGACGTGTCGAACACGAGCCCGGCGCCGGGATGCACGATCTCGCGCACGGTCTCGGCGAGCTCGCGGATCGAGAGGTCCTCGCCGGTGCCGACGTTGATGTGCCCGGTCCCGTCGTAGCGATCCATCAGGAACACGCACGCGTCGGCGAGGTCGTCGACGTGGAGGAACTCGCGCCGCGGCGTGCCGGTCCCCCAGATCGTGACGTCGCGCGCGCCGGCGATCTTCGCGTCGTGGAACTTGCGCATCATCGCGGGCAGCACGTGCGACGAGGTCAGATCGAAATTGTCGTTCGGCCCGTAAAGGTTCGTGGGCATGGCCGAAATGAAGTCATCCCCGTATTGCGTCCGGTAGGCCTGGCACAGCTTGATGCCGGCAATCTTCGCGATGGCGTAGGCCTCGTTGGTCGGCTCGAGCATGCCGGTCAGCAGGTGTTCCTCGCGCATCGGCTGCTCGCACCCGCGCGGGTAGATGCAGGAGCTGCCCAGATACAGCAACTTCTTCACGCCATAGAGGTGCGCCGCGTGCACCACCGTCGCGTGGATCAGCATGTTGTCGTAGATGAACTCCGCGGGGCGCGTCGAGTTGGCGAGGATTCCGCCGACGGTGCCGGCCACGAGGTAGACGTACTCGGGGCGGTTGGCCTTGAACCAGTAGTTGACGGCCGCCTGGTCGCGCAGGTCGAGCTGCTCGCGCGTGGCGGTCAGCAGCGTGACCGCGTGGTTCCGCCCCAGGCGCCGCGTAAGCGCGGACCCGACAAGGCCCCGATGGCCGGCAATAAATACGCGAGGCGATGAAGTCATAGATTGGAGACCTTTGATTGTACTCGCCACAGATCCGAGCTGCAGGCCGGATCTTTAGACCCGGCGACAGGATTTGGTGATTTCTGGATTGGGTAATCTGGTGATTGCGCTTCGCACGCGCTCCCGCGCGTGCGTCTCTCTGAGCAGACTGCTGAAGAAGAAGACAGCCCTGAGGATTTGGTGATCTCTGAATTGGGTAATCTGGTGATTGTGCTTCGCACGCGCTCCTGCGCGTGCGTCTCTCTGAGCAGGCCGCTGAAGAAGAAGACAGCCTTGAGGATGTGGTGATTTCTGAATTGGGTAGTCTGGTGATTGCGCTTCGCACGCGCTCCCGCGCGTGCGTCTCTCTAGAGCAGGCTGCTGAAGAAAGAAGACAGCCTGCGGGATTTGGTGATTTCTGAATTGGGTAATCTGGTGATTGTCCTTCGCACGCGCTCCCGCGCGTGCGTCTCTTAGAGGCCCGGCTCCATATGCGCCCGCCGTCCCACCGTCCATCGCCGGATGCGCCGGCTCGCAGCTCCGCAGCAGCAACGCAGCGACGAGTACCACGAACGCGATTACCCCGAGTGCTAACGAAACCGCGCGTCTGTCGGAGAGGGTCTTCTGCTTCGCCGTTCCGCTGGAGACACCGCGTCGCCGCTGCAGTCGATGCTTCCACCCCTTCCAGTCACATGAAGAGCATTGATACCGCCGGCGATGGACGACGGGAGACGCAACAGCGCTGACGAGAAGGAGCGGAGCGCCCTTGAGACGCTCAGACCCGCACGCGGGACAACCGGTCATTCTTGATTGCTAGCGGCGACGGCTCATGGATGGCTATCGCGACGACGACGGCGAACAGCAACGCGACGCCGGGGATCTGCAGGCTGAAGTCGGTGATCTCCTGCACGGCGATACCGCAAATCCCCGCGGCGGCGCCGAGCCGAATCCACCAGGTGCGCTCGTCCTGCGGCGTGCGCAGACGCCGCGCAATTGTCCGTATCAGCGCAACGATTGCGATCAGCACCGGGATGCCAACGAGCAGGCCTCCCTCGACGGCGAGCTGCAGGTAGTCGTTGTGCGCCTGAGCGGCGTGGACCGTCGTGTCGGCCTGCGGGTAGATGAGCGTCAACACGCCGTAGGTGTTCAGTCCGGAGCCGGTCAACCAGAAGTCTCGAAGCGGCGCCATCGCATCACGCCACTGATCGAATCGCCACTGCAGCGTATCCGTCGTCGCGTACCACGACGCGACGTTGTCGGCGCCTTTGGTGGCAACGGCGGCGACGAAGAGGCCGAACAACACCAACGGAACGAGCACACGACGCCCGACACCTTTCATTTTCGATCCGGCCGCGATCGCTATTACCAGAAGCGCGACAGCGCCGCCAGCAATTCCCGATCTCGACATCGTCCAGATCAGGGAAACGATCATCACCAGCAACGCACAGGTCGACATGATCACGCCGGCGGCTTCAGGGCTCGAGAGCCACAGCGTCCGATTACGCCAACCTGACTTCAGGTTGCCTGCCGCGTCGCTCACCTGCGCGAGCACCCATCCGGCGGCGAGCGAGGCCGCGAGGATCATCCAGCCTGCAAAGTGATTGCGGTTCACGAACGGGCCGAAGTAATTCGACGCGCCGTGTGCGCTAGACTCCCAGAACCAGTAGATCTTCCCGTTGAACGTGCCCTTCTGAACTATCGCCTCGATTCCGATGGCGGCTGCTACGAACAGAAGGTTTCGGGCGAGCGGTTCTACAATCCGCCCGTCGTGCCTCAACGATGCCGCCAGTGCGAGACAGAACAAGGCAAATACACTGATTCTCACCGACGCGTTCACCGTGTCGGAAGGCGCGACGGAGAGAGGCTTCCATTCCTGAGCGGCCGGACTTCCTACCGCATACTGGTCAAGAAACGCATCGCGTGGTGTGAGCGCGTTGCGTGCGGCGTGAGGGATCGGAACGGCCTGCAGTGCCGCCGAAGCAACTACAGCCGCCATCAGAAGCGCATGGAGACTGTCCCGGCGCCGCAGGTGGCGGCGTCCCATCGCGATTGCGGTGACGGCGGCAGCAAGGAGCAGCGGAGTCCGCGCCCAGTCGTACACGGCGCCGAAGCTGGCGACGCCCCAGAGCACCAGCGTCGTGGTGCCCCAGAGTGCTACTGAGTGCGGACGGGAGACCGGTTCAATCCGAGCCCTGACGCCAGTGACATCCCGATGTACTGCGATGGATGTCATCTCGCGCAGCTCAGTAGATCGGTGGCGAAGCCAACGGACCGCTCCGCCGCTGCAACCTCGCCGAGATAGTCCGTCGCATAGGCATAGCCAGAAGCTCCAAGCGCCGCGGCGCGCTGCGGGTCGAGCCGCAATGCGGTGACCGCGTCGATGAGTGCCTGAGGGTTGCCAGGCGCCACGACGACGCCAGCACCTGCGCGCTCCATTTCGGCGGCGGTCGTGCCATCCGATCTGACGGCTGCGACAACCGGCCTGCCGCATGCGAAGTAGGACGTGAGCTTGCTCGGGAGCGACATGTCCCGGACCGTTGCGCGCTCGTTCACAAGCAGGACGTCAGCCGCAGCGAGAACATCGGGAAACTTGTCCGAGGGTTGTGGATCCAGGAACGCGAGGTTGCGGATTCCGCGGCCCATCTCCTCGAGTGCACGACGGTGGCTGCCGTCGCCCATCAGCACGAACTGAAGGTCAGGCCGCTCTGTTTGCGCGAGCTTCGCGGCATGGATCACATTCTCGAGCGCCTGCTTCGCCCCCATGTTGCCGGCGTGCAGAACGATGGTCTGCCCTTCTCGCCATCCCAACTCCGCACGCGTCGTCAACCTCGCGCGCCGCGATGGATGGATGTGACACCAGTTCGGCAGGTGGCGAAGGCGCCGCGGTTCCACTCCAGCGGATTCGAGAAATGAGGAGAAACCCGTCGCGACCACACCGACGACATCTGCCGCGCGTGCAACTCGACGTTCCAGGGCTGCTGTAATTGCGGCCACGCCACTTCCGGCCATCCCACTTTGTTCCGCGGAACGTCCCATCAAGTCCTGAAAGATCACGCCGTAAGGAATGCGGCGACGATGGGCGATCCAGGCGCCAAGTCCTGCGCCGGCGAGGCTGGGGACCACGCCGATGACCGCGTCCGCCTTCATGTCGGCCGCGACCGTGTGGGCCTTCAACGCAAAGCTTGCTTCAAAGGCCGCGCGTGAGGCCGCCGTCATCTGATCAGGCATGCGCGGTCGCACGCGACGGATGGTGACGCCCTTGCGCGTCTCTGTATGCGGCCCCCCGCGCTCGTACGCGGGAGCAACCTTCCAGGCGGGATAATGCGGCACGGCGGTGACCACGGTGACCGACGCGCCTGTTGCGGCCAGATGTTCGGCCAAGCCTGTTGTATACGGACCAATACCCGCCGTCTCCGGCCAGTAGTTCACGCCGACAATAAGAATTCGTCCCGGTACCAGTTCGTTCACGCATGCTGATGCACGTTCAGGCGCAACGGTTATAGCTGAGCGTCGTCCAGTCAACGACTCACAGCAGCGTAGCGGCAAATTATTGGCAGCCAATCCCTCGCGCCTCTCGCATGACTTGTTGCGACGCGCAATGGCTTTCCAGAACGCGCTGGTATTCCTTCGTCAACTTCTCGACGATCGCGGGCCACGTAAATCGCTCCTGCACGAGCCGGCGGCCTGCTCTTCCCATCTCACGAAGGCCATCTCGATATTGAAGCATGGCATTTAAGGCTTGCGTGAGTTCCTGCGAATCGCACCGCGTGACACAGCCCGCGCCAACCTCGGTTACGTGTGAGTGGATATTTACTTGGTCAGAGATCACGACTGGCACGCCGCAGGCCATCGCTTCGACTACCGCCATCCCAAAGTTCTCGGTGTATGAAGGCAGCGCAAACACATCAGCGTCCACATACGCTTGCACAACATCAGGTCCATCCAGTGAGCCCACGAAATGCACTACGTTTCCCAAACCACGCTCACGTACCCATGCACGGACGGTCAGTCCGTACGCGTCGTTTTCAGGGCCAGCGATGACGAGGTGCGCCTCGGGCACAGTCCGCCGCAGTGCGTCAAACGCAGGGACTAGAAGATCGAGCCCCTTCTTAAAGTGCAGCCGGCCCAGGAACAGGATCATTGGCGTTTGCCCCAATCCCAACCGGGCACGCAACCGGCCGCGCGACGGCAGTCGCTCGTAATGGCGCCAGTCTACGGCGTTCGGGACCATGAACGACGAGGCACGCAGCGCGAGAAAGGACGCCCTTTGTCGCTCATCCTCTGCTGTGTAATGTATGGCGGAGGCCGCATTTAGATTGGGAATGTCGAACCAGCGCTCGTATGCGCGCTTGAGCCGCAAGCTTGCCGAGCTCTTTGCATAGACATAGGGGTCCAGCGAGCCGTGCGGCCTAATAACGAAGGGGACCGCTTGTTTGCGTGCCTCATAGGCAGCGTACGTGGGCGGGAAGCGATAGAGCCCATGGATGTGCGTGACGTCAAATTTACTGAGATTCTTCCTCAGCCACTGCGCCATACCTGGTGACAACAGCAGTGGTCCGTAGATGACGCGAAATACCTTCAGAATTACTTGGTCTGAACAAAACGTCTCAAAGTAGCTTGTAGGCAACTTGTGGCGAACTGGGTTATCTCGATCGGTCGTGCACAAAGTGACTTCGTGACCTGCGTCTGCCTGCGCTGACGCAAGCCCCCTTAAAACGTGCGTGGGACCACCAGAAGCGGGAGCGAGAGTAGAGATTACGTGAAGAATGCGCACGAACTTAGCTGTCGACTCGCTCAGCGAACGTATTTCGTACGGCGGTTACTTCAATGCCCAGAATGTTACGAATTGCTTCCTTTACGTCTCCTCCTTCACGTTCGACTGCATACTGCACTTCCCTCACCTTCGCGTCGACGAGCAGGCGGTACCAAAGGCCCTGCAACGCGTGAAACATTATTCCGCGCGCACCGTCGAGGATGCCGAGGCGCAGCACCATCCGGTAGAAGAAATACAGCCAGGCTCGAACGCCGAGAGTCAACCGTGAATAAATCTGACATTTTGCCCAGCGTTTGATCCGAGCTTGGCGGTTTAGGCCCGTATCCCCTGCATTCGCGAGATTGAGACCGTACTGCCGATCCAGGAGGTCAACAGCTTCACGGCTCGCGTACTGATTGTGCTTTTGCGTCCACCAAGTGAGCGAGTTCAAATTGTCATCAATCAGAGAGCCAGGCAATCGCGCAATACGTCCCTCTAAGATGACCATGTGCTCATCCATCCATCTCGCTTCGCACCGCGCAGACCCATTACGAAACAGGCGAGTCACCCACATCGGTGCCATTCCGCCGTGACGGATTTCTTGCCCCAAAAAGCGAATGCGGCGCTTTACTTCGAAGCCTCCGATCGCTTGCTCGGGGCTCTCAAGTACGTGCGCAATGGCGGAAACGAGTCGCTCGTCGAGAACTTCGTCCGCATCGAGTCGCATGACCCAATCGCTGCAGATATCCCCTCGCTCTAGTGCCCAATTCATCTGCGTCGCATAGTTCTGCCATTTGTTCTGCAGCACACGAGCGCCGAGCCGCCGCGCCTGTTGAACAGTGCCGTCCGTGGAATACGAGTCAACCACAAGGATGTCATCGGCGACGCGTTGCGCGCTGCGCACGCAGCGCTCAATGTGCAGTGATTCGTTGAATGTAAGGACGACCACTGTCAGCTTCATCGCGCAGTCTCTAGTCGTTCCCTTCGAAAGCAGAAGGGCATGTCGGGCTGAGCGCCTCATGCCTTTACGCCTTTACAGCCAGTACTACCATGCTCTTCCACAGCCCAGGAAGTCGACCTACACCGCCGTGTCGGCACACCTTGAAGCCACCCTCACTGAGTAACTGCGCCATCGTTCGCGGGCTGAAGAACTTGATATGGCCGCCCTCTCTCAGCGGATCCGCATGTCGGTCCCACGCGTTGAACACCGACAACGCAAGATTTTTCCAATAGCCGTGATGTGGCGTTGTGATCAGCAGGTGGCCGCCGTCGCGAAGCACGGTGCGTGCGAAAGCCACTAGTTGCGCGGGTGAATACAGGTGCTCGATGACTTCGGTAGAAACGACAACATCAAATCCGAGGGGGCGATATCGTAACAGTACGTCAGTTGAATCGGCCACCGCTAGCTCGTAGAACGATACTTCCGGACACTGATCGCGCGCGATCCGGAGCCCGTCCGGGTCAGGTTCCACCCCCACCACGTCGTATCCAGCAGCGACAAGCTCCTTGCAGAGCGCTCCGTTACCGGCTCCAATATCGAGAACACTTTTGGGCTTCAGACTGCGCAACATATTGAGCACGGTCGGCACGATGTATGTGCAGGACATCGGAGCCGTCTCGGAAGACCAGCCATACAGTTGTGACAACTTCACCACCTCGCCTCCATACCGACAACCGACGCCCTAGTCTCTGGTCCGACGTTAGAGCGCAGAATGCGTTTGGCCCAACCTCTGCGGCCCCTTTCCTGGGCTCCATCGACGTCACCGTTCATTAACCACTCGCGAATCGGCACGTCAAACCCGCTCTTCGCACGCACCTTGACTGCCGTCGGCAGTGACTTAGCGGGTGTTTCTGCCCAGTCGGCCTTGCGGTAACTGGCGGTAACTCGCCCGTGGCCTGCTGCTGCGAGTTGCGCAAACAGCACAGAGTCTACGAGTGGCGTACGAATCTCCACCGAATGAGCCATACCCGCCCAGTCAGTGTCACGTAAGAGACAATTCTTCAGATATATCGAGTGTTCGAGCGCCATGACCTGTGTATAAGGTGACTTGATGTCGCGGATGATTCTGTCGAGGCTCGCAAGAACATCCAGCTCTTCTAGCCCGGCCACTGCGACATCTGTTCCTACCAGGCTCGGAAGCTCCCAAGGCATGAACAGGGCGCGCCGAAGTAGGTACGCCCCGGTGACGCGGCCCCCATATTCGAATATCCCCGCGTGCTTTGGCGACGCAACCCTGGCGATAATAGGCGCGAGTGCCGCACGTAGGCCCCGGCCGATTCCGGACGGCATGCCGCGCAACATTTGCGCGAGCTGCGGCACCTGCCGAAATGACGGGTAACCCCCAAACAGCTCGTCGCCGCCGACGCCGGACAGAGCGCAGCCTTACTGACGAAATACGTATTGATGCCATCGACGGAAGGCTGATCCATCGCCGCTATGAGACGGTCGCGATGTTCGTCGAAGTCTTTCTTGGTGTAAATGATTACGTGGTGGCGAGCTCTGAAGTGCTGAGCGATTGCGCGAGCGAGTGGCACTTCGTCCTTCGATGTGCCCTCGTAGTGGCTGAACCCAAGCGTCACACCGCAGAGCGCTTCAGGGTTTACGCATTCGCTTGCGAGGCCGCACAGCGTTCCAGAGTCTAGGCCTGCTGAAAGGAACAAACCGACGGGAACGTCAGCCACCAGATGATGCTTAACACTCTCGAGGACGGCTGCGCGAAGAGATGCCGACTCGGACTGTGCTGGCAGTTCCCCCCGAAGGGCATCCAGAGGGTCGTTGTAGCATTCAACCGACGATCGCCCATCAGAACGAAACACGACCATTGAGCCCGCCGGCACCGGCTTTACCGCCTGATGGAAGCAGTGAGGTTCCGTAACGTAGCCCCACAGAAAGTACGAAGCGACGCCAGCAGGACTGATCTTGTCGTCGATCCCGCCAGAAATAAGAGCCTTTACTTGTGAAGCAAAGCGCAGCTCGCGCCCGTTGTTGGCATAATAGAGCGGCTTGATTCCGAAAGGATCCCGAGCGAGCAGCAGCGCACGTGTGCGACGGTCCCAGAGCGCAAAGGCGAACATCCCTCTCAGGCGGCGCACGAACCTTTCCCCTTCCAACGCGTAGAGATGGAGAAGGGTTTCAGTGTCGCTGTTGCTGAAGTATTGTGCTCCGCGCGACTCGCACCACGCTCGCAGCTCACGATGGTTGTAGATTTCCCCGTTGAACACCACCTGGACCTGACCGTCCGCGGAGGCCATCGGCTGTGCGCCACGATCGCTGAGGTCAACAATTGCGAGCCTCGCATGCGCCAATCCGACACTCGTCGTTTGGTTGCACCACAGTCCCGACCCGTCAGGGCCACGTGACCGCATCGCCTCACGCATGCGAACAAGCGCGACTTCGTCCACCGGCGCACCGTCGTAGTTGGCAATACCTGCGATGCCACACATCGCTAACTCTCACAGCCCCGAAGCTGCTGAGCGCAGACGGTCGTGTACGTGCGAAGATAGTCAGCGATCATGCGCTGTCGCGTGTACAACGCCGCGTTGGCCAAACCAGCTTGCTTCATCGACGCACGTGCGGGCCACATGTTGGCGATCGCCTGCGCCGCTTCTTCAGGGACAGAAGGGTCGACGAGTATGGCCGCGCCGCCACTGACGTCCGTCATCGGCGGACGATTCGTTGTGATCACCGGACAGCCACAGGCCTGAGCTTCGAGTATGGGCCACCCTAAACCTTCCTCTAGTGACGGGAACAAGAGGGCCTCCGCCGTCGAGTAAAGAGCATGCAACTCCTCGTTGCCGACATCTACCATTTCAAGCACACCGCCGTGCACGCCGAGAATGTGAACCAGCTGGCGTAGCTCTCCCGTCCATGGTTTGCCAACCAAAAGTAACCGATGCGATTTGAAGTGCGGCCTTTTCACAAGTTCAGCGAAGATGCGAACAACACCCGGCCGGTTTTTGTACCACTGGTTTCCACCTACATGAATGAGAAATGGTCGCGCATGGTCAATTCCGCGAGCCCGAAGATACGGTAAGGCCGCGGGCAGCATCATCGGTTTGTACGGATAGTTGAGCGCGAGGGGCACGACCGTGGGTACGTCACTCCCTAACCCGATGAGACGCTGCACCTCTTTCTGTGTTTGACTCGAAATGCAAGCGACGAACTGTGCTCTACGCAGATTGCGGAGAATCCAGCTTTGATAAACCCGACCCGTCCAGCGTGTGGGTGACTCGGGAATCTCCCCTAACGCGGCGCGAATGGCTAGCACGTCATTACACGTGATAACGTGCGGCTTTCCGCGCAGGTGTGGAAGGTACACGGAATTCGCCTGGTCACACACATGAACGACGTCGGCCCACTGCACTTGCACACGAAGCAACGCGGGGTAAACCAGAAATCGATCGACGTATCCCAACCATTTGCCCAAGCCAATCTCATCCGGCCGCAGGCGGCCCAGCAGCACTGGCGGTCGCACCAATTGAACTTCGTGACCCTCCTCCTCCAGCCCCTCCCGTAATAACTCTGCCAGCCGCTGCATGCTCTCTTGGCGGTTATTCACGTAATTACCGACGATAAGGACCTTCATGGGCCGCCGCTTCACTCGATCGCCACAGTAACGAGCTTCCGAAGGATCAAAATGGTTCGGGCGCCACCGCTCTGGGCGGCTACATAGCTATAACCAAATCGGTCCGGCTTATAGGACTTCACTGCGCGAATCCAGGAGCGACCAAAAAGTGGCGCACAACGCGTCGGCGAAACTGGGCTCGTTGGAGGTGGTAGTCCGCAGATGTCTGCGGCAGCGGAAAGACGGAGGTCCTTCAGCGAGCTGGGTCGGTGGTCAGCCGTCGCTGGCTGGCTCGCAGCGATCCACGCTGAACCCGAAAGCATTTCGCAATAGACCAGAACGTCATTGTGAACAGGGGAAAGTTTCGAAGAACAGCCCCTGAATAGTGGCCGAAGTCACCTTGGCTGGTGTACACAATTACAAAGTCGCAAAAAAAGAAGATCGCGTACACGTTCCGATAGAGCTGCCAACCCCACTTTTTCGCCACTAGGAAAAATGCGAGGAAAGTAAGAAACGGTACCGTTAGGAGGCCTTGAATTCCGTAACCAGCGAATGCTTGACCCGCTAGCGGGAGCGACGGATACTTTCCGCCAGCTGGATCAACCAAGCCGTAGTACACCACAGTTGTGTAGGCTGGAATATATTGTGGCTTGTCCGGATTGATGAAGCTCGGCATGAGACGAGTCACTGCGGGCCACAACGCTTCGCCACCCTGCGGGCCGCGCCGATTCACTGCCGCGATTACGGGATCAATTTGTTGGACGGATGCGTAACGCCCGAGTAACATCTGCCCTGCTCCGTTCCCGCCGAAGTAGTTATAGTAGCCTTCGCCGAATTGGCCATCGCCAATCGCTCGGAGGTCCTCAAATTCTCCTCGCTCGTGTATCAGTCTTGCTGTCGTGGACGTGATCAGCTCGACCCGTTCGTTGACGCTCAGGTCCCGCTGGCCCAACGCCCGCAACCCATGAATCAATGGTCCAATCACTATTGCGAATGCTATCCAGCCGACTATGGCGGCCGCGATCGTCGCTAGTGGGAGTCCCCTCCGGTAGAAGAATACCGTGGCGATGTAGCTAACGATTGGCAACGCGGCTGAGGTCTTCGTATTGTCGATTAGCCCAAGACACACGCTGACTACGAACATGCTACCGAGCCAAAGATCGAACGTTTGTCGGAATCCACTCCGCTCGAGCAACATGGCCGTTCGGGCGATTACGGCCATCAGCAGGAGATCGCGAAACAGTGCAACGCCGCCGAAGCCGGTTCCAGAAGGATCTTGAAACCAGCCGTTCATAATCCAGAAGAGCGTTCCGAGAACGAAACAGGTCCACGATAGAAAGCCAAGAAAGGACGGATCCGATTCAGCAGAGAATAGAGGTCGTCCGACTCGAATCCATCGGGCGAGCGCCAGCGCAGCTACAAGCGCAGTGCTGGTCACCGCGATGGCAGCGAAGGAGTAGGCCGCCGCTTCTAAGTGGCTATCCAAAGGCTGGCCTAGCACTGTCTTGGCATACAGAGCCACGAGCGCATTGCCGAGTCCATAGAACAGCGACACCCAAGAACCGGTGTTGTACGGGCCCAGTGCCACAAACCCAAGCAAACTGGCGCTTACGGCAAGGATTGCTAGCAACACCACGACAATCGGAGCTCCAAGCGCGAGTTGAATGACGGACGCTGCAGCAGCGAGAGCCGCGAGCATCGCGATGAAACCGCGAAGCCCTATAGGCGAACCTGGCCTTGGAGACCTAGATATGTGCCCGGTGATCATGCGTTCTTAGGGTGCGTCCGTATCGCACAACCGTCCACACTGCCGCCGCGAGGTCCTGGTTCTCCCAACGGAGCGGCCCTAGATTGAGCGCGCGCCAACGATTTCAGCCGTCCGCTTATTCCCACTGGTCCGCTACTAGAGGTATGGGATTTTGAGAGCGTTGCACTAGCAGCAGGTAAGGATTCGCTGCGCGGAGGATGCTCGATGTGGTCACATCCAGCAGGCGAGCGACCGAGTGTATCGTATAAAACGCCATCGCACCGTCCACGCATATCAGCGCCAGCCCGCTAGCAGCGAGGTCGCCGGTCAGCCTAAGGAGCAGGGCCGCCACGCCAACTGCTCCGACGGATGCGAAAACGAACACGACAGCCGCGCGCAAGTGGCAATTGGCGGCTTTGAGCACGATTAGTGATCCGTACCAGAGTACGCTTGCTACCGCGGACGCCAGAAGGAGAGCGAACAATGCGCCGTGCATCTCCACGTTTCCGTGCGTCCAATGCCGCAAGATGAAACGACCGAACAACGTTAGGGCGGCCGCAGCCGCAAAGCCAAGCCACATCCCTCCCCTCAGGACGTGCATAAAGAGAGAGCGCATCAGCTCGCGATTCCCCGCTCCATGAGCCGCTGCGATCTCGGGCTCTGCGGCATTGCTCACGGCAAGGACCACTTGCAGGGCGAGGCGTGTAAGTGTCCGCAGTGTTGAGAACACGACCACCGCGACCGGTCCAAGGACCGCTCCAACCACCAGGACCATCCCTTGGATATTGACGGCCTGAGCGAACGGAAGTGCGAGATTCGCTAACGCGGGTTTGAGGAGGGGACGCAGCTCGCTTTTCCGAGCATGCTCGACACTAAACCGCAGCCATTGATGCCGATACACGAGGAGAGTCGCCGTAAGAGGTGTTGCAAGCAGCCGTACACCAAAAAAGCCAATCGCTGCGCTGACAGGTCCGCCGCCGCGCAGAGCAGCGATCCAGACGGTTGCAAATTGCAGCAGTCTGGCGGTACTCGTCAGACTGACATGGAGGGCATAGTCGCCGCCGGCACGAAATCCCGCGTCATTGACACCGTTAGGGAGTCGTACGAACATCTCAGCAGCCGCCAACCAAAGCACCAAGCGGACAGCCTGTGGGCCCATCATCTTAAAGTGTAGCCACTGGTCGAACGGAAGAAGCCAGAGGACGGCTGTGGTCACACCCAAGCCCACGGCAGACCCCGCATAAACCAAAACCGCCAAGCTTTGAAATACATTCAAGGCGCCGGCGCGATCGTGCCTAACGACTCGGGCAGTCATATCGTTTCCGGCGGACTGGGAGAAGCCCAAGTCGGTGATCGACAAGTACGCAGGAATCGCGAACAGAATCAGCCACTCACCGTATAATTGCGCCCCCCAGGCGTGTAGCAAAATAGGCACACCGACAATCTGGATGATTACCGTGACGACCTGATCGTACGCATTCGCGCCAAAGCCTTTTGCAATCCGCCTAAATGCGGTCGCATGCATCGAAGACATTCCATGAATGTTGGCGGAATGGGGCACATTCTGCGCAAAACCTGATGAAGATTCGCGCAGCGACATCTCCTTCCTCGTGAGATGACTAGTCATAGCGTCGCCGGGGCAGCACGAAATGTAAGTCCTTAAGTTCGATGCTCAGGCGGCCCCGCGACCGGTGACGACGGCGGGCACTGTGCGCGCGAGTATTTGTAAGTCAAGAGTAAGCGACCAGCTGTCTATGTACTGAAGATCCAATTTCATCCACTGGTCAAAATCCGCGATCTCACTCCGGCCGCTCACCTGCCACAAACACGTCAGTCCAGGCTTCATGCTCAGACGCCGCCGCTGCCATGCTTCGTAACGAATGACTTCAGACGGCACCGGCGGTCGCGGTCCAACGAGGCTCATCTCGCCCCGCAGCACGTTCCACAACTGCGGCAGCTCGTCGAAGCTGCTGCGGCGCAGAAACCGGCCAAGTGGCGTCAGGCGCGGATCGTTCCGGATCTTGAACACCGGACCCGACATCTCGTTCGCCCCCGCAAGCTCCGCCTGCAGGCTCTCCGCCCCCTCGCACATCGAGCGGAACTTGTGCATCACGAACGGCCGCCCGTTGGCCCCGGCGCGCACCTGCTTGAACAGCACCGGTCCGCGCGATGTCAGCTTGACCGCCAGCGCGATCAGCCCCATCACGGGGAGGCCGCGAGGTCCAGCACACGCTTCACCAGCAGGTGACGCTCATCGAACGGCGTCGTCGTGAACGTCAGGAGCGGAATCCCGCGCAGGTCGTTCGTCACCGCCTTGGCGAGCTGAAGGTTGCCCATCGCCACCGAGACGTGCGCCTTTACTCCGAGCCGCTCGCAGACCAGCAGCGACGGCTCGATCTGCGCCAGCTCCGTTGGCGAGACCGCGAAGATCACCTCGTCCACGACCATCGTCGTCAGCAGCATCGAGATCGCCGCGGCCGTGTCGTTCGGGTTCGCGCACATGACCTGGTCGACGCTCGGCTCGACCAGGCGGACGCCCCAGTGCTCCTCGCCCTGCAGGATGCCGCGGATCTCCTGCACCTGCGAGCCGCGGCCCACGACGAGCACGCTGCGCTCGGATGCCGAGGTGCGCGCGATGAGCGAGCGCATGATGACGCGCTCGATGCCAAGAACGGCCAGCGCGACAATCGCGAAGATGCCAGGAAGAATCCCGCCACGTTGACTTTGATCAGCCCCACGAAGTCGTCCTGCAGGCTGCCGCCGCGCGGCGTGTCGTACAGGCCGAAGCGATACATCAGGATCGACCAGATCGCGACCATGAAGCCGAAGAGCGGCGCGTAGTCGGTGATCTCGGGAAACCCGGCGTCGAGCCCGGACCTGAGCGCGTACGCCGCGAAGGCGGACACGACAAGTCCGACGAAGTCGACGACATAGAGCAGGGCGCCGACGGTTTCCGCGCGATCGCGCAACATGTGTCTAGGTTCCAGCCGGAGTGGTCGGTGCCGGGTCTCTTATCTAAAGAGACGCACGCGCGGGAGCGCGTGCGAAGCACAATCACGAGATTACCCAATCAGAAATCACCAAATCCCGCAGGGCTGTCTTCTTCTTCAGCAGATTGCTAAAGACCCGGCCTGCATCGAGAGTCGGCGCAGCGCCTTCCGCCTGAAGCCGGAAGCCGGAAGCCGGAAGCGTGAAGCCCCGAGATTCGGCGCTGTCCTACGCGCTGCCGGTCTTCGCGTAGTACCGCGCGTATTCCTTCCTGTAGTACTGCGAGTAGTAATAGTGGTGCTTCTCGAGCTCCACGCGGTTCAGCACGGCGCCGACGAACTTCGCGTGCGCGTTCTCGAGCTGACGGATGGCCGCCTTGGCCGTGTGACGGCTCGTCATCTCCGCGCCGATGATGAAGACGACGCCGGTGGCGCGATGCGCCACGACCGCCGCGTCGATGACGGCCATCACCGGCGGCGAGTCCACGATCACCCAGTCGAAGTGGTCCTTCAACGACGCGAGCAGCTCCCTGAAGCGCTGCGACCCGAGCAGCTCCGCCGGGTTGGGCGGAATCTTCCCGGCCGGCAGCAGCCAGAGCCCCGCCGTCTTCGACCGGCGCACCGATTCACTCGCCTTCGCGGTGCCGACGAGCAGGTTGGACAGGCCCGGCTCCTGCGTCATGCCGAACGCCTCCTGCAGCTTCGGCTTCCGCATGTCGCCGTCGATGAGCAGCACGCGCTGCCCGGTCTGCGCGAGCGAGACCGCGAGGTTCGACGCGAAGGTTGTCTTTCCTTCGCCGGGCCCCGTGCTCGTGACCACGAGGATCCGCGATCCTTCTTCCGCGGATGAAAAGATGATGTTCGTGCGCACGGCCCGGAACGCCTCGTTGAAGTTGGTCGTCACGTGCGCGCCGACCATCGGGTACGAACCGCCGAACTCCTTCTCCTGAACGGCCGGCAGCATGCCGAGCGCCGGCATCCCGAGGTGCGCGCGGATCTCGTCGGGTGTCTTGATGTGGCTGTCGAGGTATTCGAAGAAGAACGCCAGGCCGACCCCCAGCATCGTTCCACCCAGGAGCCCCAGGAGCAGGTTCAGCGCGTACTGCGGGCTCGACGGCTTGCGCGGCCGCTCGGCCGGGTCGACCACCCGGATGTTGCTCGTCTTCAGCTCGGTGCTGACGCCGGTCTCCTTCGCGCGCTGCAGCAGGCTCTCGTAGATCTGCTTGCTGCTCTGCACGTCGCGGTCGAGCACGCCGTAGTCGATCGCCTTGCGGTTCATCGTGAGCGCCTCTCCCTTCTGCTGGTTGAGCGCGGCGATGAAGCTGTTCTCCTTCGCGAGCGACCCGAGGTACTCGTTCTTCACCGACTGCACGACCTTGCCGATCTCGCCATCGAGCCTGGCCTGCGCGAGCTGGATCGCCGACTTCACCTTGATGATGTCCGGGTGCTTGTCGCCGAATTTCTCCGAGAGCTGCGTGTATTGACTCTGCAGCTGGAGCAGCTCCGACTTCTGCTGCTGGATGAACGTGTTCGACAGGATCGCGGGGAACGTGTCGAGCGCCGCGCCCCTGCCGCTCCTGAGCGAGTTGAGCTGGCTGTAGAGCGCTTCTTTCTGCAGGCGCTCGGTCTTCGCCTGCGTGACCGCCGAGTTGAGGTCCGAGAGCTTCTGGACGACGATGTTCTCGCGGTCCTTCAGCGAGATCGCGTCGTTCTGCTCGCGATACTGCTGGAGCCTGGCTTCGGCCGCTTCAACCTGCTTCCGCTCCTCGCCCAGGCGCTCGCCGAGCCAGTCGCTCGCCTCCTTCGTCGACATGAACTTGAACTCGAGGTTCTGGTCGATGTAGCCCTTCGCAAGCGCGTTGACGACGCGCTCGGCGACATCGGGATCCTTGGCCTCGAACTTCACGTCGACGATGCGGCTGTTGCGGACCGGCGAGACGGTCAGCCTCTTGAGAAATGCGTCGACGGCTCTCGACTGCGAGGATGTCTCACCCGCGTCAGGAATTCCGGGTTCCGGCGCCTTCTTGCCAAAGAGCGACGCGACGCCGCCGGCGAGCGTCTGCACGATGCCACGCTTGTTCGTGACGAACTCACCGGACTCCCACAGCTTCAGCGTCTCGAGGGTGCGCCGCGCGAGCGAGCGGCTCTGGAGGATGTTGTATTGCGTCTGGTAATAGTCCGCCTTCGTCTGCTCCTCGTTGATCACTTCCTTGAACGAGACGACGTTCGGGCTGTCCGACTCGATGAGGAGCTTGGTCGTGGCCTGGTAGATCGGCGTCACCGTGAAGGTGTAGACGGTGACGAGCAGCATCACGACCGTGAACGCGGTGCCGGCAATCCACCGGCGCTTGTAGAGCACGCGCACGTAATCGAGGAGGTGCGGCTCGCCGCCTTCGCCGGATCCGCCGACTATGTCCGGGTACGACGCATAGCCGCCCCCGGCGGCCTCGCCCGGCGCGCGCAGCACCGCATCTTCCGGGTTCGCCGCTTCCTCGAACCGCAGCTTGACTGAGGGATCGAAATTACGAATGTCGCTCATTAGAAGAATCGCTCCGGAACAACGACCGTATCGCCCGGACGGACCATGTCCGTCAGCTTGACCTTGAGTTCCTTCTTGTCTCTGTTGACGATCCGGATCACCTTGACGCGGTTCATCGCCCCGTTCTCGGTGACGCCGCCCGCCAGCGAGAGCGCCTGCAGCACGGTCGTATCGCGCTGCACCAGCGCGTACGCGCCCGGGTTCTTCACCTGCCCGAACACGTAGATGCTCTCGGCGCGCGGGACGAAGATCGTGTCGCCATCGTGGAGCTCCACGTTCTGCGACATCGCGCCGCTCTCGAGGTCCTTGATGCTGGCGCGGACGACGTCGATGTCCTTCTCTTCATTGGGCATCACCGGCCCCTTCGCGCCCCGCGGCGCGCGGACGATCGCCACCTCTCCCGATGCCGTCGGCAGCGTCGAGCCCGCGCGCGCGAGCGCTTCGATGAGGGTCATGCCGCCCGTCAGCGGCACGGGCCCGGGCCCGCGCACTTCGCCCATGACGAACACGCGCTGGCTGCGATAGGTCTCGACGCCGACGGTCACCTGCGGGTTCTTGAAGTAGCCGTCGGCCAGCTTCCCTTTCAACTCCGTCTCGAAGCCGCGCAGCGTCATGCCGGCGGCCTTCACGCGGCCGATGAGCGGAAAGCTGAACGTGCCGTCGGTCTCGACGGTGTACTTGCCGCCGAGATCCGTCTGATCGAAGACCTGGATGCTGAGGACGTCCTGCGGGCCGATGAGGTAATCGGCGGCCGATTGCGCGGCGGCGCTGCTCGCCAACAACGCACAGGCGGCGAGAATGATGCCGGGTCTGAAGACCCGGCCTACGAACGGGAGGCCATAACTATTCATGACGTTAGAAGCCGTAATTGACAGTGGCGCCGTAGCGGAGGCCGTCGTACTGCACGAAGCGCACGGTCGTCGAGTCGCGCTGGTAGTAGGTCGCGCCGAAGCCGATGCGCGCGTCGCGGCGGATGCGATAGCCGACATTCGCGCCGTACACCCACGTCGTGTCGGTGCGCTCGGCGAGCGTCGCGGGCAACGTGAGCAGCCGCGCGTAGTCGTAGGTGTGGCGATCGGCGGAAACGATCGTGTCGAAGCGTCCGCCGAGCGCGCGGCGGATCGAGGCGCCGATGCTGTTGTCGACGAAGAAGGGATTCGCGGTCTCGTACGAGTAGGTCAGATCGCGGTGATAGCTCACACCGAACGTCGTCGATCCCAGCAGCGTGTAGGACAGGCCGAGGTCCGCAACGAGGCCGCTGAATTCGGGAAGCACGCCGGGGTTGTCGGGCGCGAAGCGGCGATAGCCGACGCGCGCAATGCCGCTGACAAGCGCGTGCGGCTTGAACTCCACCCCCGGCATCACGCGGAAGCTGCGCGAGTCGCGCAGCGGCGAGTACGTGAACGTATCCGTGAGCCGATCGAATTTCACCGCGATCGTGGTCAGCGGCGACAGTCGGTGGCGGATCGTGCCGACGAGGCCGTCCGTCCTGCGGTTCAGCGTTTCCTGCAGGCTCGTGCCCGCGAACACGGCGTCCGCGTCGTACTTCGCGATGGCGCGCTTGCCCGCGAGCTCGATGGAGAACTTCGGCGTCAGCCGCAGCTCGCCGCCGGCCTCGGCGTCGTTCTCGAGATGGCGCGATCGCACGTCGATCTCGAAGTTCGGCCGCTGACGCGTGTTCAGATACGCGTCCTCGGCAAACAGCGTGAGGCGGTGCGCGTAGGCTTCGGCGCGCACGCGGACCTGCGGGTTGATCGATCGCTCGGTGTCGTACTTCGCGTAGTAGACCAGGTCGGTGCCGACCGTCGTCTTCAGCAGCGCGCGGCGCGCGAAGGGGACGGCCACGTCCGCCTGCGGCGTCACCGTGACGGTGAAGTCGGACTTCTGCTCCCCCGACTGGTTGAACACGTTCGTATCGACGCCCGCTTCCTTGAGCAGGATCGCCGGGTTGACGTAGAAGGGACCGGCGTGCACGCGGTAATCCTTCCGAACCTCGTCGACGTTCGCCGCGTCGTTGGTGGGCGTCTGAGCGGCCGCGCAGAGAGGAGTGAGCACGAAGAGCAGGGCGACGACTTTGGTTCGCATGATTTCCGTCTTCTGACTTCTGACTTCTGTCTTCTGACTTCTGTCTTCCGTCCAGATGCGCTACCGCCCTCTGACTTACACCACGGATCACACGGACCGCACGGATCACACGGATCACACGGATCGGCGCGAAGGGGTAAGCCCCGGGGGCACACGACGAACGACACACGCCGCACAGGGCGGAACCAGGGCTCCGCCGGCAAGGTGTGACCCGCGATACGCCAGGCGATCGCTGTCGGGATTTCGTGTACTGAGGTGTCCAGAGTCGAATCTGCGATTCGACCTTCTTATTCGGTCTGGGGGGAGCTCGACCGTATCCGCTTACGCAAAGGGCCGACCCCGCTGGTCGGCCCTCGCGAAATGTCCGCCGTGTCGCCGCCTCTAAAGAGGCGGCCTACAACGAAGGCCTACAATCAAACGTACGACCCGGCCTACCGGGAAGGGCTCGCGTCGTGGCGGGTCGCCACTATTGCCGTCACGCCCGCAACGCCCGCGGCCGTGATCACCGCGACGCTGCCCAGCGTGCCGAGGCCGAACATGCTGAATCCGCCGCTCGCCGCTGCCGCCGTGATCGCGCCCGCGGCCGCCGCGGTCACCGTCACGCTGACCGTGGCGCCAGCCGCCACCCCTATCGTCGGACTGAGGCCCACGACCTTGCCGGCCGCGTCGACCACTTCAACGATGTAGTTGCCAGGCTGAAGACCGGCGAATGAAAAATCGCCCGCACCGGAGCTCGTCGTGGTGCCCGCAATGTGCCCGTCCGCCGTGCTGCGCAGGCGCACCGTGTAATTGCGCAGCGGGGTCCTGTCCGCGCCGTGCGCCACGCCGTTCACAGAACCTGTTCCCTGTCCCTGGCGCGCCGCCGGCGCCTTGGCCGCGGCATACGCACCGACGGGCATTCCCACAAACGCCACCGCCATCACGAGCCCGAACGCGAGAACCCTACGCATGAACACATCTCCTGCAGACCGCAAAGCCCGCCGACCGCCGAGTGGATTGACTCGGCCACAGCCGAAGAAAGTACGGGAAATTGACCCTGTAGTTATCTCGCACCGCCGGCTCAGCCGTCAATGGTACTCTCTCCTACGACGCAGACTTCCGGGCCGAATCCGTATCACTTACGCAACATCACGCGTCGGGGAGAATACAGATCCTCACGCTTGGAACCGTGAGAGCCTGTTCTCTGCTCTAATCTGTCCCCGCCCAGCGAATATTCAGCTGCCTGATCTTTCGATAGAGATTCGTCCGCTCGATCCCGAGCTGGCGCGCCGCGGCGCCCATCCGGCCGCGGTGCTGCTGCAGGACCGCCGACACGTAATCGCGCTCGAAGCGATCCCTGGCATCGCGCAGCGTTTCCTTGGGGCCGCCGAGCGCTTCGACACCGTCGAACCGCACGTGCGCGAGCACGTCTTCGAGGAGCACGACCCCGCGCGGCACGAGCACCGCGACGCGCTCGCAGAGCGACCGCAGCTCCGATGCGTTCCCCGGCCACGGCAGCGCGCCGAGCAGCATCAGCGCGCTCCTCGAGAACGTCTTCAGCGGCGCGTTGTTGCGCCGGCACGCCTCCTTCAGAAAGTGCATCGCGAGCAGCGGCACGTCCTGCGCCCGCTGCCTGAGAGGCGGCAGATCGATGCGGACGACCGACAGCGCGTCGGCGAGCCTGCGTCTGACGGTTCCCCGGTCGACCCGCTCGAAGAACCGCGGCTGCGCGCCGGCCACGAACCGCATCTCGTCGGTCCCCCTCCGTGCGTCCGCCGCGAGGTAATCCTCCAGGCGGACCTGCAGGTCCATCGGCAGGTCGCCGACGTTGTCGAGATACACCGTCGCGCCCGGACGCGGCGATCCGTTCAACAGCGGGCCCAGCTCCGCCTCGCTCGTCCCATCGTCACAGGCGATTCTGATGAAGGGATGCTGCTGCCGCGGCCCCTGCGCGTGGATCGTGCGCGCGACCATCTCGCGGCCGCTCCCCCGCTCGGCCACGATCAGCACCGTGCAGCGGCTCGGCGCCACGCGCCGGACGATGGCGAGCACGTCGCGCATGATGGGAGAGGCGCCGAACATGCCGTCCAGCGTCACTTCGACCGGTCCCTCGGGCGCGTCGGACGCCTGCCCGGCGATCGCGCCGAACTCGCGTGCGTTGGCAATCGCCGCGATCACGTCGTCGCCGCGGAACGGGCGCGCGACGATATCGATCGCGCCAAGGCGCAGCGCCTCGGCCGATGCCGCGGCACGCCGGCGATCCGCGATGCAGACGATCGGGACGCGGTTCTCGTGGCCTGCGTATTTCTTGAGGAACTTGATCGCGTCGCTCGAGCCGAGATCGAGCAGGATTGCCGCCACGCCGCTCTTCGCCACCCTCGACGGATCGACCGTGTATGGGTCCATCGCCGTGAAGAGCTGATCGCGTTCGGTGAGGAACGCGGCGAGCTCTTTGCGATCCGGCGTATCGGGCGCGAGGAGGAGAATCATCGCGGATTTGATTGTGTGTTGGTGAGTCGCCGGGTCTTTGGTCAGTCGCCGGGTCTAAAGACCCTGCCTACGTACCGTTCGCTACCGTGACCTTGTGAGCGTAGGCGCCGGCGTTATCGGGCTCCGTCTCGATGAGCGTGAGCTGGCCGTTGTCGTAGGTGAGGCGGCGATCGGGCGTGCCGTCGCCGTCCTCGTCGAACGCGGCCGTCTTCATCGCGCCGGCCGCGTAGGTTTCCCACTTGTCGATGCGGCCGTCGGCGTTCGTGTCTTCCTCGGCGCTGGCCAGGCCGCTGGCGTCGTAGCGCTCCCATCGATCGATCTTGTGCTCGTCGCCGGTGGACGACATCTCGACCCGCTCCACCTTGCCGTCGGCGCCCGAGTAGGCCCACGCGTCGGCCTTGCCGTCCTTCTTGCGCGAGAAGCCGACCTTCAGCAGCTCCCCTTTGCCGCCGTAGTACTCCCAGCGATCGATCGTGCCGTCCTCATCGAGGTCGATGCGCGACCGGAGCGGCTTCGTGCCGTCCATGTCGGTCCACGTGTCGATCCTGCCGTTCTTGTTGCGGTCGTAGGTGAGCTCGGTGAGCTTGCCTGTGGTCTTGTCGTAGGTCGGCTTCGTCGTTTGCTTGATGCGCTCCCGTTCAGGATCGGAGCAGGCAGACGCCACAAGCGCCGTACACACGACGGCCAGGCAGAACGCTGTGCGCATTTATGAAGTTTCGGGGGGGAGTCCCACGATGATACGGATGAGTGTTGCAGGGGTCAAGCAGAATGTTGCGGGGGCGATACGGATTTGAAGGACCAGGGGCCGAGGGCCGACGTCCGAGGGCCGAGGGCCGAGATCCGAGGGCCGAGGGCCGAGGTCCGTGGATCGAAGGGTCGAAGGAGCACAACTAACTTGTCGAAGGATCATCAAGACTACGGGGATCCTTCAGCAGAATTTGCGATGTTCCTTCGCGCCCTTCGACCCTCCTTCGACTCTTCGCTCGACAATGCGCGGTGCTACCGCACCACCTGGAAGGCGACCGCGTGCTCGAGCGGATCGCCGGTGACGGTGAACACGAGATTCCACGTGCCGGTCGTGAGCCCGGTCGTCTGCAGATTGAAGACGTAGCCCGGACCGACATAGCGGAAGTCGCTGTCAGGATTCGCGTCGCCCGCGTCCTGCACGTCGGTCGTGGCGGCGCCGGACAACTGGAGAAGTGTCCTGGTCTTCAATGCGACGGATGGCGACGACGATCCGATGCCGGCCGCGGTGCACAGATCGAGTTTGATGGGAATCGTGCGGCCCGCCCGCGCGGCCTTTGTTTGATCGAATCGCACGCAGACCTGATAGGTAATCGTCAGCGTACCATCCGCATACCGGATGTCGTAGTTCGGCGACGAGAGTCCTGATGGCGTGATCGGATATGTGCCAACGGGGCTCGTCATCGTGCCGGGTGTCGCGAACGCGGCCGAACCACCGAGGACCGCCGGCGTCTCACCCGGAACGAATCCGCTGTACGAGGCCGCAAACGCGGGATTCGGCGCGCCCAGGAGCCTGGTTGCGTCATTCGCCGTGACCGTCAGCTGCGCTCTCGACACGGTGATCACCGCGCTGGCCGTGTCCGGCTCGTAGTTGTTGTCGCCGGAGAATTGCACGTTCGCTGAGTATGTCCCCGCCCCGACCGGAGCGGCAGCGACGAGGTTCGCGTTGCCGAAGTACGAAATCAACAGGCCCTCGGTCAGCGTCTCGCCGAGCACGCCCGTCGCAGTGACCACGGCGCCGTGCGGCTGACCATCGTAGGTGAACGCACCGCCGGTGACGACGAGGCGTGCGTGCGCCTTCAGAACCGTGAGAATGGCGCTGCTCGATGACGACGCATACTGCGCGTCGGCTGCGAACGAGGCAGAGACGATGTGATCGCCCCGGCTCGTCGTCTGGCTCGTCACCATCATTTGCGCAACGCCGTTGTCGTCGGTGGTCGCACTGCCTGCGCTCACGCCATCGATCGCGAACGTAATCGTCTTCTGCGCCAACGGCGCGGAACCCGACGTGAGCGTTGCGCTGAGTTGCGGAGGGGTGCCGTAGCGCACCACCGCCGGCGCAACGGCGAGCTCGGTCAGGACGGACGCCGGCGAAAGCAGAAACGCGTGCGGGCGTCCATCCACAACGCCCATCGCCGCGATCTGTCCCGCGTCGTTGATCCACAAGGCATCCGTGATGCCAACGAGTGAATCGGGCGTGAGCAGCGCCCTCAAATCATGCAGCCCCGTGCCGGTGCTGAAAAAGCCCGCGGTCCCGTCCGGTGTTGCCGTCCAGCCGACAACGTGCCCTGAATTGTTGATGGATCGCGCCTGGCTCAAGTCGTTGGGCGGAGCGGCCAGAGACCCGAGATCGAACAGCGCGCCACCTCGTGCAACCATGGCGTGGAACGTGCTCTCGGATACGGTCGCGGAACCCGCGATCTGCGTGCGATCGTTGATGGCATAGGGAAAGCTGTTCGGACCGCCCAACGTGCCCACGTCGCGCAGCGCACCTTCTGTGAAGAGAAACGCGTGCTGTTGGGCCGCCGTATTGACCGCGCCGGCAACGTCTCCGGCTGCGTTGATCAGACGGCCAAAGGTCGCTTGCGCTCCTGCAGCAATGATGTCTTCGAAGATTCCGTCCTGGTATCGGTACGCTGTCTGGCTGCCACCCGGCAGGATCCTCCATCCCGTCACCTGCCCCGCATCATTGATTCCCAGCCCGACGCTGACCAGCGCCGCCGGATCGATGTCGCGGAGAGCGCCGTCTTGGTAGACGAAGGCGTGCGTTCCGCCTGCAGCCGATGATTGTCCGACGACCGCGCCGGACGAATTGATGGCCCACGCAAAGCCAGTGTCATCGAAGCTGCTTGCGCCGCTCAGCACTCCGATGTCCGTCATCCGACCGTTCGAATAGATAAACGGATGGTCGTAGCCCTCAGGCGTCGTCGCGTGGCCGACGACTTGTCCGGAGTCGTTCATCGCCATGGGCACGCACACCTGGCCGCCAAGGGACCCGAGGTTCGTCAACACTCCGTTGTCGTACAGCCAGCAACTGTACGTGCCGCTCCCGGCGGAGTACGTGTATGCCGCAATCTGGCCACGACGGTTCAGAGCCATCACCCCTATGCCGTCGTTTTCCGGGAGCCCCAGATCCACGGCACGGAACCGCATCGGCGCATCGGATACCTGCGAGCGCGCAGTGCCGGGAGTGGAGAACAGCGTGGCAGCGGACAGAAGAACGATCGGAACGACACGTCGACCGAAGACGAACATAGAGCCCCCGAGCGCAAGGCCCACCGGCTGGGGGCGGGGGCTAAACCACAGACTGAGAAGGAAAAACGAGGCGGGTTACTATACCCGGTCATGCCACCGGGGGAAAGGTACTTTAGTCCCGATCCGGATCTTTTTCATCAATCAGGAAGACATTTCGTGCTGAAGCCATTTCATGGGATTCGAGAGCGTGGTGCCATTCAATCGAAGGGTCGAAGGGTCGAAGGAACAACTAAAACCTCGGTCTACCGCACCTCGGCCCTCGGCCCTCGGATCCCGGCCCTCGGATCTCGCCCCTCGGACCCCAGACCTCCGGCCTCGCACCTCGAACCACAGTGCTCCCCGGCCAGGCTCAGACCGAAGCGTGTTGCGCAAGAATTGAAGGTTGAACGACTAATATACCCGGCCGGCGCGCGGCTCTGAAGGTACCTCGGTACCTATGGGCGAGATTTTTTCCGCGTTCAAACGTGCAGGCCGTGGCGCAGCGCGTAGACCGCCAGCTCCAGGCGGTTCTTGGTGTGCAGCTTCTGGAAGACTATCGTGAGCTGATTCTTGACGGTCTGCTCGGAAATCCCGAGCTCCGAGGCAATTTCCCGGTTCGAATGGCCCCGCGTAATACCGCGCACGATTTCACGCTCACGTGGGGTCAGTTTGTGTGTGTGCGGCATGGTGAGCGTGCGTACGCACGTCCTCCTCTTCCCTAAAACGCCGCCGGATGGAAAAGCGAACAGGTTAGAATGAGCCACCTTGCCAGGGCTTGCCCGCCGCAGCTCTCGGTGTGACGCCGGTGACGGGCCGGCCGTCGCGCGTTGCGCTATAGCGGGCAACCTCCGCGTATAGGAGGGAGAGCGGAGGTTGGAACACTCGTTTGTCGAACACGGTTCGGCTACGCTGCTCGCGCGCGCGAGGGCGGGAGATGTACAGGCGCTCGACGCGCTGATTGCCCGCTACCTGCCTCGGTTGCGCCGGTGGGCCAGCGGCCGCGTGCCCGTCTGGGCGCGTGACGGCGGCGACACCGAAGACCTGGTGCACGACACCCTCATTGATTCCCTCAAGCACCTCGATGGCTTCGAGCACCGGCACGACGGTGCGCTGCAGGCGTACCTGCGGCAGGCCGTGCTCAATCGCGTCCGCAGCCAGTTCCGCCGCGCGGCCCGGCGGCCGGCCATCATGACGATTCCGGAGGACCACGTCCACGACGGCCCGTCGCCGCTCGAGCAGGCGATCGGCCGCGAGATGACGGACCGCTACGAAGCCGGCCTGACGTCGCTCGCCGACGAGGATCGCGAGATGATCGTTGCGCGCGTCGAGATGGGCTACACGAACGACGAGCTCGCGTCGATTTTCGAGAAGCCGTCGCGCGATGCGGCGCGCGTCGCGGTCGCGCGCGCGCTGGTGCGCCTTGCCGAAGCGATGGGCCCTTCGACAGAGCTCAGACGTCGGGCTCAAGACGCGGGGCCCAAGGCTCCGGGTGGCCCAGGGCCCAAGCCGGCGGCGGCATGAGCCAGCATGAAGCGTGAGTCATGAGTCACGAGCCTGATCGCGATCGCCTCGAATCGCTCGCCGCGCTCATCCTCGAAGGACGCTCGATCGACTGGGCCGCCGAGGAATCGTCGGCCGGGAACGACGGCCTCAGATCCGCGATCAAAAATCTTCGCGTTCTGCACGACGTCGCGGTGCTGCACGGCTCCGCCGGCGCCGCCGATCCGGCCGAACCGGCGCCGCAGCATCCTTCGCGCTGGGGGCGGCTGCGGATCCTCGAGCCGCTCGGCCGCGGATCGTTCGGCGAGGTGTTCCGCGCGTGGGACGAGAGCCTCGACCGCGAGGTGGCGCTGAAGCTGCTGCACGACGAGGCGGAGGCGATCCAGGAAGGGCGATCGCTCGCGCGCGTTCGCCATCCGAACTTCGTGTCCGTGTACGGCGTGGAACGCTTTGATGGGCGCGTGGGGCTGTGGATGGAATTCATCCAGGGGCGCACGCTCGCGCGCATCCTCCGCGACCAGGGTCCCTTCGGCGCGCAGGAAGCGACGCTCATCGGCATCGACGTGTGCCGATCGGTCGCGGCGGTGCACAGGGCGGGGCTGCTCCACCGCGACATCAAGGCGCAGAACGTGATGCGCGAGGTCGGCGGGCGGATCGTCGTCATGGATCTCGGCGCCGGCGAAGATCGCATCGCCGCCGCGCTGCAGACGAGGGCGGCGCTGGCCGGGACGCCGATGTACATGGCGCCGGAGGTGATCGCGGGGCACGCGGCCACCGTCCGCTCCGATGTGTACAGCATCGGCGTGCTGCTCTTCTATCTCGTCACCGGCACGTATCCGTTCGCCGCCACGCGGCTCGACGATCTGCGCAGCGGAAGCGTGCCGCGCCGTCACCTCCGCGATCTGCGCCCGGAGCTCCCCGTCAGCTTCGTCGCGGTGATCGAGCGTGCGATGGAACCGGAGCCGAACGAGCGGTTCCCTACCGCGGGGGCGCTCGAAGCGGCGTTGCGCGGGGAGGCCGCGACGTCGCTCACGTCACAGCGGCCAGGACGCCGCAGCGTCGTGGCGGCCGCGATCGCGGTGTCGCTCGCCGCAGTCATCGCGGCGGGCGGCTGGCGCGTCCTCCGATTCGCGACGCCGCGCGTCAACGTCTCGTCGATCGCGGTCCTGCCGTTCGAGGATCTGTCGGGCGACGATCGCGGACGATACGTCGCCGACGGGATCGTCGACGAGCTGATCCAGGATCTGTCGGACGTGTCGTCGCTGCGCGTGATCTCGCGCACGTCATCGATGTACTACCGGGATCACCAGAAGCCGCTGGCGGACATCGCGCGCGAGCTGAACGTGGATGCCGTCATCGAAGGGTCGGTGCGGCGGCACGACGGGCTGGTCAAGATCGACGCGCGGCTCATCGATCCGCGGACCGATCAGAACATGTGGCGCCGCACGCTCGAACAGGAGGAGGCACGCGTCCCGGAGATGCAGGACGGCCTGGGCCGCGCCGTCATCGCCGCGCTGGAGAGGACGATGAGGCGGCCCGGTGTGCGGGCGGTTGATGCGCGCGCCTACGATCTGTTCCTGCAGGGACGCTACCAGGTGAACAAGCGCACGCCCGACGGACTGCGCGCGGCGCGCGACCTGTTCGATCGGGCCATCGAGCAGGACGCGACGTATGCGCCCGCGCACGCGGGGCTCGCCGAGACCTACATCCTGCTGGGCGCGTTCGCCGTCCTTCCGCATCGCGACTCCTACGCGCGCGCGCGGCAAGCCGCGAACGAAGCGCTCAGGCTCGACGAACGCCTGTCGATGCCGTACGCGGTCCTGGGCTATATCACCTACGAGGCGGACGAGGACGTCCTCGAGGCGTTCAAGCAGTTCCGCGCGGCGATCGATCGCGATCCGAACAACGCGGCCGCGCGTCAGTGGTATGCGCTGGCGCTGAACGGGCAGGGACGCCACGAGGCGGCGATCGCGGAAATCGAGCGCGCGCGAGCCGTCGATCCGCTGTCGAAGTCGGTCGCCTCGGATGCGGGGAGCATTTACCGCGTCGCGGGCCGGCTGCCGGAGGCGCGCGAGCAACTGCGGCTGCTGGTCTCGCTGTACCCGGAGTTCGCCGAGGGTCATCGTCAATTCGCGCTGGTCCATCTCGACCTGGGCGACTACGTGAATGCGGCCGCCGAGCTCGAGGCCGCCGTCCGTATCGCGGGGCAGGCGCCGTACCTGCTGACGGATCTCGGCTACGCGTATGCGCGGCTCGGGCGGACGGCGGATGCCGATCGCGTGCTCGCGACGCTCGGGTCACAGCCCGACCGCAACGAAGACTGGTACTACGCCGTTATCGTCGTGAACGCCGCGCTCGGGCGAACGAAAGTGGCGGCCGGCGCGCTCGTCGCCTGCCGTGCGCGCTACGCGCTGTGCACGCCTTTCCTCGGGCGGCCCGGCCTGGAAGAGTTGACCCGCGATCGCCGGGTCCGAGCGGCGCTGGGACTGAAATAGGCTTCGGGCTCCGGGCTTCAGGCTTCAGGGGCTTCAGGCTTCAGGGGCTTCGGGCTTTAGGGGCTTCGGGCTTCAGGGGCTTCGGGCTTCGCGCCTCGCACTTCGCGCATCGGCATCAGCTATCCCTTCGCCACCTCGTCGTACAAATAGGCGGACGCGATGATCCCGCCGTGGAAGTTTCCAAGATCGAGCTTCTCGTTTGGCGCGTGGGCGTTCTCGTCGGGCAGTCCGACACCGAACAGCACTGACGGCAGCCCGAGAATCTCTTGGAACGTCGCGACGACCGGAATCGATCCCCCTTCGCGGTTGAACACGGGCGTCTTGCCGAAGCCCTTTTCAATCGCACGTCCCGCGGCCTGTACGAACTTGTTGTCGAACTCGGTCATCCACGGCTTCCCGCCGTGCATGCGCGTCACCTTCACGTCGACGGTCTTCGGCGCCACCTTCTTTATGTGATCCTCGAAGAGCTGCGCGATCTTGTCCGGATCCTGGTTCGGCACGAGCCGCATGCTCACCTTCGCCATGGCGACGGCGGGAATCACCGTCTTCGCGCCTTCGCCGGTGAAGCCCGAGAGGATGCCGTTGACCTCGAAGGTCGGCCGCGCCCACACGCGCTCGAGCGTCGAGTAGCCGGTTTCGCCGAACAACCGCGGCGCGCCGAGCTCCTTCGCGTAGCGCTTCTCGTTGAACGGGAGTCGCTTCCACTGGTCGCGCTCCTCCTCACGCAGCTCGCGCACGTCATCGTAGAAGCCTGGAATCTTGACGTGGCCGCCGCGATCCTTCATCTGCGCGAGGACGTTCGCGAGGACGAACGCCGGATTGGCCACCGCGCCGCCGAACGATCCGGAGTGGAGATCGCTCTTCGTGCCGCGCAGATCGATCTGGAAGTACACGAGGCCTCGGAGGCCGTAGCAGATCGACGGAATACCGCGGTCGAACATCGGCGAATCGGAGATGACGACCACGTCGGCCTTCAGCTCGTCGCGATGATCCTTCACGAAGTTGTCGAGGTTTGCCGACCCGACTTCCTCTTCTCCCTCGAGAATGATTTTCATATTCACCGGCAGCCGGCCGTTCTGCTTCAGGTGCGCTTCGATCGCCTTGAAGTGCATGAACACCTGTCCCTTGTCGTCGGCCGCGCCGCGCGCGTAGATCTCGCCGTCACGGACGGTCGCCTCGAATGGCGGAGACTCCCACAGCTCGAGGGGATCGACCGGCTGCACGTCGTAGTGCCCGTAGAAGAGGATCGTCGGCGCCCCCTGCGCACCAAGCCAGTCGCCGTACACCACGGGAAACCCCGGTGTCTCGATCAGGCGCACGTTCTGCAGTCCAATCCGCCGCATCTCCTCGGTCGACCATTCGGCCGTGCGCCGCACGTCCGCCTTGTGCTCGGGCAGGGCGCTGATGCTCGGGATCGCGAGGTACTGTTTCAGCTCGTCGACATAGCGGTCGCGATGCGTGTTGATGAAGTCGATCACGTTGTTCATAACCGGTGGATTGTACTGCGTTTTCGAAGAAGAGGATCGTGGAGGGACGTAGTCACGCAGAGGCTCAGAGCTCGCAGAGAACTTCAACTGGTTAACGTTTCACCACTCAGGCACCAAGACGGACGCAGCGATTGTGTACGCCCGCAACAAACGCTCCGCGTGCTTTGCGACCTCTGCGAGAAATCGTTGCCTGACAGTGCGCGTTGCCGAGATTGTGAAACGAGACCCCACGCGGATCACAAGGGACCGGCACGTCCCGCCCATCACACCGCAATGATCGCGGCAAGCAAAGATCCGTGACGCGAACGAAATCGCAGGGCGCGCGACTTACTCCGGACGCGGCACGTCAATCGGCAGGTCCTCTCGATCGCCCCACTCTTTCCACGATCCTGTGTAGTTGCGCACGCGTGGATAGCCGAGCAGCCGCAGCGCAAGGTAGCCGTGCGCGGCACGGTAGCCCCCCTGGCAATAGCTCACGACCTCTTTGTCGGGCGTGACGCCGGCGGATTCGTACATCGCGCGAAGCTCCGAAGCGGGCTTGAAGTCTCCCGCGGGTGTGAGATTGCGGGTCCATTCGATGTGCACGGCGCCGGGGATCGCGCCGCCGCGCTTCGCGCGAACGGTAGTGCCGTAGTACTCGCCGTCGGTCCGCGTGTCGAGAATCACGGCGTCGCGGCTGTTCAGGCGGTCCTTCACGTCGCGCCACGACGCGATGCGCGAGGGTTGCGGCGTGCCGCTCCACGTGCTCTTCGGCGGCGCCGCGGCATCGCGCGTGACGGGCAGTCCGGCGCGCACCCACGCGTTGAACCCGCCGTCCAGCATCTGCACGCGCGGATGCCCGAAGTACTCGAGGAACCAGAACGCGCGCGCCGCGCGGATCCCCGACTGCTCGTCGTACACGACGATCGGCGTCTCACCGTCCACACCGCGAAACACGAGCACGTGGTCGATCATCCACATGAATGCCTTCAGCGGCGCCGGATCGGTGTCGATGAGCGACACGCCCCAGAGATCGAGATGAACGGCGCCCGGGATGTGCCCGGCCGCAAAGTCTTCGGCAGGACGGAGGTCGAGGATGAGCAGCTTCGCATTCTTTTCGATCGCAGCGGCGAGATCCTGCGGCACCGTCAGCAACTGTGGGTTCGCGAACCCTTTGTCCATCTTTACAGCGTACTCTGAGTGGGTTCCGGGTTCCACGGTTCCAACGTTCCTCAGGTTCTGGTTCTCGCGGTTCTCGGTTCTCGGTTCTCGGTTCTCGGTTCTCCTTCGCGTGTCTTCGTTCTGTGTCGGGTGGGCTGCGTCCATTGGAACCGAGAACCACGAACGACTGGAACCCGAAGAACACGAACTGGGAACCCGGGGAACTCTGGAACGTGGAACCTTCTCTGCGTGCGAAAGTTGACAGACGCGACTCTCTGACGCAAAGTAGTTCGGTGGATGTCGGCCGCGCGCTGGATCAGATCGAAGAAATCCATGCACAGATCGCCAAGGGTGAGGTCTACCGCGGCTATCGCTCGCTGCCGGTCGCGGCGTCGGGACTGATCGGCCTCGTGGCGGCGTGGCTGCAGCCGCGCGCGCTCGGCGTGGCGGATCCGATCGGCTTCGTGATCTACTGGGGCGCGATAGCGCTGTCGGCCGGCTTCGTCGGCGCGAGCGAGATCATCCACAACTACGTGGTGCGCGACGAGGCCGCTGGAAGAAGGCGGACGCGCCAGGTCGTCGGGCAGTTCCTCCCGAGTGTCGCCGCGGGTGCGGCAATCTCGGTGTGCTTCGCGCACCTGAGCGCCGCACTGGTGCCGCTGCTGCCTGGCCTCTGGGCGATCTGCTTCGGGATCGGGACGTTTGCCTCGCGCCCGTATCTGCCGCGCGCGAGCGGCTACGTCGCGTTGTTCTACTATGCCGCGGGATTCACGCTGCTGTGGATCGCGCGCGGTCCGGGAGTCTTGAACGGATGGTGGGTTGGCGGCACGTTCGGCGTGGGCCAGCTGCTCGCGGCGGGCGTCCTCTGGTGGAATCTGGAGCGAGACTGATGGCGCGGAAAACATCGCACAAGGACGAGCCCGGGCGTTACGCGTACGAGGGCCTCGATCGCGTGCTGCACGAGAAGGCACGGCTCGGGATCATGACGTCGCTCGTCACGCGGCCGGAAGGCGTGCTGTTCACCGAATTGAAGCGGCTCTGCGCGCTGACGGACGGAAATCTGAGCCGTCACATCGACGTGCTGCAGGATGCCGGACTGGTCGAGGCATGGCGCGGATCCGAAGGCGGCCGCCCGCAGACCCTCTATCGTCTGAGCACCGACGGCCGCGCTCGGTTCGTCGCGTATCTCGAGGAGCTGGAGCAGGTCGTCCGCGACGCGCTGCCGAAGGCCGCGAAGAAGCCCGAGCGGTCGCCCGATATTCCGCCGGGGTTCCAGCCTGCATAGAGAGGTCACGGAGACCTTAAAATTAGAAAGAAATTCTCTGTGGCTTCCGTGGCCTCTGAGTAGATCCCTCCGCGGCCTCTATCTGACCCGACGTTCTTCCCGCAGCTTCCGCAGATGCGCCTCCACAGTATCCGCGGCCGCGCGCTTCAGCGTCGGCGACAGCTCGGGATAAACGCGCTCGGCGATCTGCTCGGGCGTCCGCGCGCCTGACGCGATCGCCTCGAGGATCTGCCGATCGCGCATTTCCCGGTGCGCGACGTATTCATCGATCAACCCAGTCGGATCGTCGACGATCGGTCCGTGGCCCGGCAGCAGCCGCCGCGGGTGCAACGCGCGGACGGCCTCCAGCGAGGCGAGATACTCGCGCAGGTTGCCTCCCTTGCTGGCCGGGATCACGACGCTGCCGCCCAGCCGCGCGAGATCACCGCAATAGAGATCTCCCGACTGCTCGTCAAAGAAGCAGAGGTGATCGGGCGCGTGCCCGGGAGTGGCGATCACGCGCAGCATCGTGTCTCCAGCCGCGAAACTTCCGCCTGAAGGCGGAAGAAATGCTCCGTCGATCACCTCCAGCTCCGGCCATCTTGCACCGAGCGCCGGCAGCCCCGCGACGTGATCCTGATGTCCGTGCGTGATGAACACGCGTGCGAGCGCCGCTCCACCGAGCGCGCGTTCGAGGTCCGCGAGATGCTCGGGGTGACCGACGCCCGCATCGACGAGCGCCGGCGCGCGGCCCGGGAGCAGCCACGTGTTGTTGCCTGTGGGTCCGGTCCACTCGGACGCATTGCGCGCGTGAATCAG
>QHWT01000029.1 GCA_003222675.1 Acidobacteriota bacterium | reverse complement strand
GGGGTCCGAACATCCTGGCCGCGATCACGATGTAGATGACGACCCCGGCGAACATCACCGCAGAGATAGATAAGGCGACGGCGAATACGCCACCTCCGAGCTGAAGCACCAGGAGGATGCCTATCTGCTGGATCGCCGCGATGCCGACGTCGATGGTGTTGTTGATCGCCATCCGCTGGCGACCCCGGAAGAGGCTCGTGTACAACGCGCGCGGCAGAGCGACCATCGTGCCGATCGACAGAATGCGAATCATGTTCGCTGCGGTTTCCGCGTCGATGGTGGTCAGGTTGATCCAGTAGCGGACCAGCAACGGCGCGCCGGCAAAGACGACCACGAGGATGACGGCGCCGAGAGCCCAGTAGACGAGAGAGAAGGTCTGGATGAGCCTGGTGACGTAAGCGCGCTCGACATCGAAGTAATGATCCCGAACACATCAGCGCCGAGCAGCCGGAAGATGTAGCGGACCGCGATGAAGCTCAGCGCCAGGACCAGGCCCTGGCCGACCAGGTTGAAGACGACGTTCTTGGAGAGTGTGGTCAGGGGCTGATTTCCATCAATTGCCGGCGGTCGCGCCGGCCTTCGCGTGGGCGCGCCACCAGCCGGCGGTCTCACGCAGGCCGGACTCCAGGTCGAAAACCGGCGCCCATCCGGTCGCCTCGCGGAGCCGGCGGTTGTCCCCGGCGATGAAGGGCGGATCGAACTGAGCAGGCGGCCTTGCGCCGAGCCGGATCAGTTCGCTCCGGCCCATGATCTCGCCCGCGGTGAGGATGAGTCGCGCCATCGTGACGGGTTCGCCTGAGCAGACGTTGAAGACGCCGTCGCAACCCTTCTCCGCCAGCGCGCACAGGCCTGCTGCGACATCGGCCACGTGCATGTAGTCGCGCACCTGGTCGCCCTTCGTGGCCAGGAACTCCTGGCCCTTGATCGCCGCCAGCATCAGCGCTGGGACGACACGTCTCGGGTCCTCGAAGGGTCCGTAGAGGTAGAAGATGCGGCCCCAGGCGAAGCTCACGCCGAGCTGGGCCGCCCTCTGTCGCGCCACCACGCTGAGCGCATGCTTGCAGGCCGCGTACAGCGTGAGCGGCCTTGCCGGCCCATCTTCTTGTAGAAAGCCGAGGCTTGTGTCGTACTCGAAGCACGTGCCGGTCATGACCAGGTGCTTGCATCCGGCTCTGGCGAGCAGCTCGAGCAGCTCGAGGCTGAAGCGAAGGCCGGCGAGGTTCAAGTCTGAGTCGAGGTACTTGCCGGGCTCGGCGTACCAGGCGGTGTGGATGCAGGCGTCCGGACGCCAGTCCGCGAGGGCTTCCCTCCAGGTCCCGGCTGCACCAAGCTCGCCGTCGATGACGGTGAGTCGATCGGTGATTCCGTCCAGGCGCGGATGGCTGGTGCCTGTGCGCAGGATCACAGCCACCTCTGCGCCGTGATCCAGGAGATTCCTCACCACGTGTGACCCGACGAATCCGCCACCGCCCGTGACGAGGGTCCTCATGTGCGCGTGGGGAGTGGGGGAGCGGTGCGGTCCTTCTCCGATATGACCACGACCTTGATCGGCCAGTCGATGCCTACTGCCGGGTCGTTCCAGAGCAGCCGGCCCTCCGACTCGGGGTGATAGAACTCGGAGACCTGGTAGGTCACCTCGGTGTCGTCAACGAGGCTCTGATAGCCGTGGGCGAAGCCGCGCGGCACGTACATCATCAGCCGGTTCTGTGAGGTGAGCTCGACGCCGGCCCACCGCAGATGCGTGGGTGAGTCGGGCCGCACGTCCACTATCACATCGAGGATCGAACCGCGCGTGCATCGCACGAGCTTCACCTCCTCGTGCGGAGGAAGCTGGTAGTGCATCCCGCGCACAGTCCCGCGTCGCGGGTTGTACGAGACATTGCACTGGACGACCTTGGGCTCCAGGCCATGGGCGGCGAACTCGTTCTTGTCCCAGGTGCGCGCGAAGAAGCCCCGGCTGTCCTCTTTGAGCTCCAGGCCGATCACGTAGGCGCCTTTGAGCTTCAGCTCGTCGTAGGTCACGCCGCCCGCCACCGCAGGCTTTCGTCGACCTGCCTGTCCTCGATGAGCCGGCGCAGCCGGTTCAGCCGGATGTACTTCTGTCCATTGAACTCATCCAGCGTCAGGCCGACGCGCCGGCACGCCTCATACAGCTGGCGAGCACCGCTCTTGGCGTCCCATCGTGGACGAAAGGCAGGAAACGCCGCCGCAAATTTGGAGAAGTCAACCCGGTAGTTACGTGGGTCGGGCGCGGCCTGCCCGCTGTACTCGATCTCACACCTGGGCACCACTGCCCGCACCACATCCGCGAGCTCCTTGACCTGGTAGTTCTGGCCGTTCGCGCCGATGTTGTAGGCCTGGTCATGCGTGCTTTCGACTGGCGCCGCAAGCACCAGGCCGAAAGCTTGCGCGATGTCCTCGATGTGAACAATCGGCCGCCACGGCGTGCCATCGCTCATGATCCGAACCTTGCCCGTCGTGTAGGCCCAGCACACGAGGTTGTTGAGGACCACGTCGGCACGCAGTCGGGGCGAGGCTCCGTAGGCGGTCGCGTTGCGCATGTACACCGGGCTGAAGTCGGTGGCAGCCAATGCGTGAAGGTCTTCCTCGGTGCGCACCTTCGAGATCGCGTAGGCCGTCAGGGGCTTCAGCTCAGCGTGCTCGTCGAGCAGGTCGTCACCGGATGCGGCTCCGTACATGCTGCAAGAAGACGCGTAAAGAAAACGCCGCGCTCCGGCCTCCTTCGCCAGTCGTGCGAGACGCACCGAAGCCTCGTGGTTGATCTGATAAGTCCAGGCCTCGTTGAGGTCTCCAAGCGGGTCGTTGCAGAGCGCGGCCAGATGAACGATCGCGTCGAATCCGGCGAGATCCCGACGCTCGACGTCACGGATGTCCTTCCAGACGGCCGGGATCTCGGCCTCTGGTCCCTCGAACGTGCAGTCGCGATACAGAAAGCTGTCGAGCCCGGTCACCTCGTGACCCCGCTCGACCAGGTGTCGCGCCATGACCGACCCGATGTAGCCGTGGTGGCCCGTCAGGAGAACCTTCAAGGTCGCCTTACCAGGTCTTCCAGGGTGCTTCGCCGGACTTCCAGAGGCTTTCGAGCAACCGAAGGTCACGCAGCGTGTCCATGCATTGCCAGAACTGGTCGTGCTTGTAGGCCGCGAGCTGGCGGTCGTTCGCCAGGCGGTTGAGGACGTCGACCTCGAAGCTCACGTCGTCGCCTTCGATGTAATCGAACACGCCGGGCTCGAGGACCATGAAGCCGCCGTTGATCCAGCCTTCGCCGATCTGCGGCTTCTCTGTGAAGTCGGCGACGAGGTCCCCGTCGAAGATGAGGCCGCCAAACCGAGCCGGGGGCCGCACCGCGGTGACCGTCGCCAGACGGCCGCTGGTGCGGTGAAGGCGCAGCAACGCGCCGAGGTCCACATCGCTCACACCGTCGCCGTACGTCAGCATGAACGGCTCGCCCTCGAGCCATGGCTGCAGCCTCTTCACGCGACCTCCCGTCAGCGTTTGGAGGCCGGTGTCGATGAGGTGCACCGTCCAGTTGTCGGGCGTGGCCTCGTGAAAGTTGGTGCTTCCCGTCGAGAGCTCAACCGTGATGCTCGCTTTCAAGCGGTTGTAGTCGAGGAAGAACCGCTTTACCTCCTCGCCCTTGTAGCCAAGCGCGATGACAAACTCGTGGAATCCGTGGCGGGCGTAGTGCTTCATGATGTGCCACAGGATTGGGTGGCCGCCGATCTCCACCATCGGCTTGGGCCTGATCTCGGTTTCCTCGGCCAGGCGGGTACCCAGGCCGCCCGCCAGGATGACGACCTTCATTCGTGAGAAATGATAGCTTCGGGTCCATCCACCACCATCTCGACGCCGCGGGCGCTGAAGCATGAGTCTCACCGTCGGCGTCGACGCAAGCGTGGTCGCGTCGAGCTCTGGAGGGACTCGCGTCTACGCCCTTCAGCTGCTGACTCACCTGCTCGAGGTGAGACCCGACTGGAGGTTCGTTCTCTACCTGCGCAAACTTGCAGAAACGGAGGCGCTGGGCTCACTGGCGAGCTCACCCAACGTGCGCGCCACAGTGATACCGGGACGCCCCAACGCGTTGCGCATCCAGGTGAAGCTGGTGCCGCAGCTGCGACGGGATGGTGTGGACCTCTTCCATTCGATGGGCTTCTTCCTGCCGCTGCGCTGGCGTGGACCCAAGGTGGTGACGATCCACGACATGAACGTCTACACGCACGCACGCGAGTGGCTGCGTGGCCGCACCGTCCTGCGCTGGATTGACCTCGCTCTGCAGACGCCGCTGTCCGTGCGGGCGGCGGATCGCGTGATCACGGATTCGGAGTTCTCGCGCGCAGAGATCGAGCGACATCTCCGATCTGCAAAGGGCAAGGTCTCGGTGATCCCGCTGGCCGCCGATCCCTACTTTCGCGAAGAGCCGTCGCCCGCTGACCGTGAAGCAGCCACCGCCATCGCGCACGGCAAGCCATACGTGCTTTCGGTGGGCATCCTGTCCCCGATGAAGAATCTCGGCACGCTGCTGCACGCATTCGCGACCTCCGCACTGCCGAAGGGAGGTGTGAGGCTCGTGCTCGCGGGCTCGGATCGGGAGGGCTATGGCGCCAATCTGCGCGAGCAGGCCCGCGCACTGGGGGTGGGGGATTCGGTCGACTTCACGGGCTTCGTACCGGACTCCACGCTGCGCGCCCTCTACTGGAGCGCGCTCTGCATTGTTCTCCCCTCACATGGCGAGGGTTTCGGCCTGCCGCTGGTCGAGGGCATGGCGGCGGGCGCGCCCATCCTGGCTGCCGACCGTCAGTCGATACCCGAGGTCCTGGGAGCCGCGGGCCGGCTGTTCGACCCAGCGGACGTGGCCGGCCTGGCCGGCCTGCTGGATCGGATCGCGAGCGAGCCGGGCTTCCGGAAGGAGATGGCGGCCGCCGCCGCCGAGTCGCGGGATCGCTACTCGTGGGTCAGGACTGCTGAGCAGACCGCCGTGGTTTACGAGGAGGTGCTCGCCGCCAGGCGGCGGTAGAGATCCGCGTAGCGCTCGCCAATGACCTTCGGGCTGAACTCGCGCGTGGCACGCTCCCTGCCTTTCGAGCCCATCTGTCGCGCTCTCTGAGGTGAATCGAGCAGCCGGATGAGGGCGGCCGCCAGGGCCTCCGGGTCCCTGGGCGGTACCAGGATGCCCGTGTTCCCGTTCTCCACGACCTCGGGCAGCCCGCCGACGGCGGAAGCGACCACCGGCACGCCGCAGGCCATGGCCTCGATGGCGACCATGCCGAGTGGCTCGTACACGGACGGCACGGCCAGGACCGCCATCGTCTGCATCAGCGTCGAGGGGTCTGATCGGTAGCCGGCGAACTCGACGGCGCCGGCGGCTCCAGTCTCGCGGGCAAGCGCTTCGAGCCGAGCACGCTCTGGGCCGTCGCCGATGATGAGGAATCGCACGTCGCGATGGACTGCGATCACGCGGGGAGCGGCGCGGATCAAGAACTCGCATCCTTTTTGATCCACGAGCCGGCCGACGAAGCCGATCAGCTTCCGCGGTCCCGCACCTGCCGGACCGCCCCAGTCTCCATCGATGTAGTAAGCGTTGGGAATGACGCTCAGCTTGCCGGGGTCGCAAAGCTTGCGCGCGATGAGCTCGCGGCGGTCGTACTCGGAGATCGCCACCACGGCGCTCGCAGCGCCACAGCTCAATCGCTCCGCGGAATGGTTGCGGAGCCGGGACCAGGGTCCGCTGTCGTCCAGGTAAGACGGCCACTGGACCGTGTACAGGCTGGGTGGCCTGGCGGCAACCGTCAGGGCGAGCTGGCCCAGCGAACCCGCAAATTGCCCGTGAAGGTGCACGAGGTCGGGTTTCAGCGAGCGCATCAACCGGCCCAGCTGCGGGATATGCCCGGTGAACGACCACTTGGTGGTAAGGGCCATTCGGTGCATCGGAATCGAAAGCTTCTTGAGCCTCGCCGGCATGTCGCCCTGTCCGTCTGAGATCACCTGCATGTCGAACTGGTCGCGCAGATTCGTGACCAGCAGGGTCAGCATGTTGGGCCCGCCGCCGAAAGCCGAGGAGTGGATGACGTGGACCACGCGCGGTCTCACTTGCCCCCGGCTTACTTGTGAGCCGGTTGTAATAGCTGTCCATCTCGAACTCCGGATGCTTGTCGAGGAACTCGCGCACCGCATGCCACGGGTTGTCTGTGGTCCATCCCGGCTGGCCATTGGGAGCGTCGGTAAGGATCTCCATCACGCCGTCGAACACGACCATGTAGCTGTCAGGCGTGACCAGCGGGCCGTACAGGTCCAGCTCCTTGGCGACGTGACCCTTGGTGTGATTGGAGTCGAGTGCAACCATGACGCGGTCGTCAGGCTGGATCATGCCCTTCACGATGTCCAGGGTCTCGCGTTCCACCGAGCTGCCTTCGATGAGCGAGTAGCGCCGGCTGAGTGGATGGCTCTGCAGAGCGAGCCGGTTGTACTTTCGGATCTCGTTGTCGACGCCGATGACGCGGCCCTTGCCCAGCAGGTCGAGGATCGACGCATAGAGCATCAGCGCTCCTCCATGGGCCACCCCACACTCGACGATCAC
>QHWT01000048.1:175573-176050 GCA_003222675.1 Acidobacteriota bacterium | reverse complement strand
CATTGTGGATGTGGATGATTCCACGGTAACCGGAGAAGCGCGTGATCTCCTCAGCATAAGGGTCGGCGGAAATGATCGATGTTCCATCGGCCCGATCAATCACGAATTCGTATTCGTATGTGCCAGTCGCAAGACCGAGAGATGTCACATTTTTCTTCCACCAGCCGTTGTGCTGGTCCTCGCAGGGGTGATGAGGCCAGGCATTCGGCTCAAACTCGCCCTGGCGCGGTAGCGGTGAACATCGGAGCCACACGCGAGTCGCGCCGAGAACCGGGATACAAATCACATTGAGATCCATCTGGCCGTTCCTCCTGAAGCCAGCGATTCTGGGATCTCGCGCGGCCGGACGCAAGCAGAATGTCTCTTGTGCCCGTTGGAAAGGCTCCATTTTCGATTTTGCACAAAAGGAAGGTCCGCGGGTTTGTTCACATCAATTGCAGCAGAACCGAATGCGCGACATCCACTTCGTCGTCGAGA
>QHWT01000048.1:150723-175545 GCA_003222675.1 Acidobacteriota bacterium | reverse complement strand
ACGCTTGCGCAGATTCTTACTAGAGAGGAGTGAATGCACCCACGTCCGTACTGCCGGATATGCCTCCAGGGCTGGTCTCGTCATGCACGAAGGGGAGCGCCCGGCGAGCGACCGCTCAAAATCGCTGCCCGAACCCTTGGCGGGCGCAGACGCAGACAACATGCCGAAGCCGTGCGACGGCCTGGATGCGTTGTGAGTTAATCAATCCAATCCGCGTCGTCAGACTGTCGCCATAGCCGTCGCACTCAGGGAGCGCACCTCCAGGCCGTGTAAATGAATCGAAGCTGCCCGGCGAAGGAAGTGCTCCGCCCTCACAGCGCGGGACCTCGTTATTTGTACCACTCCGCCACACCGCCATGATGCGAGCACGCGCCCGAATGACCCTTGGCGTGGGAGTACGTGCCGTCCTTGCATTTCGCCGTCGCGCCCTCGGGAGCACCAGCCGCTGAGGATTTCGGTGCTGCCTTCGGTTGGCCTTGAGGCGCTGGTGCAGGAGCCGGAGTGCTCTTGGGTGTCGCGGCGGGAGGCGGGGAAGTTGCAGTCGTTTCATTCGCGCCATACCACGTCTCCACCCCTCCATGACGCGAGCACGCTCCTTGCTGCGTCTTTGCTCGCGTGTAGGTGCCGTCCGTGCACTGACCCGTTGCGCCTTTGGGCGGGGAGGCGCCTGCAGTCTTCGGAGCACTCGGAGATTTGGACGCAGGCGCGTTAGGCGCTGGCGCTGCGCCTGTCGCTCCCCACCACGTCTTCACGCCTCCATGTCTGGAGCATGCACCCTGTTCCGTCTTCGCAGTCGAATACGTGTTGTCGTTGCATTGCGCAGTCGCCTTCTTCGGCGCACTCGCGGGCTTCTGCGCGAATGTTGAAACGGCGAACGTTAACGCACCGGCAATCAGAAAGGCGAATGAGAATCGTCGAGCGATCATGTGACCTCCAGCCTGGGGGCTCCCGCCATTATTGCTCCAATCATTGACCGCGCAGATGAGGTAACAGCGCATCTCTCGCGGGGCAGAACGGCTTCTTCGGCGGCTCCCGTGATGCTTCTGGCCTGCTACGATTCGCCTCCATGAAGACGCTCACTCGAGATGAACTTTACGCCTTCGTATGGACCGAACCGACGAATAAAGTTGCCGCCCGCTACGACATCTCCGAGCGCGGCCTCGGAAAGCTCTGCGCCCGACACAACATTCCCGTACCGCCGAGAGGCTGGTGGGCGAAGACGGCGGCAGGGAAGCGCGTCAAGCAGGAGCCGCTGCCCCCGCTCGCGGCGGGGCAACCGTCCCTCATCACGATCGAGGGCCAGCAGAAGGCCGAACCGACTGCAGCGCTTGAGGCCCCTTCGCTTCCGCCGGAGATCGCCTTTGAGCGCGATCCAGTGAACTTCATCGTGGTTGATCAGAACGCCCGCCTCACACACTCCCTCATCAAAGATGCTTCGAAGGAGCTGCGGAGTCGGCCAGCGGATCGAGACGGGATTGTCCACACTCCAGCCGGGTGCGCTGACGTTCGCGTCTCGAAGGCGTCGATCGGCCGTGCCATGCAGATTTTCCAGGCGCTCCTTCTGGCGCTCGAGAAACGCGGGCACACGATGAGCGTTAAAGATGGCAAAACGTTCATCACTGTGCTGGGTGAGCCCTTTCGCGTGTCTCTGAAGGAACACAGCCGACAAACGGTTCGAGAGCTGACAGAGGATGAACATCGGCAGCGGCGGCAGGGCATGACGGTGAATCCTTATGTGTTGAAACCGAGCGGCGAATTGGCTTTCCGGATTGGCGACGAATATTCGATGACAAAGGCGACGGCTGATGGGAAGAAGCGCCGCCTTGAAGATTCGCTGAACGTCTTCATCGAAAATCTGATCGGCCGAGCGCTCAATGAGAAGGCGAGACGCGCCGAGCGTGAGCGGGAGGAGGAAGAACGTCGCAAGGCAGAGCAGCGGCGGAAGGAGGAGGAGAACTGGGAGCGCCATGAAATCGCGAAGCGGCAGCGGTTCGATCAGCTCGTCGAATACTGGCTTCAGAATGAGAATCGCCGCAGATTCCTGGCCGCTCTTCGCGAGGCGATCGGCGAGGTGCCGCCGGAGTCACCGCTCGCAGAATGGCTAAAATGGGCCGAGGACTACATCGAGGTCGCAAGTCCATTGCCGCGGTTCAAGCGCCGCCGGGAGACGCTGAAGCTCTATCACTGCGGGTACGAACCCGATATTGCACGTATCAGGAGAGAAGGATTTCGCGATCCCGATCCGCCTTCGTCATACTCGCAGGAGAAGGCGGCGCCGCCCGGCATTCGGTTGCAGAACAGAAGATGGAACTCTGGTTGGGGCGCTGCGGCGTTCGAGTTCGAGTTGCCCGAGGCTGTCGTGCTGCCGTATGAAGTGACGGAGTCGGTGCTTGTGCCGAGGAAATTTTATGTGCCGGCGCTCTTACTGAATCGCATATTGCATTATGGTAGACCCGACGGCACTGCCGTCGACACGTCAGATTCGAGCGATGGCGAGGATGGGCTCTGATGTCATGGCGGGTGAGTTTAGCGGTATAACACTTAACCATGCTAGGCAACTGTGAGCGTTAGCTGGCGGCACCCACGGTCTCCCGATCGGAGTTTCGCGCGTCCTTTTAATGGGATCGGCGCCCGCATGAAGGCAGGTCGAATCGTAGAAGTCTCCGGTGTCGTCATCGAGCTCGCCGTCGATGAGTCACTTGCGCCATCGGTGTTGCGCGGATTTGCGGGCACGACGCCGCTGGACGCGGCGATAGATGCGCTCAGCATTCCGGCGCGTCCCTTCTGGCTCGCCCATGCCATCCAACTGATCCGCTGGTACCGCCGCCAAATTGCGCCGCACCTTGGCCAACGCTGTGTGTTCGAGCCGAGCTGCTCCCGCTACGCGGAATTGGCGCTTCGGAAACGGGGTCTCGGTCGCGGCTTGTGGGCAACCGTTGGACGGCTGTTGCGGTGCCGTCCCAGTCACGGCGGCTTCGACCTTCCACAGGATCTCAATATTGAGGAGGATTTGTGAAGTACAAGATCGAACCGATTGGCGCTCAGTTCGCGACCAAGGACCTGCCGAAACTCGCCGATCGTTTCAGTCAGCAGGCGAGTGAGGGCTATCGACTCCATTCCGTCTTTCAAGTATCGCAGCCTGGTTGTCTCGGTATCGGCGCGCCGACCATCACATATCTTGCGGTGTACGAAAAACAGGAGCCTTAGCTCCGAAGTCGACTCATCGGCTCAGTGCTTTGATCGCTCCGCTTGAAAGGCGTAACGAGTTGGATATGCGGACTGCGATGGTTCTTTCTACCGTCGTGATGATGGCGTTCGCTGTGACTGCGAAATCCAGTGGCGAACCTTGTGAGCTGTTGGCTGAGGCCAAGGCTAGCACTGCAGACTACGCCAAGCGATATCGGGCGGCATCGCCGATCTTCAAAACCGATCCGAAGGGGAACGTGTCGATGGAGTGCTGGGCCGGCTGCTCCGGAGATGTGGTCGAAAGAGAAGGCGATGGGTCTAGGCCGAGAGTTGTTACCCAAGGCACTTCACGGTGTGCGGCCGAAGTCTCTGCCTCGGGATGGCTCTGAGGAGGCGTACGCTTTCAATGATGAGACGCAAATCGTTCGGAAGGCGGTGGGTGACAAGTACGTCGAGGTCGAGGTCCCATCCAAGGGATACACAGGGCCTGGCTGCTGACACCGTTTGCAGCTCAAGCAGTTTCGCGGATGGCGCTATGGGCGCGCTGAATCCGCTGCACCGCTCTCGAATTTGTTGTCTTCGTCGACGGAGGCGGTCAGGTAGCGATCGGACTATCAGTCTCGCTTGAACGACGCCATCCGCTTCGCGAGCTTTCTCGCGGCCCCTTCGGACACCCCTTTGGCGCGAAACCCTGAATCGATCACAGAGGCGACAAGGACGCCTTGGCGATCGAGTGCCGCCGCACTGGCATTCGTGTCGTCTAAGGCGAAGATGATGTTGTAGTCGTACTCCTCTCCGCGTTGCACGACTCGAATGGGCATCCCCAGGGCGTGCAGGTTGGCGCGCAGTGTTTCAGTGAAGTCCGCCAGACGATTGAAGTCGCCCTGTACGAAGAGGCGGATCGAATTAGCCGCTGCAGGTGGGGAGGAGGGTTGAATCGTTGCGGGCGATGGCGAGGATTGAACGGGCTCCGCTTCCGACGGCGCCGGCGTCGACACACGCGGCGCCTCTGTGGGCTTCGGAATGGCAATCCTGTCATTCAGACGGTTGGCACAGGCGCGGGCCAACTTGTCGCGAGTGGCGGCGGTTAACGTAAACGCATCAATAACAGTTGCTGTGTGAATATCGGTGATCGTGATAGTCGCTTCGTCGATCAAGTCTGACGCATACGAAGCGCTCCGGTTTCGCTGCTGCTTTCGGCCACCGATCTCGAGGTCAGCGTCCATCCGATCGGTCACTATCACGACGGGAACATTGGCGCCGATAAGGGCCGCCAGCAGATCGGTGCCGAAGCCGTCGATGTGCTGAAGGAACACTTTCGAATTCGGCGGGATCAGGGTGCCCTGTGCCATTGCGTTCGAGGGCAGAACGACCGCCAGACAGAATCCGAGGGATACGGCGCGCAGCACGTTCATAGACATAGACAGTCTCTGAGGGATGGGAGCAGTGTGCCTGCTCAGCCAAACGGAGTCAATGCCCGTCTACACGGCAGGGTAGAGTGCCTGGGGCGTAAACCTCTGAATATTCGGCAGTTGTGCAAGTTGTGCCGGAGTGGATTACCCGACGGCCACTGGAGGATCGGCCTCGCGCAGGCATCGGCCGAGTCCCTGTCCCATCTGACCTAAGTGACCCAAGGATTTCTACTGAGTCTTCTAAATAATGAAATCCTGCTCATGTTGATCTAGCAGAGAGAAGAAAAGCATAGGGCACTTGGGCACTGGGTCAGAGCAGTCGCACACCTCCGTCTGACGTGGCCTATACTCCAGGTCCTTCTCCGATCGATTCTGCCAGCCGTAGTGCCAGCGTGACGAAATCTGCCGCGTCATCAGCGCTCAAGCTGTCCACCGGCGCGCGCTCCGCTTCAGTCACGAGCCGACGTAGTCGATTTAGAAGGCTATACTGCGCGTCCGAGATGACACCGGCATTGAGCAGGATCGAGCCGAGGACCATCGGCATCGACCAGACCCCATCGGCGATTTGCAGGTTGCGTGCCTTCGCTTCGCGAGCGAGAGTTTCTTCGATATGGCGCCAGGCGTTGCGAATAGCACTACGAGGTCGAACGGAAGCGAGACGAATCAGATCGTCCCAGCGTTGCGGTCGGGACGTTTCTGACACTGGTTTGATAGCTGCAGCATCCGCTGCATTGCGTGTCTCGGTCACCTCACGTCCGAAGCTCACTTCAATGTCGCTGTACTTAAGAGTCCGGACAAGCGGAACCAAGCTGGCGATAATCTTGCGAACCAATAACAGCCCGATTAGGGCTGTCAAGGGCCAGGCGAGACTGGCCACTAAAGCAGCAATGAAGGTGCGAAGGTCCATATGAGGGATCGTCCGGTGACCCGACACACGATTGCACAGATCCGTTCACGCTGCAATGGCTGAGCGTTGCTCCGCCATTCGAAGGACAACTCACCGGCTGGCCGGAGAGTCTGAAGGCGCGTCTGCAGACATGACGGCCTGCCTTGACGACTGTGACGTCTGGTCGCAAAATGCGTCACATGATGATATTGCTCCTGCACTCGTTCTCTCATTTCAGTTGTCGAACTTCACCGCCACAGAAGCGAAGAGCTTCATCGGCAAAGAGGCAACCGTCTGCGGCACCGTGAAGAGCGCCCGTTACGCGAGCAACAGCAACCGCAAGCCGACGTTTTTGAATCTCGATAAACCCTACCCACGGCAGCTCTTCACGGTCGTGATCTTCGAAGATGATCGTGCAAAGTTCAGCCCTCCTGCGGAAGAGCAGTTCAAGAACAAGAACATCTGTGTGACCGGAAAGATCTAGGAGTTTCGCGGGACGCCAGAGATCATCGTGCGAGAGCCGAGGCAGATCGTTGAGAAGAAGTGAGTGAATTCGGTCTCACGAATCTCAGAATACTTGCCGATGCCGAAAGCTGACGACCGGGAAGTACATAGCCGATATCGAGGTAAGTGCCGATGGTACTCCTGTTGGTCGGCGCATTGATTATCACCGTGGCCCAGGGTGGCTCGGCACAGGCTCGCCTCGAGCAGGCGATCGAAAAGAAGGACATCGCCGCAATCCGCGCGGTCGTTGCGACGGAGAAGGCGACCGCACGGGCGAAGAACGGAAACGGGGTCTCGCTTCTGAGCCTCGCGGCTGGCACCGATTGCGTCGAGTGTGCGAAGGCGCTTCTGGATGCGGGCGCAGACGTGAAGGTGCGTGACACCGACAAGATCGGACGTTGGCCGCTTCATTGGGCGGGGGGTGGTCAACTGTGGAGATGGTGCAGCTACTCCTTATGCGAGGGGCTTCGGTTACCGCTCGTACCGCGAAAGGTGACACGCCGTTGTCGTTCGCTCAGGATAATTTCTATAAGGACAACACAAACGAGCGCAAGAAAATTGTCGCCTACCTGCGAAAGGCAGGAGCGAAGTAGCTCCGCCGCTCGTTACCGCCATGGCCCTCACGGATCGGGGAGGGCAAGCCGGTCTCGGCGTGAGCTGCCCGGGACATGGGGGGTACTGACGCCAGGCGGTGGAGCAGCCCGTCGGTTCGTGGAATCATGCGCTGCCGTCGCTGGTGTGATGGCAGATACGTGCTCCGGCAACGTGCGCGAGCTCGAACGGGTGATCGAGCGCGCCGTGGCGCTCGCCGAGTGCGACGACACATGTCGTGGGCCCGCAGCACGCGCGAATGTGATCATCACGGCGATTACTCGGACTGGCTCCTAGCAGTACGCCAGCGGCCGTCCACGGATCTGACACGGAGATCGTCATCCGCTTGCTGATTGACAAGCGGGCGCATCCTACTACACGAATGGCGCGGGAGATTTGTCCAAAGTTTCCCCAAATCGCCCAAACGGCCGCGCTAAGCGCACGCCGATCGGAGCGGCAAGATTATCAGTAAGTTGCTGTAGGATGGTCACTTACGGCTGATGCTGAAGAGAGGATTTTGAACCTCCACGACCTTGCGGCCACAAGCTCCTGAGGCTTTGCAGGGGTGCTGCCTGTCTTCTGCTGAACAGAGGAACTCCGGTAGTGGGTCCATTTAAAAAACCGCCCGAGCTGAGCGTTGACGCCGTTCGTGCGACAATCGGCGTATGGCCAAGCACACGCCCCACACTAAATCGCACGATTTTACGGCCGTGGCGCGGCGCGTCGTTGAGGAGGCTATAGGCGAGCACTTGGACGGGTCTCCGATTTCTAAGCCAGACACTGGCAAGAAGGCGTCTGCTGTTGCTGGGGGAAAAATCGGTGGCCCAAAAGGGGGAGCAGCGAGAGCACGAGCGTTGTCGCCGCAGCGACGGCGCCAAATAGCGTCCAATGCAGCGAATATCCGCTGGGGAAAGAAAGCTCGCTAATCGGTCGGTTGCGGAATTTGGCCCATCTGCTTCTCGTAAATCTGTAACTGCCCAATTAGCAAAAGTGTCAACTTTTTAGCCATCTGAGGCGACATGTGGACCTCTGCCAGCTGTCGGATTGTCGCTGAGGGATCATTTGCAGTCGGCAAGTCGATAATTCGACCGAGTATCAGACGCACGTCCCACGGCGTCGTCTGCAACTGAATATCGTTTGCATAAACAGACATGTAGTTCTCCGCTACGACTGTTTTGCGCTCCATATTGGCGCGGGCGATCTTTGGCTCGTTGTCGTTGCTGTCGTTGGGCGACAGAGCGGCGATATCGGCATTTGCTGTCGGATCTTTGTGGCGTGGCACTGATTTTTTAGCCATTCGGTTGATTGCCTCCGATAAGCGTCGGCTTAGTGCTTGAAATTGCAATGGGCACTGATGATGTTTTCCCGGTCCATCCAGCGATCACGCGCAGTGTTCCCCGCCCATCGTCAGCAGCTACCGTGCCGTTGTAGGTCAACGGCGTTCCAGCGGCGATTCCACCGCCGAGTAGTTCCCACCACGGATGCGGCACCCACGGAAAGTGCAGCTCCTTTGGAGCGATGGAGACCAAGAAGCGTCCCTCCAGCGCCGTCACCATGCGTTCGATCGTATCTTCGGTGGCGTTTTCCTCTCCGGCTTCGATTCGTGCCACCGCAGACTGGCTGCTTTTTATTCGCGTGGCGACCTTAGCCTGGCTGTACTTTCTAAACCGGCGCAGATACAAGAGGTGCCGCGAAATCTGGTGCCGAACAGAGTTCTGCCAAGCAAGTCTAAACTCCGGAGTCTCGTACAGCTTAGTTAGACGGGTAGACGAAGGGCTGGATCTGGCAACGGGCTCTCCCGTCATAGCACTCTCTTGCGATGCGCCCATCGCTCGGATCTTCGGCGTCGCCCTTTTTGCAGACTGCATGGACGTAGATGAACTGTCGTTTGCGGACATAAAAGTAAAGCCTCCAGCATTTGGGAGTGCATTTGAGGAGGTAGATGTGCTCGTCCTTTTTGACAATCCGTCTTTTCCCTTTCCGCTTGCCGATCTTTAGTTGCATGGCTTTAGGCCATCCCATTTCATCAACCATGCTCATCCTGTTCAACGCTGCGAGCTGGTCGCTCCCGTTCGCCAAGGTGTCAGAGAACGGCGTCACGGTGTAATCGCCGCTGGCATCCCTGTAGACCAGCTCCCATGCGGCCCACCCTGACGACAGGTCATTCCGAGTTCTCATTATACCGTATCGAGTATATAATAACCGGCTCGGCGCAGAAAAGTTGGCGACCACCACATCTTGTGGCGTCTATTATACCGTATAAGGGTTGACATACCCAGATAGTTCAAGCATAATGGTCCGTATGAATAGGTTGAGCACGGCGAAGCGAGTTGCGGTCGTTTCGGGGCTGGTCGAAGGGTGCTCTATCCGTTCGACTGTCCGCATGACTGGTGTTTCAAAAAACGCTATCTCCCGGTTGCTGCTTGAACTCGGATCAGCCTGCACAAAGTATCAGGACGGTACGCTGCGGGACCTGCCCTGCAAGCGGCTCCAATGTGACGAAATTTGGAGCTTCGTCGCGGGGAAGGACAATAACCTAAGCGCAGAGAAACGCGAACAAGGGCTCGGCTCAGTGTGGACGTGGGCAGCTATCGATGCAGATACCAAGCTGATTGCTTCGTGGCTGGTCGGCTCGCGCGATGCGGAGTCCGCGCACGAGTTCATGCAGGATGTGGCAGGTCGGTTGCGCGGACGCGTACAACTCACCACCGATGGCCATAGGCCGTACTTGGAAGCGGTCGAAGCGGCGTTCGGCGCGGACATCGACTATGCCACGCTTCAGAAGATTTACGGGAACGAGCCGAACCCGGAGAAGCGTTACAGCCCAGCGATCTGCCTTGGCTGCAAGGTGGAGACGATTGCTGGCGACCCGAACCCGAAGCACATTTCGAGGTCGTACGTCGAACGCCAGAACCTTACGATGCGCATGTCCATGCGCCGGTTCACGCGGTTGACGAATGCCTTCTCAAAAAAGGTCGAAAACCACGCCGCAGCCGTGGCACTCTACTTCATGTATTACAACTTCGGTCGCGTGCATCAAACCCTGCGTGTGACGCCAGCGATGGAAGCTGGCGTCGCCAATCACGTTTGGTCCATTGCCGAGATAGTCGGGCTGCTAAATTGAAATGGACCCACTACCGGAACTCCGGTTATCGACTGATCGAGCCCTGGGACGTGGTACGCGGCTGCAATGTCAGTCCAGAGTGCTCCCACCGCTGCTCCCACACCTGCGAGTCGAGGCGAAATTTCCTCAGCTTTTTTAGAGACTTCGAGAGACCGTTCGGGCGGGGGCCCAAACGCAGATTTCTCAAAAAAACCGGGCCTGAACTGCGATTTCTCAGAATCTTCGATCTCATTTCTGCGGATAGTCAGCGCAACGTTCATGCGCATGAACTCGTGATGCTCCCACCATGTGCTCCCACCACGCGTCGGTGATAAAGCGGTGGCACCCACCTGTATTCGCACGCTATTCGCACGGTGTGCCTGAGTTATGAACACCCTGCATTCATAACATTCAGTAGCGACTGTGCACCCTTGGACCTGAACTGTTGTGGTGCCGGGTTCAATAGACTGGACGGCCGATCTTTAACCGACATGCATGACTGGACAAGCATTACGGCACGATGATTGCTAAGGCGCCAAGGGCGTATTCGTTCGGCAGGCCACAGATATAGTGGACTAATCCATCAAACGAATCGCGGTCTGCCCAGCGAGTCCGGGTCAATTGGTGAGATATTGCATCACACCATTGGTGGATTTGGACCGATGTGCAGCGACTATCACCGCCTTATAGCCCCCCTTCACCGCGGGCCCTGTGTTCCGCCGACCGAACTTGTACGTGACGCAGTATTTCGGTTTACTCGACAGTGCCAGATAGTCGCCGGAGCAGTCATTCCGCCGATAAACGCGACCGAAGTAGTCGCGACAGCGTGCGCTTCCGTCCGGGCCTTTCCAGTTCCACTCCCGGAAGACCTTACTCCTTGTTGCGTGGCGCTTCTCGCGGCCGTAGGCCGGCGCATCGAGAAGTGCCGAACGGTGTCCAGTGCAATAACTGAACAAAGCCTTGGCGGAACGGACGCTGAATTGCGTCGCGCCTTTGGTATTTTGCTTCTGCATTACTCCGACGCGGCGATCTCACTATCCAAGATCTCACTAGTCTTCGGAATTTCCGAAGCACGTCTGAGTACTTGGTACCGAACAGCCGGATACCGATTCAGCGAATATTTATCTGCGCTTCGGGTTCTCACAGCAGCGGCGAAGCTCACCGAAACATCCGCTGCGATTTCGCATGTTGCCATCACCGCTGGCTACCACCACGGGGGCGAGTTAGATCGGGATTTCGCTAAACTGCTTCACATTTCGCCGCGTCGGTTTCGAGCCGCACATGCAATGATCATTAGTAACAGCGACTTTACTCCAAAGTGGCCTTTTCACTCGACACCGATAATGCAGGTGCCGTGTTCCGCGTGAGCAGCACAGCGGCAGAACGTGCAAATACACAACTGGCGGCGTTCGTGTTGGGCGTGAACGTCTGTATCGACCGACATCGGCACTCGCAGAAGGAACGCAGCCTGTCCGCGCCGAAGTCGCGACCTGCGAGTTCTTCTTGTACGATCGCAGATAATCACGCTGTAGACGCGTCCCCACACCTGGCTCAAGTCACAAAGAATGACATGGATCACAATGCCACTCTCCAGGCTCGAGTTACGCTGATCATCGGCCTATTCTGTCGAAGCGCATTCAACCCATATTGTCGCTCGTTTACTCACAACAACAGACTGCACACAAAGGCTCCATTTGTTTTGTGCGTGAGAACACGAGTCGGCAGCGCTTGTTGTCCTAATCGTTCCTGTTGTATTGCGGCACGTACGGTTTGAACGTCGCTGCGATTGGTACGAAGACTGCTTTTGCCCCTCCGATCGGTTGGCGCATTGACGGCATCTTGAGGCTCGAGCGATGCCAGTTTACTGTGGTGCGCGCACATTTTGCGAAGAGGAATCCGCGTTGCACGCCGCAGCCGTTCGCAGCGGCCTGTTCGGCGCAGACGCCCCGCGCGTCGTTAGTTTAGATCCTTGCCCTTATGGCGAGTCTTGCAACATTTCGGGTGTGTCTACGTTGTCCTGCAGAGCCCTGATACGCGGACCTCAGCAATCGATCCTTCTTGATAGCTGATCATGAACGATTCACTCACTGCTGAGAAATGCGCGACGTTATATGCCGCGGCCGCTGGAGGTGTTATATGAAAGTGCTCGTGGTCGCTCTATGCTTGAGTATCTCTGCTGTCTCTTTACCGGCGAGTGCGCAGGACTTCGACTCTGAACTCTATCTCTTGAATGGCGATCCCGTAGCTAACTCAATACCTACGCTGCCGATCTCCCTCAATGGAAGAATGACGAATCGAAGCTCATTCCCGATTTCGATGTCCATCTACTTGGAACTCTACGCGCCAGACGGCTCACTTTACAATACTGCGCAGGGCGGCTGCTTCTGCTGGACCGCTACGGCAACAGCGAATGGTACGGTCGGGCCTGGCCCTACGAATACTGGGCAATGGCACGGCCACGGTGTGTTCTCCTCAGCTGGGACTGTCGAACAGGATGCCCTCCAAAGCTATGACTATTTTGAGAGCAGGTACCATTATCTGGGGATCGACCCAGGAACAAACAGGCACACTTACGGACTAGATGAGTGCTCCCACCAATGCGCATCTCCACCAACAATTGATTTCTTAGGATATGTTGGACCCTATCTGGCCGATCGTGGCTACAGAATTTTGGGGCCTCCGCTGGAATGTCGGCACAACCTCGAGGGACAGGACACACGTGGTTTGTGCTTCACGACATGGTGATCGTTTACGCTTGTGAAAGGTGGCCTGTATGAAGTGGATAGCTTTTCCTGCGATCACATTAGCATTAGCCGGTCTCGCGCTTGCTTCGGTCACAAGTAGCGACAGAGCAAGTGTTCGACCCTTGACACGTTCGGCAGTTGCCCTTTCAGTTCCGGCAGCGACGCTTACAGCGTCGGACACGCTTTTCGCGATCGCGCAAATAGCCGACGAGAGCGGCACACTTATCGGTTTCGAGGGCGTAGCCGTACCTTGGCAGAGGCCACACCTCGGAGGTCAACGACTCAATGTCTCAGCTGGTTCTGCAGCCGACGCACTAACCCGCTTGACGAGCCTGGATCCTCGATACGAGTGGCTTGCAGATGCGCCCGTTGTGCATCTGAGGCCTCGTGGCGCAGTTGCTGTTGAAGACTTCCTGAATACGAGCGTTCCGGTGTTCAGTGTCAAAGACGCAACCGCCGAGGATGTGCTCGTGCAGATTCACCGAATATTCGACCCGAAATATCCGCTACGCCACGGCGGCGTGGGCTTCTCAGTTCCACATGGCGTCACTACCGTAATCCAGAACCGTCCCGCACCCGCAGCGGCAGACCGACGCGTCTCGATCACACTTCGGAATCGCACGGTTGTCCAAATCTTGGACGCTCTGCTCGAGGCGCACGGAGGATTAAACGTGTGGAGCGTCATGTACCGGACGCGCCCTGCCACCTATGAGAATAGCATGATTGCCGTTCGAAGTTCTGATGGTTGGTCTACGTCACTGGCTGCGCGGTTGACAAAATAGCAACTGTTTCTCGCAGTCGCGCGAGATGCAGGCGAGCAGGCAAGGGGATATAACCTACGTTCTAGTCTCACGATGCAGACAATCAACGTGTTGGTCGTGAGCTAAAGCACTTGAATGTTGAGAGGGTGCAGCGCGAGTACTTTGATCGTGCTCTGACAGAACCTATATTGCCGACGCCTCCCCAGTTGGAAAGGTCGCCTGCGCCCAGCACGACTGTGGATGCCGCGGTGTAACGCGCAGAGATCGCTCCGGATCCACGAAAGCCGGTTGTAATATCGAGCGTGCCAGAAATTTAGGATGTGGGCATATACCAATGAGATGTATGCGCCCGCAACCGAAGTCCCTGCCACGTGACCGATCGCGGTGTTCCACAGCGCCGACACCCATCATTGCTTTTCGTTGGAAAGACGACGACCGAAACAACGAAATGTAGGAGGTAAACCCGTCTTCAGACACAAACTCCTGAAACTCACTGTAAATCCGTACCCCACGCGCGCTCGCGCTGTGCGACAATGAATCTGTGAGCTGTTCCTTCTGCGGCCTTGAGAACGTGGAATCGCTCGTGGAGGGAGGCCGAGACGGCCTCGCAGTCTGCAGCAGTTGTATTGCAGAAGCCACGCCTTCAGAGGCCGCCTCCCTCGAGGAGTGTTGTTGGTGCGGAATCCGATTCGGCCAGCGTCGCCCTGAAGTAATTCATACAGTCGTCCACTGTAATCGCGTCTGGCGAGTTGCGGAGGGAACTCCTGCCAGACCGTTAGAGATCCGTGGCAGGCTTCTTTGCCACGATTGCCTCGACGGAATTCGTCGAGCGGTGAGAAAGCATTGATTGGTCGTTTGCGGCTGTTGCTCCTTACGTGACCACCTCATGATTCACCGTTGAGCATTGTTTTTAGGCAATTAGTCGAGCGAGTGGCGTTGTGTCCCCTTTAGCGATCATCGCATCACGCCAGCTCATACAGACCTCCACGAGGTCCTCGTGTGACCGCACAACCTGCGACTGGCGCAGTTCAGCGCCAGCGGTCAGCCGCAATTCCAGCCGAACTGATGTGACCAGACGGCACACTTGGCGGCCTTCCCGCCCTTATGGAGCGTCCAGCCACGCGAGAGCTGCTGCGGTTCCTCGAACTCCGACCGGTGCGAAGTCCGCTTAACTGAGAGGATAACACTTCGTCTCAACGTGCGGGTTGAGGCGCACACACTGTGCGGTTACGGCGCAGCCTTAGCACCTACGTACCATACGCGAATTTTCACACTAGACCTACGGCTCAGTTATGAGTAGCATCGTTTCACTCCCCACAATCAAACCCCTGGGAGACCCACGATGAAGATACTGGGAATAATCGCGGCTGCGTTCGTTTTGTCTGTTACGTCGCTCGGGGCGCAGCAGGAGCTGCCGACGCTGTTTATCCCTCCATCTGGCGATGGCTTCGAGGTCTATCTCGCAGCGGCAATGGTGAAAAAGGGCGTGCCAGTCGCGGTGTTGGATCACGAAGATGGTGCGACGTACACCCTGAAAGCAGCACAGGTCGAAACGAAGAAAGTGGGTGGAGGAACCAAACTCGTTAATTGTCTGTTCGCTTACTGCGCGGGCAACGAGGACAAAGGCAATACCTCCGTACAGTTGGTGCAGGGCGGCGTCATCAAGTGGTCCTATTCAGTTAACAAAGGGCGCGGCGAGAAGAATCGCCAGTCGATGGCGGAAGCGGTAGCCAAGCACCTCAAAAAGGAATTCTTTCACCGTTGAATTACGCCTGACGTTCGCGAAGGACGCTCATAGGCGCGGGTGATCTGGTCGCGGCCAAGATATCGAACCAAGGGGGAGTTCGGATGAGAAGACTCGCAGTCGTCGTTGCGTTGATGGGTGTGGTGTCGTGCGGGGGTAGCGGCTCACCGACAGGACCGTCATCCAAGATACCAAACGTAGCTGGAAGCTATTCCGGCACCGCCACGTTCGGTTTTCCGGAGCTACAACAAACATTCACGTGTCCGGCCTCGACGGTAGTCACCCAGTCTGGCGCCACAGTGAGCCTGGCACCACTCGTTCTGAATGGACAGTGCCAGGGTATGAGTATTCCCGTCGGACAGGTGACAATCGATAACACAGGTGCAATTCAATCGGAAAATGGGAGCTATACCGACTCCAGTTGCGGAGGAGTCTACGATTACAGTGCCAGCGGGGGCTTCTTTGGTCGTGAGTGTCGCTTCTCTATAAACGCCACGTCTAGGACGTGCTACAACATCAATGTTACTGCCGTGCTGAACAAATCATAATAATCAAAGTGCGCACAGCGCCGCTGAACCGGTGATAGGAAGGTCTGCACGGCCAGGTGCTGCTAGGTGCGGTTGGTACAGGGCGGGTCATCAAGTGGTCGCACTCGGTGAATAAGGGCGCGGTGAAAAGAATCGACAGTCGACTGGCGGAAGCGGTAGCCAAGCACGGAAGTGCGAGTTCTTCCATCGCTAAAACCGGAGGATGCGGTGATTGGGACAGGCGATATATGCATCCGATCATCGCATTCAGCCACCGGCGCTTCCCACCTTTTAGCGACATCTCATAACACGGGGCTTTCGCACCATGTTTCTCGTTCGCGCCGCGGTTCGGGAAGCTGAAGCGGGATGCGACTCTCGCTAAGGATCGAACTCGTGTGTTCTAACCGCACACGTTGACAGCCTGCGAACTCGCAGGCACGATTGTCTCCACAAAACGTGTTGACGTCGCTTGAAGGAGGAGAAGCCTTGAAGCGTAACTTGACTGATTTCTTTCGCGGCTCACAAGATGTTCGACGCACGTTGCGAAAGGTGTTGAAGGGCGGAGCTATTGCGAGTCTGGGCGCGACCACCGCTACCGCAGCACCCAAGCCCGACACGTCTCTCAAGCAAGCTGCGCAGTCGCCAACGACTGAGCTGGTTCTTGCCAACCGCTCGCAGAAATCGAAGAAGCTGATCCTGAGGATGCCCGACGGCGTGAGCTATAAGATGCTTCAGCATCGGTCCCACGGCTCGCACCGTTCACACGCCTCACATTACTCAGGCAGCAGCGGCACAGCAGCGCCGCGACCGGTGGCTCCGCCGGTGACTTCTACGTCAGAGCCCGTGACAGGCGCGCCAACCGCTGAGGCCGTTCCTCCGACGCCTGAGACACCAGCCCTTCCGTGGTTCACCGGCGTCATTGAGCGCATCGATAAGGAGGCCAGGACCGTCACCGTAAAGCAGACGATTTCGGAATCACGTTTCATCGTTGCGTATCGTGATGACACGCAGGTGTTCGGATCATCAGGCCTAAAGATGCGTCTTGACGAGGCGATGGAGCAGAACAACAACGCCCTCCCGTTTGCGGTTAGTCAGAAGGTGCAGATCCAGTGGAAGCAGTCGCCGGACGCCAAGAAGACAATCGCGGTGAGCATCAAGAAGGTCCCATGATTCCGGGAATCTCTCCAGACCAGGGTGCGCCGTCGCTGTGGGAATCGGACGGGACGGTCGTGCTTGCCGTTGAGAAGGCCTTGTTTCCATCGGACGCGGTTCTCGCGGCCGGCTACAGATTCACGGATCGCTATTTCGTGTGGCTCGAGACCGCCCCTGAGGATCCGAATCGCTACCGGGTCTTCGTGCGCCCGAAGAGTTCAGGGGTGGACCTCTCAACGGTAGCTGGGGAGTTCACGAACGAACTGATCGATCAACGGCTCCGGCAGCGCCTGAATGAGCGATTTGGAGATGTCAGGGCGATCATTGCCGCCCAAGCATTTGCCGAAGGCAACTTGCTGCATCCGTCCAGTGGCGCTGATCCCCGACTCGATCCTGACGGAGCCGCTCGGCGCCGCTAGAAGATGGATGAAAGTTCTCTTCCAACAGGCCGAGTTCTACCAGCCGCAGACTCCGAGCGGCTATCAGATTCTTCCGTTCCGCTTCGCGCGTTGGCCCGATGGAGAGATCCTCCTGACGAATGAGGTAGGGGAGTTCCTTTTCCTCGATGAAAGGGCCTTCGACCAATTCGTCGAAGGCACCATCCCCCCTTCCGCTACTGCGTACCGCTCGCTCCAAGCCGCACAATTTCTAACCGACTGTTCGTCAACGCTGCCGCTCGAACTGCTCGCAACGAAGTACCGGACCAAACGCGATTTCCTCGACGGGTTCACGAAGCTGCACATGTTCGTGGTCACGCTTCGGTGCGATCACTCCTGCCCGTATTGCCAAGTGTCTCGAGTGACGCAGGACAAGACGCGATTTGATATGAGTCGGGAGACGGCCGCGAAGGCGATTGATCTCCTGTTCGGCTCGCCGGCGCCAGCCTTGAAGGTGGAATTCCAAGGCGGCGAGTCCCTTCTCAATTTTGATCTGATTCGCTGGTGCGTCGAACGCATCGACGAACGGAACCAGGCAGAAGGGCGAGATATCGAGTTCGTGATCGCTACGAATCTCTCGCCACTTTCAGACGAAATCCTCGAATTCTGTGCGGCGCACGCGATCTGCCTCTCCACATCGCTGGATGGGCCCGCGTTCATTCATAACGCCAATCGGCCCCGACCGGGAGGCGACAGTTACGAAGTCACGATCAGGAACCTCGAACGAGCCAGAGCAGTGCTCGGACACGATCGCGTCTCAGCATTGATGACGACCACGCCCCTGAGTCTTCAGCACCCACGAGAGATCGTGGGCGAATACGTGCGGCAAGGGTTTGATGCGATTTTCTTGCGTTCGATTAGCCCTTACGGCTTTGCCGTGAAGGGCCGGCGAGTCCTTGCGTATGAGACAGACCAGTTCCTTTCGTTTTACCGCGCGGCTCTCGATCACATCATCGAGCTGAATCGTCAGGGAACGCCGTTCGTGGAGGTCTACTCCCAGATCCTGCTTCAGAAGATTCTCACTCCCTTCGCAACTGGTTATGTCGATCTGCAAAGCCCCGCCGGAGCGGCCATCGGCGCGGTGGCGTACAACTACGATGGCGATGTGTATGCCTCCGATGAGGCGCGGATGCTGGCAGAAATGGGCGACACTTCGTTCCGGCTGGGAAACGTCCGCACCGATTCCTATGAGGCGATGTTCGGCGGTGCCGTCGCCCGCACGATTGTGGACACCTCCTGCATCGAAACGATTCCTGGGTGTGCGGATTGTGTGTATGCACCGTATTGCGGGTCGGATCCAGTCTTCAACTGGGCCACGCAAGGCGATCCGATTGGCCACCGTCCGACGAGCGCGTTTTGTCGAAAGCACATGGGGATCTTTGAGCATCTGTTCGGGTTGCTGAAGAACGGCGACACCTTCACAAAATCATTGTTCGTTTCTTGGGCAACAGGACAGCCGATAGTGCAGGCATGAAGCTGTCCACGAGGGGCACGGCGCGTGGAGACTGGGGTGAGCCCATCATTGGGCGCATCACGACGGAAGGCGTGCCGTTGCTGGAGCGCGGCGATCACGTTCTGTTGGTGCGGTCTGCGAGGGACATCGGGGACGCAGCCGGGTATCCGGCCGTGCTGTGCGCCGAACCGGCAGACGAACGGGATGTGGATGTACCGACAGTCGTTGCGGTAGATGTGGACCATCTCGAAGATGGCGATGTGGTCCGCATTGAGCCGAAGGGCTATGTCCGTACGCTCTATCGGAAGAACAGCCCGCATAACGCCCTATTCGCCACCGATCATTGCAATGGACGAAACAGGCATCATCGATCAGCACTTAAAACTCATTCGCCTAATTCATCCCAGCGCGCAGGAACTTGGGATCACCGGCGGGGAGCCCACTCTCCTTGGCGAAGGGCTGCTCGAGGTTCTACGTGCCTGCAAGACATCGTTGCCGACCACCTCGCTTCATATGCTCTCCAATGGTCGGCTCTTTTGCTATGACGCCCTTGCGAAGGCCGTCGCCGATGTGCAGCATTCCGATCTGATGATCGGAATTCCGCTCTATTCCGATGTCCCCGCCGAGCACGATTACGTCGTCCAGTGCCGCGGCGCGTTTGAGCAGACAGTGAGAGGCCTTCACAACCTCGGCCGGTTTGGAGTGCCGGTCGAAATTCGCGTGGTGATCCATCGCACCACGTACGCACGCCTACCGCAGCTCGCTGAGTTCCTTTATCGGAACTTCACGTTCGCCTCGCAAATCGCGTTGATGGGCCTTGAGATCACCGGCTACACGGTCCCTAATCTTGAGGCGCTTTGGATCGATCCGGTGGAGTATCAGGCGCAACTCGAGACAGCGACATTGTTTTTGGCCGGTCGCGGCATGCAAGTGTCCATCTACAACCATCAGTTGTGCACGGTGCCCGAGCGTCTGTGGCCGTATTGCCGTAAGTCGATTTCGGATTGGAAGAATGAGTATCTGCCGGCCTGCGAGCCGTGCGGCGTGCGCGACGGCTGCGGCGGCTTCTTCACATCCGGAGTGAAGCGCAGACATAGTGCTCACATTCGGCCTCTCGTTTCTTCGGACGCGTGCGCCTGACACTCGCGATTCTCAGACCCTTCCAGCCTCCGGCCTGCGCAACTCGGCCGCGCGTGTCCTTTATTAACCCGTGTTGAACGATTCTGGCGCTGCGCGTGGGCAAGGCACGTGGCGCCGTACGGTTAGTTGAAGGAGGAAGCATGGGCGGAGGTCTAGGACGCTATTCCTTCCTCGCGGCTGGCACAGCTCGCGCTGACCCCCTTCAAGAGACTTCGGGATTCTAAATGCACACTCGCCTTCCATCACAATTCACGTGATAGTCGCAACGCCGATTCAAGGATTGCTCCAATCAATTCAATGTCGCCGCTACCGATAAAATATTGATCCCGCCCGGACACTTTCTCGATTTCCAGACCATCTTTGTACGCAGTGAACTGGACGATCTTCTTAAACGGCACGTTCTGATTCTTCGCGGCCCCATTGAACAGCAATCTCTTGTTTGTGATGTAAAGCGTGCCGGAGTCGATCTGCCGCAGTTCTTCGCTCGTGACGCGGTTAACGCTGATCGCTCCATAGCGCCATGACAAGCCCTTCATGATGCGGACACGCCCGGTCGGTCCTGAGTAACGAATCACGTTGGTCACGGTGCGCTTCTCATGGAGGCGACAAGGCAGTTCAGCGTGGCAGACTTCACCGCGCTGCAGCAAGAGCGGCGTGGTAATCGTTGGAAGTCTTCCGGCCTCGATTTCGGCGAGGAGGCGAAACCGAGCGACTTTCGTTTGAGTCTCCGCGTCATGGGTAATCGTCATACCGAGGTTCTCGCCCATTCTCATCAAGCGCCGCTCTTCCTCGTCGGTCAGGCGGTGGTCCGCCACGGCTTCGTTGAAGGCTTGCTGGAGAACGGCGATCACTTCCTCCTTGTAGATCTCTTGGCGCATTGCGTCAGCCAAGCCGAAGCTCTTCGCGACCGCCTCAAGGTGCGCCTTCTCTGCGTCCGAGAGAAACCCATCATCGAGCTCCCTCTTGAGTCGTGCGCGGAAGAGATCACGCAGTACTTCGTTCTCTGCGTGATCCGCATCGCTGTCATCTAAGGCCAGGACATAACGCAGATGCTTTAATGCGCCGCGATCTGTCTCGGACATCTCGTCATCCTCTGCGACATGCTAAACAGCGATCCGATACATCTCCTTCAGCCTCGGCGCCGCCTGAGGCCGGCTGATTTCGTAGGTGGAGAGCACCTGCTCTACATCCCCCGCGGTCAGACTCTCCAACGGTCGCTCTGCAAGCAGGTTCTGAATCTCGAGAAACCCGTGCTCCTTCGGTTTCTGTCCGATTAGCCGTGAGAGGAGTCCCGGCTTGGGCAGGGCAGCGACCGTGAAACACGTGAGAGGAGGCATGACGTCGGGTTTATAGCGTCTGGTCGGAGTGACCGTCAAGACCTCGACCCAACCAGCGACCGACGCTTCACGTAGAATCGGGATGGGATGCGCATCTCGGAGCGAACGCTCAGGGCATTGGAATGGCCGATTGCGATTCTTGCGCTGCTGGTGGTGCCTGCCTTGGTGCTGGAAGAGCGGGCGACCGATCCCCTGGTGCGAGAAGGCGCACACATTGTCAATTGGATCGTCTGGCTCGCGTTCTGCGCTGAATTCCTACTTCGGTGGAGCGCAGCAGGACAGGCCCGATTCCTTCGACGTGCCTGGTTCGATCTCCTGCTGATCGTCATTTCGCCCCCCTTCCTCGTTCCGGAATATCTGCAGGGGATGCGGAGCGTGCGAGTGCTGCGCGCTCTGCGCCTACTGCGGCTCGTACGTGCAGGAGCAGTTGCCGGAATAGGGCTGCGGATCGGAAGGCGTCTGTTCGGGAGGCGCAAGTTCCATTACACCGCCCTCGTGGCGGTGGCGGTCGTGTTGTTGGGCGCCTTGGGCGTGTTCATCTTCGAATCCGATTCGAATAAGGCGATTGGCTCTTTCGGCGATGCGCTCTGGTGGGCGGTCGTCACGGCGACGACGGTCGGGTACGGGGATGTGTCGCCCGTTACGTTAGAAGGACGATTGATCGCGGTTGTGCTGATGCTCACCGGCATCGGTGTCATTGGCGTGTTCACGGCGACGGTCGCGAGCCTGTTTTTCGAGCAGGATCGAAGCGAGATCGCTGACGTTCACACGCGGCTGGACGCGATCGAGAAGAAGCTCGACGCCATCATGGATCAGATTCAAACTCGTCCGCCTTAACCGCACACCTTGACAGTCGTCGTGGTCGTGCACAGGATGCGATGTTCGGCAGGAGGAATGGTCCGAACCGTTCGCGCACTCGTTATCGCAATAGCCATTGCGCTTGGATTCGTCAGTTGTGGAGGCGGAGGCTCGTCTCCCGCTGCGCCAACGCCAGCACCGAGAGCCTCGATTTCCGTCACCCAGATGACCGTCGAAGGATCCCGCAGCGGAAGCGGATATCAGTATGTCATCCGGCTGACGGTGCAAAACACGGGCGGGTTGCCGGCGACTCTTACCAGCAGCGCATTCAGTATCGTTTCACCTAACGGTCGCGGCAGCGCCACGGTTGAACCGAGTGACCTATTCGGGACGACGAGTGTCGCCACAGGCGCGTCAGTCAGCTCTGCGCGCCTGACGTTAACGGACGATCCGGCCGATCGTGGCTACGCGACAAGTATTGCGGTGTCGATTTCTTATACCGATTCGGTTGGGGCGAATGTTGCCACAAGATCCGAGAACGTTCCCGCGTTACCTGCAACGCCACCTTCGCCGACGCCAACTACGTTCAGCGTCTGCGGAACCGTCAAGGAGGACACAGGGAGCGCGCCTGTGGGCGGCGCAACGGTCTTAGTAAAGGACACCTCGCTCTCAACGACGAGCGACAACTCCGGCCAGTACTGCGTTAATGGGCTGGGCACCGGCAGATTCACACTGCGGGCAACGAAGGCCGGGTACGACATCGCCGAACGCGATGTGACGGTCAGCGGGAACATGACGGCTGACATCCCGATGCACCGGCAGTCGTCGCCCTCTCCGTCGCCCACGCCGACTCCGAGTCCGACACCACCTACACCGCATCCGGGACCGAACGGACCCGCGTGTGATGCGTCGTCCATCCCCGCAAATGCGACGTGCATTGGGAACGGAACACCACCCGTTACCGCCATTTGCGATGATGGCGCGTTCAGCTGCTCGCAAAACCGCAGCGGCACATGTTCTAGCCACCAAGGAGTGAAGTGCTGGGTCTGTCCGGGACTGCTGTGTAACGGGTTAACAATCTCCCAGTCGGAACAGAATTTTACGCCCGCATTCGGCCGATTCTCCTCGGTTAACGGAGGCGGCCGATAGCGCGGTTACGTTGGCTCCTCGCGTTCGCGCTGCTAGTTGCGACTAGCTGCGGTCGGACTATGGGTACCCCCAACACTCCCACTGCGCCACCACCATCCCCAGGGCTCGCCTGTGGCACCGAGCGCTGGTTCGTGAAGACCCTTGCAGATCCAGATGCGGCCAAAGTCAATGTGTTGAGCGCCACGCCGATATCGATCGCGGACTTAAATGCCTTCCCCACGCATTGCAGTGGATTGCCCGAGGCCCGCACATTTGCGGAGGAGTTCAGAGTTTTTGAGATTGTAGGTCGCATTACGTTCATCGCCCACCAGGACGATCGGGATTACCACATTGCAATAGAAGATCTGAACTCGCCGGGATCAACCGTTGTGGCGGAGCTCGCGGACACCGTCTGTATGGGTGCGGTCATTTCTCCGCATTTCGCGACACTGCGGACCGCAGAAGCGATGTTCGAAACTCTCAGGGATGGGCGCCCCGTTTCGAATTTGGTCGGTACAACTGTGCGGGTGAGGGGCGTCGGATTTTATGACTTCGTACATGGCCAACGGGGACGCTCGAGCAACTGCATTGAGCTGCATCCGATTGTCGTGATTGACCGCCCCTAAAGCAGAGACATCACATTTCTGCTGAACCACAAACTAACATCTGCGCCATTTCGTGCTTTCAAATACTATCCAGCTCGATACGGTTGGCTGATCGCGCAACAGCGACCGGGACGAAGTAACCGAGCCACGCCCGGCACGTAATTCGCAACTGGCTCAGCCGAGAGCGATCCGAGCCGTCCGGCATGCCAGTAATCTTCTAAACAGACGACTAATTTCAGGGGAGCGCATAACTATCAACGCTCCTGAGTCAGCGGCATGTGTCGAGGCTTAGGTTGTGCACGGCGGTCGCGGACTGAATTACAGAAGTGTGCGGCTGACGTCACGTGCGATGCCTACGGCATTCTCGCAACTACCGATCCGTAAGCGCGAGCGAGCATATAAATAGTCGGTTCTGTTCACCAGCATTTGGTTCGGCGTCGTGATGGGGATTCGTACGGAGATCCTATCTGGCGAAGTCTGTCTCGGCGTAATGGCGATTCTTGGGAAACTCTATGCAGGTCATTCAGTGGCTGTTTACGAACGGACCTTGGCAGGTGCGGGCCACCGTCTGGACGCTTTCATTTTTGCTGCTCTGGGTAGTGGCGTCTATCCCGGCTAATCTCATCTGGCCCGCTATCGAGAGCGCGCGCGAGCAGTTGTTCCGCGCGGCACAGAAATTCTGGTCTGATTTAAGAATCCGGAAGCGGAGTGCAGACCGAAGCATTCAAGAAGCAGCTGCGCAATTCGCAGAAGAGCAGAACCTTTCGGTCATCTACGACACACACTTCAACAGATGGCAAGCGACTGCATTGCGAGGATTGGCGCCCGTTGAGGGGCTAGTCACCGCAGTAACTATCGCTCTTCGCGATGCCGGCGATCTGGCAACCCGCCTGGCCTCGTCGAAAGACACGGCCCCGGTCACCCTCGCCGCCGAGCCAATGACGCAGGGAGCAGAGGGCCAATTGGATTTACGCCAACTTGTGCGCTGGCGGATTTCCGCAGTTCTCCTTCCGATATTTGCCGGCGTACTGCTCGTGTTGATTATCGTCAACACCGGGATGTTAGGGCAAATTTTGCGCGAGTTGTCGATTGTACCTCCGGCGATCGTTCTCTTTGGCATCCCCCTATTTCGCATATTCGCCTCGTTTCTGACACTCATCGAAGCATCGACCGGGCTTCTGTTTGGTTGGTTGGGTCTGCACAACGAACCCGCCCTGGGAATGCCGCGCAAGCTGAGTGTTGGCCGCCTTCTGACTGCGGCAGCCGCCGTGGGCTTCGGCGTCGTAGAAGGCTTCTTCTACTCACGTATCGCGG
>QHWT01000048.1:134123-150671 GCA_003222675.1 Acidobacteriota bacterium | reverse complement strand
CTCGTCATGGCGCTGTTCGGCCTCGGAGAGGCTGCTTTTCAGGCGCTAATTACCGTTATTAGCGGCACTGCGGTGAAGGCGTATGAACGCGCGGTGAAGCGGGCTAAAGTCCAGACAGCACTCCTTCGCCAGGAATCCGCGGCTCTCGAGAGCGCCGCCGCGTGCGTTCGGCGTCAGGCGGCTGACATTCAAACCCAAATGTGCGTGCGTTCTGACCTGAACCCGGTGCAAGCGTCCTTAGAAGCGTTGCGGCAGGAGCTTCGCCGACTGGCCGATCAGCCGCCATCTTGGGCTGATGCCAAAGAAATACGCGTTAACAGCAGCCGCGCTGTTAGTTGGCTCCGAAGTCGCGTGTCAATTTGGCTAGTTGTATCACTAATTGCGCTGACCGGCTTTGTCGTCACATCGACGTTCACGCTCGGTTGGATGTTTCCGCAATGGCGTGACGGGCTAGCGATTGCCGTTGCCATGAGTTTGGGCCTGTTGCTCTGCATCTCCGGACTCCTGGCGGTTCCCAAAGAGAAGTACGTGCGAGATGTCGCTGGAACCTTAGTGCCGCTTTTTCCCGCACCCTCAGCTCGCGTTGCAGCGGCGTTGCCGTTGGTATTAGTAGTGGCGGTTCTTGCGGTTATCCCACTGACGTCTCGCGGTCGTCCTTCGGCAGCTCTGGCCGGATGGCTGTTTGCCGTTGTGGGCGGAGCTGCCGTCATCTTTGCCTGTCGCGAAATAGGCGGTGCTTTACCTGTTGCAGCCCTGCAGATTTGGCGAATCGTTCAGTTCTTCGGCCTGGCTGTCGCGCTGCTGTGGTGCTGTTTAGTTCAACTTCTCGCCGGAGCCGTCGCCGTTATTGCTTGGGTCATCCGTATTATTGGCGAGCCCACGCATGGGTTCTTTGTGCCGCGGTCACCTCTCAAACGAGCCGCCGATGTCGTTTTCTAGAATCTCGCTGATGGCGACGTTGGGGCTGGCGATCTCTGTAGCGTCAATTCTGATCAGTCAGTCTGCGCATAGCCGGGCCGAATCGGCGAACCGTTCGCAGTCAACCAGCAATGAGGTGGCGCCCACGAAGGCAAGCCCACAGTCAATAGCGCCCAGCGAGGCGCCACAAGCGGACTCACCGGGATCGGCCATCATCATCGTGGATCTCAGTAAGAGCTTTGCGCCGATCGATGAGGCCAAAGAGGCGGCTCTCAGAGGTGTCACGGATGTGCTGCAACAAGTGCTCACGCAGGCATGGCCTGCAGGGTCTGTGTACGTGTCGGCTATCGGAAGTTCAAGTCTCACATTAGATGCACCATGCGGTCCGGCGATCACGTACGAGCAGCAGCTCCTAAGGGTCGATCCGCATAAATCTGCCAGCGCTCGGATTACGCGGTCCGAAGTGCTGAAACGATGGTTCACAGAGTGCGTTAGGCGGATTCACCAGCGCAGTGCGAAGGAGGAACCGTTCACCGATATTTCGGGTGCCGTAGCAATCGCCACGATTTCCACAAAAACCGTGGCAGGATCAAAGCTGCTATGCATTCTGAGCGATTTTGTTGAAGATCTGCCAAAGGGAAATCAACGCGCAGAGTTTGTGCTCAAAGGTGAGCGTGTTCTCATGTTGTGGGGCCCACAACGTAGCGATGAGAAAGACCCGAACCGGTTGTTTAATCGACTGGCACAATGGGAGGACCGGTTTCGCCGGGCCGGCGCATCCGAAGTGCTGTCCCTGCCCATTGCAGGATTCACGAGCGAAAAGGTGAAGCAATGGACTCAGTAGAGGAAACCACAGGATCCACAATCGACCAACTTCCTGGAGCGAAAGCGGCACTAGCGGGAGGGACTCCGCCGACTGGCGGCCTAAGAGCAACGGCCGACGGCTTGATCCTCGTTGCTTCAGAAACGATCCGACGTCACAACGTGGCCGTCGCATGGATAGTTGTTGCCCTCGGGGGCGGCTTGGCGATTTCAATGCTTCGAAACGCCAATGTCATTCGACTGCTTATTCCGTGCGTCTTGCTGCTGACGTACTTCTGGTACGCCCTCAGCGAGTCTTCGCGGAACGCGGAGAAGATCGGCGATTCCGTGTATTTTCTGGGCTTTCTTTGGACGTTATATGCGCTAGCGGACGCATTAATCGTAAGCCGTGGCCGGGAGGTTGGTGTAGAGGACGTATTCGCGATCTTCGGCTATGCCCTTATAACAACAGGTCTGGGCATGTTCTTGCGAATGCTGATTTTACAGTTTCGCTATGCAGTGCCAGATCAGCTGGAGGACGGCCGAGAGGAGCTGGCACGGCAGCTCCAAGCGTTTCGCGACGAGATTGCATTCGCGTGCGAAGGAGTAAATACATTTCGAAACAAGGCGCTCGCCAGTTCAGAAATGTGGCTACGGGAGTGGGAGCATCAATCACAGAGAATGCAGGAGACGATCGGGGGAGCGACGCTCGGTGCCGTCCAGCACGTTCGCAAAGCGACTGAGGAAGTAGCCCGAGAGGTTCTCGGTGCCGCCGACGGCGCGCATCAAGCTTCGCAAGCGATGATGGCAGTCGCGAGGACGACGACAAGCCTCGCTCGGCGTTTGGATGCAAATCAGCAAAAGTGGGCCACGTCGCTTGAGAACGGCGTCACCGAAACGACCAAAGCTCTCGAGGAGTGGGTCGAGCGCGTGCGACGGATTGAAGTTCCATCAGAGGCATTCAGCAAAAGGATAGATGAGGCAGTGACCCCTTTGCGGGAGTCGGCGGCCCGACTGGCGCAGACATTCGCAGAGACATCTGCTAAAACACAGCAGCTGGAGCGCCACGTCTCCGATGCAGCGCCTGCGGTAGAGAATTTCAAGGGAAGCGTCTCGAAGGCGAGTACGCATCTGCAAGAGTTTGGGCAGTCAATGAGCCGGAGTCGTGAGGCGGCGCAGTCCTTCTGGGGTTGGTGGAAATCGCGATGAGGCAAAATCAGAGCAGCGTCACCGTCGTGGCCATGACGATTGCAGAGGTATTTCTGCTGTTGATGTTCGTTATGTGGCTTGGAACAGCCATCAAAGGTGCAGCGGGAAAAGGAACATTGGATGCAGCGCTGCTGCAAGCCAAGTTGATACGGATCGAAACAGATGTCAGGGAACTGCGTGTCGCAAATCGCGAGCTGAACGCGACAGTCGAAGCCCTGCGGATTATGTTGGGCGCTCCTTCCATCAGCCGCGAGGATCTAAAGCAAGCGTTCGACAAGAAGCTGGCCGATACGGCGGATGCTGCTAGACGAGGCAAGCCGAAGTGCGCTGAGGATAATGTGCTGATCGATGTCGAGGCCCTTGACGGTGCGTTTGTGGTTCGGTTGGCAGCGCAAGATCAAACGTCTGTGAACTGGCTGCCGATGGCTGTTCGCCTCAAAGGTAATGGTGGCGAAATTGAAGCTGCAATGATCCCAGCACTGCTCGACGCGGTGATGCAACGGTACGCGGCTCAGGATTGCCGGTTTGATTATCGGTTGCGTTATCGCTCTGCCGAGGATTACCACTCGGCCAGGGAAAAATTCGAGGCGTTTTTCTATCCAGCTAGGATTCGGCATACTGAATGACGAGCTCGCTCTGATTGCAAGAACTTCGACCGAACAACAAAGACCGCAAGTCGTGGCACTCTGAGGCAGAGAGGAGACCGCGTAAGTTGCGGGACAGATGGACCTTACTTCTTCTTCTTTCCGGCTCTGCCCCTCGTTCCCGCAGCATTCTCCGCCTTCTGCTTCGCCCACCGCGCCTTCTGAGCCTCGGATATGCGCCGGCGAGCGTCCGCCGACATCGTTCTCCGCTTGCGAGGTCGGCCAGGTCCACGACCCTTCCGTCCACGAGTGCCATCTTCAGACGGGGAGGGGACATGCTCGCCTGGGTCGAATGCGCTGGAGAGAACACCTCCATCAGCCGTCGCCGCGACGCGCCGGCCCCTTCGACGCAATTCAGGGAACGTCCGGTAAATGGCCTGTGCTTCAGCGGAAATCTGAAGTAGCCGCTGTTCAGCCCCGATCACCGCATAACGGCGGAGTTCGCTAGTCGGTCTGGCCACGAAGTCTCTCCTTTTACTGAGTGTGTGACGAATTCGCACACACGATAGCTCACCTCTGGAGAAGTGGCAAATTCTGCGGCTCTAACCGTTAGCGCTGGTTTCTTGGGGCGTCATTCCGGAGTCCGCGATCTGACGATTGTTGGCTTTCCTGTTGACTGAGGAGGGCGTCGGCGGCAAAATCTGTCCAAAGCCTCACAAAGCAAGGACCACGGGCGCACCTACTTCTCGCGCCGGGGGGAGTTATGCGTTCGTATCGAGGTCTGCTGATCATCGTCCTGGTGTTGGTGCTTGGGGCGGTGTGGGTGAATTCCTGTGCAAAGAAGCCGGTCGGCGTTCCTGCTTCTCCGCCCATCGCTGCGGCTCCAGAGACGCCCTCAACCACGGATGAGGCCTCTTTGGGACTCCCGATGAAGGGCCATTCGGGCACGTCCGACGAAACGGGCTGCCGAGACGGCTTATGGGAGCATGTGTACCACCCCGAGCGCCTGACAGTGTTTCATCCGTGTCTCACCATCACCGGCACGATCGTCGATGCGAGTAGCGGGAGGCGTCATGATGGCGTGCGGAAGGAGAAGGATGGTGACACGCATGGGTGGCTCGATGTCGATCCGGAGTACAAGCACCTGCTGAGCGCCGGCAACGAATCGGATGAGGAAGGGAATTTGGTGTTTGAGATCGTCTGTAACTGGTCTCCCTCGCAGCCAAGCGCCATCTCCGCGTGCTCTTCGGATTACAGCAATGCTGTGAAGCTGCCGCCAGTGGGAACCCACGTCGCGATCACGGGAACTTACGTTCAGGACGAGAATCACGCGCGGTGGATGGAGATTCACCCTGTGTCGAAAATCGCCATAGTGCCTTGAAAAGTGAAACAGTGAACCGTCTTTCGAAGGTCTTCGAACTGAGGTGATGTCATGAGCCGGAATCTGCTGCGAGTCCTCGTCCTTGGGTTTGTCATTCTGGGCTTCGTGCCGGCGACTGCTCACACGGCGGTCGCGCCACGGCCGGTTCAGAAGGCGGAGCAGTCGAAGTCGGATGTCGAGAACGAGACTGTTTATGTCACACGGACCGGCGCCAAATATCATCGTGACGGATGCCGCTATCTCCGCAGCAGCAGGATCCCGATGAAGTTGAAGGACGCGGCGAAGTCTTACGGGCCATGCAGCGTGTGCCGGCCGCCGGTCGTGAGGGAGAAGGGTCAGTAGTCGGATGTCAGGCGACCACGCCTCCGTCCGTCAGCAACTGCGGTTGCCGTTAAGTGCCGCCGTTGTGCTCTTGCTCGGAGCGGCGTTTGGGCGATGGCCATATGGGTTCTACCAGATCCTACGGCTACTCGTTTGCGCGTCGTGCGTCTACAGAGCAATGTTGTTCATGGATGTCAGTCGAGGCCGAATGTGGTTGGTGATTGCGATCGCCATTCTCTTCAATCCTTTGGTTCCCTCCGCTTCACTCGACACGATTGGCAGGTTATCGACAGCATGACGACGATCGTTCTCGGGCTGGTCCTTGTAAGCAACCGTGGAGCACAACGATGATGCGTCAGACATTTGCCCTATTGATTTGTATTGGGCTTGCTACCTCGGTTGGTTGCGACCAGCTTCTGGTGCCGCACGGGTCACCAAACAAATGCCCTCAGAATGTCAAAGGAGTACCGCAATTAGACGCAGCAGAGATTCAGTGGGGCGACACCGCGAAGATTACCGCGCAAATAACACACGTAGCGGTCGAGTGTGTTCCCGCCGTTCATCCAGGAACGACGGTGAGTGGCGTTACTCGCGAGGGATATACAGATTACGAACTGGCAGCAACCGCCTTAGTGGTTTATCAGGTTCAAGATCCTGAATTCTTCGCAACAGCGACTCGCTTTAAGGATTTGGAGCCCGCCGTGGTGTTCGAAGCGATCGCCGAATCTGGCGTTGTGCTCGGAAGCGGAATGACTGTGTTTCGCTTAGCAAACGGCGGTGCAAGCGGCGCAGCCTCCGTGAAGATTACCGGATTGTCCGAGGGCGCTCTGCAGAAGCTGTGGCTTGTTCGAGCACGTTGGCAATACGGAAAATCGTAGTCGCCGCATGGTGACAATTCCAGTCAGAGGAGTCGGGGATTCGTTAGTGTGGCTAAATGCCCGCGCGCCGGAATTGCCTGGCGAAATCAGATGCCGCGACGCTGACAATCTTCGGATGCAATTTCCCGAGGCGATCAAAGCCAGGGTGGGGTCCGCTCGCACGCGGGGGTGGTGGGTGGTCCCTAGCTACTCCCGTCCCTTCGGGACGCCGTCTTCTAGCCTACCGCGTCATCAGCAATCGGCCATATGGCTGCCATTGGCTTCGCAATCTCGCTAATCGCGCACCTAGCGTTACAGAGCTGGGTGCAAGGCTGGCCGTCATCGCACGCCGCAACGTCGTTCGCAGAAACTTATGGATCAAGCGCAGGCCCAGATCTGCACTGCGCCGGCACTAGAGAAGATCGAATCGACGCGACATATACTAGCGAAGGCAGGGTCGCGCGCAGCCCAAGGTATATCAGAATCCGCCGACCCAGCCGACTGCTGAGTCCCTACACCTCTGCGTTCACGCTTCGCTCCTCCCGGAACGGCCAGCAATACGAAAATAGGGCGCATTTTTTGCGGTGTCTATGAATTTGTCGGCTGGGGCCCTCAAAAGGGGAGGTGGGCGTGGCGGTTTTGGTTCCCGCACTCGCCCGCCGCGGACGCGGCTCCGCTGGATCTGTTTACCGGAGAAGCGCAGTTGACGGCAGGCCTCTCAATCAGGGCGCACGCGCAACTCCTGAGCCGATACCGATACGCGTCGCACTAAACCTGGCCGCAAGCCCCTGTCCTGAAAACCGATCATCATCGATCTCACTCGATGACGTCGGGTCCACGAAGCCCACCGAAAGTCTCAAGAAATTCGTACGCACGCAACTTGCAGCCGTTCCTTGTGTCTCCTGATGCAATCACGCATCTGAGTGTCACCGGAGAACCGGCCGTGAAACTGACTGCTGCAGAAGAACGAGTTCTACGCGCGGCACTGCGAGAGTTCGAGGCATCGCTTGAAAACGAGTTTCACACGCTGCGTGAATATCACCCATTTCTGCGTGCGGAGGACGCCGAGGTGAACGTCGGTGAGTTGGCTCGAAAGCTCGGACTGGAGGGGGGCGACAGCGACTAAACGACAGAACCGGGACACCCCGGCGTGCGACCGCCCGAGTGCCCCCAAAACGCAACCAAACCTGTGATTGGCTAACGGCTGCTGCAATGTTACTGCATTCGCCGTTGGCCTTCTCGGCCGGAAACCCGACGAGGAGGACGCGATGACTATCCGAATTATTCCCAACGACAAGGGAAACCCGCCCGGAAAGCTTGCCGACGGGGAGTTGCAATTCACCAGCGGTCCGCTGGAAGGCCTGAAGCTAATTGGCTTCGCCATTTGGGAACGTCGCGGCCGCGGTCGCAATGTCACGTTCCCGGCGAGGCAGTACTCCGTCAACGGTGAGCGTCGTAGCTTCGCGCTGCTCCGGCCCATAGTGGACATCCACGCGCAGGAACGTATTCGTGACCTGATTCTCGATGCGTTTACCCAGCTCGAGGCTGAAACGGCATCAGCGAAGGTCCGCTAATGCGCCTCCGTGAACTTCGCATCTCATATCAGCCGGTGGCCGGGGCTTCTCCCGGCCCTCGGCCTCGTCTCACATCTCCGTCGGCGGCTGTGCGCCAGATTGCGCCACTCCTCGAGCCTGAGGCGGTGGAGGTGTTCGGAGCCCTGCTCCTCAACACCAAGCATGAACCCATTTGCTGGCATGTTGTGTCTCGCGGGTGCCTCGACGCGACTCTTGTTCATCCGCGCGAGGTCATCAAAGCCGCATGCCTCGCGAACGCAGCAGCGCTGGTCGTCGCACACAATCACCCTTCAGGTGACCCGGAGCCATCGCGGGAGGACGTCGTACTAACGCTGCGACTGCGCCAAGCGCTCGAGCTCGTTGGAATCGAGTTGCTCGATTCGCTCGTCATTGGTGATGGCGGACGTTACGTCAGCCTACAAGAAAGGGGACGCTCTGATGAGAGCGGCTATTTACGTTCGGGTGTCAACACTTGAGCAGCACGTCGAGAATCAACTCGCGGAGCTGCGTCAGTATGTCGAACGGCGCGGTTGGGCCGCTGTTGAATACGTCGACCGCGGCGTGTCAGGTGCAAAGGACCGCCGGCCGGCGCTCGACCAGCTGCTCGCTGCAGCTAAACGGCGCAAGTTCGATGTCGTCGTGTGTTGGCGCCTCGACCGCCTCGGGCGAAATCTGCGGCACCTGATTCTGCTTCTCGACGAATTGCACGCGCTGGGCGTTGCGTTCGTATCTCTGGCGGAAGGCATCGACGCGACGACTCCCGCGGGCCGTCTGCAGCTGCACGTGCTTGGCGCGATTGCTGAATTTGAGCGTGCTCGCATTCAGGAACGCGTGAAGGCCGGCCTGGCTCGAGCGAAGGCGCAGGGCCGCAGACTTGGTCGTCCTCAGCGCCAGGTGCCGGAGGAGCGCCTCGCCGCAGTCCGCGGGATGTCGGTCAGAGAAGCTGCCGCCAAGCTCGGTGTCTCACCGGCAACTGCCCATCGTTGGCTGTCTCACAAATCCCGCTCGATTTCCGCTCGATAAATCTGCAAAATACCGCCTGAAACGGAGCCTCCGGCTGGGGGCTCCGCCGTCTCATTTAACAGATGTTTTCTGACGCCCGACCTACGTAACGGCTTCGCTTGTGGCACGCGTGACACAGCATCCTCAACTCTGGATGCCACCCTCGGAGGCGACGACGCATTACGTGCTGAAGCGATATTTCGGCCGCTGCGTAGATGGTCCCATTTCTTGCATTCGGCTTTCACCCGAGTGCCCGTGACCGCAACGCTAGGCTTCAGCCTGGCACGAGAGCAGCGATGACGCGCCAACAGTTATTGGCCGCGTCCGCTCAGACCAACCGGTTCGAGCGAGAGTTCAGCCTCGACCTCTAGCGGCGAAGCGTCATTGCAGCGCTATACAGTTATTCGCGCGCGTTCGCGACTTCATCGCTCGCATGCGAGCTTTGCAAGCATCACTCACAATGCGTTTGCAGCACGCTCGTTAGGCGGCGAAAGAGTCCCTCCGCACAATCGAATTCGTCGAGAGGCATGTAATCAATATCTGTCCGGTCCTTGCCCGGTGCATGCACAGGCAGCATTTCTCGGGCTTTTCTCGCGACTGGATATCGACCCGCAAATCTGATGAACACAGAGAGGCGAGTAAGGACACTTCGCTCCGCCGCAGATGTGTCAACGCCTGCCCTGTCAGCAAGCTGCAACAAGTCGTGCTCGCCGGTCCCAGATATCCCGACGTATGCGCCGTTGTCTACAAGCTTGTTGCCCTGAAGAACCCAGATACCTTTTAGTGCGCACTCGATGGCGTACCCGAGCAGCATGCCGTAAACGCTCAGCGTCGTCGGCATGATCGGGAGCCTCTCGCCGAGGATATGGCGTGGACGCTTCTCGCGTATCCAGCCAGCGGCTTCAGCAAGCGTGCTGGCCGACGCGAGAGCCAGGCATTCGGGTCGTTTGCGATCTGCTCGTGCCAGTCGGCCGGATCAACGAAGTCCCAAACATTCATGTGTCATGTTCGATTCGCGGAAGCGCGTCTGCACCAGAGTGGCACACAACAGGACTGCCGTGTCACTCCTCGCAGTGGCGTCGAGAACGACGTGTTGATGACCTACCCAGACTGATAACGCGGCAGCGTCAGCAGCATGTACGCGTGCTTCAAAAGGCCGAAAAGCGCCAATGACAACACGCGGTCGAAGTCCCTGCTGGGAGACAAACATCGAAGGTCGCAGCGCGGGCTTTAGCCCGTGGGCCAGGCCGACCCACGGCAACGGGCCCTTGCCGAGACCCGGAGTTTCGGCGGGTAGACCACAATTTCAACATCCCGCGTCTCGCGAACCGGTTAGTCCATTGTGTCCGTGAGTTCCACGCGAGCATAGCGGTCATTTGCCGGTCTCCGCCGTGTTCACGGCTGACGCTGAACGAAACACACCAGCACTCACACCGGTGATCTTAACGAGCCGCACCAAATTGTCAGGGCGTCGCCGGTGCGCCGAACGCTTCTTCGAAGGCATCGCGGATTCTACTGCTTGCCGAGCTCAACGGACTGCCGACCCCTACAATTGTCGCTGTTGCCTCTCCAAGTAGTCCGTCACTACCGCCTTCGCCAACGCGGTCGCAATCGAATCGCAGATGTAATCGTTCGGGCACGGCCACAGAGGGCTGTAAATAGTTCCTGGTGAGATGGGTCCGCGAGGATAAGTGCCAATGTGCGTGCTCCAGACCTTGCCGCATCGCGGGCAAGGCTCACCGTAATCCCACTGAAATACGACAGCTGACAAATCCAATGGGGTTGATCGGCAGGAAGCCGCGCTCCCAGTTCACGCCGCTTCCGGGAGGTCATTTGGCTTTCCGGCGAAGCGCGCTCCAGCCTCCGGCGAAGATGACCCCGAGCAGTAGCAGACGAATGCCCCAAGCACCGAAGCTGCTCGCGAGACGCCGCGTTTCTTCCGCGTCATCGCCACCAGCGTAGAACGCGGCCACTGCTACGACGACACCCCCGGCGATGCCAATCAGCCACAATGTCTCGGTGCTTGTTGATCGATTCGGATTTTCAGGCTCGTTCATGTCAGGACAGTCCCTTCAATCGTTTCGTGATGCGCTCGGCCAATGCTCGAAAACCTGGGTGTTCCCCCTCAAAGCGGCGCGTGTATTCCTCCTCCTCTGGGATTACAGGCGGCGGCTGTGACTTCCGACGGCGGGACGGCGGCTTTCTGGCCGACTTTTTCCTCGTCGCCATGGTCAACTCAAATCATCGCCCTCTCCAGGGCGGTGATGCGACGAGCGTGACCGTGGCGGCTGATTGGATTCTGACTGTCCAGGGGCGCTCTCGAGGCGCTTGCGCTCCGCCTCCGCCATCAGCTGCCGTCCACGTTCTTCCGCGGCCTTCCATTGTTCAGGGGTTTTCGTCGAGAGCAGCCAGCGGCCCCAGTTGCGCATTGCGTCGCGCACGGCACGAGTGCGGAACGAAAGAAGCTTTCCCATGCGCGGCCCTACTCGTCGTCGCCGTCGACGACTGTGGATAGAACCCTAACCCTGGGCCGCCTGCGCTTCATTCCCTCCGCGCGCATCCATTCACGCATCTGTCGCTTGCCCTCATCAATGCCTTCGGAATGGCCCTTTTCCCAGCCGGAATGGCGTCCCCAGTTGTAGGCGTGAGCCGCTACGATGGCACAGACGATGAGCACCAGCCAGACTTGATATTCGTGCATCTCTTTCAGGCCTTACCAGGCTTCGGCCACTTCGAGGAATCATCGAGCACACCTAAGAGATGCCGTAGGATGGCAGCGGCCTCTGTCCGCTCTAAGGCGATTATCTGCTCCGCCTTTCCAATCGGCGGCAATCCGAACAGCAAGGTCCCATCCTCGGCAATGCCGACCTTCAGCCGATGTTTGCCAGAGCCGATAAAATACTCATTAACGCGCACCAACTCTGTTCCGTGGTCGATTTTAATGCTCATTGCGCGCCGCCTTCGGATTTCAGCACCCAGCGTCCGTGCCGCCCTTTGCCGAGGCGATTGAATCGTCCCGAATTGTCCAAGGTTGCATAGACCGTTGCCACCCATTTCTTCGAAGTGGTTTGAAGGCCTCTGCGTAAGAGTTCGTTCGCGATCTCTTTCGTGCCCTTCGACTGTCCTTTTTCAGCAAGCAATCGTTCAGTGGCATCGACAATCCGAAGGCCCTTGAAATCGCGCGCCGATGAAGACGAGTCCGTGGCCCGCTCGTCACCGCCCGTGAGCACTGAGAGCGCGTGCTCCAAGATGTGTATTTCCGCTCGGCGCTTCTCCAGCTCCTGTTGCAGAATCTCGATCGCTGACAACCTAGCCTCCATCTGCGGCACTGGCCATGCGCGTGGATGTCAACCTGAGTATGCCTGGGATGTTGACTATAGTCAACATCAAGAACCGTAAGGAGTTGTTTAAACGAGCAGCGATGTTTAAACGCTGCGAGTTAGGTGTGCGGCTATCTGAACTCGAGGAGCTTTTGAGGAGGAACGCGTAGAGCGATGGCGATGTTTACTAATCGAAGCACAGTGATATTGCGGACCCCTCGTTCAATGCCGCTCATATACGAACGATCGATGCGGCACTCGTGCGCCAGCGCCTCCTGAGAGATCTTTCGTTCGGCGCGCAATTCCTTGATGCGACCTCCGAGCTTCCGTAAGAACGGGTCCGAATGCGACTTCGGCACCCGACGATGCTCTGATTGTGTGGACTAGCTGTCCACGGACTATAGTCAACAGGCGGCGCGACCGAACATTACGGGCAGCCATGAGTTGTTGGCTGGAATCATGCCGTGGGTGCCGCATGCGGAGCGATGGCTCGGAGCGATTTGTTCTGAGGTGGTCGCAGTCTGCGGGCACGCGGCGATGTCCTTTGGTTACTGCTTCGAACCGCCGCCATAAGCAGGCAAGAGTCGATGTCTCAAATCGGGAGATCTCCGAATTTGGGGCCACTATTTAAACGCTTGCGGAGCTCCCGGAGCGTACGGTTGCCGTCAGGCCGTTGTTGAGACGCGTGAACACCACAACTCCCGTTCTTGGAAGCCCGCATCTCCCCCCCATCTCGCCGAGTCATGAGGCGTTGCGTAGTAAACGCGTAGTAGACACTTGACACAAACTGTGCCGTATGCTACAGTAATTAGGTGGCAACGACCGAAGTGCAAAGTGCGGTCGACGCTCTTCGGAGGGCTCGAGAGGCTAAGCTGGCGGAAGTCCGCGCCATTGAGAGGGCGCTAGAGGTGCTAGGCCACCCAGCTGCGGATTGCCTTGACAGGGATTTCGCCGATTGCGGCATAGTGGAAGCCGCGAAGCGGTGGCTGCGGGAGCAGGGTAAGCCCAGGACGACGAGCGAAATCGCGAGCACAATCCGCGAGCGAGGAGTGGAGACGAAATCGAAGCGCTTTGTGCCGACGGTGTATGCGACGCTGCACAATGCAATTCAGGCCGGTGATCCGGAACTGGTGAGGAACGGCAAACTCTGGGGATTGAAAGGTTTATCGCTGTAGACCATAGCTATAACATATCTGTCGCTTGACAGACTGCATAGTTCATGCTATGCTTCTTGGTGTCGGTGAGAGTAATGCACCGGGGAATGAACTCGGTCCCGCATTAGCCATCCTTTCCATCGATTTCCCTCAAGGGAAGCCCGCAAAAGTGGCCAGGCCAATGCCGTAAGTGGTGTTGGAGATTGTGCACAGGCGCGTCGGCTCCTGAACAGGGCGTCCTAAGCAACACAAAAATTAAAACGTTACGCCAACCGCAGCGAGCGCTGTAGGAGGCGTATTCGTGCGTCTGGCGACGGGTCGGCGGATGACGAAACGGTCGCTGCGCATAAAGAGCAAACCAATCTGGCTCGCGGGGTCCACTCCTCCGCGTGTCCGATGGCTGGGTGTCGCTACGCCCAGTTGGTGCCGGGCAGGTATGTCTCGCGTCGTTCTGAAACCCTCATTCCCCCAGAACGACGATGAAGCATATCTGTCCCGGCCCATTCTTTATCCGAGTGGGCTTCAGCAAGGAGGATTCTGTGAACGGTGAATGTCGACAGGTGTGGCTGCCAGTTGAGGCAGACGAACGCAAAGACGATGACATCGATCGTAAAACACCCGATGCGCCGAACGGGCCTGTCGAAGAGGCGGAGGGCTGAGACGATGTCAATGCACCCAAGTGTGTCGCCACGGGCGAACTGTGCGAGTTGTGGGCAGAACGCAGTCGTGCCGAGTCCCCATGGTGATTTCAAGCACTGCTTTGCGTGCGGGCGGGATGAACTGGCAGAACCGATGTCTCCACTGCCGCGTGCCCTAGCTGACATCGCCGCGGACATGCACGCGCATCTGACTGCAGGAGGGATTGCGTTTGACTATCTCGTAAAACACGGAATACATCCACAGGTTATCCTGGATTCTGCGGTTGGTTCAGTGCCACCAGATTTCGACGCGTCAGCACGCCTGCTGCCCGTGCTGCAGGCTGCACAGGCGGAATTGGCGACGCTGGAAGGTCGACGAGGAAGGGGGCGTCCGACAAAGGCGGAGGCTGCGGCGTTGGCAATGGCGGAGATGCAACTCGCACACGCGTCGAAGGCACAGAAGCAAATCGGAGAGTTTTTCGACAACCGAGATGGCTGGTTTGTGTTCTTCTACACGGGCGACAAGCATGACCTTCTACGGTTGGGAGCGATGTCGCCCGATGGAGGAACACTCAAGTATCTTCAGCTCGGTGACTCTGGCGGAGTGTTTAATCATGCGCTGTTTGCCCCGTTGCCAAAAGCGAGGACGATGGAGCTGCTGCGCGGCCGGAATTTGGTGCTCATGTCAGAGTTGGATGTGCTGCAGCTGCAGTCACTGACGGCGAGATTGGCGGTTGCAGAGGATCTCCGGCCCGAGCAGGGCTATGTCCGGGCCTTTGCCGTGGGCCCTGATGCGATTGACGCATCGCTTGTGCGACGACTGGGTCGAATGACACTGGTGATTCGAAACGGCGGACATGGTGGCGGTGCGCAAATCGTCGGTCAACTTCGGCAGACGCTGAATTTGTTCTCCGCAATCGGACCAGCGACGATTGAGCAGCTGGTCCGAGCGGCTCAGTCGATTGATGGAGCACTGGCTGCGCTGGTGGAATTGGATAGGTCGAAGGTCCTTGTAACTCGTCCCTTTGACATGGTGCGCGAGGAAATGGACATACCACGCAACATCGAGGGGCCAGCGCTCAAGAAGTTCGCCGCCGACCGATGGGCATCCCAAGTGCTGGTGAGCGACCTGTTGGAGCGTGGGCAGCTCTTTTACGATGGACGATTGGCCTATGTTTTTGAGAAAGACACGAATCAGCTGTTCCCCGTCGATCGAGACGACACGGAGATGCAGTTGTTTCTGAATCGCTATGGTGTGGCGCCGGGGGATGCCTTTGCCAAGCAGGCATTGAACGCCGTGCGTTTGGCAGCGCAGAGCAAGGGGCAGCAGACGACCGTGTATACGCTGTCGCATTATGACAAAAAGATGAATCGTGTGTATTTGTTCAACCAAGACCGGCACATGTATCGGATTTCCGCTAAGGACATTCAGCGCGTTCCAAACGGCACGGATGGGGTTCTGTTCGTCAAGAATCCCAAATGGCAGGCCTTCGAAATCGGCACGTCGAGCGGTGAGCGGCGGTTGTTGATCGATTCTCTGATGGGCGGAATGCGGCTCCGTGAACAGCTTCTCACGCGCGCGGATCAGGAGACGCTCTTCGAGACATGGTTTTATTCGTTGTTCTTCCCGGAAGTGTTTCCTACGCGTCCACTTCTCGCCATGATTGGCGAAAAGGGAAGTGGGAAGACTGCGGTGTTGCGGCGAATTGGTCAATTGCTGTTTGGCAGCAATTTCCAAGTTATGGGCATGTCCCATGAGCCTAAAGACTTTGACGCAGCAATCACCGGCGAAGCGTTCGTCGCAATTGACAATGCGGATACGAACATTCAGTGGCTGGAGGACAAGCTCGCGGTGGTCGCGACGGGCGGGGCGCTGAAACGGCGGCTGTATTACACAACGAACAAGCTGGTGGAATTTCCCATCACCGCGTTTGTGGCCTTAACGTCACGCACACCGCACTTTCGTCGCGAGGACATTGCGGACCGATTGCTGTTATTCAACGTCGAGCGATTGGAGACGTTCGCGGCAGAAAGTGTGCTTCTGCAGGAACTCGCGTCCAAGCGGGACGCGCTGATGACTGAGGTTGCGGGGAGGGTGCAGCAGATTGTGCGGTCGCTCGACCAGAAGCGGGGAGTGCCATACCCCACGGCATTTCGGATGGCCGACTTCGCGCGATTTGCGCTGGCAATCGCGGATGCTGAAGGGCGTCTGGGCGAAGTTGAAGGCACACTACAACGAGCCACGCAAGAGCAACTGGCGTTTGCAACGCAGGACGACCCAGTGCTGGAAATGATCGATCGGTGGCTTGAGAGTTCGACAAATCTTGGTCGACAGGTCACCACTGCAGAATTGTTCGCCGAGTTGCTGGACATGAGTCGAAACTCCCGTCCAACGTTGCCGTTCGACTTCAAGAGCGCGAAAGGCTTTGGGTCGTATCTGGCCGGTGCCAAGGGGACGCTTCGAGAGCTGTTTGGGGCAACAGACCGAACTGCTGGGGGCCGTCGGCATTACTGGAAATTCGCCAAACGAATGGAGGGCGTGGAGCAGGAAAAGGAGGAGCCGATGCTCAGACTAGTGAAAGGGTGAAAGTGAAACCTGACTGCCTACACTCTTGCTGATAAAAATGAAAAATGTATTGAATATTTAATTATTAGTTGAAAGAACTCCGCCTCTCCTTTTAGCTTTCACCTTTCACTTCTAAGCACACAAACACGCGTTTTCTAGCATCCCAAACCGGGTCGCGGCGGGAGGGGTCTCCCGCTGCGTCCAAATTGAGTAATCGCAACGG
>QHWT01000048.1:0-134109 GCA_003222675.1 Acidobacteriota bacterium | reverse complement strand
TGTGCCCTTGTTGGTCGAGAAACTGAGTGACCACGAAGGGGACGCAGGCATACAGGACTTGCCATCGCAGGAGGCTCCTGCGATGAAGCAAGCGGCTTAGGAGGGTTGACGATGACATATTGGGATTTCCGTGAGTTTGTGACGAGTCCGGAGGCGGAAGGTGCAGTGTGGCATATGGACCGCACCACAGAGGAAGTTGTGACCGAATGCGAGTGCTGCAGAGCCGAGCCTCGTCATACCGTCGACGAATTGGCGGGTACCTTCATGTCCACGCACAAGGCGGGATATGTATGCGCGGGCGGGCGCACTGGAGCCACCAGTGATGAATAGCCTTGCAGAGAGATCAAGGAACGACCGGGCTTACGATCTGGCGGAACGAATCGGCGAAGCGATGGAATCTGAAACGGACCTTGGGATTCTTGAGGACACACTGGCGTTTGTTGCCGCGGCACTGTCGATGACGAAGGCTTACAAGGATGGCGAAGCTGCACCCGAAGCTGCGGATCGCTTTATGGGCAAGTTTGTGGCTCAGCTCGTCGCGCTACACACTGATGAGAGACTCAGTGGTGCGTTGCGTTAGGACGGAGATTCGCGACCGTTTATGTCGACTTGTGTAGTGCTCGCTCAACCGGCTGATTGTGCCCTGCTGGTTGGATGACTGATTACTAGGGGCACTTGTACCGCGCCGAGCTTCCGCGGTACGATGGGGGACTCCGCGGAATCGGCGCAGGTCACTTGAGAAGGCGCCTAAGTAGCCGTGAACAAGCGTAGATCGGGTTCGTTACCAGGAGCAAGTTCGAGCATTCGTTCGAAGTGGAAGCGGAGTCACCAGAGGTCGCTCTGGATGCGGCTTTCGCGCGGTGTGAGTCCGGCGAGAATGCCAGAGAGTATTTATTGAAATGGACTTTTTGAGATGAGTCTCGAAGAAAGAACGCCTGATGCGACTGTCCGCAAGTGGTTTGTTGATGACGCGGGCGAAGTTGTGGAGGAGACGCTCGCGACAGCCGAGTGAGGCGGGAGCGCTGCCGGACAAGGTGAGAGTTTCGGATTGGACCTGTTTTTGGTGCTCGATTAAGGAGTGAGTAATGCGAGTAGCCTGTTACGCCAGGTATTCCAGTGACCTCCAGAAGGACACTTCAATTGAGGACCAACTGAGAGTCGCTCGAGAATACGCGGTAAGTCGGAATTGGGAAGTCCTGAAGGACCACATTTACCGAGACGCCGCGGTGTCTGGCGGAAGCATTGAAGGGCGGGTAGGCGTTCAGCGCCTACTCGCCGCTGCTGCTCAGAAGCCGAGGCCCTTTGATGTGGTCCTGGTGGACGACAGCTCGCGCATCGCCAGAGACATCGCGGATGCGATTCGAGTGATGCAGCAGCTGAAGTTTCTGGGGGTCAGGGTCATTTACATCTCCCAGGGGATTGACTCGGCCTCGGAGCAGGCAGACGCCCTCATCATGGTCCACGGGCTCATTGATTCGCTATATCTGAAAGAACTGGCGAAAAAGATCAAGCGCGGACTCGCAGGCCAGATTGAGCGTGGCTTCGCCACGGGCGCCAAAACTTACGGCTACCGCACGGTCCCTGTGCCCGACCCATCCGGCAAGAAGGATTCGAGCGGCGGCCCGGCCCTTTTGGGGAAGCGAATCGAGATTGATCCCGATGAAGCCTCCGTGATTCGACGCGTGTTTGAATGGGCCGCCGACGGCGTTGGGGTAGCGTCAATTGTTGAACGCCTGAACCGCGAACGGGCCCGGCCGCCGCGAGGAGCGAGGTGGGCTAAAGGAGCAGTGAACCGGCTCTTGGCGAATGAGCGGTATCTTGGAAAGCAGATTTGGGGACAGCGAGCTTGGGAACGCGAGCCCGGGACGATGAAGAAGGTTGCCCGGGCCGTTGCGCGGGACGAGTGGAAATCTAATGAGCGACCCGACCTGCGGATCATTTCCGAGGAACTGTGGAAACGCGCTCATGCCACGCGAGCCGCCGTTCGGCAGGCTGTGGCCCCGAAACGGAATCTTGCGCGTGGCAAAGACGCGCGGTTCCATTCGCCCCACGTGTTTACGGGGTTCATGAAGTGTGCGGAATGTGGCGGCACAATTTCCTCCGTCAGCGGCGGCAAGGGGAGTCCGCGGTTCGGCTGCGCGAGGTCATGGAACAACGGCCCGAGCTCGTGCTCGAACCGGCTGACGATTCGCGCGAAGATCGCCGAGCCGCAAATGCTGGCGAAGCTTCAGGCGGAGCTGGTGCGGCCGGAAGTTGAGAAATATGTCCTCGAGCGCGTCCAGACCGAGCTCGCGAAGCGACGCGATGGACAGCCGCAGCGTGAGGCGAAGCTCCAGAAGGAGTTGAAAGAAGAAAGAAGAAAACTTCAGAACCTCGTCTCGGCGATCGAGGGCGGCGCCCATGTGCCATCTCTCATGGCGGCGCTCAAGGAGCGAGAGGCGGCGGTGGCGCAGCTCGAGGCGGCCCTACGGCGTGGGGAGAAGGCCGCGAAGCCTCTCGCTATGGCGGCCGACCTTCCAAGCGCGGTTGCGGAGCAACTGCGGTCTCTGCACCAGCTTTTGCTGACGAACCCCGAGCGAACGAAGTCCGAGTTCCGGCGGCTGAATCTTAAATTGGAGTGGACTCCGATCGAGGCGGAGCCGCGTCCATACATAGCAGTCAAGGGCCAGTGCGATTTGTCCGCACTGGCTTTTTCTGTTTTGGTGCCTGCGGAGCGGAGGATGGGTGCGGTTGTGGGCCTATCTCTGGGGAGAGCGGCAGTGGAAAGGAGCTGGTCGCGCGCGCGATTCACGCACACAGCGCGCGACGGGCGCGCCGGCTCTGCGCCGTCAACTGCGCGGCGCTGACCGAGGATCTTCTGGAGGCGGAACTCTTCGGCCACGTCCGCGGCGCGTTCACGGGTGCGACGGCTGAGCGCGCGGGGCTCTTCGAGGAAGCGGACGGCGGCACGCTGTTCCTCGATGAGATCGGCGAGCTCTCGCCGCGCGCGCAGGCCAAGCTGCTCCGCGTTTTGCAGGAAGGAGAGGTCCGGCGGGTCGGCGAGAACCTGCCACGCAAGGTGGACGCCCGGATCGTGGCGGCGACCAACCGCCGCCTGACGGAGGAGGTCGATGCGGGGCGCTTCAGGGCGGATCTTCGGTTTCGTCTCGATGTCCTGCGGCTGCAGATCCCGCCGCTGCGCGAACGTCCGGACGAAGTGGCGGGGCTTGCGGAACGGATCTGGAGCGAGGCCGCCGCGCGCCTCGGCACGCGTGCCACGCTCTCGCCCGATCTCCTCGCGGCGCTCGCGCGATACGACTGGCCGGGCAACGTGCGCGAGCTGCAGAATGTGATGGCAGCCCTCGCGGTGGAGGCGCCCCGGCGCGGCCGCGTGCCTGCGTCGTTGTTGCCGGCACACGTCGCCAACCTCGTCACCCGATCCGCGATCGACTTCGATGGTGCGCGCCTCGAGTTCGAGCGCCGCTTCGTCCGCGCCGCGCTGGCACGCGCCGGCGGTCAGAAGCGCGCCGCCGCCGCGCAACTCGGCGTCAGCCGTCAGGGGCTCGCGAAGATGCTGAAACGGCTGGGAATTGTGGACAAATGAAGATAGTCCGCCGCTGACGGTACGGGTGGGCTATTGATCGCGTGTGCGGAGAAGACGATCACACGCAGAGACGCCGAGGCGCAGAGGCCGCCAACAAGGCTGCGTACGCGTTCCGCCGACCCTGCGCTTCGCGCGGAACGTTGCTGCGCAGCCGGTCCTTCAGTTGTCTTCTCCGCGCGAATCCTTCGCAGCGTCACGGCATCCGTGTCAATGAGTGTGATCCATGGCGAATTTGTCTCTGCGCCTCCGCGCCTTGGCGTGAGACCGGACGTGACAAGTGTAGGGCGTGGCGATTTACTGGACGATCGGCACGCCGTTCGGCCGCGATCAGTTATTCTGCAGGTCCATGGCAAGGTACCTTGCACGGCGGCTGCTCCTGACAATCCCGGTCCTGCTCGGCGTGGCCACGCTCGTCTTCGCGCTCATTCACCTCGTCCCCGGCGACCCCGCGCAGACGATGTTGGGGGAAAGCGCCTCGCCGGACGAAGTGGCGCGCCTCCGGACGACCCTCGGACTCGATAAGCCGCTGCTCGCTCAGTACCGCGGGTTCCTGGCAGGCGTGGCGCACGGGGATCTCGGGACGTCGTTTCGCTACGGCACGCCGGTGACGCGCGAGATCCGGCAGCGCGTGCCCGACACTGCCGTGCTCGCCGTCTGCGCGATGGCCATCGCGGTGTTGTTCGCGATTCCGCTGGGGATCATCGCGGCGATGTATCGCGGGCGCTTCGCGGACCATGCGGCAATGACGGTGGCGCTCGCCGGCATCTCGATGCCGAATTTCTGGCTCGGTCCGCTGCTCGCGATTCTGTTTGCCGTATATCTCGGATGGCTGCCCGTTGCCGGATCGGGGACGGCCGCCCACCTCGTGCTGCCATCGGTGACGCTTGGCGTGGCGCTCGCGGCAATTCTCGCGCGCATGACGCGGGCCTCGCTGCTCGAGGAGTTGCGCGAGCTCTATGTCCTGGCCGCCCGGGCGCGCGGCCTCTCGCGTATCCGCGCCATCCTGCGCCACGCGTTCCGCAACAGCCTCATCCCGATCGTCACGATCATCGGCCTGCAGTTTGGCGCGGTGCTGACGGGAACAATCATCACCGAGACGATCTTCGCGTGGCCCGGCGTCGGCCGTCTCCTGATCCAGGCGATCAACAATCGCGACTACCCGCTCGTGCAGGGCTGCATCCTGTTCATCTCCGTCACCTATGTTGCGATGAACCTGATCACAGATCTCACATACGGCTTCCTGGACCCGAGGATCAGGTTCGAATGATCCGCGTCGGGACGGTCATTGTCTTGATCGCCGTGTTCGCAGCCACATTGGGTCCCGTGCTGACGCCGTACGACCCATCCGCGCAAACGCTTGCGCAGCGGCTCGAGGCGCCAAGCCCGGCGCATCCGTTCGGTCTCGACGAGCTGGGACGCGACATCCTCTCGCGCCTTCTCTCCGGCGCGCGCATCTCACTCCTGGTCGGCCTCGCGGTCGTGTCAGTGTCGTCGCTGATCGGGATGACGCTGGGATCGATTGCCGGATATTTCGGCGGCGGCGTCGACGATTTGATCAGCCGCGCGATCGACATCCTGATGGCATTTCCCGGCATCCTGCTGGCGATCGCGCTCGTGGCCGTGCTCGGCCCCAGCCTGAGAAACGTGGTCCTGGCGCTCTGCGTGATCGGCTGGGTGGGGTACGCGCGTCTTGTGCGCGGCCAGGCGCTTCGCGCGCGCGAGTTCGAGTACGTGCAGGCCGCTCGCGCCCTCGGCGCCGGCCCTGCGCGCATCGTCGCGCGTCACGTGCTGCCGACCGCGTATCCTGCCGTCATCGTGCAGGCGACGCTCGGCATGGCGGGCGCCATTATCGCGGAGGCATCGCTCAGTTTTCTCGGCCTTGGCGTACAGCCGCCGACGCCGAGCTGGGGGACGATGCTGGACGCGGGGAGGTCGCACCTGTTCGACGCGCCACACCTGACGGTCTTTCCGGGTCTCGCGATTGCGACGCTCGTGCTGGGATTTAATTTCCTTGGTGACGGGTTGCGGGATCGGATCGATCCGAAGGCGGAGACGTGACGGGGCCAAGGCGGCGGCGCAGCGCGAGCAGCTGCGGGTTTCGCGGCTCCTTCTCCAATGCGCGATCGACCGTCGCGCGCGCGGCCCCGGTCTCGCCGGCACGCCACTGGGCGTCGGCGAGCCGGGCCAGCATTCCAGGATCCCCATCCGTGTCGGCGGCGACGAGCTGATAGTACCGAACCGCGCTGGCCGCGTCGTCCAGCTTCAGCGAGAGATCGCCGAGACGCAGCGACTGCGCCACGCGGCGACGCGCATCGTCCTCGGCGCCATGCAGCGCCTGGTAATCGAGCAGCGCCTGCCGCGCGACGTCCCAGTGGTCCAGACGTTCGGCCGCTTCGGCAAGATAGTAGAAGGCCAGCGGATCCACCGGCTCCTTGTGCGTCGCGTCCTGCAGCATACGCTCGGCGGAGTCATCGTCGCGGGTCATCAACAGCGCGCGGCCGAACAGCATCATCGCCTCGCTGCTGTCGTCGGTGCCGACCGCCCCTTCGAGCGCGGTCAATGCCTTGCTCAACGCATCGGCACGGGTGGGTGCAAGCTCCAGCCAGACTCGGCCGAGCGCGACGTACGCGTAACGATCATCCGGATAGTGTTCGGCGGCATAACCGAGGGTGAGCACCGCACGCTCTGGCTGTCCCGCGCGCGCGAACGCGAGACCGAGCGCGACTTCGCGTGATGCCCCCGGGTTTAACGCCGACAGCGCTTTGAGCTGGCTCAGGCGGTCCTCAGTGCGGCCGAGCGCTCCAAACAAATCCGCGAGCTCTTCGCGCGCGTGCAGCATCGCCGGTTCGATGCGAATCGCGCGTTCGAGCGCGGCGCGCGCTTCGTTGAGCCGCTGCGCATCGCGCAGGCACAAACCGAGCAGATAGAATCCTTCGGCGAAGTGATCATCCTGCGCGACGGCGTTCTTCAGCACTTCAATCGCCTCGGCGCGGTGGCCGTCATTGTAGGAGGCGAACGCCAGTTTGTAGAGCACGCGTGGCGATGCGGGGTCGAGCCGCACGTAATCGCGGTAGAGCGCCGCGGCGCGTCCGTAGCGCGGGCCGAGCGGCGGCGTCAGCGCGAGGTTGACGTCGCCCAGCTCCTCGAGCGGCCGCGTAGCGGTCGGATCCAGTTCGGATGCCCGCCGGAGGTCGCGCAGCGCCTCTTCGAGGTCGCCGCGCTTGCGATAGGTCTCCCCTCGCCGCAGGTAGCCGATCATCGCGTTGGGTTTGAGCGTGATCGCGCCGCTGAAGGCCTCGACCGCCGCGACGGTGTTGTCGTGAGCCAGCGCCGCCTCACCGCGGGCCAGCTGCTCGCGGTGCATCCGATCGCGACGGGTCACGACGTAGCCGTACATCGCCGCGACAGCCAGCGCCAGCAACAGGGACCCGACCAGGAGGCGTTTCACAGGTCCATCCTACCAGCCGGCCGCTACGAAACGCATCGTAGGCCGCGTCAGAAGGGGGACATTCACAGTTCGTCCCATTTTCGGGAAGAAGTGTGAGTGTCCCCGTTTCCGTTTACAGGCTTGGCGAAGGAACTTTCCCGCCCATCCGGGATCTAAGGGTTAAGGGCAGGGGTAGAATGGCCCAGGGACTCTCTGTGAAGCCGGTTCGAGCCATCACATGGACGGACGTCGGAGGGCGCGAGGCGTCGCTGATTCAGCGCTGCGCCGGTCGGGACGAAGATGCCTGCGCCGAGCTGGTCACCGAACATCAGCGGATGGTGTACCAGTTGTCGCTGAATCTGCTGAACGATCACAACGAGGCGCTCGACCTGTCGCAGGAAGTCTTCCTCCGTGTCTTCCGCACGATTCAGAACTTCCGGGGCCAGTCCAGCCTCCGCACCTGGATTTACCGGATCGTCGTCAACCAGGCGCGCAACCGGCAGCGGTGGTGGCGCCGGCGTCACCGCTCTCAGCAGGTCTCGCTCGATCAGCACATCCGCGATCACGGCGACCTGCCTGAGGCGACCGACGGCCGGTCGCCGGACCGGATGCTGGGTCGCAAGCAGCTCGCTGAACGGATTCGCGTCGCACTCGACCGTCTTCCGTTCGATCAGAAGACCGCAATCGTGCTCAGGGAAATCGACGGCCTCAGCTACGAGGAGATCGGGTTCTCGCTCGGCGTCGCCGTCGGCACCGTGAAATCGCGTTTGGCGCGGGCCCGCGAGGGACTCCGCGCGCAATTGAGGGACGTATGACCGTACTGACCTGCTCGGCGGTGCGGCAGCGCCTTGCCGCGTTTCACGACGGCGAGCTCCCGGTCGGCGAGCGAATCGCGACGCAGGGACATCTGAACTCGTGCGACGAGTGCGCAGCGGAACTTGACCTGTTCAGCAAGGTGGGGGACGCCTTGCGGATCGCGGCGGCGCGGGCGCCCCAGGACGACTGGACGGGGCTGCAGTCCGATGTCATCAGCCGCATGCGCGCGGAAGCGTACGAGTCGTGGACGGCGCGGGTGTCGCGCCTGTTCGACGACATGCACCTGGTGTGGATTGGCCTCGCCTCGACGGTCGCGACGTTCCTGTGCGGCGCCATCGTGCTCGGCATGCTGCACTTCGCCTCGCCCGAACGCGACGACTCGCTGCGCGCGATGATCGCGGTCGTCGCGGCTCCGTGGGGATCGGACCTGAATCCGGCGAGCCTCGATGGATTGATCCAGGCGCCGACAGTTCCACAGGATGGCCTGGTCAGGGCAACGCTCGAGCAGTCGGGATCGCAAGGGGAGTTGATGCTCGCACTCTCCGCCGTGGTCAGCCGCGAAGGACGCGTGTCGGAGCTGTCGGTGCTGGCGAACGATCGCGATCGACGCCACATCGCGCGACTGCTCGATGCGATCTCGCGCAGCCGCCTCGAACCCGCACGTTACGGCACGGATCCGATCGCTGTAAACCTCGTCTGGCTCGTCGAGCACATGACCGTAAGAGGAAAGCTTCGCTCCTAGGTTCTACTTCCTGATTTCAGCGACTGCGGTAGCCACGTTGTTCATCGTGTCCATCGCGCGGATGATCACGCTGCGCGAGACGTCCCCTTCATCCAGCGTCACCTCGAATTGCTCGCGCCGCGAGTCCGCGATGCCGTCGACGGGGTACGCCACGCGCCACCGGCTGGCATCGAGTGAATACTCGACGCGCTGCACGGCCGACTGATCGTCGTGGACAATGAACTTGATGGTTGCGCGCGAACCGGACCGGAGCGCCGACTGGATCTCGACGTGCGGAGCAGTGTTGTCGACATCGAAGCTGACGCTTTCCATCTCGCCGACCAGCGCCGTAGCGGGTGAGTTCGATGGCGCATCGGTCGCGCTGACCTTCACGTAATAGGTACCATCAGGAACCGACGTCGTATCCCACACGAAGATCGGATCCCAGAGTCCGCGTTTCAGCGGCTTCCACGTCGTCTCCCCTTCACGCCGGTACGAGATGTCGTACTGCAATCGATCGTCATTCTCATCGTCTGCCTTCCAGACGAAGGTCTGCAGCCCCTTCTGATACATGCGGCGCCCGAGCGCGGGAGAGGGGGGCGGGGTGACAGAGGAGCCGATGCTCGTCGACGGTTGTTGCGTGGGCGAGCGCCCGTCCGACGTGTTCTCTTCGAAGCCGGCGATCTCCAGTTCGCCCGTCGAGAACGGCCGCTGGAACGCCGTTCCGGCAGGATGCACCGTGATACTCGTGACGGTGGGTCGGAGGTTCCGGGGGAGAAACGCGGCCGTCACCGATGTAAGGACAGGGCCCGCGCCGGCTGGCGTGTCCGATTTCAACACGGCGCGCCACTGCAGGTAACGCGCATTCGGACTCGCGATTGAATCGCCTTCGGCAGACGTGTAGGGCTTGGACCATGCGCTCCACGTTTCATCTGGCATCGCGGTGTTGCCCGAGCGCGTGTGGAGCTCGACCTCGCCCGGTTTGGCCGACGCGCGCCAGCGGATCGCGCCCCAGGTCGCCACCGTGCCCGCATCGCGAACATCGGAATCGTACGTGCCTCTCATCGCGCGCTCCGACGAGAGCGTGAACACCTTGCCGGGATTGCTGGTCGCCCCGACGATGCGTCCGGCGGCGTCGCGGAGGAGCGCCGTGACCTGCCGCGCGGATGCCCGCGCGAGGAGCGTCGCGCGCGCCGGATCGCCGGTAATCCGAAACAGCTTGCCTTCCTTGCCTGTGCCGACGATGAGCGCGCCGTCCTTCTCGATCAAGAGATCGAACGGCCAGTCGTCCATTGCCTCCCACGCCGTGTCCCACAAGCCGTCGGGCCGGATACGATAGATTGCGCCCTTCGCATTTCGGGTGCCGCGCGGTTCGCGCCCGCCTCCCGCCGGCGCCGTCACCCCGCTGCTCGTGTCGCCGATGACCGTGATGGAAGTGATTTCGGCCGACACCGTGGGCACCGGCGGCTTCGCCGGCTCGGGCGTCGTGACGATCGGCGCCTCGCGATCCTCTCCGCCCGGTGTTCCGCTGAACGCCGCCGCATAGATGGTTCCGTCGTCCGCCATCCGGATCGCGTGAATCTCCTTGAATGGCGAATCGATGAGTACGAACGCCTTGCCTTGCGAATCAATTCGGAAGATCCGTCCGGGCGACTCGGTGCCGGCGATCAGGTTTCCGTCGCGATCGATCGCGAGCGATACCACGTTGGTGGTGTTCGTCTTGTAGAAGACCGTCCCGTTGCCGTCCGGCGTGATGCGATAGATCGTCCCTTTCTCTCCCGTGGCCGCGTAGAGCGCGCCATCGCGACCGCTCGCAAGCGCCCAGATGTATTTGTCTTCCGGATCGAAAAAGGTCTTCGCTTTCCCGTCGGCTGCGACCTGATAGATCTTGCCGTCGGGGGAGGTTGCGACGTAGAGGCCGCCGTTTGGCGCCGGCGCCAGCGCGTGAACCTCGAGCTCGACGGCATCGAAGAACGTCGAGATCTTGCCGTCGCGTGCGATGCGCAGCACCTGTCCCTCGTTGCCGGTCCCGGCGAACAACGAACCGTCCGGACCCGACAACAGCGTCCACAAGAACGGGGCGGCGGTTTCGGCGAGGCGGGCCGCAGTTGGTCCGAGAAACACCCGGCCGTCGCTGTCGATCGACAAATCCTCCACGTCCCCCTTGAGGAAGTCTGCCTGCGTGGAAACCGTCCAGAATGTGGGAGTCGCGGCGAAGAGCGCGCCGGTCGCGGCGAGGCACACGCCTGCCAGCGCGGCCGCACGAAATCTGTTCAGCATGCGTCTATCGGCCTGGATGGGTATCGAGATCGATCGTCAGCGCGCGGGTGCCGCTGACGGCCGAGTCCATGGGCAGTTCCCATTGCCCGAGGGTGGCGCTTCGAATCGGCGTAAAGTCCCCGCCGCTCCGATCCCCCTCGAGCACGGCGAGCACGGACGGCGGCAGCGACGTCAGCGCTTCGCCGTTGACGACCGCGCCGGGCGTGCCGGTGAGGAGCCGGACGTAGAGTCGATTGTTGCGGCGCGTCTCATTAAGCGCCCGAATGATTTGCGCGACGCTCTGCGGCTGCAGCGTGCGGCGCAGCTCCCGCTGCTCGATCTGATTCAATTGATGGCCGTCGGTCACCATCACGGTGAGCTGACCGGCGGCGTTCGCCGGGATTTCGATCGGGATGGTCGAGATCTTCTCCGCGCCCCGGTAGCTGCGCGTCAGCACTTTCAGCGGGACGGTGCGTCCCGCGCGCGGACGTACCTCGTCGAGCCACACGCGCTCGATGTTCGACGTGCGCGAATCCTCTGAAGTCTGAATCGAGAGATCCACGCTCTTCACGTTCACCGGCTCGATGTCGTTCGACAGCAGCATCGTGATCGGACCTGCGACGTATGCCGAGGCGCCCGTGATCGGGTTGTCGCCGGTGAAGATGTCGTCGTAGTCGAGGTCCGAGTGCTGCTCGAAGCGCGCCTTACCCTTCACGGTGAACGTGGCCGATCCGACCTGGCGCTCGAAATTGCCGAGCGTGTTGAAGATCGCCACGTAGGTGAGCAGTGGCGTGAACATCTGGTCGTTGACCACGGCGTAATGGAACGACCGCCGCGGCGCGTGTTCGGACTCGAGCGTGATGTTGAGCGGGATGAGGGCCGGGCCCTTACCCAGCGTGCCCGCGATCGCAGTCGCGCGATCCTGCTGTACTGTGCCGATCACGTCGCCGAGCGTTGCGATCTTGAAGGACGACATCAGGCTTGGCAGCGACGTGTAGACGTACGCGCGCGTCATCGCAAACGTCGCCGGACCGAAGTTAAAGAAGGGATGTCCGAAGGCGTAGACGCGGTCCCCATCGATGTGCGTCACCGTGCCGGTTGCGCCGAAGTCCGCATCGCCCGACAAGAGCGACACGCCCACGGGATCGCCCGGCCGCAGGGGCCCCGTCGATTTCGGCGCCTCGGCGCTCGCGCCTCCAGAGAGCATAGGCTCGAAGCCGCCGTCCTTGAAAATCGACGAGAGGAGATCGGCCGTCTGCGCGTTCACACCGCTCATCACCAGCGGCGTGGCGATCGGGCGCAGCAGCGCACCGAGTTGACCGCCGGTCGCCGCGGGAAGGCCGATGCTCTGCACGTCGGACGCGCGATCGGCGAAGATTGCGATGCGCGCGTACGTCGCGCGGACCGCAGCGGCAAGCCCCTCGCGCGTGATCGGCAGGTCGATACGTGCCTGCGCGGGAGCCGCGGCGCGGCGCGGCGAGTCCGCCGTCGCGTCGATCATTTCGCGGATTGGCGTGATGCCCGCGATCGGTTCTTTTGGAAACGATCCGATGGCGTACGAAACCGCCCCAATGAGGCGGCCGTCGATATAGACCGGACTGCCGCTCATCCCGGCGATGACGCCGGTCTGCGCCAGCGGGCCTCCCTCGAGCTTCGCCAGAATGAGGCTGCGCTGCGGCCCCTGCACGTTCTTCAAGACGCCGAGAATGTGGACCTTGAAGTCCTGCAGCTCGGTGCCCTCGAACACCGTCTGGCCGATGCCAGTCATGCCTGGCTTGATTTCATCGAGCGGCATGAGCGCAGTGGTCGCAGGGACACGGACCCAGCCGAAGGCGGCCAGTGCCACGGAAAGCAGAACAACCCTTATCTTCATGTACTTTAAACCTTTATAGACCGTCTAGGGCGTTCGGTCAAGGCGAACCAGCTCCCGGGCGCCGCCGTGGGGAGCTGTTGGCGTGCTGTTGGGGTCAGATCTCGATTTTTCGACAGCATCGAAAAATCGAGATCTGACCCCCACCCTTCCCCCATCGCCCACACCCCTGCACTTTCGACGCCGGGGATGCAGTGCCGGTTGAGGAGCCTGGAAACCGTGGTGAGCATTCGACATTGAGCATTGGACCTTCCTGTGTTATCGTCTCGGTTCTCGTGTCTAACCGATTTACGCTCCTGGCCCTTATCGCGACCCCCGCGTCGTATTGGTGGTGGTCTGCGTCTACAGGGGGGGCGATCGCCTAGGCACGTCGCGACACGCAATTTTCGAGAGCCCCCTCAATCCCGCGGTTGAGGGGGCTTTTTTATTTATGCCCGATCCCCAGCTTTGCGTGGTAGCCACCGGCCGCACGGTGCAAGCGATCGTGCGCGCACGCGAAGCGGCCGAAGCCGAGGCCGATCTCGTCGAGCTTCGCCTCGACATGTTGGAACGCCCGGACGCCGCCGGCGCGCTCGCGGGGCGTCGCACGCCCGTGATCGTGACGTGCCGTCCGGTTCGCGCAGGCGGGCGGTTCGAAGGAAGCGACGAGGAGCGCCTGCGCATTCTCCGGGAGGCGCACGCGCTCGGCGCCGAATACATTGACGTCGATTTCGACGCGCTGTGCGAGCCGATCATCGCGGAACGGCAAGGCCGCGGCGTCATCGTCTCGACGCACGACTTCACCGGCACGCCCACGGATCTTCCCGGCCTGCTCGCCGCCATGCGCCGCACCGGTGCGGAGATCGTGAAGCTCGCGACCACGACCGAGACGCTGTCGGATCTGATTCCGCTATTGAAGGTGGGAACGTCAGACCAGCCGACGATTCTGATCGGGATGGGCGCGTCAGGCGTCGTGTCGCGCATCCTGGCGGCGCGGTTCAGGAGCCGCTGGACGTATGCCGGCGATGCCATCGCGCCGGGGCAGCTGCCCGTCAGGCGGATGCTCCACGAATTCCGGTTTCGCCGGATTCGCCACGATACGCGCGTTTATGGCGTCGTCGGCCGTCCCGTGATGCACTCGCTGAGCGCGGCCATGCACAACGCGGGCTTCGCCGCGCGCGGCCTGAACGCCGCTTACGTGCCGCTCGAGACAAACGACGCAACCGACTTCCGCCGGTTCGCCGATGCCATCGGCCTGCGCGGCGCAAGCGTGACGACGCCGCTCAAGATGGACGTGGTGCCGCTGCTCGACGAGGTGACACCGATCGCGAGCGACGCCGGAGCAGTGAACACGATCACCGTCACGGGCGGCCGGTGGATCGGAACGAATACGGATGTCGACGGTTTTCTCGAGCCGCTACGGCGGCGGACGAAGACCGCCGGCCTGCGCGCCACGATTCTCGGCGCAGGCGGGGCCGCACGCGGGGTTGCCCTCGGCCTGATCCGCGCGGGCGCGGCAGTCGCGATTTCGGCGCGGCGACCAGATTCGGCGCGCGAAGCCGCCGCGGCGATTGGCGCAACCACAACGGCCTGGCCTCCGGTGCCGGGTTCGTGGGATCTGCTCGTCAACGCGACGAGCGTCGGCAGCCGCATGGTGCCGGGAATGCCGGTTGATGTCGCGCTCGACGGCCGGATCGTGTACGACCTCATCTACGATCCGCCGCTCACGCCGCTGCTGAAGGCCGCGCAGGCGCGCGGCTGCACCGTCATCGGCGGCCTCGAAATGCTCGTCGCGCAGGCCGAACGTCAATTCGAAATCTGGACGGGACAGCGTCCGCCCGCCGGGCTTTTCCAGGATGCGGCGGAGCAGACGCTGCGGGGCCGATTCGAGCCGGCTCAATTGAAGATGGTCGAGTGATGAAGCAGACATCCTTTGAAGATTTCGTGGAGCTGGCAAGGCGCGGCACGTTCGTCCCCGTGGTGAAGGAGATCATGGCGGACCTTCTCACCCCGGTGTCCGCCTTTCTGAAAATCGCGGAGCACTCCGACTACGCGTTCCTCTTCGAAAGCGTGGAAGGCGGGGAGCAGGTCGCGCGGTATTCGTTCCTCGGGAAGGATCCGTTCCTGGTGCTTCGGGCGAAAGACGGCAAGACGGCCATCGATCGATCGGGCGTCACGAGCGACACGAAGGAGCCGTTCGTGCCGGTCCTGCGGCGGCTCATGACGGAGTTCCGCGCGCCGTTCGTGCCCGACCTGCCGCGGTTCACTGGCGGTGCCGTGGGCTTCATCGGCTACGACGCGTCAGTGGGCTTCGAGCCGGCGCTCGACACGGCGTGGGCGAACGCTGCCTGGGCGAAGACGGCGGGCGTCGAGGACGAATCCGGCTTCATGCTGTTCGATACGGTGCTGGCATTCGATCACGTGAAGCATCGCATTCTCGTGATCGCCAACGCGCGGGTCACCGCGGACGAAGATCTCAGTGCGTTGTACCAGTTCGCGTGCGCGAAGATCCAGTTTCTGGAGCGCGAGCTGGAGCGCGGCCTCTCGCACACGCCGCCGCGGCGCGGGCCGTCGCCGACGGTGGGGTCGAACGTCACGCGCGAGACGTTCGAATCAGGCGTGCGCACGATCAAGGAACACATCGCCGCTGGAGACATCTACCAGGCGGTGCTGTCGCAGCGCTTCGAGACGAGAGTCGAGGCGGAGCCGTTCACCGTGTACCGCGCGCTGCGCCACGTGAACCCCTCGCCTTACATGTATTACATCCGCATGGGCGGTCTCGCTATCGTCGGGTCGTCGCCGGAGATGCTCGTGCGCGTCGAAGGAAGGCGCGTCGAGACGCATCCGATCGCGGGCACGCGGCCACGCGGCCGCAACGACGAAGAGGATCTGCGCCTCGCTGAGGAGTTGAAGCGGAACGAGAAGGAGCGCGCCGAGCACGTGATGCTCGTCGACCTCGGGCGCAACGATGTCGGGCGCGTCTGTGAGTACGGCAGCGTCCGGGTGCCCCAGTACATGGCACTCGAGCGCTACTCGCACGTCATGCACCTGGTGTCCACGGTCGAGGGGCGTCTCGCGGAGGAGCACGACCATCTCGACGCGCTCGTTGCATGCTTTCCCGCGGGCACCGTCTCCGGCGCGCCGAAGATCCGCGCGATGCAGATCCTGTCCGAGCTGGAGCCGACGCGGCGCGAGTTGTACGCCGGCGCGGTGGGCTACATCGACTTCGCGGCGAACCTGGATTTCTGTATCGCGATCCGCACGATCACGATTCGCGACGGGATCGCGCGCGTCCAGGCCGGCGCCGGCATCGTCGCGGACTCGAACCCGGCGGCTGAATACGAGGAGACGCGTGACAAGGCGCGCGCGCTTCTCCAGGCGATTGAGATGGCGGAAACCGAACTGTGATTCTCCTCATCGACAACTACGACTCGTTCACGTTCAACCTCGCGCAGTACCTGGGCGAGCTGGGCCACGCGCCCGCCGTCCGGCGCAACGACGGGATAACGCTCGGCGAAGTGGAGGCGATGCATCCGTCCCGCATTGTCATTTCCCCCGGGCCAGGACGTCCTGAAGATGCGGGCATCAGCGTGGAGGTGATCCGCAAGATGGGCTCGAAGGTGCCGGTGCTCGGGGTCTGTCTTGGCCATCAGGCCATTGGATACGCGTTCGGCGGCGACGTAGTACGCGCACCCGTACTCATGCACGGCAAGACATCTTCCGTGCAGCACGACGGTCGCGGCGTGTTCAGCGGCGTGTCACAACCGTTCGTCGCGGGGCGCTATCACTCGCTGATCGTCGCGGCGCCCGCGCCCGGCCCGCTCGAGATCGCCGCGCGCACCGAAGACGGCATCATCATGGGACTGCGCCACCGCGAGTGGCCGCTGCACGGCGTGCAATTTCATCCCGAGTCGGTGCTGACGGGCGAGGGACGCAAGATTCTCCGCAACTTCGTGGAGCTGACATGTTCGCAGGTCTGATCGAGAAGTTGCAGCATCGCATCGACTTGACCGTGGAGGAAGCGGCGTCGGCGATGGAAGCGATCATGGACGGCGAGGCGCAGCCGTCGCAGATCGCGGGCTTCCTGATCGGGCTCGCGATGAAAGGAGAGCGCCCCGGCGAGATCGTCGGACTGGCGAGAACGATGAGGGCGAAGGCGACGAAATTGAGCCGATCGTTCGCGCCCGTATTCGACACCTGCGGCACCGGCGGCGATCGCGCCCACACGTTCAACGTGTCCACGGTGGCCGCGCTGGTGCTCGCGGCCTGCGGCGTGCGCGTTGCCAAGCACGGCAACCGCAGTGTTTCGAGCCGTTGCGGCAGCGCCGATCTGTTCGAGGCGCTTGGCGTCAACGTCGCGGCGACACCCGACGTCGCGGAACGCTGCCTCGATCGGGCGGGCATCGCGTTTCTGTTTGCGCCCACGTTTCACCCATCGATGCGCCACGCGGCTCAGACGCGCCGTGAGCTCGGCGTCCGGACAGCCTTCAACCTGCTCGGTCCATTGACGAACCCTGCTGGGGCGACGCGGCAGCTCGTGGGCGTGCCACGTCCGGAGCTGACCGAGCTCGTCGCCAGGTCGCTCGCGCAGCTCGGCGCCGAACGCGCGTGGGTCGTGCACGGAGCGGACGGACTCGATGAGATCTCGACGACGGGGTATACGAAGGTCTCGGAGTGTCGCGACGGCGCGGTGAATACGTTCTATTTACACCCGGCGGATGTGGGTCTGGCGAAGGCAACGCCCGAAGCGCTGCGCGGCGGCGACGCGGCGGCGAACGCTGCCATCGCGCGGCGCATCCTCGGCGGTGAACACGGCGGCGCGCGCGATATCGTGCTCTTGAATGCGGGCGCGTCGCTGCTGATCGCCGACATCGTGCGAACCGTGCCGGATGGGATCGCGATGGCGGCTGACGCGCTCGACAGCGGCCGCGCGGCGGCCGTCCTCGAGACGCTCGTGGCGCTGTCGAACAACGGAGCGGCAGCATGAGCGCGACCACACCGGATTTGCTGGCCGCAATCGTGGCCGGTGCACGTCGCATCTCAGACGTACGCCGCAGCCAGATGCCGGAGGCGGCGCTCGAACGTGCGGCCGCGGCACGCCACGCGGACGGCGCGCGGTTCGTGTCGGCGCTCCTCGACTCGCCGTCGCCGCGCGTGATTGCCGAGTGCAAGCGACGTTCGCCGTCACGAGGCATCCTCCGCGGGGACTATGACGCCGCGGCGCTGGCCTTGTCGTTTGAGAGCTCGGGGGCTGCCGCCATTTCCGTGCTGACCGAGCCAACGTTCTTCGACGGATCGCTCGACGATCTGCAACGGGTCCGGGCCGCCGTGTCGCTGCCGCTCCTGCGCAAGGATTTCATCGTGACGCGGTACCAGGTCCTCGAGGCAGCCGCTGCGGGTGCGGACGCGGTCCTGCTGATCGTCGGGGCCCTCGATCAACCCGCGCTCGTGGAGCTGCTCCGCGACGCCGCCCAACTCGGCCTCGCGGCGCTCGTCGAGGTGCACGATCGCGCCGAGCTCGCGCGCGCGGTTGACGCGGGGGCGCACGTGATTGGGGTCAACAGCCGCAATCTGCGAACGTTGAGCGTCGATCCGCAGGTCCACGACGATCTCATCGCGGTGATGCCTCGAGAGGCGATCGCGGTTGCAGAGAGCGGCCTCGGCAGCGCGGCGGATCTCTATCGTCTCGAGGCGGCCGGCTACCACGCGTTCCTGGTCGGTGAACGGCTGATCACGCATGTGAGTCCCGGCGCCGCGCTGCGGCAGCTTCGCGAGGCTGCGGCCTCCTCGATGTCGAGCGGCCTGCCGCGAGCGAAGTCGAGGGGGGACGCATGACGCACGTCAAGATCTGCGGCATCACGACGGCAGAAGACGCGCTGCTCGCCGCGGAGCTCGGGGCATCGGCGCTTGGATTCGTCTTCTGGCCTCACAGCCCACGCTACATCGAGCCGATCGCCGCGCGCGCGATCGTGGCGCGGCTGCCGCCGTTCATCACGCCTGTGGGCGTGTTCGTGAACCAGCCGATCCCCACCGTGCTCGCGATTGCGCGCTTCGCGCGCCTGGGCGCGGTGCAGTTGCACGGCGATGAGACGGCGGAGGAATACGCGACGCTCCCGACGCGTGTCATCAAGGCGCTGCCGCTGCGTAATGCACAAGACGGCGGCGCGGCGGGCGCTGTGCCGTCGAACGCGATGGTGTTGCTGGACGCGTACGATCCGGTCCGGCGCGGTGGAACAGGGCGCGCGGTCGACTGGTCTGTCGCGTCGGCCGTCGCGCGGCACCGGCCCGTGATTCTGTCCGGCGGCCTGCATGCCGGCAACGTGGTGGACGCGATAGCCGCGGTCCATCCGTATGGCGTCGACGCATCGTCGGGCATCGAAGTCTCGCCCGGCAGAAAGGATCCGGCGAAGCTGCGCGCGCTGTTTGCCGCGCTTCGCGAGTCATGACTGAGTTCGCTCCGGTGTTCGGCGCGCGCGATCCTGATGCGCGCGGCTATTACGGTCCGTATGGCGGACGGTTCGTCCCGGAGACGCTCGTCGCTCCGGTGGAAGAGCTGACCGCCGCGTACTTCCGCGCCCGCGAGGACGAGGCGTTCCGCCGGGAGCTGATGGGACTGTTGCGCGATTACGTGGGACGGCCGACACCGCTGTACGAAGCGCGCCGCTTGTCCGCGTCGCTCGGCGGCGCGCGCATCCTTCTCAAGCGCGAGGATCTTGCGCACACCGGCGCACACAAGATCAATAACGCGCTCGGCCAGGCGCTGCTCGCCGCGCGCATGGGAAAGCGACGGATCGTCGCGGAGACGGGGGCGGGGCAGCACGGCGTGGCGACCGCAACGGCATGCGCGCTGCTCGGCCTCGACTGCCACGTCTACATGGGCGCCGAGGACATGACGCGGCAGTCGCTGAACGTGTTCCGCATGCGGCTGCTGGGCGCTGAGGTGATCGAGGTGAACGCGGGCGCGCGCACGCTGAAGGATGCGATCAACGAGGCGATGCGCGACTGGGTCACGAACGTGACCACCACGTATTACCTGCTGGGATCCGTGCTCGGCCCGCACCCCTACCCGCTGATGGTGCGCGAGTTCCAGTCGGTGATCGGCAACGAGGCGCGCGCGCAGTGCCTGGCGCAATTCGGCCGGCTCCCTGACGCCATCGTCGCGTGCGTGGGCGGCGGGAGCAACGCCATGGGAATCTTCGACGCGTTCGTCGCCGACACCGGCACGCGCCTCGTCGGCGTCGAGGCCGGCGGACGCGGCATTCGTTCGGGGGATCACGCCGCGCGGTTTGCCGGCGGAAGCGCCGGAGTGCTGCAGGGCACGCGCAGCTACATCCTCCAGGACGACGACGGAAACGTCGAGCTGACGCACTCGATTTCCGCAGGCCTCGACTATGCGGCGGTGGGACCCGAGCACGCATGGCTGCGCGACATCGGTCGCGCCGAGTACACGTGGATCGACGACAAGGATGCGTTGGCGGGATTCCAGCGTCTCGCTCGCGAAGAAGGCATCCTGCCGGCGCTCGAGTCGTCGCACGCCGTTGCGCACGCGTGCCGGCTCGCGCCGTCGATGCCCCGCGAATCGCTGCTCCTCATCAATCTCTCCGGACGCGGAGACAAAGACGTGTTGAGCATCCAGGAGGCGCTCCGCTGATGGCGCGGATCGCCGATGCGTTTGCCGCCGTGCAGGCCAGCGGCCGGCCGGGGCTCGTCGCATATGTGACGGCGGGGGATCCGAACCTGGATCGGTCGGCGGAAATCCTGATGACCCTCGGCGCGAACGGAGCGGACGTCCTCGAAGTCGGCGTGCCGTTCTCCGATCCGCTCGCCGACGGGCCGGTGATCCAGCGTGCGTCCGAGCGCGCCCTGAAAAGCGGGACGACGCTGAGAAAGACCCTGGAGATGATTCGCCGGCGCCGGCCGCAGATCGCCGCGCCGATTGTGCTCTTCACGTATGCGAACCCGATCGTGCGGATGGGCGAGGCGGCGTTCGCGTGCGCGGCCGCGGACGCGGGTATCGACGGCGTGCTCGTGCTCGATTTGCCGGTGGAAGAAGCAGGATCCTTCCGTCAGAGGCTCGTCGATGCCGATATGGATCCGATCTTCCTGTTGAGCCCGACGACGACCGACGAACGGATACGACAGTCGGCGGAACTCGGCCGCGGGTTCCTGTATGTGATCTCGCGGCTCGGCGTGACCGGCGCGCGCGACCGCGTCGCAGCCGATGCCGAGCCGCTCGTGCGCCGCATTCGCGCGCATTCGGACCTGCCGCTCGCGCTTGGCTTCGGCATCTCGCGGCCGGAGCACGTCGTCGAGATCGGCCGGTGGGCTGACGCCGCGGTAGTCGGCAGCGCGCTCGTCAACGTCATCGCCGAGCACGGGGCGTCATCTGACCTCATCGACCGCGTGGGCGCCTACACGCGGTGGCTGAAAGGACTGTCGTGAGGGGAGACCTGGACGATCTGCGCCGCCGGATCGACATGCTCGACGAGCATCTGGTCCGCCTGCTCAACGCGCGCGCCGCGTGCGCGCTCGAGATCGGACGCATCAAACGGGAAGAGCGCATGGACATCTATCAGCCCACGCGGGAAGCGGAAGTGCTCGCGAACGTCAACCGGCTCAACACGGGCCCGCTGGGTCCGCAGGCAATTCAGCGGCTGTTCGAACGGATCATCGACGAAGCGCGGCACCTGGAGCGGGTGGCCGAAGAGGAATACCGGGAGTCGGAAGCGGCCGGGTCTCTTCCGCCTAAAGGCGGAAGCCACGAGAACGACTAGAGGAGTGGCGAGCTTCCTTACGAAGAATCCTGTGGCTTCCGCCTTGAGGCGGAAGAAGACACGACACCTAGAATAGAGGATTAGTCATGGTTGTAGTGATGCAGGAACGGGCGAGCGACGAGCAGGTCCAGAAGGTCATCGCCAAGCTCGTGGAGATGGGATTCGACGTGCACCGATCGACGGGCGCGCTGCGCACGGTGCTCGGCGCCGTCGGCGGATCCTCGCGCAACTACGACACCGCGCTGATCGAGGTCCTCGACGGCGTGCAGGAAGTGCTGCGCATCACCGAGCCCTACAAGCTGGCGAGCCGCACCTTCAAGCCGGACAACACCGTCATCACGATTGGTGACGTGCGGATAGGCGGCGACGAGGTCATCGTGATGGCCGGCCCGTGCTCCGCGGAGACAGAGGAGCAGGTTGAAACGAGCGCGGCCGCCGTGAAACGCGCCGGCGCGAAGGTCCTGCGCGGCGGCGCGTTCAAGCCGCGCAGCAGCCCGTACAGCTTCCAGGGGCTCGGCGAAGAAGGCCTGCGCCTGCTGAAAGCGGCCGCCGACCGTCACAACCTGAAGCTGGTCTCGGAAGTGATGGACATCAGTCAGCTCGAGCTGATCGAGCGCTACGCCGACATCCTGCAGGTCGGCGCGCGCAACATGCAGAACTTCACGCTGCTGCGCGAGCTCGGGCGGTCGAAGAAGCCGATCATGCTGAAGCGCGGCATCTCCGCGACGATCGAAGAGTGGCTGCTCTCCGCCGAGTACATCCTCGCCGGCGGCAACATGAACGTGATGCTGTGCGAGCGCGGCATCCGCACGTTCGAGAGCTATACCCGCAACACGCTCGACATCTCGGCGATCCCCGTGGTCCAGAAGCTGAGTCACCTGCCGGTGCTCGCGGATCCGAGCCACGGCACGGGCAAGCGCGACAAAGTTGCGCCGATGGCGCGCGCGGCGGTCGCCGCGGGCTGCGACGGCCTGCTGATCGAGGTGCATCACGATCCGGATCACGCGCTGAGCGACGGCGCGCAGTCGTTGTTCCCCTCGCAGTTCGACCGCCTCATGGCGGAGCTGCGGATCATCGCGCCGGCCATCGGCCGCAGCATCTGCCTCGAACCGGTGTCGAAACGCGGCTGGGGCGGATCGCGGTGAATGACCCGCCGCATCGAAGTGCGGGAAGCGCACGCCGCGACTGAACCGGGTCCGTTTGCACGCATCGCGATCACCGGGTTCGGCCTGATCGGCGGTTCCATCGGCCTCGCGATCAAGCGCCGGTGGCCGTCCAGCCTCGTGATCGCCATCGATCAGAAGCACGTCCTCGAGGCGGCGATGCGCGTGCACGCGGCGGACGTGGGCGGCGACACGCTCGTCATGGCAGGCGACGCCGACCTCGTGATCCTCGCAGCACCCGTCCTGCAGAACATCGCGCTGCTCGATCAGCTCCCGGAGTACCTGCCGACAGGCGCCGTCGTGACCGACGTCGGCAGCACGAAGCGGCTCATCGTCGCCGCGGCCGACGCGAACGCCTCGCTGACCTTCATTGGCGGACACCCGATGTCGGGCGCCGCGAGCGGCGGATTTGCCGCTGCGCGTCCCGACATGTTCGACGGCCGTCCGTGGATTCTCACCCCTCGACCGAGCTCCGGGCAGGCGCCCGCTGTCGTTCCCGCTGCGCTCGAAAAGCTCGAAGCGTTCATTACAGGCGTCGGCGCCGTGCCACGCATCATGACGGCTGATCTGCACGATCGCCTCGTGGGTGCCGTCAGCCATCTCCCTCAGATCACCGCCAGTGCCCTGATGCACGTGGTGGGCACGCTCGCAGGGGACGCCGGTCTCGAGCTGGCCGGTCCGGGGCTGCTGGACACGACACGCCTCGCATCGAGCCCACCGGAGATCTGGCGCGATATCGCGGCGTCGAACGAGGATGTCCTGCGTGACGCGCTCGACGCGCTGATCAAGACGATGACCGAGCTGCGGGCATCGCTGGGTGACGGCGAGAAGATCGAATCGGTCTTTACCAGCGCGTCGCGCTGGCGCGAGGCCCTGGTGCGTGCGCGGGGAGAGCAGTAGCACTCGTGAGCGCGATCGCAAGGCGCACTTACCTCGAGATGCACAGCCGGCGCGATTTGCGCGCCGCGGGTCCGCCGTTCGATGGCGTCCGCATCGAGCGCGTCACTGCCCGGGCGCCATCGTTCTGGCGCTATCTCTACACCGAAGTCGGACGGGCATATCACTGGGTCGATCGGCTGCCGTGGACGGACGAGGACATCCTGCGCTATCTGAGTGATCCCGCGATCCAGCTGTGGGTGATGGCGTCGGCGGGTGCGCCCGCGGGCTACTTCGAGCTGCGCACGGTGGACGACGGATCCGTGGAGATCGCGTACTTCGGTATCCTGCCGGACTTCATCGGCCGCGGCCTGGGCAAGCACCTGCTCAGCGTCGCGGTAGAGCAAGCGTGGGCCTCGGGCGCCTCGCGCGTGTGGCTGCACACGTCTTCGCTCGATCACCGCTCCGCGCTGTCGAACTACCTCGCGCGAGGATTCAGGATCTTCAAGACCGAGACGTACGACGTGCCATAGGACGCCGTCGTACCCGCCGAGAAGACGATCTCACGCCGAGGCGGAGGCGCAAAGGGCGCCGAGAAGGTTGCCGTACGCGTTCCGCCGAACCCGCGCTTCGCGCGGGCTGCTTCCTTAATGGTCTTGTTCCGCGCGCGCCCTCACAGCGTGACATGATCCGATCTGTGCGGTCCGCGTGAATTTGTCTCTGCGCCTCCGCGCCTGTGCGTGAGCCGTACGTGACAAGGGTGTGGCGCAGCGACTCAGCGTGTCGCTGTCTCCGTGGTCGACGGGCACGTCGTCAACGGCCGGCTGACGTCGATACTGGGCGTCGCCACGGCCGGCGAGCAGCAGGCAGGCGATGGCGGCACACGACGAACGGCGGATCTGCAGGTGCATCCTGGAGATTCTCCGGGGAACTGGGGAACGAAAATTATAATCAGAGGAGCATGTCCGAACCATTGTGGAAACCGTCGCCGGAAGGGATTCGCCGCGCGAACCTCGTTCAATTCGTCCATCAGGCACAGGGTCGATGGCGTAGCTGCGAACGTATGAACATCGACTACGCGCAGCTGTATGAGTGGTCGATCGCCGAGCCGGCGGAGTTCTGGCAGTCGATGTGGGACTTCGGCGGCATTCGCGCGTCACTTCGCGGCGGTCCCGTGGTTGTCGATCTGGATCGGATGCCGGGCGCGCGGTTCTTTCCAAACGTCAGGCTGAACTTTGCGGAGAACCTGATGTTCCGCGGCTCCGGGCAGGCGCCCGCGATCATTTTCAAGTCGGAAACAGGCGCGACGCGCACGCTGTCATGGGACACGCTGCGCACGGAGGTGACCGGCTTCGCCGGAGCGCTCCGCGCGATGGGCATTCGTCCCGGCGATCGTGTCGCGGGATTTGTACCGAATATGCCGGAAGCCATCATTGCGGCGCTCGGCGCCGCGGCGGTCGGCGCCGTCTGGTCCTCGTGTTCGCCGGACTTCGGCGTGCAAGGGGTGCTCGATCGATTCGGCCAGATCGAGCCGCGCGTGCTCGTCGCCGCTGACGGCTACTTTTACGGCGGGAAACGCTTCGACTGCACCGCAAAACTGAAAGAGGTCGTCGCGCGCCTGCCGACAGTCGAGCGGACGATCGTGTTTTTATACGCGGGAGGCGGAACGCAATGGGACGATTTCGTCGGTCCGCACCGTGACGAAGTGCTGCGCTTCGAGCAGCTCCCGTTCGACCACCCGCTCTACATTCTTTACTCGTCCGGCACCACCGGCGTGCCGAAGTGCATTGTCCATGGCGCGGGCGGCACGCTCATCCAGCATCTCAAGGAACATAAACTCCACTGCGACATCCATCCGGGCGATCGCGTCTTCTATTTCACGACATGCGGCTGGATGATGTGGAACTGGCTCGTCTCGGCGCTTGCATCCGAAGCGACACTGTTGTTGTACGACGGATCGCCGTTTCATCCTGACGGGAACGCGCTGTTCGACTTTGCCGCCGAAGCGGGCATGACGCTCTTCGGCACGTCCGCGAAGTATATCGACGCGGTCGCCAAGGCCGGTCTCCGTCCTCGCGAAACGCACCGCCTGGAATCGGTGCGAACCATGACGTCAACGGGATCGCCGCTCGCACCTGAAGGCTTCGACTTCGTATACGAGAACATCAAGCACGACATTCACCTCGCATCGATTTCCGGCGGCACCGACATCATCAGCTGCTTCGTCGGCGGCAACCCGATCGGTCCTGTCTGGCGCGGAGAGATCCAGGCTCGCTCGCTGGGGATGAAGGTTCTCGTATTCGACGAGCAAGGACACGCCGTCCGCCGACAGAAGGGAGAGCTCGTCTGCGCGATGCCGTTTCCGTCGATGCCGGTCGGCTTCTGGAACGATCCGGACGGGCGGAAGTACCACGCCGCGTACTTCGAACGCTTTCCTGGGGTGTGGACGCACGGCGATTACGTCGAGCTCACGGAGCACAACGGCGTGATCATTTACGGCCGATCCGATGCCGTCCTGAATCCGGGCGGCGTGCGAATCGGCACGGCGGAGATTTACCGCCAGGTGGAGCAGTTGCCGGAGGTGCTCGAGAGTCTCGTGATCGGCCAGCAATGGAACGGCGACGAACGCATCGTGCTGTTCCTCAGACTGCGTGACGGCGTGCACCTCGATGATGCATTGATGGACCGGATCCGGCGGCACATCCGCGAGAACACCACGCCGCGTCATGTGCCGGCGCGCATCGTGCAGGTGACCGAGATCCCGCGCACGAAGAGCGGCAAGATCGTCGAGCTCGCGGTCCGCGACGTCGTGCACGGGCGCGCCGTCAAGAATCGAGAGGCGCTGGCCAATCCCGAGGCGCTGGAGCAGTTTCGCAATCGTCCGGAGCTCTCCAGCCCCTGAGAGATTTCGACATGACGGCGGCCTCGCGGAGCGCAGGCGGGCCTTCAGGCCTGCTTGACCGCCGCCGGGCGGCCCTGAAGCGCTGCGCTACGGCAGTTTTCAACGCGCTCTAAGGCTGTTTCTTCAGCACATTCCCATCGGCGTCGCGGAATTCGATCGCGCCGAGGTCGAGCTTTCTCAGCTCGGGCTCGATCTTCGCGCGATCTCCCACGATGACGACGACCATCTTCGCCGGTGCAAGGTACTTGCGTGCGGCTCCGAGCACCGATTCGGTGTTGACGGCGGAGATGCGTTGTGGCAATTCCGAGTAGTACCGCGTGCCGAGGTCGTAGACGTAGATATTCGACAGGGCCGCGGCGGCGGTGCCACTCGTTTCGAAATCCGCAGGAAGGGACCGCACGATCGAATCGCGACCGAGCGCCAATTCCTCGTCTGTGATTGGATCGACGCTGAGGCGCTTGAGCTCCTTGATGATCTCTGAGACCGCGGGTGCCGTCACGTCCGTGCGGATGCCGCTGCCGATGAAGAAGGGACCAGGCCGGCGCCGATACACGAACCGCGAGAACGCGCCGTAGGTGTAGCCGTGCTCCTCGCGGAGGTTCATATTGATTCGGCTCGAGAACAGGCCGCCGACGATCTCGTTGAGCACTTGCATGCGCGGGTAGTCAGGCGTGGAGCGCGCGGCAGCGATCGTCGCGGCACGCACCTGTGACTGCTGCGCCGACCCCATGTCGACGACGATCAGCTTCGCCGAGGTTCCTGCCGGCATCGTTTCAGCCGGAACCGCCGGCGTGCCGCGCGGCCACGCGCCGAAGGACGTTTCCACGAGCGCCTTCAATTCCGCTCCCGTGACGTTGCCTGCGACGATCAGCGCCGCGTTGTTAGGCACGTAGTTTTTCTTCCAGAACGCAGTCAGTTCGTCGCGCGAGATTTTCTGCACCGACGCCTCGGTCCCGAGCTCGGAGAATCCATAGGGATGCCGGGGACCGAAGAGCGCCGCGTTCGTGACGTTCGACGCGACGATCGCGGGGTTCGACCGCTGATCCGCGATGGAGGCGAGGCGACTCTTGCGCTCACGTTCCGCTTCCTCGCCGGGGAATGAGGGATGCAGCACGACGTCTGCCATCAGCGCGACGGCTTTCGCGAAGTTCTGCTTGAGAGCGCTGATCGTCACAGCCGACGCGTCCATCGACGAGGTCGTCGAGAGCGACGCTCCGAGCTGCGCGGCTTCGTCGGCGATCTGCAGCGCCGTTCGCGCCGCCGTGCCATTCGTCAGCATCGCGGCGGTGAACCCCGCGAGTCCGGGGCGGTCGGGGGGATTCAACTCGCTGCCGCTTCGAATCATCAGGTTCGCCGACACAATCGGTAGACCCGGACGCTCGGTGTAGAGAACCGTCAACCCGTTTGGCAGCCGGAATGTCTGCGGCACCGGGAGCTGAAGCGGACGCGACGCGGCGGACTTTGGCATCTCGGTTCGCCACGGCGCATCGATGTTGATCGACTCGGCCCCTTCGCCGGCCTTGGCGGTGCTCGGCGGCGGCGTCGGGACCGGCGTCCCCAATTCCTGTTCCCCGGCGATGGCATAAATGACGGCGCGAGCCTTTCGCGTGAGCTGTGCCTGCGCGAATTGGCGCACCGAATCGCGAGTGACGGCCCGGTAGCGCGCCGCATCCTTCGGGAGATACCCGGGGTCTTTGAGGAAATGGTTGTACATGTTCAGCCGATCCGCCACGCCGCCGAATCCTCCAAGCGTCTCCAGCCCGCGCACCATGCGCGTCTCGATCGTGTTGCGGGCACGCTCGACTTCGGTGTCGTCCGGGCCGTCGCGGCGGAAGCCTTCGAGCTCGGCGTCGATCGCCGCCTCCATCTCATCGACCGAATGCCCTGGACGTGCGGTCACCTCGATGTCGAACACCGACCCGAGCATCAGCGAGTACTGCTGCGCGACGACGCGCTGTGCAATCTGCTTGTCGTAGACGAGCCGCTTATAGAGGCGAGACGACTTCCCGTCGCCAAGAATGGTCGCCGCGATGTCGGCATCGGCGTCACCCGGCGCGAAGATCGGTGACGTAATCCATGCGATATAGACCCTCGGCAGCTCGATGTGATCCTTGACGGTCTGCCGGCGTTCGGCGGTGATAGCGGGCGTGCTCACGGTGATCGGCGGGACGTCGGGCCCGCGCTTCAGCGGACCGAAATACTTCTCGACCAGCTGCTTCGTGTGCGTCTTGTCGATGTCGCCCACAATCGCAACGCTCGCGTTGTTCGGCGCGTAATACTGCTTGAAGAAGCCCTTGACATCATTGAGTTGAGCGGCCTGGATGTCCGCGTGCGATCCGATCACGGATGCGTAGTAGGGATGTGTTGGCGGAAAGAGCTGATGAAACATCGCTTCTTCCGCCAGACCGTACGGCTGATTCTCGACGCCTTGCCGTCGTTCGTTGCGGACGACATCCTGCTGATTTGCAAGCGCGGCCACGTCCACTTTGTCGAGCAGATAACCCATCCGATCCGATTCAATCCACAATGCGAGCTCGAGCTGATTCGAGGGCACTGTCTCGAAGTAATTCGTGCGATCGAAATCCGTCGTGCCGTTGATCAGGCTGGCGCCCGCACCCTCGAGAATCCGGAAGTGCGTGTCGGACGCCACGTGCTTCGAACCCTGGAACATCATGTGTTCGAAGAGATGCGCAAACCCCGTGCGCCCCGCCGCCTCGTTCGCCGGGCCGACGTGATACCAGAGGTTCACGGCGGTGAGCGGCAGCCGGTGATCTTCTGACAGAATGACCTCAAGCCCGTTCGGCAACGTGTATTTTTCGAACTCGATGGGCGGAATGGGGCTGGCCGTCTGGCCCGACACCGCCACCGCCAGCGCAACCGCGACGACGCCGAGAGCCGACAGCCGCGGGATCGTTCTTCGCATGAGGCCTCCTAGACATCTTCTAAGGCCAACGCCGTGAAAGGTGAAGCACGTTTCTTGTCGGTGAGCCTTAGAAGCTGTCTTAGGCGCGGCCGCTCAGCGGCCGCGCAATTAGTAGGGAAGGTTCGCCGCTGCCGCCGGGCGATGACTCGGCGGTTTGAGGCGAAGCTTCGCTACCGGACAGATCAATAACACATTCATCGAGGATGCATGGATCTCGACGTTATCGAGCTGAACGAGGCCTTCGCCGCGCAGTCGCTGGCCGTGGTACGCGAACCGAGGCTCGACCCGAAGAAAGTGAACGTCCACGGCGGCGCCTTCGCGCTCGGACATCCGATCGGCGCAAGCGGCACGCGCGTGCTCACGGCGCTCGTGCACGCCCTCCAGGCGCGCGGCGGCGGGCGTGACTCCGCATCGCTCTGCATCGGCGGCGGCATGGGCAAGGCCATGATCGTGGAAAGCGTCACAACGTGAGGCAGGTGCGGATGCGGCAGGAGGTAATCGTCGAGGTGATCGCGCATGCGAAGCGCGAAATCCCGAACGAATGCTGCGGCCTGCTGCTCGGATTCAGCGACGACATCGACGAAGCGTACCCGGCCCGCAATGTGTCCGCGAGCGCCACGCGATTTTTGATCGATCCCGCGGATCACTTCGATGCGATTCGTCACGCGCGGGCGTCCGGACGCTCTGTCCGCGGCGCGTATCATTCTCATCCGCGCGGCCCCTCAGCGCCATCCGAAACGGACGCGGCGGCGATGACTGATCCGACGCTCCTGCACCTGATCGTGTCGCTGCAGGACGCCGAACCGCGCATCAGCCTTTTCGAGTGGGCGCGCGGGAACTTCGTCGCGGTCGATCTCGTCCCAGAGCCTTGATGGAGCGGCACCGTTACGGCCGTCGTGTGCTGATCCTGCCGCTTCTTGCCCTCCTCGACCTGCCCTCCCTGACAGCCGCTCAGCCACCATCGGTGACGACCCGCGTGACGCAGGGTCCGCCGCTCTCGACCCTGACTCTTGAAGGCGCCTCGGTTTACTCGCGCGACGACGTCCTCTGGTTGTTGCATCTTCGCGAAGGCGCTCCGCTACCCTCGCCGCCGGGCGAGGTCGCCGAATTCCTGAAGGAGCGATACGCGCGCGACGGCTACACCGAAGCGCAGGTGACGGCGGAGTACCGGAACGGTGTGCTGACGCTTCGTGTCGACGAAGGGCGCATTGACGAGGTGGAGATCACCGGCCTGGCCGAGAAGGTCGCCGCGCAGCTGCGGGGCGACCTCGGCATCCGAGCGGGCGACGTGTACAACAAACGAACCGTCGGTCAGGCCGTCGATCGGATTGTTGACCGCAACGGAGGGGCGCTCGGCACTCGCGGGCACGTTGTGCTCGAGCATCGCTCGGGCCGCAACGTGCTCATAGTCCCCCTGCGGTGGCATCGAACGCGCACCTCAATTACATCAGGGACCGGACGACGTGAGGACCTCTATTCGCCCGTCGACGCGTTGGCACCGGCCATCGGGTTCACGTCGACGATCTTCGATCACCGCGATTTCAACCATACGTTCATCGACGCGTCTGTCTCGTACAAGTTCGGCCGCGATGCTCCGGGATATTCGCTCGGCGTCGAGCGGCCGTTGTTCAAGGGTCCGCGCCTGTTTGTCGGCGCCGAAATCCACGACATCACGGCGACCGACGATGACTGGCGGATTTCGCCCGTGGAGCAGAGCCTCGTCGCGCTCGGGTTCAAGAATACGTTTCGCGACTACTACCGTCGCCGGGGCGTGCAAACGTTCTCGGTGTTTCAGATGGGACCGCACAACGCGGTCAGCGCGATGCTCCGGTGGGACCGTCACGCGCCGCTCGCGAATGGCACCGACTTCAGCTTCTTCCGCGACGACCAGGAGTTCCGCCCAAACCCGCCCGTCCACAATCAGCGCGTGCACGCGTTGATTCTGGGTTACACGCTCGAGACGCGCGGGATCAGCGGGCCGGGCCAGGCCATCACGTACGAGCGGCATCTCGCGGACGATCTCTTCGGGTTCGGGCGGCGCCAGCGACCGGGCCTGCGCCTCGAGTGGACGTCGGAAATTGCCGGTCACGAACTCGGAGGCGACGCAGCCTTCGCCCGCCAAATCGTGAACACGCGCGGTTACCTCTCGTTCTCGCCGCGCCAGCTATGGTCGGCGCGAGGCATTCTCGGCTTCTCCAACGGCACCCTGCCGATCGAACGTCGCTTCGCGCTCGGGGGGATCGGCAGCGTCCATGGCTACCAGTTCAAGGAAGCCAGCGGCGACGGCATGGCGCTCTTCAACACGGAGTATCGCGTCGATCTGACAACGCCCCAACGCGGCGGCGAGGCGCTGCTGTCGGTGCACGGGTTCTACGATCTCGGCAAGATCACCGGGCCGTTCAACGGATCGCGCAGCGACTGGCTCCAGGGTATCGGCTTCGGCGTCTCGCTGTCATCGGTGCGCGTCGAGTTCGGATTCCGCGCGAACGACATTCCACACTCGCGACAGATCCTCGTCCGGCTCGCACCGACATTCTGATGCGTTGCAGGTCCGCGCTGCTGCTCATCGTGCTGGCGCTCCTGGGCGTAGCAGCGCCGGCCGCGGCCCTCGACGCCCGCGTGATGGAAGTACGCCTGGCAGGCGGAACCCTGCGGGCGGCACTGGAGATCCGCGACATGTTCCCGGCGAAATTTCAGTCGATCCTCACGCAAGGCGGCGCGCTGCACCTGCGGCTGCAGCTCGAGTTGTGGGAGGACCGCGCGATTTGGGACCACCTCGCGCAGCCGGCGCTCGTCACCGTGTTTCGGATCATCCTGGATCCGTCGACGCGACAGGTCAGCGTCTCGGATCGGTATGGAGAGATCAGCCGTCAGCCGGCGTGGCAGGAGCCACTGACGGTACGCCTCGATATCGGCCGGGCGGAATCAGTAGATGAGCGAAACAAGTACTACCTGCGCACGCTCGCGACGCTGGGCACGATTGCAGAAAAGGAAGCAACGCAAGCAGGGGAAGCGGTGTTCGGCGGCGACGATGGTTCGGTGAGTCTGGGATCGATGGGCCGTATGCTTTTTCACGCGGTGCTGCAGGTCAACGATTACCTGCAGAGCATCTCCGCCGAATCGCGCACGCGCACGCTCGCGGGCAGGGATGTCAAAGCGGGAGTACGGCCCTAGACATCTTGCTAAGGCCAAAGTCGTGAAAGGTGAAGCACGTTTCTTGTCGGTGAGCCTTAGAAGCTGTCTTAGGCGCGGCCGCTCAGCGGCCGCGCATTAGCAGGGAAGGTTCGCCGCTGCCGCCGGGCGATGACTCGGCGGTTTGAGGCGAAGCTTCGCTACCGGGCCGCTGCACATGTCAATGCTGAATGCCGAAAACAAAGGCGTTTGGCCTTTGGCGTTGCACATTGGCATCGACGATTTGTCTGCGTCTACGAGCCGCCGCTTTCGCGCGCACCCGGGCGAATCTTGACGTCGGTGCCCGCGACGGCCATCGTCTTGTCTTTCTTCTTGATCCGGAACTGCACGCGATAGTCGCCGGAGGTCTGGAACACCTTCGACGCGGTGAAGTGCCGCTTGATCTCGCTCTTGCCCGCCTCGTACGGATCGCAGTCGACAGTCTGTTCCGAGGTGGTGCCATCTCCCCATTCCCACTCAATCGATGGGCAGTAGAAATCCTCGTAATCGTTCGCGCCGCCCTTCAGATCGGCGGTGACGATGACGCGAGCGGGGGAGAACGCGATAACCGGCGACGCTTTGATGGAGATGCTCGGTTTCCCCTTGTCGGCAGCGCCCGCGGCGACCGGCAGCAGCAGTGCAATCGCCGGCAATAGTGAAAATCCCCTCATGAAGTACCTCCGCAAGGGCGCAAGTCCGACGTGCCATTGTACTCCAGAGGCACGTCGGACTAGCGGCGCGAAGCGCCGCCTATGAACGACTGCCGCTTCAGCGGCAGTCGTTCAACAGACTATAATTCCGCCCCATGTCTCGTACTCTGCAATCTTCAGCCGTGCGCCTCATCGCGGCGCCGCCGGCGCAAGTAGACGTGGATCTACTGGTCGTGCCGCTCTTCGAGGGTGAGCCGATCGCTGAAAGCTTGAACGGCCTCGACTCCGCGACATCAGGAGAAGCCAGCCGCGCGGTGACGTCGGGCGAGCTCAAAGGACGCCCCTACGACTTCTTTTTTACGCCCGTGACGTCGGAATGGAAGGCCCGGCGGATCGCGCTGGTCGGGGCCGGAAGAGCAAGCGAGTTGACCCTGGACCGATTGCGCAAGCTCGCCGCGGCAGCGGCCATGCAGGCGCGGCAGAAGTGCATCGATCGAGTCGCGTTCCTCGAGCGCGGCGGACTCGACGGTCCCGGGGCTGTGCAGGCGATCGCCGACGGGCTGACGCTTTCGGCATTCAGCGCCGACCAGTACAAGAGTGGCGAACGGCTTGGTCCGCCGCCCGCGGAGTTCACCGTCGTCGTGCCGGCCGAGCGGGGCACGTCGATTCGCGAGCTTGGAGATGCCGTCGAACGCGGGTGCGTCCTCGCAGAGTCGTGCAATATCGCCAAAGCGCTCTCCAACGAGCCATCCAACGTGCTCACGCCCCGAGAGTTTGCCGACCGCGCAGCGCGCATCGGGCGCGACGCCGGCCTCGCCGTCGACATTCTCGATGAGCATCAGATCGCGCGGCTCGACATGGGCCTGCTGCTTGGCGTCGCACGCGGCAGCGCTGAGCCGCCGCGCGTCATCGTGCTCAGGCACGAGCCGTCAGGCGCTCCGTCTTCGCCGGTGCTCGGGCTCGTCGGGAAAGGCATCACGTTCGACACCGGCGGCATCTCAATCAAGCCGGCTGACGGCATGGAGCGCATGAAGGACGACATGGCCGGCGGCGCCGCCGTCATCTGCGCGATGCGTGCGATCGCACTGCTGCGCGCGCCGATAAAGGTCGTCGGCGTCGTGCCGGCCACGGAGAACATGCCGGGCGGCAAGGCCGTGAAGCCGGGCGACGTATTGAAGGGGGCGAGCGGCAAGACGGTCGAGGTGATCAACACCGACGCCGAAGGGCGTCTCGTGCTGGGCGACGGGCTCTGGTACGCGCAGCAGCTCGGCGCGACCCATCTCATCGACGTCGCGACCCTGACCGGCGCGTGCGCCGTCGCGCTTGGACGCGCGGCATCGGGCCTGTTCGGCGCGCCTGAGGACTGGGTCCAGTTCGTGCGGGAGACCGCCGATCGCTCCGGCGATCGCTGCTGGCCGATGCCGCTGTTCGAGGAGTACGCCGATCAACTCCGCAGCGAGATCGCCGACATGGTGAACTCAGGCGGCCGTCCGGCCGGCGCCTGCACCGCGGCGATGTTCCTGAAGGAATTCACCGGCGGTCTGCCGTGGGCGCATTTCGACATCGCCGGCGTGGCGTGGGCCGACGAAACGAAACCGTATCAGCCGAAAGGGGCAACAGGAGTTGCCGTGCGCGCGCTCGCGGAGCTTGCGTTCGCGCTGAAGCCGTAACGCGCTCGACAGCAGGAGCGCTACGATAACCAGTGGGGTGTGACGCGGAGCTCGTTTGGATCCGCCTGCGCATCGAGCTCGTACCGCGCGCGCAGCTTCTTCACGCCAATCAGGATGCCGCCGAGCGCGACACCGAGCAGGGCAGCGGTCACCAGGAGAAAGCCCGTGAGCCCGATCGCGCCGATGATCACGTCGGCCATCGACGTGTCGTGCACCGGCTGCTCGACCACGCGAACGATGATCGGCTCGGGCTGAAAGAGCACCATGGTTCTATTCTAACGCCTCGCGGCCCGCTCTTCGCGCCTGCCTTCGACAGCGCCTTCGACTGAGCTCAGGCCAGAAAAGGCGGAAGCCACGAGAACGGCACGATTGTCTACTGTTCTGTGGCCTTCTTGGCGATGACGCGCATCCGCTTGAGGCCCTGCTGGTAATTCACAACGGCATCGAACAGCGCCTGCGCAATCTGCTGACGATAGGCCCCGGTCTTCAGCAGCGCCCCTTCCTGCTTGTTCGTCACGAACGAGATTTCCGCCAGGACGCTTGGCATGCCGGCGCCAATGAGGACCACGAACGGCGCCTGCTTCACGCCGAGATCGTGGAGCTGCTTGTTGCGCGTCTGGAGCCGCGTAATCATCGCCTTCTGCACGATGTCGGCGAAGTCGCGCGACTCGTTGATCTTGTTGTTCAGCGCAATCGCCTTCACGATATCCGGCAGCCTATGCATCGTCTGACCCGAACCGGAGTTCTCGCGTGCCGCGACCGCCTCCGCTTCCGGGTTCGTCGCGAAGTTGAGGAAGTAGCTCTCGATGCCACGCGCCTTTGGATTGCGGCTCGCGTTCGCGTGGATGGAGAGAAACAGGTCCGCCCCTTCGCGGTTGGCAATCGCGGTGCGTTCCTGGAGCGCGATGAAGATGTCGGTGTCGCGCGTCATCACGACTTCCATGCCGGGCTGCTTCAGCAGCAGCTTCTGCAGACGCAGCGCCACGTCGAGCGTCACTTCCGCTTCGTTGATCCCCTGGCCCTGCGCCCCGGGATCATGGCCGCCGTGGCCGGCGTCAATCACGATGCGCGAGACGCTCAGGCCCAACTGCCGCGAGATGGAGAACTTTCCATTCGAGTTCGCGGCCGGCGCGGCCGGTGGCAGTGACGGCGGCGTCCGCTCCGTCGACGGCAACGGCGCCTTGTCGAGGTCGCCAGTCGGCTCCGGCGTGCCGATTTCGAATCTGGCTGGCGCAGGCGGCGCCGCCGGCAGCGATGCGACGAGCGGAGGTGGAGTGGCGACGATCGGTTTGATCCCCGCGGTCCTGCGGAAATCGATGATGAGTCGGTACGGGTTGTACAGCGAATACACGCTGTATGCATCCACGCCCGTCAGGTCGAGGACGACGCGTGTCGTGGTCTGCGGGTGCCTTCCCAGACGAATCTCGCGCACCACGTCATCGTCGAACTTCAGCGTGACGTCCTGCAACGCGGCGATGGCGCGCACGCCCTTGAGATCGAAGAAGACGCGCTTGGGCCGCTCGAGCTCCTCCTGATGAAACGAAACCTCGGCGTCGAGATTGATCGTCACGCGCACGCCGTCGGGCAGCAGCGATCGCCGGATGTCCTTCAGCATCACCGGCTCGGTGGTCGCGGACGCGTCCGCCTTCTCCGGCCGCATCGCTTCCGGCTTCTCCGATCGTGTGGATTCCGCCCCCACCCTGGTGGGTTCCGCGACTCGCCTGGTGGGTTCCACCCTCTCCATTCTTGTGGCTTCCGATCGCTCCACTCTCGTGGCTTCCGCCTTTCCTGGCCTGAGCTCGGTCGAAGGCGCTGTCGAAGGCAGGCGGAAGGACGTGCCCGCCGCGCTGCTGTTCGCAATGTCCTGCAGCGTCGCTTGTGCCTCCGGCACCAGGCTGCTCGAGGAATAGCCCCTCGTCAGCATGTTCAGGAGACGGATCGCGTCTTTGCGATCCGACTGGTCGCCGGAACGATCGAAGGCGAGCAGCGCGAGGTTCGCCGCCTGCCAGAGCGCGTTGTCGGCGTAGCCGCTCGCGGGATATCGCCGGACGATCTTCTCGTAGGAGGCAATCACGCGGCGGATAGACGCGGCGCTCGCGTGGTCGTTCGCGTCACGCACCGCACGCTCCTGCCCGAGGGCGCGGGTATACGCCGTGCGCGGCGCGTCCGACGCGCGCGCGACGGACGGCAGGAACATGAACACGGCCAGGAGCGAGGGGAGCAGTCGCTGTGTCATGAGCATGGCCTATCGAAGCTGCGCGTCCACTTCGTCGAAATAATCCTTCTTCACGAGCACCTCGCGCGGCTTTCCGCCTGCAGCCGCGGAGACGAGCCCGTCCATCTCCATCATGTCCACCAGCCGCGCCGCGCGGCTGAATCCGATGCGCAGGCGCCGCTGCAGATACGAAATAGACGCCTGGCCGCTCGAGACCACGATGCGCGCGGCTTCGTCGTAGAGCTCGTCCTTCTCGAACTCGATCGCCTCCTGCGTGCCCTTTTCCTCCGCGGTGATCGTGTTGTCGTACATCGGCTTTCCCTGCTTGCGGAGGAAGCTCGCCAGCCGCGCGGATTCCTGCTCAGAAATGTAAGGCCCGTGCAGGCGCACGAAGCGTGAGGACGCGGGCGGCAGGTACAGCATGTCGCCGCGGCCCAGGAGCTGCTCGGCGCCGTTTCCGTCGAGAATCGTGCGCGAGTCGATCTTCGACGAGACGCGAAAGGAGATGCGCGCCGGCAGGTTGGCCTTGATGAGGCCGGTGATGACATCGACTGACGGACGCTGGGTTGCGAGCACCAGATGGATCCCGATCGCGCGCGCCATCTGCGCGAGCCTCGCGATGGATTCCTCGACCTCGTTGCCGGCCACCATCATCAGGTCCGCCAACTCGTCGATCAGGACGACGATGAAAGGGAGCGGCTTGAGCTCGTTGCCTTTGTCGTCGGTGACGACCTCTCCCTTCTTCTCCTCCTGCATCGCGCGAACGTTGCGGTTGTACTGCTCGATGTTGCGAACGCCGAATGCGGCGAGCGTCTTGTAGCGCTCCTCCATCTCGCGCACGGCCCACCGGAGCGCGTTCGCCGCGAGCTTCGGATCCATGACGACGGGCGTCAGCAGGTGTGGAATGTCCTCGTACATCCCGAGCTCGAGGCGCTTGGGATCCACCATGATGAACCGCACATCGTCGGGCGTCGCGCGCATCAGGATGCTGGTGATCATCGCGTTGACGCTGACGGACTTTCCAGCGCCCGTCGATCCGGCAATCAGCAGGTGCGGCATCGTCGCGAGATCGCTCACGAACGGCTCGCCGTGGATCGTCTTGCCCAGGGCGAGCGTCAGCTTCGAGGACGACCGGCGATACGCGTCCGACTCCAGCAACTCGCGAAGCGAGATCTGCTCGCGATTCGGATTCGGGATCTGGATGCCGACCGTTGACTTCCCGGGGATGCGATCGATGATGACGGACTCGGCCTGCATCGCGAGACACAGGTCATCGGCGAGACCGGTGACCTTGCTGTACTTCACGCCCGCATCGGGCTTGAACTCGTAAGTCGTCACGACCGGTCCCGGGTGAATCTGGACGACCGTGCCTTCAACGGAGAACTCGCGGCACTTGTCTTCGAGCAGCCGCGCACCTTCCATCAACTCGCGCTCGTCGATCTTGCGTTCGCCGCGGGGCGCGTCGAGCAGCGCGTTCGGCGGCAGCGTGAACGCCCCCTTGCGTCGTTCCGCGGGTGCCTTCTCGGGGTCGGCCAGCGGCAGCGCCGGAGCCGCCGCGACCGGCGCCGGCCGCTTGATCGGCGGTGGAGTAGGCTTCGACGCGGCGGCCTTGAGTGCCGCGGTCGCGGCCTCGACCATGGCCGCTGTCTTCGATCGGGAAGGAGTCGAAGGGGACGAAGGAATCGAAGGAGCTTTCGCAGGAGCCGCCGAGGCGGTCGAAGGAGCCGCTCTGGGACCAACCAGTTCTCTTGAAAGTTCGGGAAGCTCCTTCGATTCCTTCCCGTTGGTGTCCTTCCCCTGCCGGCCCAGGTGTTTCTTCAGCACTTCCTGCCGCTGCTGCTCGCGGCGGCGCTCCTCCCGGCGCGCCTGGATGGCCGCCATCACGGCGGTCCATCGATCGTGCGCGATGTGTCCGAACACGGCGAACAGCCGCCCGAACGAGAATTGCGTCGAGAGGATGATCGCGAGGAACAGCAGCGTCAGGATCAGGATGATGGAGCCGGTGCGGTTGAGATACTCCGCAAGCAATGCCGCCAGCCGATCGCCGATGTACCCACCGGCGCGGAACTCCTTCCCGCTGGCCTGGATCGTGCCAAAGGCCAGCGACAGGAACGACGAGACGCAGCCAAAGAGCAGCGCAGCGCCCAGTAGCTTCGTATATGCCGCATCGACCGACCGGCACCAGAAGTAATGCCAGCCGATTACGGCGAACACCAGCGGCACGAGGTAAGCGGCGTAGCCGAGTATCTGGAACGACAGCTCGCCGAGAAAAGCGCCCACACGTCCCGCGAAATTGGCCGGCGCGAGCTCGGCGCCGGTGTTGAAGAACCACACCGGGTCGGATGGACTGTAGCTGGCCAGCGCGATCAACCAGATCAGCGCGCAGGCAAAGAGCGCGACACCCGTGAATTCGCTGACGCGCCTCGATACGGTCCTGGAGGCCACCTCAGATCTCCATCACGACCGGCAGCACGAGCGGCCGGAGACCCGAACGTTTGCGGAAGAACCGCTGGAGGTCCACTCGAATCTTCTCCTTGATCAACCCTGGATCGGTCCGTTCTTCGACGCTGGCGGCCTCGATTGCCGCCGCCACCAGTCCCGGCACTTCCTTCAGCAGCGTCTCGGTCCGTGCATCGAGCACGAACCCGCGCGTAATCACGTCCGGCGTTTCTTCGAGCAGGCCCGACTGCCGGCTGATCGCGACGACCGGCACGACGAGTCCGTCGCCGGCGAGGTGACGGCGGTCGCGCAGCACTTCGTCGCCGACTTCGCCGCTCCGTGTGCCGTCGATCAGAATCCGGCCCGCCGGCACCTTGTCCGCGACGCGCGCGCCTTCCCGATCAACGCGGATCACGTCGCCGTTTTCCGCGAGCACCACGCGCGTGCCGGGGGACACCCGCGCGGCCACGCGGGCGTGCCGCGCGAGCTGGCGATACTCCCCATGTATCGGCACGAAATACTTCGGGCGTACCAGCGACAGCATGAGCTTGAGCTCTTCCTCGGAGCCGTGTCCTGACACGTGGACGTGCTTGATGCCCTCGTGGACGACGTCCGCCCCACGCCGCGCGATGTGATTCATCACCCGCCCGATAGCTTTCTCGTTGCCCGGGATCTCCCGGGCCGAAAACACCACGATATCGTCACGCTCGAGCTTTACGTGACGATGGTCGTCGATCGCGATCCGCGGAAGCGCCGCCTGCGGCTCACCTTGCGAGCCGGTGCAGACACAGACGACATCCTGGGACGGATAGTTGCGGATGTCGCTGTCCCGGATCTGCACGCCGGCCGGAATCCGCAGGTAGCCGAGCCGCTCCGCGATCTGGGAGTTCTCGATGACCCCGCGACCGACGAACGCGACCCGCCGATCGAACTGGAACGCGAGGTCCAGCACGATCTGCATCCTATAGATGCTCGACGCAAACATCGCCACCACGATGCGTCCCTGCGCGCTCGTGAAGATCTCCTCGAAGCCATCGATGACGTCGCGTTCGGAGCCGCTCACCCCCTTGCGCTCGATGTTCGTGCTGTCGCCGAGCAGCACCAGCACACCCTCGGCGCCCAGTTGCGCGAGACGATGGAAGTCCACGTGCTCGCCATCGAGCGGCGTCTGATCAATCTTGAAATCCCCCGTGTGCAGCACGACACCCGCCGGCGTCGTAATCGCGAGCGCAACGCAGTCGGGCATGCTGTGCGTGACGCGCAGGAACTCGATCGAGAAGCTCCCGACCTTCACGCGATCGCGCGGCCGCACGGCACACAGGCGCAGGCGCGCATCGTCTTCTTTTTCCGCCAGCTTCGGGTCGACGAGCGCGAGCGTCAGCGGCGTTCCGTAAATCGGACCATCGACGTGTGGCAGGACGTGCGCCACCGCGCCGATATGGTCCTCGTGCCCGTGCGTCAGCACTAGCGCCTGGATCCGGTACTGCTGCAGCTGGCGCAAGTCGGGGATGATCAGGTCCACCCCGAGGAGATCCGGCTCGGGAAACATGACACCCGCGTCGACCAGGATGGCGGTGTCCCCGCAGGCGACCACCATCATGTTCATGCCGAACTCACCAAGGCCGCCGAGCGGGATCAGCTCGAGCGGCGGCGTCTCGGGAACACCTGTCGATTCCGGACCGTTAGGCAAATGAACGAAGTCCCAATCAAGAGGAACTGAGCATCGACGAACACGCTGCGGCGGGCGCCGCTAGGCGAGCGTGTCCACCCGACCAGCGCTGGGACGATGGATCGGGGCTAAAACCGCAGAAACTATAGCACAGGTGGGAAGAAGGCTTCGGGCTTCGGGCTTCGGGCTTCGGGCTTCGGGCTTCGGGCTTCGGGCTTCGGGCGTCGGGCCTCAGGCTTCGGCGCTCAGGCTTCGTGAAGTCTTTGCGCCAGCGCTGCCAACTCGCGCAGATCCAGCGTCTCGGGTCGCCGTCGGGAGTCTATCCCGGCACGTGCGAGGGCAGAAGCCGGGTCGCGGCCAAGCGGCTCCGCGAAAGGGCGGAGCGCGTTCAGGATCGTCTTCCGCCGCTGCGTGAAGATCGTGCGTACCAGCCGCTCGAACGTCGTCTGATCGCCGATGTCGACCGCCGGCGGCCGGAATGCGAGGCGCACGACCGCGGAGCGGACCTTCGGCATCGGGCGGAAGGCGCCCGGCGGAAGGGTCAGCACGCGTGTGACATCGGCGTGCAGCTGGGTCAGGATCGCGAGCACGCCATAATCGGCCGTCCCGACCGTCGCGATCAGCCGTTCCGCAACCTCCAGCTGCAGCATGACGGTAGCGTCCGGAATCGCCCGCGTACGCCGTGCGCTCTCGATCAACTTGAAGATGATCGGTGACGAGACGTAGTAAGGGAGGTTGCCTGCGACGCGTAATGGACCATCACTGGTCATCGGCGCGAGGTCGACGGAGAGCACGTCAGCGACGAGCATTCGGGCGTTGGGCGGCAGGGAGGGGGTCAGGCGAGCGGCGAGATCACGGTCGATTTCAATCGCCGTCAGCTCGCGCACGCGCGACGCCAGTCTCGTCGTGAGAATGCCCGGACCCGGGCCGATCTCGAGAAAGCGATCGTCGGGGAGTGGTGCAATCGCGTCCACGACCTTGTCGGCCCATGCCGGTTCGAGAAAGTGCTGCCCGAAGCGCTTCCTCGCCCGCCATCGCCCCTCGTCCGTTGCCAACTGCATTCGGCGTTGCTTCGCCATTTCGCGCTCAATTGCCTCGCGGAACGACATCGCCGGCAAGGCGGGTTACGCCTGTTCGATCGACTCGCCGCGCCAGAACTTCTCCTCGATCTCTTCGATCTCTTCCTCGCTCATCCCGAAGTAATGGCCGAACTCGTGGATGACGGTTTCCGCGATGCAGTCGCGGATCTCCTCTTCGTCGCCGCACGCCTCTTCGATGGGCTTCTGGTAGATGGAGATGCGATCCGGCAGACTGTTGCCGTATCCCCACGCGCGCTGTGTGAGCGGCGTGCCCTGGTAGAGACCGAACAAGGTGTCCCCCTCGTCGATCTCCATCTCGTCGAGGATGTCCCGGGAGGGTTCCTCTTCGACGACGACCGCCACGTTGCGCATCGCCTTGCGAAACCGCCGCGGAATCTCGCGAAGCGCCTCCTCGACGAGTGCGGTGAAGGCCTCCCGGGTCACCGCGCTCTCCTTGGCTTCAGGGGCTTCAGGGGCTTCAGGCCTCGGGCTACCGGCTTCACGCGGGAGGTAGATCGTCCCACGGCCTTGCGCGAACGGGCAACCACGCCGAGCAAGCTGCGGTAGTAATCGCAGTCGTCACGCACCGCGCATTGATCGCAGAGCGGCTTCGGCTTGCAAATCCGCCGGCCGTGCAGAATGAGCGTGTCGGATGTCAGCGTCCACTGCTTCGCGGGGATCGCGGAACAGAGCTGCTGTTCGACGACCTTCGGATCACCGGATTCCGCAATGCCGATGCGGTTCGACACCCGGAGCACGTGACGATCCACGGGGAGCCCGGGCACGCCGAGCGCGTGACCGAGGACCACGTTCGCCGTCTTGCGGCCAACGCCCGGAAGCTCGGTGAGATCGTCCATCCGCGGAGGGATCTCTCCCTTGTGTCGCTCGAGCACGGCATTGGCCATGCCGACGAGCGCCTTGGACTTCATTCGGAAGAACCCGGTCGACTGGATCTGCGGTTCGAGTTCATCGGTCGTCGCGTTCGCGAGGGCGCGCGGGTCGGGATAGCGCTTGAATAGCGCCGGCGTCACCTGGTTCACGCGCTCGTCGGTGCACTGCGCCGAGAGAATCGTGGCCACGAGCAACTCGTACGCGTTCGAGTAGTGGAGCTCCGTGTCCGCATTCGGGTGCTGCTTGCCGAGTTTCTTGATGATCGCGCGCGTCTCGGCCGGCGATTTCATGATGGGTATTGTAGGGGATCCTTGCAATCGAAGAATCGAAGGAAGACCGAAGCGTCGAAGGATCATTCAAAACTTTCAATCGAAGAATGACGACACTTCGAACGATCTTTCCAAAATTATTTGAGTTCCTTCGACCCCTTCGTTCTTCCTTCGAGACTTCGATTGATTAGACAGGAAACAAGGGAGGGTCGCCGGCTGCGGACAGCAGTCCCGGACACGTGACGTTGACGGCGCGGACGAGGCGTTCGGGACGGCACATCCTTGCCAGCAGGTCGCACGCGACGGCGCTCAGCGCCTCGTCCAGCGCCGAGGGCTGTTCGAGCGTGGTGGTGCGGGAGTCGACGCGGCCGTCAGCGTGACGGATGCGCAGCGTGATCGATCGCGCAAATGCGCCGTGCGCGCGAAGCTGGCACCCGAGATGTTCCGCGCGCGCGCGTACGAGCGCGCGCAACTCGTCGGGATCCGCTGTGGGCGCGGGCAGCTCGTAATCATCGAGCGGTGCGTGGGGGAGTCGGGTGCGCCGAACGCGCGTGACGTCGATGCCCGCGGCATGGCGCGCGAGGACGGCGCCGGAGCGCCCGGCCAGGAGCGACAGCTCGGCATCGGACAATTTCGCGAGCTGCCCGAGACGACGAATGCCAGCGGCGCGAAGCTTCCGGCCGAGCGCGGGATCGACTGCGGGCAGCAGCTCGATCTTGAGCGGCGCGAGAAACCGCGCCTCGTAGCCCTCGAGGACGTGGACGACCCCGCGCGGCCGCGCGAGCTGTGACGCGACTCTCGCCACCACTTTCGATCGGGCGAGCCCGCACGCCGCGTCGAGTCCCATTCCATGCAGCGCGGTCTGAATGCGCTCGATCGCCGCGATCTCGCCGGCCGCATTCGGGGGCGTGGCCTGCCCTGAGGCGTGCCCTGAGCCTGGTCGAATGGCCTGCGGGATGCCGATGTAAGCTTCGTCGATCGACACCCACTCGATGTCGGCGCTCTCGCGCCTGAGCACTTCGTCGACGCGCGCCGACGCCGCCAGGTACGCGTCCACCGCGCCGCCGAGAAACACCGCGTCGGGACACCGCACCGATGCCTGAGCGAGCAGCATGCCGGGGCGGACACCCGTACGCCGGGCTTCGCGGGACGCGGCCGCCACGACACCGCCGCTCTCAGGGCGCCCGCCAATGACGACGGCCCGGCCGATCAACTCCGGCTTGCGCGCACGTTCAACCGCAATGAAGAACGAGCCGAGATCGACGTGCGCAATCATGATGCAGGTGGAACGGTTTCGGACAGGCGCCAGCTGTCGGAATCGCCGTCAGCTTTTTTCAATGCTCGCCGGGGCCCCACCCCCGGCTCGCGCGCGCTCGGCGGCGGCGCTTCGCGCCGCTTCACTCCGTCGCCTCGCGCGGGCCGCAGGCGCTTGTTCCGTCTTCAGTGAACCGGCCCCTTGTCCCATCCGGGTGGCGTGCCGGTGGATTCGGTGAACACGCGCACGTGTTCCTGCAGCGCCGCAATCAGATTCGGCACGACCTGCAGCGGCAATACGATGCGCACGCGGACCGGGGCCTTGATGGTGTGCTCCTGCTCGGCGGCCTCGATATCTTTTTGCGAGAGCGGCTGCACTTCGCAGAACGACAGCGTGAAATCGAACGGCGTGTGCGAGATCGCGCAGAAATTCGCGTACGTCCGCGGCGAGTCGCCCGTTTCCTCCGGGACGATGGTGAAGTTGATTTGCTTGCGTTCGCTCATGCCCTCAGTATGTGCCATCAATACCGTCGCATGACTCCGATCACGACCCCCTGGATCTGGACTTGGTCCGGCTGCACGATGAGAGGCTGCATGGCCGGATTCGCCGGCTGCAGGCGGATCTGACCCTGCTCGCGATACAACTTCTTCAACGTGACATCGGCGCCATTGAGCAGCGCAATGACCATTTCGCCGTTGTCGGCCGCCCGGCGATCTTCGACAATGACGTAGTCGCCATCCCGGATCTGCTCGTCGATCATCGAGTCCCCTTTGACGCGCAGCACATACGTGTCGCGTTTGCCGACGAGATCTTCCGGCACCGCGATCGTTTCGCTGCCGACGACCGCTTCGATCGGCACACCCGCCGCGACATAGCCGAGCAGCGGCAGCTCGACGGCGCGGCCCCCAAGGCGCGAGGGCACGAGCTCGACCGATCGGCTCCGGTTCCAGGCGCGCTTGATGAAGCCCTTCTCCTGCAGGTTCGTCAGGTGCTTGTGGACGGTCGCAAGCGATGACAGCCCGAAGCGACGGCCGATTTCCTCCAGGCTCGGCGCATAGCCATGCTGCTGAATGAAATCGTTCAGGTAGTCGAGGATCTCCCGCTGGCGTTTCGTCAGTGGCAGCATGCGCGCACTATACGCAAACAAAAAGCGAAAGTCAACCACCCCTTCCGTTTAACCTTCGCCCCGGCGCTCCGGTCTAACAGTGAGGCATGCTGACCCAGATATGGCCGCGGATCGCCGGCAGCCCCGGCAAGGTCGTGCTGACCAATCCGACTGACGCCGAGCTCGTCGAGGCGTGTCTCTCCGGTCGCCGAGAGCCGTTCGACACCATCGTCGAGCGTCCACCGCCGACAGGTCTATCAGCTCTGTTTCCGTTTCGTCGGCAATCATGAGGACGCCAGCGATCTCGCGCAGGATGTGTTCATCCGGGCGTATCGAGGGCTGCATCGCTTCAAGGGGGACGCCTCGCTCGGCACGTGGCTGTATCGGATCGGCGTGAACGTCTGCTTGAACAAGGTCACCGCGCGACGGCTGGTCACCAGATCGATTGCAGAGCAGCGTCTCGTCAGCCGCGCGGAGAGTCCGTCCGATCTCGTGCTGCGCGAAGAGCGCACCGAGCAGGTGCGCGCCGCAATCGCGCGGCTGCCCAGAAAGCAGCGCGCGACGTTGATTCTCCGCATGTACCACGAGCTCTCGCACGACCAGATTGCGAGTATCCTCGGTAGCTCCGTGGGCGCCGTGAAAGCCAACTTCTTTCACGCATTGAACAACCTGAAGAAACTGCTGGGCACCGTATGAGGCATCTGTCGCCTTCGGAATTCGTGGATCTCGCCGACGGCGCGCTCGACGCCGCGCGCGCCGCGCATCTCGAGCGGTGCGACGCGTGTCGCGCGCAGGCGCATGCCTTGCGGATGATGATGCGGGACGCGGGTACGGACGCTCCGCCGGAGCCGTCGCCGCTCTTCTGGGATCATTTTCAGCAGGGGGTGCAACGCGCGATCGCCACGGAGCCGTCGCCTCGGCGATCCTGGTTCGTGCTTCGACCGATGCCGGCATTTGCCAGTGTCATGATCGTTTCCATCGCTATTGCGTCTGCCGCGCTATATCCTCGTCGCGCGCACGACGCCCCATTGACGCCACCGGCGGACGTGGCGATGGTGCCCGCGGCCCCGCCTGCGACCGATCCTGGCGAGGATCCCGCGTGGATGGTATTGCGCGACGTCGCGAGCGATATGGCTATTGAGGATGCGCATGCCGCGGGCATCACGCTCCGCCCGGGCGAGGCCGAGAACGCGGTGCTGCAGTTGACCCCTGCCGAACGCAACGAGTTTGGACGGCTGCTGCAGGACGCGCTCAAACACGCGGGCGCTTGAGGAATTGCGAATGCTGCGAGCCATGATCGTCGTCATTGCATTTATGGCCGCTGGCGGAGGCGCGCGAGCCGTGGCCGAGGCGCGGCAGGTTCCCGCGACGGCGGGACCGGCTGCCGCGCCGTTGGACGCTCCAGGGGTCTCCGCCGGCGAAATCCAGCGGCTCTACGATGCGTACGCGTTGGTGCAGGCGCAGGACGCGCTGCAGCTCACCGATGAACATTACGTGCGCTTCGTCGCGCGTCTGAAGACGCTCCAGGAGATACGGAGACGCCACGTCGTGGCGCGCAACCGTATCCTCCGGGACCTCCGGCGGCTCACGAACTCGCAGACACCCGCGGGCGACGAAGCGGAAATGCGCGATCGCCTGAAGGTGCTGCGGGACGAGGACGAACGCGGCGCGGCCGAGATCCGCAAGGCCTACGACGCGGTCGACGAGCTGCTCGACGTGCGTCAGCAGGCGCAGTTCCGGCTCTTCGAAGAGCAGATGGATCGCAAGCGGCTCGACCTGCTCATGCGCGCGCGCCAGAACGTCCGGGGACGTCGTGGAGGAAGCTAAGCCTTGCTCATGGCTGATGATTCAAGGCTCATGCGGCTCAGGGCGCAGAGCCTGAACAGGCTGCTGAAGAACGGCAGCCTGATTGACCGGGCTTTTTCAACAGCGTGTTAAGCCAGCCGTCATAAGGCCCGACCCTGAGCCTGCTACAATCGATCCTGCCAGTGCCCGCCCGGGTTTCTCGACGCTCATGTACGTGCACGCTCCTAACTTGCTTCGCGGTCTTGCGGTCGCCGCCGCGCTCTCCGTGTCGCTCGCCGCGCAGATGCGGGTCACGAAAGAGGATGCGGCACGCTTCCAGACGAAGCTCGCGCAAATTGTGCAGCTGGGCAACACTACGCGTTCGCCGCGCGCCTCGCGTACGACGCAGGTCACCGATGCAGAGGTCAACGCGTACCTGAAGTACTCAGCCGGCGACCAGGTCCCTGTCGGGATCGTCGACCCCGCGCTCTCCGCGCTCGGAAATGGACGCGTCGGCGGCCGCGCGATCGTCGATCTCGACGCAGTCCGCAAGCAGAAGAAACGCGGCTGGAGTGACCCGCTCGCCTATTTGACGGGACGGTTGCCGATCACCGCGGCGGGTACGTTGACGACACAGAACGGGCTTGGGAAGTTTCAGCTTGAAAGCGCCGGGATTTCCGGCGTGACGATCCCGAAGGCGCTGCTGCAGGAGCTCCTCAGCTACTACTCGAAGACCGCGCAGAACCCCGCGGGGATCAACATGGACGATCCCTTCGTGCTGCCCGCCCGCATTCGCGAAATCAAAGTCGGCCAAGGAAGCGCCACGATAGTGCAGTGACAGCGACGGTCCAATGTCCAAGGTTCAATGCTGAACGCCGGAATGAGATCTTGAACATCCAGCCGTTGAGCATTCGGCATTGAGCATTGACATGGATCCCCTGCAAGGTTCACTGCAATATCTCAAGGGTGTAGGTCCGCGACGCGCGGCGGATCTGCAGCGAGTCGGTCTGTCGACGATCGAGGATCTGCTGTATCGGTTTCCCACACGCTATGAAGACCGGGGACATTTCCAGACCATCGCGTCGTTGAAGCCCGGCGTAGCGGCCTCGATCACGGGCGAGGTCCTGAGCTGCGGCGTGCGTCCGACGCGCCGGCCGAGGTTCAAGATCTTCGAGATGCTCGTGCGGGATCGCACGGGGAGCCTGCGCGCGATCTGGTTCAATCAACCATTCCTGAACGACGTCTTCCGCGCGCACCAGCGCGTCATCCTGTTCGGGAAGCTCGAGCTGACGTCGCACGGCCTGCAGATGCAGGGTCCGCAGTACGAACTTGTCGAAGGAGTCGAAGCGGACGAAGGACTCGAAGGAATCGAAGGAATCGACGAGGCCGAGCGGGATCCCTCGACGGTACACACCGGGCGTATCGTACCCATCTACGAGAAGACCGGGCAACTCACCGCGAAAATGCAGCGCACGCTCGTGCATCAGGCGCTGCAGCAACTGCCGCCTGAGCTCCCGGATCCTCTTCCTGTCGACGTTCGCCGGCGTCAACACCTGATCGAGCGGCGGCCCGCGCTCGACGCGGTGCATTTTCCACCCGCCGACGCATCAATCGATGAGCTCAATCGGTTTCGATCGACCGCGCACCGTCGGCTCATCTTTGAAGAGTTCTTTCTCTTCCAGCTCGGCATCGTTCAGCGCCGGCGCCGCGCGGACTCAGAGCGCAAGGGACGCGCCGTCGTCGTAACCGACGAGATGCGCGAGAACATCCGGAAGGTGCTGCCATTCAGGCTCACGAATGATCAGAAGACCGTCATTCGCGAGATCGTGACCGACATGAAACGCCCGCAGCCGATGAACAGGCTGCTGCAGGGAGAAGTCGGGTGCGGCAAGACGATTATCGCGTTGATGGCGGCGCTCGTGGCGATGGAAAACGGCCTGCAGGTCGCGTTCATGGCGCCGACCGAGATTCTTGCCGAGCAGCATTTCTTCAACATCCGCCGCCTGCTCGAGGAGTCGCGCTTCCGGTTGACGCTGCTGACCGGCGGCACGCCGGCGCGCAAGCGCCGCGAGATCCTCGCGGAGCTCGCGGGAGGCTCGCTGCACATGGTGATCGGCACGCACGCGCTGGTCCAGGAGGACGTCGCGTTCCGCGAGCTCGGCCTCACGATCATCGACGAGCAGCACCGCTTCGGTGTCCTGCAGCGCGCGACGCTGCGCGCCAAAGGATTGCACCCCGACGTGCTCGTGATGACGGCGACGCCGATACCGCGCACGCTGGCGCTGACGACCTACGGCGACCTCGATGTGTCGACGATGCGGGAGATGCCGCCGGGCCGGCAGCCGATCGCGACGACGGTGCGGCCGGAGTCGCGGCGCGGCGAGATCTATCAGTTCGTCCGTCAGCAGGTCGAAGCGGGGCGGCAGGCCTATATCATTTATCCCCTCGTGGAAGAATCGGCGAAGGTCGATCTGAAAGCGGCAACCGAGATGGCCGATCACCTGTCGCAGGACGTGTTTCCCGAGTATCGCGTCGCGCTGCTCCACGGGCGCATGAAACAGGATGCCAAGGACCGCGTGATGGGCGCATTCGCACGCAACGAGTTCCAGATCCTGGTGTCGACCACGGTGGTCGAAGTGGGGGTGGACGTGCCGAACGCGACCGTGATGGTCGTCGAGCATGCCGAACGTTTCGGTCTGTCGCAGCTTCATCAGCTGCGCGGCCGCGTCGGCCGCGGCGCGCACAAATCGCACTGCGTCCTCTTGTACCAATACCCGATTACGGACGAAGGAAAGCAACGTCTTCGCGCACTCGCCGAGACGACGGACGGATTCGAGATCGCCGAGCGCGATCTGAAGCTGCGCGGACCCGGAGATTTCTTCGGCACGCGGCAGTCGGGCATGCCGACGCTTCGCGTCGGCGACCTGCTGCGCGATCACGCATTGATGGAGGAAGCGCGGCGCGAAGCGGTTGCCGCGCTCGACGATCCGTCGCAGGCGCCGGCGCTCACGTCGCTCGTGAATACCAGCTGGGAACAACGCTTCGGGCTCGTTGGAATTGGGTGACGCCCTCGAATCGTCGATCCCTGATCCCTGATCCGGGATCCCTGATCCTCAATCGCGTATCGCGGATCCTTATCCTTATCGTGAATCCGAATCCCGAATCGCAACCCCGAATCCGCAAGCGTTCGGCGGGGCCTTAGCATCGACGGTTCGCGACTGACGATCGGAGATTCAGGATAGCGATCAGGGATAGCGATTCAGGATTGAGGATCAGGGATACTGGATCAGGAATCAGGGATTCGCGATTGCGTATTGTCGCTGGAGAGTTCAAGGGCCGTCAGCTGAAGGCCCCTACATGGGAAGGGCTGCGGCCGACATCCGATCGCCTGCGCGAGACGCTGTTCAACGTGCTCGGCGCATCGGTGCGCGGCGCGCGCGTGCTCGATGGCTACGCAGGGACCGGCGCGATCGGGATCGAAGCGCTGAGCCGCGGCGCGGCGCACGTGACGTTCGTCGAGCGCGACCCCCGCGCCGTACGCTTGATCGAAGAGAACCTCGCGCGCGTGGTTTCCGGGACACCGGCGGCCCGGGAGCGCTATGCTATTATCCGCGCGGGATTTGCCGACGCCGCGCGGCGGACGTCGGGCGGTTTCGAGATTGTCGTGCTCGACCCGCCGTACTCGGAAGAGGCCGTCAAGGATGCGCTCGACGCCGCAGCGCGCATCACCGGCCCCGCGACGCGACTCGTGATCGAACACGCGAAACGATACTCGCCGCCCGAGCATGCCGGACTGCGGTTGCTGCGCACGATCGTCTCCGGCGACAGTGCGCTGTCTTTCTTTGGGGCCGCTGATGAGGGCTGAGGTCATTGCCATTTACCCCGGGTCATTCGATCCGCTCACCAACGGTCATGTCGACATCATCCAGCGCGGCTCGGGACTCTTCGACAAGATCGTCATCGCGATCCTGGTGAACCTCGAGAAGTCGCCGCTGTTCACCGTGCCGGAGCGCGTCGATGTCGCGCGGAAGGTGTTCGCGGACTATGCCAACGTCGAAGTGGACACCTTCGACGGTCTCCTCGTCGATTACGCTCGGAGCCGGCAGGCGAGCGTCATCGTGAAAGGGCTGCGCGCGGTGTCCGACTTCGAGTACGAGATGCAGATGGCGCTCATGAACCGCCGTCTGAATCCCGACGTCGAAACCGTGTTCATCTGGTGAAGGAGGTCGTCGCGCTCGGCGGCTCCGTCACCGGCATCGTGCCCACGGTCGTCGAAGATCGATTGCGCGAGAAGAAGCTCGCGCGGCAAACCTTGAGGGCGTGAACATGGAACTCTCAGCACGGACGCGGCGCATCGCGATGTCGCCGACGATGAAGGTGACGGCGGACGCGCTGCGCCTCAAGGCGCAAGGGGTCGACATCGTCGACTTCGGCGCCGGCGAACCGGACTTTCCGACGCCGCCGCACATCTCGGCCGCGGCGCACAAGGCGATCGATGCTCATTTCACGAAGTACACGACGAATTCCGGCACCGACGATCTCAAACGCGCGATCGTCGACCGCTATCGCGCCGATTACGGCGTCGAGTACGCGCCCGCCGAAGTGATCGTCACGGCCGGCGGCAAGCAGGCGCTCTTCAATGCCGCGATGTCGGTCTTCGACACGGGCGATGAGGTGATTACGCACGCGCCGGGCTGGCCGACGCTCGTCGAGCAGATTAAGATGGCGGATGCGACGCCGGTGATCGTGCGGTCGCACGCGGAGGATGGGTTCTGCCTCCACGCCGACGCGTTCCTTTCCGCCGTTACGCCGCGCACGCGCGGCATCATCATCAATTCGCCGGCGAATCCGACCGGGGCGCTCATCTCGGAAGCGGATCTCGCCGCGATTGCGCAGGAGGCGGCGCGCCGCGACATCTGGATCCTGCTGGACCTCTGTTACGAAAAGCTGATCTACGACCCCGTGCCGCACAATCTGGTGGGCGTGCTCGTGAAATACAACCGCGAGCACTCGATCCTGTGCGGGTCCGCCTCGAAGGCTTATGCGATGACCGGTTGGCGGTGCGGCTGGACCATCGCTCCCGCCGCGATCGTCAGCGCGTCGAACGCGCTCCAGAGCCACTCGACATCGAACGTTTGCTCGATCAGTCAGAAGGCGGCTGAAGCGGCGCTGCGGGGCCCGCAGTCCTGCGTCACCGAGATGCTGGACGAGTACCGCGCCCGCCGCGATCAGCTCTACGACTGGCTTACCGCGGATCCGCGCATCCGTCTCACCAAGCCAGCCGGCGCGTTCTACATGTTCCCGAACGTCTCCGAGTTCCTCTCGCCGGACGGCATCCGCACGTCCGCGGAGCTTGCGACCGCGCTCTTGAACGACGCACGCGTCGCCGTCACGCCGGGCGAGGCGTTCGACGCGCCCGGATTCCTGCGCCTGTCGTACGCGACATCATTGCAGGAGCTCCGCCGCGGCACCGACCGTATTTTCGAGTTCCTCAACAAGGTCGCCGAGCCGCGCGCCGCGCAAACCTAGGCCACAGATCTCACGCAGTAAGAAGGCAGCCACGGATCACGCGGATTTCACGGAGTAATAGGGCAACGTCGCCGGGATTGCGCGACTCTGAGGACTCATGGCGTGTCGATCCGTGTGATCCGAGTGATCCGTGGCTGATATATTTCTGATCCGTGGCTCTCCCTCCTGATTTCCTCCGTGGCCTCGAGCGCGTCGTGTCCGCGGATCACGTTCGCACCGATTCCGCCAGCCTTCAGATGTACGGCACGGATGGCAGCAAGCGCGGTCGCCCGGCGGATGTCGTCGTCTTGCCGGATGGATCCGATCAGGTTGCGGGTGTCGTGCGGCTCTGCGCACAGCACAGGATTCCCCTCGTGCCTCGCGGCGCCGGAACGGGCTACACCGGTGGCGCGGTGCCGGTCAATGGTGGCGTCGTGCTCTCGCTCGAGCGGATGAACCGCATCCTCGAGATCGACGAAGACAACCTCGTCGCGATCGTCGAGCCGAACGTGATCACCGGCGATCTTCAAGCGGCCGTGGAACGCATCGGTCTCTTCTATCCACCTGACCCCGCATCGCTGAAGCAGTCCGCCATCGGCGGCAACGTCGCCGAATGCGCCGGCGGGCCGCGTGCATTCAAGTACGGCACGACGAAGCAGTATGTGCTCGGCCTCGAAGCCGTGCTGCCGACCGGAGAGATCGTCGAGACCGGCGGGAAGGTCGTCAAGAATGTCGTCGGCTACGATCTCACGCACGTGCTGGTCGGATCGGAAGGCACGCTTGCGATCATCACCAAGATCGTCCTGCGGCTCGTGCCGAAGCCACCCGTGCAATCCACGTTGCGCGCGACGTTCCGGACCGTCAGCGAGGCCGCGAACGCCGTCACCGGAATCATCCGCGAACGCGTCGTCCCGGCCGCCATCGAGCTGATCGACCGCGATTCGCTCGACGCAGTGGCGCGCCATCTTGGGGTGCGATCGCTCGCGCCCGACGGCACGGGCGCGCTGCTCCTTCTCGAAGTCGACGGGCTTGCCGAGGCCGTTCGGGAAGAAGCCGACCGCGTCGAGCGTGCCTGCCGGCGCGCCGGCGCCACCGAGGTGCTGCGCGCACGGGACGAGTCGGAGCGCGAGGAGCTCTGGCGCATGCGCCGCGAACTCTCGCCGTCACTGAAGACCATCACCCCGATCAAGTTCAATCACGACGTCGTCGTCCCCAAGGGACGCATCCCGCAGCTGTTCGAGCTCGTCGACCACATCAAAGCGGACTACCGCCTCCGCATTCCGTGTTTCGGCCATGCAGGAGATGGCAACATCCACGTCAACATCATGGTGGACGATGTGGAGGAGGAGATCCGCCGCGCGCACGAAGCGGAACGTGTGCTCTTCGAAGGTGTCGTCGCGCTCGAGGGCTCGATCAGCGGCGAACACGGGATAGGGTTCGCAAAATCGACGTTTCTGACGATCGAGTTGTCAGCGGATGAGATTGCGTTGATGAAGCGGGTGAAGCAGGCGTTCGACCCGCAGGGTATCCTGAATCCTGGAAAGATATTTCCTCAATAGGAGGATCCATGCGTTCGATCATCCTGGGCGTGCTGGCGGCGGTCACAATTTCTGCGGCGGCGCAGCAGCGCCCCATGCAGCACGATCCGGACAAACAGATAAAGGGCACCGGCAAGATGCCGGACGGTTGGCAGGCGCGACTTGACGACCCTTCGGCGAAGCTCAACGCCGTCATTGTCACGATAGAGAAGGACACGCTCACGTTCACCACGGGCCCCGCCGGGATCTACTACAAGCCTGCGCTGAAAGGCAGCGGTAACTACGACGTGAAGGGCACGTTCTCCCAGATGAAACCCTCCGTGCACCCGGAGGCCTACGGCCTGTTCATCGGCGGGAGCGATCTCGACAAAGACACGCAGCGCTACACGTACTTCCTCATCCGCCAGGACGGCAAGTATCTGATCAAGTCACGCGACGCCGCGACGACGAAGCCAATCGTGGACTGGACCACCGCAGCGCCGATGAAGGACGCGAATGTCGCGAAGGCGGGATTCAAGACCAGCAACGAGCTGGGGATTCACGTGGAAGGAGACAAGGTGTCGTTTTTGATTGGCGGTACGCAGGTGCACGAGCTTCCGCGCGCGCAGGTGACCGCCGACGGCATCGCGGGGATCCGAATCAATCACAATCTCGAAGTGCAGGTGGCGGGATTCGATCTGAAGAAGGCGAGCTGACGAAAGACGCCGGGTCTGAAGACCCGGCCTACAGTCGCTTGTAGGGCGTCTCTTCAGAGGCGCCGCGGTCGACCGGGCCTACAAGGTGCGCAGGCGCCGCGTGCCGGGGAGGAACGGCGTCGACGTGACCTGCCCCTCGAACCGGGCGCCCCAGCGGCCCGGAATTGCGGTCCCGCATTCGGGGCAGCCGCCCTGCGTGGTGATCCGGTAACTCCGGATGTAATACCCATAACGCTCGATGAGCATCGCTGAACACTGGTGACACCGCGTGTGTTCGAGGTCGCCCACCTGTCCCGGGACGTTGCCCGCGTAGATGTACCGCAGGCCTGCGGCTTTTCCTATCTGCGCCGCGCGCACCAGCATCTCCGGCGTCGTGTTCTCCGGATCGTTCATGCGATAGTCCTTATGAAACGCCGTCACGTGCCACGGGATGTAGGGAGACACCGACGCCAGAAATGCGGTGAGGCGCTGCAGTTCATCTTCCGCGTCGTTGAATCCCGGAATGAGGAGCGTCACGATCTCGAGCCAGATGCCCATCTCGTGGAGGGCGCGGATCGTGTTCAGGATCGGCTCGATGCGGCCGCCGAGTTGACGGTAGTGCCGGTCGTCAAAGCTCTTGAGATCGACCTTGTAGAGATCGATCCAAGGTCTGATGTAATTCAGCACGCGCGGCGTGCCGTTGCCGTTCGACACGTACGCGGTGAGGAGGCCCGCGGCGCGCGCCTTCCGAAAGATCGCCACGGCCCACTCGCTGGTAATCAGTGGTTCGTTGTAGGTCGACACCACGACACGCGCCCGCAGGCGCGTTGCGTCCGCGACGAGCGCGTCGGGCGTCGCGTCGAGCGGCGGCGACACCGCGGTTGGATCGCGCAGCGCCTGTGAAGTGACCCAGTTCTGGCAGTACGAGCAGTGAAGGTCGCAGCCGAGCATGCCGAAGCTGTAGGCGAGCGCACCCGGGTGCGCGTGGAAGAACGGCTTCTTCTCGATCGGATCGCACTGCACGCCGCCAACGTAGCCAAACGGCACGTGCAGACGCCCGCCGCGATTGAAGCGCACCTTGCACACGCCGACCGCGCCATCGGGAATCGGGCACTCGTGGCCGCAGGCGTAGCAGCGGATCCGATCCTTCGAGATCTTCTCGACGAGCTCGGGGGCGGCCTCGGCGGTCCGAACCTCGAGCACTTCCGCGAGCGAAGCCATACAGTCACTATAAATTGACCAGCGCTACGCCGCCACTTGCCGGCGTCGCACCGTTGCCCTGGCAGCCCGGACCAGCCCAGCCATCGCGGCGATCGCGCCGATGCCCGCCAGGATTTTCGGCAGCGGATCCGGCGGCAGCCGCACCACGCCTGATAGCCGGCTGCGTCGCGTACCGGCCGAAGCGCGGACCCTCGATCCTGTCGAAATGCTCCGCAAGCAAGCACGTACAAGCGCTCGCTCGCGCATCGCTTCACCCGACATCGGCTGACCGTGGCCGGCGACGAGGATGGATGGCGCCGGTGCCGCCAGCCGTCGCACGGAGTCGCGCGAGTTCGTCCAGTCTGTCACACGCACCTCCTCGCAGGTGCCAGGGCAAGAGAGAAGCCGCATAATGCAGCGATGAAAACCGTCGCAGTGATCGGCGCCTCATCCAATCGCGGCAAGTACGGCAACAAGGCGTTGCGCGCGTTCGAGCGTCAGGGATTTCGCGTGATCGCGATCAATCCGAACGAGCAGGAGGTCGAAGGCCATCGTACGTATGCGTCGGTACTCGACGTGCCGGAGGCCATCGACATGGCGACCGTGTACGTGCCGCCCGACGTCGGCGTGCGTGTGATGGATGATCTCGCGAAGAAGGGAATCGCCGAAGTGTGGCTCAATCCGGGCGCCGATGATCCGCAAGTCGTCGATCGGGCGCGCGCGCTCGGGATCACGCCAATCATCGCCTGCAGCATCATCGGCATCGGCGATTCGCCAGGACGTTACTAGTGGCCGGTCACTAGGATTCCAGACTGGAGTCGCCAATCCGCAATGGACCCACCATTTGACAGGGCCCGGTGCCGGTCCTATACTCCGAATCAACGAGACAGACTTCCTCACGACAGAGGTCCCCCGCGACCTCGAGACGCCGCGGCCGGCGACCGTTGAATCAACCCGTAAGTTTCAGACATCGTAACAGCCACCTAACGCCAGCAGTCACCATGCCGAATCACAAGCGCAACGCCGGGCGCCAGGCGTCCGCCGACCAGGCAGCCGTCCGGGAGCCGCAGAACGAGTCCACCCAGAACACACCGCAGCCAGCGGCAGAAGCGCCGCCCGCTGCGCCCGCGCAGCCACGCAGCGATGGCCGGGAAGCCGGGCGTGAGGGGGGCCGCGAATCAGGCCAGTCGCGCGGCGAGGGGGGACGCGGCGGTGACGGCCGTCGCGGGCAGGGACTCAACATCACCGATCTGAAGGACAAGAGCATCCAGCAGCTCACGCAGATCGCAAAGGACCTCAACGTCGCGGGCGCGACCGGCATGCGCAAGCAGGACCTGATCTTTCAGATCCTGAAGGCACAGACCGAGCAGAGCGGCTTCATCTTCTCCGAAGGGGTGCTGGAGGTGCTGCCGGACGGTTTCGGTTTCCTTCGCGCGCCCGACTACAACTACCTGCCGGGCCCGGATGACATTTATGTATCGCCGTCGCAGATCCGCAAGTTCGACCTGCAGACGGGCGACACGGTCTCGGGACAGATCCGGCCGCCGAAGGAAGGGGAGCGCTATTTCGCGTTAATCAAGGTCGAAGCCGTCAACTTCGAATCGCCGGAGCAGGCGCGCGACAAGCTGTTCTTCGAGAATCTCACGCCGCTGTATCCGCAGGAGCGCGTGGTGCTCGAGACGACCCCGGACAACCTGTCGAGCCGCGTCATGGATCTGATGACGCCGATCGGCAAAGGTCAGCGCGGCCTCATTGTCGCGCCGCCCCGCACCGGCAAGACGATGCTGCTCCAGAGCATCGCGCAGTCGGTGGCGAAGAATCACCCGGAGGTGTTCCTCATCGTGCTGCTCATCGACGAGCGGCCCGAAGAAGTCACCGACATGCAGCGTTCGGTCAACGGCGAGGTGATCTCGTCGACCTTCGACGAGCCGGCGCAGCGCCACGTGCAGGTCGCCGAGATGGTCATCGAAAAGGCGAAGCGCCTGGTCGAGCACAAGAAAGACGTGCTGATCCTCCTCGATTCGATCACCCGCCTCGCGCGCGCCTACAACTCCGTGATCCCTCCGTCAGGCAAAGTGCTCTCCGGCGGTCTCGACTCCAACGCGCTGCAGAAGCCCAAGCGCTTCTTCGGCGCCGCGCGCAACATCGAGGAAGGGGGCTCGCTCACGATCATAGCGACCGCGCTGGTCGACACGGGATCGCGCATGGACGATGTGATCTTCGAAGAGTTCAAGGGCACCGGCAACATGGAGATCCATCTCGATCGGAAACTCACCGACAAGCGCGTGTTCCCGTCGATCGACATGCAGAAGAGCGGCACGCGGAAGGAGGAGCTCCTTCTCGCGCGCGAGGATCTCAATCGCGTGTGGGTGCTTCGCAAGGTGCTCGCGCCGCTCTCGGCGGTCGAGGCGATGGAGCTGCTGCTCGACAAGATGGGCAAGGCGAAATCGAACGCCGACTTCCTCGCCGCGATGCAAAAAGGCTAGCGCCGCAGCAATTCCCGAACGTTCAAGATCGTAGGGCGGGTCTTCAGACCCGCCGGTCTGCGGAGGCCGGATCTAAAGACGCGGCCTACCAGATCATTGACAGGATTCACTCCCGGCAACTGCCGCCGACGACCTGTATCGACGACATATCGAGCACGACGACGTTCTGCGCGGGATCCGGCGCCGTGCTGGGACCCGGGGCGGTGCCGTTGGTGCCGCCCCCGACGATCACGCGGCCGCCCTTGAAGCGCAAGCCCGGTTCGATCAGGGCCGACTTCTTGATCAACCCCGTGACCTCGACGCGCTGCTTGTTATTCTTCTTCACGATCTCGATCAGATCCTTCTTGCCCGCAAGCCTGAACGCGTGATTGCGGACCACCGGTCCGCTCTGCACGTCGGTCTGCCGCACGTCGGACGCCTCGAGCATGCGCTTGTTCAGGCATCCGGTGATCGTGACCTCGAGCGAGTCGCTGGGGATCTTTGGGCGTTCCTGTTCCTGCTGTGCCGCGAGCGGCGTCGCGGCCAAGAGGCAGGCCAGAAGGAGTCGGGATGTCATGGGTCCTCCGAAGTCGGCAGGTTCTTTGACGATACCACGATCCGCGAGGCCGGCCGAGTGGAGATGGCCTTTGGCGACAGCCACTTGTCCACGTACGATTCGCGCAGAGCTCGCGGAGGCGCAGCGCAACCACACAAGGAAACGGAACAGCACTGAACGACGGCGAACGAAAACAGCTACTGAGTGCCGCGCGGACAAATTGAGGAGGCGCCGCGCGTCAGCACGTCCGCCGTCGCCCGGTCTCCGGCCGGCGCGAAGCGCGGCACGGCGGTAGGTGCACGGAAGCGGCCTCTCGGCGCGCTCCGCGCCTCGAGACAAGAATCAGCTCTGCGTGAGAATCGTCCGCGCGGCACGCTGCAATCAACAAGACAGACGCGCTCACTTCTGGCCACTGAGTCGATGTCGTCGCACCGGTCGCGCGGCGTCCGGGCGGTGGTGGAAAGTGGGGTGTGAAGTGTGGCGCAGATCAACGCGGGCCGCGGACGGCGCGGATGAACGCGGAGCAGATCAACGAGCGCGCGATGGTACACTGGGACGAAACGCGCGCCCCGGCCCCCCGCGCGCGCGGGGGCGCTGCCATGCCTCGCCGCCAGGTGCTGCTGATTCCGGTTCTCGCCTGCATTCTCCTGGTTCCGGCAGTCCGCGCCTTTGGCCAGCGCTGGTTGACCGGCGGCGTGGACGTGCCGGTCGATCCGCCACCCGCGGATGACGGCCGCTTCGTGTTCGCGCGCCTGCGATTCACGACCGCGCCCGGCGGCTACTACTTCCGTGGCCTGCCCGCCTGGGCCCACGGCTATTACGGCGGGGGCGAGGGCCGGCGATCGGAGCGGAGCCTCGTCAAGATTCTCAACAGCGTGACGAACATGAACCCGCACGTCGACGGCACCCGGGTCGTCGATGTCGGCGAACCGGACCTCTTCCGCTATCCCGTTGTGTATGCCACCGAGCCGGGCTTCATGTCGCTCGACGACCGCGAAGCGCTCGCGCTGCATGATTACATGCTCAAGGGAGGCTTCATCATCTTCGACGATTTCCGCGGGCCGTACGACTGGGAGAACTTCCGCGCGACGATGCAGCGCGTGCTGCCGGGGGAACAGCCGGTGGCGCTCACGCTCGACCATCCCATCTTCCATTCGTTCTTCGACATTCCGACGCTGAACTTCGTGCAGTACTACGATCGCGGCACGCCAATCTTCTACGGCATGTTCCCGCACAATGACGCGTCGAAGCCACTGCAGTTGATTGCCAACTTCAACAACGATGTCTCCGAGTACTGGGAGTACTCGGACACCGGTTTCACGCCTATCGATCTGTCGAACGAGGCGTACAAGCTCGGTGTGAACTACGTGATCTATGGGATGACACACTAGGATTTGATGAATGCGTGATTTGGTGATTTGGTGAGTTCATCCATCCCGATTTCGTGATTGCGCTGTCACAATCGTAATCCGCGCATATCGGCGTCTCTCCGTTTCGGTCCGAAGCGGCTGTAGCTGTAACGGCATTCCATTTGCTCCTGCCTGTGATTCGGATTCCGCACGCCGCGCCCCGGATCCCGGATCCCGAGTCTGCTACGATGACGCTCCTGCTTTGTCTCTTCCTCCTGGCGCGCGCCCCGCAAAGCATGACGGAAGGGCCCGCACGCACCGGGTGGGAGGCTATCGAACGCGGTGACGGCGAGAAAGCGGCCGCCGCTTTTCGCCGGGCGCTCGCGGACAATCCGCGCGACGCCGGGTCGCTGGCGGGCTCCGCGATGGCGTCGCACCTGCTCGGACGGGACGATCAGGCGATCTCTGTGCTGAAGCGTGCACTCGAAATCGAGCCCGACTTCGCGTATGCCGCGTACCTGCTGGGACAGTTCGCCTACGCGCAGGGCGATCTGGATCTCGCGATCAAATCGTACGAGCGCGCGCTGCAGATCCAGCCCGGCAACCGTAGCGCCTATAAACAGCTCGAAGACTGGAAGAAGGAAGCGGAGCTGCACTCGGGGTTCACGACCCGGCCCGGCGTCCGCTTCAACATCCTGTTCGAGGGCCCCGAGCAGCAGGTGATCGCCGCGCGCGTGTCGAATGCGCTCGAAGCGGCGTATGCGCGCGTTGGCAGCTCGCTTGGCGTCTATCCGCCGGAAACGATCACCGCGATTCTGTATTCGCGCGAGCAGTTCCGCGACGTCACCAAGTCGCCGCCGTGGGCCGCGGGGGCGTACGACGGACGTATCCGGATTCCGGTGCTCGGCTCGCTGCGCACTCCCGGCGAGCTCGATCGCGTCGTCACGCACGAGTACGTGCACGCGGCACTTCGAAGCCTCGCGCCGCGCGGACTGCCGTTCTGGCTGAACGAAGGGCTCGCGACGTATTTCGAGCCGGTCGATCACGCGTGGCTCGAACAGCGGCTGCGCACGGCCAGGACAACCATCCCGATGAGCGAGCTGGAACAGAGCTTCGGGCGCCTCGATGGCGCGGACGCGCTGCTCGCATATGCGCAGGGCTTTACGGCCGCGCGCATGCTGGCGCATCGCCTCGGCTCGAATTTTCCGGTCTTCCTGCAATACGTCGGCAACGGCACGTCGCTCGAGCAGGCGCTGCTGCTGTTCAACATCACCGACGCCGACGTCCAGCACACCTGGCGACGCTGACGGGGTTCACGGGTTCACGGTTCACGGTTCACGGTTCACGAGGTTCAGGGTTCAGATCCCACTACCCGAACCCTTTGAACCGTGAACCCTTTGAACCGTGAACCCTTTGAACCGTGAACCCTTTGAACCGTGAACCGTGAACCGTGAACCGTGAACCCCTTTAATCCATCGGGCGAGCGGGCCCGCGTGACCAACGATCTGAACTCGTACAACGGCGTCAGCGTCTCCGCGGACGGCCACTCGATCGCGACCGCGCAGACGGAGATTACTGCCGGGATCGACGTCGGGTCGCTCCAGGGTGGCGACTGGACGCGGCTGACGGCCGGGACACGGCGCGGGGACGGCATCGGCGGGATGACGTGGGTCTGCTCCCGGTCACCGGGGTGCGGTGGAGTTGCTGCCCGGCATGCCCACCTCGGCACGATTTGCCGCGGACGGAAAATCCTTCATCTACCCGGACCCGAGTAAACGGCCAGTCTCGCTGTGGATCAAACCGATCGCCGGCAGCGCACCGCGGCAAATCGGCAGGCCGATCGGGGACATCGTCTTCAATGGGGTCGTCTCGCGCGAGGGCCGCATCGCCATATCGCACGGCACACTGACCAGCGACCTCGTGCTGATCACAATGCCGATGACGAAGGTCCCATTAGAAACCGCGACTCAACACTCGCGTTTTGTTCCGACGAGGCCTCGGACTATCATCGGACGCGGTGCCCGAGGTCCGGCGCGCGTTTTCCCGCATCGGCGTGCTCGCGATTGCCGCGGCGTCCCTGCTCCTGTGCCTCACGCCGACGGCGCGTCGTGTCGGGCAGGGCCTTCCGCCGCGGCTCGACGACCGCGAATTCTGGTCGATGGTGTCGACCTTCTCGGAACCGGGCGGGTTCTTCCGGTCCGACAACCTGGTCTCGAACGAGACGACGTTCCAGCACGTGATACCGGTGCTGCAGCGGCAGCTCGGCTCCGCCAGCGCCTATCTCGGCGTCGGGCCCGATCAGAACTTCACCTACATCGTCGCGCTCAAGCCGAAGATCGCCTTCATCGTCGACATCCGGCGGCAGAACATGCTGCTGCATCTGATGTACAAGGCCCTCATCGAAATGTCGCCGACGCGCGACGAGTTCCTGTCGCGGCTCTTCTCGCGGGAACCGCCGTCCGAGCTCGATCCGTCGGTATCAGCCGAGACGCTGTTCGCCGCGTTCGAGCACGCGCAGGGGGACGAACAGGCCTTCGAGCGCAACCTGCACGACGTCGAAGGATGGCTGCAGGGTCACCATCGCTTCGGCCTGTCGAGCGGGGATCTCCGGGCGATCGAGTATGTCTATCGATCGTTCTATTCAGCGGGACCCGATATCCGATATTCGTTCGGCCGCGGCCCAGGGTGGGCGCCGTTCCCGAGCTATCGCGATCTGATGGTCGAGAGTGACGGGGAGGGCCGACACCGCAGTTACCTCGCGACGGAGGACAACTACCAGGTGCTGCGCGATCTCGAGATCCGCAACGTGATCGTTCCAGTCGTCGGGGATTTCGCCGGACCAAAGGCCCTGCGCGACGTCGGCGCGTACCTTCGCGAGCGCGGCGGCAGCGTGACGGCGTTCTATACGTCGAACGTCGAGCAGTACCTGTTCAGGGGAGACGAGTGGCAGCGGTTCTACGGCAACGTGGCGGCGCTCCCGATCGGCGATCGCAGCACGTTCATCCGCGCCTACTTCAACAATGCCGGCCGTGGAGGCTTCCAGTTCGCGCCCTTGCCGGCGATTCCGCCGACGCCGCGCTCCGTCACACTGCTCAACCCGATCATGGTGCTGCTCACCGCCGTCAACGAAGGGCGAATCCAGAGGTACCTCGACGTAGTGGAGCTGTCGAAGTAGCGCCCCTCTATTTCTTCAGTAGCTGCTCGAGACGCGAGATCAGTTCCGTCCAGCGTGCCTCCTCAGTCTGGGCAGCCTGGTATGCTTCTGCCTCGCGGTTCCTGACCTGTTGCTCCTGAGCCGCGTTTCGTTCCGACTCCATTTTGTTGCCCTTCTGCTCGTCCTCCAGCTGCCGGCGCTTGACGGGATCGGTCTCCTGCGGCAACGCCGCCTCGATGCCCGCCGCTTGCTGTGTAATCTCACGCGCGCGATTTCCGAGACCCTCGAGCTCTCTCCTGACGATGTCCAGACGCGAATTCGCCTGGACCACGCGGTTCTGTTGAAGGTTCAGGTACAAGCCGAGAATCTGACCCTGCAACTGACTTTCGGAGGTGCGCTCGATGACCGCACGCAGGCTTCGAACTTCTCCGGTCAGCTCTTTGATGGCTTTCGCGGTCTCTCCGGTTTGGCTTGTCTCCTGGGCGGAGACCGACGCGATTCCCAGAACGATCACGGGCCAGACGAACGCAGCGGTTCGAATTCCTATTGAGCGAGTGCGCGTGCGCATCCGATCCTCCTGACGTATCGATGATGGGCGAGCGTCGGTCAGTGACTCCAATGGTAAGCGATCCGTCTCAATGCGCACGCCTTCCACTTGTCACGTACGAATCACGCGGAGAGCGCCGAGCCCGCAGAGGAAATGCACGTCAGAGAAAATGCGGATCACGCTGATCAGAGGCCTGTCGTCACATCTCGCGCGCGGAGAAGACAAGTGAAGAAGCGGCTGCGCAATGCGCTCCGTCGAACCCGCGCTTCGCGCGGGCTGGAGATGCCGGCCGTAGGAAGCCGTAGGCCGGCTTCGACGGAGCGCAGCAGGCAGCCTTCTGAACCTCTGCGCCTCTGCGCCTCAGCGTGAGATCGTCTTCTCCCAGCGGTGTCATTCGCGAACCTCCCGCGCGCGTCACTTCTGCTCGGTCGTGATCTTCTCCTGCTTCCAGAGGTTCCGCTGCAGGAAGTCTTCCATCCTGTCGAACAGCGGCAGCCAGCGCTTGTAGAGCAGCGTCTCGTGCACATCATCGGGCAGCACCATCAACTCGTACGGCTCCGTGACACGATGAGCCTGCTACACTCCGGCAATGCGGCTGCCATGTCGATCTGCGCGATTCTCGCCGCAGTTACGGCGCCGTCACTCGCGCAAGATTATCCGATCGCGGCCGTGCCGCTCACCGCGGTGCGGCTCACTGACCGGTTCTGGGCGCCGCGACTCGAGACGAACCGCACCGTCACGATTCCGCACATCCTGCGGCAGAACGAGCTCACCGGCCGCATCGATAACTTCCTCAAGGCGGCGCGGCGAAAGACAGGAGCGTACCAGGGACAGCGATACAACGACACCGACGTCTACAAGATCATCGAGGCGGCGTCGTGGTCGCTGATGGCGACACGCGATTCCACACTGGAAGCAGTATGATTTCACGCGGAGAGCGCCGAGGGCGCAGAGCAGTCACAGAGCGCCACACAAAAACACTGAAACAGGCTGAACCCACGGACAAAGCGGCGGAATATACAGGTCTACCGACTGCGCGGACAATTGACGAAGCGGCCGCTCACGCCACGTTTGCGGTGGCCTTCTCGGCGGACTCTGCGCCTTAAGACATGGATCGGACTCTGCGTGAGATCGTCCGCGCGGCACGCAGCGACCGACTCCGCCATCACACCTGGGATTCGAACCGATTGAAATAGAATCCCAACATGAACAGAACGTTCTCATACGGCGTGATCGCGGTCATCTGCTGCGCGGCACTGGGCGCGCAGGCGCCGGCGGGCACCGACGGGATCAACACGGACTTATTCAAAGCGATCGCGTTCCGCAGCCTCGGTCCGAGCGTTACGACCGGGCGCGTCTCCGACGTCGACATCGATCCCAAGAACCCCAACGTGTGGTACGTCGCGTCCGCATCCGGAGGTTTATGGAAGACGGAGAATCGCGGCAACACGTTCACGCCCATCTTCGACGAGTACGGATCATACTCGCTCGGCTGCGTCGTCGTCGATCCGAAGAACTCCGACATCGTGTGGCTCGGGACCGGTGAGAACAACAACCAGCGCAGCGTCGGGTTCGGCGACGGCGTCTACAAGTCCGTCGATGCCGGCCGGACCTGGAAGCGAATGGGACTCGAGAACTCCGAGCACATCCAGAACGTCGTCATCGACCCGCGCAACTCGAACGTCGTCTATGTGAGCGCGATCGGACCGCTCTGGTCAGCGGGCGGCGATCGCGGCGTCTATAAGACAACCGATGGCGGCGCGACCTGGAAAGCGGTGCTCACGGTCAGCCCTGACACCGGCGTCACCGAAATCCTCATCAATCCGAAGAAGCCGGACGTGCTGTATGCCGCGGCGCTGCAGCGCCGGCGCGCCGTGGGGCAACTGGTCGGCGGCGGCCCCGAGAGCGGCATTTACAAGACGACAAATGGCGGCGCCAAGTGGACGAAGCTCACGAAAGGACTGCCGTCGGTCGAGATGGGACGCGTCGGCATGGCGCTCAATCCGAAGAACCCGCACACGATATTCGCCCTCGTGACGGCGCAGAAAGGTGAAGGCGGATTCTTCCGATCGGATGATGCCGGTGCGAGCTGGACGCGAATCGGAAAGCAGATCGGCGGTCGCGGCGGACCCGGCGCGGCTGAAGACGCGGCGCAGGGACGCGCCAACACGCAGGCCCGTGCGCAAGACTGGTATCGCGGCGGCGACCCCGGCTACTACAATGAGGTCATCGTCGATCCGGACAACCCCGAGACGGTGTATTCGCCGCAGACAAACGTCTGGCGCAGCGAGGACGGCGGCAAGACCTGGCGGATCGTTCCGATGCCCGGTGTGCACGTCGACTTTCACGAGATTCTCTGGGATCCAAGCGACGCGCGCCACGTGCTCATGGGCAGCGACGGTGGCTTGTACGAAACGTATGACGGCATGAAGACGTGGAGGCACTTCACCAATCTGCCGTTGTCGCAGTTCTACCGGATCTCGACCGACAACGCGCGCCCCTTCTATCACGTCTGCGGCGGCGCGCAGGACAACGGCTCGGTCTGCGGACCCTCGCGCACCGTCAACCGCGCGGGCATCCGCACGAGCGACTGGTATAGCGTCGGTGGCGGCGACGGCTTCCAGGGACGCGTCGATCCCGACGATTCCAACATTGTCTATGCGCAGTCGCAGGAGGGAAACCTCTCGCGTCTTGATCTGCGCACCGGTCAGAGCGTGAACATCCGTCCGCGCACGAACAATGTCTTCGGCATGAGTCAGGGGGACATCGAAGCAGAAGTACGCGTGAATCGTGGGCCCGCGAGCGAGGAAGGTAGCGCCCAGGACGCGGCTGCGGGACCTAGGGGCGGCGGCCCCGGCGGACGTAGCGGCATGCTTGGGCGCTGGCACTGGGACGCGCCGGTGATCATCAGCCCGCACTCGTCCCGCCGTCTATACTTCGGCGCCAACCGCGTCTATCGCAGCGACGACCGGGGCGACAGCTGGACGGTGATCAGTCCCGATCTCACGCGTAATCTCGATCCTCGGAAGATTGCGATCATGGGCAAGGTGTGGCCGCCGGAGTCCGTCGCGCTCAATCAGGCGACGACCAGGCTCAGCACGATCACGGCGCTCGACGAGTCTCCGCTCGCTGAAGGCGTCATCTATGCGGGAACCGACGACGGGCTCGTGCATGTGACGGAAGACGGCGGAAAGACCTGGCGGAAGGTGGACCCGATTCAGGGGCTGCCAGAGTTCAGCTACGTCACCGATCTCCAGCCTTCAGCGCGCGACGCCAATGTCGTGTTCGCGACGTTCAACAACTGGCAGCGCGGCGACTACAAGCCATACGTGATGAAGAGCGGCGATCGCGGACGCACGTGGACGTCGATTTCAGGCGACCTGCCGCGGCGTTCCGGCGTCTGGTCGATCGTACAGGACACGGTGAACGGGGACCTGCTGTTCGCAGGTCTCGAATTCGGCGTGTTCGTCACGATGGATGGCGGTGCCCACTGGATTCCACTCAAGGGCGGTATTCCGACGATCGAGGCGCGCGATCTCGCCATCCAGCGCCGCGAAGGCGATCTCGTCGTAGGCACCTTCGGCAGAGGCATCTATATTCTTGATGACTACAGCGCGCTCCGCAACGTAACGGCGCAGGCGATCAGCGAAGAGGCGCACCTGTTCCCGCTCCGCGATCCTTATCAGTTCAACGAGCTGACCCAGGTCGGCGCGGCGTGGGGTGATATCGCGACACCGAATCCGCCGTACGGCGCCGTTTTCACCTATAACGTCGGCCGCTCGCCCGAGGGCGATACGAGACTCGCACTCAACATCACTGACGAGATCGAGAAACAGATCCGGCGTGTCACTCTGCCGTCCGAAGCCGGCTTGCACCGCGTCGCCTGGGACCTCCGTGGCGAAGCGCCTCCACCACAAGGTGGTGGACGAGGCGGGACCGAAGCGGGCGGGGAACGCGGCGCCGACCAGATGCCCGGGCAATTCTTCGGCCGCGGCCGTCAAGCAGGGCCTCTCGTCGTGCCGGGTCGTTATCGCGCCTCGATTGGCAAGCTTTCGGGGGAGAACTTCACCGCGATTGGCGAGCCGCAATCGTTCGCAGTCGTTCCATTGCCGCGGTGACTCACGGATCACGGCTCAGGGCTCAGGACTCAGGCTGGCTCAGGGCTGACCGAATCGCCACACGGCGGACCTGAAGGTCCGCCCGACACGTGCACGGCATCGTAGGCCGGGTCTTTAGACCCGGCGCCCTGAGCCCTGAACCTATTTCACTTTCCACTCCTGCACACCCGCTGAGACCTGGGGCTGCATGGTCAGCTCCAATCTCAACGCGGAAGTGGTCACCGGTTTGAAATGGACGGTGTTGTAGCGATCTTTCGCGACGCCGTACTCACCGTCCGCCTCGACCGGTTTCCATTCATCGGCAGCCTTGTAGAGCAACCGCCAGCTTTTCGGCACACGCACGCCGCCGTGGCCCGTGTCATCGAACCAGTAGATCTGTGTCTCCGAGACCGTCGCCCGTTTCGCGAACGACATCTCGATCCATTCGCGGTCGCTCCCGTTGGTCGGCCACCAGTCGAAGTACGACGTCGGGTCATCGGACGAAGAGGGATCCTCGCCATCGATGATGCTGCGAATGTTCTTGCGGCTGGGCGAATGCGTCAGCGTGCTCGTCGTCGCAACGGTGGGGTAGGGCGTCGGCTTTGCCGCAGTATCGGTCCGCGCGAGCCACACAGCCATCTGTCCCCGGCCGCGGTTCGCCCACGTGGCATACGGAATGGCCATGAACGGCTGCCCGGTCTTCGCGACCATGCCCTTCTCATCCAATGCGAGGCCGACGGCGCGTCCCGTGATCACCTCGACACCATTCAAGAGATCCGGCCGGAACTCCGTGGCCAACGTGTTCGCATCCGGCAGGACGATGTTCCGCACCTTCCCGTTCGGATTGTCAGGCCACTCGGCGGCGTAGACGATCGGACCGCGCTGCAGCGCGACGCGATTGCGATCCGCCTCCACGCGGTCGTCCGCGACGATGCGTCGCACCGGCATGGGCAGGTTCAGCTCGATCAGATCCGCTGGCTGCCACGTTCGCGTGATCGCGACGTAGCCATTTGCGATCGTCATCGGGACGTCGCCTCCGTTGACTTTCAACGTCGGGTGCGCTGACCGTTTGTCCATAAAGCGGTACAGATTCCCGGGCACCGGCTCTTCGCGCGCCCAACCCGGAACCCGCACGTTGACGGTGAATGCGCGTGCGCGATCGGGCGTCAGCACGATGCGCACCGCACCGTCCCACGGATACCGAGTCTGCTGCGCGATCTTGACCCTGGCGCCCGCGAGATCGATGTCGGCCGCGCCGGCAGCGAACAGGTTCACGAATAGTTCGTCTCCACGCTTCGCGTAGATATAGCCCGGCACCGACGCCATGAAACGCGTGATGTTGCCGGGACAGCACGCGACGCCGAACCATTCCTGTCGCGCGTGCTGGCCGTTCGACTCGAGCGGGTTTGGATAGAAGAACGTATCTCCTTTGAGCGACACACCCGAAATAAGGCCGTTGTACAGCGTGCGCTCCATCACGTCGACGTACTTCGCATCGCCGTGCAGGAGGAACTGCCGATGGTTCCAGTAGTCCATGCCGACCGATGCGCACGTCTCGTTGTACGCCGTCATGTTGGGCAGCTCGTATTCGCGCCCGAAACCTTCATGTCCGCCTGCGGCGCCGATCCCGCCGGTCAGGTACAGTTTCGTGTGCACGAGGTTGTCCCAGATCTTGTCGCCCGCCTCGCGCATCTTCTCGTCGTCTTCGAGGGCGGCAACGTCGGCCATGCCCGAGTACATGTACATCGCGCGTACCGCGTGGCCGACCGGCTCTGTCTGATCGATCACTCTGAGCTGCGCCTGGTTGTAATCGAGGCCGCGCGGGTTGACGGTCTCGCCGGCAGGAATCCTGTCGGGCCCGCGCTCGTCGAGCATGAACCTGGCGAGACTCAAGTACTCCTCGTTGCCCGTCACGCGATAGAGCTTCACGAGCGCCATCTCGGTAATCTGGTGTCCGGGCCAGATCGATCGCTTGCCAGGCCCGAAGGTCTTCGTGAGGAGATCCGCGGCGCGGATCGCGACGGTGAGAAGCGTCTTCTTGCCCGTCGCCTGGTAGTGCGCCACGGCGGCCTCGATCAGGTGCCCGAGGTCGTACAGCTCGTGGCTGTCGTTGCGCTCGTTCACCCAGCGCTCGGTCCCGGCCCAGCGGTGTGGATTCTTCGGATCAATCGTCCGCGTCGTGTAAAGGTACCCGTCCGGCTCCTGAGCCGCGGCAATCTTGGCGATCAGTCCGTCGACGTAGGCGTCGAGCTTCGGATCCGGCTGCACGCTCAGAACGTAAGCCGCCCCTTCTATGACCTTGTAGAGATCGGTGTCGTCGAACGGATACGGCGGGGCCTTCATGTCGTGTGCCTCGCCGCGGAGCGCCTGCGCCGCGCGCTCGAAATTGTTCACGCGCCCGCTCAACTCGCACTGTTGGAAAGCCGCCCGAATCGTCACTCTCCGGCTCGTCTCGATCCGCGGCGCCCAGAACTCGTCCTCGAGATGCACGGCCGTGAAGGAAACAGGCTGAACGGGATAGTCGTGCGTGGGCTTCTGCGCGGTCGCGGCAAGCGCGGCAAGCGTCGTGGTCCCCGCGGTGAGCGCAAGCATAACGAATCTGGCCATTTCGGCGCATGATACCGTGATAGCGCATGACCCGCACAGGATTCACGATCGGCGTCGATTACGGAACGAACTCAGTCCGCGCCGTCGTCGTCGACTGCACGAACGGGCGTGTCGTCGGGACGCACGTCTTTGACTATCCAAGCGGCGACCGTGGCGTCCTGCTCGATCCCAAGCAGCCGCACCTCGCGCGTCAGAATCCTGCCGATTACATCGCGGGGCTCGGCGCGTCGATCGGTGGCGCGCTTGCCGAAGCGGATCGACACGCAGGCTTCGCGCGCGATCGCGTGATCGGCATCGGCGTCGACACCACGGGCTCCACGCCGCTCCCAGTCGACACGAAAGCGCAGCCGCTCGCGGTCGATCCGAGATTCACGAACAATCTCGCCGCGCACGCGTGGCTCTGGAAAGACCACACCGGTGCCGCGGAGGCTGCCGCGATCACACAGACCGCGCGGCGATATGCGCCGGAATTGCTGGCCCCGATTGGCGGCACGTACTCGTCTGAGTGGTGGTGGTCGAAGATCTGGCACTGCTTGAAGGTCGCGCCGGACGTATTCGACGCAGCGGCCAGCTGGGTCGAGCTGGCCGATTTCATTCCGGCCGTCCTGGCCGGCGTACGCGACCCGCGCACTATCGTCCGATGCGTGTGCGCCGCGGGTCACAAGGCGATGTACTCAGAGGCGTGGAGTGGACTGCCGCCCAAGTCGTTTCTCGCCCGACTCGATCCGAAGCTCGCGGATCTGCGCGATCGCCTGTACGAAAAAGCCTGGCCCCCCGGTCGACCTGCAGGGCAGCTTTCCGCCGAATGGGCCGCCACGTTCGGGCTGACGAGGGGGATGCCGATCGCGATGGGTGGATTCGACGCGCACTACGGCGCCGTCGGGTCAGGCGTCACGGCTGGCACGCTCGTGAAGATCATCGGCACGTCGACGTGTGATTGCGCGATCGCGCCGGCCGCGGATCGGCTCGCCGACATTCCGGGGATCTGCGGCATCGTCAACGGTTCGATCATGCCCGGCTTTTTCGGCATCGAAGCGGGGCAGTCGGCCGTCGGCGATCTCCTGAAATGGTGGGTAGAGGGCGTCTGCGGTGGAGGCGAGGCGCTGCACGCGGAGCTGTCTCGTGCGGCCGCCGGGCTCACGCCCGGCGAATCCGGCCTGCTTGCGCTGGACTGGAATAACGGCAATCGCACCGTGCTCGTCGATCCTCGCCTGACTGGGCTCATCGTCGGCCAGACGCTGCACACGACGCGGGCGGAGATCTACCGCGCACTGATTGAGGCGACGGCATACGGCGCGCGCGCCATCATCGAGCGCATTCGTGAGTACGGAGTCACGATCGATCGCGTGGTCTGCTGCGGTGGCATCGCGGAGAAGAACGATCTCTTCATGCAGATTTACGCGGACGTCCTGGGTCAGCCGATGCTCGTCGCGGGGTCGCCGCAGACACCGGCGCTCGGCGCCGCTGTTTCTGCCGCAGTGACGGCAGGACAGGCGGCCGGCGGATACGACGGCTGGACCGACGCGCAGGCGCGCATGACGACGCTGAAGGAGAAGCGATTCGAGCCGCAGCCTGACGCGCACGCGGTGTACGACCAGCTCTATGGCATCTATCGCGAGCTGCACGATGCCTTCGGTGGTGTCGCCGGCGCGGCGTCCGATCTCGGAGCGGTGATGAAGCGCCTGCTCACAATCAAGGAACGCGCCGCGGGTGTCGTCGCGTGATCGCCGCCGAGTTACGCGAGATCGTGTATCAGGCGAATCGCGCGCTCGCGAAAACCGGACTCGTCATGGGGACCTTCGGCAACGTGTCGCAGCTCGATCGCGCGGCCGGGGTTTTTGTCATCAAGCCGAGCGGCATTCCGTACAGCGCGCTGTCGCCGTCACACATGGTGCCGGTCTCGCTGGAGACGGGGAAGGTCGTGGACAGCGATCTGCGCCCCTCGTCGGATACGCCCACGCACCTCGAGCTGTACCGGGGCTTTGGCTGCGGCGGCATCGTGCACACGCACTCGGAGTACGCGACGGTGTTCGCACAGGCACGCGTGCCCGTCCGCTGCATGGGAACGACGCACGCGGATTACTTTCGCGGGGACGTGCCGGTCACGCGGCCGCTGACACAGGAAGAAGTGCAGCGCGACTACGAGAAGAACACCGGCCTTGTCATCATCGAAGCGCTCCGTCGCGAGGGACTCTCGTGCGATGAGATGGCCGCCGTGCTGGTCGCGAATCATGGCCCTTTCACCTGGGGCAAGGACGCGGCGTCCGCGATCGAGCACGCGCAGGTCCTGGAATATCTCGCGCGCGTCGAATGGCGCGTGCGCGCGCTCGCGGCCGAGGCCGCTCGCCCGGATTCGTTCCTCGTCGATAAGCATTACCTGCGCAAGCACGGGCCCGACGCGTACTACGGGCAGGAAGCGCCGGGTCTGAAGACCCGGCCTACATCTGAATGAGTCGCGCTGTTTTATGGGATCTCGACGGGACGCTCGTCGACTCCGAGGAATATCACTGGCAATCGTGGGAGCACGCGCTCGGCCTCGACGGCGTGCAGGTCACGTATGAACAGTTCAAGTCGACGTTCGGCCAGCGCAACGATCGCATCCTGCGGGGATGGCTTGGCGCCGAATCGACCGAGGAGCGCATGAGCCGAATCGCCGAAGCCAAGGAAGCGGAATACCGTCGGCTCGCGCAAGTGCACGGCCTGACGCCGCTGCCGGGCGCCGCGGAATGGCTCGTGCGGCTTCACGCTGACGGCTGGAAACAGGCGATTGCGTCCTCGGCGCCAAGACAGAACATCGAGGTGATGCTGCGCGCGCTGGGTATCGCGCAGTACTTCGATGCCCTCGTCGCGTCCGAAGACGTGACGAAAGGGAAGCCGGATCCGCAGGTGTTCCTGGCCGCTGCCGCGCGGCTTTCCGTCACGCCCGCGCACTGCATCGTCGTCGAGGACGCATCGGCCGGCGTCGAGGCCGCGAGGCGCGCCGGGATGCGGTGCATTGGCGTCAGCAGGACGACGACGCTCGGCGCGGACGTGTTCGTCAGATCTCTCGAGGACGTGCCGGACGATGCGTTCGAGCGATTGATCGAGCGCTAGCCGGGTTGCGTCCGTTCCATTCATGGCCTTTCGCTTGTCACGTACGGTCTCACGCGAAGGCGCCAAGGCGCGGAGCCCGGGGAGAAGACAATTGAAGAAGCGGCTGCGGTGTGGCGCATCGCCAGGCCCGCGCTTCGCGCGGGCTGAGACACACAGCGCCGGCCGGAGGCCGGCCTGGCGATGCGCCGGGTCGCAGCCTCCTCGGCGACCTCTGCTCCTCTGGCATTTTCTCTGCGTGAGGCCGTCTTCTCCCCGTCATCGGCGCACATCGCCGTAGCGGTTCCTGACGCAGAACGCGGTGGCTAGCTTCCGCTTTCCATCTTCTTCCACGTCGCGGCGTAGGCATCGACGTTGTCTTTGGTCACGACGTCTACACCGGAGTCCACGATCGGCGACGGCGGGTTCTTGCCGTGCTTGATGTCATAGAGAAGCTGCACGGTCTCGCTGCCCCAGCCGAAATACTTCTGGCCGAGCAGCACCGTCACTTTGCCCTCGCGCAGCAGATCGAGCGCGGGTTGAATCGTGTCGAACGAGATGACCTTGGTCTTCGACGGATCGACCGACGCGGTCGCATTGCGCGTGAACACGGGCCAGCCGCCGACCGACAGCCATGCCGCCAGATCGGGATACCGCCTGGTGCCGGTCGCCATGATCTCGGCACAGCGCACGGAGTCCTCCTTGATGTCGAAGACTTCGACGACCTCGATGCCGGGCGCCTTGGCGAGCGCGTCCTTGACGCCGTCGAGCCGGCGCTGCAGGTTCGTGGCGCCGACGCTCGTGATGATCGCGACCTTGCCCTTGCCGTTCAGCAGGCCGATCGCCTGTTCACCCATGATGCGACCGGATGCGAGGTCGTCGACGCCATAGAAGGCGACGCGCTTCGATTTGGGCGCGTCGGAGTCCCACGTCACGACCGGAACGCCCGCCGCGATCGCCCGGTCGATCGTGTCGGTCAGGAAGTCGCCGTTCAGCGACGAGATCGCGATGCCGTCGACGCGCTGAGTGATATAGGACTCGAGGACTTCCTTCTGCTTCAATTGATCCGGGTTCGTCGGCGCATTCCAGAGAATGTCGACGTCCCCGAGCTCTTTCGCCTTGCGCTCCGCGCCAACCTTCGCGTAGTTGAACACCGGGATGTCCAGCGATTTCGGGATCACTGCGAATCGCAGGCGCTTCGATCCGGCCGGCGTGTTCGCCGGCTGGTCGCCGCGACGACACGCGGTCACCGCCAACAGCACCATCAACGCCACGACAGCGACTCTACGCATCAGTCCTCCGTTCAGCGCTCGGCGTTCGGCATTCAGCATCGACGCCTACGAACGTCTCTTGAGCAGCAACTGATCCACCACGACGATCACGATCACCGCCAATCCGACGATCAGCCTATCGTAGAACGTCGCGCCCGGGATCTGGGGCAGCGCGTTGCGCAGCACGCCGAAGATCAACGTGCCGAGCACCGCGCCGAGCACCGATCCGCGGCCGCCGGCGAGACTGGCGCCGCCGACGACGGCGGACGCGATGATATCGAGTTCATAGCCGGTCGCGAGATCCGCCTTGCCCTGCCCCTGAACGAGCACGAGCACCACACCCGAAATCCCCGCAAGCGCGCCCGAGAGCGCATAGACCGACGTTTTCACACGATTGACCGCAATTCCGGAAAACAGCGCCGCCGTCTCGTTGCCGCCGATGGAGAACACCGCGCGCCCCCATTGGAAAGTCGTCATCACGACCTGGAACACGAGGGCCAACACGATCATGATGAGCGGCGAGACCCAGTCGGCCGGCAACCCCAGCGGCCGCCAACCGCCGAGCAGGCGGCTCGAGACGTCGAAGTACTGACCTTCCGTCAGGATGAATGCCGCGCCGCGCGTGATGCCCATCACACCAAGGGTCGCGATGAATGGCGGGAGGCGCACGAGCACGATCAGCGCGGCACTGAGCAGGCCTGAGCCGAGGCCAACCAGCACGCCGAGCATCATGCTGCTGCCGAGCGGCCAGCCCTTCACCACGAAAAGTTCTGAGCCGATCACGCCGGCGAGCGCCATCACCGCCCCGGGCGCGAGGTCGATGCCGCCAGAGATGATCACGATTGCGGCGCCAATCGCCGCGATGCCGTAGATCGCCGAGTACTTCAGGATCAAGAGCGCGTTCGCGGAGTTGAGAAACGGATGCTCGCGCCCCGCCTCCGGCCAGAGCCACCACGTGAAGAACACGATCTCGAGCACAAGAATCACGATCGTGCTCAGCTCGCGGACCTCACGCCGTCGCCGCGGAGCGGCGGCGCGCCGAAGCTCGTGTGTCTCATTTTGCGAGCGGAAGGGAGCCCAGAGCTTCTTCACGATCTGCCTTCGCCGCCGAGGGGCTTCGGCGAGACCTCGCGGGAGTCGGGCGGATGTGTCGCGAGGTGCATGACCGCTTCCTCGGTTGCATCGGCGCCACCGACTTCACCTTGCACGCGCCCTTCGCGCATGACCACGATGCGATGCGCGATCGCGAGGACTTCGGGCAGATCGCTCGAGGCAACGAGACACGCCGCGCCCCGCGCGGCTTCGCGCCGGATGATCTCGTGAATTTCGAACTTGGCGCCCACGTCGACGCCTTTCGTGGGCTCGTCGAGCAGGATCACGCGCGGCGACGTGGCGAGCCATTTCGCGACGACGACCTTCTGCTGGTTGCCGCCGCTCAGGCTGTCGGGCAGCGTCTCGACGCCAGGGGCCTTGATGCGCCAGCGTTCGACGAGATCCTGCGCTTCGCGACGCTCTCGTGCGGCGTGCACGAGCACGTCGCCGCGCACGGTACGGTCGGGGAGCACGAGATTGTGCCGGATGGTCAGGTTGAACAGGAGGCCCTGGCGCTGACGCTCCTCGGGCACCAGCACGATGCCAAGACGCGCGGCCGCCGCGGGCGACGAGGGCGTCACGGTGCGGCCGTCGAGGCGCACCTGGCCAGCCTCCGCCGTGAACACGCCGAAGAGCGTTTCGAGCAGCTCCGATCGTCCCGATCCTACGAGGCCGAAGAGCGCAACGATTTCCCCTTCGTGAACGGTGAACGAGACGCCTCGAAAGCAGGGCGCGCGCGTCAACTGTTCGAGCGCGAGCACGGGCGTCGACGAGGGAGCCGAGACGTCCGACGCGCGGGGCGGAAGATCGCGCCCGACCATCGATCGCACGACATGCCCGGGTGTGACGTCGATGGTCCGGCTCGTCCCGACGTGCGCGCCGTCGCGCAGCACGGTAATGGCGTCGCACACGCGGAAGACTTCCGGCAACCGGTGCGAGACGTACAAGAGCGTCACGCCGCGGCGCTTCAACTTATGGAGAACGGCGAACAAGTGATCCGCTTCACCGTCAGTGAGCGACGTGGTCGGCTCGTCGAGCACCAGAATACGGCACTCGAACGCCAGCGCGCGCGCGACCTGGAGTAACTGGCGGTGTGCCGCGGACAGGGAATCCGCCGGCGCATCCGGCGGGATCGAGAGGTGCAGCTCGTCGAGCAGCGCCTGAGTCCGCTCGTGCATCGCGGTACGGTTGAGACGTCCGATGCCGTCCGTGATCTCGCGGCCGGCGAAGATGTTGCCCGATACCGAGAGGTTCGGAAACGACAGCATCTCCTGGTACACCATCCCGATGCCGCGTTCGAGTGCATCCCTCGGGCTGCCGACATGAAGCCGTTCGCCGCGCCAGAAGATCTCTCCGGCGTCGGGCTGAACGATACCGGCCAGGATCTTGAGGAGTGTCGACTTGCCGGCGCCATTCTCGCCGACCAGGGCGTGCGCTTCTCCTTCGGCGACGGCGAACGAAACGCCGCGCAGTGCCCTGACCGCGCCAAAGGCTTTGCTGACGTTTCGGAACGCGAGGCCCTCGTCTGCCATGTCCCGGTGCATATTACGTGATCGGCCCGCGTGATGGTCATCGCATACAATTGCGCACATTTGACGGAACTGGAGCGCCACAGATGCCGACTGCTTTCCATTGTGCCGCCTGGGTCATCGCCGCTGCGGTCATCGTGCCCAGCGTCCGATCTCAAGCCCCAGCGTCAGCGCCGCCGGCACGCGCGCGTGTGACGCACTCAACGAGCACCGTGCGCGTGAATGGAACCCCGATAGAAATGTTCACGCTGACGAATGACCGCGGAATGGAGATGCAGGTGATGTCGTACGGCGGCATCATCACATCGCTGAAGGTGCCGGGTCGCGACGGACGCGCATCGGATGTCGTGCTGGGGTTCGACTCGCCGCAGCGCTATCTCGATCAACCGCCTCCACCGTACTTTGGCGCGCTGATCGGCCGCTATGGCAACCGGATCGCCAAGGGGAAGTTCACGCTCGACGGTCACACCTACACGCTCGCTATCAACAACGACCCGAATCACCTTCACGGCGGCACGCGCGGGTTCGACAAGGTCCTGTGGACGGCGATACCCCGCGAATCAGCAGACGGCGCTTCGGTGGTGTTCACCCGTACGAGTCCGGACGGAGAGGAAGGCTACCCGGGCAACCTGCAGGTTCGCGTCACGTATACGTTGACGAACAGGAACGAGCTGACTCTCGATTATCACGCGACCACCGACAAGGCCACGCCGGTGAACCTCACGCAACACAGCTACTTCAACCTGGCGGGTCATGATGCTGGCGACATCCTCGGTCATCAACTGCTGATCAACGCCGACCGCTACACGCCGGTCGACGCGACGCTCATTCCCACGGGAGAGCTCGCGCCGGTGCAAGGTACGCCGTTCGACTTCCGGCAGCCGACAGCCATCGGCGCGCGCATCGATCAGGACAATCCGCAATTGAAGAATGGCAAGGGATACGACCACAACTGGGTGCTCAACCGGTCTGGAAGCGGTTTGTCGCTGGCGGCACACCTGACGGATCCGAAGAGCGGTCGCTCACTGGAGATCCGCACCACCGAGCCTGGCCTGCAGTTCTACTCGGGGAATTTCCTCGACGGCACGATCAAAGGCAAAGGCGACCACGTGTATGCGCACCGCAGTGGCCTGTGCCTGGAGACGCAGCACTATCCCGACTCGCCGAACAAGCAGAACTTCCCGTCGACGATTCTGAAGCCTGGTCAGAACTACGACTCGAAGACCGTCTTCGCCTTCAGCGCGAAGTAAGGATGCGTGGGAACGCGCGTGGAGAAGACGATCTCACGCGGAGAAGGGCAAGAGGCGCTCAGATCAACGAGGAGGCTGCGGAGTGCGCTCCGTCGCACCCGCGCTTTCGCGCGGGCTGGAGGTCACGCCAATCGCAGATACAAGCGGCGGGTGCCAGGATTGGCTGCTTGTATCTGGCGATCGCCTGACCTCGAGACGCCGGCCGTAGGCCGGCTGCGACGGAGCGCCACACCAGCCGCATCTTCACTTGTCTTCTCCACGCGCATGCTCTGCGCCGTGGCGCCTCGGCGTGAGATCCGGACCTGTGCGGCTAATTGAGACCGAAGCAATGATCTCTCGTCGTGAGGCGGTTCGCGATCTGGGTATTGCGGGCGCGTCGATGCTGTTTCGTTCCGACGGAGCGGGGCAGAACTCGCCGTTTCGTTTTGCGGACCACGAGGTCGACCTGATCGTCTCGACGATCAGTCTTCAGACAGTCCGGCTTACGCTCATTCCTCGCGGCACCGCTGATCCCCTGAATGAAGATGGAGCACTGGTCGACTTTCCGGAACATACGGTGCGACACGTCCGCGCCGCGGAGTACATAGCAGCGGGCGATTTTTCAATCAACGTCAAGGCACATCCATTGAGCGTTGCCGTTGCGAATCGGCAGGAAACGGTTCAGGAGATCGAATTCCACGACATCTCTGGACAGATACACTTTTCGATCGCTTCAAGCGGCGACGCCCCGTTGCTCGGTCTTGGGGAGGGCGGGCCCCAGTTCGATCGACGCGGTGCTCACGACAAGATGCAGAACGGCCAGGGAGGCTACCGGCTCCGGACTCACGGTGGGCGCGTGCCTATTCAATGGCTCATCGGCACTCAGGGGTGGGGTCTCTACATCCATCAGCCTCTTGGCGAGTTCGATCTCAGCGGTCCCGGCCGCGGAATATTCACATCGTCAGACCCTCTGCCGGTTGACATCTTCGTCGTGGTGTCCCATGACCCCGTCATCATCATGCGCGAGTACGCGCGAATCACGGGGTTGCCGGCGATGCCCGCGCTCTGGACCTTGGGGTATCAACAATCGCACCGGACGCTCGCGGGACCAGAGGAAGTGATGAGAATCGCGCGGACGCTGCGCGAGAAGAAGCTGCCGTGCGACGCGCTGATCTATCTCGGCACCGACTTCACGCCGTCAGGCTGGAACTCGCACAACGGCGAGTTCACATGGAATGCCGCGAACTTTCCGAACCCGCAGAAGACGATCGACGATCTGCACGCGCGCAATTTCAAGGTCGTCCTGCACGCCGTCATCGAGGGACGACATCTCACGGGCACGGTGAAGGACCCCTGTGCCGCGCCGGAGCCAAGCGGCAGAACGCCTGATGGCAAATGGCCTGACGAGCGCAGCGTCGGCTGCTACTGGCCCCATCACAAGCGCGTGTTCGATCTCGGCATCGATGGCTGGTGGCCCGATCAGGGAGACGGTCTCGACGCCCCGTCGCGGCTGAATCGCATCCGCATGTATTGGGAAGGCTCGCGGATGTGGCGACCAAACGAACGGCCGTATGCGCTGCACCGCAACGGCTATGCCGGGATGGCGCGCTACGGCGCGTTTCTGTGGTCTGGCGACGTGTATTCCACATGGGAAACGCTGCGAACGCACGTTCCGGTCGCGATCAACACGGGGCTGAGCGGCATTCCGTATTGGGGCACCGACATCGGCGGCTTCGTGCCGACACCGGAGTTCACCGGGGAACTCTACGTGCGCTGGTTCCAGTTCGGCGCCTTCTGCCCGCTGTTCCGTGCGCACGGCAGGACGTGGCACCTGCGGCTGCCATGGGGATGGAACACGGGGGAGCTCGGTCCGAACGAGACATCAACGTATCCCGACGCCGGCAATCCGCCCGAATCCGAACTGCACAACGCGCAGGTCGAGCCGATCTGCCGCAAGTATCTCGAGCTGCGCTACGGGTTGATACCCTACCTTTATTCCACCGTGCGGCAGACATCGCTGACGGGCCTGCCGATCATGCGAGCGCTGTGGCTGCATCACGCGGACGACCCGGTCGCGTCTGCATGCGCTGACGAGTACCTGTGGGGACGCGACATCCTGGTCGCGCCCGTGACGGAGAAGGGAGCATCGGCGCGCCGTGTGTACCTGCCGCGCGGCACATGGTACGACTTCTGGACGAACGAGAAGGTGCAGGGCGGACGCGAGATCAATCGCACGGTCGATCTCGAGACGATGCCCTTGTATGTGCGTGCCGGCGCGATCGTGCCGTTCGGGCCGGTGAAGCAGTACGCCGCCGAGAAGGCGGCCGGCCCGCTGACGATGGTTATTTATCCGGGCGCGGACGGGGCGTTCGATCTCTTTGAAGATGACGGCCGATCGTTCGACTACGAGCGCGGCGCATGGATGGGGGTTCAGATGCGCTGGTCGGACATCGCACGCCGCCTGACCGTCTCACTCGCACGCGGCTCGCGCCTGCTGCCGCCGGCACCGCGCGACCTGCAGATCCGCCTGGCGGGCAGCGACGCTGGTAGGACGATTCGGTTCGATGGACGATTGCAGTCGGTGCCGCTTCGGGACAGTGTGCGTGGGTGAGGGACTGCGCGTGGAAAAGACGATTTCACGCAGAGAAAACTCGAGAGGAGCAGAGGACGCCGAGAAGGCTGCCGCAATGCGCTCCGCGCCACAGCAGCCGCATCTTCACTTGTCTTCTCCGCGCGCGTCCTCTGCGCCTTTGCGCCTCGGCGTGAGATCCGTATTTGTGCGGTCGTGAGGAAGAAATCCGATCCGTGTAATTCGTGTGATCCCTGGCTTCCCCGGGGGTGTGATTCGTGGCTGTCCGGCCTGTGATCCGTGGTTAGCGGCCCGGCTGCACGGCACGGAGTTCGACGACCCCGCCAGTGCGCGCGGCGCCTTGTGACTGGAAACGCACCGTGACCTTCGACTTGCCGCGCGTCAGCGCATCGGGGACGGCATATTCCTTATCGAGCAATTCCGTCGGATGGTATTCGAGGCTCTCGGTCGCGATCTTCTCACCGTCAACCAGGATGTCGAACACGCGTCGCTGTCCCTCGCTGCCGCGATACGTGCACACGAGCGTCAGCGGCTTGTCCGGCTGCACCATCAGGTCGTAGCTCAGGAAGCCGTTGCGCGCGTCGCGCCAGCGCCGTCCTTCGATGAATCCCTCGTCCGCGCCTTCGTTTTTGAACGCGTGCGCCTGCTCACTGGCATCTTCGCTCACGTTGACGGTATCGATGGTGCGTCCTTCGATCTCCTTGCGTCGCGCCGCGAGGCTCGCGAGTTCCGCGGTGTGCTTCCCATACTCGGCCGACGTGTAGATCATCCAGTAGACCGTGTAACGCGGATCGATGGTCTTGTAGAGCGGCATCAGCGTGACGTCGTGCGGTTGCGCGAGACCGCTCGTCTGGAACGTCAGCGGCCTGCCGGCGACCGGCTTTACGTGTTCCAGCACCTGCTGCGGGTTCGAGGCGATGAACGCCGGTACCGGAACGGATGCCATGCGGCCAAGCGGCGGCGCGCTCGGACCGTAGCGGCGCACACTCTCGAGGCCCGCGGTCCCGAGATCGCCGGCGAGGACAACCGGTCCGTACACCACCGCCTGGATATGTGGATCATCCGGAAGCGATTCGAGGTGCAGCGACATGGGGAGCCTCACCTGCACGGTGTCGCCGGTCTTCCACTCGCGATCGACGTCGACGTACTGGCCAGGCCTGGCGGCAGCCAGATCCTGCCGATTTCCGTTCACCGTCAGCGTCATGCCCGACGTCGCCCACGACGGATAGCGTACCCTCACATCGAGACGCACCGGCTGGTCGGCGGTGAATGTGATTGACGTCGAGTCCTCCTCCGGGAACTTCGTGAGCTGCCGGACCTTCAGTCCCTTGTCCTTCCAGGTCAGCTCGGATGGAATGAACAGGTTCACGTACAGCGACGCGGCGTCGTGGAAGTAAATCGTGTCGTTGTACTTCGCGTGGTTCTCCATGCCGGTCCCGACGCAGCACCAGAACGAATCGTTCGCGGTCGAGAATGTTTTGAACGCGCCGGGCTTGAGCGGGCAGTAGTAGAGAACGCCGCCGGTCTTCGGATCCTGTGAGCCGAGAATGTGATTCAGCAGCGCGCGCTCGTAGTAGTCCATCACCTCGACCGAAGGAGACCATGCGAAGAGGTGACGCGTGAGCTTCAGCATGTTGTACGTATTGCACGTCTCGGGTCCCGCGGCGCCAAGATGGTGTGACGTCTCTTCCTCGGGGAAGAACGATTCGCCGTCGCTGTTGCCGCCCATCACGAACGAACGGTGATGGACGACCCTGTTCCAGAAGAACGTCGCGATGTCGCGATAGCGCGGGTCGCCGGTCAGCTCGTATTCGCGAGCGACCCCGATGATCTTCGGGATCTGCGTATTCGCATGGACGTTGTCGAGCGGGTCGACGCCGCGCGCGAGCGGATCCAGGATGCGCTTGTGCTCGAACTTCTTCGCGGTCTCCAGATACTTCTGCTCGCCTGTCGCGGCATAGAGGTTGGCGAGCACTTCGTTCATCCCGCCGAACTCCGTGTCGAGCGCCTTCTGCTGCTGTTCCTCCGTCAAGCGGCCGACGCGGAACGCGACCCAGTCAGCCTGCTTCTTCAAGACGTCGAGCGCCTGCGCGTTGCCCGTCAGCAGGTGCGCATCGAGCAGCCCCGCCATGATCTTGTGGATGGTGTAATACGGCGCCCACACGCGCTGGCGCGTATCGACGCGGTCGAACAGCTCTTCGGGAAACGCAGAGAGGTAACCAGGGTTGAACGTCCTGGCCTCTGCGGCCTGCACCTTCGCCAAAGCAGCGACGAGGCTGTCGGCGCGCGCCTTGAAGCGCGAGTCGCCGCTGCTCGCATACATCAGGGCGACGGCCGACAAGTAGTGGCCTGCCGAATGGCCGCGCAGCTCGACGTCGGGCGCTTCCCACCCGCCGAGCGGCTGGGCCGATGAGGGGAGACCTGCCGTCACGCGGAAGTTGTGCAGCAGGCGATCCTCGTCGAGACTGAGAAGGTATTCCTGATCGCGAATCATCGCGTCGCGATAGGGACTGTCGAGCAGCCGGACCTCATCGAGCCTGAACGGCACCGCCCGCGACGCGACCTTGTCGGGCACCGACACGCTCGTCCAGTACTGACGGCCTGCAGCGACCGCCACGCACGACAGCGCCACAGCCAGCGTGGTGAATGTCTTCATGGCGGGAATATAGCACCGGACGTGAATAGCGCCTCTAAAGAGGCGCCCTACACCCAAATCTGTAGGGCGGGTCTTTAGACCCGCCGGCGATCTGTAGGCCGGGTCTTCAGACCCGGCCCCGCGCTATTGACCACCTGTCACGAGCTTCAGATCGACGGCGCGCGTCTCGTCCTCGTTGACGACCAGCGTGGTCGCGTCCTTCGAGAGCTCGTCATAAAACGCGACGTAGTCGATGCCGGGGAACGTGTTCAATCGTTCCCGCGGCACCGCGAGGATGAAATACCGCCCCGGGTGCACCGGCGAGATGCGGTAGTGGCCCTGCGCGTCGGGTGACGACCGCCGCACGCGCGTCGAGCTCCCGCGCCAGCTCGCTTTGTCCTCCGGAAACACGATGATGCCTGCGTCGCTCGTTGGCGTGCCCTTGGCATCGGTCACCGTGCCTTCCAGCGTCGGCCCCCGCGACGACACGAGCAGCGTGACATGATCCTGGGCCTTGAACTCACGCGGGATCTCGGTCACGTCGACTCCGCCGACGAGCACCGCCTTGACGTAGTAGGTCGGCGGAAGGCCATCGCCACCACGAATCAGGTAGTCACCGCTGAGGCCCTGCAGTTTGAACGTGCGATCCTTTTGCACCGTGGCGGACGGTGCCGGCCCGAACATCCAGAAGTCCTGTTCGTCGGGAACCGCGTTGACGCGCATCTGTGTAATCGGCCGTTCCGGCGGAGCCTGCTCGAACTCCACGTGCCCGGTGAGCGTCACTCCGGGCGACGTGACGATCATCAGGTTCTCGAGATCCGCCCCCGCGACCGTGATCGGGATCTGCGCCATCTCCCCCTGATCGCCTTCCGGACCGTTCGGTCCGAAGTTGAGCGGCCGTTGATGAACGACGAGGCGGTAGTTGCCAGGCGCCAGGTTCTGTATCTGAAAGCGGCCCTGCTCGTCCGTCATGACGCCGCTCATCACCATGCCCATTCCCATTCCCATCGTTGCGCTTTTCCGCGCGAGCTGTCCGTTCGCGCGAGCGGCGGCATTCCCTTGCGAGTCCAAGACTGTCCCGGAGATGCAATAAAGCCGTCCCTTTGACATCCGGATGTCGATGCCGGTCGTCTCGACGCCCGCACGCGTTCGTACGTGCTGTGCGGCCCCTTCATCCGGCGTCCCAGCGTAGAACGTCGTGAGAAAGCCGCTGCGATCCTCTTCCGCATCCGGTGAGATGGTGTTCGGATTGACATAGGTGGGCATTCGCGCCTCCGCAACGACGGCGTATTCACCAGCCTGCAATCCGAAAAGACGGAACTGCCCGAGATCGTCGGTCTGAGCTCCTCCGCTATTGCGCTGCCCTCGCGTGCGGCCTGGCGGAAACCAGAGGCCGTACACCTGCACCCGCGCCATGGGCTCGCCGCCGTCGTCGGTGACGCGCCCGACGATCACTGCGCCGCGCGGCAGCGCGATCGTCGCCCTGTCGAAGGTCTGTCCGTCCGAGAGTTGAATCGGCAGCCCGGGATCGGCGTTCGTGCGTCTCGCGCCGTAGCTGAGAGCGAGATACTGCGCGGAGTATTGGCCGGTCGACGCGTAGATTCGATAGTTGCCGGCCGGCAACGCTTTGAACTCGAAGTTGCCCTGGTCGTCCGTTCTTGTCGACCGTGGGCGGATGGTGATCGGGGCTGCGGAGCCACGATCGCGGCCTTGCTGGGCCAGCGTCCGGGTCACCACGCCTATCATCACATCGGCACTCACCAGTGTGCCGCTTACGACACCGCCGCTGACGTTCGCGCCGATCGTCACCGCCGGCATCCACGTCAGGTTGACGTTCGCCTGACGAATCGGCAGTCCTGTGTCGGCCGCGACAACGCGTCCACGAATCACCGCGGTGCCCGTTGGTTCCGCGCGGGGGGCCGTATCGCGCGGCGGTTGAGCGGACGGCGGCGGAGGTGGAGGAGGCGGGGGAGGCGCCTGTCGAGGCGCGGCTGCGACGAGTGCAAGAAGGACGAGTGGCAAAACGCGCACGGGACCCTCCAGCGATTGGACACCGCGCCAGTTGATTTGGTCTGGCGCGTCGCGGTCGCAGGCTTCGGGCTTCAGGCTCCGGGCTTCAGGCTCCGGGCTTCGGGCTCCGGGCTTTAGGCTCCCGGACGGTCCTGAAGCCTGAGGCGGATCGCGAGGCCCGTGAAGCCCTAGGCCCTCGAGCCTGACGCCGAAGCCTGAAGCCGAGACCTATTTCTCGTCCAGCTTCCGGCCGGCGCCGAGGTTGTCGTAGTTCAGCAACGTGTTGAAAACGAGGAAGTAGCTGCCCTGAGTTTCCCCGCGCCAGATCGGGTTGTTCGAGAACATGACGACGTGACCCTTGTCGACGGGGACGTCAATCACCATCGGGTGCTGCGCGAGATCCGCGCCGTTGTCGAGCAGACCCGAGACCAGCAGATCCCGCGCGTCGCCATACCGCATGATGACGCGCGGACGGAACTGCGGCGGGATGATGTTGGTCGCGTTGCGCCGCTGCTCCTCCTGGATCGGCGCGTATTGCCACGCTTCCGCGCGCGGCTCGTCGGGGATCGGCGACGTCGCCATGAAGCCCTGCACCTGATCCGGATCGTCCTGTGTGCCGCGGCCGGTCGCTCGACGAGGCGTGCCTTCTTCCCCGGCGGGTTGTCGGCATAGATCGACAGATCGTCGCCGTAGCCGTACGCAATCGGACTCGCCGCGTCCACCATCTTCGATCGGAGCACCGAGCCCACGACCTTCAGCCGCTGCGATGTCGTTGTCGACACGCCGGGCGTGAAGCCGAACTGCTGCGCGAACTCCGCGGTGTCGTCGACCGCGATCAACACACCGCCGTCGCGCACGAACTTCTGCAGGTGCATCAGTCCTGTCCAGCCCATGCCCGGTCGGATGTCGTCGGTCGAATCTTCCTTGCCAATATTCGGCGTCAGCTCCGTCGTCTTCCACGGAATCGGGTTGCCGTACATCGGCGTACCCGTAATGATCTGTTGCGCCGACGCGCGGCCGACGGGCGGGAACAGGATGACGTCGTACTTCGACTGCAGATCCGCGTCGTTGGTGAGCGCCTGCGTGCTGATGTAGGCGAACGGCACGCCGCGAATGTCGAGCGTCTGGCGCCACCAGCCCTCGTCCTGCGTGTTGATCCAGGTGTGCACGAGCGCGATGCGCGGCGCACGACCTGGATGTGTCTTGACGCTGGGGGCGGCGGGCAGCGCCGTCACTTTGATGCCGAGGTCTGATGCCGCCTTGCCGAGATCGTCCGAGCTGACTCCCTGCACGATGAACGATCCGCGGCCAAATTTCTGTCCGCCTGCTTCGAACGCCTCTTCCGCGATCTCGAACTTTGCATCCTTGAACCGGTAGCGCAGCGTGATCAGCGAGGGATCGGTGTTCTGATTGATCGCGAAGATGGCACCCGTGCCCGTGACACCGCCAGCGGCTTTCACCTCGCCTTTGACGGCTTCCACCTTGGCATCGAGCACCTTCACGTCGTTCACGCGCGTGACCTTCACGTTGAACAGCTCGGGGAACGTCCATCCCGTATCGTCGTACGGCTGCCGCTGCGGATCGTCGGGCGCCCAGTACTGATAATCGAGCAGCGCATCGGCGATGCGGCTGAACGGCTGGTCCATGCGGACGATGAAGGAGTCCGCAGGAAACGTGCGATTCTCCATCACCGGCGCCGCGCTGCGCTTGTTCCTCGGACCTTCCGGTGATTCCTGGCCGGATTGCGCGTCCGCGTCGCCGTTCGGGCCGTCGCGTCCTGGAGACGTGTCGGTCGTATTGGGTTGACGATTCGGCCGACGCGGCCCGGGAACCGTGACGGTGAACGGCTGCGTCGCGCGCGAAATCTCAACCTTCTGCAGTTGCAGGATGCGAAGCAGGTCCGCCTGTGCGCCCGGCCGTGGATCGTCGGCAGTGAAGACGTACGCCGCGGGCCCTTCGGTCCTGGGCTTGAGGATCGAGCGCTTGCCCTTCAGGTAAAAATTCTTCAGGAAGTACTGCGTGTTGTCGGCGAACTGATTCAGCGACACGAGAAGGCCCGTCTCCTCATAATTGTTGTTGTTCCGCTGCGACCACTTCGTCTTCGGCAGCGGCGGGTTCTGCCGGTACCACGTGCGTGAGGTCTGCGACGGCGTGAGCGTGCGATCGAGCGTGTCGGCGCCGCCGTTGCCGAACGTTTCGTAGAGCCGGCTGATGCCGTTGTGCATCGCCGCGACGAACATCAGGTAACCGGGGGACCACGTGTCGAACGTGCCGTGCGTGAACACGCCAGGCATGCCGAATTTGGTCATCTCGTTCACGTTGTGCCAGCCGATCATCTGCCACTCGCTGGCGAGGATTGGGTCGATCCATGCGTTGTACGGCCCGTCGCCCACCGTGTTGTCGTACAAGTACGGCACTGATTCGTGGAGATCGTGCAGCACCTGCGCGTGCCAGTCGGCATAGGTGTTCAGCACGTTGCGCGTCAGCGCCAGCGTGAGTCCCATCGCGTCACGGTTGTTGTCGTGCGCCACGTACTTGCCCCAATAGAGCGTGCCGGGCCAGTTCTTGTCGGGGTTCGCCAGGTGCCAGCGATACACGTCCACGTGACGATCGCGTCCATCGACTTCGACGATCGGAGTCACGAGCGCGATCACCTTGTTGCGGATCTTCTGAATGTAAGGGCTCTCGTCGACCGCGAGGCGATACACCAGTTCCATCAACGCGGTGGGGGATCCCGTCTCAGGCGAATGGATGGTGCCGGTAATGTAATAGATTGGCGTCGTTGCCGCGACGATGCGGTCGGCTTCGTCGTCGTTCATGTTGATCGTGCGCGGATCGGCGAGCTTGGCGAGATTGGATCGATTGGCGTCGAGCTTCGCGAGGTTGGCTTCCGACGAGACGGCAACTGCGATCATCTCGCGGCCTTCCTCCGTCCTGCCGATCGAGAAGACTTTCACGCGCGGCGTCGCCTTCTCGACCATCCGCATGTACTGGTAAACCTCGTGCGAGTAAGGAAGGATGCCAGGCGCGCCGGCCACGTCCTTGAGGACCGCCATCGGCGTCGGCACCGACTTCGACGCCGGCAGATAGTTCACGAGCGGCGACGTGAAGTAAGGCGCCGTCGTGTACTCCTTCATCTTCTTCGTATAGGCTTCGTCGATCGGCTGCTTCGCATCGCGAACATAAGGATTGCCAGTAGAGGCGAGCGGCGCAGGTTGCTGCCCCGCTTGGTCGCGAGCGGCGGCGGATCCGCCAGTCACGAGCACGATTGCCGCGGCGGCGATCCATCGGGTAGTACGTCGTGTCATGAAAACTAGCCCTCGAGTCAAGGAGTGAGGCAGAACCGGCGTGCAGATTCCAGCCAATTTTACATCGAAGGACGCGCGCATCTTCTACGCGACGGCCTTCGTCCGGTCCACGGCGGCCGGACTGACGGGCGTCGCCGCTGCGATTGCGCTCGGCGAACGCGGACTGACCGTGCGGCAGACCGGTTACGTGATAGGCGCCGGCCTTGCCGGGATGGCCGTGGCCACCGCGTTCGTCACCATCATGGCGGATCGGATTGGGCGCAGGCGAGTGCTGGCGGTGCTCGCGCTGTTGACCGCGTGCGGATACGCGTCGCTCGCCTCAATCGATGAGTTCCGCATCCTCGTCGTGCTCGCGTTTGCGGGAATGGCGAATGCGATGGGACGCGATCGAAGCGCGGCCGCGGCAATCGATCAGGCGGCCCTGCCTCAGGTGACCACGCCTGAACGCCGCACGTGGACGTTCGCGTGGTACAACGTCGTCCTCGATGCAGGGCAGACGGCTGGATCCGCGGCCGGCGCCCTTCCCGTTCTGCTGGCGGCGACGTGGGGTGTTTCCCGGTCGGCCGGGCACGCGTGGACGTTCATGGGGTGCGCCGTCGCGCTCGCGGCCACCGCGGTCGCGTACTCCGGGCTGTCGGCACATATCGAGGCGCCGAACCCTCGCCATCGGCGGGTCGGACGCATCGATCATCACACGCGGGCGATCGCGTCAAAGCTCGTGCTGCTGTTCGGTCTCGACAGCCTCGGCAGCGGATTCCTCAATTCGGCGCTGATCGCCTACTGGTTCTTCGAGCGATACGGACTGTCGGAGGTGCAGGTCGCGGCCTTGTTCGCCGCCGCGCGCCTGCTGAACGCGATGTCTCACCTCCTCGCCGCCTGGCTCGCGCGCCGTATCGGCCTGGTGAACACGATGGTCCTCACGCACCTGCCGTCGAGCGTCTTCTTGATGCTGGCGCCGCTTGCACCGAGCGCGGCCGGCGCCGCCGCGCTGTTCCTCGCACGCGAAGCGCTCGTCGAGATGGACGTGCCGACCCGCCAGTCGTACATGATGGCCATCGTCGCGCCGGAACAGCGAACGTTCGTCAGCGGCGTCACCAACGTCACACGTTTGGTCGGGTGGGCCGTCGGGCCGATGATTGCCGGCGCGGTGATGCAGGGCGTGGGCTCTGCCACGCCGCTAATCATCGGTGGCGGTTTGAAGATCTGCTATGACGTGCTGCTGTATTACCAATTCCGTCACGTCAGAGCACCGGAGGAATCGGTCACGCGTCGCTGACACGGATCTCACGCAGAGGCGCCAAGGCGCAGAGGCTTCCTCGGGCTGAAGTCGCGACCTGCGCCGCGCAGCGGCGGGAGAGGAAAAGAAAAATCCAGATCAAAGCGCCATTTGATCATCCGGCGTTTTGATCTGGATTTTTCTTTTCCTCCCCCACGGCCCGGCTTCGCCGGGCCGGCAGGTCGCGACTTGTGCCCTCGGGAAAGTTGTTGACGACGCGGTGTACTCCGGCCTTCATTGTCTCGTCTCCGAAATTCATCAGAAGTCCGAGTGGGCAGCCAGTGAGAGTTAGGTAGGTCTTCACCTGACGAAGATGGACCGGCGCAATCGCCTGTAAGGCTTTCACCTCAACCACGATCGAACCTTCAACGATGAAGTCGGCCTCGTAGGCCCGCGGTATCCAGAGTTCCTCATAGTGCAGTTCGAGTTCGACCTTCGCCTCAAACTGGAGCCCACGTTTCCGCATCTCGTACGCAAGACAAGGAGAGTACGTTGACTCGAAGCATCCCGGGCCGAACGCCTTGTGGAGTGCAATGCCGCCGCCGACGATCTCGTGAGCGATACGATTGATTTCTTGCTCTGTAGCCATGCCCGGCCCAAAGCAGGAGACATGCCGCTCATAATAGAAGCGGTTACGCGGAAGCACGTCGCAAATGTTGCAGGAATTGCAACTGACCTCGGACGGGAGATGTTGAAGTATTTGCCTCTGCGCCTTTGCGCCTCTGCGTGAAAATCGTGATCGAGTAGCTGTCGGACCAAGAGAACGGAGCGTGAAGAATGCGTAATGGCGTGATCCTTCTGGGCGTCATCGCGTGCGCGTTCGCGGCTTCCGATGCCCCAGAGCCACTCACGGCCGTGGGGCGCATCGAATTGCCCGGCGTGGAAGGACGATTCGATCACTTCACCTTCGACGCCGCGACCGGACGGTTGTTCGTTGCGGCGCTCGGCAACAACTCCATAGAAATCATCGATACGCGCTCGGCGACACGCGTGACGTCAGCGCGTGGGGTAGACGAACCGCAGGGCCTCGGGTTCGCACCGACAGGGCGGCTGATCGTCGCAAACGGCGGCACCGGTGATGTGCAGATTCGGGAGGGCCAAGATCTGCGTATTGTCGCGACCGTCAAAACGGCGGGGGACGCGGACAACGTCCGCTACGATCCGACGGCTCGGCGTGCGTATGTCGGCGTCGGTTCCGGCGCACTCATTGAGATCGACCCGGCCAGCGGGAAAAAGCTGGGCGACGTCCGTCTCGCTGCGCATCCTGAGTCATTCCAGCTCGAACGTGCCGGCACGCGCATATTCGTCAACGTTCCGAACGCTCATCAGATCGCCGTCATCGATCGGCCGTCGATGTCCGTCACGGCCACGTGGAAGGTCGCCGCGGCAGCGGCAAACTACCCGATGGCACTCGACGAGGACGGCAAGCGTCTCTTTGTAGTCTGTCGCAATCCGGCCCGCGGGCTCGTCTACGACATCACATCTGGAACCATGACGACGGCGTTCGAAGCGGTTGGCGATGCGGACGACGTGTTTTGGGATGCGGCGCGCAAGCGCCTCTACGTGATCGGCGGGCAGGGTTTCGTTGACGCTTTTCAGCGTCAGTCAGACGATCGCTACATGCGCATCGCACACATGGCAACGGGATCCGGCGCACGCACGGGACTCTTCATTCCCGATGCCGCCAGACTCTTCATCGCGGTTCCACACCGCGGTTCTCAGACGCCGGGGATTCTAGTCTTCAGTACGAACGACTAAAAAACGCGTTAATACCGAATGCTGAATGTCGATTGCCCAAACGCGCGTGAGTGACGCGCGGAGCTATGCGCGAACCGCGGCGTTGACGAGCTGTTGGCGCCGCTCGCGCGACAGCGTGTTGATGCCCGATTCAAGATCGGTAACCGCCTTCGCGACCGCTTTCCGGTCCGCGCGTGTCATCGGCGCTGGCGGCCACTCGTAGACGAAGAAGTGCCCCGACCAGCCGGCGCCCGACCAGACCTGATCGACCCACCCGAACTCGGTGTCCACGCCGATGCAGGTCCAGTCGCCCGCGCGGATCGGGCGCTTGACGGTAGGGCGCGCATGCCTCGCCGCCGCATCGAGCTCGATGACCACTCGTTCGAAGAGAAACGCGCGCAGTGCCTCGTTGAGCTCGTCGATCTGCGGAGCCTGTTGCAGCCGCGACGCGAGCGCGGAGCGCGCGCGCCCGGCCGCGAGCGCACGCGGTACGAGCACGAGCCGCCGCAATCCGACCTGCGCGCGCGGCAATCCCTGCGCGTAAGCAAGATCGCTGAGCGTCCGCGCGTAGACGTCCGCAGCCGCGTCGAGCGCCACGACACCGGCGGGAGAGGCGGCCATGTCTTTCAACTGCCGCCACATCGTCTGTCGCGCGGCGCGCGCACGGCCGAAGAGACGGAAGCCGATCTGCTTCGCGGCCTCGGCGATCGCCTCTTCGCCCGCAGGCATTCCCGTCCACGCGTCGTAGGGCGCGCGTGTGATCCGGCCGCGGTACCGCAGCCGCTCCTCCGTGACCTGGAACCAGCTCATATCGGGGTTCCGCCCTATTGCGACGACCGTGCCCGGCAGAATCAGCTGGAAATGGCCCGACATTCCATGGCGCCGGCGTTGCGGACAGACAGAATTGTGCGGTCAAGCGCAGGACTCGTAGGCGCTGGCTCAAGGCTCACGACTCATGCCGGCTTATGACACGGCGGACCTAAGGTCCGCCCTACACGTGCCCTGCACTGCAGGCCGGGTCTTTAGACCGGCGCCATGAGCCCTGAGTCATGAGCCCTTTATCGTTCCAGGTGAAAGGGCACGCTCGTCACGACCACCCGCGGCCGGAACAGCAGGGCGCCCTTGATGAGCAGTGCCCGCTGGTTGTGAAGCAGGTGCTGCCACCATCGGGCGGGCACGAACTCCGGCAGAACGACCGTGACGTAGTCGTGCGGCTTGGCGGTCTGCAACTGGTCGATGTACTCGAGCAATGGCTCCATCAACGATCGGTACGGTGAGGGGAGCACGTCGAGCCGCGTCCCGCCGCCCCACTCCTCCCACTCGGCGCGCACCTTCTCGGTTGCCGCCGGATCGGTATCAACGAACAGCGCGCGCACGTCATTTGACAGGCTGCGCGCGTAGGCGGTTGCCTGCAGCACGGCGCGATGGACGCCGCCGATCGGCACCAGCACCGTGCTGTGCTGCGGCCCTTCTCCCTTCCAGCCCCGGAGAGACAGCTGCGACGCGACGTGATGGTAATGCGCGTGTGTGGCCCTGAACACCAGAACGAGAATCGGGATCAACAGCAGGATGATCCAGGCTCCTTCGAGCGTCTTCGTCATCGCGACGATCACCAGCACGACGGCCGTGGCGACTGCGCCAATCCCGTTGATCAGTGCGCTCGTTCGCCATCCAGGTCCCCCGAGCCGCCGCCAGTGCAGCACCATTCCTCCCTGCGAGAGCGTGAACGAAATGAAGACGCCGATCATGTAGAGCGGAATCAGCGCGTGCGTATCGCCGCCGAAAGCGATCAGCAGTACACCGGCGAAGACGCTCAAGGCGATGATGCCGTTCGAGAATGCGAGCCGGTCACCCTGGTTTGCGAACTGGCGCGGCAGGTATCCATCGCGCGCAACGATTGAAGCCAGCCGGGGGAAATCCGAATACGCGGTGTTCGCCGCAAGAACCAGGATCAGCATCGTCGCCAGCTGCACCCCGAAGTAGAGAATGCCGCGGCCTCCGAACGTGCCGCGGGCGATTTGCGAGACGATCGTCTCGGTCTCCGACGGCACCACGCGGTAGGCGTGCGCGAGGATCGTGATGCCGACGAACATCGTGATAGACAGTATCGCCATCGTGATCAGCGTCCGTGCAGCGTTCTTCGCCTCCGGAGGACGAAATGCCGGAACGCCGTTCGAGACCGCCTCGACGCCGGTCATCGCGGTGCACCCGTTTGAGAATGCCGTCAACAGCGCGAACGTGCCGAGAACGCCGCCGCCGATCGGAACCGGATTATTCGTCTCGATTGGATGGATCGTTCCGGTCACGTAACGCCACACGCCCACCCCAACCAGGCCAAGAATCATTACGATGAAGAAGTAGGTCGGAATCGAGAAGATCCTGCCGGACTCACGGATGCCCCGCAGATTGCCAATCGCAAGCAGGGCCAGGAAGACGAGCGACAGCTCCACGCGATTGACGTGCAGCGTCGGAAAGGCCGACGTGACCGCGGCGACGCCCGCCGCGATGCTGACCGCCACCGTCAGCGTGTAGTCGATGAGCAGGGCGGCGGCGGCGACCAGCGCGGCGCCGCTTCCCAGGTTGTCCTTCGAAACGATGTAGGCGCCGCCGCCGCTGGGATACGCGTAGATCGTCTGCCGATACGAGAATGCGACGAGCGCCAGCAGCGTCGCGATGCACAGGCCGATCGGCGTCGAGAACCCAAGGACGCCGAGCCCGCCAATTACGAGGACCCGGAGAATCTCCTCGGTGGCATACGCGACTGACGAGAGCGCGTCAGACGAAAGAACCGCGAGGCCCGTGATCTTCGAGAGACGTTCGTGATGAGCAAGGTGAGTGGGGATCGGCCGCCCGAGCAGGACCCGCTTCAACGCCGAGTACGCGCCACCTTCGGCCACGACGAGCCTTCCAATCTGCCGGCGAGGTTAGCTGACGGGCTCGAGGTTGGAAGTCCTCGTCCGAGGGCGCGCGCATCGGCGTGCTCTCGAATTCGCCCCGGCGGCCCTTATTGGCCGCTGTGGTTCCCCCGCGCGCCGAGAGGCGGCGGCGCTTTGGCACGTCGATCATAGTGGCAGACCCATTAAGAAGTCATAAAGACTACGGATGACCCTCCAGCCAACGGCACCACAGCACTGATGCGCTGACCGCAACGGTCAATCCCACCATCGCGGGCATATCGGCGATCACCGCCGCTCCGGCGACGGCCAGGCCTGCAGCGGCGGTCACTGCAGCGGCGCGCGGCAACACCATCGTCAGACGACCGGATCGGACCGCCATGAGCGTACGCATACAGGCAGCGTACAAAGGGGGGCATTAAGAAGTCCTAAGCGGTCCATCAGAATGTCCGCAGGCTGTTCCGCGACGTGGCGTAGGCTGATTCGGGAAACGGCACAATGAATCACCGCGCGCGCGTGGCTGGCCGCATGGCGATCTCGCTCGGCGTCGTGGCAGGCGTCACCGCGGCGTACTCGTTTGCCGTCCACGTGAACCCCACGACGATCGCCTTGACGTATGTCGTCGTCATTCTGTTGATCGCGACGCGGTGGGGCATTGCGGAGTCGACGAGCGCGTCGCTCGGCGCCGTGCTCTGTTTCAACTTCTTCTTTCTTCCGCCGGTCGGCACCCTGACGATTGCCGATCTGCAGAACTGGGTGGCACTCGTTGCGTTTCTCTTGACCGCGATTATCACGAGCCAGTTGTCCGGGCGCGCACGACGGCGCCATATGGACGCCCTGACCCGTCAGCGCGACCTCGAACGCCTGTACGTACTCAGCCGGGCTCTTCTCCTCTCCGAACGTGGTGTCACGATGCCTGGGCACATGGCGCGTCATATCGTCGACGCATTCGGGCTGCAGACGGTCGGCGTGTACGATCAGCGCACGGATACGGTCTCGTGGGCCGGAGCGCGGGACTGGCCGGAGATCGATGCGAAGCTTCGCGACGTCGCACGACATGCGGCCTCGGTTCGCGACCGAGCGGGGTTCATCATCATTGCCATTCAGCTGGGTGGTACTCCGATCGGAAGTGTTGCTGTCGCCGACGCGGGCCTCAGCGATACGGTCCTGCACTCGATCGCGAACCTCGCAGCGATTGGATTGGAGCGCGCGCGCGCAAATGAAGCCACGGCGCGCGCGGAGGCGGCGCGCGAGAGCAGCGAGCTGCGCGCGACGGTCCTCGACGCGTTGGCGCACGAGTTCAAGACGCCGCTGACCTCCATGAAAGCGGCCTCGAGCAACCTGCTCGCGAGCACGTCCGGCGATCTCGTCGCGGACCGCGAGCTGATCGCGATCATCGACGAAGGCCTGGACCGTCTCGGCGCGCTGGTCAGCGACGCGGTCCAGATGCTGCGGATTGATGCCGGCGATTTCGTGGTCCATCTCGAGCGGCTGGACGTCCAGGCCGTGATTGCCGGCGCGTTGCGGCGGTTCCAGAGGCAACTGGATGGCCACGATCTCATCACGCGCATTTCCGAGGGCCTGACGGTTGACGCCGATCGCGATCTGCTCGCGCTCGCGCTGCGGCAATTGCTCGATAACGCTCTGAAATACTCGCCGGCAACGTCCACGATTCGCATCGAGGCGCGCAGCAATGAGGCGGTGGAGATCACCGTCCGCAATTCCGGATCCGCGATTCCGGACCGCGAACAGCCTCGCGTCGTCGAGCGCTTCTATCGGGGCGCGCAGGCTCGCAGGATTCCGGGCACCGGGATGGGACTTGCGATCGTCCGGCAGATTGCCGGAGCGCATCAGGGAACGCTGACGCTGGCCAGCTCGGCCGATGCGGGAACTGCCTTTACGCTGTCGCTTCCGCGCGGAGGACGGACATCTTTATGAGCGCCGGCCGGATCCTCGTTGTGGACGACGACCCACAAATCCGGCGCGTGATGCGCGTCACGCTGATGGGTCAGGGCTACGAAGTGGACGATGTCAAGGATGGGGAGGCGGCGCTGGAGAAGATTCGGGACCACCGGTTCGATCTCGTGCTGCTCGATATGAACATGCCGGGCGTGGGCGGCCTTGAAACGTGCCGCGCAATTCGCGCGACCTCGGACATCGCGATTATCATGCTGACCGTGCGCGACAGCGAAGCGGACAAGGTCCAGGCGCTCGATGCGGGCGCGGACGACTACGTGACCAAACCGTACAACGCGCCTGAGCTCCTCGCACGGATCCGGGCCGCACTGAGGCGAACGCCCTCGACGCATGGGCCGAGCGGACGGCTCAAGCTCGGCGCGGCTGAAGTGGACTTCGACACGCGTCGCGTGACGGCCCGCGGGCGCGACGTGCGTCTGACGCCGAAGGAGTTCGACCTGCTGCGGTACCTGGCGGGGCATGCCAACAAAGTGCTGACGCATCGGGAGCTCCTGCAGGCCGTGTGGGGACCCGATTACGGCGATCAGGTCGATTACCTGCGCGTCTTCGTGAACCAGCTGCGGAAAAAAATCGAGGTGAACCCCTCGAGTCCTGCACATCTCCTCACGGAACCGTGGGTCGGGTATCGCCTGCAACTCGTACCCCCATCGCGCTGAGCGGACCGCAAGCTGGAGATCTACGCAAGCCACGGCGATACGACCGTTACAAGAGCGTTCCGTGGAGCACGATCAGCGCAACGGAGAAGTAAATCAGAAGTCCCGTGACATCGACGAGCGTCGCGACGAAGGGCGCCGAGGAGGCTGCGGGATCAAAGCCGAGCCGCCGCAGCAGGAAGGGCAGCAGCGAGCCGACCAGCGTCCCCCACAGGACGATGCCCACCAGCGCGATCGCGACCGTGATGGCGACCAGCATCCAGTGCTGGCCGTACACATCCGAGAACGCCGACCAGATGCTGATGCGCATGAAGCCAATCGCCGCAAGGATTGCGCCGAGCGCCAGGCCCGCGGCCAGTTCGCGCCGCATCACACGCCACCAGTCACGTAGTCGCACTTCGCCGAGCGCGAGCGCGCGGATGACGAGCGTCGACGCCTGCGATCCGGAATTGCCGCCGCTCGAAATGATCAGCGGGACGAACAGCGCGAGGACGACGGCGCGCGAGATCTCCGCCTCGAAGAAGCCCATCGCCGTCGCGGTCAGCATCTCGCCGACGAACAGCGCCGTCAGCCATCCCGCGCGCTTCTGAATCATCTTGCCGAACGAGATGTCCATGTAGGGCTGGTCGAGCGCTTCCGATCCGCCGATGCGCTGGATGTCCTTGGTCGCTTCGGTTTCCGCCACGTCGAGGATGTCGTCCACCGTCACGATGCCGATCAGCATGCCCGCGGTGTCGGTGACCGGCAGGGCCGAGCGATCGTACTGGCGGAACACCGACACCGCCGTCTGCTGATCGTCGGTCGCCTTCAGGGCGACGAACCGGCGATCCATGATCTCCGACACGTGCCGCGCCGGGTCGGCGAGCAGCACCGCCCTGATGCGGATGTCGTCGACCAGCCCGCCGTGGTCGTCGACGACGTAGATGACGTTGAGCGTTTCGCTGTCCTGACCGTGCCGGCGGATGTAGTCGAGCACCTCCTGGACGGTCCACTCCTCGTGCACCGCGACATAGTCGGGCGTCATGAGGCGCCCGACCGACCTCTCCGGATACCCCAGCAGCGTCAGCGCGATCCCGCGTTCCTGCGGCGTCAGCAGCGAGAGCAGCTCGCGCGTGGCCGCCGCCGGCAGCTCCTCGAGAAACATCGTGCGGTCGTCAGGCGCCATCTCGTTGAGAATCGAGGCCACGACCTCCTTCGACAATGTCTTCAACAGCGCCTCGCGCGCGTCCTGCGGCAGGTACTCGAACGTCGCCGCCGCATCCTTGCGCGGCAGCAGCCGGAAGACGACGGCCTGGTCTTCCAGCGGAAGCGCCCCCAGCAGTTCTCCGAGGTCACTTGGTGGACGGTTCCGCATCATGTCGCGGAGACGCGCGTAGTCGCGCGTGCGAAGCGCCGCGGCGAGCTCGTCCGCTGGTTTGGCCACCTGCCTGATGGCTTCCAACGCCCCGTCGCGGTCTGGACCGCTCAGTTGTTCAGTCATTTGCGTCAGCGCCGCTCGAACGATGTCGTGATGATGAACGTGGCGGCCGAGCGCCTTGACGGCGTCGAGCCAGACCGAATGAATCAGATCGAGATCCCGCGCATTGAGCTCTGGGGCATGCGCGCCGAGGTGATAGACGTCGGCGCGGCCGCTGCGGTGATGGATGACGAGGCGGACGTGGAGGTCCGATCGCGGCGCGCGCTCCCACGCCTGGCCGAGCAGCTGCGCCTGCGCGTCGGCCGAAATCGAGGCGGACTCGCCCACGTAGATCTCGGACGCCTGCAGCCGCTGCACCGCGGCGACGAGAGCGTCGAAGACGTTGCGCGCCGGCATGATCATCAGCCGGACAGAACGGCCATAGCGCTCAGCGAGCGCGAGTGCCCGCGAGAACACGAGCCGTTCCGACGCGGTTGGATGCGTCTCGTCGGTCCATTCGTCGTCGGTATCGATGCCGATGATCCGCGCCATCATGATCACGACGTGGTGATCGCGCGACGTCCGGAGGGCTGCATCCACGTGGGCGAGCCAGTTGGGATTGCGCACCGGCACCAGGATCGTCTGCGGCCTGGGCTCGAGCGGACCGAACGAGAGCTCGGTGGAGGGGAGAAGCTGCGAGGCATCGAGATCCGCGGGCTCGGAACCCACAGTGCGGCCCGCCCGTGTCGCAAGCACGAACGCGAGCGCGGCTATCGCGACGGCCGCGCCAATGGCGCCGGCCTCGTGGCGAGCGAGCATCGCGAGACCGGACAGCGCGAGCAGGATGCCGACGGACCACGTGCCGAACGCCCATTCACGGCCTGCGAACCGCAGGTTGAGCGGTAATCGCAGTGGCGCGCCGGCGGGCCGCCGGCGCAGCCGCAGCAGCGCGGAGATCTGCAGCACGAAGGTCGCCACGACGGACAGCGCGTAGGCGGACCCGAGCCACGCACGGCTCGCGCCGCTCATCACGATGGCGCCGGCGGCCGCGACGGCAACGGTATCGATCGCCGCGGCGTACCTGCCGAACTTCGGGTCGCGCGCGCGGAAGATCAGAGCCAGGACATCGCGCTCGGCCAATCGCGCCAGCGCGCTCTCCGCGCCCCAGAGCGCGGCGCGCGTCGCTTGCCCGAGCAGCAGCCCGGCCGCCGCGACGACGGCCAGCGCGAGCAGGGCTCTGAGCCACAATGGCGCGGTGAGATTCTGCGCGAGCGCGATGAGCGGTGCATCGATCCATCGGGGATCGGCCGTCACCGGCACGAGCGCCACATAAAGAAAGGACAGCAGCGTCGTAACGGCGAGCCCGTAAACGCCGGTGAGTGCCGCCGTCCGCCTGAGGCCGACGCTCCGCGGTGGCTCGAGCTCGCGCGCGATGCGGGGAAGGCTGTCGCCGACGCCGATCGCAGGCGAGGCCTGCCCGAACGTCGCGAGGGCCACGACGATGGCCCACCATCCTGTGGTCGTCAGGTCCGAAGCATTGTGCAGCAGCGCGAGTTCGGTCTTCGTCCACGCTCGGCCGGCGGAGATTGCAGCACAGATCGCGAGGCCCACCAACGTGCCGACCGCCAGCCAGACGTGCTGTGTTCGCCGCGCCACCGAAAGGAGCCAGCCCCGGCGCGCGCGCAGCCACAACCAGCCAAGCAGTACTATCGCGAAGACAGACGTGAGATCCGCAGCGGCCCCAATCGGCGGCAGCCGGCCGACGCCGGTCAGCGCGAACAGCAGTGACGCAGCGTACTGACCGAATACGATACAGGCCAGCGCCGCCAGCAGGATGCGCTCGACGATCACGACGGAGGCGGCGGCCGTCGCGGCGCGTGCTCCGAACGCCTGGTCGACGCGCCCGGTCAGGCCACCGGGAACGAACAGCGCCCAGCTTTCGAGATCGAGCCGGCGAATCGCGATGCCGAGGAGAACAGCCGCGAGGACGAACCACGGAGCTGCGGCGCCGACGCCGCTTCGCAACTGTGCAACGATGAAAAAGACCGCGAAGCCGAGGTCCGGCAAGGCGAGGGCGGCGGCGCGATACGCCGGGGCGAACGATAACAGCGCGCTCGCCGTGAGAACGATGGGGACTTCACGCTTCGGCCGCGGGATCGACGGCACGGCTCCATCGTAACCTGATGGCTGCATTCCGTGAACAGACTGCAGCTGACGCTCTTCAAGTGGCACTGTTGTCGCGACCGCCTTCAGTTCGACAACGATGCAGTCCTCCACAATAAAATCCGCTTCGTACGCTCGAGGGATGAAGACTTCTTCGTACTGGAGCGGGATTGCGATCTTCGTCCGAAAATCTAAGCCGCGCTTCTTGAGTTATTACGCAAGGCAGGGCATGTACATGCTCTCGAAGCACACGGGCCCTATCACGCGATGCAGCGCAATGCCGCCGCCGATGATCTCGTACGCGATCCGATTGAGATCGTCTGCTGTTCGCATTGACGCCGTGATCGCAGAAACGATGCCGCGAAGAATTACTGGGGCTTTCGACTAATGGAGGCTCGGATTGTGCGGAAGCTGCAACATCGGCTGAATGCGCAGATGGCAGAACTTGCCGGCGTGACGCCTAATGCGCTCTCGGCGCTCTCGGTGTGTTTTCTCCGCGGGAAATCCGTTCGTGACACTACGTGATCTGTTCGTGTTTCGTCGACTGCGATCTCGACGCTTGTTACTCGGTCGTCGCGCCCGTGCGCACGCCTTCGTCGGGTACGGCAGGCGGCACGGTGCCAGCGGGATCTTTCGGCGGCACCGGCCCGAGCAGCGCGCGCAGCTCGTCTCCCTCGATGACCTCTTTGTCCAGCAATCGGTGCGACAGCTCGGCGAGGATGTCTTTGCGCTCTCTGAGGACCCGGCGCGCCTGGTCGTGCGCCTCGGTGATGATGCGTTTGACCTCGGCGTCGATCTTCTGCGCGGTGTCTTCCGAGTGTGGGCCGCGCTCGTTCATGAACGGCATGTCGATGAATTTCGCGCCGCGATGGCCGTCGTAGTTGACCGCGCCGAGCGAGTCGCTCATTCCGAACTCGGTGACCATCGCGCGCGCGATGTCGGTGGCGCGCTGCAGATCGTTCTGCGCGCCGGTGGAGACCTCGCCGAATGCGATCTCCTCGGCAGTACGGCCGCCGAGCAGCACTGCCAGCTGCCCGAGCAGATCGGTCCGCGTCATGAGGTACCGATCCTCCAGCGGCAACTGCATCGTGTAGCCGAGCGCGCCGAAGCCGCGTGCGACGATTGAGATCTTGTGGACCGGATCGAGACCTGGCAGGATGCTCGCGACGATCGCGTGCCCGGACTCATGGTAAGCGACGATGCGGCGCTCCTTGTCGCTCATGACCCGCTTCTTCTCGAGTCCTGCGATGATGCGGTCGATTGCTTCGTCGAAGTCCTTCATCTCGACCGACGTCTTGTCTTTGCGCGCGGCGAGCAGCGCCGCCTCGTTGACGAGATTCGCGAGGTCCGCGCCGGCGAACCCGGCCGTCCGCGCCGCGATCACCTTCAAGTCGACCGAGGCCGCGATCTTGACCGTCTTCACGTGGATGCGCAGGATGTCTTCGCGGCCGCGCACGTCCGGCTTGTCGACCAGGACCTGCCGATCGAACCGTCCGGGGCGGAGCAGGGCGGGGTCCAGCACCTCGGGACGGTTCGTCGCCCCCATGATGATGATCCCCTTGCGCCCATCGAACCCGTCCATCTCGGCGAGGAGCTGATTGAGCGTCTGTTCACGCTCTTCGTGGCTGCCCATCGGCGTCTGGATGCGCACCTTGCCAAGCGCGTCGAGCTCGTCGATGAATACGATGCAGGGCGCCTTGGACTCCGCCTGCGAGAACAGGTCGCGCACCCGCGCGGCGCCCACGCCGACGAACATCTCGACGAACTCCGATCCGCTGAGGCTGAAGAACGGTACCTTCGCTTCACCCGCGACCGCGCGCGCGAGCAGCGTCTTGCCGGTGCCCGGCGGCCCGACGAGCAGGACGCCCTTCGGGATCCTGCCGCCGATGCTCGTGTACTTGCGCGGGTTCTTGAGGAACTCGACGATCTCCTTGAGCTCTTCCTCCGCCTCGTCGACGCCCGCCACGTCGCCGAATCCGATCTTCACGTCGTCGTCCGCATAGATCTTCGCGCGGCTGCGCGCGAACGACATGACGCCTCCCTCGGCGCCGCCGATGCGCCGAAAGAAGAACGTCCACAATGCAACAATCAGAACGAGCGGAATGATCCAGCCGACGACGTCCGAGAGCCAGCGGTTCGGGACCTCACCCTGGTATTTGACGCCGTGCTGCTCGAGTTCTTCGGGCAGCTTGTCGTCGGTGACACGCACCGCCGTGAACGCGCGGCCTTTCTCTCCGTCCGCCCCCTTCAGCAGGCCGCGGATGCGGTCCTCGCCGACGGTCACTTCCTGCACGCGATCGGCGCGCACGAGGCGCTTGAACTCGCTGTAGGGGAGTGTCTCGCCCCCTTGAAGCTGGAAGAAGAACGCCTGAGCGAGCGCCAGGAGGAGGAGGAACCCGAGCACGTACCAGATGGCGCCGCCTGGTGCGCGGGGGCTCATCCGGCTATCAGTAAGCCGCCTGTTGCGATTCGCGTTCTTCTGTGACTCGGCCATTGACCCTTGAGCAATCGAAGCAGTCGAAGCTCCCCGAAGTATCGAAGGAGCACGCTTCTCATTATCTCTTGATTCGATTCCTTCGACTCTGCTTCGATTCCTTCCCGATTGACAACGACTCAGGCGTGGACGGCCGTCTGCGCGCGTTCGAACGCGAGCTTCCCGCCGCGCGCATCGATGCGGATCGTGTCGCCCTCCGTAAAATCTCCCTGCAGTACGCGTAGTGCCAGAGGATCCAGAATGGCGCGCTGGATCGTGCGCTTCAAAGGCCGTGCTCCGTAGGCGGGATCGTATCCCTCCTCGATCACCAGGTCCTTCGCGCGGTCGCTGAGCTCGATATGGATCTTCCGATCTTCGAGGCGCCGCATCAGACCGCGCAGCTGGATGTCGACGATAGAGCGCATCTGTTCGCGGTCGAGTGCGTGGAACACGATGATCTCATCGACGCGGTTGAGGAATTCAGGACGAAAATGCCCGCGCAGCGCCTCCATCACTTCGCGCCGCACTCCTTCGGTCAGCCCGGCTGACAGGTCCGCGGCGCTGATGAAATGGCTGCCGACGTTGGATGTCATGATCACCACGGTGTTCTTGAAGTCGACCGTGCGTCCCTTGCCATCCGTTAACCGCCCGTCGTCGAGCAGCTGCAGCATGACGTTGAGCACTTCCGAATGCGCCTTCTCGATCTCGTCGAAGAGGACGACGGAGTAGGGACGCCGCCGCACCGCTTCGGTGAGCTGGCCCGCCTCCTCGTAGCCGACATATCCCGGAGGGGCGCCGATCATGCGCGATACGGTGTGCTTCTCCTGGTACTCGGACATGTCGATGCGGATCATCGCCTGCTCGTCGTCGAACAGGAATTCGGCAAGCGCGCGGGCGAGCTCGGTCTTGCCCACGCCGGTCGGGCCGAGGAAGATGAAGCTGCCGAGCGGCCGGTTCGGATCCTGCAGCCCCGCGCGCGCGCGCCGGATGGCGTTGGCGACCGCTTGAATGGCTTCGTCCTGGCCGACCACGCGCTGGTGGAGGCGATCCTCCATCTTGAGGAGCTTCTGGATCTCCCCTTCCATCAATCGGCTCACAGGGATATGCGTCCAGCGGCTGACGACCTCCGCGATGTCCTCCTCATCGACTTCCTCCTTCAGCATGCGCTGACCCTTTTGCAGGTCCGCCAGCCGCGCTTCTCCTTCCTTGATCTTGCGTTCGATCTCCGGCAGCCTGCCGTACTGCAGCTCCGACGCCTTGCCATAATCGCCCGACTGCTGCGCGCGCTGCATCTCGAGGCGCGCCTGTTCGAGCTGTTCCTTCAGCTCGCGCGAACCCTGGATCGCTTCCTTTTCCTGCTGCCAGTGGACCGTGAGAGTGTCGCGCTGCTCCTTGAGATCCGCGAGCTCTTTCTCGAGCTTCTCGAGACGTTCCTGCGAGGCCTTGTCCTTTTCCTTGCGCAGCGCCTCGCGCTCGATCTCGAGCTGCATGATGCGCCGCTGCACTTCGTCGAGCTCCACCGGCATGGAGTCGATCTCCATTCGCAGGCGCGACGCCGCTTCGTCGATCAGATCGATTGCTTTGTCGGGGAGGAACCGATCCGTGATGTAGCGGTGCGACAGTACCGCGGCCGCCACGAGCGCCGAGTCCTTGAACTTCACGCCGTGATGAATTTCATAGCGCTCGCGCAGGCCGCGCAGGATGCTGATCGTGTCTTCGACGGTGGGCTCGCCGACCATGACGGGCTGGAAACGCCGTTCGAGCGCCGCATCTTTCTCGATGTGCTTGCGGTACTCATCGAGCGTGGTCGCGCCGATCATGTGCAGTTCGCCGCGCGCGAGCATCGGCTTGAGCATGTTGGCCGCATCCATCGCGCCTTCGGCCGCACCGGCGCCGACGACCGTGTGCAGCTCGTCGATGAACAGGATCACCTGACCTTGTGCATCGGTGACCTCTTTGAGTACCGCCTTCAGACGCTCCTCGAATTCACCGCGGTACTTCGCGCCCGCGACGAGCGCGCCCATATCGAGGGCAACAATCTTCTTGTTCTTGAGGCCTTCGGGCACATCCTGCCGGACGATGCGCTGCGCAAGCCCTTCGACGACGGCCGTCTTGCCGACACCCGGTTCGCCAATCAGTACCGGGTTGTTCTTCGTCCGCCGCGACAGCACCTGGATCACGCGCCGGATCTCGTCGTCGCGGCCGATGACCGGATCGAGCTTCCCCTTTCGCGCGAGCTCCGTGAGGTCGCGGCCGTACTTTTCGAGCGACTGGTAGGTGGTTTCAGGATTCTGCGACGTGACACGCTGCGCTCCGCGGACCGAGGTCATCGCCTGGAGGATCTTGTCCTTCGTGGCACCGTGCTGCTGCAGGGTGCGCGCCGCGGCGGAGCGGCCGCCTTCGCTCGCGATGGCGATGAAGATGTGCTCGGTGCTAACGTACTCGTCTTTCAGCCGTTCCGCTTCCGCTTCGGCTGCATTGGTGACTTGCCGCAGGCGCGCCGAAAGTCCGGGCTGAGAACCGCCGTGTGCGCTCGGGTTGCGCCCGAGCTCAGCCCGCACCGCCGACGCGACCGTCGCGGGATCGATGTTCATCTTCCGGAGGATTTCGGGAACGATGCCCCCCGGCTGCTCAACGAGCGTCAGCAGGACGTGCTCCGGCGTGATCTCGGGGTGCCCCTCGCGATCCGCGAGCTGCTGCGCCGCGAGGATGGCCTCCTGGGCTTTCTCTGTATATTTTTGAAGATTCATTTATCGGTGCTCGCGGGGCCCCACCCCGCTCGCGCGCGCTCGGCTTCACTCCGTCGCCTCGCGCCGGCCGCAGGCGCTGCCCTCACGCTCCTTAAACTTCTGCCTACTGCTTACAACTTACAGCCTACCGTGCCTCTGTCTTGCGAAGCGCCTCGTAATGCTGGCGCTGATCCTTTGTCAGCGTACGGGGAAGCTGCACGTCGATCGTCGCGTAGAGATCGCCTTTCGCGTCCGCTTTGCCGACGACTGGCATGCCGTGGCCCTTCAACCGGAACACCTGGCCGGGCTGCGTTGTCTCCGGCACCCGCAGGCGCACCGTGCCGCTGATTGTCGGCACCTGCGCTTCGCCGCCGAGTACCGCCGTGGTGACCGGCACCTGCACCTTCGTATGGAGGTCGTCCCCTTTGCGCTCGAAGACCGGGTGCGGGCGAATGTGGACGCGCAGGAACAGATCGCCCGATGCGCCGCCGTTCGCGCCTGATTCCCCTTCGCCCGCGGCACGCACGCGGGAGCCGTCCTTCACCCCCGCCGGGATCCGGACGTCAACGCTGCGCGCGTGGCCACCGAGCTTGATGGAGATGCGGCGCATCGCGCCGTGGTACGCCTCTTCCAGCGTGAGCTCGACCTCGTGCTCGATGTCGCGCCCTTTCTGGCTCCGCGGCGCGCGGCCGCTGCGCCCGCGCGCGTCGGCGCCGCCGCCCCCGAAGAATGTCTTGAAGAAGTCCGAGAACGGGTCTTCGTTTCCGAACATTTCCCGCATCTCGTCTTCCGACATCGTCCGGTAGCCGCCCGGACCGCCCATGTTGATCGTCCACGCGCCGCCTTCGCCGCCGGGCGCGCCGCCGAACCCGCCGAATCCCGCGCCGCCCGGCCACGCTTGCCCCTGCTCCTGCGCCTGCTCGTACATGCGCCAGTTCGCCCCGAGCTCGTCGTACTTCCGGCGCTTGTCAGGATCGCCGAGGACTTCGTACGCTTCGTTGATCTCTTTGAACTTCCCTTCGGCCGCCTTGTCGCCCGGGTTCACGTCGGGATGATGCTTGCGCGCCAGCTTCCGGTAGGCCTGCTTCAGTTCCTTGTCGGTCGCGGTCTTCGTGACGCCGAGCGTGGAGTAGTAATCCTTGAATTCCATATCCAGACGCCGGATCTGAAGACCCGGTCTACAGCATGCCCGCCTTACAAACCCACCAGCTCGGTGATGCGATCGATTTCCTGCATGAGCCGGCGGCGCGCCTCGCGTCCCGTGGTTTCACTGTTCATCAGAGGCCGCAGACGCCGCACAGCTTCGGCAATCGTCAAAAGCCGCTGCACGCCCGCGAGATTCACCCCTTCGTCTTCGACCAGATGTTTGATGACCTTCAGGCGGTCCAGCTCGTCGCGCGAATACACGCGCATGCTGCCGATGGTGCGCGTCGGCCGCACGAGCCCGAGACGTTCGTACTTCCGCAGCGTCTGCGGGTGCATGTCGAGCAGCCGCGCCGCCATGCTGATAAAGTAGAGATCGTGGTCGACGCGCATGTGTTCGCCCTCAACCTTGCGTCGATCCAAACATAGGCCTTGATACGCGGCGTGTCAAGCCACCCGCCTGCGCATGAACGTTCAAGCCGCTGATTTCATTACGATCGGTCTGCTGGTGCTGCTCGAGGGGCTGCTCAGCGCCGACAACGCCCTCGTGTTGGCCGTGATGATTCTCGGCCTCGCGCGCCGCGATCAGAAGAAAGCGTTGCGTTACGGGCTCGTCGGCGCTTTTGCGTTCCGCATCCTCGCGACGCTGCTCGCGACCTATCTGATCAGGATCGAATGGGTCAAGCTGCTGGGCGGCCTCTATCTGCTGCATCTCTCGTACAGGCACTTCTTCAGGAGCGGCGGTGCGGAAGAACGCAGCAAGCCCAGACCAGCGCGTCCGTGGATGGGCATGTCCGCGCTCTGGGCGACCGTGGTGAAAGTCGAACTGGTCAATATCGCGTTTTCTGTCGACTCGATTCTGGTCGCGGTGGCGATGTCCAAGAAAACCTGGGTCGTGCTCGCCGGCGGGCTGCTCGGCATCATCGCGATCCGCGTCGTCATCGGGACGCTGCTCGCGATCGTGCGCAGGTATCCCGCGCTCGTCGACGGCGCCTTCATCATCATCGCGTGGGTCGGGATCAAGCTGCTGGCGGAATACGCTCACGCATTGGACTGGATCGACTTCGAGGTGCCCAAGGCGGTGTCGTTCGGGCTGATCGTGCTGATCTTCGTGATCTCGTACGCGTACGCGCGAAAGGTGGGACCTGCGCCGACGGTCGAAGACGACGCGACAGACTTGATTCAAAGAAGTCAGGAGGCAGGAGAGGGAAGACAGTAGAACCTTCTGCCTCCTGTCTCCTGCCTCCTGTCTCCTGCCTCCTGTTTTCTGCCTCCTGTCTCCTGCCTTCTGCCTTCTGCCTTCTGCCTACTGCATCGCGCCCAGCTTCAACTCGAGGGACTTCGTGCCCCCTTCGTCGAGCGTGAAGTGTGCAGCCTTCGTCCGCGCGCGCTCGAGCCAGTCCGGATCGCTCCATTCACCCGCGGCGACATAATCGACGGCAATCGCGTAGTACCCGCCGGGCGGCAGGCTGCTCACTTTGAACCGCCCGTCCTGATCGGGGCGCGCGGAAGTCATCCACCGGTTCAGCGGCAGCAGCCATTTCTGCTGATCGTCGGCGAACACCACAACGGTGTAGTCCTTCGCCGCGTGGCCCTTGTCGTCAGTGACGCTTCCGGACAGACTCGTGCTCTTGTTCGTGAGCGCGATTTCGATTCCGCTGACGTCTTCACCCGGCTTGAATTCGATGCCAGTGTCGGTCACGTCGCGTCCTTCCACGCGCACGCTGTTGAAAAACCATCCCTTCGGCAGCGCCCCGGCGCGGAACAGACGCGTGCCGGTGAGGCCGCTCAACTCGAAGCTGCCGTTCTCCTTCACCTGCGCACCGCCAATACCGATCATCGGCCCGCCCTCCTGGTCAGCGGAGGGCGCCGTCACGCGAATCGCCGTCAAACCCTCCGGCTTCACGTCGCCTTCGAACGAGATGCGTCCAGCGGCCTTCGCGCCATGGGTGCTGACGACAACGAGATTGTTGATGTCTTCGCCGCTGACGCTGACGGGCACTGATGCGAACTCAGGCTCCGCTTGCGGTCCCGCCGGAGGCTCGCCCGGTCCGTTGACGTTCATCGCGAAGAACATCGCGCCGCCCCCGACCTCGGTCATCATCGCGCCCGCGGAGCGCAGCTGCAGCGTGTATTCCCCGGGAGTGACGCCGCTGATTGTGAACTGGCCGTCCTTGTTCGTGCGCGAGGTGCCGCCGGGCCCGAAGAGCATCGCTTCTCGCATCGATGGCATCAACATGATCATCGCGCCGGCCATCGGCTTACCATCCGTGCCGATCGCCGTGCCGGTGATCTTCGCAAGGCGCACGGGCTGCAGCGCGATGTCGACGCTCGCGAGCTCCTGGCCGACCGCGACAGAGACGCGCTGCGCTTCCGCAGGGCTTGGGGAACCTGGATAGTACGTGGGCGCGTAGCCCGCGCTCTGGTTCGACCCCGTCGGTCCGCCGGGGCCGCCGACAACATCCATCATCATGTCGAACGAACGCAGCGTCGCGCTGACGTAGTAGTCGCCGGGCGGCAGTCCATAGAGACGAAACTGCCCGAGATCGTTCGTCGTCGCGTTGCGGCCCGATGGCACGAGGCGGCGCCTGCCGTTGGTGAACTGCATGCGCATCGCGCTGACGTTGGCGTCAGCCACGGGCTCACCGAACTCGTCGACGACGCGCCCGGCGAGCACGCTGCCACGGGGAAGCGAGACGTCCGCCTTCTCCATCAGCTGCGCCTCGGCGAGCTCGATCGGGCGACCAGGTTCGAACGGCCGGTTCTGCCCGTACTGCATGCTGACGAAGCCGGACTTCGTGACGCTCATGTTGAAACGACTTGCGGGGAGATCCTTGAACTCGAATCGCCCCTGCGCATCGGTCAGCGCCGTTTTCGCGCCGATGTCGGGGCTGATGACCCTCACTTGCGCGCGGCGGATCGGCGATCCCGTGTCGGACGCGATCACGCGTCCGCGGAGGATGCCGGTGCCGGTCTTGGGCTGACGGTTCGGCCCCATGAACATCGGCATCTCGCCGGGACCGGGGGCCGTGATCTGAATCTGCTGGCGCACTTCCTGCGCGCCTTCGCCGCGAAGCGGCTTGGACGCGGCGAGGCACGCGAACGACACACATAAAGCGGCAATCAAAGGACGTGGCATAGTGCCATTTTGGACGCACTCGACGAGAAAGTGGTTGAGCAACGCGAAAATTTTACGTTCTTGACATCGCGTGGCTGGCGGACCTGAAGGTCCGCCCTACAGAATGGTTGTAGGCGGGTCTTCAGACCCGGCTTGCAGGACCCGCAATCGCCAAAGGCCGACCTTCTTCATATCGCCGCCAAACATCGAACACGGCGTCGGCGAGCGCTTCGATGAAGCGCGGGTGCACGTTGACCGTGGAGGCGCGAGCCATGGGCAGCCCGATGTCGCGGCAGACCGCCGCCGCCTCGACATCGAGATCGAACAACACCTCGATGTGATCGCAGAGAAATCCAATCGGGCAAAGCACCACGGCTTCGAGTCCGTTGTCACGTTCGGCGCGGAGATAGTCGCACACGTCCGGCTCGAGCCATGGATCTTCCGGGCGACCGCTGCGGCTTTGATAGACGAGCGCCCACTCATCGAAGCCTGCGGCGCGCGCGGCGAGCGCCGCCGAGGCGCGCAGGTTCGCTTCATACGGATAGCGCTCGGCCATCGCGACCGGAATGCTGTGTGCGGTGAACACGAGCCGCGCGCGCGATTGCACCTCGCCTGGCAGCGCCTCGACGGCGCGGCGTATGTGATCCGCGTTTGCCGCAGCGAACCCCGGGTCCTCGTGCCAATCGCCGACGTACACGACATCGATCGGCGCATGCCCCGTCGTCGTGATCGCCTGCTGCGCGTCGAGGACGTTCTCCTTGTATTGAAGGCACCCGGAATAGCTCCGCTGCGCCGCCGCGAGCACGCCAATCGCGCGCCGCACGCCGCGCCGCGACATTGTCGTCAGCGTGTCGGCGAGATACGGATGCCAGTTGCGCATGCCCACGTACACAGGCAACGCGACGTCGCGCTCGCGCAGCCGGAGTTCCAACGCACGCGCCTGGCCGAGCGTCAATTCCGTCAGAGGCGAGACGCCGCTGAACATCTCGTAGTGGTGCGCGACTTCCTCGATACGCTCCGGCGACACTCGCCGTCCGCGCAGTACGTTCGCGAGAAACGGGCGGATGTCATCAGGGCCCTGCGGCCCTCCGAATGCGACTAACAGAACCGCGTCAAATGGTGACTTGGACATGTGAATCGTCGATGCTCGATGCTCAATATCCAATGCTCACGCGTGTTTGTTTTGAAGAATCAGCATTGAGCGCGATCGTGCATTGAACATTCTCGTATTTGACCGCGATTATACGGGCTTATACGCTCGGTGCGATGGCCACGACACCGGTGAGCGCGCCATACGGCGTGGATCCGTCAGGCAATCCCCTCGATCGTTACGGTCTGTCGCGGCCTGTCTGGCTGCTGGGGTGGGTAAGCTTTTTCACCGACACCGCCAGCGAGATGGTGTACCCGCTCCTGCCGCTGTTTCTCACGCGCGTGCTCGGCGCGGGCGCGATGTCGCTCGGCGTCATCGAAGGCGTCGCGGAAGCGGCGAACAGCGTGCTCAAGATCGTGTCGGGATGGCTCGCGGACCGCTCGGGCACACCAAAGCGGCTGGTGCTCGCGGGCTATGGTCTCTCGTCGCTGATCCGTCCGCTCATTGCCATCGTGACGGCATGGCCGCAGGTGCTCGCGCTGCGGTTCACCGATCGTCTCGGGAAGGGCATCCGCACGTCGCCGCGCGATGCGATGCTCGCGCGGCTCGCGCCGCCGGATCGGCGCGGGCGCGTCTACGGGTTCCATCGCGCGATGGATCACGCCGGCGCCGTAGCGGGCCCGCTCGTCGCCTCGGCGTACTTGTACTTCCACGCCGAGGCGTATCGCTCGCTGTTCGCCTGGACGCTCGTTCCCGGCGTCATCGTCATCCTCATTTTGTTGCGCGTCCCCGAGCAGCGGCGCGAAGGCCGTCTTGCAGCAGAGGCCGATCGCGGATCTCCAGGACGGGTTACGCGACGGTTCTACCTCGCCGTCGCGGTAATCCTGATCTTCTCGCTCGGGAACGCCAGCGATGCGTTCCTGCTGTTGCGGCTCGGCGATCTCGGCGTCGCGAGCCTGTGGATTCCACTGCTGTGGTCCGCGCTGCACGTCGTGAAGATGACCTCATCGGTGATCGGCGGCGCGTTGAGCGATCGGGTGGGGCGCCGCACCATGATCGCGCTCGGCTGGCTGTGGTACGCGGGCATCTACGCCGCGTTCGGTTACTTCAGCCAGGTGGCCATCGTCATCGTGATCTTCCTCGCGTATGGACTCTACTTCGGCCTGACAGAAGGAGTGGAGAAGGCGTGGGTTGTCGATATGGCCCCGGTCGACGCGCGCGGGACCGCCTTCGGGATCTACAACGCGGCGATTGGCGTCGGCGGCCTTGCCGCGAGCCTGCTGTTCGGCGCCATCTGGACGCGCGTCTCGCCTCGCGCGGCGTTCCTGACCGGCGCAGCGCTCGCGCTTATCGCCAGCGTCCTGTTATACTTAGCATTCCCTGATGCCCAGAATACTCGTCACCAACGATGATGGCGTACGCTCCGAAGGGATTTACGCGCTTGCGCACGTCCTGCGTCCGCTCGGCGACGTCCTTGTCGTCGCCCCTCACGTCGAAGCCAGCGCGATTGGTCACGCGCTGACGCTCCGGCGGCCGCTCCGTCTCGAGACCGTCGCCGACGGTGTCTACGAAGTGGACGGCACGCCGAGCGACTGCGTCAACATTGCCGTCACGAAGCTCTACACGACGTTGCCGGATCTAATCGTCTCGGGCGTCAACAAGGGATTCAATCTGGGCGACGACATCACGTACTCGGGGACGGTCGCGGGGGCAATGGAAGGCGCGCTGCTTGGTGTCGCCAGCATTGCCGTGTCGCTCGAACGGAGCCACGACACGTACGATTTCGGCCCGTCGGCTGCGGCGGCGGCAGCGGTGGCGGCGCTGACGCTGCGGCATCGGCTGCCCCCGCGGACGTTTCTGAACATCAACGTGCCGTCAGGACAGCCGAAGGGATCGCGCTGGACCGTGCAGGCCAAGCGCAATCACATCACGATCGTCGACGAGCGTTGCGATCCACGCGGCAAGAATTATTACTGGATCGAAGAAGGGCAGAACGATTGGGAGCCGCACGATCGATCTGATTACCAGGCCGTGCGCGACGGCTTCATCTCCGTCACCCCCCTGCAGCCCGACCTGACGGACTACACCGCCTTATCGGCGCTCGAAAACCTGCCGCTCGATTCCGAAGCCCCGGTCAAAAAGTGATGTGGTGATTCCGCCGGCGGCATTCGTCTCTCGTTCGGTGCCGCCCGTCCCGTCGTTGTAGATCCGGCTGCGAGGATCGCAACAATCGTCTCCGGCGGGACCAGCCTGCGTATGGACGGGTATCGTCCGCCGACCGCTTCCGGCGTCCGCGCGCCTGCGCTGATCTTTTCCAACCGGGCGACCGGTGCAGATCGCCGCGGAGCGTTCTACGCGGCGTGGGCGCAGACGGCCGCGTCGAAGGGATTGATCGCGATCCTGCCGGATCTGCGCGACGGCAGCCAAGCACAGGATTTCGACATCCTGGTTCGCCACGTCACGGGCAAGCAGGCGATCTCGGCATCGATCGCGATGCGATTACGGTATATGCCGGGTCCGGCAACGTATTCAGCGCGTTCCCCGCGATCGAGGATCCGCAACAGACTGCTGTCAAAGCGGCGGTGATGTACTACGGCACGGCGCCTCTCACCGTGTTTCGCCGCGATCTGCCCGCTCTTCATGTACGCGCCGGTCTCGATCGTCAGAGCGTCAACAAGGACATCACCACGCTCGCCCACTTGCCGTCTCGCAGAACGCACCCGTCACGCTGCTGAATCATCCAACCGGCCACCATGGATTCGAGATCGCAGACGATGATGCGCGAGGTGATCGATCGCACGCTGGACTTCGTGAAGCGCGCCACGGCCGCGCCGTACCAAGCGGCGCTCCGACGCGGATTACCGCAGGCCACAGCCGCGAGTTACGTGCTGGCCGGCAACTTCCGGCAGGCGGTGTCAACCTCTGCGGAGTTACTCGCGGGAACGGCCGGACGATGCACGCCTGCGACTGGCGTATGGCGAAGCGCTGCTCGGCGACGCGCGGTATGCGACAGCGTGCGCGGAGTTCGAGAAGCTCAAAGGGAAGGGGCTCGGCTATCGTGATCTCGGCGTGCCGGCTGCGCGCGCGTAAGCGCAGACGAGAGCCGCCGCCGTCGCCTGGCTCGCGAGCATCCCGCCGCGCTTCCGCCCGGCGGAGCTCCAAACGGACCGCGCGTTCGCATTGCTGCAATCCCGCGCGGATTTTGGCGGGTTATTCCCGCTGTGGTAACGCCTGTGGTTTCGCTTTAGGTGGAAGGACCAGAGTTGAGTTAGAATACCGATTCGCGCATGGCGGTTCCCGGCCGCCGCGATTCAAGCCGCACACTTCGCCTGTCGGGGCGTGGCTCAGTCTGGTAGAGCACTCGGTTCGGGACCGAGGGGTCGTAGGTTCGAATCCTATCGCCCCGACCAATTTTCCTAATAAAACCCGCGTAATTCAGTCTGTCTGAGCACTTGGTTTCACCCAAGTGGTCAGTTCCTCGAATTACTCTTCTTGCGCGCTCGTTAACGCAGAACATTCTCTTGGCTGGGAATCGTTAGGCTGTCGTTAGGCCGAACCGTGCCTGCGGTCAAGGGGCGCGCGGAGAACCACAGCGGATCTGCCGGCCCGTCAATGACGAACGGCGACCGACTCGATTACTCGGTGGCGAGTGCTGCCGTGTCCGCCGACGTTCGCGCGTTTCGTCATCTGCCGCAACATCGACCAGACGGGCGTGCGGACGGCCGCGGACACTGCCGCCGACGTCTGCTGCGAGAGTCACACGGTGCGAGCCGGTCGAGCCCGCCGTGCGCGACCGCTCATCCTGTCGGTTGACAGACCGTGGACGGCAGGATGACAATCCTGCACTCTCGCGACAGCCGGCCATCAGGCGTCAACGGAGGAATGCCTGTGGGTGCACTTGAGACGGTCGCCAAGGACGTCGTCTACACGCTGCGAATGGCGCGACGGCAGCCGACGTTCGTCTGCTCATGCTGTCGCTCGGCTTGGGCATCGGCGCCAACACCGCCGTCTTCAGTGTCGTCAGCGCCGCCTTTCTCAACACGCTGCCCATCAGCGATCCCGAGACCCTGACCCTCGTGCAGCGGAGCAGCGGGACGCAGAGGCTGCCGACCGTGTCATACACGCTACGAAGCGCTCCGCGACCAGAGCCAGTGGTTCCACGCGCTTGCCGCCTTCAATGGCACACAATACGCGCGCGTCTACGGCACCGACAACACCGCGGCGCGCATCTCGCGCCAGTACGTGTCCGCCAACTACTTCGACGTCGCGGGCGTGCGTGCCATCCGGGGACGCGGGTTCGAGGCTGCGGACAGTCGGACCGTCGGTGCGAGTCCTGTCGCCGTCATCAGTCATCGCTATTGGACGAGCCGTCTCGGATCCGACGAGAACGTCGTGGGCAGGTCGCTCACGATTGACGACCACGTGTTCACGATCATCGGCGTCAGTGCGCCCGGCTTCACGGGCGTCGAGGCCGGACGCGCGACCGACGTGTGGCTCCCCGCGATGATGATGGGGCCGTGCGTGACCGACCCGGGTTGTCAGGTCTATCGCCTCATGGGGCGTCTGCAGCGCGGCGTCAGCGAGTCAGCGGCGGCGGCCGATCTGACGCGCATTCTGACGTCGCACCTCGAACAGCGGGCACAAGTCCTCGGCATCGCCAGGGAAGCGGAACGCCGGCGGTTCACCAGCCAGCGGATCGTGCTCGCTTCGGGCATGGGCGGCGACACTAGTCAGGTTGCGGACACGCGGACCCCGCTGACCGTGCTGATGGGACTCGTCGTCATTATCCTGCTGATCACCTGCACGAACGTCGGCAGCCTGCTGCTGGCGCGGGCGGTGGCGCGCCGGCGCGAGATGGCGGTCCGCATGTCGATCGGCGCGCCGCCGGGACGCCTGATCCGGCAGCTGCTGACCGAGAGCCTGCTGGTTGCGCTGGCCGGCGGCGTCACGGGACTGCTGCTGGCAACGTGGGCCAGCCAGGCGCTCGTACGGCTTCTGGCGCAAGCCGGGGCGATCTGGTGCTGGAGTTCCATCTCGATCGGCACGTGTTGATCTTCACCGCCGCCTCTCGCTTCTCTCTACGCTGCTGTTCGGGCTCGCGCCCGCCCTGCAAAGCACCCGCGCCGACTTGACCGACGCCATCAAGGACGGCTCCGCCGCCACGGCCGGCCAGTCGGCCCGCCATCGCCTGCGGCACGCATTCGTCGTCGTGCAGCTCGGGCTGTCCGTGTTGCTGCTGGTGGGGGCGGGGCTCTTCTCCCGCACGCTGCGCAATCTGGAGCGCGTCGAGGTCGGCTACGACGCCGCGCCGATCGTGACCGCCGAGATCCGTCCGCCAGACGACTGGAAGGATGCGCAGACGATGGCCGTGCGCGACAGACTGATCGAGCGGGTGCGCACGACGTCGGGGCTGGCGTCAGCGGCGGTGATGGGACCCGATCCGTTCGGCGGCAATACCTGGGAGAGCGCGATCTCCATCCCCACGTATGTGGCGCGCTTGCCTGACGATCTCGTCGTCAACTTCTTCGCGGTCTCGAGCGATCTGTTCGCGACGATGGGCGTGCCGATCGTGGCCGGGCGGAACTTCACCCCAGCGGATCGAACCAATGCGCCGCTCGTGGCCATCGTGAACCAGGCGTTCGTCCGCCGGTTCGGCGGCGGACGCAACGTCGTCGGGACGAGTATCGAGAAGGACGCCGGTCGGCGGATTGAAATCGTCGGCATCGTTCGTGACGCGAACTTTTCTGATCTGCGGCAGCGCGTCGGGCCGATCGTGTTCCTCAGCGCGCATCAGCGCGTGGGGCCGAGTGAAGCCGTGGTTGTGCGCGCTGCTGCCACGCCTTCGTCGCTGGTCCAGGCACTGCGCGCCATCGGCGCCGAAATACAAGGAGGACTGCGTCTCGCGCCCCCGATTCTGATGCGAGACCGGCTCGCCGATCTCGTCCAGCCCGAGCAGCGGCTGGCGCAATTGTGGGGCGGGTTCGCCGTCTTAGCGCTGCTGCTGGTCTGTGTTGGTCTCTATGGCGTCGTCAGGCAGGTGACGAGCCGACGCACGATGGAGATCGGCGTGCGCATGGCACTTGGTGCCACGCGGGCCTCCGTGCTCCGGCTGGTCCTCGCGGAGGCCTTGCGCTTGATCACCGTTGGCGTGTGTGTGGGCATCGCATCGGTGCTGGCCGGACGCTGGATCGCCTCACTCCTGTTTGGCCTGTCTTCGACGGATCCGCTCACGCTGGTCGCCGCGGCCGGGTTGCTGATGGCGACGACGCTGCTGGCCCCCTCCGTGTCAGCGTGGCGCGCGGCGCGCATCGATCCGGTCACGGCACTGCGCCACGAATAGGTTGACGAGTGGCATCTACCTCAGTCGTCTCGCAATGGAATTTCGTGGAGAGTTGGTTGTTGTTCGCCCGTCGGATTGGCTAGCGCATCATGCCTGATGGGACGGATCTGCCGGGTACATGCGATCGCAAGCTGCCGATTGGATGTGACGCTCGTTAGAAGGTGTACTCCAAAGGCGTGCTTCACGTCCGCCGTAACGTTTGGCACGAACGAGTCGGACGATTATCTCAGTCGGGTATTCTCTATGAGGCACTACGGCAACGGACGCGCATCATTTCGTTGCCTCCGCGCTGAAACGCGTACGGAACGCGCTCTATCGCTACTTCGCGGCCAAATCCAACGAGATCGGCGGCGCACGTTTCGACAAACGGTGACCGGTGGCTCTCGAGCGCAAGCAACGGGAACACGCGCACTTCTGTCGCGATACGGCACATTTCGTGAAGGGCGGCTCGATGGAACGCTTCGCCGAGCTGTGTCGAATACAGGAACGGGAAATGAGAGCACAGGGCGAGATCGAACGCGCCATCCTCGAAAGGGAGCGCCGGTAGTGCCGCGTCAACGTAACGGCCTGCGCGCTTCCCTGCGTCGTAATCAGCCAAAAAGGTACGCATCGCTGCCATGCGGACGGCGCCGAGCTCTTTCACGGTGCGAATACCGTTTCCCCAGACGAAATCGTGAGCGTTTCGTCTTGTCTGCTCAAGGACGTGCTCATACGTCGCGGCAATCCGCTCCTCGATTTGCGTGTTGTCGAACTGGTAGATCGGATCGCACGATACGACTTGATAGCCTCGCCGCGTCGCTTCGGCGTTGAAACTGGCGGGACCATCGCCGCAGCCGATAATCCGCAGCGCGAGGTCCTTGTCAGGAAGCCCGAACATACGGCGGTATTCGTCGAACGATCGACCCCAAGGGACGACGCGGTCCAGCGTAAACATGCTTGGGCGGATTCTACTCGGCCTGAGCGCGCAGACCTGAATTCGTCCGGCGAAGAGACGTTGCTCGCGCAAAGCACTCTGCGGACCGGCCGAGCCGTCGTCCATCGGCGGAATGCCGCCCGATGCGGTCCGACAGACGGCACGGGGTTACCGACCTCTTCAATGGTCTGACGCGCCTCGGCCTGCAGAATCCAACTTGCGAGCGGTCGCAGGTTCGAATCCTATCGCCCCCACCAATCTTCGCTCACGCTTGCCAACTCAGCGTGAACTTCGGTTGGCAAGCCACGCGAAGGTTGCCGCGCGATAATCCTCCGACTCGTGGGTGGGCTGTCCACTTGACAAACCAGTGGAATGGCGGGAAGCTTCCGGCTGGAGACCACTCGAATGGCCAGTGAAATCAAACGAGCGCGTCGAGCGGCCCCGCCGCTTGTCGCGCTTCGCTGCGAGTAAGGCACAATCATGTCGGCACTGAGGCGCTTCCTTTTTCGGCTCCTCAATGTCGTCCATCCGGGACGCGCCGAGCCGGACCTGGTACGTGAGGTGAGATCGCATCTGGCGCTGCTCGAAGACGAGTTCCGCCGACGCGGCATGTCGAAAGAGGAAGCCAGGCTGGCCGCCCGGCGTGCCTTTGGAGGTATCGAGCAGGCGAAGGATGCACACCGTGACGCGCGGTCTTTCGTCTGGCTGGACGATCTGAGAAGAGACAGCGGGTACGCCGCACGGCTTCTGCGCCGGAATCCACTCTTCGCCGTGACGGCCTCCGTGTCGCTGGCCATCGGTATCGGGGCTGGTACCACCGTCTTCACCGCGGCCAACACCTTGTTGCTGCGGACCGCGCCCGGTGTCGCCGAGCCGGATCGTCTGGTCGACATCAATCGGACCACAGGTGAGCTCGGTGTCGAGCCAATCACGTACTCCCAGTACCTCGAGATACGCGAGCGCGCCACGCTCGTCCAGCACGTCTATGCGTATGCGCTCGATCTCACGCCGATGAGCCTAGCGGCCACCGCAGGAGGGGGTGGTGCCGAGCCGGTGTTCGGGCAAGTCGTGACGCCCAACTATTTTGCGGCACTCGCTGTGGTGCCGACAGCGGGACGTCTGTTCGGCGACCAAGACATGCAATCCGTCGCTGTATTGAGTCACCGGTTCTGGACGCAACGATTCAACGGCGATGCAGCCATCATCGGGCGAACACTCCGGCTGAGTGATCGCGTGTTCACCATCGTCGGCGTCGCCCGACAGGAATTCCACGGCAACACCGTGCTCGCGCCGGATCTCTGGGTACCGCTCGATCGCACGCGTACGCTGAATATGGGACTGGTCGGCGCCCGCCTCAAGCCGGGCGTGTCGCTTCCGCAAGCGGCGGCCGAGATCGAGACAATTGGCCGAACCCTCTCTGAAAGCCTTCTGCCGCCTGGTCTGAGGACGGCCGATGCTGCCGCTCGTCGCCGCCGATTGGGGTTGAGCGTCTCCCGTTCTTCCCCGATCCCGACGGGCGTCCGCCTCCTCGTGGGCGGGTTCCTCACGCTCTTGATGGCTATCGTGATGCTGGTGCTGGTCATCGCCTGTATGAATGTTGCCGGCATGTTGCTCGCGCGCGCGACCGCGAGGCGGCGCGAGATTGCCGTTCGGCTGGCGATGGGCGTCGGGCGCGCTCGGCTGATCCGTCAGCTCCTCACCGAAACCATTCTGCTGTTCGCGCTCGGCGGCGCCTCAGGTTTGCTGCTGTCGCGCGCGATTAACGTGGCGATCCTGCACACGCTTCCGTCGTTTCCGCTGCCCTGGGAGGTGTCGCTCGCGCAGGACGGACGCGTCGCCGCGTTCGCGATCAGTCTCGCGTTCGGGGCGGCGGTCGTGTTCGGCCTTGCGCCTGCACTCCAGGCGTCGAACGTGGATGTCGTCTCCGCTTTGAAAACCAACGAACACGGGCCTTCGAGTTCCCTCCGGATCCGTCGCGCATTCGTCGTGGCTGAAATCGCGCTGAGCGTGCTGCTGGTCGTTGTCGGCGGTCTGCTCGCGCGGGCGCTCGCGCGCGCGGGATCGATCGAGCAGGGATTCGATTCACGCGGGGTCGAGGTCGCATCCATCGATCTCTCGATTGCGGGCTACACGAGAACGAGCGGACCGATGTTCGCGCGTGACCTGCTCGCGCGAGTTCGTCGGCTGCCTGGCGTGGAGTCGGCAGCACTGGCATTTGCGTCGCCGGCAGGCGGACTGATGGGTTTTCAAATCGCGGTTCCGGGCGCGACACCGCCCGATGGACGGCCGTTCTTTGAAGCGCTCGGCAACGTCGTGAGCCCTGGCTATCTCGCGGCGATGCGCGTGCCTCTGGTGGCCGGACGCGAATTCACTGACGCCGACTCCGCGGCAGGGGAGCGCGTTGCGGTAATCGGCGAATCGACGGTACGCCAGTTCTGGCCCGGCATCTCGAGTCAAGAGGCCGTTGGCAGGCAGATCGTCTTTTCACCGTATGTGATCGACACCGCTACACGGCAGCCGGTGCGGGGCGCGCCGCTGACGGTCGTCGGCGTCGCAAGGGACCTGCAGCGCGTCAATGGACGGTCGCCGCGGCCGTTCGTGTGTGTGCCGCTGCAGCAGCAGTACGTTTCGGCCTTGAAGATCCTCGCGCGGACCGTCGAAGGCAAGCGAATCGCAAGTGAGCTTCGCTCGCTCGTAACGGCGATGGATCCGAAGCTGCCAGTCCTGAATACGGTGCCGCTCGACGAGGAAGGCGGGCCGGTCATCACACAGCTGCGGATTGCCGCGGCCGCCGCCGGCAGCCTCGGTGTGGTGGGATTCTTCCTCGCGGCGGTTGGCATTTACGGGATCATGGCGCACATGGTCACCCGGCGCACGCGGGAAATCGGCATTCGTATCGCACTCGGCGCCGACCGGACCGATCTCGTCCGGATGGTGCTCCGCGAGGGCATGCGCTTCGTCACGATTGGATCCGCCGTCGGCCTGCTGCTCGCTGCGGCTGTGAGCAGGATGCTCATCAATCTATTGTTCGGCGTTCCGCCGCTCGACCCAGTCACATACGGCGGCACGGTCGTGCTGTTTGCGGTAGTCGGCCTGGCGGCGTGCTACGTTCCGCTCCGTCGGGCGCTCGGGATAGATCCCAACGAGGCGCTCAGGTACGAATGACTGCAGCGCCTTCGATCGTCTGGAACGCAGAAATTCGACTTGTGAGCCTCACGTTCGCCAGTCGGAATCATCGGCAGATCCCTGCGCGCGCTCGATCCATTGGCAGGCGTAGGGCTTCCGGGGCTCAAATCCGCGGGGCGACCGCCGGGCCGCCTTACCGTCCGGCGTTGAGCGGCGGGAGGATGTACTTGATCGCAAGCGTGTTCGCAGGGGAGGAGGTGTTGTAATTGCCTCCTGTCATCACGACGACCAAATCCAATTCGGGCCACAAGAAGATCTTCTGTCCACCATTCCCTGTCGCCATGATTGCGGAGTGCCGTCCGCCGGTCACGTTGAGGTATGGCCGCCACCAGAGGTAGCCATAGTCGGTATCGTCTACGGAAGTGTGCCGCCGTGTGGACACGTTGACCCACTCCGCGGCGAGCACCTGACGGCCATCCCACTTTCCGCCGTTCATATACAACAGTCCAATCTTCACCATGTCGCGCGGTGTGAGCGAGAGCTGGCAGAAGGTGTTGATGCTGGACCGGTCCGGTCGAACCGCCACTCGAAGTTGCGGATGCCGAGCGGCTCGAACAGGTGCTTGCGAGCGAATGTTTCGAGCGGTTCGCCTGACACTTTCTCGATCAGGCGACCCAGCACGATAACGGCGCCGGAACAGTACGACGACGACGTGCCAGGCTCGCTGCGCATCGGCAGGTCGAGCGTGAACTTCACGCAGTCGTCGCTGCGCCCCATCCTGGTTTCGTTGCCGGGCGACGCCTGGTTCCGATCATCGCAGTCGAGCCCCGCCCGCATCGTCAGCAGGTCTTCGACCTTGATACGGCGTTTCGCATCGTGTCAGGTGTGCAATCTGCGGATACTCGTCGGCGAACAGCGGCAGCACCGGCTGTCGAAGATCGTTGAGCAGTCCTTTTCGCGATCGCGAGTCCCACCAGTGCGGACACAACGCGCTTGGTGGCGGAACGAAAGGCGTGTCGCGACTTGCCGTCGTACTCGTAGAAGTACTCCTCGAAGACCAGGCGCCCGCGTTGTGCAACAAGGACGCTGTGCACGTCGGGATAACTTCCGGCGGCGATCGCCTCGCCCATCTCGCGCAGGCGCGTGAGATCAAGCAGCGGCCCTTCAACAGCGCCAACCGGCAGCCCATCGTCCCGCGGCAGGGGCGGAGCGTACTTGTAGCCAAGTCTCGAATGCGTCCGGGGATACCAGATGCGCTCATCCAGCGGGGTACGAGCACCAATCCGACGGTACAGCCGTCCCGGCTCGGCGCTGTCCAGCAGCCTGTACCCCTCGTGCCCCGTCTCGAGCGAAAACTTGACGCGCTGCCCGGTGTTGTTGGTGAAGAGATCTGCGCCCACGGTCTTCAGCGGATACTTCGCGCCGTCGAGGACCGCGACGAGGACGTTGTCCCGCGGAGACGCTGTGATTTGCAGCGTGCCGCCCCCCTCGTCCTCGTAGATCCCCTCGTAATGGCGGACTCGTTCGTATTCAGGAGTGAGCACCACCATTGACCGCGCACGGCGCTCGTCACGACGACAATCACGCCAATGATGCCAAGTCGATGCGCGATACTGAGGTGTAACATCGCTTTGCGTATCTCGAACACTCGGCAACTGCCGGGCAGATGTGTCGCCAAACTACGCGAGCAGCGACGGTTGCCGTCTGCCGTGTCGCGTAGCCTGCTCGAACGCGTGCGCGAGCTGCAGGACGCTCAACTCGTCCCGATGACGGCCGACAATCTGTAAGCCGACCGGTAGCCCGGTCGCGGAGAATCCCGCGGGCACTGAGATCGCCGGGTTCGTCATCATGGTCACGTACCAGCACGATCGCATCCAGTCGATGTAGGTGGCCATCGCGGTGCCGGCAATCCCGGTTGGATAAGGTGTGTTCACATCAAACGGTTCGACTTGTGTGACGGGCAGGATGAAGTACGCGTACCGCTCAAAGAACTCACGACTCTGATTGAACATCCGGGCCTGCCGTGCGAGCGCCCGGCTGATGTCGGCGCCGCCGGCACGCTCCGCCTGCGCGACTTCGAATTTGATCGTGTCCTTGACCCACTCCGGCCGCTGGCGGATGAGCGGCGCATACCTCGAATGATTGCCGACGTATCGAAGCAGCGGAAAAGCCTCGTCGAGGCCGGTGAAGTCCGGTTCCGCCTCGTCGACAACGCAACCCAGATCCTCGAAGACCTTCCGATTGGCATCGACCACACGGCGGACCTCCGGCTCGAACGGAATACCGCCCAGGCCGCGCCACCAGCCAACGCGAACACCCCTGAAGTCCCTTTCGAGCGGTGCCCGGAACTTCGCCGGGTCTTCGTTGATCGAAAGGGGACTCCGAGGGTCGGGTCCTGCGATAGCCCTGAGGAACAACGCGACGTCTGCAACCGTTCGCGCGATCGGCCCACTCACCGAGAGCGGCGACCACGACGTGGACTCGCTGGCCACACGGCCAGGCGAAGGCCGCAATCCGACCACGTTGCAGAATGCCGGCGGATTGCGAAGCGAGCCTCCCGTGTCGCTGCCGTCGGCGAGCGGCAGCATGCGGGCGGCCACCGCGACGGCCGCTCCGCCGCTGCTGCCGCCGCATGTCTTCGTCACGTCGAATGGATTCCGCGTCGGCCCGAACACGGTATTGAAGGTCTGCGACCCGGCACCGAACTCGGGCGTGTTCGTCTTGCCGACGGTGATGGCTCCAGCCGCGCGCATCCTCGTCACGATGAGTGCGTCGCGCGTCGGCACGTTGTCGCGGTAGAACGGCGACCCGTAGGTCGTTCGAATGCCCGCCGTATCCACGAGATCCTTGTGCGCGACCGGCAGGCCGTGCAACACCCCAATCGGCTGCCGACGCATGATGGCCTCGTCGGCCCTGGCCGCGCCTGCCATCGCCTGTTCGGCCACCAGCGTGACGATAGCGTTGACCTTGGGATTGACGCGTTCGATGTGAGCCAGGTGCGCGGTCATGACCTCGCGCGCCGACACCTGCTTGCGGGCCATGCGCGAGGCCAGTTCGACGGCGCTCATTTCGCAGAGCTCTGCTTGGACTGGTGGCTCCGATGCCTGTGCGGCAAAGCCGGTCGCGTCGATCGAGGTGAACGCCGTATATGCGGCTCCGGCGGCTACCGCCGCATTGAACCGCCGCCGGCTGACCCAAGGGCGACCGTTATCAACCGATTCAGAACAATCGCCATCACTCACACTTGCACTCCTTTGCCTGCGCAGAAGCTCTCAGTATAGCGATTGAGTCCTGGCGCAAGCGACTGGACACCGCGATCTCCGCGATCAGAAGCTCTGTGCGCGAATCACCTCGCATTCTTCGCGCCGCTCGTGTCTCCGTCCGCGCCGCGCGGCTTCGATCGCGCCGGTCGGCGGCTTACGCCACGATCCAGCCTGACCGGCGCAGGCGGCACGGCTTCAACGAATCGCCGCACCAGCGGCACGCGATCCGAGTCGCGGTGCCACGCCAGCGCGATGTTCCATGCCGCCTCCGGCATGCCCAGCTCGTAAAAGCGGACGCCCGGCAGGCGCATCAGCGCCGCCGATCGCGGGACCAGCGAGACACCCAGTCCCGAGCGCACGAGCGAGACGATGGTGAACAGCTCGTCCGCCTCTTGAACGATCCGCGGCGCGAAGCCTGCGGCCGCGGACACGCTCAGCACGTGGTCATAGAAGCTTGCGGATCGCGACCGCGCGATGATGATGAACGGTTCGGAAGCCACCGAGCGCAAGCCGGCGCGCGTGTCCCAGCGGCTGTGCGGGCCCAGGGCGGCGACGAGGCGCTCGTCGAGGACGTACCGCAATTGCAGCCGGTCGTCGGTCGCGCGATGACGGATGAAGCCGACGTCGATCTCGCCACTGACGAGCGCGTCGATCTGATCGGGTGTCGACATGTCACGAAGGTGGAGCTGCACCTCCGGATGCGCGCGGCGAAACCGCTGGACGACTTCAGGCAGCAGGCCGAAGATGCTGGCAATCCCGAAGCCGATCCGAAGCAGCCCGGCTTCCCCGCGCGCCGCCCGCTCGGTCAACGCCAGCGTGGCGGCGGCCTCCGCGATCAGGTGACGACTCCGGTTCGCGAGCAGCCGACCGGCCTCCGTGAGCCGCACATCGCGATAGCCGCGGACCAGCAGCGCCCCGCCGATCCTGCTTTCCATCCGCCGGATCCGCTTGCTGAGCGCTGGCTGCGAGACGTGCAGACGATCCGCGGCCCGGCCGAAATGCAGCGTCTCCGCCAGAACGAGCAGCGCCTGGAGATCCGCGAGCTCGATATCCATAACCTCAGGTTATCAGAGTGTGCCAAATGTTTCATTGGACAGAATCGAGCCGCGCAGGCGATTCTGGACGTAATGGGAATCAACAATGATTGACGTCAGCTGGAGCGCGTTGATTGGCACGGCCGGTGCGGCCTGCAGCGCGCTGTCGTTCCTTCCGCAGGTGCTGAAAGTCCGCCGCCAGGGCGGCCGCGATCTCTCGATGGGCATGCTGGCGTTGCTGCTCGCCGGCGCCTGCTTGTGGTTCGCGTACGGCGTGCTGAATCAGGCGACCGCGGTCGTCGCCGCAAACACGGCGGTCATCATCCTCGTCTCGACGGTCGCGGTTCTGAAGGCGGTGCACGACAGCCGCGGCGCGAATCGAGAGCGCCGGTGCCGGATCGCCATCGACATGGATGAAGTGATGGCCGACGCGCTCGCGGAGCATTTGCGCCGATACAATGCCGCGTACGGCACGAGCCTCACCCCGGCCGATGTCCGCGGACGTCACCTCGAGGACTGCATTCCGCCGGCGCATCGTGCGGCCGCGGAGGCGATGCTCGACGCGTCCTTCTTTGAAGATCTCGAAGTGTTACCGGAGTGCCAGGCGGTCGTCCGCGAGCTGGCGGAACGCTACGAAGTGTTCGTTGCGTCGGCCGCGATGGACGTTCCGTGTTCCTTCGATGCGAAATACCGGTGGCTGCGCCGCCACTTTCCGTTCATTCCACCGTCGCACATCGTCTTCTGCGGCGACAAGAGCATCCTCGACGCTCACTATCTGATCGATGACCGCTCGCGGCACTTCGCCCGATTCAAGGGAAAGCCCGTGCTGTTCTCAGCGCCTCACAATGCCGCCGAGACGGCCTATCCGCGCGTCACGTCATGGCAAGAGGTGCGCGACCATTTTGCCTGGCGTGCGGCCGCGAACCACGCCGCGCGCTCGAGCCGCATGGATCCGTCGCTTACGGAAATCATCCCTGACACCCAGCAGCCGTAATCAGGGATCAGCCGCGGGGACCGCCCATCGGGATGTAGGCGAACCGTGGCCGCGCGGCATCGCGCTCTGGTGCGAATCGGTCCGGATCGAAGCGGTCCGGATCCGGCCACAGGTTCGGCCTGCGATGGACGACGAATGGGATCAGAAACACAATCGAGCCCTGCGGGACGCGAAATCCGCCAGTCTCATCATCGCCGAGCGCCAGGCGTGAGAACCCCCACGCCGGGGGATACAGCCGCAGCGATTCCTCGAGCACCCGCCGCGTGTAGATCAGATGATCCACATGCGCGAACGCGGGCCGCCGGTCTCCGATCACGCGATCGACTTCGTCCTCGATACTCCGTTCGATGTCGGGGTGCCGGGACAGCAGGTAGTACGTCCACGAGAGCGCGAGCGACGTCGTCTCGTGTCCAGCGAGCAGCATCGTCATGACTTCATCGCGAAGTTGCCGGTCGGTCATGCCGGTCCCGGTCTCGTCGTCGCGCGCCGAGAGAAACATCGACAGCAGTCCGGTTCGTCGCGGCGGGTCTGGCGGCGGTCCGCGATGATTCGATAGACGACAGTGTCGAGCTCCCGCAGGGCGCTCCTGAAGCGGCGATTGGCCGGCAGTGGCAGCCGCGTCTCGAGCTTCGTTGACCAGAACGTCTCACCAATCCGTCGATTGATGATCGGCCAGGTGCGATTGACGATCCCGGCGGTCACGCCGAGGTCCGTGCTGAACATCGTTCGCACGATGATGGCCTGCGTCAGCGCCATCATTTCGGCGACCACGTCGATCGTCTCCCCCGCCGAGGCCGTGTGCTCCCAGCGCTCGAGCATCTGCTCCGTGCAGTCGGCCATCGCGTCCGCCATCGTGATCAGCCGCTGATGGTGGAACGCGGGCTGCGCGAGACGCCGCTGCGGCAGGCCGAGCCCGTCCCTGACTCGATCGTAGAGCGGACTCCTGTGGTAGTTGCGGGTGTTGTCCTGGAGCACATGTTTGATGTCCGCCGGATCCGACAGCAGAAATCCGTGATACGGGCCTGCCTTGAGATGCACGACGTCGCCGTAGCGATCCGCAGCGTCGAGAAACGTACGAATCGGATCGGAACGGAGCTGGGGCAGCACACCCAGGAATGGATAACCGCGAGGTCCGGGAGGATACCGGGATGAATCTGCTCGAGCCGGAGCGATCACTTCGGTACGATTATAGGATCGCGTCGGATTGCATCGAATTGATGACAGGAGCGAACGATGGTCTCAGACGCGCACCGAGGCTCCGAGATCCTCTATCACCGCGCCGACCGAAACGGCGCCATCTGGGCGGAGATCGAGCTCAACCGGCCGGACAAGGCGAACGCGCTGACCATGACGATGATCGCGGCGCTGGCGGAGCGTCTCGACGAAATCGAGTCGGACCGTGAAATTCGCGCCGTGGTGCTTCGCGGACGTGGCCGGTTCTTCAGCGCGGGCGGAGACATCGAAGCCTGGGGATCGCTGTCGCCGCAAGACATGGCCGAACGCTGGATTCTTCCTGGTATTCGCCTGCTGAATCGACTGGCCAGCCTGCCGGTGCCGGTCGTCGCGGCGCTCTCCGGGCACGCGTTCGGCGGCGGCCTGGAACTGGCGCTTGCCACCGACCTGCGCATCGCGCAGAAGTCCACAACACTCGGCGTGCCGGAGGTCGCGCTCGGGATGATCTCGGGGTGGGGTGGAGTGCGCCGTCTTGCCGAGACGATTGGCGTCGCGCGTGCGCGCCACATGACGCTCCTGGGCGAGTCCATCACGGCGGAGCAGGCGCTTGAGTGGGGCCTCGTTACTGCAGTGGCCGACAGCCAGGCGGATTTGGAGAATCAACTCGCGACCTGGCTGGAGAGGCTGTGTGCCAACGCGCCTGGTGCTATCGCGCTGACCAAGGGCATTCTGGCGACAATGCACGGCGACTTCGCACATCACCATGCCAGTGCCGCCGCGCAAGCGTCCGGCACGGCCGATTGCAAGGAGGGTGTCCGCGCTTTTCTCGAAAAGCGAAGACCGATCTTTCGCAACCTCTGAAGATTGGAGGCTCATGTCGACTCGATTCGTCAGTGCCGCCGATGCGGCTGAAATGGTGGGCGACGGACAAACGGTCGCCATCAGCGGCAACGGCGCCGGCATGATCTCGGCCGAAAGCATCTTCGCTGCCCTCGAGACACGGTTTTTGGAATCCGGGCACCCGAAGGATCTCACGCTCGTGCATTCGCTTGGCCTTGGCGACCGGGGGGCGCTGGGCACGAACCGCTTCGCCCATGAGGGTATGGTTCGCAAGGTGATCGCTGCGCACTTCACGTGGTCGCCGAAGATGCAGCACCTCGTACGCGACGAGAAGGTGGAGGCGTATTGTCTGCCGGGCGGGGTCATACAGCAACTGCTGCGCGAGATTGGCGCCGGCCGGCCCGGCCTCTTTACGCAGACCGGTCTGGGAACATTCGTCGACCCACGTCACGGCGGCGGCCGATGCAATCGACGAAGTAAGGAGCAGGTGCTCGAACGCCTCGAGATAGACGGTCACGAGGTGCTGCATTACAAGCCGTTCCGCGTCGATGTGGCGATCATCCGCGCGACGTTTGCCGACACTCGCGGCAATCTGAGCCCGGAGGAGGAAGCGGTCGATCTCGATATCCACAGCATGGCGCTCGCCGCGCACAACAGCGGCGGCCGGGTCGTTGCGCAAGTTCGGCAGGTTCTCGAAGCCGGCTCTCTGCACCCGCGGCGCGTGCGCGTGCCCGGCATCATGGTGGATGCCGTGGTCGAGGAGCCGCTGCAGACGCAGTTCTACGGGCTCGCCTACGATCCGACAATCGGCGGTTCGCTGCGCGCTCCCTTGGGAGTTTCGCCTGCGGAGGTTCCCTCGAAACTCGAACGACGAATCATCGCCCGGAGGGCTGCCATGGAGCTGAGACCAGGCGCCTCTCTCAACTTTGGCTTCGGCATACCGGGCGGCATCTTTGGCGTTATCGCGGAACAGGGGAACGCGGGCGAGTTGTGGATGAGCGTCGAGCAGGGCGCGCACAACGGCCGCCTGCTCGACGGCAGGCTCTTTGGCGCGGCGCGTAACGCTGACGCAATCGTGTCCTCCGTCGATCAGTTCGATTTCTACAGCGGCGGCGGAGTGGATATCGCTTTTCTCGGCATGGGTGAGATCGATGAAGCCGGAAACGTCAACGTGTCTCATCTCGGGGGGAACATCATTGGTCCTGGCGGCTTCATCGAGATCGCGCAGTATGCGCACAAAGTCGTCTTCTGCGGGTCGTTCGATGCGCAGGGCACCGAACTGGCGTGGTCCGACGGCCGCCTGGCAGTCGTGCGACCGGGCAAGGTGCGTAAGTTCGTCAAGCAGGTGGACAGCATCACGTTCGCTGCGTCGTACGCGAGGAAGACCGGCCAGGAAGTGCTATATATCACCGAGCGAGCTGTCTTCCGCCTGAACCAGGACGCGCTCGCGCTCACAGAAGCAGCCCCCGGCATCGAGATCGGGCGCGACATCCTCCCGTACATGGAGTTTCGGCCACGCATCGATCAGTTCTCCACAATGCCCGTCTCGGTGTTCGGCTAGGAGGAGGCGATGAAAGTCATGACGCGTTTCGGCGCGGCGGCTGGTCAGCAGAGACGAACGACTCTGAGGTTTGAATCTGCCGCTTGCGACGACGCAGCACTAGCAACGGTAGAAAGCTACCAGTTTGTTTTGGTGGTGGGGCTGTAAGGTGAATTGATGCGACGTCAGGAAGACGAGCGGCAGGACGTCCCCGTTGATTTGGAAGCGGTAGTCGGTGCTCATAACGGCTCCATCGCCGTCTTCACGCGGCGGCGACATTCCCTAAAAACTCGACGCATGGCAGCGATACCGTGGGGCCTGTGTGGGCTCTCGCAGGTCTTCCACTGCCTCCGCGAACCGTTAGCCTGATGGTAGCTCGGTGGCGGCTCCGCGAATCGGAGCCCGTACTCCGGCCTCCAATTCAGATGTCGTGCCTCGGTTCGGGACCGAGGGGTCGTAGGTTCGAATCCTCTCGCCCCGACCAATTTTGGCGCTCGGCGCCGCCGCTTCGCGGCGGTGCCCTCCGGCGCCTCGCTTAAGCTCCCTCCACTCCGCTCGCGCTTCGCCGGCTCGCTCCGTTCCGTTCGCCTTCCTAAGAAAATCCGCAAAACTCAGTCTGCCGGGTCACTCGGTTTCTCTTCCGAATTCGACTCTCGGAACCGAGTAGCCGGTGCTTCGAATCCCCCTTCCGCCGAAATCGTTCGAGATTTTCCCGCCCTCCATCGTTCACGGCCCTCCATCTTCCGCGCTTGTTGGGCCAGAGAGCTACCCTTCACGCTACCCGCGGCCGGCGTCGACACTGATTCGCGAACCTCACGATCCAGAGGTTTGATCGGTATGCCGTGACGATGACATCATCTCGTGCGAGATCCGAGCTCGACTGAGGCAGTGGATCAAGATCGACGTCTCGTCCATCAGCTCTCCTCGCCCGGGGAGAAGATCGCGTTGTTCCGGTCTCTCTTTCGCGGGCGTGAGGACGTTTGCCCGCGTCGGTTCGAGAGCCCCAAGACCGGGAAGTCCGGCTATGCACCCGCGTGCGCCAACGAGTGGGTGCGCGGCATCTGCGAAAAGCCGCGCGTCAAATGCGCGGAGTGCCCAAACCGTCGCTTCCTGCCGGTCACCGATGAAGTGATCCGATGGCACCTTTCCGGCCGGGACGACGCCGGTCAACCGTTCGTGGCTGGTGTTTACCCGATGCTCCTGGATGAGACGTGCTTGTTCCTGGCGGTCGACTTCGACAAGAGCCGTCGGCTCGACGACTCTACCGCGTTTATGGACACGTGCGGCAGGATGGATCTTTCGGCTGCACTCGAGCGGTCGCGTTCGGGGCGGGGCGGCCACGCCTGGCTATTCTTCGAAGAGGCGGTGCCTGCTGCACTCGCGAGAAAGCTCGGCTGCTACATCCTGACCGAGACGATGGAACGTCGGCCGGACATCGGTTTCGATTCGTACGACAGGTTCTTTCCGAATCAAGACACCCTGCCACATGGTGGATTCGGCAATCTGATCGCATTGCCGCTGCAGAAGCACCGCCGCAGTGACGGCAACAGCGTCTTCCTCGACGACCACGGCATCCCGCATCACGATCAATGGACCTGTCTTTCAGCGATACGGCGTATTCGACGCGGACATGTCGAAGATGTCGTGCGCAAAGCCGAGCAACGAGGCCGTGTCCTCGGCGTGAACCTTCCGCTGGCCGAGGATGACGACCCTGCGCCGTGGACAGCGCCGCCATCACGACGCAGAAAGGAGCTGCCGATTGCTGGTGACCTCCCTCAATCGCTTGAGCTCGTCCTCGGCAACGAGGTCTACGTCACCAGGGACGGATTGGCGCCGGGGCTGCGAAACCAGTTGCTGCGTGTCGCGGCATTCGAGAATCCAGAGTTCTACAAGGCGCAAGCGATGCGGCTGCCCACATACGACAAGCCACGCATCATCGGCTGCGCCGAGGAATATCCGCATCACATCGGTCTCCCGCGCGGCTGCCTGGCAGATGTTCGTCAGGTCCTGACGGACCTGAACATTCGCATGGTCGTCCGCGACGAGCGTCACAATGCACAGCCGCTGCAGGCGACGTTTCACGGTGAGCTGCGACCCGAGCAGAAGCTCGCGGCCGATGCGATGTTGAAGCATGAGACCGATGTCCTGTCCGCAACGACAGCCTTCGGGAAAACGGTGGTTGCCGCCTGAACTCGAAGTGCGCCCGCCAGGTGCGTCCACCACTCACACCTCTAGGCGGTCCAATCGAGCCGAAGGAGTGAAGCGAGACACCCTGTCAGAGCGCCCCTTGGCTGGCGACGTAATGCGAACCAATTCCT
>QHWT01000147.1:1892-3447 GCA_003222675.1 Acidobacteriota bacterium | reverse complement strand
GCGCGTGATCGCGTCGGGAACGCGGTACTCCTTGTCGAGCTCTTCGGTCGGGTGGTACTCGAGCGATTCGGTCGCGATTTTCTGATCGTCGACCAGCACATCGAAGACGCGTCGCCGGCCTTCACTGCCGCGATACGTCGCCGCGAGCGTCACGGGCGCATCGCCGGCGATTTTCAGCTCGTAACTGAACCAGCCACCGCGCGCCTCGCGCGTTTTTCGTCCTTCGAAGAAACCTTCCGTCGCGTTTTCGCCCCTCAGCGCGTGCGCCTGCTCGCCGGCGCTGTCGTCGACCACGACGCGATCGATGGTGCGGCGCTCGACGTCCTTGCGCCGCGCATCGACTGCCGCGACTGCCGCAGCACGGACCTTCCATTCCTCCGGCGAGTAGACGTTCCAGTACACGGTATAGCGCTGATCGAAGTGAGAACAGTCCGCTGAGCGTCAGCACGCTGTCTTCGCGAACCACCTCGGTGACCGGACATTCATCTCGCCGGTGATGTTCTCGGATGCGCGCGGTGACGACGTCGTCGTCGACGCCTCTGACGTGTCGTCTCGCCCAGATCCATTGTCGATTGATGGGTCGTGCGCCTCTATTCACTGGGCGAGTGCCGATTGGCGTCGTTCGCTCCAAGACACGTCTCGTGGCGTGCGTCTCGCCCAACAACACCTTCAGGACCGGACGGGCGAGCGAAAGAGCACCGGTCGGGACCCGCCGCGGCATCTACGGTTGCGACAACTCGTCCCGCGTGAGCCATTGGCTCCGCTCGACGAGCTCGCGCTTCATGAGTGCGACCAGCGCCGCAGGGCCGCCGAATCCAAGTGTTCCGAGACGTAGGAAATAGGCGGTCAGCTGCAGGAGCCGCTCCGTCCGCGACAGCGTGCGATTGATCGTCATGTGGGGAAGCGGCTATGCCGGACTGGGCTGCCGCCGTATCCACAACGCTCGACCGGCGGCGAGCGACAGCAGAGCGCCGGCCCCTGTCGCCACGGCCCACAATGGCTGCCACGCGAACATCAGCCCGCATCCTGCCAACCCACACCACGACACGATCGGCGATGCAAGACGCTGTCCTGTCCGCAAGCGCAGGGCAGCGCCGTTCGTGACGGAATACCAAACCAGGGTGAACACGTTTGTGAGCGGAATCACCTTGCGCAAATCCAGAAACAGCGAGACCACGGCACACGTGACGCCGATCAGGAGAATCGTTTAATGCGGCGTGCGGAACTTGGGATGGATGGCTCCGAGCCTGCCGGGCAGCTCGTGGGCTTCTCCCATCGCGAGTCCAACCCGTGAAGCGCTGAGGAGGTCGCCGGTCAATTCGCCAAGCGCCGCCGTCCACGCGGCGATCAACACGCACCACGTGCCCCAGCGTCCGATCGCCTTGGCCGCAGCGGCGAGTAACGGCAAGTCGTCTGCGCCCGCGGATGGCGCACCGAGGACGCCAAGCGTCACCGCCGCCGTGCCGACGAAGACGATCGCCGCGCTACCGAGGCCAACGACGATTGCAAACGGAATCGACCGTTTCGGGTCTTTGACGTCGCCGGCCATGATCGC
>QHWT01000147.1:0-1871 GCA_003222675.1 Acidobacteriota bacterium | reverse complement strand
TCTCCCAGCACGCCGCTCACGCTGTTCCCCAAAATCGGCGTCAGACTTGAAGCGTTCGTGTCCATAACAGCTCCCGACGATGACATCATTGAGGACTCTCCGCCCGTTCGGGCAGCACGATGTCAAAGCGCGGGGCGTGCAGGGTACGGCCGTCGGACAACCGATTTTCGGCAACGAGTGGGACGACCAGTGATGCTTTCGCCCAGGGATCCCATCGCAAGTATTCGTCGCCCTCGAAGAACATCTGGGTCACAAGCGCCGGATAGTCGTCGTGCGTTACGACGACATGAATGTGTCGCGCGCGCGTGAAGGGCCACAGCGGGTAATGACCAGGCACGATCGAAAACCAGCGGTACTCGCCGTCGGCTCCAACTCGAACGCGGCCTCTCAAGTGAAATGTCTTCGGGCTGGCCGGGTTGCCGAATCCCAACATGTTTGAGTAGAACCCGCGGGCGTTCGTCTGCCAGACGTCGAGGATCGCACCCTGCAACGGACGGCAACTCGGAAGTCCGCTGACGACGCCGTGCACGATGAGCGGTGTGCCCGGCTCCTCGGCAGGACACAGTCGATCGCGAAATGGTGCGTTCGCCCTGTAGAACGGCCCTCGCACGTTGTCTGCCGTCGGCATGTATCGAGCGAGCATCGCCCTGCTCCGGTGGAGGAAACGCCCGCGCAGACCCACCGGCTCGTCCATCCATGCCCTCAGCTTGACTTCGATCCCATGAGCGCAGCACCGAGCAGAATCGGGAGCACGTATTGCATGACCTTCTCCGCTCGTCACCGATGACAGGTCAAGCAACTCGTGAGCCGTTGGATTGGATTTGGTATCCCGCGATCAGCCGCCGTCCGAGGGAGAACTAATCAACAGGAGGGTTGGTTATCGGGCCTGAAAACAGTTTCGCGCGGCTGGACGTACTGCTCTGGATTGCGATGGCAATCGAGACACCAGCCCATCGTGAGCGGTGGAACCTGAACGATCAGCGGCATCTGATCCACTCGGCCGTGACAAGTCGTGCATCCCCGTTCTTTATGTGAATGCTGTGGTTGAAGTACACGAAGTCGGGCAGGTCGTATACGCGTGTCCAGTGAATCGACTCACCGGTTCGGAAGCTCGCGCGCACCGGTTCGAGGAACGGACTGTTCGTCCACTGCTGCGAATGACAATTCATGCAGGCCTGTAGGCGGGATGCCTGCATACTAGCAGTCCTCGACCGACGTGTGACAGTAGCGGCAATCGATGCCGTCGCCGCCGACGTGCTGCGCATGACTGAACTGGATCGGTTCTTCCTTCGACACACGGTCATGCCGCGTGCTCGTGGTAATTCAGCAATCCGCCCCGGCGCGGTCGGCGGCGAATCGCTCCAACCGTGTCGGCCGCGACGCGATCGATCAGTGCGTTTCCGAGCCTTTGATGATTGCGTTCAAGATGGTCAGGATGCGCGCAATCGTCGAGCGGCCAACGCGATGCCCCACGTTCTTCAGCGCACCTTGAATCCGCGTGTAGCCCCAGGTCGGGTTGTCCTCGGCCATCCGCACGACCAAATGCCGGATCTCGGCCAGCACACCCCGAGGTTGGGATCGTCGCGCGTGGGTCCATTTACAAGCGACGAGTTGTCGGTGCCACCGCAGCAGGGTATCCGGCGTCACGATCGTCGCAACTTGGCGTAAAGGCCTGCCGTCCCAACCGCCCGGACGGCGAAGCGTCGTCGGTCGTCATCTGTCAGACGCAGGCGTCGCCCACCCAGCTGCGCTCGCAGGACGCGATTCTCTTCAATCAGGTACGCGAGTGCCTCAAGCTCCTGACGATCCAACCAGCCGATCAAGACTGCGAACCACATCTGGAGAGCCGACATGTCGATCACGACGCGAGT
>QHWT01000146.1 GCA_003222675.1 Acidobacteriota bacterium | reverse complement strand
GGGATCGAGATTGAAGCGGCTTTGCCAATACGACCAACTGATCATCGCCACGGCCGCCGAGGGAGACCCGATCTGGTTCTCTTGTGGACCAATCACGCGGCCGACCGCTGGCTGCAGGGCAAGCGCGTCGAAGAAGTTGGCGCTCACATACATGCCGTCCACGACCTCGGGCCCGGATGTACGGCCGGTCACCTGGAAGCGATCGCGTGAAACGGCGATGAGATCCGAGAACACGTGATTCTGATCGCGGAAGCGCTCGTACTGCTTCCACGAGTAGCTGTTGAGGCGCGGATCGCGGGGATACTTGAACAGCGGCTCGACGAGCTGCCCCGGCTCGCGCACAGGCAGCGATCGCAGCATCAACGCGTTGATGACGCTGAAGATTGCCGTGTTCGCGCCAATGCCCAACGCCAGCGTGATCACGACAATGGCGCTGAACGATGGACTTCGAGCGCACATGCGCAGGGCGTAACGCACGTCTCGCGCGACCTCGTCGAGCCAGGCGCCGGTCTGCTCCACTCCCCCGAGATCGAGTACCGCGATACGCCGCGCATCGACAGGCGCCGCTCCGTCGCGCACGTTATCCGCCGCGGCCATGTCGACGAACGCCTGCAGCTCGTCATCCAGGTCCTGCTCGGCTCCGTTGCGGTGGACCAGCCAGCGGACTATCGAGGCCAGGCGATGCAGAAGTATCATCCGTCCCTCAAAGCGCGCTCGCAGCGGCGATGGAGGCTTATTCCTGCTGCAGAGCGATCATCGGACTGATGCGCGACGCACGACGCGCGGGAACAAAACACGCCAAGGCGCCCACCGCCAAAAGGGCAATGGATGTAACGGCGACGGCAGCGGTGTAGTCGGGCTGGAAATCGAAGAACAGCGTGCGCATCACGCGCGCGGTCATGGCCGCGAGGACCAAACCAATCGCCAGGCCGGCGACCGTCAACGTCAGCCCCCGTCTGCTAAACGAGAGCAGGATATCCCGTGATCTCGCGCCCAGCGCGTCCGCTGAGTGACAGCATACGAAAGGACACCGTACAGTCCGATCGACGCAAGCAGCAAAGAGAGCAGCGCGAAAGCGCTTAACAGCACCGTATTCTGCGACGGGACGGACAACTGCCGCGTCACAATGTCTTCGATGGTTTGTACGCGGGCGATCGGCTGGTTCCTATCGACTGACCAGATTGCCTGACGAACCGCCGAAACAATAGAGGTGGGATCGAGGGCAGTGCGGACCACGATGCCGCTCGGTTGATCTCCGCTCTGGTCCGCTTGTTCGTGCACGCGATAAATTGTTGGTTGCAACTGTTCCGCCACACCGCGATCGCGAATCTCCTTGACGACTCCGACGATCGTGTACCAGTAACCCTTCGGGCTCAGGTTTCCGAACTGCAATCGCGCGCCAAGCAGCGATCGTCCCGGAAAATGCCGATCCGCGAAGGACTCATTCACAACTGCCGCAGGTGCGTCCGAACGTTGGTCTGACGTTTCAAAGAACCGCCCTTCTCGCAAACGGGCTCCGACCGTGGCGAAATAGTCGCGCGTCACCACACGCGAGAGGGCGACCTGTTCGACGGTCTCGTTGCTGGACTGCCCCGCGAGCCGATAGTACGTCGCCTGGTCGTTGACCGTCAGTGGGATTCGGGAAATGGCGTCAGCGCTGATCACGCCCGGAATCGCTCGGATCTTCTCCAACTCGGCGTTGACGAACGCCACGCGCTTCTCAAATTCCCGATAGCGGAACAGCGGTGTGACAAACGTCAGCACCCTGTCGCTGCGGATTCCAAGATCGAGCCTCGACAAATGCTCAAAGGTCTGCAGCAAAAGACCGCCGATTGTCAGGAGTACAACGGCAAGAGCCGTTTCGGCGATGATGAGGGAATGTTGAAACGAATAGCTGCGGGTTCCGGCACTACCACACGAATGGCCGGTGCCAATCCAAACGTGACTCCGGCAGTAATGGCGATCGCCGCTGACACTGCCAAGACCCGCCAGTCGAGTGTCAGGTGCACGGCAGCCATCGTCTGCGGAACCAACGTCTCAAGGAACCGCATGACCGGGATGGCGAGCGCAAGTCCTGCGAGAGCTCCTAACCCGGCAAGCACGAGGCTCTCGATCAGAAACTGCGTGATCAACCGCCCGGGCCCTGCACCCAATGCCGCGCGCACCGCGACCTCGCGTCTGCGCACGGCACCGCGCGCAAGCAGCAAATTGGCCAGGTTGACGCACGCGATCAACAGAACCGCCCCGGCGGCGCCAAGAAGCACAATGAGAGACATGTATGTCTTGCCCGCTAACTCCTCGCGTAGTGGAGTCACCACGGCTGAACGCGCCAGCGGCACATGTTGCGCCGACAGACGCAGGCTCAGTGTCGCCATCGCTTCTCTGGCCTGATTGAGCGAGACACCAGGCTTCAGCCGCGCAACGCAGTGAACGTCGTGCCAGCCCCAGTTATTCAACATCGCGGGTGAAAATGATGTGGGCATCCAAATATCCACGTCCCGCGCGGGCATGAAGTAGAACTCGCGCGGCATGATGCCGATCACCTGGTAGGAACTGTCGTTCAGCGTAATCGTGCGGCCCAGGACATCGGGCGACGCGCCAAAGCGCCGCTGCCACAATCCGTAGCTGATGACGACAACGCGGGAGCCTCGCGTATCTTCGTCTTCAGTGAACACGCGGCCCAACAGGGGTTGCGCGCCCAGAACGCTCCAGAAATTGCCACTGACTTTGCGGGCCGGCAGCTCTTCGGGCTCACCATTACCGGAGAGTGCGGCGTCTCCAGGCTGACTCGCGGCGATGTCCGTGAACACCGTGTTGTCGCGCCTCCATTCGTGCCACTCCGGAGGCGTGGAAAAGAATTTCGGCTTGCCACCGGTCCGGCTCGCGTCGTCCCAGATCATGACGAGACGGTCGGCATCCGCATAGGGCAGCGGTCGAATCAATACCGCGTCCACGACACTAAACATCGCAGCATTCACGCCGATGCCAAGTGCGAGCGTCGCGATCGCGATGCCCGAGAATGCCGGACTGTGTCGGACCTGACGCAGTCCGTAGCGCACATCTCGCCCGACCACATCGAGCCAGGCACCATAGCGAGACGCGCGCACGCGCTCCTTCGTCTGCTCGACTCCGCCAAGGTCAAGGACTGCCAGTCGCTGCGCCTCGGTTGCGGAGGCTCCGCCGCGCCTCCTGTCGGCGGCGGCCATATCGGCAAAGGCCTGCACTTCGTCGTGCAGGTCCTTTTCGGCTCGGTCCCGACGCACGATCCAGCGCAGAATCGATGCGAGGCGATGCAGGAGCGTCATGCGCCCTCCAAGACGCTGGTTACGGCGAACGAGACTCGGTTCCACCGCTGACACGCGGTTCCACCGTTCGCGGTGCTGTTCGAGCTGACGCCGGCCAGCGGCCGTGAGGCGGTAGTACTTAGCCCGTCGATTGTTCTCCGTCGGCCGCCACTCGGCTTTCAACTTGCCGTCCTGCTCGAGGCGGTACAGCGACGGAAACAACGATCCGGGATTGACGTGGAATTGCTCGTGACTGAGGACAGCCAGCCGCTGCGAGATACCGTAGCCGTGCATCGGCTCGCGCGCGAGAATCGTCAGGATCATCAAGTCGAGGGTGCCTTGCGGGATGTCCAGCTTTTCCACAGCGCTCCTTTAGGGAGTCAAGATGATGGTGATGGCGCATGATGCCGCAGCTCATTTAGGGTGTCAAGATGATGACTTCGACACAAGCTGAGCCGGGGCCGGAGACCGGGCGGCGCGATTCGAGCGCGTCGGGGAGAGATCGCCGTCGCACTATGTTTGACATTCAAATGGAACAACAGCTACGCTCTATTCGCATGGCTAATAGAGACCCACAAAAAACG
>QHWT01000028.1 GCA_003222675.1 Acidobacteriota bacterium | reverse complement strand
GCCCTTCTATGCTCACGTCGAAACGCTCAACGTCAATACCGGCGAACCCTTTGTCGTCTGTCGTCACCTTGAACGCGCCCTCAAATCGGCCATTCGAGTTGTAAGTGATGGCAAGGCCGATCATTCGACCATCTTTGGACAAGGGACACAGTTCGCGGTGTTTATCACGGTTGGAAATATCAGCCAGAGTTCTCGTCCACTGCCCCCGTCGGTAAGGTTGCAAGTCCTCAATCATAGCGACGTGGATGGGATTCAAGCCCTTCAAATATGTTTTCACCCGTGCATCGAAGCCGCGATCACGCCTTACGGGGTGGACCTTGTAGTCCTCAATTGGGAATTGCGTGCCTTCTTGAACGCTCCCAGAATGCTTCAACGCCAGTTCGTAAACGATGTAATCAAGTGCCGCACGCAGGTTATGGATGGCGTCACCGATTACGATCGGTAGCGTCAGGGGGATTGAGGGCCACCCGCCATCAAAGCGGATCTTGCCGCCGTCGCAGACGATTTGATTCTCGCAGGCTTTCGACCAACTGGCGACAATTGCATCGGCCTCCGACAAGTGTCGATCAGCTCGCTCGAATCGCAATTGGGCACCGTCTAATGGATGCTCCATCGTGTTATCGCTGCTGGCGTTCGAGTACATGCCTAATCAGTACTGGCACGTCCACCCATCGGCGTCCACGACGGTTGCACATCACCCGCCTGTGATCGCATCATTTCCAGCGCCTCTCGGGCCAGCATCTCGTTTTCGGCCACTCTCGCAAACGCAATCACCGTGAGCAATCCGATACCATCGGCTCATCCGAGCGCCTGACTGATTTCGCCGTCGTCGTAGGCATATCCCAGACCCTCCGCCGTCAGCCGCGCGCCGATCTGCTGGTAGCCCGTATGCGTGAAGCTGCACAGCCGTGACCACCACATGTCCTTGATACCGACCCAGTCGGATGCGCCGGGCCGTTCGAGATCCTTAGTGAGACGGTTAATGCCCGGAAACTGATCGCGCCCGGCGGCGTCAACGTCGGCATCGCTTGCGCAGTACATCAGCCACAGGCCACGGGCATACGCTTCGATTAGAGGACGTTGCATTGCGAGCGCCGACCCGTGCAGCCCTTGGTCAATGAGAACGACAATAGCTTGGCTGTGCTCGATGGCGATGTGCCAGCAACCGGATGCGAGCTGTATCCGTTTGTTCTGCGCGAGCCTGTCGATCCGAAGGCCGTCGAGGCGGAAGTGAATCCATTGCAATACTGCAATCGATGTTTGCAGCGTGGACGGGCGGTTCTCTTCGGTGTAGTGTTCGCCGGGAAGGATCGACATATTCAATTGTCGCATGGGAATGATGAGCTCAGTACTCTCGGACACGCTCACGCGGTGAGGACAAACAACTGAAGTGCAAGCGCAGCTAAATTCTCTGTCGCCGCAAGAACATCAGAGGGGCGCACTGACGCGGTTAAGACACGGCAGGCAACCATCGCGAAGCCGAATGGACTCCAGCCATCCACGTTCGAGGGCGCTGAGACGAGTCGGATCCTCGGCGCACCACCACGCTAGGGAAACCCGACCGTCTTTCGTGAGCGTCAATCGCTTCTCGCTGTCGAAGTGTTGTAGAAGTCGTTGCCTTACGCACACAGCTTGTCCGACGCAAAGGACCTCTCCCGAGGCGTTGGTGAGGCAATAACACCCAGCAGCGTCCGCGATCCGATTCAGCGAGTACAACTCGAAGCTGGTTCGCTGCTGAACCGAGGGAACGAGTTGCGCTACCTTCACATTGACACCGCGTCCCCTGCGGCGGAGTGACTGTGGATCGCCGTCGCGAGGGCAGTTGCGAATTTCCGGATCGCCGCTTGGTTTAGTCCTGATGCGGTACTGCCCCGCTTCCAAAATGCAGGGGCTGAGACGCCGATGTACTCCGTCGGAAGGTTCTCAAACGCGTGGCGCAGCAGCCTCTCTACGGTGTCGGCCTTAAAGTCCTTCAGATTCGCGAGGTGCAGGAAGATCGCCGGACTCGCGGAATGAAACATGTGCAGGCCATTCGTCTTGAAGATGATCGATGTCTCGTCGGTCGGTTCAACGAGGATCCGCTCGATGGCGAGCCAGTAGTTCATTAGGATCTTCTGCTGTTTTTCGACCGTCCACGTCTCACCCGAATTCGGATTCGATGGTGTGAGCACGTAACGCTTTAGCGATGAGACGAAACTCTTCTGGTTGATCGTCGCGTCTCCTGCGCTGTCGTCATCATTTGCCATACGGATCTTGCCGAACCATGGCGAGTCCTTTTCAGTGTTCAGAAATTGCACGATCCTCAGGGCGCGAGCATCCTCACCCTTGTCCACTTGCCGCTGAATCCACCGGGGTAGGACGGGAGTCTTCTCGAAATCAATCATCTGACTGAGCCGCGCGACGATCTGCTGCTCGATGGCGGTGTCAACCGACTTCTGCGTCGTGTTGACGATTAGGAAGTGCGCCATCTGGCTGATCTGATCGAGATTCACGGCTATGTTGACGGGGACCTCGAAGTCGTCCAGCGACGGGTCCCGCTCAGCGGCCAAGACCACCCCCGAATGCGATGCTGACCATCAACAACATTGAAAGACCCGATCTTGTCGTGGTCGATTCGCACTACGTTTGTCGCCGTGTCGAACGGCACGAGCTTGTCTGTAGCGAGGAAAATCGACGTGGGAAGGAACGCTTCCGCCGCCTTATGCGCATCTCCGAGATAATCCGCCAGTCGTTTGGCCCTTGCCTCATTCAGTAGGCGCTGGTAACCCGAGCCCTCGTCGGAGTCGAGCGTTTCGATTTTGTAAAAATTCGGCTGCCGGAGGTCGCGCACCCGAAGCGAAGTCGCGTAAATTGTGAGGTTGCCCTGTCGGATTTGTGCCGCAGGACGCAGAAGTTCTGGCATTGGATCTCCCAGGGTTCGGATGTGTTGGGGTGCCTACAGGATATCACACCGCCCTCACCCCCAACGATCCCGCCGCGACGATTTGTACCGGTCGCCGCGAGCGCACGGACGTAGCTTGGCCCCATGCGCACCCGGAAGGGTGTCGTGCTTCCATCCGGTCGCCTGGTTCGCATCTTGATAAGTAAAGATAAGTGTATATTGTTCACCTGTGGCAGATCGTCTCCTATTCAATTTCGTAATCACACCCGAGATGAAGCAGGCGCTCCGAGCAATCAAGAAGCGAGACGGGATCTCTGAATCGGAACAGGCTCGGAGAGCGCTTGCCGCTTGGATCGAGTCGAAAAGAATCCGACTGAAAGGAGCGAAGGGGCAAAAGAAGCGTTGAACGAAGCGGGACGCCCGCGTGCTGGTAACACGTCGAGCGCCCCTAACCTTACGACCAAAACCGAGTTGGCCGGGAGGCTGCGAGGATCATATCGTGGCTGATCGGCCTTCCCTCGCCAACGGCGGGCAGGAGGCACAAATGACACCGACGTTCGTCTCAGTCCAGCAGGAGGTGCTGTGATGCGCCTCCGTGAGCTGCAGATTTCGTATCGCACCGTAACGCACACTCCCGCCGGGCAGCGGCCTCAGATTGTGACCGCCAAAGACGCCGTCGGCGTCGTCGCGCCGCTCCTCGCAGGAAAGATCGTTGAGCATTTTGGCGTGCTCTCGCTCGACACACGGCACCGCGTAGTCGCGTGGGATGTTGTCAGCGTCGGCACATTGGACGCGACGGTAGTACATCCGCGCGAGGTGTTCCTGATCGCAATTTTGCATCACGCCGCGGCGCTGATCGTTGTTCACAATCACCCGTCTGGCGATCCCTCGCCATCTCCTGACGACATCACGCTTTCAAGGCGCCTCAGGCAGTGTGGCCAATTGCTCGGGATCGGCGTCCTCGATTCGCTTGTCCTGGCAGATGGTGGACTGTTCATCAGCCTCCGCGAGGCAGGCGAACTGGAGGCCGTATGAGGGTTGCTGGGCGCGCCGCTCGGAAAGTGATCCACTTGCCGCTCGGAAACTGATCCACCTGAGGGCCTGATGGCGGGCTTGCGGAGCGTGGTCGCTCCGGGGTTCGCTGGAAGGGATGCTCAAGGTGGACCAGGTACATGTCATTCGTCACAAAGTGTTGGTGGAAGGCCGCTCCCAACGGCAGATCGCCAAAGAATTTGGGATTTCACGGGTTACCGTCCGGAAGTACGTGGAAGAAGCAGTGCCGATCCGGAAGGAATCGGCGCCGCGACCGCGGCCGGTGTGGGACAAGGTCAGCGCTCGTGTGGAAGCCCTGCTCGCCGAACGGCGCAGTGGACCGGCGGCAAGCAGCAGCTGACTGCCACACGGCTGCACGAGTTGCTCGTCGGAGAGAGCCATCGCGTGGGCGTCACCCTCGTCAAGGAGGCTGTCGCCGAATGGAAGCGCCGGCGCCGCGAGGTCTTCGTGCCGCTGACGTATCGGCCCGGCGACCTCGCCGAAGTCGATTTCTTCGAGGTGCTCGTCGAGATCGGTGGGACGCGGCGCAAGGCGTGGCTCTTCCTGATGCGGCTGATGTACTCCGGCCGCGACTTCGCGTGGATCTACGAGCGCCAGGACCAAATCAGCTTCCTCGATGGCCACGTCCGAGCCTTCGCGCACTTCGGCGCGGTGCCCGGTCGGCTGGCGTACGACAATCTGCGCGCCGCGGTGGTGCGGATCCTCGTCGGCGGGGAGCGGGCCCTGACGCCGCGATTTGCTGCGCTCGCCTCGCATTATCTATTTGAGCCGTGCTTTTGCCGGCCCGGTGAAGGGCATGATAAAGGGGGCGTCGAAGCCCGCGGCAAAGCGCTGCGGCGCCAGGCGTTGGTGCCGATCCCGAGCGCGCCGACACTTGATGCGATCAATCAGACCCTTCTGGCGCGCATGGACGCGCGGCTCGAAACCGGCCGTGACCTGGCGGGACAGACGATCGGGATTCGCTTCACCGAGGAGACGCCGCACTTCCGCTCGCTCCCGTCGGCATTTGTCGCGGAGGCGACGACGATCGGCACCGTGTCGCCGCGCGCGCTCGTGCGTCTCGAGGGCGCGGTGTACTCGGTGCCCTGTCGGTGGGCCGGCCTCGATCTGATCGCCCGCATCGGCGCGACGACCGTCACCATCGTCGGGCGCGACGGCACGCGCAGACCCCGCAACCACGGCTAAGAAGTTGCGTTGTGGCGGACCAAACGCCGCCGCGAACGCCGTCCGTACGCTTCGTCCGGGTGCTGCTCACATACCCAGCCGCTGTGGCAGTGACAAGACACCGCATTCATGGTCTGATCAGCCGAAAATACCGACAGCGTAGGCTAGGGCAGCGGCCGAGACTCCGCCGACAGCAACAAAGCAGTCTATGGAGAACGGAAGATTACTATCAGGATACATCTGGCGATGGAGTTTCCGTACGCGAGCGAAGGTGAACGGGCCAGCACCAGCAAACGCAGGGATCTGCTGCTCCTTCGGCAACCTGGCGTTGACTTCGTCACTCATTCGGTAAGAGAGCCAAGTACTCGACATCCCGCAGGCCATCAGTAGTAGAAATGATCCTGCCCCGACCAACAATCTGACTGACATATCGAACAATTGTGCAGGCGGACGACATCTGCAGGGGAACGTATTATGCGTAACGCCCGGAACGGCTCTCGAAACGGCGTCCCTGTTTGCCCTCACCCGTCGCGGGGGCCCCGATAGCTCAGGCAAGACGTTGCGTTCGTTGCTCCCCGGACGTGCCTGAACAGCAGCCGCGACAACGATCAACCTGCACCTGTTTCCTGCGGGCACGCGATTCTGTCGTGTTACGCCTCAGCGAGCAGGCGACCCGTTACGCCAGCGCCACAACCTTTACCGTATAAGTAAATTACGAATTGTGCAGCTCACGCGCTGTAACACCACAAATCC